>NZ_QGGX01000001.1 GCF_003148805.1 Aminobacter sp. AP02
GAACACCTCCTAAACTGTGCGCTCGCCCTGTTCGGGATGGCGAGGCCCTTGGCATAGGCGACGCATTTGTCGGCCAGCCAGCCGTTCAGATCCTCCAGCGTCTTGAAGCGCAGCCTGGGCGTGAAGAAGCGCTCGCGCACCAGGCCGACCTGGTTCTCGACTTGTCCCTTCTCCCACCGCGACGCCGGCGTGCAGGCCTCTGGCTCGACAAGGTAATGTCCGCACATCTGCGCGAAGCGGCGGTTGTAGCGGCGATCCCTGCCGATGAAGATCGCGTCCACTGCCGTCTTCATGTTATGGGATGGACGCCTCCCTCTTCTCCGTCACCATTGGGTGACCAACCTGACGGAGGAAAGTATGACAAAGGGTTTGCTCGCAATCGATCTTGAAAAGCAATCCTTCCACCTGCATGGAGTAGATGGCGATGGCGCGATCATCTCGCGCAAGGTCAGCCGTGCAAAGCTCGCGAACATCGTCAACGAATTGGCACCAAAGACGATCGCGATGGAAGCTTGTGCCAGCGCCCATCATTGGGCTCGCTGGTTCATGGCTGACGGCCGACAGGGCCGGTTGATCAACCCACGCTTCGTAAAGCCGTTTGTGCGCGGCTCGAAGAACGATGCAGTAGACGCGGAAGCGATTTACGAAGCAGCGACACGTCCGACCATGCGGTATTGTGCCGGTGAAGTCGATTGAACAACAAGATCTGCACTGCATCGCATCCGGGAGCGTCTGATCGTCCAACGCACTTCGCTCATCAACCACGCTCGCGGATTGCTGGCTGAATATGGCATTGTGTTGCCGCAAGGACCATGGCGGTTTGCCGCCCAAGCACCAGCGGCCATTGCGCAGGCCGAACTTTCCGATCTCGCGCGCGAGCTGTTCGAGGAGTTTCTCGACCAGCTCCGAGACGTCAACACCAGTGTCGCCAAACTCGATGCGAAGATTGTCGAGATCTGCAGGGCTCACGAAGATTGCCGACGATTGGCGGAATTGCCTGGGGTCGGGCCAATCATCGCGACCGCGCTCGTCGCCAGCGTCGCTGACGCCCGTCATTTCCGCTCAGGTGGCGAACTCGCCGCATGGATTGGGCTGGTGCCGCGACAATATACAACCGGTGGCAAGCCTCGCCTCGGCGGCATTGGCCGACGCGCCAACCACTATCTGCGCCGGCAGATGATCCATGGCGCCCACGCCGTCATCAGCCGACTTGCAAAGCATGGTGATCGTCGCTCGGTCTGGCTGAAGGCGATCGTCGAGCGCCGCGGATTCAATAGGGCGCTCGTCGCGCTGGCCAACAAGACGGCGCGTATCGCATGGGCGCTGCTAACGCGAAAGGAGAGCTACGCCGGCTGATCTGCCGCCGACGAGTCACGGATCGCCGCAAACGCGGCGATGAGAGCGAGGTGGATACTGATGGCGCAACGGCGCGGACCGCAATTTCCCATCAAGGCCAGGAGCGTATTCGCTCCAGCGACAGGCAAGATAGATTCACGCATCCTTTGCCGCCGGTTACCAGCACCTGACCTTGCCCAGGAGGCGTCCATAGATTGTCGTAGATGCCGCGCGTGCAGGCCCCACCGAAGAAGGCAACACCTTCACCGTCACCGTCACGCCGTCCAGCAGGACGATCTCGTGGCTCCAGTCGAACTGGTAGGCTTCGCCCGGCGCGAAGCTCAGCGGGATATAGGCCACGCAGGCATCGCGCCGTGATCGCCTGCTTTCGAGCAATGCGAGATGAAGCGACCACGAGCCGGCGTTGACGAAACCAACCAACTTTCTTGCGGCCCTTCCTCAAGGACGGTTTGGCGGAAAAGTTTTCCAGCAGCGGTTCGCTTGCAGGTCGACAGGTGCTTGAGCGCCAAGCCTCTAGTCTCTTTAATCTACTAAATTTGTAGAATTAAGGATGAAGGCTTTTGGCAGAGAAAGCTGGGAAAAACAGGCGGCACATTCACGTGCCCACGCTTGCGCGCTTGCCGCCGCTAACGTCGTTGCGGGCCTTTGTCGCTGCGGCACGGCACCTTAGCTTCACTCGCGCCGCAGAGGAACTGCACGTCAGTTCCGCGGCCGTCGGTCAGCAGATCCGCTCATTGGAGGAATATGTCGGTGAGCAGCTGTTTCATCGCAACACCAGCCCGCTGCAGTTGACGCCGGCAGGCCGCGTGCTGATGCCGGGGCTGACCGAAGCGTTTGAGACCGTTCTTGATGCCGTCTCACGACTGGCCAGCGATATCCAGGATCAACCTGTCAGAGTTTCGGCCGCGCCTTCTTTTGCTGGAAAGTGGCTGGTCTCGCGGCTCGAGCGCCTGCGATCGTCGGTGCCGGACCTTAGGGTGCAGGTGAATGCCTCGACGGTTCTTGCCGACGTCGAGCGCGAGGACACCGACTGCGCGATCCGCTTCGGCAACGGCGCCTATCCCGGCCTGTTCGTCGAGCGCCTGTTTTCGGAAGCGGTGGTGCCGGTTTGCAACCAGGAATTTGCGGACAGGTACGATTTGCATCCGCGACTGAAGACGCTGCAAGGCATCCCGTTGTTGCACGAGGAAGGTCCCGAATACGACGGCTCGTGTCCGGACTGGCCGACCTGGCTGCGCGGCGAAGGCATGTCGACCCGCTTCATCGATGACGGCGTTCGGCTCAACCAGTCGTCCCTGGTGCTGGAGGCAGCGGCGGCAGGCCAGGGTCTTGCTCTCGGCAAGGTGCGCCTTGCCAACGCCGACCTGCGCTCGGGGCGCCTGATGACGCCTTTCGGAAAACCGCAACCGGTGGAGTTCGCCTATTATTTCGTGGCGGCGCCGCGAAAACTGAAGTCGCCACCGGTGGAACTGTTCCTGGGCTGGCTGCGGGCGGAAGTGCAGTTGGTGCGCGACATCGCCGTGCCGATCGAGGATCAGACTGCGGCCAACTAGCGGCTCAGCACGCGAATTCGGGGTCAGGTAGATTTGGTCGGCCTCGATCGAAGATATTTGCGGCTCTGCTTCAGCGCAGCTTGAAACCAAGTCCCGTCAGCTCCTGGCGCAGCTGGTCACGATTGCGCAAGGCCTCGGTGCTCGAGATCCGTTTGGCGGCCTGCTCGGTCCAGTCGATGGCCGGCATCCGCTGTTCGGCCTGAAAGCCGCGCAGGGTCTCGTTATAGGCCTTGAGGTCGGCTGGGTCAGCCGTTGTGTAGCGCTCGCGATGCAGTACCACGCGCTGGGGCAGTCGCGGCTTGACAGCCGATGCCGCGCGGGAATTCGGCACGCCGACGGTCATGCCGAACACGGCAACGACTTCCGGCGGCAATCCAAGCTCGATGGCGACCGCCTGGGGATGATTGCGCAGTGCACCGATGTAACAGGTGCCAAGGCCGAGCGCTTCAAACGCCACAAGCGCGTTTTGTGCTGCGAGTGATGCGTCGATGGCGCCGATGAGGAAGCTTTCGAGATAGTCCAGGCCAAAGGAGGGGATGCCTCGTTCAGCAGCGGCAGTGCGCAGCCTGGACAGGTCGGCCAGCCATACGAGCAGCACGGGCGCTTCCTCGATCTGGCGCTGGTTGCCGGCGAGGGCGTTGAGACGCGACTTCAGGTCCGCGTCCTCAACGACGATCACATCCCATGCCTGGAGGTTGGACGAGGACGGTGCCGACTGAGCCGTCGAGATGGCGAGTTCGAGCGCGCCGTCCGGCAATCCCTGGGGCAGATAGCGACGGACCGTACGATGCGACAGCATCGTCTCGATGGTTTCGTTCCAGTCTGCAGCTGGCGGGGAGCCGTTGCGATAGCGCCCGTGCCAAAGCGGCTGCAGGCGGTCCTGCAACGGGAATTCGGAGACGTGAGGGGCATATGTCATGCGCTTGGAATCCTGCTTGGGGCGTTGGGAACTGGCTGTTCGGTGTCCGGCGTGCGAATCGGCGAGAGCGTCTTGGGGGCTTCGATGGCCAGTTCTATCTATCGCCAGCATTGCGAAATGTAAGTTGAAGCGGAACGCGCTCACCCTCCTTCAGGGGTTGCTTAAGCCCGATGAGCATCAGGTGGAATGAACCTTCAGCGAATTCGACGCGGCCGTATGCGGGGATGGCGATGCCGTCGAGCCGCGGTCGCTTCTTGGCCACGCCGTCAATGAGCGAGGTTTCGTGGATTTGGATCCTGTCCGCGAGCGCGCCGCTGGCCCAAAGCAATACATCCTCGGCGCTACCGTCATTGGTCCGCTTCATGTAGGCTGCGCCGTTGGTCGCCGAGGGCGGCGTTGCATATGCGAACGGGTGACTGATCGAGACCGCGCCGACTTGAAGCCGTGTGCCACGACTACGCCGCTCGACAGGGCCAGCGCCAAGACCGCCGGCAAGATAGGTTTCTTCCACATGAAAGCTCTCTGAGTTCTGGTGGCTCATTTAATCGACGGCCAAAAGCCGCTTCAGCTTCGCGATCTGAGAGGCGTGTTCCTCAAGATATTCGATCTTGTCGAAGAGGCGGCCTTGCCGATCCATCAGGTAGATGATGGCGGTGTGATCCATGGTGTAGTCGCCACCGTCGAGAGGCACCTTCCTGTAGGTCGCCCTGAACAGGCGCGCCATGGCGGCGGTTTCCTCGGCGCTGCCGCGCAGCCCGACGATGCGCTTGTCGAAGGCGCCGAGATAGCTTGACAAGTAGTCCTGCGTGTCCCTCTCCGGATCGACGGTGACGAACACCGGCACGAGCTCGTCGGCGGCGCGGCCGAGTTCGGCCAGGATGCCGGTCAGTTCGAACAGCGTTGTCGGGCAAACCTCGGGACAATGGGTGAAGCCGAAGAACACCAAGTATGGCTTGCCCTTGAGATCTGCTTCCGTGAAGCGGGCTCCGCGCTGCGTCGTCAGTCCGAAAGCGCCGCCGATTTCATAGGCTTCGCCGGTAGGCAGCACAGCCGGGTTCGGGCCGGCCAGCGCAGGCGCGGCGGTGGTTGCCAGCGCGGCGATGAGAAGGAGCAGGGCGGGCTTGTGCATGGCGTGGTCTTTCAATGGCAATCCGGTGCATCCTGGTCGAGATAGACCTCGAACGCGACATTGCGGGCCCATTTGCCCTTCAATTGCTCCCAAGCAGCCGGTGTCGCTATCTTGGCGAGCGCAAGCTTTACGGCACCGGCGAGGGCCATATCCTGCTTGTCCACTGCGGCCGATAACGCGACGTCCGGCGTGGCAGGCAGCGTCGCGGAGAACTTCTGCCATCCCTGCTCGCGGAATAGGCGCACCAAAAGCTGCTCGTCGTGCAACGCCGCGTCGCACACGCCGGTGCGCACCAGGACCAGCGATTTTGCTGGGGTGTCTTCGATGCGGACGATGGCGCCGCTTCGCCGCGCGAGCGCCCGCGAGGCGGAATTGCCGCGCGAAACACAGACGGTTCGGCCAGTCAGGTCCTCCCAGCTGTCGATGTCGGTATCCGTGCGCATGGCGACCGTTGCGCCGGAGGCAAAGCCGACCGGCAAAAGGTCAGCCTCGGCGGCGATGGGGTCAGTGTCGTCGACCCTGGCCAGCACGATCTCGACATCGTGGCGGGAAAGTGCGGACGCGCGATCCTGGGTCGCGAGTTGGACAAGCTCCAGCTTCCTGCCGAGCTGCGCTGCGATCTTCTCGGCAATGAGCACGTCGAAGCTCTCGGGCGTGTAGAGCCGAAATTCACTGGTCGCGGGTGCCGGGGGCACGAAGTCCACCCCGACGCGCAGCGGCGCATTGGGTGCGCCATCGGCCGGCGTGCCCGCCGAGAGCGAGGCGAGCAGTCCGGCTGCAGCCAGCAAACTGCCGGATCTGATGGTGCACCACCGGCGCGGTGATCTATCTCGTGCCTCGGTCAAGACGGGGTTCCTGCATCTTGGTATCGACGGTTGTCTAACGCAGAATAATGTCGGGGAGATTGTAGTTATTGTTGATCATGTTGTTAAATAATCTTTATCTGGCAGATTTTCATGGCCATTCGGCAACGACAATGGTCGTATGGTAGCAAGGATCGTCCGAAAATCTACGTTGATCGATAAAATAATCTCTGAATTCGAACAAAATGAAACCAAGAGTGCTTATTGCCAGCGCAAGAATGGCTGCGTTGACACAAAATATTACGGAAATACCCTCCAGGACTGTTGGATTTTCCCAAGCCCGGTGCACCGCTGCCAGGGCAGCCGACCAGGAGAACAGTGATGAACCTCAGATCGAAATTGCTGGCCGTGGCCGGCGCAATCGGCATCAGCGCCACCAGCGTCTTGGCGTTGGGCACGGGAAGCCAACCGGCCTTGGCCAGCGCCAAGGAGCCACTGACCTTTATCAATTTGCCCCAGGCGGCATGGACCGTCGTCGGCCAACGCAAGGGCATCATCCAGGAAGAATTCGCCAAGATCGGCATAACCGACATCAAGCTGATCAATCCAGGAACGGCAGAACTGTCCGGCGCCGAGGCAGCGCTGCTCGATCGCGGCGGCCTCGCCATCGCACAACGCATGATGTACCCCGCGACCGTCCACAAAGCGAACGGCATCGATGCCGTGATCGTCTGGCAGTCGTCGCCTTCGGACAAGTTCCGGACGCCCTTGCTCGCCAAGGCGAGCTCTGACATCAATAGCCCGGTCGACCTCAAGGACAAGAAGTTCGGCGGCAGTCGCGTAGGCTGCGGCTGGACATCGCCCACCGAGATCCTCAACGAAGCAGGCGTCCCGCTGGACACCCGCATCCGTAAGGGATCGGTCCGCCAGGAGACGATCACGAATTCGGCGGCGACGTCGGCAGCACTGCTGAGCGGTGCCATCGATGCCACCGCCACGCATATTGCACTGCCGGCTTCGGCGGCGCTTTGGCTTTCGGGCGAGGTCAAGGTCGTTGGCCGCAGCCCGGACAATGGCGTCTATGTCAATTCGGCCGGCCGGGTTTCCTATTTTGCCATGCGGCCCTTCGTGGAGGCCTATCCCGAAGCGATCCAGGCATTTTTGATTGCGCATGAACGGACCAAGGCGTGGATCCAGGAACATGTCGATGAATCCGCCGAGATCATTGGCGAAGAGCTGCGCATCCCGGTCAACATCGCAAAGTTCCAGATCACCGATCCGTCGTCGTTCGAATTCATGCAAGGCGAGGCGTCGGCGGACAATGCCAAGAAGGCGATCCGTGACTTCCAGAAATACTACATCGCAGCAGGCGACGAGATCCTCCAGGAACGTTTCCTGACCGACGAGACGATAGAGCAGTTCGTCGACGCCCGCTTCTTCAAGGGCGGCGCATATTCCGTCTACAACTGATCCCGCCCAACCGCATCCGATCGGCCGCCCCAAGCGCGGCCGATCCATTACCAAGAAATCTGGAGCACACAATGAGCGTCACCACGGTGAATGCGACGACGCCGGCTGTGCGCAAAACCCAGCAGCCGGACAAAGCAAACAAGAGGCGCGTGAAGCCGCGTGACCTAGCCATCGGCCTAGTCCTGCCGCTGACTATCCTCTTGCTCTGGCAGGTTGCTGCGCAACGGGCCTGGATCTCGCCGATTTTCCTGCCATTACCATCGACGACCCTGTTTTCCTTCTTCGACATGGTGGAGCGGCAGAGCTTTCACATAGACTTCCTGGCCAGCATCAGCATCGTCACGCAGGCCTTCGTGTACGGCACTTTGCTCGGCGTGGGTCTCGGCATTGCTGCGGGCCTGTCGCAAACCGTGGAGCGCATTTTCGGGCCGACGCTTGACGGCATTCGCCACATCCCCGGCATCGCTTGGCTGCCGCTGATCGTTCTCTGGGTTGGCATCGGACCCGCGGCCAAGATCGTCGTCATCACCAAGACGGTGTTCTTTCCCGTCTTCCTCAACACGCTTCAGGGCATTCGCGCCGTCGAAAAGAACTTTATCGAACTCGCCGACGTCCTAACCCTGACCCGATGGCAGCTGGTGCGCAAGGTGATCATTCCTGGAGCCATGCCCAGTATCCTGGTGGGAGTGCGCTACGGCGCGAGCCTGGCCTGGGCGCTGGTCGTCGTCGCCGAAGGACTGAGCGGCATGGAAGGCATCGGCTACCTGATCTTCCGCGCCCAGTCGCTGCTGATGACCGACCAGTTGCTGGTCTGCATGGTCGTTATCGGCGTCGTCGGCTTCCTCATCGACCGCTCCATGGCCCTCCTTCAACGCCACGTCCTGCGCTGGAAGCAGGGTTTCGAGGGCTGATCCTCACCGCTGGCACGAAGAAAGAAATGACATGAACACGGCATACAAACCTTCATCCAGCGAGCTCGCTGCAAGCACGCCGCGCGACTTGCTTTACACTATCTGCCCCGTCCTGGTCGCGTCGAACGTGGCCCTCGAACTCGGCTGGATCGACGACGAGTTCGCAAGGGTCGGTGCATCGGCGATCTATCTCCGGTCGATCGCTGGCGAAGCCGCCTGGAAAGCGCACTACGACCACTCGTCCGAGCGGCTATTGCGCGATGGCGGCAACAGCCCCGCGGTGTGGGCCCAGGCCGATCTTCGCCCGACCATCCTGCTTGGCCTGACCCAGGCGCAGCCGGCCGGCAAGATCATCGTGCGCGCCGATGACGACATCCACCACGTCGGTGAGCTGAAAGGCCGCCGTGTGGCGATCTATAAGAGTCTCAAGTCAGACAAGATCGACCATCGTCGAGCGACCAGCCACCACGGCATTCTCGCAGCACTCGCCCTGCATGGCCTAACGCGAGACGACATCGAATGGGTCAATATCGAAGACCATGATGGTCATCTCGAGACACCAACACGTACCCCTGCCGGAATCTGGGCACAGCGCCATAGCCAGGTCGACGCCATCGTGGCCGGCGCGCACAGCCGCGAGGCCCGGGCGCTTGGCGAGGGCAAGGTCGACGCGATCTACGACTATTCGATCGGCACCTCGCACCTGCTCGAACGCAGCGGTCGCTTCAAAGTGATCGAGGATCTCGATCTCTATCCGGACTGGACGCTGAAGATCGCCAACGCGCCGCGCACGATCACGGTCAGCAAGGAGTTCGCCGAGGCCAATCGGGACGTGGTCTTGGCCTGGCTTCGCGCCTCGATCAGGGCAGGGCGCTGGATCACCGCCAATCCGGAAGCTGCTGCCGAGGTCTTCCTGCGGACGACCATCTATCCTCATGCCGGCGCAATCGCCGATGCACTGCGCAGCTTCGACCTGGTGCCAAACCTGTCCGAACAGAACATCGCCGGCCTTACCATCGAGAAGAACTTCCTGTTGTCCAACGGTTACATCAGGAACGACTTCGACGTCCCGGCCTGGGCGGACGCTTCGTTTCTCGACGAGGCACTCGCCTCGCTCTGATCCCCTAACAAAAAATCGAAACTAGGAGAGTTTTCATGGTTGAAGTTCTGGAACGCGCGCCGGCGGGAAAAACCGTCGAGGTCGGGGCCCGTGAAGCCTACTACACTATCTGCCCGGTATTCGTGGCATCGAACGTCGCACAGGAATTCGGCTGGATCGAAGAGGAGTTCAACAAGATCGGGGCCAAGCTGTCTTACCTACGCGCGCTCGCGCCTGAACAGGGCTATCTCCCCCATTTCGGTCACCAGCTCGACCACCTGTTCCGCGACGGTGGCAACATTCCTTCGATCTGGGCGAAGGCCGACGTGACAGACACTACGCTGATCGCGCTGACGGCCGGCCATCACGGCGGCCAGATCGTCGTCCGGGCCGACTCCGACATCAACCGCGTCGGCGACCTGAAAGGGCGTAGGTTCGGGCTCTACAAGAGTCAGAACAGCGACAAGGTCGACTGGTGGCGTGCGACGGGCGCACGCGGCATCCTGGTTGCGCTGAAGCTTGCCGGACTGCAACGGTCCGACGTCGAGATCGTCGATGCGCCGGCCGAGGACCGCGGCTTTGGCAACGCCAGCCGTCCCTCGGAACTGTGGTCGCAGCGCCGGCGTGAGGATCTCGTCTATACCGCCGAGGTACGTCTCCTCGAAGAGGGCAAGGTCGACGCGGTCTATACCAGCCATGGACGTGGCCAGACGCTCGAGCGCACCGGCAAGTACAAGGTCATCGAGGACTTCTCGCGCTATCCGGACTGGACACTCCAGGTGGCGAACAGCCCCTACGCGCTGACCGTCAACAGCGACTTCGCACGCAACAACAGGGACATCGTCGTGGCGTTCCTGAAGGCGACGGTGCGCGCGGCGCGCTGGATCAACGCCAACCGCGAAGCGGCCGCCACTGTGCTGAACCGCGTGACCTATCACCAGACCCCGGCGGATACGGCAGCAGCGATCGAAGCCACCGATTTCCTGCCCAACCTGTCGGCGCAGAACCTGGCCGGTCTCGACATACAGAAGAAGTTCCTCGTCGACCACGGATACGTGAAGCGCGACTTCGACAGCAGGAAGTGGGCTGACGCCAGCTACCTTGAAGAAGCGCTTAGGTAGCTTTGATCTTTGAATCGAGCCTCCCGGTCGACCGGGAGGCTCCCAGCAGGCAGGACGGCCATGAGCGAGCGCGGCAACCTTGAAATCAGTAACGTCAGCAAATCCTACCAGGTGGAGGGGAAAGAGCTGCGGGTGCTGGACCACATCAATCTCAAAGTGGCGCCGGGCGAGTTCATCTCGATCGTCGGTCCGTCGGGCTGCGGCAAGTCCACGCTGTTGCGCCTTGTCGTCGGTCTCGACGACAACTACGGTGGAGAAATCCTACTGGATAACAAGCCGATCAGCGGCACAAGCCTGCAGCGGGGGATCGTTTTCCAGGATCACCGCCTGCTGCCCTGGCTGACGCTCGAGGACAACATCGACTTGGCGCTCGAGAATTCCGGCCTGCCCAATGCGCAGCGCCGGCGCGCAGTGGCCGAGCACGTTGCGCTGGTCGGCCTGACAGGGTTCGAGAAGGTCTATCCGCACCAGCTGTCCGGAGGCATGTCGCAGCGCGCCGCTATTGCCCGCGGGCTTGTATCTCGCCCGGAGATCCTACTGCTCGACGAGCCGCTGGGAGCACTCGATGCGCTGACCCGGCTCAGGCTGCAGGAGGAGCTGCTGCGGATCTGGAGGGCCGAACGCGTCACGATGCTACTGGTCACTCACGACGTCGAGGAGGCGATCTATCTCAGCGACCGCATCGTCGTCATGCATTCCACGCCGGGCCGCATCGCTAGCGACATCAAGGTCGACCTGCCCTGGCCACGTGACCGCGCCAGCCACGAGTTTGCGGATGTCAGGCGTGAGATCCTGCGCAGCATGGATGCCTATTCGTCGGTGGCGGCACGGGCTGCGTAACGATGGGTCTCACAGTCGCGCACACCATTCTGGCTACAGCTTTCGTGGCGGCGATTGCCTGCCAGGCAATGGCGGCGGACACCCCGCCGTCGAGCGCGCTGCCCGATCTTTCGGCCATCACGGCGAAGATATACGCAGAACGCTATGCCGAAGCCGCCGACGAGTTGCAGAAACTCACGGCCACCGTCCAGAACGCCGATCTCTACAATCTCCTCGGCTTCAGCCTGCGCAACCTTGACCGCGATGAGGAGGCAGGCAAATGGTATCGCCACGCATTGTATTACGATCCCGACCACAAGGGCGCGCTCGAATATCAGGGCGAACTGTTCCTGAAGCTCGGCCAGCCCGAACGCGCCAAGGCAAATGTCCAGAAGCTGACGTTTCTATGCCCCGACGGGTGCGACGAGCTCGATGCCCTAAACCTGGCTATCGCCGAATCCCACGGCACGGGCATGTCATTGCAAAGATTCCCCTGACCGGGGCCCCGCACTCGCCATCATCGATATCCATAGCTATTTCGTCGACCAGACCGACCAGACTTCGGCCTTGACTACGACTGATGCAACGACAGACCGGTTAAGGTGGTGGAGGCGCCAGATCGTCGGCAACAAGCCGGAATGGCATACCGAAGCCGTCTGGGGGAACAACCTCAGAGCCCGCCCGGACTGTAAAACCCCGGTTCACGTCAAAACAAATGCTTTAGTGTTCAGTTGCAGCCTCGAAAGCAGGACGGCTTGCCTCGATCATGTCTGCAGTGCCCGTCAGGCTGATCCGGAAGTCTGTAGGCCGGTCGAAGAGCGTTCCCGGCATCACGAAGACACCTTGATCCGCCAGTCTGCGGGTGAAGCCAACTGAGTCGCCGCCCGGCGCGCGCCCCCAGAGGTAGAATGTGCCTTCTGGCTTGGTCATGCTGTAGCCCCATTGCGTCAGCCGCCGTGCAGCCGGTCGCGCTTACGCTGCAGTTCGCCGATGTCGATGCTAATCCTTTCAAGATCGCCGACCGCATATCGCAGGGGCGCATCGGGAAAGTTCCACCTGCCACCGACCTGCGAAGTCAACGCCGCCGCACGCAGGACTTCTTTGTCGGCCTCGGGTATGGACGGGCAGGCGGCGAGGTAGCCGATACACAGGCCCGGCGCGAGCAGGATTTTGCGGTAGCTGTAATCGATGGGCGTGTGGAGATAGGCGTTATCAAACTAACTCGCGTTCAGGGATTTGCGGCATAGACCGATGGCATGAACACCGCGACCGTCAGCTATAAGCGCCATCGTTTCCCGCCGCAGATCATCGCCCATGCCGTCTGGCTCTACTACAGGTTCCCATTGAGCCTGCGTCTGGTCGAGGAAATGCTGCCGGAGCGCGGGATCGGGGTTTCGTATGAGACAATCCGCCGGTGGGGCAGCAAGTTCGGGCGGGATTACGCCCGCCGCTTGCGCCGCAAGCAGCCAGCCGAAACGATGTCTGTCACTTGGATGAGGTCGTCATCACCATCGCCGGCAGGAAACACTGGTTATGGCGCGCCGTCGACTAGGATGGCTATGTGCTCGATGAGATCGTCCAGAATCGCCGCAACACCAAGGCAGCCAAGCGCTTGCTAACGCGGCTGTTGAAGAAGCAAGGCGCTGCGCCGAAGCGCATGATCACCGACAAGCTGCCCTCCTATGGAGCAGCCCGGCGACAGGTGATGCCGGACGTCGAGCATCGGTCGCACAAGGGATTGAACAACCGGGCGGAGAATGCACATGTGTCGCTGCGAAAGCAGGAGCGGATGATGCAAGGCTTCCGATCACCAGGAGCACTGCAACGCTTCGTTTCGATCTTCTCGGCGCTGCGCAATCTCTTCGTTCCACCTCGCTCAAAACGCTTCGCTCTCGCCACACATTTTCACCGCCTGCGGGCCATGGCGGAATGGAAAGCCGTGACCGTGATCAACTGACATCAGCGGCTGCAGGTCTCAACACGTTTATCAGACAACGTGACATCGCCGGTCCGGGTTGCAAGGGCAGATCGGGGCGGGTGAGAGACACCCATCGGCTTTAGCTTTCTCAGTTTCAATTATTGCGTTCCTGGTAGATGTTGCAGGCAGCTGAATGTGCAGGGGCAGGATCTCGCGGTGCTTCCGGAAATCAAGCTGATGGGTGATGTCGATGTAGCCGCGCTGTCGCCGCTGCTTCGCGGCATGACCAAGACTGTTTCCTACGCAGAGACCCAGGGAGGCATCAGCCTGACCGCGTCGGGGGCGATGAACCGCAAGTTCGTCCACTGGGCCGCTGTTCACTTCGATTGGCCCGGCTACACGTCGGACGACTTATACAGCATCAACAAGGTTCTCAACGAAGCCGATATGCCGCCGCTTTTGGTCGTCCGTGACATGGTCAAGTACTTGCGGCTTCTGCGGCGGCGAAAGGATGTACTGGTACCAACCCAACGCGGCCGAGACTTTCTGGCGAGACCGCAGGCCTTCTTCGATCTGATCGCGACGGATTATCTTTATGCTTATATCCATTACAGGCAGACGCAGGAGGCCGTCCGCAATCGGATGCGTTGGTGGCACGTCTTTCTCAATCTTATTAATATGAAAGCAGAAACGGGCTGTTCGTTGGACGACCTGGCGAACGAGGTATATCCGAGCGAATCGTACCTGGAGCCAGCAGAAATGACTGTCGAAACCTGGGCGGAAAGGTCGGCGCTCCGCTACGATATCATTCGACCGCTGTGCTGGCTGGGATTACTGCACGAAGATCGCGAGGGGCTGACGATTTGGCAGGATGGGACCTACCACAAGACACCGTTGTGGCCTGCCTGCTTAAAGCTAGACTCCGACATGCAATCCGAACTCACTCTCCATTGAGCCGTGCCGGGTAACTTTGTCCTTGCTCCACCGCACTTTGCTGGGAAAGCGCCTGCCGCCGCCGAGCAATGATCGCGGGATCGGTCATGAAATCCGTCCGCTTACCCGGCTTGCGGCCACGCGGTTTGTAGCCAATCTTCTCGCTGTTCGTCTTCACGGCCGGCTTCGTCTGCTGCTCCTGACGTTCCTTGATGTAGGCCAGGACATCACCGAGCCGCTTGTTGTCGATGATCGCCGCATGGCTCACCCGCTGGTCCTTATCGAACACCCGATAGGGCAAGGAATGCCCCTTCCACCGCACATCTAATCGACCATCCGCATATGCGTAGGTCTCGACATAGCGACCAGCTAGGCCGCGTGTCACCTCGGTCTCCACCAGCATGATCCGCTGGCGCTCAAACGAAAACGTCAACTGCGATGCGACATAACGCTGCTCACGTTTGCAGAGAATCTCGTTGAGCCGATCCGGGGCCAGATTTATCGATCGGTGCAGGTCATCTGGCCGGGCAGGGACGATCGCAAACCGCGCATTGTAGTGCTCCATGAAGGTCGGCAGGAATGCATTGCCTGCCGCCATGTCGTCGATGCCGCCCAATCGCAATTCCTTGACCAGCCGATCCTGCAGCGTCCGATTCATCCGCTCGACGCGGCCCTTGGCTTGGCTCGAATTTGCACAGAGTATCTCGATACTTAGCTCTGAAGGCGCACGCCCGAACTGAGTCATGCCCTGACCACCCCTGGCATCCTTCTTCGCTACCCGGAACACCGAATGTTTGTCGGAGTAAAAGGCGACAGGTGCCCCATGTTGCCTTAGGTACAGCGCCAGCGCTTCAAAGTAAGTGAACGCGCTTTCCGAGCGCACAAAGCGCAACTCCATCAACTTGCCCGTCGCATCGTCGACGAACACCAAAAGCGGGCACGGTGGCCCACGATCCTCGAACCAGCGATGCTAGGAGCCATCGATCTGCACCAGCTCGCCATAGGCCTCACGCCGCAGCCGCGGCTGATGGAACGTCCGTCGTTGTTGGCGTGACAGCCAAAGACCAGCCTCCGACATCCAGCCGCGCAATGTCTCGCGCGACACCTGCAATCCGTCACGCGCGGCAAGCTTCTCGGTCGCCAACGTCGGACCGAAATCCGCATAGCGTTCGCGAACCAGCGTCATCGCGTAATCCCGAACACCGTCACTGATCCGGTTGTTCGACGGCCGACTGATCGCCTTGTGCCGGATCGACGCCGCACCGCCAGTACTGAGCCGCTCCAAGTGTCGACGGACCTGGCGCGTGCTCAGATCGAGCACATGCGCCGCCGACACCAGCGTCATCCGGCCGGCGACGACTTTTGACAAAACCTCGATCCGCTGCAAATCGCGCTCGCTCATCGCAATCAATCCCATCCGCAAACTCCCGCGTCGTCAAAACGCGGGTAGAGTGACATTCTTACTTTGCAGGATCAGGACATTCTAACTTTGCGGCTACACCGATATGCCGGGTAATCTAAATTATGGAACTAGCTGATTGATATTATTAATGAAACTGGCTCAGTCTGCCGAGTTTTGGAGCCACGCTGGAATGTCACGCTTGCCATGTAGTATGCGCCAGACGTCGATATGATCCGCCTGCTCACTATAGAAAATTACATACGGGTGGCGCTTGAGACGCACCGTGCGCAACCCGGGCAAGCCAAGCTCATATGCATATCGCAATAAGCCCGATGCAGGCTGATCTGCGATCAATGCGTATGCCTTCTGGAGGTCATCGACGAAACCCAAGGCGGCGTTGACGCCTGCTTGCTGGCCGTAATGATCGAGCGCGTCTTCGATATTTAGTCGTGCTAGTGCTCGAGGGATAACTGCCCTCTCGGTCACGATTTCTGGTGACCCTGGGCTCGCGTTCGGAGGCTGACGAAATACCCGTCGTCGATCGGAGTAGTTGTTTCTGACGACGCGCCGTCGAGTAGCAATCGACGCAGGTTCTGGCGATCCTGATCGCGGCGGATCAGTTCGCGAACATATTCGCTGCTCGTGCCATAACCTCGCCCGGAGACCTGCTGGTCGACGAAGCTTTTCAGGCTATCCGGCAGTGATATGTTCATGGTGCTCATGACAGGAAAAATAGCTCCTATGGCAAAAATTGGCAAGATGCGTTGACTATGACGACGAAGCCTTTTGCACATCGAGCCACGTCAGGTAGATCGCCAAGCGTGACAACGGCGATCGCGCCGCTGTTGCCCAAGGGCTCCGAATTCGCAATATCGCGCAAACGCCGTTCGATGCTTGTCGTGGGTATAGCGATTGCCGTTCATTGCAATGAACATGGGCGGCAAGCGGAACAGGAACGGTTCTGTCGCAAACTCATCTTCAGGACGGATTAACCCAATGCCCGGCGCCGTTGTACAGCGAGGATATCGAACTGCTCGGCGAATGACGGTGCCGGATTGCAGGCGTACCTTGCCTGTCGTTTGCGCATCATGTGAACCATCTCGATGCCGGACAGGATCGTCGCGGCGCAGGTCATCGTCGTCAGCTTTTGAGAACGGTTGATCTGTAAGGCGAATTTGCGCAAGCTCTTCGTCAATCGGCCGTCGGCATGCTGGCGATATTTTTGGGCAATCGATCAAAGCGCCTTACCACTCTGCGAACGAACCGTCCTTGTGTCGCCAGATGGGATTGCGCCAGCGGTGGCCTTCCTCGGCGCGTTCCTTGACATAGTCCTCGTCGACATCGACGCCGAGGCCTGGGCCATCCGGAATTGTGACGTAGCCGTCTTCGTAGCGGAATACGTCCTTGTTCTTGGCGTAGTCGATGAGGTCGTTGGTCTTGTTGTAGTGGATGCCGAGGCTCTGCTCCTGGATGAACGCATTGTAGCTCACTGCGTCCAGTTGCAGGCAGGCGGCGAGCGCGATCGGGCCGAGCGGACAGTGGGGGGCAACCGCCACGTCATAGGCTTCGGCCATGGCGGCGATCTTGCGGCACTCGGTGATGCCGCCGGCATGCGAGAGATCTGGCTGAATGATGTCGACAACGCCTTCCTGGAGCACGCTCTTGAAGTCCCAGCGGCTGTAGAGACGTTCGCCAAGCGCGATCGGCGCCGACGATAACGCGGCGATCTCCTTCAGCGCCTCGCGGTTTTCGCTGAGCACCGGCTCTTCGATGAACATCAGCCTATAGGGCTCGAGTTCCCTGACCAGCACGCGCGCCATTGGCCGGTGAACGCGGCCATGAAAGTCGACGGCGATGCCGACATGCGGGCCGACTGCCTCGCGTACCATGGCGACTCGTTCGATCGCCGCATCGATCTTGTCGTGGCTGTCGACGATCTGGAGTTCTTCGGTTCCGTTCATCTTGAGCGCGGTGAAACCGCGCGCGACGACGTCCCTGGCGCCTGCCGCGACTTCCGATGGCCGGTCGCCACCGATCCAGGAATAGACTTTGATGCTGTCGCGGCATTTCCCGCCAAGCAGCTCATGCACCGGTACGTCGAGCGCGCGGCCCTTGATGTCCCACAGCGCCTGGTCGATGCCGGCGACTGCGCTCATCAGGATCGGACCACCGCGGTAGAAGCCGCCGCGGTACATGACATTCCAGTGGTCCTCGATGAGCCGGGGATCCTTGCCGATCAGATAGTCGGCGAGCTCATGAACCGCAGCCTCCACGGTGTGGGCGCGGCCCTCGACCACAGGCTCGCCCCAGCCGCTCACGCCCTCGTCGGTTTCGATCTTGAGAAATAACCAGCGCGGCGGGACGATGTAGGTCTTCAGTGCGGTGATCTTCATGGTGCAGGCACGACTCCAGATGGGCTGCTACGCCCGTTCAGTCTTTCTTGTGCAGGCTCTTCGCCCGCGCAAGGTCGCGGGCGGCGAGGTCGAGGATTTCGTTGGCAGCGTGTCGCGCGGCGACTGCGTCGCGCATACGCAGCGCCTCGACGACGCCGTAGTGAACCTTGACGGCTTCGTCGCGCCGGTCGACGGAGTTGGCCGTCGCTTCCAGTGCGAAATTCAATGCCGTTTCGATCATCCCGCCGATCTGGCGAAAGATCGGGTTGTGGCACGCACCGTAGAGCACCTGGTGAAAGGCGGCGTCCGAGCGGGCGAAACGCGCTACGTCGCTTCCCGCGGCTTCCATGCCTTTCCAGGCGAGTTCAAGGTCGGCGATCTCCTGCAGCGATGCGCGCGTCGCGGCAAGTTCAGCGACCAACGGCTCGATGGCACGGCGCGTCTCCAGGATGGAATCGAACAGTTTGGGATCGAGCGTGTTCGGCCCATGCCACTCTAGCACCTGAGGGTCGATGATGTTCCAGTTGTCGCGCTCGCACACGACCGTTCCGATGCGCGGGCGGCTGAGAACCAGCCCCTTGGCTGCGAGTGTCTTGAGCGCCTCGCGGATGACGGTGCGGCTAACGCCATGTTCGGTGCAGAGATCGTTCTCGCTCGGCAGCGTGCTGCCTACGGGATAGTTGCCGGCAAGAACCTCCGAAGCAATCGCGCGCACGATGTCGGGCAAGACACGCGGGCGCCGTGACTTTGCTGCCGATGGCTCGGTGATATTCATGCCTTCTCCTCCCCAAGAGCGTGTTTCTCGTTCTTATGTCCGCTTCGCATACCGGACAATGCGCCCTTGCGATCGTCCATGACGGTATCGCAAAAGCAGGCTATCCTATTTATCATACAAGAGCAATTGACTGGTATGATAAAAGACGCTAGCGTTTGTCATCCGGGCCGAGCGCCCGGTAGCTTTGGGAGGAATTCACATGCGATTGTTGAAGACGGCGCTCGTCGCGGGCGCCCTTGCGGTTCTGTCTGCCACCACCATTGCATCTGCCTATGCGCAGGAAACCAAGATCGGCTTCATCGTGAAGCAGCCTGAGGAACCCTGGTTCCAGGACGAGTGGAAATTCGCCGACCAGGCCGCCAAGGAAAAAGGCTTCACGCTCGTCAAGATCGGCGCCGAGGACGGCGAGAAGCTGATGTCGGCGATCGACAATCTCGGCGCCCAGGGCGCCCAGGGCTTCATCGTCTGCACGCCCGACGTCAAGCTCGGGCCTGGCATCGTCGCCAAGGCTGCCGCCAACAACCTCAAGTTGATGACCGTTGACGATCGCCTCGTCAGCGCCGACGGCAAGCCGATCGAGGAAGTCCCGCATATGGGCATTTCGGCAACCAAGATTGGCGAGGCCGTCGGCCAGGCCATCGTCGACGAAATGAAAGCCCGTGGCTGGAAGGCCGAAGAAGTCGGCGCCATCCGCGTTTCCTACGACCAGCTTCCAACCGCCGTCGACCGCGTCGAAGGTGCCATCTCGGTGCTCAAGGCGAACGGCTTCAAGGCCGAGAATATCTTCGATGCGCCGCAGGCCAAGACGGACACCGAAGCCGCGCTCAATGCAGCAACCGTTGTCCTGAACAAGAACGCCAACATCAAGAAGTGGGTCGCCTTCGGCCTCAACGACGAGGCTGTTCTGGGTGCCGTGCGTGCATCAGAAGGCGTCGGCATCGCGGCTGACGGCATAATCGGCGTCGGCATCGGCGGCGCGGATTCGGCCATCAACGAGTTCAAGAAGCCAGCAGCCACCGGCTTCATCGGCTCGGTGATCATTTCGCCGAAGCGCCATGGCTATGAGACCGCACTCAACATGTACGAGTGGGTCGCCAACAACCAGGAACCGGAAAAGCTGATCCTGACTGCCGGCGCGCTCGCCAAGCGCGACGATTTCGAAAAGGTCCGCGCGGAACTCGGCATCGAGTAATTGCCGCCACATTGAACGGTGTCCGGCGGCGGTGTTTTGCCGCCGCCGGACATTCAGGAGGACCGTCGATGCCATTTCTCGAATTTTCCCACATCTCGAAATCCTATCCTGGCGTCCATGCCCTGTCCGACGTGTCGTTTTCCGTCGAGAAGGGAGCCGTCCAT
This sequence comes from Aminobacter sp. AP02, assembly GCF_003148805.1. GTDB lineage: Bacteria > Pseudomonadota > Alphaproteobacteria > Rhizobiales > Rhizobiaceae > Aminobacter. The sequence goes on from NZ_QGGX01000001.1 coordinate 19,958, forward strand.
GGCCTCATGGGCGAAAACGGTGCCGGCAAGTCGACGATGATCCGGGTGCTCTCGGGCGACCAGCATGCCGACTCCGGCGATATCGTCATCGACGGCCAGTTCCAGAAGTACGCCTCCACGCGTGACGCCTTTAATGCCGGCGTCATCGTCATCCACCAAGAATTGCAGCTGGTTCCGGAGCTTACGGTCGCAGAAAACCTGTGCCTCGGCCGCTTTCCTGCCAATGCCGGTGTCATCCAGGCCAGACAGATGTTTGCAGAGGTCGGCACAAAACTGAAATCCGCCGGAATCGACATCGACCCGCGCCGCAAGGTCAAGACGCTCTCCATTGGCGAGCGCCAGATGGTCGAGATCGCCAAGGCGATCATGCTCGATGCACGTGTCATAGCGCTCGACGAACCGACCTCGTCACTGTCGTCGGGCGAAAGCGAAATCCTGTTTGCCCTGATCGAGCGCCTGCGCGCCGAAGGCAAGGTGATCCTCTACATTTCCCACCGCCTCGACGAGGTCTTCCGGCTTTGCGACAGTCTGACCGTGCTGCGCGACGGCAAGCTTGCGGCCCATCACCCAAGCCTTGAAAACGTCACCCGTGAACAGGTAGTCGCCGAGATGGTCGGCCGTCAGATCTCAAACGTTTGGGGCTGGCGCGCGCGTACGGGGGGAGACGTCCGACTCAAGGCTGAAGGCATCGCCGGCGACAAGCTTGTGCAGCCGGCCAGCTTCGAGGCGAAAGCTGGCGAGATTCTCGGCTTTTTCGGCCTGATCGGTGCGGGCCGTTCCGAGCTGATGCGCCTGGTCTATGGGGCCGACGCGCGCAGCGGTGGAACGATCAGTGTCGATGGACAGGCGATCCATGCCGTCGACCCGCGCCAGGCCATCCGCGCCGGAATCGTGCTGTGCTCGGAAGACCGAAAGCATGACGGCATCATCCAGGGGCGCTCGCTGGAGGAGAACATCAATATCTCCTCGCGTCGCCACACCGCGCGCTTCGGTATCCTCGATCCGCGCAAGGAAGCCGAAATCGCCGAGACCTTTATCAAGAAGCTCAAGGTCCGCACGCCGTCGCGCAAGCAGGACATCCTGAACCTGTCCGGCGGTAACCAGCAAAAGGTCATCCTTGGCCGCTGGCTGTCTGAACAGGGCGTCCGGGTGCTGATTGTCGACGAGCCGACACGCGGCATCGACGTCGGTGCAAAGTCGGAGATCTACGAAATCCTCTACCAGCTCGCCGAACAGGGCATGGCGATCATCGTAGTGTCCAGCGAGCTGCCCGAGGTGATGGGCATCTGCGACCGTATCCTAGTCATGTGCGGCGGCCGCATCTCGGCGCACATCGATCGCGACGATTTCAGCGAGCGTGCAATCCTGGCGGCAGCGCTTCCCGACAAAAAAACGCCAGACGCAATCGCTTCGTAAAGGGACTGAGCATGACGAATTCTTTCAAGAAGGTACTGCTCGGCGACCAGGGTCTCGTGGTGATCTTCGTCCTGGCCTTCGCGCTGGTGTCGGTCTTCGTCCCGAACTTCCTGACCGAGCGCAACATGCTGGGCCTGCTGCAGTCGGTCGTCACCGTCGGCATCGTCGCCTGCACGATGATGTTCTGCCTGGCGGCGCGGGATTTCGACCTGTCGGTCGGTTCGATCGTCGCCTTTGCCGGCATGGTCGCCGTCATGGCCTCGAACGCCACCGGGTCGATCACCGTCGGGATCCTCACGGCCCTGCTGTGCGGCGGTGCTGTCGGCCTGATCAATGGCGTGGTCATCGCCAAATTCCGCATCAACGCGTTGATCACCACGCTGGCGACGATGCAGATCGTGCGCGGACTGGCGTTAATTGCGTCGGACGGCCGGGCGGTCGGGATCAACGATCCGAACTTTTACCAGCTCGCTCTGTCCAAGCTCCTGGGCATTCCAACCCCGATCTGGGTGCTGGCGATGCTGTTTGTGGTGTTCGGCTTCGTGCTCAACCGCACGGTGTTCGGCAAAAACACGCTCGCCATCGGCGGCAATCCCGAAGCGTCGCGCCTGGCCGGCGTGAATGTCGACTGGACGCGCATCTGGATATTCACGCTGCAAGGCATGGTCTGCGCCGTTGCCGGCATCCTGCTCGCCTCGCGCATCACCTCGGGACAGCCCAATGCGGCGATCGGGCTCGAGCTGTCGGTCATTTCGGCCTGCGTGCTCGGCGGCGTGTCGCTTGCAGGCGGCCGAGCGGCGATAGCCGGCGTGATCGTGGGTGTCATGATCATGGGCATCGCCGAGAATGTGATGAACTTGCTCAACATCCCGGCCTTCTACCAGTACATCGTCCGTGGCGTGATCCTGCTGCTCGCCGTGTTGCTCGACAACCTCAGGTCCAGCGCGCTCGGACGCCGTTGAGATGCAAGGACTTGTCGAGCTTGAAAACGACCGCCTGTCGCTGCGGGTAAGCACCAGTGGCGGGGCGGTCGTCGCCGGCCAGACGAGCGATGGGCGGCCCTTCCTGCGCCGACATGGCGACGGCGCGTTCGACGTTTTGCGGTCGGCGTGTTTTCCGCTGGTTCCGCTCGGCAATCGCGTCGACCAAAACCGCTTCGAGCTTGGCGGCAAGAACTATCGCTTCAAACCCAACACAGCCGAGCCGAACTACATCCATGGCGATGGCTGGCTGACCGAATGGACCATAGAAGATGCATCGGCCACACATGTCCGACTCGCTTTCGAGCAGGCACGCTCCGCCAATTCGCCGCACATCTATGGCGCGGTCCAGACAATCTTCCTTGACGGCGCCAGCGTAGCCATGGTGCTTTCGGTGACAAACCGGGGAGACGAGACACTGCCATTCGGCATCGGCTTCCACCCCTATTTTCCCCGCACCGAAGGCACCCGGCTTATGGCCCCGGCGGCGACATGGTGGACCGAGCGTGAGGGTTGCCTGCCCGGTGTGCGTACGACCATCCCGGGCAGTGCCGATTTCGCGACGCCGCGCCGGCTGCCGCGCCGCAGGCTGAACAATTGTTTCGAAGGTTGGAGCGGGCAAGCGCGGATCATCTGGCCCGAAATCAAGCTGGCCGCGGACATATCTGCCAATCCCTTGTTCTCGCGCTACATGCTCTATGCGCCGGAGGACGAAGGGAGCTTCTTTTGCCTGGAGCCGATGTCGCATACGCCCAATGCGCTGGCGATGTCGTTCCCGGAGGCCCTCCATTTGCTTTCGCCCGGCGAGACGCTTTCCGGCGCCTTTTCGATCACCGTTTCTGACTGCGAGGAATTCCAATGAGCGACCGTCTTGTCGGCAAGCGCATTTTCGTGACCGGCGCCGCTCAGGGCATTGGCTTGGCCGTCACCCAGGAGTGCCTGAAGCAAGGCGCGAAGCTCTTTGTCGTCGACCGTGATGGAGAGCTGCTGCGCGAGACGGTCGAACGTCTCGATGCGGACAAAGGCATGCTCGAATATGCCGAAGCCGACATCTCCGACGCTTCGGCCATCGCTGCGGCCATGGCGCAGGCCAGCGAGGCCATCGGCCCGGTCAACGCCCTGATCAACAATGCCGGCATCAACGTCTTCAGTGCGCCGCTCGAAACCACCGATGAGGAGTGGCAGCGCTGCTTCGACGTCAATCTCAAGGGTGCGTGGAACTGCTGCAAGGCAGTACTGCCAGGCATGATTTCGGCCGGCGGCGGGGCGATCCTCAACATTGCCTCGACGCACTCCTTCACCATCATTCCGCACACATTCCCCTATCCACTGGCCAAGCACGCGCTGCTCGGTCTCACCAAATCCTTGGCGCTCGAATATGCGGCTGCCGGAGTGCGCGTGAATGCACTCGCGCCCGGCTATGTCGAGACGCAGAAAAACATCGACTACTGGAACAGCTTTGCCGATCCGGAGAAGGCGCGTGCCGAGACCCTGGCGCTTCACCCCGGCAAGCGAATTGCCACGACGACCGAGATAGCCAAGGCGGCCGTGTTCATGATCTCGGACGAATGCCCATTCATGAACGCCGCCTGCCTCGTGGTCGACGGTGGCTTGAGCGTTCTCCAGCACGCTGTCTGATCGTTCGATCACGCGAGTGGAAAGCCACGTAAGAGGCGTGGGTTTCGGTTCCGGCACGTAGAGGTTTGTCGCGTCCCTTCTCCGCTCACAGTCGATCCCAATGCCGCTTTGTCGGTTGGTGTCGACAATCAAACGAGGAACCCCGGGCGGCATTCAATGATCTCAAGTGCCAGAAGTGCATTCCAGCGCTTCATTTGAGCGTCGGTGCCTGTCGGCCTCTAGCCAGGAAAACTTCGGCAACCCACCCGAAATGCATTTGTCGGCTAGGCGGGGATCCGTGCAATCCAAGCAGCTTCTAAGGCCCAAGCTCCGCATCCCTCGATAGTCGCACCCCTCGAAGTGCGGGAAAACATGCCGGACGAATCCACCCGCTATCCATAATGCAATCGCATTGACGTCATATGCGCCCGATTGAAGAGCTTGTTTGTCGCGCAGAACCTTTCCGACGCGCGTTTTCGGGACGGAAAGCTCTCCCGCGGAGGGGCTTGGTGGCAAGCTGAGCCTGGACGCGACGCGCAAGATCGGCACCGAAACCCATCTCGTCTCTTCACATGGTGCCCGGGCAAGCATCGCGCATGAACTGGGCGAATATGGTCTTACCAGTCTCGCCGCATCTGCCAGCCGCACCCATGGCCAGCGGCTCGTTCGGGGCTGACGGCATAATTGTCGTTTCATTCTCGATGCGGACGCTGGCTGCCCTGGCTCATGGCCTCGGCGACAATCTGCTAACGCGCGCTGCCGATGTTACCCTCAAGGAAAAACACCGTCTGGTGGTAGCGCCGCGCGAAGCCCGTTCCATGAAGGTCATATCGAGCCTATGCTCCGGTTGGCACGCCTGGGGGCCGTCATCGCATCGCTGGTGCCGCCGCTGTATACCCTGTCGTCTATCGAGCAGTTGGTGCGCGAGATCGCCGCGCGCCTCGTCAATTGGGCCGGCATCGATCCAGGTGACGCGCTTACACGATGGGGTGAGGGCGCAGAATGCGCCACTTCGACCGGGCGCAGCTGCCTCACATCGCACGGCCAAGGCCAGGCGAATTCAAGCCTGACCGCTTCACTCAGTCAACATCGAAAGCTGCGTCATAGGATGCAATGATGTCGCGCGCCTTGTTGCGGACCGTTTCAGCGCTGTCGCCGGGTGCGTAGAGGTTTGTAGCCAGGCCGAAGGTGCTGATACCGATTTTCCTGTAATCGGCGAACGATGCTTCCGAGACCCCACCGACCACGCCGACGACCGTATCCTTGGGAAGGATGGTCTTGATGGCTGCGACGCCTGAAGTGCCGAGCACGCCACCTGGGAAAAATTTCAAAGCCGAAGCCCCGCATTTGACCGCCAGTAGCGCCTCGGTTGGCGTGAAGACGCCGGGCATGGTCAGCATCTTGTGCTCCGACGCGCGCGCGATGACTTCGGGTTCGATGTTGGGGCTGACGACCAGGCGGCCACCGACATCGGCCAGCCGGTCCACCTGTTCGGCCGAAAGTACGGTTCCGGCACCTATCATCGCCTTGTTGCCGAAAGCGTCGATCACCCGGTGGATAGAAGTGTAGGGATCGGGCGAGTTGAGCGGGATTTCGATCAGGTCGAAACCTTCTTCGATCAGCGTGCCGACGACCGCTTCGGCTTCTTCAGGCTTGATGCCACGCAAGATGGCGACGAGGGATCGCTTCAGATTCGGCCAGGCGATGTTTGATGCCATGTTTTTGTTTCCTTTATGCCCAGATTGAATGCGCTGCCGAAAAGAGGCCACGCCGCACGGCGTCATCGGCATCGATATGCCTGACGTTCAGGCCGACGCGCTGGAGCGCCGCTTTGTAGAGACCGACGATGGCGCCGGATGCGACCAGGGTGACGTCCGCATAGTCAGGGAAGTTCTGCCTGGCAGCCAGTGCCTCCGCCCCGATCAGCAGGCCGGAAAGATGCGCAGCCCCCTCTGACTTGGTCTCGAAATTCAGCAGCTGTGCAGCACGCACGCAAAAGAGCCTGCTCACGCTAAGCGACAAGTCGCTGGCCGCCTTGTCCAGCGCTTTGACAAAGGCCGGTGCATCAGCTCCGAACGGGATGTCGCCGTCCATCGCGAAGGCCAGCGTGGAGTGTTTGCTGAACAGGCTGAAAAGTTCACCGGTCATAAAGGTGGCGAACCGTCTCACCCATCCGTCTTCGAGTACCACCCATTTGCTGTGGGTGCCGGGCATGCACACCAGTTGTCGCGCGGCCATGTCGCCCAGGCCCAGCAACTGGGTTTCCTCGCCGCGCATCACTTCTGGCGCCAGCGGATCACGCTGGGCGATGCCGGGAAGGATGCGGATGTCGGCAAAACCGTTCGGCACGCCGACGGCACAAGCCGCGAAATCGGCGAGGCGCGTCGGCGCGTCGACATAAGGCGCCTCGACCCAACCCTGACGCGCTCCTGCCATGCCGCAGATCAGGATAGGCAGGTCCACCGGCGCATCCATTGCGGCGAGGTGCGCGCGCAACACCGGTTCGAAACCAGACGTCGCGCAATGCGTCATGCCTTCGCGACCGCGGCTTTCGGCCAGCACGCGACCATCGCGCGCCATGAGCCAGGCGCGGAAGCTTGTGGTACCCCAGTCCACGATCACGCAGCAGGCTTCTTGTGATGTGTTCAAGGTCGAGCCTCTTGGCATGACTTCGGAGGACGCGTGGTGGCCATCATTGGGTCATCCAGCGCAGCGGCGCCATCACCAGCTCCGGGAACAAGACGAGCAGGAACAGCACAAAGGTTTCGGCCAAAAGGAATGGCCAGATGCCCTTCATCAAATTGCCCATCCGCATCTGCCCGACGCCGCACACCACGTTGAGCACGGTGCCGACCGGTGGCGTGATCAGGCCGATGGCATTGTTCATGATGAACAGTACGCCGAAATAGACGGGATCGATGCCCGCCTGCTTGAGCACCGGCACCAGCACCGGGGTCAGGATCAGGATGGTGGGGGCAAAGTCGAGCGCGGAGCCGACGATCAATACCAGGACCATCAGCACCAGGATGAGCAACGTCTTGTTATCCATGATTGGCTGGAGCAGTTCGACCATCTGTGCCGGCATATTGGCAGCCGCGATCAGCCAAGCCGAGACGGAAGCTGCGGCGACGAGGAACATCACAACCGCGGTGGTCTTGGCGGCATTGAGCATCAGGTCGTAGAGCTGGCTGAATTTCAGTTCGCGATTGATGAAGAGCCCGACGATCAGGGAATAGGCTGCAGCAACGACCGCGGCCTCTGTCGGTGTGAAGAAGCCGAACTTCAGGCCGCCGATGATGATCACCGGCAGCATTAGGCCCCAGAAGCTCTCGATGGTCAGTCGAAGCCGCTCGCCCATTGGCTGCTTTGGAGCTACCTCGATCTTGTCTTTTCGCGCGACGAACATCCACGTCAGCATCAGCGACGTCCCCATCAGGATGCCGGGCACGATACCTGCGATGAAAAGCTTGGTGATCGAGACCTGGGCGGCAACGCCATACAGGATCATGCCGATCGACGGGGGGATGATGGGCGCGATGATGCCGCCGGCGGCAATCAGTCCACCCGAGCGATATGGATTGTAGCCGGCCTGCCGCATCATCGGCAAAAGCACGGCGGCAAGCGCCGCGGTATCGGCTACCGCCGAGCCAGACAGCGAAGCCATGACGACCGCGGCGCCAATCGCCACGAAGCCGAGGCCGCCGCGCAGATGGCCGACCCAGGCCATCGCCATGTGGATGATGCGCCGGGTGATACCGCCGGCGTTCATGAACTCGCCCGCCAGCATGAAAAACGGCACGGCGAGAAGCGGAAAGCTGTTGGCGCCATCCCACATGTTTTGCACGACGATCTGCGGATCGGTCATGCCCATGTGGAACATCAGGGCAAGGCCCGAGACGATCAGGGCCATGGCGACCGGCATGCCGATCGCCATCGCCGCCAGCAGCGAGATGACGAAAATCAGGATGGTCATTTGCGCGCCGCCTCAACGCTGGAATCGACTTCGTGCATGCCCTCTTCCTCGACCTGGATGAGTTCGTCGTCGCGGACCTTGCCGCGCGCGAGCCGAACCAGATTGTGGAGGCACAGTGCCGCCATCAGCGCACCGGTGAAGTAGGTGACGCCATAGACCCAGCTCATCGGCAGCTGCATGACGGTGGAAACAGTGGTCGCGTTGATCTCGTGCTGCATGAAGGTGCCAACGAAGATGTAGACGCTGCACACGAAGATCAGGATCTGGGAAATCATCCAGCACAGCCGCCGCCATCTGACGGGGAGGGCGAGCACGACGGTATCGACGCCAAGATGCCGGTTTTCGCGCATCGCCACCACGGCACCGATGAAGGTAAGCCAGATGAACAGGAAGCGCGGCAGCTCCTCGGAGACGTCGATGCCTGTATTGAAGCCAGCACGCAAAATGACGTTGCCGAGCACCATCACGAACATGCTGGCCAGGCAGATCACCATGACGGCTTCAAGCAGTTGAAAAAATCTGTCTACGAGACGCGGCACAGCTCGGATCTCCTGGGGTTTTCGACACGAAGATGCCGCGGACGTCTCCGTCCGCGGCATAGGTCAGAGTGCGGTTTAGTTGGCAGCCTTGCGCGCCGCTTCGATCGCGACTGTGAATTCCTGGACGAAGTCGGCGCCGACCGAGGCGGTGTATTTCTCGACCACAGGCTTGACCATTTCACGCATCTTGGCGAGCTCGGCTTCCGGCATCGTGTCGATCTCGATTCCAGTTTCCTTGAGCTGATCGGTGATCTTGCCGTCGTTTTCGGCGATCAGCTTGGCCTGGTAGGCGGATGCGTCTGCGGCAGCCGTCATGACAGCGTTTCGGTCAGCTTCCGGCAGGGCGTCGAACCAGGTCTTCGAAGCCACGATCGCGACCGGCGAATAGACATGGTTGGTCAGCGTGATGTATTTCTGCACTTCGTAAATGCGGTTGGCGTAGATGTGGGCCAGCGGGTTCTCCTGGCCGTCCAGCGCCTTGGTCTCGAGCGCCGAGAACACTTCCGAGAACGACATCGTCACGGCATTGGCGCCGAGCGTTTTCCAGGTGTCGAGCGCGACTGGGTTCTGCATCACGCGCAGCTTAAGGCCGGAGATGTCGTCCACCGATTTGATCGGCTTGACACTGTTGGTCAGGTTACGGAAGCCGAATTCGCTCCAGGCAAGACCGGTCAGTCCGATCTCGGACATGCGGTCGAGCATCTTGCGGCCTACCGGCCCGTTCAGCACGGCGCTGGCTTCCTCGCGATTGGCGAACATGAACGGGAAGTCGAAGATCTGGACTTCCTTGATCTTGCCCGAGAGCGGGGCGACGCCGCCAACATAGAGCTCAAGCGTGCCGCTCTGGGTGGCCTGCAGCATCTTGTCGTCGCCGCCAAGGATGCCACCGTCGAAGACCTGGATCTCGACGCGGTTCTCGGTCGCCTTGGCGACGTCTTCAGCAAACTTCTTCATGGCCACGGCTTGCGGATGCTCGGCCGGCATGCCGTGCCCGAGACGGGCAGCTGTCGCGGGGGCCACAAGACTTGCCAGGCCGGCGGCTGCCGCCAATGTGAGTGCGAGCGTTTTGAGACGCATGGAAAACTCCTCTCTCTCTTCAGGTTCTTGTCGTGGGGGCTGTGAGCGGGGCGATGGCGTTGCGTATTGAGCCATTCCCGATTGGGTCAATTCGATGGGTATGTGCGAGTCCGCTTTGAGGCGCGCGACCGTGTGCCGCGGACCACCTTGGGTGCCTGCCGGAAGGGGCGACCGAGCAATGGGCTACTCCACGAAACAAACTTGGCCACACGCCCTCCCAGGCAAAAGTTGCATGCTCTTGACGCTCCAATAACTCCGATTATAAGAGAAAACAAGACTGAATGCCGAGTGACTTTGGGGAACCGAAAACGGCAGGCACGCGCCGGTTCGAGCATTGCATCCGTCGCCAAAGGGAAGCGTTCGGCGCAAGCCGGCGCGTTCGCGTGACATGGTTGGGTCATACGAATGGCCGACCTCAGGCGCACAACCAATTCGTGTCGCAAGACACTGGACAACAACGGGATAGACAAGACGTGACACGGAAATTGCGTTCGCAGGCCTGGTTCGGGGGCTTCGGCAAGGATGCCTTCATTCACCGCAGCTGGATGAAGAACAACGGCCTGCCCGACGATGCCTTCGACGGTCGCCCGGTGATCGGAATCTGCAATACCTTCTCCGAGTTCACTCCATGCAATGCGCATTTTCGCGGACTGGTCGAGCATGTGAAGGCCGGCATCCTCGAGGCAGGTGGCTTGCCGCTCGAATTTCCCGTCTTCTCCTGTGGTGAATCGAACCTGCGTCCTACTGCGATGCTGTTCCGCAATCTCGCTTCGATGGATGTCGAAGAAGCAATCCGCGGCAACCCGATGGACGGCGTGGTCCTGATGGCCGGTTGCGACAAGACCACGCCGTCACTGGTCATGGGCGCTGCGTCCTGCGACGTGCCGGCGATCGTCGTGTCGGGCGGGCCGATGCTGAACGGTCGCTTCCGAGGCAAGCCGATTGGCTCGGGCACCGACGTCTGGAAATTCTCCGAGGACGTGCGCGCCGGCGTGATGACCGAACAGGAGTTTGCCGCCGCCGAAAGCGCCATGTCGCGCTCTCCCGGTCATTGCATGACCATGGGTACGGCTTCGACAATGGCGTCGATGGTCGAGTCGCTTGGCCTGGCGTTGCCCGGCAATGCGGCCTATCCGGCGGTCGATGCCCACCGCGCGCGCCTTGCCCGCCTCTCCGGCCGACGCATCGTCGAGATGGTCAAGGAAGATTTGCGCCTGTCGGCCATACTCACGCGAAAGGCGTTCGCCAACGCGATCCGCATCAATGGTGCGATTGGCGGTTCGACAAACGCGGTCGTGCATCTGCTTGCCATCGCCGGCCGCACTGGCATCGAGCTTTCACTCGACGACTGGGACCTCTTCGGCCGCGATATCCCGACCATCCTCAACCTGATGCCGTCGGGCAAGTTCCTGATGGAGGAGTTCTGCTACGCCGGAGGCCTGCCGGCGGTGATGAAGGAAATCGCAGACCTGCTTGACCTCGACGCCCTGACGGTGACCGGCAAGACGGTAGGCGACAACATAGCATCCGCCGAGAATTTCAACGACGAGGTGATCCTGCCCCGCAACAAGGCGCTGACCCAGCAGGGCGGAATTGCGGTTCTGCGCGGCAACCTCGCGCCGAACGGCGCGATCCTGAAGCCGTCCGCCGCGTCCCCGGAGCTCATGAGTCACCGTGGCCGCGCAGTGGTGTTCGAAAACATCGAGCACTACAAGGCGCGGGTCGACGATCCGGCCCTCGACATCGACGAAACCTGCGTCATGGTGCTCAAGAACTGCGGCCCCAAGGGTTATCCCGGCATGGCCGAGGTCGGCAACATGGCGCTGCCGCAAAAGCTCTTGGCAAAGGGCGTGCGCGACATGGTCCGCATCTCGGATGCGCGCATGTCGGGCACCGCGTTCGGTACCGTCGTGCTGCATGCGGCACCCGAAGCGGCCGTTGGAGGCCCGCTCGCGCTCGTCGAGGACGGCGACATGATCGAACTCCACGTCGAAAACCGCCGCCTGCATCTTGAGGTCAGCGACGAAGAACTTACGCGCCGCCGCGCGCGCTGGACCCCGCCGTCACAGGATATGCAGGGCGGTTATCAGAGCCTCTATGTCGAGCGCGTCATGCAGGCGGATCGAGGTGCCGACCTCGACTTCCTGGTCGGCTGCCGTGGCCACGATGTGCCACGCGAAAGCCATTGAGGGAGAAGTCGATGTCACGTTTTACTGTTGCCGACATGCATGGCATCCACGCCATTCTCTACGCGCTGTTCGATGATCAGGAGCGGCTCGATCGGGCGGCGATGCGCCGGCAGGTGGAGGTTTGCCTTGAGGTCGGCGTCCACGGCATGGCGGCACTCGGCCTTGCCACGGAAGTGTCGAAGCTCACGGATGCCGAGCGCCGGACGGTCATGGACTGGATCGCCGAGGACACCTGCGGAAAGGTGCCGCTGGCGCTCACCATCTTCGGCGCGTCGGTCGCCGAGCAGATCGCACAGGTGCGTCACGCCGAAAGCGTTGGTGCCGATTGGCTGATCCTGCAGCCGCCGATGGTCGGCCAGTATGGCGCGGCCGAATACATCCGCTTTTTCGGACGCGTGGCAGAAGCCACGGATCTTCCGGTCGCCATCCAGAACGCACCCGCTTTCATGGGCCGGGGGCTGAGTTCCACCGAAATCAGCGATCTCGTGCATCAGCACCCCAATATCCAGCTGGTAAAGGGCGAGGGTCCGGTGGTCGATATCGCCGGCCTGGTCGAGGCGACCGGCGGCAAGCTGCCTATCTTCAATGGCCGCGCCGGGCTCGAAATGCTCGACAATCTGCGTATCGGTTGCCGCGGGCTCATCCTGGCGCCGGACTGCATCGACTATGCGGTCGCGGCCTATGAAAGCTTCCGGGCCGGCGACGAGGACGGTGCGCTTGCGACCTATCGCCAGATGCTGCCGGCTGTCGTTTCCACCATGCAGGGATTGGAGAATCTGCTGTGCTACGGCAAGCGCCTGTTTGCACTGCGCAGCGGATTGGCTGTTCATGATCGCGGCCCGGCACTGCGCCCCAACGTCACGGGCCTTGCCATGATCGAGCGTTTTGCCGCCGATCTCGGACCGCTGGCGCGCAGGACGAAAGCCACGGCCTGATCGAGCTGCCAAGTGTCGTCGCCCTGTGGATGCGGCCGGTTGAAATGCTGTCGAGGGTATGAATTATGACACGCACCGGTGATTTTGCCGGCGCACTACAGCAGGTATGTTGCGGCACACAAGGTCGGGATCGGATTCGATGACAAAGCCAAGGCCGATGCCAGAGCGAGGCTTGCCGGCCCAGATCGCCGCCGATATCGGCCGGCGCATCACCCGTGGCGACCTCAAGCCAGGGGACATTTTGCCCAAGGAACTGGAACTCCTTTCGAGCCTCCAGGTCAGCCGCACGACTTTGCGCGAGGCACTGAAGATTCTTTCGACCAAGGGCTTCATCGAGGCCAAGCCGCGCATGGGCACGCGCGTCCTGCCGGCGGACAGGTGGAACACGCTCGATCCCACTGTCTTGTCGTGGCAAGACGACTCCGAAAGCAGCGAAACGCTTGCCGAAGAGTTGTTCGAGATACGCCTGTCCATCGAACCGATGGCGGCGGCCTTGGCTGCGCGCCGCTCGACTGCCGCCGACAGGGCGGGCATTCGCCGGGCGTTCGAGGCGATGTCACGCCGATATGATGATGAGCGGCAGTCGATCGAGGCCGATATCGCCTTCCATCTCCAGATCATCCAGGCGGCGCATAACCGCTTCTTGCTTCCTGTCTCCTCGGTGATCCGTGCCGCATTGACTGTCAGTATCCCCAAGACACTGAGGACGTTCGGCATCGAGCATTCACTCGACATGCACGAGGCCATCGCCATTGCTATCGAGAAGGGTGATGAAGAGGCTGCTGAAGAGGCCGCGCGCAAGCTGATCCAGGACACCTATCAACGAAACTTCCGGACCTGAAGGCCGCCGCCATTGCATGCGTTGAGCTTGGATTACTTCCCCAGCAGGTACTGCCGGGGAGGCGACGAGTATGGTTGCCAAGGGTTGATGAGCGTATCAGCTGTTGTTTTGTCCTCGCCCGATGGCAGCGCCGATCCAGTCCAGTCGTGCGGCCGGAATAAGCCCGTAATTGTAGAAATTGATTCCGTCGACATTTGTCGAAAGGGCCGGCGCGACCTTGGCGGCGAGCACTTCAGGCCCTGACATTTCAGGATAGTAGAGGCGGTAGCAGGTGCCGAGGAATTTGTCTGGCCCAAGTGCCTTTCGCCCTGTCGCCAATAATTCCGTCACCTCGTTTGCCTCCATGCCATAGGCGGAAAGGATGACGCCGTCGCAGGCCTTGCCGATTGCAGCCAGGTCCGAACCGCCGAGCCAGCCTTCCTTGAGGTCGATGACCACGATGCGCGTTGCCGGATCGGCGACCTCGCGCAGTTCGGCGACAAGGCTGGTAACTGGTTCGAAACGCCAGGCCATGTAAGCGTGCAGCTGCGGCCATGGAGCGAAGGTGTCGAGGCCGCGAGCGGGAAAATCAGGGAAGCGGGGTTGGGGCGTGGCGCGCTCGCAGGTGTCGGTTACCCATTCGCAAACGAGCCGGCGCGCCGCCTCGCCATCGGCCCCGGCTTTTGCCGCACGTGACAGGCAAGATGGGCAGAAGCAGAGCGACAGCAGGAAATCGTCTTCCGCCGTCAGGCCGACGCCATCCTTCTCATGATGATACTCATGGGCGAAACTCATGAAGGTCGGGGTTTCGAGCTCGATCATGTCGGGCCGGTAGGTCCGACTGATGTCTTCTACCAACGCACGGACATAGGCACGGGCACCGGCATTGGACGGGCACAGGCTATAGTAGTTCGGGTCGCCGAACGCATTTCGCGTGACTGCGCCGGGGTACAGCATGCCGAGCCGCGTGTTGTGCAGGCAGACCGTCCAGCACGACACTTTCAGCCCGCCGGCATCTCGGCGCCTGATGAGACCGGCGAGGACATCGCCGCCCTCGGTGATGACGTCCGCGACCTTCGGCCGGATGGCGAGCCCGTCCCAACGATTGGGCGTTGGCTGGAAATAGATGGTACCGTCTTCTGGAAAGTAGGCTTTGCGGCGCGGGCTGCGCGGCTGCAGGAAGCGGCCGGCATGATAGGACGTGGCCAGGCTGACGGTGTTCATCCCGGCGCGCTCGGCCAGTTCGCGTTCGACGGTATCGTAGCCGATATCCTGGATGTCCCAGGGGTAGGTCCACGTCGAAAGATGCATGGATTTCCTCGCAGCTTGCGTCATGCTGAAACCGGTTCGGCAACCTGCATCAGGCAGTCTCCGGCTTCGCACATGGTGTGCAGCCGGCGCGAGATGACTATGCCGGCCTCGGCGAAATGAAGTGCTTCTTCGGCATCGTCGAGCCGCTCGAGATCATGGTACCAACCAGCGAGCTGGCCGGCGGCGACGTGCTCTCCAAGTCGGGCTGCCGGCTCGAACCAGCCGCGACGAGTGGTGTAGATGCCCTGGCTGTGACGCGACAATGACAGCAATCTCGTTTCGAGTACTCCGGTTGAAGACGCCAGAACCGGCTCCTCAATCACGCCGACCCCAAGCAGAAGGTTGTCGATGGCACGCGCGGTGATCGCCATGGAATCGACCGTAGCGGTCCCGCCGCCGCCGAACTCGCCTGAGATGCCGATCGCACCTGCACGCCGCGCAGCACCCATCGATGTGGGGGAGGCGGCGCCATTGTCGGCGACGAAGCCATAGGGCATGCCGAGTGACTTCATGAGAGCGACGCCACGCTGGTGCCGTTCCGGGTCGGCATTTCGTTCGACCAGCGCGGTTGGCAGGTGTTCCATCGAGGTGCCGCCGGAATGCAGGTCGAAGACGATGTCGTGGCGCGCAAACAGGTCGCTTTCAAGGAAATGCGCCAGCCGGCTGGTCGGCGTGCCCGCAGGATCGCCGGGGAAGGCGCGGTTGAGGTTGCCGCCATCGAGCGGCGAGCAGCGCTTGGCCGCCATCACCGCCGGTGCATTGGCCATCGGCAGGATGGTGACGCGCCCCTTGATGAGGGCCGGGTCGAGCTTGCGGATCAGCCGCGCCAGCGACAGCTCGCCTTCATATTCGTCGCCATGGTTGCCGGCCATCAGCAACACCGACGGACCCTCGCCGTTGCGGATGAGGCAAATCGGCACCTTGACATGGAAATAGGGCGAGCGGTCGATCGAAAACGGAATGCTCAGATGGGCAAGCGTCTTGCCGTCGCGGTCAAAATCGAGGCTATGAACGAGGCCGGAATGCATGGAACTGCCCCTTAGATTGCGGCGACCGCAGTGATCTCGATCCTGAGATCGGGATCGGCGAGGCGTGCCTCGACGCAGGCGCGAGCGGGCAGGCGCTCGGGATCTACCCAGGCGTCGTAGACGCTGTTCATCGCTTCGAAATCGCCGATCTGCGGCAAAAACACGTTGACCGCGACAAGCCTCGATTTGCTGGTGCCGGCTTCGGCGAGCAACTGGTCGATCTTCGACAAGACGTCCCTCGTCTGGCTCTCGATACCGGCCTTGCGGTCGTTTGCGACCTGTCCGGCAATGTGGACCATGCCGCCATAAACGACTGCCTGCGACATGCGCGAGCCGGACTGGAAGTACTGGATCATTTCAGGTCCTTTCAAGTTTTCTCAAGTCGGCAAGCGCCGGTCAGCCGAAATAGGTGGGGAACGCGCTGCGCACACGCCCCGTCCCGTCGACGCCGAAAATCACGCGATAGCGATCGAGGCAGGTGCAGGGGTGCGAGATGCCGAACTCTATGACGTCGCCGACGGCGAGGTCAGTTTCAGGTGTAAGGGACAGGAATGCGTGCTGGTCGTTGAGCTTGACGACAGTCGGCAAAGGGGTGGCCAGCTGTAACGGTTTGCCAGAGCGATAGCGGCCAAGCACGACGGGAAAGCCCTGGTCGAAGGAGACGTCGCGCATGCCCATGCCGCAAATGGCGACGCCGGGCTCCGGGAGGGACAGCACTTCCGCCCACAGCCGAAGAGCCGGACGAAATGATTGCCGGGCTGAGGTCGCGATGCCATCGAGTGCGAAACCGCCGCGTTGATCGACAGCGGCCATGGCTCGGTCGTAGACGCCATTGTCGTGGAAGAAGATCGCGCCACTGCGCAGCAACAGGATGGCGTTTGTATCGCGCGAGACCGGCGGCGCCAGTTTGGACACCACCTTGTCGAAGAACACTGAACCGCCAGCGCTAACGATCAACGGGGTGTCAGGACCGACCCGTTTTCGCAGCAGCGTAAAGACATCGGCCGTGAGCTCCAGCAGCCCCGATATCGCCGCGTCGGTCTCGTCCTGGGTTGGCCGCCCGGCGGCGCCTTCGTAGGTTGCAACGCCTGCGGCGACGAGGCGGCCGCCAGTGCCGAGGATCGCCTCGAGGATCGCTTTGGCGTCGTCGAGCGTGCGTGCGCCGCCGCGTCCGGCGCCGGTTTCGACCAGCACGCGCAGTGGCGGTAGCGCGTCATTGGCGCGCCATATCTCGATAAGGGCTTCGACCGATGCGACGGAATCGGCGAAGACATGCAGGTCGGCTAGTGGGTTGGCCGCCACCAACATGGCGAGCCGGCCGGCGCCACCGATACCTCCGACCTCGTTGGCGAGGATCAGCCTGGTGAGCCCGGCCCGAAGCATCACCGAAGCCTGCCTTATGTCGGCGACCGTTGTGCCCCAGGCACCAGCCTCCACAAGCGAACGCGCCAGATCGGGGGACATCGGCGTCTTGGCGTGCGGTGCGATGTCGACGCCGGCTTGCCTTGCATAACGCAGGAACAGGTCGCGATTGCCCGCAAATGCAGTCTCGTTGAGGGTAAGCACCGGCAACGACATGTTGCCGTCGGCGGGGTGCCAACCCTTAGAGCCGACGAGGCTGCTGTCGAGGTCTGATACACCGGGCGGTACGCCGCGAATACGGTCGTCGAGCGTGAACTTTTCGCGGGCTCCTGTCAGCATGGCTGGTGCTTCCGGTTTCATGTGATGCTACCCATTCGCGCGGCCGGAACGCGCGTTCCGGCGTGTAGTTGTGTCCGGTCTGGACGAAAGAGGGAAAAACGCGTGGCGCAGGTCTATTCCGGTCCGATCATCGATGCACATCATCATCTGTGGGACCTTGGCCTGGATCGTCATCCGTGGCTGAGCGCGACCGCGAATGATCGCGGCAGCCTTGGCAACCTTGGACCGCTGCGGCACAACTACCTTCCAAGCGACTATCGGCGCGATGCCAGGCGACACGACGTCGTCGGCAGCGTGCATGTGGAAGCGGGCTGGGCGAGCGATGACAATGTCGGTGAGACGCGCTGGCTCGAGAGCCTCGACAAGGCGCAGGGCGTCGCTGTTCGTTACGTGGCGCAGGTGCGGCTTGCGAGCAAGAATGCGGCGGCGATCCTCGAAGCTCAATCGGCGTTTGCCCGCGTCGTTGGCGTGCGCGATATCCTGAGTTGGGATACCGATCCGGCAAGACGCTTTGCGGCGCGCGACGGGATCATGGATGAGCCTTCGTTCCGTGCCGGTCTCGACCTTTTGCAACGCCATGGCTTTTCGTTCGACCTGATGGTCTTCCCGCGCCAGCTTGCCGGCGCCGCCCGGTTGGCCGCTGCCTTCCCGAACCAGATCTTCGTCGTCAACCATTGTGGTAGCCCGATCGACCGCGACGCCGACGGTATGCAGGTCTGGCGCGACGGACTGCGAATGCTTGCGCGCCTGGACAATGTCGCCGTCAAGATTTCGGATCTCGTCGCTTACGATCATGACTGGACGCTCGAAAGCCTGCGGCCGGTTGTCATGCACTGCATCGAGTGTTTCGGCCCCGAGCGCGCGATGTTCGGCAGCGACTTTCCCGTTGCTGGCCTACATGCGACGTTCGACGAGGTGTATGACAGCTTCAAGGCCATCACGGCAGACCTTTCGGGGGCAGAACAGGGCGCACTGTTCTTCGACACGGCCAAGCGCATTTACAGGCTGGATGACAACTCATCGGCGGGCGGCCTCGCGACCGGAGAGTAGCAGCAAGCCGAGGATCAGCGAGCCGAACAGGATGCTGCGCCAGCCTGGCGAAGCGTTGACCACGGTGATCAGTGCTGTGATCGTGACCAGAAGGATCGAGCCGGGAATTGTTCCGGCATAGGTGCCGAGCCCACCGAGGATCGAGGTGCCACCGAGCACGACCGCAGCAATCGAAGCCAAGAGATAGGGGTCGCCGATGCCGACGTAGCCCTGACCATTCATGCCGAGAACGAGCACGCCGGCGAGCCCCGCCGTTAAGCCGCTAATACCGTAGATGGCGATCGTGGTGGCTGGCACCGGCACGCCTGACAGCTCGGCGGCGCGCGGATTTGCCCCGATCGCGAAGATTCTTGCGCCGAACGGCGTGGCGTGCATGACGAACAAAACAAGCGCCGAAATGACCACCCACAACAACACACCGGCTGGAATGCCGGCTGGGCGGGCATTGCCAAGCCAGCCGACCAGCGGGTTCTGCACGGATACGGCGCTGCCGCCGGCGATGATGATGAGCAGGCCTTGCAGGAACGTCGCCATGGCGAGCGTCATGATCATCGGGTGGACCTTGAGGTAGGCGACGCCGAGCCCGTTGACCAGTCCGATGGCGGTGGTCATCGCCAGCACAATCAGGATCGCAGACAATCCGGTTGGATCGGCCGACGAAGAAACCAGGGGCAGGCCGACGGCCGCGACCGTGACGATGGCTGCAACAGACAGGTCGATACCGCCGGCGACCACAACGAAGGTCTGCCCTGCGGCGACCAGGCCAATGACTGCGGCAAGCTCGACCAGATAGCGCAGATGGCCGAATGCTCCGAAGCCGCGCGTGGCGAGGCTAGCGACGATCCACACGGCGGCGACCACCAGCAAGGTCAGGAACGGCCGGCTGCGCAGTATGGTCATGATGCGGGCCTTGGGCGACATGGATTGGCTCGCGCTACTCATCTTTGAACCTTGCGGAATTGCGGCAGCGCAACGGCGCCAATGATAATCAGGCCCTGGGCGACATATTGAGCGACCGGGGTGAACCCGAGAAAGAACATGACCGAGATCATCAGGCTGAGCAGCAGGGAGCCAGCGAGCGCGCCGCGCATGGTGCCCTGGCCGCCGAGGAAGCCGATGCCGCCAAGCACCGCGGCGGCGATC
Source organism: Aminobacter sp. AP02 (assembly GCF_003148805.1). Classification (GTDB taxonomy): domain Bacteria; phylum Pseudomonadota; class Alphaproteobacteria; order Rhizobiales; family Rhizobiaceae; genus Aminobacter. Next base: position 39,737 of record NZ_QGGX01000001.1, read on the forward strand.
GAGTTCAAGGTGAAGGCCGCGCCGATGACCGGATCGCCAGATCCGGTCTGCGCGGCTACGAACAGTCCCGCTCCCGTCGACAGCAGGCCGCTGAGCGCATAGGCGGCGATGCGCGCGGCATCGACCGGCACGCCGGAACGGTAGGCACCGACGGGGTTTTCGCCGGCGGCGTAAAGGCTGAGGCCGAGCGGTGTCGCGAGGTACAACTTCCACAACAGCACGATCGCCACCAGCAGCAAAAATGCCGCCGGGGTGTTGCCGGCCAGCAGGTCAGACAACCATTCGGGCATGGCCCCGCCGGGCCGCGGCAGGATGAGAAGTGCAGCGCCGCCGATGATGAACGAGCCTGCGAGTGTCACGACGATGGCCGGCAAACGCAGCTTGACGACGATGAAGCCGGTGATGGCGCCGATGCCGAGGCCTGCCGCCGCCACCAGCGCGGATCCGCCGGCAACACCGAGGGGGCCCACCATTGTCGTTGCCGCAATGACGGCACCGAGGCTGACTGTCGCGCCGATGGCGAGACTGATGCCCCCAGTCAGCATCAACAGGGCCTGCGCCATGGCGACCAGGGCGAGGGGAAACCAGCTCTGAGTGAACTTGGCGAAGCCGGACATGGTGAACAGGCCCGGGAACAGGAAGCCATATGCGACGATGAAGGCGAGCACGACCGCAAACAGGCCGCGCACGCCGACATTGCGGCCGGCCTGAACCGGCCAGTACAGCCTGCCGGAGTGCTGCCCTGATGTGGATGGAACGGCGCTCATGCGGCTACCTTCGGCTTGTCGGCACCGACGGCTGCGGCAACGATGTTTTCTTCACTCAGGGCGTCATGCTCCAGCATGGCGGCAATGCGGCCTTCGCGCACGACAGCGACGCGGTCGCACAGATGCACGAGTTCGGGGGTGTCGGAACTCATCAACACGACGGCCTTGCCGTCCTTGGCGAGCTGGCGCAGCATGATGTAGATCTCGCGCTTGGTCTCGACGTCGACGCCGCGCGTGGGGTCGTTGAGTAACAGCACGAGCGGGTCGTGTGGCATCCATTTGGCCAGCGCAACCTTCTGCTGGTTGCCGCCTGACAGTGCCTGAGCCGGACGGTTAAGGTCACCCTTGATGCCGAGCTGGGCGGCGAGCTTGCGAGCGAGATCACGTTCGCTGCCGCGATTGCGCGGCTTCAATGCCGGCAGCCGCGCGAAGGCGGGAAGCATCAAATTGGTAATGATGGGATGGATAAGGTGCAGGCCCTCACGCTTGCGGTCAGCCGGCACATAGGCAAGGCCAAGCGCGTTGGCCTTTGGCACGCCGCCGGGCAGGGCCTGATATGCGTTGACCTCCGACGATACAGCTTTGGCGGGGATCGCGCCATAAAGACCGAGCAACAGGTCTTCCTGTCCTTGGCCGACCAAGCCGCCGATGCCGAGCACCTCGCCTGTTTTGATGTCGAGATCGACATCCCGCACCAGCCCGGCCGAGAAATTGCGAACCGAGGCGGCAGTGGTTCTCGATGGCGACGCCTGCCACTTCGGAAACAGGTCGCCGGGATCGCGCCCCACCATCAGGCGCACGAGGCCAGCCGCGTCGGTGCCTTCAAGTGGTCGGTCGGCGGTGACCGAGCCGTCCTTCAGCACAGTGACGTGTTGGCACAGCGCCATCACTTCGTTGAGCCGGTGCGAGATGTAGAGGATGGCCGTTCCTTGGCTGCGAAGTCTCTCCAGAAGGTCGGTCAGGATCCTCGTCTCCGTCGCCGACAATGAAGATGTCGGCTCGTCGAGGATCAGCACCCGCGGCTTGCGATAGAGCGCCTTGGCGATCTCGACCATCTGGCGTCTGCCAAGCGAAAGCTCTCCGACCGGTGTCGACAGCGGCTCGTCGAGGCCGACGAGCGCGCATGCCTCGCGGGCTTGGGAGGCCAGACTAGAATAGTCGACAAGGCCAAAGCGGCGTGGATAAGCGCCGAGCCCGATGTTTTCGGCAATCGACAGATTGGCTGTTAGCGAAAGTTCCTGCTGGACGACGGCGATACCGGCCTGGCGCGCCTCCGGCGGTGTCATGTGCGACACAGCCTTTCCGTCCACTTCAATGGTGCCGCCGTCCGGCCTGAGCGCACCGGACAGCATGTTGATCAGGGTCGATTTCCCGGCGCCGTTCTCGCCGAGCAGCGCATGCACGCGCCCTGGCAGGAGAGCGATGGAAACATTGCGCAGGACGGGGTTGCCGAAGAAAGCCTTCGACACCCCCCGCGCGGCAAGAAGCGGAGCCGTATTCACCACGTCTAGACGTCCCTCACACTTTACTTGCCGGCCAGCAGCTTTTCAAACAGGGCCTGGTCGTAGGACGAGTAGATGTAGCCATCGGCGGGGAAGTCGGCTGCGCGCGCCAAGTAGTCGCCGATGTTGGAGTTGTCGATCACCGGAAGCGGGATCTTCACGAAGGCGGGCACATCCTTGCCTTCCAATGCCTGAACCGACAGCCAGGTAGCGAATGCACCAAGCCAGTTGGGCTGCATGGTCGCCCAACCCTTCAGATCCTTTTCCTTCCACAGTTCAAGGAACTGGCGGGCGTTTTCGCCGGTGATCGGCACCTGCGCGCGGCCCTGCTTGTCGAGGGCGAGCACTGCACCGGCCGACAAAGCGCCGCCGAGCGACAGGATGCCGTCGATCTCAGGGTTGGCAAACAACAGGCTGGTGACGGCTTCCTGCGCCGGGGCGACGTTGTAGGCAGTGTTGGTCTCGGCCAAAATCTTCACGTCGGGGTTGGCTTCAAGCACTGGTGTCGCGCCCTTGCGGCGGTCGTCGCTGACCGAAACGCCGGCCGGGCCGTTGAGCACGAGGATGTTGCCCTTGCCGCCCATCTGCTCGACCAGAAACTTGGCGGCCTGCTCGCCCCACTGGGCCGAATCCGTGTTGACCTTGGCGGTAACCTGATCGGTGTCGACGAGGCTGTCGAAATTGATGATGGCGATGCCCTTGGCGCAGGCATCGGCCAGCACGCGCGCGGGCGCGGTCGAGGATCCGGCGATGAGGATGATCGCATCGACGTCGGAATCAATCATCGACTGGATCTGCTGGATCTGGACGTTGGCATCACCTTGCGCATCGGTGACCACGAGCTTGTCGACCAGGCCCTGCTTTTTCAGCTCTTCGACCTGGGCTTCGAGCGTGCCCTGGGTCTGCTTCATCCAGGTCGGCACGGAATAGATGTTGGCCCACCCGATCGTGTACGGCGCCTTGCGGTCTCCCTTGATGCAGTTGGCGGCGGCCTGAGCCTGCGACACAGCACCGAAGCTCAAGGCAAGACCCAGCCCTAGGGCGCTGGCGGATGCAAATAGCGACAGTTTCATTGTTCTCTCTCCCTCCAAAGATTGTGCCTTGGGGCACCTCCAAACACAGCTCCGCCTCTCGGTTTCCGCGTTGCGGAAGCCGCCGGTTTAGTTGCCTGGTCAGGTTGCTCTAAGACTTCTTGTGTCTGCTATATTGGACAGTATTACCATATAGTGGACAGTGACGTATGTTACGCACAGCTTTGAATAACTTTCAAGCTACTTGGAGCGCCGCTTCGACAAAATCGGATGCTTTGGTGCAAAATGGGACTGGACGCGTTTGCACCTGGCCAGATGCACGACAGCGATCGTTCGAACCAAGCCACGCATCTCTACCTGAGGAGTTTCGCGCCGCAGGTGATCCGTATGCGCCGGGGCTCCACATTGCGCGGTGTCGTGAGGCGTGCGGCCCTGCCTGGTTTCAGGGGCGTGCCACGTGCGTCCACGCGGACGTCGTCTTCGGCCTTGGGCTCATCTTTTAGCTCGGTCCCCAGAACCTCGCTCTCATCCAGCGGGCGTGACGCGCACCCATCCATTTGCGGTTGCCTCTACCGGCTACGTGTCAGAAATTGCCTTCGTGATCATACTCTGGAGCACGGTACTTTTTGCGGCTGGGCAATTCGGATATCGAGCGTCCTTTCTCGAAGACTTCGTCGACCGCTCCGAAGCTCCCAAGTTCCGGCGGTGGCAGGCTAACTCTTTCGAATGTCACCCGGAAATTTGACCAGACAAGTCGGAGAGGATTTTCCCGCCGTCTCGAAATTCGTGAATACTTCTTGCTATGCGTGACATATAACAAGGCACGTGCAGTGGAAGAACAGCGATGAGACGGTCGAACCAAGACAGTGACGACGAGCAGGGATCCTCGTCAACGGTAAAAAGCGTTGAAGTCGCGGTACAGATTCTCGATGCGCTGGCCGATGCTCCGGGACCGGTGCGCGTGACCGAGCTTGCGCGTTCCTTGGACATGACCAAGGCCAGGGTTTCCAGGCATCTGCAGACGCTGACCCGGCTCGGTCTTGTCGACCACGCCAGGGAAGGCGAAGGCTATGTCTTCGGCCGCAAGCTGTTCAAGTTCGGTCGCGCGGCGGTCTATCGCAGCAATGTCGTGGAGATCGGGCGGCCATATCTCAACGAATTGTGCGCGCAGACCGGGCATACGGCTTTGCTGACCACGCCGATCAAGGGCGGCGCGATGGTCGTGCACGCTGTGCCAAATCCATTCGAGCCCGGTATCATGGTACAACCCGGCATGGTGCTGAGCCTGCCCGGATCGCCGGCCGCCAGGCTGTTTTACTATTTCGAAAACAAGAAGCCGGTGCCGCCCCGGGTCGTCGAGAACTTGTCGGCATATGGCGTCGATTTCGAAACCGACACGCGCGGCAACGGGCTCGGTGGCATTGCCGCTCCGATCTTCGAGGCCGACGGCCAGATTTGTGCCGCTCTCGGCGTCATCTTGTCGTCGTCGCTGCTGGTGCCGGAACCCGACGTCCAGTTGCTTGCGACCGTGAGATCGGTCGCAAGCGAGATCCAGAAGCGTTACGCTGACGGGGTGAACGCGCCGTTGATGCCGAAACGATCAGGCTGATCGCCGACGATTTGCCGGCTCGCCACAAGTCGCCGGGAGCCGGCGCTAGATCATGACTTGGGGACGACCCGTGAGCCGGCCGCGAGCTCGACCAGCGCCATTGCCGGATCGAAGACCACGCCCAGTGGATCCTTGCCGCTGGCCACGGCGTCGACCTGCTGGCGCAGGACACGGCGCAGCATGCCGATGCCCTGGTCGGTTGACGTCAGGTTTTCTTCCGAATGGAAGGTGATCGGCCCCTGGCCGACCTGCGCTTCGTAGTCCCCCGGAAGCTTCTGGTGTTCCTGTTCGGACAGCTCATGCCAGAGCTTGCCGGCGTATTTCGAGCGGATTCTGGCCAGCGTGCCGGCTTCGCTGACGCGGCCGACCGAATAGATGCGGAACGAGGCATCGTCCATCGGCAGCACCCAGCCGAGCAGGCTGCACGGGCCGTCGACGGTGGCGACGGGGCTTGCGACGGCGCGTACTGTGGGTATCACCGCCTCGGTGATGCGCTGGTGCTCGCCGGCTTCGAGATCGCGCAGCTGCAGGCTGGAGACGCCGCGGGGCGTGTAGTGGAAGGTCACGCGCGGCATCAGGCTCATCTTGGAATTGAACTGATCGCCGCTGAAGGAGCCGTGCAGGATCGGCACGTGGAAGGGATCGAGTACGTTTTCATAGTGCTGAAGCCAGTTGCAATCGACGATGACCGGACCGCCGCTGCCAATGCTGCTGTCGTCTGTTTCGAGAAACTCGCCGGCTTCGAGCTTCTCGAGCACATCGTATCTCGGCAGCAGCGGCTTGCGATCGAGCGGGCCCATATAGGCAAAGATCAGGCCGTATTTCTCTTCAATGGGATAATGCGGCTGGCGGACATGGCCGCGCGTCTTCGCCCCCATGTCGGGCTCGCAGGGTTGCTCCAGGCAGTTGCCTTCGGTGTCGAATAGCCAGCCGTGGTAGCAGCAGCGAATGCCGGTCTCCTCTACGCGGCCGTAATAGAGCGAAGCGCCGCGATGGGCGCAGCGCGGGTGCACGAGGCCGGGCCGGCCAGTGCCGTCGCGAAACAGGATGAGCTCTTCGCCCAGCGCCCTGATCTTCCTCGGCGTGGCGGTTGCGTCCTCCGACAGGCCGACCGGATGCCAGTAGCGGCGAAGCAGCTCGCCCATCGGCGTTCCGCGCCCCACCTCGGTCAGTTCGGCGAAGTATGTCGGCTTGGGTAACGAATAGGCCGATCCGTCCTTGGTCATTGTGGTTCCTCCCCTAGCGGTCGAGCCGCAGCAGCGCGGTTGTGGCGCGTGAGCAGCAAATCATCATCGTGTTGCCAGCCGCGCGTTCGCCGTCGCTGAGGACCTTGTCGCGATGGTCGGGCACGCCCTCGAGAACGCTGGTTTCGCAGGTGCCGCAGACGCCGTTGCGGCACGACGAGGGCGCGTGGACCCCGGCCTGTTCGAGTGCGTCGAGAATTGTCTGGTCGGCGCCGACGTGGATGGAGAGCCCCGATTTGTTCAGGACGACAGTGAAGCCGCCGTCATCGGCGGCTGGGACAGTCGGCGTGAAAGATTCGTAGTGCACGGTCGAGGAATCGCGGGATGACGTGGCGACCATGAACGCATCCAGCATTGGCGCTGGTCCGCAACAGTAAAGCTGCACGTTTGGCGCTGCCTGGGCGACAATCCGCTCGATATCGAGCAGGCGATCGCTTTCGCTGTCGACATGCAGGTGGACATTGTCGCCGAGAGCCGAAAGCTCATCAAGCAGCGCGCATTCGCCGCGCGAGCGCACTGCATAGTGCAGCGTCCATTCGGTCCCGGCCTCGTGCAGCTGCCGGGCCATGGCCAGCAAAGGCGTGATGCCGATGCCGCCTGCAATCAGGACCGACGCAGCGGACGTTTGCTCGAGCGCAAAGGTCGAGCGTGGCTGTGATATCCTGATGCGATCGCCGGGCCTGGCGCTCGAATGAAGCCAGCGCGAGCCGCCACGGGTGGCCCTGTCGAGGGCAACCGCGATGCGGTAGTCAGCGCCATCAGGCAGGCCGATCAGCGAATATTGGCGCACCAACCCATCGGGCAGGTGGACATCGATATGAGCCCCGGCTTCGAATGACGGTAAAGGGCCGCCATTTGTCGGCCGCAGATCATATGAGAGGACCGTTGGTGTTTCGTAGGATATCCGACGGACAATCACCTCGATTGTCGCATCGCCATCATGTTGGTGACCGTCGTTCATGTTAGCGGCCATCCCAAAGCCGTTTGAAGGGAGGCCCGGCCGCGCGTCCGCGGGATGCCGGGCCTGAGTTAGGGGTCAGCCCAGCGGGTTGGCCGGTGGCGTGACGGGCGAGGGCACGAACGGGTGGATCAGCGCCCAGGGGCTCGGCATCTCGCTGACCGAGACGGTGATCAGGGCCGGGCCCTTGCTGCCCCTTGCCCGCGTCAGCGCGTCATGCAGTCCCGACGGCGAGTCGACCTTTTCGAACGGCAGGCCGAAGGCGCTGGCCAGATGGGCAAAGTCTGGGTTGGCGAGCTCGACGGCGAAGGTGTCGCCGAAGGTGCGCTGTTGGATGCGGCGAACATTGCCATAGTGGCCGTCGACGAAGACGACGACTGACATGTTGCAGCCGTCGCGCGCAAGTGTCGCCAGTTCCTGCATGCCCCAGCCGAAACCGCCGTCGCCATTGAGCGAAACCACGCGCCGGCTCGGATTGCCGTGCGCCGCGCCGAGCGCAGTGTTGAAGCCGTAGCCCAGCGTGCCCTGATAGCCGGGGGTGACGTAGGAGTTGGCGGCGTGGACGGGGAAGGCGATGTTGGAGAAGTAGCCTACCTGGGTCAGCTCGCTGACCAGGATGTCGTCATTTGCCATGCTGGAACGGATGGCCCTGACATAGTCGGTCTGCGGCTGGATCGCGTCGGTCTGCGATGCCGACCAGGCCTTGACCTTGCCGATCTTGTCGGCCGAAGAGCTGCGTGTTTCGGCAGGCAGCGCTGCGAGCAGCGCTTCGGCGGCGGTAGACGCGTCTGAGAGCACCAGGCAGCCCGGTGCGCGCGGTGCACCGGCAGCACCAGCGTCGACATTGACATAGACGTACTTGGTCTTGTCGCTCGCATGGGTCGGCTTGGCGATACCGTCGATGAACCGGGTCCCGACGGCGACGATGACGTCTGCATGGGGGAAGACGGCGCGGCCGCCGAGCGAGGTCAGAGCCAGCGGGTGGTTGTCGTCGAGCATGCCGCGCGCGCCGTCGGTCATGACGACCGGTGCCTGCAGTCGCTCGGCCAGCGCCTGGATAGCCTTGCCGGCGCCAGATGCGGCAGCACCGCCGCCGATCTGGATGACCGGGAATTTCGCCTGCGCCAGGATGGCCGCAGCCGCCTTGACGGCATCGGCCTGTGGTTCGAGACGGCTGAATTCGGCGCGGGCCAGAATCTTGGTCACGCCCTTGGCCTGCAGCACGTCAGGCGGCAGCTCGATGGCGACCGGGCGCGGATGGCCCGAGCGCAGCTGCACGAAGGCTTCGTGTACGAGCGCCGGGACATCCTCGGGGCGGTGGGCGATGCCGTGCCACTTGGTCAGCGACTTCAGGATGCCGCTCTGATCCGGGATCTCGTGCAGCATGCCATGCTTCTGGCCGATCAGCGTCGAGGGAATCTGACCGGATATGCAAAGTACACGCGACGAGCACGCATAGGCGGTGGCGAGGCCGGACAGCGCGTTGAGCACGCCGGGGCCGGGCACCACCATGAACACGCCCTCGCGGCCGGTGGTGCGGGCATAACCATCGGCCATGTAGGACGTCGCCTGCTCATGGCGCGGCATGATGTAGCGAATGCGGTCGGGCTGGCTGCGGATCGCGTCCACCGCCCAGTCGAGCTGAATGCCGGGAATGCCGAAGATGTCGGTCACACCTTCTTCGAGGAGCTGCGCGACCAGCGCCTGTCCTCCGGTCAGCTCCATAGGTTCGTACTTCCCGCTCACGCTACTCTTCTCCGGTTGGTTTCGACCCCGAGGCCAGGTCAGTCCCAAGGGCATTTGCCAGCCCAGGAGCGTCCCAAAAACCCTGCTCGTCGTCACATGAAATGTAAAGTCGTCTCATAATGCGTTACATCGTCTCGCTAGTCAACGACAAAACGAGACGTCGGATCTCAAGCGGAGGCCGGGTCGGGTTACCCATCGTGTGAGCCTTCGAAAAATGCTAGAGGACGCGCGCCGCAAGCGGTCCACCCGGCGAGTCCGAGTTGACCACGTTCAAAATACGCGATAAAGTCTCATAATACGAGACAATGAGGGTGTCATGTTTTCCAATCTCGCCACGCCGACGGCCGATCCGCTGCTCGGGATGATGCAGCAGTTTCGCGACGATCCGAGTGCCGACAAGGTCGATCTCGGCATCGGCATCTACAAGGACGGCCAGGGCAATGCGCCGGTGCTGGCAACGGTCAAGCAGGCCGAAGCCTTCCTGGTGGAGAGCCAGAAGTCGAAGACCTACGTCTCTTCGGCTGGCAATGAGGATTACAACCGGCTGACCCGGGAGCTCATTTTCGGCTCCAATGCCGGCCTGATTGCGCGCTCGCAGGCGATCCAGACGCCGGGCGGCACCGGCGCATTGCGCGTCGCCGGCGACTTCGCCCAGCGACTGAAGCCAGGATGCAGGGTCTTCCTGCCAACCCCGACCTGGCCGAACCATCCTTCGCTGCTGGCTGCGGCTGGTCTCGAGGTGGTCAGCTACCCCTATTACGACGTCGCTTCCGGCACGCTGCAGTTCGACAAGATGATGGACGCGCTGCGCGCCGCTGGCCCGGGCGACCTGGTGCTGCTGCATGGCTGCTGCCACAATCCTGGCGGTGCCGATCCGAGCCTGGCGCAGTGGGCCGAGATTGCCGAGCTGCTCGCTTCGACCGGCGCGATGCCGCTGATCGATCTGGCCTATCTCGGCTTCGGCGACGGGCTGGACCAGGATGCCGCCGGTGTCCGCCTGCTGGCCGAGCGCGTGCCGGAAATGCTGATCGCCAGCTCCTATTCGAAGAATTTTGCCGTCTACCGCGAGCGTGTCGGCGCGCTGACTCTGGTGGCCAAGGACGAAGCCACCGCCAGCCGCGCGCATGGTCACCTGCTGCCGGTCGTGCGCACCAACTACTCGATGCCGCCGGATCACGGCGCCTCGGTCGTCGCGCACATTCTCGGCAATACGGCGCTGCGCAAGAGCTGGGAAGGCGAAGTCGCCGAAATGCGCGGGCGCATCAACGGCATGCGCACCAAGCTGGTCGCGGCACTTGCCGGCCGTACGACGCGCAACTTCGGCTTCCTTGGCGAGCAGCGCGGCATGTTTGCCATGCTCGGTATCACGCCAGCCGACGCCGAGCGGATGAAGGTCGAGCACCATGTCCACATCACCAGCTCCGGCCGCGTCAACGTTGCCGGCTTGACCGACAGCAATGTCGCTCATGTCGCAAACGCCATCGTGGCGGTCTGCGGCTAAATTCTTCCGCTGGCTTTTACCGGCGTGGACAAAAGAACAGGGCGGCGCTCCAGTGGAGCGCCGCCCTTCATTTTTGCCGCGTTGAAGAAAAGATCCGGGACCAGCTTGCGCTGTCCCGGATCATGCAGGTTTCAGATTTCGTAGGGCAGGCCGAGTTGCGCCTTGCGCAGCCGCTGCTGGCCGATCTCGGTGTTGCCCCAGTGGTAAAGCGTCTGGTACTGCATCCTGGTCTGGAAGCTCGTCTGGCCGGGGAAGACGTGCAGGGCCTCGCACATCGAGCAGGCCCAGTGCACCGTCGGCCAGATGCGGCGCAGGCACATTTCCGAGTAACTATCGAGCAGGGTCGTGTCGTTGGCGGTCAGCAGGCGACGGATCGCCTCCGCCATGATCCTGGCGTCGCCGACGGCGAGGTTCAGACCCTTGCCACCGCTGGGCGGCACGATGTGTGCGGCATCGCCGGCAATGGCGAGGCGGCCGTGACGCATCTTCTCGCAGACATAGCCGCGCAAGCGCGCGACGCTGCGCTCGATGATCGGCCCGCGATTGAGCTGGGCGTTGGTGCCGTCATCGAGGCGCAAATCGAGTTCGTCCCAGACCTGCTGATCGCTCATGGCGTTAGGATCGGCGTCGGGCTCGACCTGCAAGTAGAGTCGGCCGACCGAGGCTGAGCGGGCCGAAGCGACGGCCAGGCCGCGCGTCGAATGGGCAAAACCGCGGCGGGCAGCGAGCGGTGCCGCCTCGGCCAGGATGCCGAGCCAGGCGAAGGGATATTCGGTCAGGAAGACATGGTCGTCGGAGCCCGGGATGTGCCTGCGGCTGACGCCATGATAGCCATCGCAGCCGGCGATGAACTGGCACTCCAGCACCTTGTCCTCGCCATTGTGGCGGTAGTGGATACGCGGGGAGTCTCCTTCGATGCCTTCGAGCGTTGAAACAGCGGCTTCGAAGACGATCGGCAGGCCGTCGGCCTCGCGCTGAAGGATCAGGTCCTCGACGATCTTCTGCTGGCCATAAGTTGTCAGGTGCCGCCCGGTGCCGTCGTCGAGCGAGATGTCGGCTTTCTGCTTGTCCCAGCACAGCTGCATCGAGCGCATCGGGATGCCCTCGCGATTGAGGCGCTCTCCCATGCCATAGGTGCGCAACGTATCGACGGTGCCCGATTCAAGCACGCCGGCGCGGACACGCTCCAGCACATAGTCCCGCGTTCGCCGCTCGAGGATCACTGAGTCGATGCCATTGAGCTGGAGGATCCGTGCCACGAGCAGGCCGGCTGGCCCGGCGCCGATGATCCCGACCTGAGTTTTCATGCGTTCACCCATTTCTGACTGGTTTGCGGCGCCTATCAGGCGTCAGTATTCGAGGCCTTTGTCCTTCAGGCGCCCGCGCAGATTGAAGAGGTCGAGGCTGAGGACGCCCTTGGCGAGTTCTGTGCGCTTGGCTTCCTCGTCGGCGATGCGCTTCTCGGAGAGATGCGCGACGGTGTCGGCAAGTTCACGCGGGATGATGACCACGCCGTCATCGTCGGCGACGACGACATCGCCGGGATTGACCACGGCGCCGGCGCACGAAACCGGTACGTTGACCGAGCCGATCGTTTCCTTGACCGTTCCTTGCGCGCATATCGCAGTCGACCACACCGGGAATTTCATCTGGGTGAGGTCGCGGATGTCACGGATGCCTGCGTCGATGACGAGGCCAATGCCGCCGCGCGCCATGACCGAAGTCGCCAGAAGGTCGCCGAAATAGCCGGCGTCGGAGGGCGAAAACGGCGCGACGACGAGGATGTCGCCCGGCTTGATCAGCTCGATCGCCACATGGATCATCCAGTTGTCGCCGGGCGGCACCAGCACGGTGACGGCACTTCCTGATATGGCAGCACCGGGATAGATCGGCCGCATTTTGGAGCTCATCAGGCCGGTCCGGCCGAGCGCCTCATGGGTGGTGGCGACGCCTGCCTTGGCCAGCCGGGCGATTGTCGCGCTATCGGCGCGCTCGATGTTGCGGACGACCTTGTTCATGACTGGCGCGTCTGCAGCGAGTGGTAGCGATACTTCACGCGGGCATCGCGAAGCGACATGCCCTCGGTGATCGCCTGGCGGATCGCGTTTTCGGCGGTTGCAATCTCGTCGGCGAGGTTGAGAACCTGCTCGACACGCTCGTTCGGAATGACCACGACACCGTCGGCGTCACCGACAAGGATATCGCCCTGGCGAACCAGCGCGCCGCCGATCTCGACCGTGATCCCGATCGCGTCGACCTGGACGCGGTCCTTGCCTGTTTTCATCGAGTAGCTGCGGGAGTAGATCGGGTAGCCGAGCCTGAGGCAGAGGTCGACGTCCCGGCAGGCGCCGTCGATCACTGTGCCGGCAAGCCCCTTGTGGCTGGCGAGCTGGGTCATGATATCGCCCCAGACCGTGCAATCCTCGCGGCCGCGATTGTCGAGCACGACGACGGTGCCGGCTGGAAGGTCGTCGATGAAATCGCCGACATTGCCGGGTGCCAGCACATCGACCGGCACGTAGCGGACGGTGAAGGCACGGCCGACAAGCCTGAACTTGTGGTCGCGCGGCTTGATGCCCCGGCACACGCCTTCGATGCCGAGCCGGTCCATAGCGTCGGACAGGGTGGCGCAGTCGTGTTTTCCAGCGCGTTCTACGGCTTGGTCGGTCATTGCATAGCCTCGAGCATGTCTTCGTAATCGGCGCCGAGCACCTGCGAGACCGGCTTGCCGGTCTTCAGGGCTTCGACCATCAGGCGTTCCTTGGCCGCGATACGCTCGGCGGTCTGGATCACCTTTTGCGCCTTGTCGGCCGCCATGAACACGGCGCCCGAACTGTCTGATATGACGTAGTCGCCGGGGGTGATCGTCACGGTGGCGATGGTCACCGGAACATTCGTTGCGACTTCATGGACGCGACCCCGCGCAGTGCGCACCGTTGTAGAGCGCGCAAAGATCGGAAAGTCGAGCCCGTTGGCTTCATCCAGGTCGCGCAACGGGCCATCGACGATCACGCCTTGGATTCCGGCGATGCGCGCAGCCTGGGTCAGCACGCCGCCCCAGCCGCCGGCGTCGATGCCAGGATGGGACACAACGATGACCGTGTCGGCATCGCCGGCTTCGATGGCGCGGGCACCGAGATGCACCTTGGGCGCATCGGCGGGCGCCGGGCCTTCGGCGAGTGCTACGGTAACGACGCGTCCGGCGACAACGCCGCCGCCGGAGCGGCGGGCGAGGCCGGTGACAGCACCAGTCATGCCGAGCGCGTCGAGTGCATCGGAGACCGAGCAGGCATCAAGCCCGCGCAGCCGCTCAAATAGATCGGCGCTCATGGCTTGACGCCCCACCAGTACATGCCCTGCGCGGTGCCGGTGCCGGCCGCCGAGCGGTAGCAAGGCACGTAGGCGACCTCGTGGAACTCGGTGTCGTAGGCTTCCATTACCCCGGCAGTGGTGATCCAGCTTTTCATTTCCGAGGTGCCCGACTGCAATTCGGACAGCGGGATGTTCTTGAGGAACTCGGCATCCTTTTCGCGCATCGCCTGCATGAAGCGGGCGTCCCAGTCTTCGTCGATGGTGAAGTGGCTCATGCCGCCCGAACCGAACACCACGACACGCGCATCACTGTCCCACGACCGGATCGCTTCGCCGACCACCTGGCCGAACTTGTAGGAGCGCTTGGCCGTCGGCTGGTTCGGCGGGAAGAAGGTGTTCTGGTAGATCGGGACGTTGGGAATGACTTTGTCGCGCATCACCTGGCGGTAGATGTGGCCGAAGGCGTGGCTGATGCCAGTCGTGCGCGGATTGTGGGTCGGCAGCTTGGGCGAGACGGTGATGTCGAATTCGTTCTCGACCAGGTTGCCGATGATGTGCTTGGCGAGTTCCGGCACCGTGTCGTATTCGCGGTACTCTTCCGGCGCATGGCCGGCTTCGCCCTCGGCAACACCCGGCGGCATCAGGCGGCGGCCTTCTTCGGTCGCCGGATGATGTCGGATTTTGTCGCCGTAATAGATCATGTAGGGTGGGCTCAGGTCTTCGCCGTAGATCTCGTGCTGGTCGTTGCCGAAGATGATGGCGACGTCGGCCTTCATGGCGTCGAAGGCGTCGGCGAGGCGTTCGCTGGCGATGTGGCACTTCTCATAGTTGGCGGTCATCGCCTCCATGGTGCTGCGTTCGGCGAGGTTCTCGTGCTTGCGCAGTTCGCAGAGCTGGTCGAAGGAGTAGACCCCGCCGCGGAAGGGGTGCATGCGCGTGCGGTCCGACTGGACGCGCAGCAGCCACTTGTCGGGCGTGGTGTGCAGTTGAGGCCCGTGGGCCGTGCAGATGAATCCAACTATTTTCGCCATAGGTAGCCTCCATGTTGTTCCAAGGCTGCGCTTCAGGTGACCTGGCTTCAGGCTTCGATCTTGAAAAGCCGCGCGGCGTTGCCGCCCAGGATTGCCTTGCGTTCATCATCCGAGATGAACGACAGACCGTTGATGTGCGGGATGATGGTGTCGAAGGTTTCGCCGGTTTCCGGATCGATGGACGAGCCGACGCCGGGCATTTCGGCGCCGTAGAGGCACTGCGAGGCGCCCACGACCTTGACCAGGAGCTCGATCGCTTCGCGCGAGTAGAGCACGGTGTCGAAGTAAAGTTTCTGCAGCCGGTCGCGGAAACGCACACCTGACGTCGACATGCCGTTGCGCGGCACCGTGGTCGCATCGAAGCGGCCAAGCTGATAGGGGATCGCGCCGCCGCCGTGGGAGACCAGGATCTTGAGCTCGGGGAAGTCCTCCAGAACCGTCGACTTGCAAAGGCCGTAGACTGCCGTGGTCTCTTCGTTGATGAAGTGCAGCGAGTAGGGCTCCCGTTCGGGCGCCCGCGAGCTTGCCGAATGGATGTGGCCGACGACGTCGAGCTCGCAGAGCTTCTCGTAGAGCGGGTACCAGTAGCGATCGCCCATCGGAGGCGCCATGCGACCGTTGTTTTCGAACGGATCGGGATTGATGAGGCAGCCGCGGAAACCGAACTCCTTCACGCAGCGCTCGAGCTCGGGCAGCGCCTCGGTGATCGGGCTGTCGCCGGTTTGCGGCAGGCCAGCGACACCGTAGAACCGCTCCGGATAGAGCGCGCATTCCTGGGCGATGATGTCGTTGGCATATTCGACATACCAGTGCACCAGCTTCTTCGGCTCTTCCGAATGCATGAGCTGGAACGGGCGCGGCGACAAAAGTTGGATGTCGACGCCGGCTTGGTCGAGGCAGGCGAGGTGACCCATGGGCGCCATCTCGACGCGGTTAAAAGCCTGCTCGAGCGCCTCGTTGGAAACCGGCGGCACCTTACGGCCATGCGCGCCGCGATGCGACAGGATGCTCGCCTTGTAGGCGGGCAGCTGATGCGGCACCGCCATATGTGCGTGACAGTCGATGATCTTCATCGGGCACTCCAGAATTCCACAAAAGGTTGCATGGGGTTCCGCCTCAATTCGCAGAGGCGGCAGCGCCTGTAAGGATGTCGAGCAGGGCGTCGGGGTCGGCCGGAAAGGCATCGCCGCGCCAGGCGACATGTCTATCGGGGCGTGACAGCACGAAGGTTTCGGCATAGGGCCCGTCGCCGCCGTCGCCGGGCACGACATCAAGCAGCCGGATCGGCATGCCGCGCGCCGCTGCTGCCGCCATCAGAGGCTGTGCGTCCTTGGCCGGGTCGAACCGCAGCAAGGTGTAGTCGGGCCCCATCGCGTCGTAGAGCGAGCGCTTGTCCGCCAGCCAGATATGCGGCGTGCGGCAGCCCGGCACCGTCGACGGCGTGAAGTCGGCCATCGAATAGGCCGGCTGCGCTTCGCCATCATAGGAGATGATCGGCGAGCGGTCGTAGTAGTAGCCGAAGTTGAGCCCGCCGCAGCAATATTGCTGGACGTTCAGGTCGTAGATCTTGCGGCCCAGCACCTCGCGCGCGGCAGCACCTTCCGCCGTGTCATCCTCGATGTTGGGGGGCACGACCTTTCGCTCCTTAGCCATGGCGTGTGCATGATTCATGGCGAAGACCGAGACCTGCTCGGTGATCGGCTGGCGTTCGGCAGCATAGGCATCGAGCATGCCTGGCTTGCCCCATCCGGCAATGTTGGCGGCGAGCAGCCAGCCCAGGCACTCGGCGTCGGCGATGCCGGCATTCATGCCGTAGCCGGCATATGGCACCCACAGATGCGCGGCGTCGCCGCAGATGAAAACACGGCCGCGCTGGAAACTATCGGCAACGAGCCGGCGCCCGTACCAGTCCTCGTTGGACAGGACTTCATAGGAAAAGTCTGGCCCAACGCCGAGGATTTCGCGGATCGACCAGTCGCGGTCGACGCTTTCGAAATCCGGCTCGTCGTCGCGCAGGTAGTTGTGCACCAGCCAGGTCTCGCGGCCATCGATGGCATAGACGTTGCCGCTGCGGCGCGGGTTGAGCGAAAAGCTCGCCCATGCCGGCGCGTCGTTCATTAGGCCGAGCAGCTGTGGTGCACGGATGTAGGTCGACTGCACGCGTTGGACGACGGCATTGCCGACGAGCTTGGCGCCGATGTCGCGGCGGACCTGCGAGCGGCCGCCATCGCAACCGGCGAGATACCGGGCGGAGATCGTCGTCTCCTCGCCGCTGTCGATGTTGCGGGCACTGATCTGCACGCCGTCGGCGGTCTCAGTGTGCGAGAGGTATTCGGTACGGTTCAGCACGGTAAGCCCCGGCATCGCCGCCGCGTGCTCGAACAGTATCGGTTCGAGGAACAGCTGGTTGATCCGGTGCGGTGGCTCGGCCGTCGGCCAGTCGGTATCAGGACCACCGGTTGCCGTGAAGCGATCGCGCCGGCAGGGGATGGGGATGCGGGTGATCGCCTTGCCGGTCATCGAGGTGCGGTAGGCGATGTCGTTGGCGTAGTCCTCGGGCAGGCCGGCATTGCGTGCGGCGCTGGCAACGCCCAGGCGCCGCAGGATCTCCATCGAGCGCGCCGAGACGTGATTGCATTTCACGTTCGGCGGCTCGCCATGATGGCGGGTCTCGAGGATCGTCACGGCCACGCCGCGCTGCGCCAGGATCATGCCCAGCGTCAGCCCGACCGGCCCCGCACCGACGATGAGGACGTCGGTCTCCACCGTTGCCGTCATGCTCGTGGGCCCCCGACGGTGACCACGACCTCGCCGTTGGTCACCTGCACCGGAATGGGGGTCAGGCCGACACTCGGGTCGATCGGGTGACGTCCCGTCAGCATGTCAAACTCGAAGCCGTGCCAGGGGCAGACGATATGCAGCTGCTCCTTGGAGAAGCCGAGGCCCAGGCTCTTGCCGTTGTCGGCGACCTGTTCCAGCGTGCGCGGCATGATCTTGCCCTGACACACCGGACCGCCCATGTGCGGGCAGATGTTGAGATAGGCACGAACCTCGTCGCCGACGAAGTAGATACCAATGCCGACACCGTCGACATCGATGACCATGCGCTGGCGCTTCTTGAGTTCGTCGTGACGGCCAAGCACGATCTGTTGCGACGCTGTCGTCGCCATTTCAGGGGCGCTCACGATGCCCTCCGGAACCACATGGCGAGGTCGAAGACATTGAGGTCGGCGGCGCGCAGCAATTCGCTGACCAGCACTGCCGTCTCGGTGGCGGTCAGCGCATCTTGGGCGACAGGCGGGAAGAGCTTGTCCGTCTTGTCGACCTTGGCCGAGTAAAGCCGTCCAAGGGCGGTGAGCGCGACGGCAATGTCTGCCTCTTTCACGTTGTCGAGGCACCTCGACGCCAGGGCCTCGTCTGCTGCCGCTGCGATCGCTGCTGCTGCCGCGCTGAAACCAGCGCCATGTTCTGATGTCGTCATGATCTGTGCCACTACGATGCGGTTTTCGGGCGACTGGAGAGCACGTCTTCGGCCAGCGGCTTGCGGCGTGTCGTGTCGAGCTTGAACAGTCTCGCGGCGTTGAGCCCGAGGATGTTGCGCTTGGCCTGCTCGGTGAGGAACGGCAGCGAGCTGATGGTCGCTGGCGAGTCCCAGTCCCAGTGCGGCCAATCCGAGGAGTAGAGCAGCTGGGTCTCGGCGTTCATGGCCTCCATTGTCGCTTCAAGAAGCTTCATGTTGGTGCGCTCGAGTGGCTGGCTGGTGTAGTACATCTCGCGCATGTACTCGCTCGGCAGCCGCTTCAGGCCCGGAGCCTCGCTCGGCCGCATCAGCACCTCGTGGTCGAGGCGCTGCATAAGGAACGGGATCCAGGCGAGGCCGCTTTCCACCCAAAGCATGTTCAGCTTGGGGAAGCGCTCGGGCATCGCGTTGACGATCCAGTTGGTGAGGTGGATCTGGTTGTAGTGCGTGAACGACAGCGCATGCATCGACAGGAAGCGGTTGAGCTGCGCGAATGACGGGTCGCCCCAATGATAGCCGGAGTGGAAGGCCAGCGGCTTGTCCAGTTCCTGGATCATCGAATAGAGGCGCATGTAGCAGTCATGGTGGACCGGCTTGTTGCGAGTCGAGCAGACAGTGAAGCCGATGATGCCTTCGGTGGCGCCATACTGAGCGACCAGTTCCTCGCACGCCTCGGGCGTGTTGAACGGCAGGTAGAGCAGGCCCTTCATGCGGGTATCGATCGGCAGGATGCGCTCGATCATCCAGCGGTTGAACGCCTTGGCCAGCGCCACCTCGATCTCGTCCTGCGGATGCATGCCGAGCAAGAGCATGGCGCTGGGAAACACCACCTGGTAGTCGAGGCCCATCGCATCCATGCTACGGCGCGCGGTCGAAATGAAGCGGTGAACGCTGTCGTCCGTCACCGGCTCGCGGCGGCCTTGGTGGCCGATGCGGCCACCGACGCTTTGCAGCGACAGGCCCGGCGAGATGTTGAGCAGGGCGTTCTGGCCGCCAAAGCCCTTGACCTGGTGCTGGCCGATCTGGCGCAGAACATCATTGTCGATGAGGTCGATGATCTCGGACCAGAAATGGTCTTCCGAAACGTGGGCGTCGACGTCGACGATGAGATAGTCGTCGAAATTCCTCGCTGCCTGGCGCGTCGCGTGCGCGAGTACGTCTCGGGAGTCGGTCGAGCCGGTTATTTCACCGATCTCGCGGAAGTTGGGAATGGAATTCTCGGTCATTACGCTACGCTTCAACCCTGTGTCACGAATTTGGTCACGAGATAGCTATCGAGGCCTTCCGACCCGCCTTCGGAGCCGTAGCCGCTTTCCTTGACGCCACCGAACGGGGTCTCGGGCGTCGTCAGCACCATGTTGTTGATGCCGACCATGCCGGACTCCAGCTCGTCCCCGATGCGCGTGGCAGTGGTCGTGTCCCTGGTGAAGGCATAGGCGGAGAGGCCGAAAGGCAGCCTGTTGGCTTCGGCAACGACCTCGTCGAAATCCTTAAACCGGCGCGTAACGGCAACCGGACCAAATGGCTCTTCATTCATGATGCGCGCCTCGTTGGGCACGTCGGTCAGTACAGTCGGCTGCCAGAAATAGCCGCGTTCGCCATGGCGTTCGCCGCCCAGCTCAATGCGCGCACCACAGCGCTGCGCATCCGAAACCAGGGTTTCCATGGCGCCGACACGGCGAGCATTGGCCAGCGGTCCCATTTGGGTCGTTGGGTCAAGACCGTCGCCCAGCTTGAGCGACGCGGCCACGTCGCGGAATTTTGCGACGAATCGGTCGTGAATGGATTCGTGGAGGTAAAAACGCGTCGGCGTGATGCAGATCTGACCCGCGTTGCGGTACTTCGACCGCGCCGTCATTTCCGCCGCCTTCTCAATGTCGGCGTCGGCAAAGACGATCGTCGGCGCATGGCCGCCGAGTTCGAGCGTTGCCGGTTTGACGCCCTCGGCTGCCAGCTTGGCGAGATGCTTGCCGACGCGTGTGGATCCGGTGAAGGAAATCTTCTTGATTACCGGCGAGGCGATCAAATGCGTGGAAATCTGGTCCGGCACGCCGAAGACGATGTTTAGAACGCCATGTGGAAGGCCGGCATCAGCGAGTGCTTGCGCTATCGCCAGCGTCGGAGTCGGAGTTTCCTCAGCCGGTTTGGCAATGCACGAGCATCCGGCGGCAAGTGCCGCGGCGATTTTGCGTGCCGGAATGGTAACGGGGAAATTCCACGGCGTGAACGCTGCAACCGGGCCGATCGGCTCGCGGAACACTAGGCTTCGGACACCTGACGTGCGCGAAGGGATGATACGTCCGTAGGCGCGGCGGCCTTCCTCGGCGTACCAGTCGAAGATGTCGGCCGCGCCGTTCACCTCGGCCATCGAGTCGCCGACCGGCTTACCCTGTTCCAGCGTCATGAAGTGCGCAATGCTGGCGGCACGCTCGCGCAGCAGGGCTGCCGCGCGGCGCAGGATGCCGTAGCGCTCGAAAGCCGAAACCTTGCGCCAGGACCGATAAGCCGTGCTTGCTGCGTCAAGTGCATTGTCAAGATCGGCGGCCGTAGCAACGGGGATTTCGCCGACTGTATCGCCACTGGCGGGATTGATAATGGGCAGGATCTCGCGATCGCCCGCTCTGACCCTCTCGGATCCGATCCGCATCAAGCGATCTATCTGACCTTCTATGATCATGTCCCACTCAACTTGTTGAAATTGTTGAATGCGGGAGCTCGTCACCGCAATTCTTAAAAGATATGATAGTTTAAAAAAAATGGTCGCGCAATCGCCATTTTTCGCTTGATATTCGACTCGAAATGCTCTTTTTTGTCCTAAATATCGTATCAAAGGGATGGGTATGCAAAAAGCGCCTGACGCTGAAGGTGGCGGTCTGACCCAGATGGTCGGGCCGGCCGAGCGCCTATGGTCCTCGGGTAAGCAGTCCACGCTTTCTGCGAACGTGATCGACCAGATTCGCACCGTCCTCTTTGCGGGCCGGCTCGCTCCTGGCGATCGACTTGGCTCGGAAGCGTCGCTGGCTTTGCAGTTCGGCGTCAGCCGCATGACCATGCGGGATGCCCTGCGCTCGCTTCAGGCGTCAGGCGTGATCGAGGTCAAGGTCGGCATCAAGGGCGGCATCTTTGTCGCGGAAGGCAATTCGGAGCGCCTGGCGGAGACCATTGCCATCCAGCTGAAGCTTATCGGCATCGGCACTGAAGAGTTGCTCGACACGCAGACCGCCATTGAGGTCATGGCTGCTGGGCTTGCGGCAACGAACGCCGACAGCGCCGATATCAAGGCGTTGCATGACGCGCTGGCCGAGGCCGAGCGCCTGATCGACGACGCCGAGGAGTTCACCTGGGCGGCGATCAACTTCCATGGCTGCGTCGTTGCGGCCTCTCACAATCGGGTGCTCTCGGCGCAATTCAGGGCGCTAAGCCATGTCCTGATGCCGCTATATGTTCGCGGGTCGTCGCCTGATGTGGCCCGTCGCGCGGTGGCGTTTCAGCGTGCGCTGATTGCCTGTATCGAAGCGCGCGAGCCCGATGCGGCCAGAAATCTCGTTTACGGACGTCTGCAGTTCGTCAAGTCGCGCCAGTTGGGCGACCTGGCGAAGGGAGAGCCTGGCGAATAACCACGGAGGAGCAGCAAGGCTCGTGCCTTGCTGCTTTGGTTCAAGCCGGGTGCAGAGGGGGAATGCCTGCCGAACGCCGCAAAAGGAGCTGGCGTTGCGGGTCAATTTGGAAAAATGGGAGTGAGGAAGATGTTTACGATTTCGCGCCGAAGCCTGCTCAAGATTTCAGCAGCCTCAGGCCTGATGGCGGTTCTGCCCGGCGGCGGCGCATGGGCGGCTGAGCCCAAGCGCGGCGGCCACCTTGTCGTGGCCAGCGGCGGCGCATCGACGGCGGACTCGCTTGACCCCAGGACGTTCGGCTCGCCTTACACGGCGGTCATGTCCGGGATCACCTACAACTCGCTAATCGAGGTGCACGGCCTCGACATGGAACTCCGTCCAGGTCTCGCCAAGAGCTGGGAGCCGTCCAATGGCGGCAAGACCTGGATCTTCGACCTTGTCGAAGGCGCTACCTTCCACAATGGCAAGGCCTTCACCAGCGAGGACGTCGTGTTCTCGCTCAAGCGCCATGCCGAGGAGGCGTCGCGTTCCAACATGCGCAGCATCATCAAGAGCGTCGCCGACATTCGCGCTGACGGCCCCAACCGCGTCATCATCGACCTGCCTGAAGCGAACTACATGTTCCCGGCCATGCTGACGGCGTTCTCGCTCGGAATCGTTCCGGCGGGCACGACGACCTTCGATGGCGTTGGAACCGGCCCTTACAAGCTGAAGCGGTTCTCGCCGGGCGAAGTGCTCGAAGCCGAACGCAACGAGAACTACTTCAAGTCGGATGCAGCTTTCGTCGACACCCTCGAATTCCTGGCCATCAACGATGCGTCGGCATTGGGTAGCGCATTCCAGAGCGGCCAGATCCATCTCACCACGCTGCTTGACGCGCGCACCGCGCCGCTTATGCGCCAGATGCCGAACCTCAAGATCTACAACACCGAGGGACGCGGCTTCATCTGCTTCAACATGCGCACCGACATGGCGCCGTTCGACAACCCCGACATGCGCATGGCACTCAAGCTTGCCGTCAACCGCCCCGATATGCTCGAACGCGTTTCGGTGGGCGTCGGCCGCATTGCCAATGACACACCGGTCGCACCCAGTGATCCGGTCTACGCTGCCGACCTGCCGCAGACGGAATACGATCCAGTGCGCGCCAAGGAACTGTTTGACAAGACAGGCTTCAAGGGCCCGATCGTTTTGCAGACGTCGGAAGCCATCTCGTCACGTGCCGTCGACATGGCTGTGATTTTCCAGGAGCACGCAGCCAAGGCCGGCATCCCGATCGAGGTCAAGCGCGAGCCGTCGGACGGTTACTGGGAGACCATCGTCGGCCAAACGCCGTTCCACGTCTCGGCCCGCTCGGACCGGCCGACCGCCGACGCGATCTTCTCGGTCGCCTTCCTCAGCACTTCGGGCAACAACGAGTGCAAATGGGTGAACAAGGACTTCGACGCTGCCGTGATCGCGGCCCGCGCCGAACCCGACCTCGAAAAGCGAAAGGCTTTCTACGCAACAGCGCAGAAAATCTGCCGCGAAGATGGCGGAACCATCATTCCGTTCTTCTCGAGCACGGTAGAAGGGACGACCAGCGACCTCGACGGTTTTGTTCCTTCGGCACTGCAGATGGCCGGCTACCGCGCCATCGAGCAGGTCTGGTTCGCCTGATACCAAGGACTGGACGGCATGGTTCTCTTCGCCAATTCCCCGGTGAAATCGTTCGTAGTAGCCAGGGTTGCGTCTGGACTCGTGTCGATCTTCTTCATCTCGTTCCTGGTTTTTGTGGGAACCTCGATGTTGCCGGGCGACGCTGCAAATGCGTTGCTCGGCCAGAATGCCACTCCTGAAACGGTCTTGGCCCTGCGCACGGAGCTCGGCCTCGACCAACCCTTGCCGGTGCGCTACTTCCATTGGCTTGGCAATGCGCTGCACGGCGATTTCGGAACCTCGCTTTCCAACTCCCAACCAGTGATCAACCTCCTGGTGCCGCGGCTGATCAATTCGTTGATCCTCGCCTTTTCTGCGGCGGCGATCGTCCTGCCGCTGGCCGTCGGCATCGGGCTGCTCGCCGCGATCAACCGTGGCAAGGCGATCGATACCGTCACCGGTTCGATCTCGGCGATCTTCCTGTCGATGCCGTCGTTCCTGATCGGCTACCTCCTGGTCTTCATCTTCGCGGTCAAGCTCGGGCTGTTTCCGCCGTTGTCGATGGTCCGTTCCAGTGCCAGCCTGCCGACCTGGATTTCGGCGCTGACATTGCCCGTGCTCACCTTGGTGCTTGTTGCGCAGGCCCATGTGATGAAGCTCACTCGGGCCGCCGTGCTCGGGGTGATGAGCTCCGACTACATACTGATGGCGGAGACCAAGGGCATTCCACGCAACAGGATCATTCTCAAGCACGCGCTGCCCAACGCGCTGTCGCCGATCGTCTCAATCTGCATGATCACCATGGCCTACCTGATCGTCGACGTGGTGGTGATCGAGGCGGTGTTCAACTATCCGGGAATGGGCAAGCTGATGGTCGATGCCGTCGCCTACCGCGACATACCGATGGTGCTCGCTTGCGGCGTGCTTTTTTCGACCATCTTCATCTCGCTCAATTTAGCCGCCGACCTTTTGGCCATGCTGGTCAATCCGCGCCAGCGGCTGCCCAGGAAGGGAAACTGAACCGTGTCAAACAAAGTGACGCTGGGCGTTTCCGTGGCAGTTCTCGCAACGATGGCTGCCGCCGCCATCTTTGCACCGGTGCTGGCGCCATTCCCACCGAACGAGATGGTTCACACCCCGTTCGACGCGCCCGGCGTGGGTGGCGTACTGGGCGCAGACGGCCTCGGCCGCGACATGCTATCCCGTATCCTCTACGCGACGCGATACACTTTCGTGGCTACGCTGATCGCAACCACATTGGCCTGCATGCTGGGCGTCTCGCTCGCCATCATCGCCGGCCTGAGCAAGGGCTGGATCGACATCGTCATAGGACGCGCTGTCGATATCCTGATGTCGATCCCGCAGATCATTTTAGCGCTGATCATCCTCGCCATCGCCGGCGTGTCGTTGACCACGCTGATCTTGACCATGGCGGTGCTGCAGTCGAGCACGTACTACCGCGTGACGCGGCCGATCGCCGGCGACCTGGCGGCGATGGAGTATGTCGAGGTCGGGCGCCTGCGCGGCGAAAGGCTGCACTGGTATTTGTTCAAGGAAATACTGCCCAACATGGTGCCGTCGCTTTTGGCGCAGTTCGGACTGGGGCTTTCCTCTGCGGCACTTTTCATCAGTTCGCTCAGTTTCCTCGGCATCGGCATTCAGCCGCCCGCGGCCGATCTGGGCGGCCTGGTCCGCGAGAATGCGCTTGCCCTTTCAACCGGCCGTCTGACGCCCCTGATACCGGCTTTCTGCATCGCGCTCTTCTGCCTGAGCGTGAACGGAATCGTCGATTGGCTCGTCGGCCGCTTTTCAGACAAACCGGACGTGAAATGAGCGGAAATCGTATCCTGAGCATCGACAATCTGCGCGTCGAAACACGGACAGGCGTCCTGCTCGACGACGTTTCGATCCATGTCGACCGCGGCGAGGTTCTTGGCATCATCGGTGAGTCGGGGGCTGGCAAGAGCACGTTGGCATTGAGTTCGATCATGCTGTTCAAGGCCGGATGCAGGCCGACGGCAGGATCGATCACGCTGGGTGGCCAGTCGCTGATGGGCCTCGGGACCGCCGAGCTTGAGACCATCCGGCGCACCAAGGCATCCTATGTCGCGCAGAGTGCGGCGGCGTCGTTCAATCCGTTCTACAGGCTTGAAGACCAGGTCACCGAAATTCCCGCCATGGCGCAGAAGCTGACTGCGACCCAGCGGCGGCGCATGGCGATCGAGCTGTTCGAAGAGCTCCAGCTTCCCGATCCCGAGAATTTCGGGCGACGCTATCCGCACCAGGTCTCGGGCGGCCAATTGCAACGGGCGATGATCGCCATGGCGCTGATCAACCAGCCCGACCTGATCATCTTCGACGAGCCGACGACGGCGCTCGACGTGACGACGCAGATCGAGGTGCTCAGGCTGATCAAGAAAGTGGCGAGCACGCACAATTGCGGCGCACTCTACATCTCGCATGATCTGGCCGTTGTTTCGCAGATGGCCGACCGCATCGTGGTGATGCGCAATGGCAAGATGGTGGAGCAGGGTCCAACCCGCCAGCTCGTGGACAATCCGCAGACCGACTATGCCAGGCGCCTCGTTGCCCATCAGGGCGACGGTAGCTACGCAACTGCCAATGGCAGCGACAAAACCTTGCTCGACGTGCGCAACGTTGACGTCGGCTATGGCGGCGTAGCGGCAGTCAAGGACGCGTCGATCAAGCTCGGCTCAGGCTCGGTGCTGGCGCTGGTCGGCGAATCCGGCAGCGGCAAGACCACGCTGGCACGCAGCATTGCCGGTCTGCAACCTGCCCGACAGGGCGAGATCCGCATGCGGGACAATCTGCTTACGCCCCTGGTCGAGCGCCGCAGCTTCGACCAGCGTCGGCTGGTCCAGTACATCCACCAGCTTCCCGACCTGGCGCTCAATCCGCGCCAGACCATCCGCGACGTCATCGGCCGGCCGCTCAGCTATTTTCACCGGCTGCGCGGGGCCAGCGCTGAACAGCGGTTGCGCGAACTGATGGAGGCGATCGAGCTTCCGGCGGCCTATCTCGACCGCTACCCGGCGTCGCTCTCCGGCGGGCAGAAGCAGCGTGTCTGCATCGCCCGCTCGCTGGCCGCGAAACCCGACATCCTGATCTGCGACGAGATCACCTCTGCGCTCGATCCGCTGGTCGAGGAAAGCATCATCAAGCTGCTCACCCGCCTGATCAAGGACGAGGGACTCAGCATCCTGTTCATCACCCACAATCTGGGGCTCGCGTTGCGCTTTTCGCACACAACGGCGGTGATGCAGGCGGGGAGGATCGTCGAGCATGGCGACACGCGCGCCGTGTTCGAACAGCCGCAATCCGACTACACGCGCAGCCTGATCCAGGCCGTACCGCAGCTGCGCGAGGGCTGGCTGGACGGCTTTTCCGCCAACGCCGCCTGAATGAAGAGAGCACGCGCCCATGCGCGCGGGCACGGCCGCCAGTCCAGGCGTTCAAATTCGAGGGAGACAACCATGACGCAGTCGCATGCGATGATCATCAATGGCGAAAGGGTCGAGGCCGCGGGCACGTTCGGCGTCATCGACCCGGCGCGGGCTGTAGTCTTCGCCCAGTGTCCAGCCGCCAGTCCCGAGCATCTCGACGCCGCGGTCGCGGCGGCGCGTCAGGCATTCCCCGCGTGGCGTGACACGTCGATCGAGGACAGGGCGCGACTGCTCAACGAGATTGCCAACGCGGTCGAGGCCAACAAGGAAGCCCTGGCCGTCATATTGTCGACGGAACAGGGAAAGCCGCGCGCCAGCGCCCATGGCGAGATCGGCGCGGCCATTCACTGGATGCGCGAAACGGCGAAGCTCACCCCACCGGTCGAAGTCATCCGCGACGACGAAAAGATCAGGATCGAGGTCCACCGCAAGCCGCTTGGTGTCGTAGGTTCGATAACGCCCTGGAACCATCCCGTGCTGATCGCTGCCTGGCATATCATGCCGGCGCTGATGGCTGGCAACTGCGTCGTGATCAAGCCCTCGTCCTACACGCCGCTGAGCACGCTTCGGCTGGTCGAACTTGCCAATGTGCATCTGCCGCGCGGCGTGCTCAATTCGGTCACCGGCGAAGGTGGCATCGGCCGCGCCATCGCCAGCCATCCCGGCATCGACAAGATCGTCTTCACCGGCTCGACTCCGACCGGCCGCAACATCATGTCGAATGCCGCCAACACACTGAAGCGACTGACGCTTGAGCTTGGCGGCAACGACGCGGCGATCGTTTTGGCCGACGCAGATGTCGATGCGATTGCGCCGGTGATCTTTGCAAAATCCTTCGGAAACAGCGGTCAGACCTGTGCCGCGCTCAAGCGCCTCTACGTGCATGAGAGCCTGCACGACGCCCTTGCGGAAAAGATCGCCGGCCTGGCGCGCGCCGCCAAGGTCGGTCCAGCGAGCGACCCCGCCAGCCAGTTCGGTCCGTTGCAGAACAAGGCGCAGTTCGACCTGGTGCGCGCGCTTGCCGACGATGCCAAGGCCAATGGTGGCCGCTTCCTGGCGGGCGGCGAAGCCTCGGGCGAGGCGGGTTACTTCTTCCCGCTCACCGTCGTCACCGAAGTAACTGACGGCATGCGCATCGTCGACGAGGAGCAATTCGGTCCGATACTGCCGATCGTGCGCTACAGCGATGTCGACGAAGCGATTGCACGCGCCAATGCCAGCGATAACGGCCTGGGTGGCTCGATCTGGTCGACCGACATCAAGAAGGCGGAAGCGCTGGCGCGTCGTCTCGAATGCGGAACCGCCTGGGTCAACGATCACAGCTCGATCTCGCCGGCGGCACCCTTTGGCGGTGCCAAGCAATCGGGCATCGGCGTGGAGTTCGGCCACTGGGGGCTGGAAGAGTACATGCAGATGCAGACGGTCCACGTTACGCGCTGAATGTGGAGCGGTGGGTTGAGCTGAACAGAAGCAGTCGTCCGGCTGGCGCCGGCAGACTCACGTCAGCATCGAGAGGGCGGCTCCAGGGCCGCCCTTTTTGCATTCCGAATATGGGGTTGGCTCAGTAGCCGGAGCCGAGTGTTCGCGGCTCGTCGCCACGGGCAGACTTGAACTTTGCCGCTAGCGTGCTCGTCGCCTGCGCCAGCAGGCCTACATCGTTGCCGACGGCCACGAAAGTGGCGCCGAGTTCAACGTAGCGCTGCGCCAGACCGGCGTCGGAGGTCAGGATGCCGGCAGCCTTGCCGGATTTGCCGATACGCTGGATCGCATCCTCCACGGCTGCCTGCACCTCCAGTGCGCCGGGCTTGCCGAGAAAGCCCATGTCGGCGGCAAGGTCAGCCGGCCCGATAAAGATG
Source organism: Aminobacter sp. AP02 (assembly GCF_003148805.1). GTDB lineage: Bacteria > Pseudomonadota > Alphaproteobacteria > Rhizobiales > Rhizobiaceae > Aminobacter. The sequence goes on from NZ_QGGX01000001.1 coordinate 68,533, forward strand.
CCGTCGACGCCGTCGACGGCAGCAATGGCTTCCAGTTGGGCAAGGCCGGCCCGGCTCTCCAGCTGTACAAGCAGGCAGGTCTGGTCATTGGCCGTGGCCAGATAGTCGGGAATGCGGTTGAAGGCCGAGGCGCGGGCAAGTGCAGCACCCACGCCGCGCACGCCATGCGGCGGATAACGCATCGCCTTGACCAGTTCCTGTGCCTGGTCGGCAGTTTCGACCATTGGCACCAGGATCGTCTGGGCGCCGATGTCGAGCAGTTGCTTGATGATCCAGGTTTCGCCGATAGGCGGGCGCACGACGGCATGGGAGCCAGAGGCGGCGATCGCCTGCAACTGCGCCGTCATGCCGGGGATGTCGTTCGGCGCATGTTCGCCGTCGATGACCAGCCAGTCGAATCCGGCGCCGGCGCAGATCTCGGCTGTGTAGGCGTTGGCCAGGGCGAGCCAAAGGCCGATCTGCGCTTCGCCGTCCAGCAGCGCGGCTTTGAAGGTATTGCGTGGTGCGGGCATTGCGATGTCCTCAGGCGAAGTAGGCGCTGACCGTGCCGAAGGGACCGAAGTCGGCCATGATCGTATCGCCATGGCGTGCCTCGACAGGGCGGATGAATGAGCCTGCGAGCACGATGTCGCCGGCGGTGATCGAGCCGCCGAACATGGCAAGCCGGTTCGCCAGCCAGGCGATGCCGGCGGCAGGGTGGTTGAGCACGCCGGCACCGAGGCCGGTTTCCTCGACCTCGCCATTGCGCGAAACGATGGCGCCGATCCAGCGCATGTCGGCCTCGGTCGGGCGCATCGGTCGGCCGCCGGTGATGATGCCGGCATTGGCGGCATTGTCGGAGATGGTGTCGACTATGGTGCGGGTGCGGCCGGTGGCCGGGTCGCTGCGCATAATGCGCGTGTCCAGGATTTCGATGGCCGGCGCAATAAAATCGGTGGCGTTGAGCACGTCGAAAACGGTCGTGTTCGGCCCTTGCAGCGGTGCCTTCATGACAAAGGCGATCTCGGCCTCGATACGCGGCTGGATGAAGCGGCCGGCCGGGATTGTTGCCGCATCGGCAAACATCATGTCGTCGAGCAGAACGCCTGAATCGGGGATGTCGATGTTGAGCGCATATTGCATCGCCTTCGACGTCAGGCCGATCTTCCAGCCTATCCTGCGCCGCCCCTGCGCGAGCTTGCGCAGGACCCACGCGGCTTGCACTGCATAGGCGTCCTCCATGTCCATCTCAGGATGGTCGAGCGAAAGCAGGCCGATCTGCTTGCGTAGCTTTTCGGCCTGGTCGAGACTCTGCGCAGCCGCCACGTGCTGTTGTTGCGAAAGCTTCATGCCTGTTCGTCCATGACCGTGTTGCGCAAGGTGCCGATGCCCTCGGCTTCGACTTCAACGATATCGCCCGGGACCAGCCAGCGAGGCGGGTCGAAGCGCGCACCGGCCCCGGTTGGCGTGCCGGTGACGATCACGTCGCCAGGCACAAGCGTTGTGAAGGTCGAGATGTAACTGATCAGCTTGCGGAAGCCGAAGGTCATGCGGCTGGTCCGGTCGTCTTGCCGCAACTCGCCATTGACCTTGGTTGTCAGGCGAATGTCGGCAAGCTGGGCCTCGTCGGTATAGGGCACAAGCCAGGGGCCGATGGCTCCGGTGGCATCGAAATTCTTGCCCTGGGTTACGTTGAACTTGGCGTGCCGCACCCAGTCACGGATCGTGCCTTCGTTGCACAACGAGAGTGCGACAACATGGTCGAGCGCATCGCGCTCGGCGATGCGGCGTCCGCCCTTGCCGATGACGATGACGACTTCGCCCTCATAGTCGAGCTGCGGCGACTCTGGTGGCCGAACGATAGCCGCGCCATGGCCGACGAAGGAGCGTGGAAAACGGATGAACAGCGACGGATTGGCGGGCGCGGCCTGGCCGTCCTTGTATTCCTCGTTGCGGTCAGGGAAATTCACGCCGACACAGATCAGCTTTTCCGGCGCGGGGATCGGGATCTGATAAGCGATCTCGGCTTCCGCAATGTCGGCTGCGCGTTTGGCTGCCGCTTCGGCCAGCAGGTTGAAACCGTTGTCCGCGATGACCTCGCGCAGCGTCGGCCATTGCGGAAACAATGGCGCCAGGTCGATGACGCTATTGGCTTTCACCGCGCCGTAGCTCGTCTTGCCGGCGTGTGTGTAGGTAGCGAAACAAGGGCGCTCGGTCATGTCATAGCTCACGGTGCGATGATTGGCGACGCCGCGAGCGCCGATGGCCGCGGCTCCGTGCCGGCAAAGATGCTGCCTTCCTCGAACCACGAACGCGGGGCGGGGGCACCCCACAGCGTCTGGCGTTGCGGATCCTTGAGGTCCCATTTGATCGGCTCGAGGTCGGGATCGACCGTCTGGTAGTCGGAGCAGTAGATCTCGATGCGGTGGCCGTCGGGATCGCGGATGTAGAGGAAAAAGGCATTCGAAATGCCGTGGCGGCCGGGGCCGCGCTCGATGTTGGCGACATAGCCGGTCGTTGCCATCAGGTCGAGAAGATCGATGATGTTGAGCGGCGTCGGCACCCAGAAGGCAACGTGGTGCAGGCGCGGTCCGAGTCCATTGGTGAAGGCGATGTCGTGGACGCCGCCCTTGCGGTGCGTCCATGCCGCCCACAGGCGGCCGGTCTCGTTGTCCTCGGTGAACTCGGTAACGCGGAAGCCGAGCTCGTTGTAGAACGCCACCGATTGGTCGACGTCGGGCGAGAAGCAGTTGAAGTGATCGATGCGCAGCGGCTTCACGCCCTTGTAGAGCGCGTATTTCTGGTGGATCGGTGCCAGCCGGTCCATCTTTGAGTAGAACTCGAGCGGAATGCCATGTGGGTCGCGGGTGCGTAGCGTGCGCGACTGGTAGGGCCGCTCGACCCACTCGACCGGCAGTTCCTTTGCCTTGAAGAAGTGCTCGGCCTTGTCGAGGTCGTCTTCGGAAAAAACCTTGAAGCCGAGGTCACGGGCTTCGGCGCGGTCGCCCTGCTTCAGCACGATGCAATGATGGCCGCGCTCTTCCATGGCGCGCAGGTAGATAGTGTCCGCCGTCTCGTCGGTGACCTGCAGGCCGAGCGTGTCGACATAGAACGCGCGGGACTTCGCCAGGTCAGTCACGGCCAACTCGACATGGCTGAGCCGCACGATGTTGAAGGCGGGATAGAGGATGGGTGTGGGCAATGGCATGATGTCTGTCCCCGCTCAGCCGCCGAGCTTCTGGATGTTGTGGGCCGTCGTGGCGAAGGCGATGTTCTTGGTTTCCATGTAGAAATCGAAAGACCAGTCGCCTCCGTCGCGGCCGATGCCGGAATTCTTGACGCCACCGAATGGTGCCGGCAGATGGCGGACGTTTTCCGAATTGACCCAGATCATTCCCGCCGCGAGCGCTTCGGTGAAGCGCAGCGCGCGCGTCACGTCAGATGTCCACAGATATCCGGCCAGACCGTATTGGGTGTCGTTGGCGATCGAAAGCGCTTCGGCCTCGGTTTCGAACGGGATCGCGGTCAGCACCGGCCCGAATATCTCTTCCTGGGCAATGCGCATGTCGTTGCGCGCGCCGGTGAACAGCGTCGGTGCGACGTAGCAGCCGCCTCCCGGGCCGTCGACCTTGTTGCCGCCCACGGCAATCGTTGCACCTTCCGAACGCGCGAGTTCGATGTAGGACAGCACCTTCTTCTCATGTACCGGGTGGATCAGTGGGCCGACGACAGTCTTCGGGTCGAGCGGGTGGCCGACCTGGATGCGCTTGGCCTTTTCCGCCACCATGGCCACGAACTTGTCGTGGATCGAGGCTTCCACCAAAAGGCGCGACGACGACGTGCAGCGCTCGCCATTGAGCGAGTAGATCATGAACACTGCGGCATCCGCGGCGCGCTCAAGGTCGGCATCGGCAAACACGATCACCGGGTTCTTGCCGCCGAGTTCGAAATGCACGCGCTTCAGCGTGTCAGCGCCCTGGCGCATGATCATCGAACCAGTGCGGCTTTCGCCGACGAAGCCGATCGCCTTGATGTCGGGGTGTTCGGTCAGCGCCTTGCCGGCATCCTCGCCCAGGCCGTTGACCAGGTTCCACACACCCTTGGGCAGGCCTGCCTCTTCGGCGATCTCGACCAGCAGCCGCGCAGTCAGCGGTGAAAACTCGGCCGGCTTGTGGACGATGGTGCAGCCAGCGGCGAGCGCCGGCGCGATCTTCCAAGTCGACAGCATGAACGGCGTATTCCACGGCGTGATGACGCCGACCGGTCCGATCGGCACGCGCGTAGTGATGTTAAGCTGGCCCGGCGCCTGCAGCGTGCGACCGTCGCGCGCCTCGGGTGCCCTGTCAGCGTAGTAACGGAAGTTCTCGGCGCCGCGCAGGGCTGCCTTGGCCATGAACTTCAGCGACTGGCCGGTGTCCATGCATTCGACGAACGCGATTTCCTCGGCCCGCTTGACGATGGCATCAGCAATTGCGTGCAGCACCTTCTTGCGCGCGTCGCCCGACTGCGCCGCCCAGGCCGGATAGGCTGCCTTGGCCGCCCTGGCCGCCAAGTCGATATCAGCGGCCTTGCCGTGCGCCACCTTGGCGAGCGGCTTCAGGTCGACCGGCGAGATGGTCTCGAAGGTCGTGCCGTCGAGCGCCGGGAGCGCCTCGCCGTTGATGTGGTTGCTGACTCCGCCGGACTTGAAGCGTTCGAGATAGGCTTCGGCCTTGCGCAAGTTGTTTTCGAAGTCTGACATAAGTGTTTCCGTCACTTGTTCCGCAGGCGCGGGTGGATGGCGTTGTTTTTCCAGCTCAGCTCGGAGTCGATCTCGCGAATCTCGAGTGAAAGCGCGAAATGAGGCGTGGCCAAAAGTGGCGCGAGGAATGCGTTCGCGGCGGCGAAGATCGCCGTGCCGGCCTGCTTCTTGTCCTCGGCGGTGCGGCCTGAGCCGATCCTGAAGCTCATGTCGATGAAACCATTTTCCGGCAGGCGGTCGGCAACCGCATAGGCGTCGGCGCGCAGTGCCCGCACCCTGACGGCACCGCGTTCGAACAGACCGGTGTTGAGGATTGCCTGCGACAGCTCCCCGCACAGTGCCGACATGTCGACGCAACCGTCGAGATTGGCTGAATATTCGAGCGTGAGGTGAGGCAAGGCGTGTCTTCCCGCACATGTGGCGTTTCGATATTTAACATGTTAAATAATTTTGGCTACCGCTGTCAAGGACGCTCGTGTCCATCGGATTCGGCTGGTTGACGCGGCGTGGCGTTGATCGATCAGAGCGCGAGTATTATCGGGAGTGGATTGGAATGCCGGCCAAGCCGTCGCCTGCCATCAGGAGTTCGCCCTTGCTGCAAAGCACCCGACGCTCATTGCCAATGTCACTGCTGCGCGCGCGCGAAGTGGTGATGGCTCAGTTCCGTCCGATACTCGCACAGCACGGCGTCTCGGAGCAGCAATGGCGCGTCATCCGCGTTTTGGGCGAACAGAGTCCGCTCGACGCCACAGAGCTTGCAGAAAGAGCCTCGATCCTGGCGCCGAGCCTAACGCGGATCATCAAGGCTCTGGAAGAGCGCAAGCTCATCACGCGTGGCAAAGTTGAAGGCGATGGCCGGCGCGTGATGCTCTCCATCGCGCCGAAAGGGCAGGTGCTGATATCAAAAGTCTCGCCCGAGAGCAGCGCTATCTATGACGAAGTTCAAAGGCGCATCGGGCCCGAGCGCTACGAACAGCTGCTCGACCTTCTCGAGACGTTGATCGACCTGGAAAAATAACAAAAGCCGAGGCTGCGCCTTCTAAGCGAAGGGTTAGATGCAAAAAAAGCCGCGCAATGGTTGCGCGGCTTGGATGCTTCAATGTTGGCTTGCGGCGTCAGGCGTTCAGGGTGGACCTTTCGTCGCCATTTCCCGATACCTGGACGAATTCAACGCGATTGCGGCCGCGCGCCTTGGCCTCGGAAAGGCGGCCATCGGCCTTGCGGAACATTTCGTCGAATTCCAGCTGATCTTCGAATAGAACGGCTCCGACGCTGACCGTCAGCGGGCAGTTGCGCCCGCCCGGCTCGAGAATGGTATCCGAGATTGAGCCGCGGATACGTTCGGCGACCCGTTCGGCATTTTCCTTGCTGGCGCCCGGCAGGAACACACCGAATTCCTCACCGCCGATGCGGCCCACGAGATCGCCGGTACGTACGGAAGACTTGATGGCGCCTGCAACGATCTTTAGCACCTCGTCGCCCCAGGCATGGCCGAACCTGGCATTGATCGCCCGGAAATCGTCGATGTCGACGACCAGCAGAGCTCCCTGCCGGCGCGACGACCCAGCTGAGCTGCTGCGGAACGCATCGATCAAGCTCGCGAAGACACCGCCATTGAGAACCGAGGTCAGCGCATCGACCGAGGACAGACGGCTGATTTCGGATTTCAGCGCGCCAAACTTGCGCCGTTCATTGGCAATGAGTGCCAGCAGCGGCGCTGCCACCACGCCAGCAACAACGCCCGCGCCGATCACCGCGCGCCAGAATATGCCGTCGGCCTGGCCGTGAAACAGGATTGCCGCAGCTCCCGCCGCGACCGCCACGCAAGCGGTCGTCCCCAGGAGCGCATAGCGGGCGACCGGTGCCCAGCTACGTCCCGCATTTCCTGTGCCAAAATTATCCACGCCAGATCCCTCCGCTCTCGTAGTCGAACCGATCTACCTGTGGAGAATGAAACATTTCTTGTGCGAATTCGAACAGTTTGACGGATTCCAATGAAATTCTCTGGCTACCCCGATATTCTCACGATATCGGGCCTTTTGGCGAGCCCACAATTGCGCCTTCTCATCCCGGGGGCCCGAACACACCCATCTTGGCTTTCCGCGCGACCTCTTCGGCCCTTTCGTAACCGCCACCGGGTTTCGCATGCGCCCAGCCGTTGGAAACGAGCCATGCGCCGATATCCTGCTTGCCGAGCCTGCAGACGGCGGCCACGGGTTGCCTGTCGGCGGGCGGAAACACTTGGCATAGGGGCGCTCGGCCTCGTAGCCAGTATCTAAAGGCGAGCATCGCCCGCTCGCCGCATCGCCACATGATGCCTTCGAATTCGCATGAATGATGCAGGCCGATCGCCTCGGTGCCGGCTATGAGTACCTTATAGCCCATTGCTTCGAACGAAGCGGAGGATTTCACCGAAGGACGGTAGAGGAGCGTCCCCTCCCAATCGTCTGGTGCCATCGGCTTGGGTGGCGGGGCAAGCCCGAGGTTGCCGAGGGGCGGCCTTGCCTCGATGCGTTCCAGTGTCTGGGTGGCGGCTTCGGGGGGTACCACGACTTCGGGGGCAATCGCGCGCGCGGGGCCGATTACCGCTAGGTCTTCAGGGGCGGCATGAGGCTTGTTCGGTGAGGCCCAAGGTATCGTCCCTGACCGATCGGCCTCGAAATTGGGCTTTAGTGGTGTATGATGGTTGCCGTTGGCCATGACAGCCAGCGCTACCGCGCCAATCGCGGTGAGCGCAGCCATGTGAACAAGTATCGTACGTCGCGAGATCACGTCGCTTTTGCTCTCAACCAGCGCCGCACAACGTCCTGAAGCCGTACGGCATAGCATTTCACCATCGGACAGAAGGACATGGATCGCGCGGCAGTGCCAGCCTTGGAAGAGATGCCGTTGGAGCATCGAAAATTTGCATAAAATTTTCTGAAAAGTATATCTCGAAGATTATACTGTGGTTACCTTTGTTTGTTTGCGATAATTTGAGACGATGTTGTTAGCCTCCATCAAAATAGGTGGGCGCAATGAAAGCAACAGTGAGCAACGTTTCGAAATTTGGACTGAAGACCTTTGCGGCGGCGCTGACTCTCTTTGCGGTACTTGATGGAGCCACTGCAAGCGAGCGGATTGAGACGGCGGCCACCCATGCTTCGCAGGCTCCCGCACCCCAGTTGCTTGGCGGGCTGATGCTTGTCGAAGCGAAGACAGCCACCGCAGAACTGAAGCCATTCCAGTTCGGTGGGGACTTCGACGGCTACGCGCTTGCCTTGCGCAGCACTTCCGAAGACCTGGCCACAGCCACCCCCGGTATCGACACGATGAAAACGGCAGCCATCATTCCTGGCGTGTTCGGCTCGGTTGCCATTCCAATGCGCAACTTCCCGGTCGCGGGGCGCTGGGCCAAAGTCTATAGCCAGATCAGCGACTGCGCCGATGCTGACGCTTGCGGCAAGAATGGCGCGATCTTGTCAGGTCTGGCCGTGAGCAGCCGCGACGGCAAGTTCCTCGACAAACTCGTCTCCGTAAATCGCGCGGTCAACACCATGATCGCCTATCGCAAGGACGAGGTGGTCTACGGCAATCTCGATTACTGGGCCAAGCCGGCAGAAATACTTTCGCGGGGCGCCGGTGACTGCGAAGACTTTGCAATCCTCAAGATGGCCGCGCTGATCGAAGCCGGCGTGCCGGCCCAGAGCATGTCGCTTGTCGTGCTGCAGGACAGAAGTCGCGGCGTCTTCCATGCCGTTCTGTCGGTTGCCACCCAGAGTGGAACCTTCATTCTCGATAACTTGAGCAACGGCGTTCTGCGCGATGGTGACTTGAAGAGCTATATCCCGTTGTATTCCTTCAGCACCGATCGTGCCTGGATCCACGGCGCGAAGTCGGGTTCGGAGCAGATCGCCACCGCATCCGGTGGCTTCTCCGCGATCGCACCAGGCGAAGGCCCGCTGCCCCAATAAGCTCAACGCGAAGCGGCCCAATGTCTGCGGCAGGGGCGAAGAATCGGGTGATGCCACGGCCTGTCCGGCAATTGCAGGTTGACCCCGCAGCCTCTGTGCAAAACCTGGGTGTCGAGCGCATGACGCTCGCTTTAGTGGCCGGAAATGTAGCATTTTTGCATCAGTACTTTGGCCAAATAGCTTAATCCTGTCGGAATCAGTACTTGGACCATCAATTTGCTGTCGATTTTCCAGCAGGGCTAGATAATTGGTCCTAAGTGGATGTGGGATTGGGATTTCGGCTGCTGCGGGGCGCCGGGTGAAGGTGGGAGATTTATAATGCCGATGCGTCTCGGACGACTAGCGATGCCGCTTGGGGTGTTGCTGGCTGCAACCATGCTATCGGGCAACGGCGCCAGCGCGTTGACTCTGAGGGAGGCGATGGCGGTGGCCGTCGAATCCAACCCTGAGATCGGCCAGGCCATCGAAAATCGCGAAGCGATCGAATTTGAACTTCGGCAGGCGAAGGGCCTTTATCTCCCTAGCGTGGACTTCGAAGCTTCGACCGGCGCGCGCCGGCTCGACAATTCGTCGCGACGTGCGCTTTCGATCGAGGACGACGCTTTGTACCCTTCGGAAGCGGGTGTGGTCGTCACCCAGAAGCTGTTCGACAACGGTGCCCGCCGTGCCGAACTGACGCGCCAGGCCTCGCGCGTCGATGGCGCATCCTTCCGCGTGCTCGAGCGCTCGGAATTCATCGGGCTTTCAGTGGTCCAGGACTATCTCGAGTATCTTCTCCAGGCGCAGATCGTTGCCGACGCGAAGAAAAATCTTGGCTTCCATCAGTCGATCCTTGGCGACATCCGCGAAGGCATCCAGGGCGGTGCCTTGACCGATGCCGATCGACAGCAGGCCGAGGAGCGGCTCTACGCTGCGCAGGCTCGCCTGCAGGAAGCGACCGAAGAGCTGGAAACAGCAAAGATCAGATTCTACAAGACTGTCGGCAAGCCGCTGACAAGTCCGTCCAAGCCTGGCTCCGTGGCCAAATCGCTGCCCCGCTCGCTTGACGACGCGATCGGGCTTGCTCGCCGCAACAATCCACGTGTTCACATGGCCAACACCGATATTGATGCGGCTGCGTCGCTCGTCGATGCGGCAAGGGCGAAGTACGGACCCGAGGTTGTCGCCGAGGGCCGCGCCCGCGTCGGTACCGATATCGACGGCGACGCCGACGACACCAACGACCTGCAGGCACGGCTGGTGCTACGTTGGAACCTCTACCGTGGTGGCATCGACAAGGCCAACGAGCAAGAGCAGATCCGGCGCGTGAGCGAGTCGCGGCTGGCACTCAATCAGGTCCAGCGTGAGGTCGATGAGGCCGTGCGTGTATCCTGGGAGCGCCGCTTCCGTCAGGCGGAACTGGCCAAGACACTTCGCCTCCAGACAGCCACCAATGATCGGCTGGTCGTGTCTTACCGCGAACAATTTAAGGTCGGCCAGCGCTCGCTGCTCGACGTGCTCGATGCCCAGAATACGCGCTTCAACTCCGAGACACTTGCGAACACCGCGGCTTTTGCGTCATTGTTTGCGGAGTATCGCCTCCTGGCCGCGACCGGGCAGCTGTTGACGACGATGAACCTGACCCCGGCAAAACAGTCCACGGCCTATGCTCGCGACGAGTTCAATGTGCCAGCGACGGCCGACACTGACACCTATGCGCGGACGCCTTCGGAGCAGGTGAACAATGTGCCGTTCGATCTCCTGGCCCCGGTCAGAAAGAAATAGGGTGTCTGCCTGACGGCAGCCCCGCCCGTCATGAACCAGCAGATTCACATCCAGACTCCGGTCGAAGCGTTCAAGTCCTGCTTTTCAGCGGTGGCGGCTTATCTTGGCCGCCCCAGCGCTGAAACTGTGCTTTTTTCCGGCGTGCCGATCTCGGCAACGCGGATCGAGGTGCAGGAGATCAGGCATCTTGCCGAGCGCATCGGCCTTGAGACGACGGAATTCGAGCATCGCGATTTCGTTCGCGGCCGCTTTGACCTGCCGGCGATCATATTTCGACCCAACCGGTTGCCAATTGCCATCTTGGCGGAGCAGCGGGACGGTGCGGAATTCCTGACCGGACCGCAGGAAGACGGGCGCACGTCAATCTCGCGCGCCGAACTGATGGCAGCGCCGATTGCCGGAGGCGTCGGCTTCTCGATCACCTACGCCAATACCGCCGAGGACATGAATGTCGGCAATGCCGCCAAGATCGAGCGGCCCCATTGGCTGTACGGCACGCTGGGAGCCTTCTGGCGATCCTACTCACGCGTAGCTCTGGCGGCGATCTTTATCAATCTGCTGGCGATCGCCTCGCCTATCTTCACGATGAACGTCTACGACCGAATCCTGCCCAACAAGTCGATCTCGTCGCTTTGGGTTCTAGCAATCGGTGTGTCGACGGCGATCCTGTTCGACCTGCTACTCAAGACGGCGCGTGCGGCACTGATCGACCATGCCGGTCGCAAGGCTGATCTGCGCATCTCTTACATGCTGTTTGAGAAGGTGCTGAACACCTCGCTGAGCGCTCGCCCCGCGTCGACCGGCGAATATGCCAACCGCGTCTCGCAATATGAGTTCGTCCGCGAATTCTTCACTTCCAACACCGTCAGCACCTTCATCGACACGGCGTTCGTCTTTGTCTTCCTTCTGGTGATCTACGCGATCGCCGGCTGGCTGGTGATCGTTCCGGTGATCGCCTTCATTGCCGCCGTCATCATAGGACTCGTCGCACAGCACCGTATCGGCAAGCGCGTCGCTGCGTCGATGAACGAGGCCTCTCAACGACAGGCGCTGTTGGTCGAGTCGATTTCGACGGTCGAGACAATCAAGTCGCTGCGTGCCGAGGCCTACCTGCTGCGGAAATGGCGCGAGCATTCCAAGAATGCCGCCAATACCTCCGAGAAGATCAAGGAACTGTCGTCGGCTGCCGCGAACATGACGCAGTTCGTACAGCAGCTCGTGACTGTGGGGCTGGTGGTGGCAGGTGCCTATGCCTTCGACAACGGTGCGGTCTCGACCGGCGCCATTATCGCAGCGGTGATGCTTTCTGGGCGCGCGGTCGCGCCCCTTGGCCAGCTTGCGATGACCATTTCGCGCTTCCGGCAGGCGATGCTGTCGCTGAGGGTCATCAACTCCATCATGGAGCAGCCGGAGGATCGCCCCGACACTGTAGGCTTCGTCAATCGCCCGATCCGCGCTGGCGCGCTGACCTTCCGCAATGTTGGCTTCGCCTACCCGGGCACCGAAACCGAAGTGCTGACCGGCGTCAATTTGTCGATCAATCCAGGCGAGCGTGTCGGCATCATTGGCCGCATAGGCTCGGGTAAGACGACATTCGGACGGCTGGTCGGGCGGCTGTTTTTGCCAACCACCGGCGAGTTGCTGCTCGATGGCATCGATGTGCGTCAATATCACCCTTCGGAAGTTCGTGCCGCCGTCGGCATTGTTGCCCAGGCAGGCGACCTGTTTTCGGGCACGATCAAGGAAAACCTCCTGATGGCGCGGCCGGAGGCGACCGACGAAGAAATCATCGCCGCGGCGAAGGCGGCGGGCGTCGATGAGTTCGTTTCGCGTCATCCGCGCGGTTACGACATGAATGTCGGCGAACGAGGCACCAACCTCTCGGGCGGGCAAAGGCAGGCAGTGGCGATTGCCCGGCTGTTGATGACGAAACCCAAGGTCGTATTCCTCGACGAGCCGTCGGGTTCGATGGATCTGGCATCCGAGCGCCAGCTCATCAAGCAGCTGAGGACGGCCTTCGACGACAAGACTACGCTGATCATATCGACCCATCGCTACAGTATGCTCGAAATTGTCGATCGCCTTATAGTGGTCGAACAGGGGCGTATCGTTGCCGACGGGCCAAAGGAAAAAGTCATTCAGGCATTGCAGAAGCCAAACGGCTGAAAGCGGATGCGTGGCGGCATGATTATATTGAACTCGTTCAATATAATGGGGCACTTATGATAACCAGAGAAGACAGACCGCCATTTTTTGCGTCGGCCGCGGTGTGGATCATCGGCGGGCTGTTCGCGGCCTTCGTCGTTTGGGCATCGCTGGCCGAAGTCGATGAGATTGCGCGTGGCGAGGGCAAGGTCATCCCCGCATCCAAGACCCAGATCGTCCAGGCCAGCGAGGCCGGGATCGTCGAGGAGATCGCCGTCAAGATCGGCCAGGTGGTCAAGAAGAACGACCTCATCATCCGGCTGGATGATACGCTCAATGAATCGAGCCTGGGCGAACAGCAGGCCAAGGCACGCACGCTCAGCGCCCGCATCGCCCGGCTCAAGCAGGAACAGGAAGGCCGCATCGGGGAGCCGCTTGCATGTCCCGACGACCTTATGCGCACGGCGCCTGAGATCTGCGAAAACGAGCAGAAGCTGCTCGTGGCCCGGCGCCAGAACTTCGACACCAAGCTCAATGTTTTGAAGTCGCGGCTTGACCAGCGTGAGAAAGAACTGAACGAAGCAAAGGTCAATGTGCAGCGGCTGACGGAAAGCCTCGCGGTCAGCGACAAGGAGACTGAGCTCGTCACCTCCATGGTCAAGCGCAAGCTGATGGCCCAGACCGAGCAGATACGCGTCGATCGCGAACAGGCTGAACTCAGGGGTCAGCTTAATCTCGCGCAAGAGACCATCAAGCGGACCGAAGGCGCGATCGTCGAGGCCAGGCTCCAGGTCGACGAGTTCGGCCTGCAGCTCCAGCAGGAAGCGCTCGACGAATTGACCCAGGCGCTGGCCGAGCTTTCGGTGGTCGATGAGACCATCCGCGGCGCCAGCGACCGGGTCGCACGCACCGACATCCGCTCGCCCGTCGACGGCATCGTCAACACGCTCGACGTCAACACGCTGGGCGCTTTCGTGCAGCCGGGCGCGGTCGTCGCCGGCATTGTGCCGACCTCCGAGACGTTGCTTGTCGAGGCGCGGGTTTCGCCACGCGACGTTGCCTTCATCCGCCCCGATCAAAAAGCGCTGATCAAGGTTTCGGCCTATGATTTCTCGATCTTTGGCGGCCTCAACGGCAAGGTCGAGACAATCACCGCCGACAGCCTGGTCGACCAGAACACGGGTGAACCTTATTATCAGGTGCGCGTGTCGACAGACCGTTCGGCCCTGGAAAGGGATGGCAAGTCTTACTCTATCATTCCCGGCATGATCAGTACGGTGGAGATTATCACCGGGCGCAAGACGATCCTTGCCTATCTGCTCAAGCCCATCAACAAGGCGCGCAACGAGGCGCTTCGTGAGCGATAGCGCCACCGTTCCAGATGGCCTTGGGGTCAACGTCTTTTCGGTAGACGATCTGACGACCGATTTTCGCGTCGTGGTCCGTCAGGGTTCGCGACGCGGTATCAGGCTTGAACGCCTGTTCTGGACGACGCTGAAACAACTGGCCGAACACAACCGCCTGACCATTGGCGAAATGGTTGAGGAGATCGCGCGGGCTAACGGCGATACGAGCAATCTCGCATCGGCGATCCGCGTCGCGTGCCTGCGCTGGAAGGCCGACCAGAGTGCCGAGCTTGCCAAGCTGGCCTCATTGCGCACCATCAATGCCATCCTGGGCGCTTGTCCGGCGCCGGCTTTTGCATTGTCGTCGACAAAGAAGATCCTGTCGCTCAATTCGGCTTTCCAGATCCTGGTCAAGCGACAGCTGCCCGCCGGCTTCGGTGACGAGACAAATCGCGACCTCAGGCTTTCGCTGGATCTCAACGTCGCAGACATCTTTGCCAGACTCGATGCCAATGGCGGCGTGCCGATCGCCAGCGGCTTTGTCATTGGGGCCGGTGAACGGCGCTACCGCGGCCAGCTCAACGTCGTTCGTGCGCCGATCAGGACACCGGAACTACTGCTTTCGTTCGTGGTCAGCTGAAAGATCGAGGCCAGCAGACGCTGCCAGGCCTTTTCCTGATCTTCGCTCCACTTGGCTCAGAACACTCAACAGGCTCTCTCCGGAAGACCTGACTCATTAAGAATTTGCATCGGATTACTTGCAAAATGCATCTGCGATTTCTCTGGCAATTAACCAATCGAAAACTTTTCGAGGGAGTGACATATCGGGATATGCATTCCGGTTCTCGTCACGGTTGTGTTTGCCCGCTGGCCATTGTTTCAGTGCCGCTAAATTAAGATTTGGGGATGGGCTATGGCGACCTCTGTTGAGTTTGAAAATCTGTCTGCTTCCGCGGCTGAGAACGCAGCCCTGCCAGAGGGCGCGGCGCAACCCGCGGTTCAGGACCAGATTATGGCGCAGGCAGCCGACCCGGTTCCCGTCGATGCGGGTTCTGGCCAGCCGGTGCAAGCAGTACAACCCGCTGCTGTTGCGCCTTTGCAGGCCACGCCTTCGGAATTTGTCGCGGACGCTTCAAATGTCGTGCATCTGCCGGCCAACATCTCCATCGACAACATCAAGGTCGACGGCAACAACCTGGTGCTCGAGCAGGCCGACGGCACGCTCATCGTCATCAAGGACGCTGCTGCCAATGTACCGACCTTCCTGCTTGGCGATGTCGAGGTGCCGCGCGTTGCCCTGATCGCAGCCCTTGAAGCCGGCGGCATCAACGTCGCGTTCGGTGCCGACGGCTCCATCGCGGCCGGCGGTGGCTCTGCGCAAGGTTCTGGCGGTAATTTCGAGATCCAGGCGGGCGGCATCGGCAACGGGTTCGACCTGTCCGATCTGCTGCCGCCAACGGCACTGATGTTCCCTCAGTATGAGGGACGCGAGCTTGTTGCAGGTCTCAATGCCGATCCCGAATTCACGGGCTTTTCGATCCGCCTGTCCGAAGAGGGGCTGAGCGGAGGCAATCGCGACAATGGTCCGAATCCCTTCGACACCACCAATGAGCGCGTGTTCACCGGCAATTTCGGCGCGACCGACAGCAATGGCGATCCGCTTACCTATAGCCTTGGTCTGCCTGACCCTGTGGCCAATGCAGGCATTACATCGCATGGCGCTGCCGTCGTGTGGACTCTAGTCAGCCCCAACCTGCTCGAGGGCAGGGTGGGAGACGAGGTCGTGGTTCGCTTCACCATAGCCGACGCGAAGGCAGGCAGTTTCCAGGTCGAGATCCTGGGGCCGATCGACCACCCGAGTTCTGGTATCGAAGATGTCGTCGGGATTGTCGTACCGGTTACGGTCAAGGATCCGTTCGGCGGTTCGGCGACAGCGAATGTGACGCTTCAGGTTGAGGACGACAGCCCTGAAATTTCGGGCGTCCGTCTCGGCGCAACCGCTATTCTCGACGAAACGATCGCAGGAACCCCAAGCGGTTTCCCGATCAATGTCACCAGCGCCGGCTCGATTCTCTCTTTCAGTTCGACCTTCGGCGCCGACGGTGCAGCGGCTGGCGGCGGCGTTGTCTACGCCCTTACGCTTTCGGGCAATACCAATTCGGGCCTGAAGACGGCGATTGGCGACTTCCCCATCACGCTCGTGCAGACCAACTCGACCACGATCACCGGTACTTTTGAAAATGGTGGCACGCAAACCGCCTTTACCGTCAAGATCAACGCGGACGGGTCGTTGACTGTCACACAGAACGTTCCGCTCGAGCACAACACCGATGGTTCCACGCCAGCGTCGCACAATGACCAGTTGAATCTTGCCGGGCTCGTCAATGCATCGGTGACAATCACCGATTTCGACAATGACAGCGTCTCGGGCGGTGCACAGATTGGCGGCGCGATCATATTCGAGGATGACGGCCCGAAGGTTTCGGAAAACAAAGTCGTCCTTCTCGACGACGACGCCCTGGGCGGCAACGTCGGTGGCGTGAACGACGATGTCGACAACTCCAACGTCTCGGGCACGCTTGGTCACAATTTCGGCGCTGACGGCGGCTCGATCGCCTGGCTGACCAATGGTGCGCCGGCCGGTTTCGAATACAAGCCCGGCGCCAATGGCTCGCTGGAAGTCTTCCAGAACGGGACCAAGGTCCTCACCATCACGCTCGATAGCGCCACCGGCGCCTACACCGTGACGCAGAACGCGCCGATCATGCATGCGGCGGGTGACAACGAGAACAACCAGAACTTCACGCTGACCTACCAGGTCACCGACAATGACGGCGACACTGCCAACGGCACGTTGCAGATCAACGTCGACGACGACACCCCGACGATCGCAGGCAACGGCGAAGGCCCCACGCTGACGGTCGACGAGACTGTTCTCGGCACCAATGCCACGGCTTCCTTCGCCGGCAGCTTCATCAGTTCTGCAGGCGCAGACGGCCTGCAGTCCATCACCTATGCGCTGAGCGTCGTCGCCGGCAATGCCGGCCTCGTCGACACCGCGACCGGCCAGCAGGTCGTGCTCAGCATGAACGGCACCACCGTCGAGGGCAAGACCACCGGCGGGGTGCTCGTCTTCACTGTCAAGGTCGACGCCAACGGTGACGTCACGCTCGACCAGATCCGTGCCGTCAAGCACGCGGACGTCAACAATCACGATGAGTCCGTCAGCATCGCGCAGAGCCTCATCAAGCTGACCGCGACGATCACCGATAAGGACGGCGACAGCAATTCGGCGACGCTGAACATCGGCGACAACCTTGTATTCAAGGACGACGGTCCGTCGATCAAGGACGGCAACGCGGCCATCATGGTCGACGAGGACGACATCGCGAACCTGCAGTCGCAGGGGTCTTCGCCGAACGACGGCACCGGCGACGGTTCGAGCACGGATTCGATCTTCCTGGGCGGCGGCGCGTCGGCCACCGGTTCTCTTTCGGCAGTCGTCAATTTCGGCGCCGACGGCCCGGCGGCAAGCGGCGCCTATGGCTTCACGTCGACCGCGCTTACCGACATGGCTGCGATTGGCCTGCAGTCGAAGGGCGTTACCCTGAGCTACGCCTACTTCGGCGGCAACCTGATCGCCTACGCCGACAACGGCAACGGCAGCTACAATCCGCTTCAGGATCGGACGGTCTTCTCGCTGTCGGTCAACTCCAACAGCGGCAACTTCACTTTCAAGCTGTTCGACCAGCTCGACCACGTCGCGCCGCCCGCCGGCACCGCCGATGAAAACACCGCACTTAAGGCCGGCAACGGCTCGGTGCCTTCCATCGACTTCGGTTCGGTCATCAAGGCGACTGACGGCGATGGCGACAGCGTCGTCCTCGGCGGCAAGGTCAATGTCACCGTCACCGACGACATCCCGCAGATTTTCCTGACCTCGCTTGGCGGTTCGGTCGTCCACGATGAGACGGCTGGTCTCCAAGGCGATGACACCACCAGCCTGTTCGTCGCTGGCCAGTTTGGCTCGTTGGAAGGCAGTGAAGGCATTTCGGCGATGGGCTATGCCCGCGAAGGCCTCATGTTCGCCTACGGTACCGTTCCGCTCTCGCAGGGCGCAGACGAGCCTATCGTTCTGGACATCACGCTTCGCGTTGTCGGCGGCCAGGGCCAGGATTCCGGCCTCAAGACCACTGCTGGCGCCAGCATCTTCCTCTACGTCGAAGACGGTCTGATCGTTGGCCGCGTCGGCGGCGAAAACGGCGCAGTGGCATTCGCGGTCGCGGTTGACGACCTCGGCGGCGTTAGCATTGCCCAGTATATGTCGCTACAGCACCCGACGGCAGGCGACGGCTCGAACGGTTCGCACGACGAGCCGATCAACCTGAACAACCTCGTCGAGGTTGTGCTGACCGCCAAGGACAATGACGGCGACACGGTCGAAAAGTCGATCAATATCGGCAACAAGATCTCCTTCGAGGACGATGGTCCGAAGCTGACCGGCGGTACCGAGATCAAGATTGTCAACGAAGACGATATCGACAGCTCGTGGTCGCAGGGCACAAGCCCGCATGGCCAGGGCCAGGCCGATCCGGAGAACGACGGCGACAATTCCTATACGAACAACCAGCCTGGCCCGAACGATCCGGCCTACACCAGCGGTTCGCTGGCTGCCCTGGTCAACGCCGGCGCCGACAACCCGCTGACCTTCGAATTCAAGGCTGGCATGGTGGAGTACTTCACCCAGCTGGGCCTCTATTCCAAGGAATCGGCAAACGGCGATGGCCCGAACGGCCTCAAGCTGACCTACGCCACCTCCACGTCTGGCGATTGGGTCACGTTCAGGGCGACCGAGCCGGACTCGCCGAATTCCTTCGGTAACTCCTCCAATCCTGTGTTCGAGCTGCGCCTCAACACCAAGACCGGCCAGTACGAATTCCGTCTCTATGACGAACTGATCCACAAGGCCGGCGACGGTGAGAACTTCGACATCCGTACCGGCGATGGCACGACCAGCATCGACCATCTGCCGTTCGGCGACTGGATCATCGCCAAGGACGGCGATGGCGACTGGGTTTCGCTCGGTTCGAACTTCCAGATCAAGGTCCTGGACGACGTTCCGGAGCCCGAAATCCGTCTGAACAACGGCGAGTATGTCGTTCACGACGAAACCGCCGGCACGCAAAACAGCAATGGCGCCGACGATACCAATTCGCTCTTCCTGCCGTCCTCGGTGCGTGCGCTGTTTGCGGCGCTCGAGAATTCGGGCCAGACCGGCGACGATCCTGACGTCGATGGTGTCAGCGGTCTGAGCGGCAAGCCGGTCATCGGCTATGCCCGTGACGGTTCGCCCATCGTGTCGACGAATGGTTCGGAAGTCGGTGCGGATTCGCCTGCTGCCTCGGCCTCTTTGACGCTCAAGGTGACAGACGGCACGTCGTCCGGCCTGTTCACGACCGAAGGCCAGGAAATCCTGCTGTACAAGACCGCCAGCGGTCTGGTTGTCGGCCGCATCGGCGGTGCAAACGGCACCATTGCGTTCGCGATCGCCATCGAGCAGGGCGGCGAGATCAGCGTCGCGCAGTACCTGTCGATCAGGCACGATGACCGCGGCGACTCCAACGAGCACAACGACAACGGCCTGCCCGGCAACGACGCCAGCCCGACGGAAGGTGCTGCGCCGATCCAGGAATCGATTGCCACCGGCGCAATTAAGGCCGTTTATACGATTACCGATTCCGACGGTGACACCCGTTCGGCCGAAGTCGATATCGGCGGTCACATCCGCTTCCTCGACGACGGCCCGACCGTTGACGTGAAGGCCGACAGCCGCAACGACTACAGCGACATCCGCCTGACGCTCGACGAAACCACTCCCGGCGGCAACCCGGACGACAACACCGCCAACACCGAATGGTCGCTGACGACCAATCCGGCCGCCGCTGTCGGCATCGGCCAGGCATCGACCCCGACCTCGGCCGGCGGCACCTCCGTTGCCGAACTGTTCAACGTCAATGTCGACGCCGGCTCCGATGGCCTTCAGTCACTGACCAAGACCTTTGCGCTTGTTCTCAACGACAACAGGGGCAATCCGCTCGCCAATGGCTCTGCCACGGGCGTCGAGACGAACATGGTTGTTACCGCCGCTGGCGGAACGCCGCTTGGCTCCATGTCATCCGACAACCGCACGATCTGGCTCTACAAGGTCTCGGACACCGTCATCATCGGCAAGATCGGCCACGACACGCCGGGCACCGGCGACGACTATGTCGCGATCCGCATTGAGCTGACCGGTTCGGCTGCCGATCCGCAGTTCACCGTCACCCAGTACCTGCCCGTCAACCACACCGGCACCAGCGATCCGGACGACGTCCGCTCGATGCTGCTCGAAGATGACGACGCCAGCCTCGGCATCTCGCTGACGGTCACCGCGACCGACAAGGACGGCGACAGCCACACCGACACGCACACCGTCACCGTCGTCGACGACGGCAAGTCGATCGTCCGCGTCGAGGACGACGGCCCGCAGATCCTGTCGACCGCGTTCGGCGGCGGCGTCGTGCACGACGAAACGTCGGGCAATGACGGCGGCAACGACACCAATACCAACTACGCCAGCCTGTTTTCAGCGGTCACGTTCAAGGGCAACGATCCGGACGTCAACAATGCCTTCGATCCGGCGATCGGCTATGCCCGGTCGCAGGGCGCGATTGTCACGGCTGTTGTCGACTACGGAACCGACGGCAAGGCTGTGGCCAACGATCTGACCTACAAGATCCAGATCGGTTCGGCTCTCACCAACCTGCAGACGACGGACGGCCGCAACATCGAGCTGTTCCAGCAGGGCAACCTGATTGTCGGCCGCTACGAAGTCGGTGGCAACAACAACCCTGACGGCAGCGGTTCCGACGAACCGGCAGCCTTTGCGATCCACATCGATCCGGCGACCGGCGAAGTCACGCTGGTCCAGTATGTCTCGTTGAAGCACCCGACCGGCGGCTCGAGCCATGACGAGTCGATTTCGCTTTCGGCGGACAATATCCAGGTTGTCCTGACCGCCAAGGACGGCGACGGCGATACTGTCAGCGCCACGGTCAATGTCGGCAACCTGATCAAGTTCGAGGATGACGGCCCGACCTTGACCGTCACCTCGCCGCAGTCGGTGGCCAACGGTCTGTTCTTCTCCGGCTTCCAGGACAACAACGGCGCCTGGGGCACGGGCAGCGGCATCAACACCTCCGGCACCGCTGGCGCATGGAGCATTACCGCTTCGCCGGTTCAGGGCGCGGGTACCGTGGTTCTGGAGAAGGTAGGCGACGGCTATCGCGGTTCCGACAGCCCGACCAACTCGGTCATGGTCGACATGGAAGCGACGCCTGGAAATATCCAGCTGTCGCAAACGATTAGCGGCCTGACTGCTGGCGAAAGCTATGGCCTGTCCTTCGAGATCGGCGCGGCCAACGACGCTGCTGCTGGCAGCGCCAAGCTGGAAGTTATCTGGAACGGCCAGGTCGTCGGCACCTACACGCCGACGTCGGGCGTGATGCAGACCATCATGATCAACGTGCCTGCGCTCGGCGGCAACAACACTCTTGAATTCCGTGAAATCGGCGCAGCAGGCGACAACACCGGCACCTTCCTCGGCAACGTCAAGCTCAACGACGTCATCGTCATCGACGAGACCAAGGGCATAGATCCGGCTTCTAATGAAGTGGTGGCGGGCGGCGTGTCTAACCTGTTCAGCAGCGTCAATGGTGGCTCGGACGCGGATATGCCCCAGGTGCAGTTTGCCCAGGGTACCAGCTCGATCGTCGGCGCAGTTGCCGCTTTCGGCGCCGACGGCGCGGCAGCGACGAACTCGCTGGTCTATGCCCTCGAGCTCGCCAACGACAACGGCGTCGCTTCCGGCCTGAAGACCACCGAGGGCCAGAACATTGTCCTCTACAAGAATGCCGCCGGTCTGATCGTTGGCGTCTATGACGCGGACAACAACGGCATCAGCAAGGACGACAAGGTCGCCTTTGCCCTGCATGTCAACGCCGCCACTGGCATCCTCACGATCGCTCAGTATGTGTCGCTTTATCACCCCGATACGAACAGCCAAGATGAAGGCGTCACACTTGCCGCCAACACCATTTCGGTGAAGGTCACCGCGACCGATGGCGACGGCGACACTGCATCCGGCAGCGCCGATGTTTCCGGCCGCGTGCTGTTCGAGGACGACGGCCCGAAGGTGACGTCTGTCGTTCCGTCTGCTCCGACGCTCGGCAATGAACTGGTCGTCAACGGCAGCTTCGAGGACGGCCACGGGCTGACCGGCTCCAACTGGGAAATCTATTCGCAGATTTCCGGATGGACCATGGGCGCAAACAATGTTCCGTTTGAGATCCAGACCGGGGGTGCTGGCGGCCTTGGCGCCGACGGCCAGGGCAACGCATTGGTCGAGCTTGATGGCGACACCCAGAGCAACGGCAATGCCGAGGTCGTTCCCGTCCAGAATACCAACGCTACTGTTCAACAGACGATTGCAGGCACCGAAGCCGGCCAGACCTACCAACTGAGCTTTGCCTATTCGCCGCGTGGCGGTGAGGGTGCAGGCTCCAGCGGCATGCAGGTCTGGTTCGATGGCAAGCTCGTCTTCGAGATCCCCGCAAACAACAGCTATCCCGCCAACACCTGGCAGCATTTCACCATCAACGTCACGGCGAGCGGACCTGGCGCGGTGCTGCAGTTCGTTGGCACCGGTAGCCAAAACGAGCTTGGCGCCCTGCTCGACAGCGTCAGCCTCAAGGCTGTCTACAGCGCCAATCTTGACGACGAGGATGCGCTTGGCCAGGTTGTTGGCAACCAGGGCGGCCCCGGCGATGACGGCTCTGGCAGCGTCGCGAAGGGCAAGATATTCTTCGATGCTGGCAGCGATGGTCTCAAGTCGATCGACGCGACGGGTATTGCAGGCCTGAAGGCCATCTATGTCGACCCGACAACTCATGTCGGCACCCAGTATGCGGTTACCGGCCAGACATGGGTGGCCAATGGCGCAGGCGGAACGCTGACCGGCACTATCGACGTGCCTGGCGTTGGCTTGGTCAAGGTCTACACTTTGACCATTGATGCTTCCGGCAACTACACCTTGACCATGCTGCAGCCGTTGGTACACGAGGCGCCCGCACAGGGAACCTCGTTTGAAAACAACCTGTCGCTGAACTTCGGCTTCACCATCACCGATGGCGACGGCGACAAGGAGACGGGCGCGATCAACGTCAATGTCGATGATGATACGCCGGAGGCAGTCACCTCGGTGCCGGCCGCGACGGTCATGGAAGAGCCGGGGTCGGGTGCGGTTTCGGTTCAGGTACAGACCTATGGGTTCGGCCTCGCCGAGCTCAACCAAGCACCCAACATTCCCAATCTCACCACGAACGCCGGCACGATCGTCGTCATCGCAGGCAACGGATTCACTTTGCAGACAGCCGGGGCCGGCCAATCGATGATCTTCACGGCAGCTGCCGGCAAGACATTTACCATCGAAAGCGCTGCAATCGGTCTGGATGGCTCCAATGCCGGCCTGTCGCAGGTCACGTTGATTGGATTTGATGCGAATGGCAATGCGCTGGCCCCTGTCACTTTGACGGTTCAGTCCAACGCGACACCAGGCGTAACGCCAACGAGCGTGTTCGACGCAACCGGCACTGTCCTGGATGGCGTCATATTATCCAAGCTTGAGATCGTTCCGCCGAATCCGGCGGGCTTCCAGGGCCGTATCATTCTCGACAATCTGGAGCTGGGTCAGGTCAGTGTAACACCATCTCAGCTGACGACCGCCAATATCGACCTGTCGCCGCTGGTCAATTTCGGCGAGGATGGCGCGCATGCCGGTGGTGCTTTCCAGCTCAAGTCCTTCGCGGCTCAGGACTTCGGTTCGATCAACTCCGGTGGCAAGGAAGTCCAGATTAAGTCGGACGGCAGCAAGCTTACCGGCTACACCTCGGACAACGCCAAAGTCTTTGAACTGGAGATCGTCCACGGCAAGGCCGTGCTCACGCTCTTTGCACCGCTCGACCATGGCGGCGCGAGCCAGCTCAACCTCGATTTCAGCCAGTTCATCACCGCTCGCGATGGCGATGGCGACACCATCGGCCTTGCACAGAACGCGGTTGTCTTCGCGGTCAAGGAAAGCGATCTTGTTCCGACGGCAGGAACCGCTTTTGCTGCGGTCGATGACGATGGCTTGCTCGGCGCCAACTCCGCAGCCGGGACCGGCGACGTCGTTGTCTCGCCCGATACCGACAACAATGAAGCTACCTTTACCGGCACGCTGCCGGGTGGCGGCGGCAACGGTGCGTTGGCCTACAGCTTTGCCGGGATGGCCGGGCAGAGCGGCCAGGTTGGCTCGGAGACTGTCACCTATAGCTGGAATGCCGGCAGCAACACTCTCACGGCTAGGACCGTAGGCGGGAGCCGCCCGGGAACGGAGCTTTTCAACGTACAGATCACCAATCCGTCAACCGGCGCATACAAGGTAACGCTCGTCGACAACGTGCTGCACGCGGCCGCAGATAACACCGAAGCCAGTAACAGCGTCGTGCCGGGTCTCAACTACACGGTTGGCGACTCCGACGCAGACACATCTGCAGCCGATATAGCGACTGGTACGTTGAATATCGAGTTTAATGACGACGTTCCAACGGCGAATGCCAACACCAACTCGGTCATCGAAGGTGGCGTTGTCACTGGCAATGTGCTGACCGATGGCACGGCTGACGTGTTTGGCGCCGATGGTGCGGCGGCTGGCGGCGGTGTTGTTGGTGTTCGCGCCTCGGGTGGCGACACCACGACGGCGGTGACCTCAGGCATCAACACCACGATCACCGGCTCCTTCGGCACGCTGACGCTGCAGGCGAACGGCACCTATTCGTATGACGGCAATCCGAACGTGGTAGCACCTGCCGGTGCGACGGACGTGTTTGTCTACACGATCAAGGATGGCGACGGCGACCTGTCAACGACAACACTGACGATCAATCTGTCGGACAGCGGCATTGCAGCCCCGGCGGATTCGGATGTGACGGTCTATGAGAACGCGCTTGATCTGGGCAAGGACGGTTCGGATCTGGCTTCGGGCACGGTGACGGGTTCGTTGCCGGGTTCGACCAATGAGACCGACGCCACCAACCAGCTCAATGCAACGAGCACGGCTGGCGGCCTGGTCTACACGGCGCAGACGATCGTCGGCACCTACGGCACGATCAAGATCAATGCCGACGGCAGCTACATCTACACCCTGACGTCGCCGGTCACCGGCACAAACGCCAACAATGGTGCCAACACGGTCTCGGGCCTGGAGAACTTCACCTACACGGTGACGGATGCCAACGGTAATACCAAGACCGGGTCGATCACGGTCAGTGTTGTCGACGACGTTCCAACGGCGAATGCCAACACCAACTCGGTCATCGAAGGTGGCGTTGTCACTGGCAATGTGCTGACCGATGGCACGGCTGACGTGTTTGGCGCCGATGGTGCGGCGGCTGGCGGCGGTGTTGTTGGTGTTCGCGCCTCGGGTGGCGACACCACGACGGCGGTGACCTCAGGCATCAACACCACGATCACCGGCTCCTTCGGCACGCTGACGCTGCAGGCGAACGGCACCTATTCGTATGACGGCAATCCGAACGTGGTAGCACCTGCCGGTGCGACGGACGTGTTTGTCTACACGATCAAGGATGGCGACGGCGACCTGTCAACGACAACACTGACGATCAATCTGTCGGACAGCGGCATTGCAGCCCCGGCGGATTCGGATGTGACGGTCTATGAGAACGCGCTTGATCTGGGCAAGGACGGTTCGGATCTGGCTTCGGGCACGGTGACGGGTTCGTTGCCGGGTTCGACCAATGAGACCGACGCCACCAACCAGCTCAATGCAACGAGCACGGCTGGCGGCCTGGTCTACACGGCGCAGACGATCGTCGGCACCTACGGCACGATCAAGATCAATGCCGACGGCAGCTACATCTACACCCTGACGTCGCCGGTCACCGGCACAAACGCCAACAATGGTGCCAACACGGTCTCGGGCCTGGAGAACTTCACCTACACGGTGACGGATGCCAACGGTAATACCAAGACCGGGTCGATCACGGTCAGTGTTGTCGACGACGTTCCAACGGCGAATGCCGGCGCGGCGATGACCGTTCTTGAAACCGCAGGTTCAACGACAGGCGAGAATCTGTTGCTGAACGACGTCCGAGGTGCCGATGGTGCTTCTGTGACGCACGTTTCCTTCGATGGCGGTACAACGTGGCAGACCGTTGCCGCTGGTGGTTCAACATTCACGCCGCTTGGCGGACAAGGCACCTATTCGATCGCAGGCGACGGAGCTTGGTCATTCGACCCCAATATCAACGCCAGCAACTCGGATCAGAACGTTAGCTTCATCTATCGCATTACCGACGGCGATGGTGACATATCGGAAGCAACACAGACCATAACGGTCACCAACGTTGCTAGCCCGCTGTTGCTGGTTGGCTCGAACGACGGTGACAACACTGGTCAGCCTACAGACCACACCGTGCCGAGCCCGCAAGGTCCTGCGGATGGCGTACTCCAGGGCGGGTCTGCCGATGACACGATTATCGGCGATCCCGGTGCTGTGAACATCACCCAGGGGCAAAGCGCAAGCATTGCTTTAGTGCTCGACTCCTCGGGAAGTATGACGGACCAGATTGCCTTCGGTGGCAGCACCATTTCCCGCATGCAGGCTCTCAAGGATGGCACCAAGGCGCTCATCGACAATCTTGCGGCTTCGGGCGCGCAGAACATTCGCATTACAGTCATTGACTTCGACACCAATGCGACCAACCGCGGGACCTTCAACCTCGTCGTCAATGGCGTGGTGCAGACAGCAGCGGTCACAGCTGCCAAGGCAGCCGTTGATGCAATGACGGCTGGCGGCGGCACCAACTATGAAGCCGGCTTGCAGTCCGCCTACAACTGGATCGATGGCGGCAGCGGGCTAACCACTGCCGACCTCAAGAAGGTTGTATTCGTTTCCGATGGCAATCCTACTTATTGGTATGACTCAGATGGCGACCTTGACGGCGATGGTGGCGAGGGGGCCAGCAACGTTGCGGATGCCCAGAGCCAAGTTTTGGGCTCGGACGGAACCAATGAACCTCAGCGGATCATCTCGAAGGGCTACAGCATCGAGGCCATCGGTATCTCGGTCAACGGCACTCTGCTCGGGCGTCTGAGCGACATCGAGGATGGCAACGCAAGTGGCGGCACGGGCGCTGCAACCAATGCGACTTCCGCAGCACAACTTGCGGCTGCCCTCACTGTTCTCGGCGGTTCCACCGAACTCGCGGCAGCGGGCAATGACACGATCAATGGCGGTGACGGCAACGATCTGATCTTTGGCGATGTGCCGAACACTGACGGCTTGGCGATCCAGCTTGGTGTCAATCTTCCAGCAGGTTCCGGTTGGGCGGTGTTCCAGGCACTGGAGAACCGGTCGAACAACGAGACGCTCGACCCTGCTGGCAATGGAGCGGATTGGACCCGTGCCGACACGCTAGCTTACCTCGCAGCGAACCATGAAGCGCTGTCGAAAGAGAGCGGTCGGTCAGGTGGCAACGACACGATTACCGGTGGCAATGGGCTGGACATCATCTACGGCCAGGAAGGCAATGACGTTATTGACGGCGGTGCCGGCAACGACATCATCACCGGTGGAACCGGCAAGGACACCATGACAGGTGGCACCGGCGCCGATACGTTCCGCCTTGCCAATGGCGAGTTCGTTTCCGGCGAATCTATCGATGGCGGCGCCGACGGCGACACGATCGTCCTGACCAACGCGACCACGGTGGATTTCACCGCTGGCACGGTGACCAATGTCGAAGCGCTGACCGGCAGCAGCGGGGCCGATGTCGTTACGATGTCTGCGCTGCAATGGGCGGCGTTCCACAGTGTGGATCTCGCAGGTGGGACCGACACTCTGAACGTGCAGGTAAATGGGGCTGTCGACATTTCGGGAGCGACATCGACCAGCATTGCAGGCGTGGAAACTCGTAACATCGTTGGCACCGCTGGAGCAGACAGTCTTACTCTAACCGGCGCGCAACTGATGGCGCTGGTTGGCTCGGGCACCACCAAGTCGATGAATCTTGGCGGTGGCGCGGACACGATCACGGTCACGGATGCGACTGCGATCGACCTGACCGGCGTGACGATCAACGGCGTGGAAAACTTCAAGGCTGTCGGCAACAACGCCAACAGCGTTACGATGACTGCGCTGCAGTTCGCTGCGTTCTCAAGCATCGATCTTGGGGCTGGCACGGACACCCTGAACATTCAGGTAAGCGGTTCGGTGAATTTCGCCGCGATACCAACATTGGCCGGTGTGGAAACGATCAACTTCATCGGCACCAGCGGCAATGAAACGCTTACGTTGACCGGCGCGCAATTCAATACGCTGGTTGCAAGCGGGGCCACTAAAATTGACCTTGGTGCCGGTTCTGCGGACGTCCTGGTTCTGAGCTCGACCTCAACAGGGTTGAATAGCCTTGGAGATGGAGGGCTGATGGGTGTTGAGACGGTCTCGGCCGCTGGCGCGGCTGCGGGTGTTACAATCAACCTCGCAAATCAGTCCGAGGTTCTCAAGATCATCGGCTCGACGAATGCTGATACAATTACGGGCGGTTCTGCTGCCGATATCATTAGCGGCGGCGGCGGTGACGACACCTTGACCGGCGGTAGTGGAGCCGATCAGTTCCGCTTGGCGACCAATACCGGTAAAGATACGATCGCAGACTTTGCTGCTGGAACGGATAAGATTGGTTTCCTTGATACCGGGTCGACAGGCAGCGGGAGTGTCAATTTTGCTGGAACTTCCGGAAGTCAGGCCGGAAATGCGCTGAATGTCACTGATTTCCAGATACGTGCCGATATTTCCGGTATCCAAGGGGCAGACGACAATCACGTCATATTGCTGAATACGGCGCAGACGACTGCTCAAATAACTGCCGGCATTGGTGCCAATAATTCGCAGAACGCTTATGTCGTTGTGTTCAATTCGGACACCGGTAGAGGAGAAATCTGGTTCGATACGGACTGGGACAACGCGAGCAACCGCGTCCAAGTGGCAACGCTTAACAACATTACGTCGCTTGCGGGTCTGAACGCGCTTACGGCCTCTGACTTTGTCGTTTACTCCAGCGCTACCGACCCGATCATGCTCGACCTCGACAAGAACGGCATGTCGTTCTCCAATGTCGACGGTGGCATCCGCTTCGACATCAACGCCGACGGTGTTGCCGACCAGGTGGCCTGGAACACCAGCGGCGATGGTATCCTGGCTTATGATGTCAACGGCGATGGCAAGATCGACAGCGGTGCCGAGATCTTCACGCCGGACTTCGCCGGCGGCCATTTCGCCAGCGGTGCCGAGGCACTGGCTTCGCTCGACAGCAACGGCGATGGCATCGTCGACGTCAATGACGAGGCCTTTTCCAAGCTGATGATCTGGCAGGATGCCAATAGCGATGGTGTTGGCGAGATGGGTGAACTGACCCATCTCAGCGACCATGGCATCACCGGTCTCAGCACCACCACGACGGCGTCATCTGACTTCATCGATGGTCAGGCTGTGGTGGGCGAGGGCACGGTTCACTATGCCGATGGTTCGTCGGGAACCTATGTCGAGGTCATGCTCGACGGCGTGCTCGGCGAAGCGAACCAGGCTCAGCCGACCGGCGAGACCTTCGTCATCGACGGGCTGAATGTCACCGACATCATCCCCGATTATGACGGCGGCAAGGGTGACCAGCTCGATCTCAGCGCGCTGCTGAGCGGGCTTGCGCCTGACACCGACCTTGCCGCGCAAGGTTATGTCAGCGTTGTCCAGAACGGCGCCGATGCGGAAGTGAAGGTCGATGTCGATGGCGGCGGCGACAGCTTCCAGACCGTTGCCGTGCTCGAGAACTACACGGCGGTAAACGAAGCGGTGAAGGTGTTGTTCGAAGATAATTCAGGCACCAAGCACTCGGATAATGTATGAGTATTGGCAGACGGCGCCTGATTAAGGACAGACGGGATTTTCGATGACGGATGACAGGCCGGATGCAAGCAACGAAGGGGCCGGCGCTTTGGCGCTGGCCCCTGCCGTTAACATGAGTTCGTGGAGCTCAGAACCCGAGTTCGACCTGCCGATGCTTGCGCCTGGGCCGGTACCAATGGCCGACCAGGCGGCACTCGGCGAGATCCTCGCCGACGCTCTGTTCGGCGAGGTCATCGAGTTGTCGGACCTGATACCGCAGCTGCTGGCTCCTGACACCGAGACTGCCTATGGGGATGTGACGATGGCCGAGGTTACCTCGCATGACAGCGGGGCGGACGTGTTAGCTGCCATGGCTCCCCTAGCAATCCTCTTCGAGGAGGATGGATCGTCGGGGCAAGGCACATTGTGAGTTTTTGAAATGCACCCGAGGTTTTCCGGGTGAGGGCGTGAATGGGTGCATCTGGCAACGAGATGCTGGGGCAGGAGAGGGAATATCGAATGGCTTTGAACTGGAAGATGCGGTCGGCTCTTGCCGGCTTTTGCGTATTCGCCTTCGCCGGCCAGGCGGTGGCGGCCGATCTGATCGACATGCCGACAGCGAGCTACTGCAGAGTGGCGAGCACATCGGACCTGGCACTGAATGACAACCTCGGCGAAGTCAGAACCGAGGTCGTCCGGCTGATGGACGAGTCCGTTGCTGCCGCCAACAGTTCGCAGTGGATCGACTCGAAGCGCCCGGTCTTCGTCTGGGCTTCGGAGGCCAAGGTCGCCTGCGGCATCGCCTATGGCTACCTCAGGACCAACTATCGCGACGCGGACTCCATCAACAAATGCGAGTGCTTCCATAGCCGCATGGTGGAATACATGAACTAGCCGGGTGGAGGGCCGCGGTTCAGTAGCCCGCACGCCAGTCGCTCGATGGCTCCAGGGCACCGGGCGGTGAAGCAATTCCGGCCAAGATAAATCTCGCCTGGCTCGCTCATTAGCGACGGCCAGGCCGTTGCCGTTTCTGAACCGGGATGGCCGCAGGCTGGTCGCTTTCGGCGCAGATTTATGCTCTATGCCTGTCACTGGTTGCCTGCATGCTTGGCGATGAGACCAAAGACGATGCGCAAGCTCCCAGCAACGGAGGCATGATGACAGGATCTGGACAGCGCTTGTTGCGGCATGCCGCATTGCTGGCCGCCGTATTGGCGCTGCCGCTCGGTCTGACCGCTTGTCAGTCAGGCGCTGAAGGCCAGGACGTGCTTGGCACCGCCACCGAAAGCACAACCGCAACTGCCGGAACAGCGAGATCGGGCCCGACACGATCTGGCGAAACGCTCGGCAAGGGGCCGGTGAAAGTATCGATGCTGCTGCCTCTGTCGGCAGGCGGAACGGCAGGGGACCGCGGCCGCAAGATGCGTGATGCGGCCGCACTTGCGATGAGCGACATGGGCGATAATCTGCTGACTTTGACGGTAGAAGACACCGGTGGCGACGAAGGACGAGCGCGCAAGCTGACGACAGGCGCGCTGGCATCGGGCGCCAAGCTCGTCATCGGACCGTCGGAGCCCGGCGCGGTGCGCCAACTGGCAACGATCTCCGGCGCCAACCGGCCACTAGTCATGGCCTTGGCCGACAACTATGCCGGGGCGCCGGGCGTCTATTCTGTCAGGCTCAACGAAGCCGATAGCGCCGCGGCCGGTGCTGCGGCCATCGCTGCCAAGGGCGCGCGCAAGTTCGTGCTGTTCATGGCGGAAGGCGAGGCCGGCAAGACCATCGAAAAACGCGTTGCAAACAGCCTCAGCATCTACGGTGCAACGCTTGCGGTGGCGGTGCCATTCGGCCCATCCACCGGAGGGTCCGAGAAAGCGGTGGCCGACATGATGGCGCTGGTCAATGATCCGCAGGCGATCGTCATCGCCAGCGGCAGCGCCAATCCGGCACCCCTGGTCTCGGCCTTAAGGGCCAAGGGGATGCTCGGCAAGAACGTTGCGCTCGTCGGCTCGAACCGCTGGATCGAGCACGGCATCGATGATCCGGTCTTGCAAGGCGCCCACATTGCCACGCTCGACAGTGCCGAAATCGGGCCCATCGCCGATCGTTTCCGCAAAACCTATAGCTATGAACCCGACGTCAATGTAGCTTATGGCTACGATACGGTCGCTCTTGCCGCCGGCATCGCCAGCGCGCTAGGGCCAAAGGGCTTCACCAAACAGGTGATCGAGAACCCGACGGGCTTTCGTGGGTCGACCGGGGTCTTCCGCTTTCGGGACGACGGGGCTGGCGAACGTGCCATGCCGTTTTTTCGCATCGACAAGGGCAAACTCAAGCAAGTCGAAAAGTCGACGTCAGGGTTCTGACGTCTAAGTCACCGACGCGTGATGCCGGAGTTGGTTGGCAGGGGTAGATGAATCGATGTCGCCCGCCGCAGAGATGCGGTTCAAGGCAGCCAGCAAACAAGCAGCCAATTGACCACGAGTGCACAGGAGAGCCTGACGTCCGGGGCGCGCGTTCGTCCGCGCACATCAGCTTCAAATGAGCTGCGAATTCGTCCTCGCTACCTGCCTTTTGTAGCCGGGCACCGTCAATCGCCCAGTACCTGCCGGTCGTCGCCGTCTCGCCGTCGCACCAGCTCTTCCTTGATGCCACGGAGCGTTCTGGCGGCCTTGTTGCGGTCCGCATAGGCAACCAGGTTGGCCAGGATGTCGATCACTGCCAGATAGGCAAATCGCGTCGAGGTCGGCCGAAAGATGTTTTTCCCCTCTGGCAGGTCGATAGTGATCACTACGTCGGCTGCGGCGGCGACAGGCGAATTGCTTTGCGTGATGACAACGGTCGGAACGGCGCGCTTGCGCAAAAGCTCGAGGCTTTGAACCAGACCAGGGTCGCGGCCGCTGAAGGACGAACCAAACACAACGGTGCCAGGCTGGGCCGCAGCGGCGAGCATGATGTTCAGACTGTGATCGTTGGATGAATTGATGCGGCATCCCAGGCGAAACAGCCTGTTGTGCAATTCGTTGACGACCATCGAAGAGTTGCCGCTGGCACCGAAGGCATAGATGAAGTCGGCACCGCGCAGAAGACGGGCGGCCTTGTCCAGAGCCTGGAGATCGAGCTGGCGATGTAGCTGGAACAGGGCGTTTTGCGCCTTGGCGATGATGTCCTCGGCGACCTCCTCGGCGGTAGCGGTCTGGGCCTCGGGCATCAGGTAGCGCAGCCCAACATAGGGCATTTTCGCCAGCTGTACCTTGAAGTCCGCATAGCCCTGACAGCCCAGACGGCGGCAAAAACGCGTAACAGTGGGCGGCGACACCTCGGCCCTGGCGGCCAGTTCACCGATAGACGAGTTGACGACGAAATCGACATCCTCCAGCACGAGGCGGGCAAGCTTCTTTTCAAGGCCCGAAAGCTTGCCGTCCTCGTCGGACAGGGCATGGAAGATGTCCATCAAAGCTCTCCAATGCGAACGCGGGTACGCCGGTTCAACACGACTCAATCGTGAAAAGGAATTTCTTTCGACCCTGCTCATATAGCATAGGAGGCTTGCGCATCAACGCCACCCGATTTCGTCTGTGGCCGTCGGCGTGGCCATGCCGAAGAAAGCATCCAATTGAAATCAAAGTACAAAACGTTCAATCCCTATTGGGTTGGTCATTCCTTCTCGCCGTCGATCGGTAGTTGAGCGGTTCAAGGCGATGTTTCTCATTTACGTAAGTGAATTACATATTCTGGGAAAAATGGCCAGATTTTCGTTGACGCGGGCGCGAAAGTCGCCGTACTAAGAAAATTAATTACACTGCATGGCGGTGCAGGGAGGAAAAGCACCAAAATCGCACTCGCATGAGCGCAGGTGACATGCTGCAAGGCCGCGATGCCCCCAGTGGGTCGAGTGGCGCTGTGGCGTCCTGCGGCGGTGACGTGCGCGCAAAGATCAAACCATTCATGGCTGCCGGTATGGCCTCCCTGGGGAGCTGTCCGATATCGCCTCGTCGAAAGCACTCGGATCGTCGGTTAATGCGCATCTTCACAGCCTCGCTGGCAACGGAAACCAACACGTTTTCGCCCGTTCCGACGGACATCCACGCTTTCAAGGCGGCATTCTATGCCGAGCCAGGCGAGCATCCCGATACGCCGACACTCTGCTCCTCCGTCGTGCCAATCCTGCGTCGGCGCGGTCGCGAGGAGGGATTCGAAGTCGTCGAGGGAACATCTTGCTGGGCCGAACCGGCCGGCCTGATCCAGCGCCAGACCTACGAGATGCTGCGCGACCAGATCCTGGATGAGTTGAAGGCAGCCATGCCTGTCGATGCCGTGGTACTTGGCCTGCATGGTGCCATGGTCGCCCAGGGTTATGACGATCCCGAGGGCGATTTCTTGTTGCGGATACGCGCGCTTGTCGGGCCAGATGTTGTGGTCGCGGCCGAGTTCGACCCGCACAGCCATCTGACCGCGCTCCGTGTCGCCAATCTTGACCTGATGGCCGCTTTCCTCGAATTCCCGCACACCGATTTCGAGCAGCGCGGCGAGCATGTCGTCGAATTGGCGCTGCGAGCCCTGCGCGGCGAAATCAGGCCGGTGATCTCCACTTTCGACTGCCGCATGATCACCATCTATCCAACAAGCCGTGAGCCGATGCGCTCCTTCATCGACCGTCTGACGACGCTCGAGGGCAAGGGTGGTGTGCTGTCGATTTCGGTCATTCACGGGTTCATGGCCGGCGACGTACCCGACATGGGAACACGCATCGTGGTGGTGACCGACAATGACAGGGCACATGGCGACGCGCTGGCGAAGTCGCTCGGTCACGAGCTCTACGGCCTGCGCAAGCGCACGTCGATGCCGATGCTCGACACTGAGGCCGGTCTCGACCGGGCTATCCAGCTTCGCAAGAGCCATCCTGACCTGCCCGCAGTCATTGCCGATGTCTGGGACAATCCCGGCGGCGGCGTCGCCGGCGACGCGACCTACATCTTGCGTCAGATCCTGGCCCGCGGTCTCGAAGACGTCGCGGTTGCGACGATCTGGGATCCGATAGCCGTATCCTTCTGCCATGCCGCAGGCGAGGGCGCGGTCCTCGACCTGCGGATAGGCGGCAAGTCTGGTCCGCATGGCGGCGATCCGCTCGACCTTCGAGTCAAGGTCATGGCCATCGCCGAGGCCGGCTGGCAGAGTTTTCGCAACAGCCGGGTGACGCTTGGAAATGCGGCCGTGGTGCGCCCGCTTGGTACGACCATCGACATCCTATTGATCACCAGCCGCACGCAGACCTACGAGCCCGACATCTTCTCCAACCAGGGGATCGATTTCACCGGAAAGGCCTTCCTGCTGGTCAAGTCGACCAATCATTTCCACGCTGGCTTCCAGCCGATCGCCTCCGAGATCGTCTATGTCGCGGCACCCACGTCCTACCCGACAGATCCGGCAACGACGCCTTATCGCAAGGCGAGCCTGGACATCTGGCCGCGCGTAGCCGACCCGCTGGGACTCGATAAGGCCCAAGAATGCCCACAGCAACTCCCGGCCTTTTGACGGCCAGGGCAAAACGATCATTCGAAAACGAGACTGAGATGACTGCGCTTAGCAAACCGGGACATTCCCTTCTCTTCGAAACCTTTTGGACACCAGCAGGCGAGGGCAAGGCCCCCATCTACAAGCTACGCCTGACAAATCTGGGCCACGGGCCGCTTGCAGATTTCATCCTGTGCTTCAGCGGGCCGGCACGGCTCGAGGCAAATGCGGCGATAGAGAACGGCCGCCTGATCCGCCGTTTTTCCAACCACAGTGAAGTAGCCCCCCCTCCTGGTTTTGTGCTCGAACCGGGCGCGGTTTGGGAATGCACCGCCCAACAGCTGTCTTATCCGCTGCGCCACTGGAGCGACGGCGCGACCAGTGCCTATGTCGTGAAATCAGACGGCTCGATCGAGGTTGCCGCAACCTTGCGCACGGTTTCGACCGTCGTTGAGAATGCGCCGAAGCGTGGCAGTGCGATCCTAGCTGAAGCTGCGACGTCGCCGGTTCCCATCTCCGTCATCCCGTGGCCGGGCAGCGTTGAGGCGATTGCGTCGGGGCAGACGCCCGACGGCCTTGCGCTGATGGCAGAAACGCAGACGCAGCTCGCGGCCTGCCAGGCGTTCGCCGAACTGACCCAGCGGCTCTTCCCCGGTGAAGGGCTGGTGCGCGAGGCTCATCAGGGCGGCCGGCCGGTGCGCCTGGTCGAGCGCGCGGGCGCTGCCGAGGCCTACCGCATCGACTTCAGCGAGCGCGAGGTCGTTGTGGCCGCCGCCAGTGCCACAGGCTATCTCTACGGCCTGATCACGCTCGGCCAGATCCTGCGCGGCGCCAAGCGCCATCGCCAATCGTTTTGCTTTCCTGCATCCGGCAGCATCGAAGATGCGCCGCGTATGGGGTTCCGCGGCTGTCATCTCGATGTCGTGCGCCAGTTCTACGCGAGCGGCGAGGTCCAGCGTTTCCTGGCCATCATGGCATGGAACAAGCTCAACCGGTTCCATTGGCACCTCACCGACGATGAGGCATGGCGGATCGAAATCACCGCCTATCCGCAGCTGTGCGAGCGTGCCGCATGGCGTGGCCATGGGTTGCCAGTGCCGCCGATGCTCGGATCGGGGCCGCAGCCGACTGGTGGGTACTATACCCAGGCAGAGGTGCGCGAGATCGTCGCTCTCGCCGGCACCTATGGCATAGAGGTGATCCCGGAGATCGACATTCCCGGACATAGCTACGCGCTGCTCGAGGCGCTGCCCGAACTGCGCGATCCCGATGAAACCGGCGAATATGCTTCGGTGCAGGGCGTGCCCAACAATTGCATCAATCCTGCACAGCCGAATGCAGTGGCATTCATCAAGGAGGTGTTCCGCG
Source organism: Aminobacter sp. AP02 (assembly GCF_003148805.1). Classification (GTDB taxonomy): domain Bacteria; phylum Pseudomonadota; class Alphaproteobacteria; order Rhizobiales; family Rhizobiaceae; genus Aminobacter. The sequence continues at coordinate 105,382 of NZ_QGGX01000001.1, forward strand.
AGCTCGCGGAGCTGTTCCCGTCCAAGGTGCTGCATATCGGCGCCGACGAGGTGCCGCTGGGCGCCTGGTCGGGCTCGCCGATGGCGCTCGACATGCTGCGCAAGCTTGCCGGCGACAATGCCGCGCGCTCGCATGCCGGCCTCACCAACACGCTGACCAACCATGACGGCGCCGACGACATCGAAGGCGCGACAACCTCGATCCTGCAGGGCGCGTTCGTGCGTGAGATCCACGAACTGATCAAGTCGCTTGGCTGCGAGACTGGCGGCTGGCAGGAGGCGGCGCATGGCGGGGCGCTCGACAAGGACGCATCCTATCTGGTCGGCTGGCGCGATGTACCGGTCTGCGGCCGCCTGGCCGGAGAGGGCTACGACATGGTCGTTTCTCCAGGGCAGGCCTACTACCTAGACATGGCCCAATCCGCCGACTGGAACGAGCCTGGTGCTGGCTGGGCGGGTTCGCCCTCGCCTCGTCACACCTACGATTTCAATCCCGTCGAGGGCTGGACGTCAAAACAGCTGCAGCACTTCAAGGGCATCCAGGGTTGCATCTGGAGCGAGTCGATGACCGACCGCGGCGTCTTCGACCGCCTGGTATTCCCCAGGCTGTCGGCAATCGCCGAGACGGCTTGGACGCCATGGGCGAGCAAATCATGGGAGAGGTTCGCGGCAGCCTCGAGCCTGATGCCCAATCTCTACGGGCATTGGGAATAGAGAGAGCCGGCTTTCGATCGCCGACATAGTCGGTGGTGGCGGGCCGAGATCAACAAGGGGAAGAACAAAGTGCCCGACCTGCTTGTCAGTCTCCATTCGGCAAAGTTCGAGGAGCTTCGTTCGCGTCGTCACGTGGCGGGCGTTTCGATACGCCCTGCGCTAGCTCCGGAAATGGCTCTCGTCGTCGATTGGGTACGCGAGCATTTCAGCGACAACTGGGCGAGCGAAGTGACGGTAGCGTTCTCGCGGCACCCAGTCGCCTGCATCGTCGCCGTCGAGAACGGCAAGCTACTGGGCTTTGCCTGCTACGACATCGTAGCGCGCGGATTTTTCGGACCGACCGGCGTCAGTCTCGACGCGCGGGGCAGGGGTGTTGGCGTTGCACTGCTGGCCGCAGCACTCGAGGCGCTAAAAGCCGATGGGTACGCCTACGCCATCATCGGCGATGCCGGTCCCGCCGATTTCTACGCCAATGCCGCAGGTGCCATCCCGGTACCGGCACCAGACAAGGGTATCTACCAAGGCATGCTTCGCCGTCCCAAACCGGCGTCGGATCACTAACGACAAACACGACTTGAAAGGGGAATTGACGTGAAATTGCATACTTTGACCGCCATCTCAGCGCTTCTTTTCGGCATCGCGCCTGCCGCAGCCGAAAACATCCTGACAGTCAATATTGAACCGGCGACGACCTGGGTCCGCAACTTCAACCCGTTCAACCAGGCTTCGGCACGCCAGAGCACGCTGGACTTCATCTACGAGCCGATGGTCGTCTTCAACCGCTTCGACAGCAACAAGCCGGTTTTCCGCCTGGCCGAGAGCTTCAAGCTGGCCGACGACCTCAAGAGCATCGACTTCAAGCTGCGTTCGGGCCTGAAGTGGTCGGACGGCCAGCCGCTGACATCGGAGGACGTCAAGTTCACCTATGACCTCCTCAAGAAGTTCCCCGCGCTCGACTTCGTCAGCATCTGGTCGCAGATCGGCAGCGTCGAAGCCGTCGATGGACAGACCGTGCGCTTCACCCTGAACAACCCGAGCTCGCTCGCGGCCGAAACGCTGTCGCAGATCCCGATCGTTCCGCAGCATGTCTGGAAGGACATCGCCGATCCGGTCACCTATGCCAACGAAAAGCCCGTCGGCAGCGGCCCGATGACTGAGGTGCCACGCTTCACCGGCCAGACCTACGACCAGTGCCGCAACCCGCATTACTGGGACGCCGAGACCCTCAAGGTCGACTGCATGCGCTTCCCGCAGCTGGCCGACAACAACCAGATCCTGACCGCGACCGTCAGCGGCACGCTGGACTGGGGCGTTTCCTTCATCCCCGACATAGAGAAGGTCTACGTCGCGAAAAACCCCGAGCACTTCAATTACTGGTACTCGCCCAGCAGCATGGTGGCCTTTATCTTCAACCAGGAGACGGCCAACGAGAACAACAAGAAAGCGTTCACCGACGTCAATTTCCGTCGCGCGGTCTCCATGGCGCTCGACCGCAAGGGCATGATCGACATCGCCGGCTACGGCTATCCGACGCTGAACGAGGATCCGGGCCTGATGGGCGAGCTCTACAAGAGCTGGTCGGATGCATCGATCAAGGCCGATTTCGGCAAGTATGCGACCTATGACGAGGCTGCGGCCAAGGCCATGCTCGACGAGGCCGGCTACGCCGACAAAGACGGCGACGGCATGCGCGAGAATCCCGATGGCACCAAGATCGCCTTCTCGATCATCGTGCCGGCGAGCTGGACCGACTGGATCGACACGGTCAACATCGCCGTCGACAACATGAAGGCCGTGGGCATCGACGCCAAGATCGAGACGCCGGAAGAGGCCGTGTGGACCCAGAGCCTGATCGAAGGCAAGTTCGACGGCGCCATCAACAGCCTGCCGGCGTCGGCCTCGCCCTATTACCCCTACAAGCGCGCCTTCACGGCCGCAGACAAGGGCAAGACCCGCTTCACGGCCCAGCGCTGGTTCAATCCTGAGGTCGAGAACCTGGTGAAGGAATTCACCCAGACGGCTGATCTGGAAAAGCAGAAGGAAGCCATGAACAAGGCGCAGCGCATCGTCGCCGAAAACATGCCGATGGCGCCAGTGTTCAACAATCCGAACTGGTATCAGTACAACACCACGCGCTTCACCGGCTGGTCGACGAAGGACAACGCCTTTGCCAATCCGTCGATCACCAGGAACAATCCTGCACGTCTGCTGAACCTTCTGGCTCTGCGGCCGGTGAACTGAGTTTTCTATAGGGAGTTGGCGGTGGCCGGAGACGGCCCCGCCAATGCGCGCCGATGCCTTTTCTTCTTCGCCGGACGTTGTTCTACCTTGCCGCATTCATTGCGGCGGCGACGATCAATTTCTTCTTGCCGCGCATGATGCCGGGCGATCCGGTGGCCTTGATGTTTTCCAGTGCTGCAAGCGAATTGCCACCAGAGAGCCTTGCGGCGCTGAAGCTTACCTTCGGCTTTGTCGATGGTCCCATCTGGAAGCAGTACCTGACCTACCTCGCCAGCATCTTCACAGGCGATCTGGGCATGTCGGTGAAATATTTCCCGCTGCCGGTGACCGAGCTTCTCGGCCGGGCGCTGGTCTGGACCGTGGGTTTGGTCGGCACTGCGACGATCATCAGCTTCTTCCTGGGCAGCTTCCTTGGCATGCTGGCGGCCTGGCGGCGCGGCACACGGCTCGATGTCATTATCTCCGTCTGTTCGATCTTCGCCACCTCGATCCCGGCCGTCGTCACGTCGCTGGTCGCGCTCTATTTTTTCGGCTTCACCTTTGGCTGGTTTCCGACCGGCTATGCGCACGATCCGGCGCTCGACCCCGCATTCAGCCTGCAATTCGTGGGTAGCGTTCTCCACCATGCGCTCCTGCCGATGATCACGCTGTGCTTCGTTTTGACCGGCGGTTTCACCGTGACGATGCGCAACAACATGATCAACCTTCTTGGCCAGGACTATGTCGTCATGGCGCGGGCGAAGGGCTTGTCCGATCGGCGTGTGATGGTGTTGTACGCCGCGCGCAACGCGCTGCTGCCGGCTGTCTCGAGCCTCGCCATCGCGTTGGGCACGGTACTCGGCGGTTCGCTGGTGACAGAAGTCGTCTTCAACTATCCGGGGCTGGGCAACACGCTCTATCAGGCGATCCTTGCCCGCGATTACCCCGTTATCCAGGGGCAATTGCTTGTCATGACGGCCGCGATGCTTGTCGCCAATTTCATCGTCGACGTGACCTACGTCCTGCTCGATCCACGCCTGAAGGGGAGTGGCTGACATGGTTCAACTTCTCACTGGCCTGAGGCACAACCGGAAAGCGCTGATAGGCCTGACGATCGTGCTGATTATCGTCCTGATCGCGATCTTTGCGCCGCTCCTGACTGAGTACAATCCGGCCGCCCGCACCGGCCGTCCGCACCAGCCGCCGTCGGCCGACCACATTCTCGGGACGACCCGCCTCGGACAGGACGTCTGGGCCAGGCTGATCTACGGTGCGCGCACCTCGTTGGCCGTGGGTTTCGCCGCCGGCTTGCTGATTACCGTCGTTGGCACCGCACTTGGCATCATCGCCGGCTATCGCGGCGGCAAGACCGACGAGGTCATCAGCTTCTTCACCAACATGGTCCTAGTGGTGCCCAACCTGCCCCTGCTACTGGTCATCGCCGCCTTCGTCGGCCAGGCCGGGCCGATGGTGATTGCCTTCATCCTCGGCATCACCTCGTGGGCCTGGGGCGCGCGTGTCACGCGGGCTGAAACACTTTCGGTCAAGCAGCGCGATTTCGTGAAGGCGGCCGAGATGATGGGCGAGCCGCAATGGCGCATCATGGCGTTCGAGATTTTCCCAAACGTTCTCTCCATCGTCGGCATCAACTTCATTGGCAGCGTGATCTTCGCCGTCATCACCGAGGCGACGCTTGAGTTCCTCGGTCTCGGCGACCCCAACGTCATTTCGTGGGGCACCATGCTCTACAATGCGCAGAAAGCGTCTGCACTGTCGGTCGGCGCTTGGTGGGACATCCTCGCGCCCTGTATCGCGCTTGCGCTGCTCGGCATCGGCCTGTCGCTACTCAATTTCGCCGTCGACGAAATCGCCAATCCGCGGTTGCGGACAGGCAGCAACCTCGGTCGCTGGGCAAGCCTCGTCAAGGCAGGGGAGGGACGGCTTTGAGCGATTCATTGCTCTCGGTGAAGGACCTTACGATCGACTACATCGGCGCGGAGAAGAACTTCCGCGCCGTCGACCAGGTGTCGTTCGACGTTGCCCCTGGCGAAGTGTTTGGACTGGCGGGTGAATCCGGCTGCGGCAAGAGCACGGTCGCATTCGCCGTCAGCCGCTTGCACATACCGCCCGCACTGATCCGCAAGGGCAGCGAGATCCGGCTGGCTGGCCGCGACGTTCTTGCCCTCGACAACAAGGCCCTGCGTGATTTCCGATGGCGCGAGGTGGCGATGGTGTTTCAGAGCGCCATGAATTCACTCAACCCGGTACTGCGCATCGAAGACCAGTTTCATGACGTGCTCGCCACCCACAATCGCTGTTCGCGCAAGGAAGCGCGCGAGCGCACCGCCGAGATGTTGAAGCTGGTGGACATCAAGCCGGAGCGTATGCGTGATTACCCGCATCAGTTCTCCGGCGGTATGCGTCAACGCATCGTCATTGCCATTTGCATGGCATTGAATCCGAAGCTGGTGATCATGGACGAGCCGACCACGGCACTCGACGTTGTGGTTCAGCGCGAGATCCTGCAGCGCATCGACGAGTTGCGGCGCCAGATGGGTTTCTCTGTCCTGTTCATTACCCATGATCTCGGCCTGATGGTGCAATTCTGCGACCGCATCGGCGTCATGCTCTCCGGCAAGCTTGTCGAGCAGGGCCGGTCGGACGAGATATTCCGCAGGCCGCAGCACGACTACACCAGGAAACTCTGGGCCTCGTTCCCATCGCTCAAGGGAGGCTTGTTGGGATGAGCGAACTGCTTCTGCGTTTTGACAATGTCAGCAAATCCTTTGGCAGCGGGACCTATGCCGTTCACGCCGCGCGATCGGTCAGTTTCTCGCTCGACAGCGGCCGGGCGCTGGCTATCGTCGGCGAGTCGGGTAGCGGCAAGACGACCTGTGCGCGCATGGCGATGCTGGAATATCTGCCGAGCGCCGGAAAGGTGCTGTTCAAGGGAGAACCGACGGAAGGGCGCCGCGGGCGCGACCTCGCCGCCTACCGGCGTGCGGTCCAGATGATCTTTCAGGACCCGTTCGCTTCGCTCAACCCCGTGCACACCATCGCCTACCATCTCAAGCGTACGCTCAGCCTGCATCGTCCTGACGTCACCGCCAAGGATCTCGATGCAGAGGTGGAAAAGCAACTGGCGACAGTGAAGCTCGATCCAGCACTCGTTGCGCCGAAATATCCCCACGAGCTTTCAGGCGGGCAGCGCCAGCGCGTCAATATCGCGCGTGCGCTATCGGCCCAGCCGCAGGTGCTGGTAGCCGACGAGCCGACATCGATGCTCGACGTCTCGGTGCGCCTCGGTGTCCTCAACCTGCTCAACGAGATGAAAACGACCCGCAATCTGGGCATGCTTTATATCACCCACGACATCGCAACCGCGCGATACGTGGCTGAGGACATCGCCGTCATGTATAGCGGCCAGATCGTCGAATGGGGCGATTGCGGTTCGGTGATCGACAACCCCCAGCATCCTTATACCAGGCTTTTGCTGTCTGCCGTGCCCGATCCGGAGCGCCGGTTCTCGGACGCATCCTCGCGGCTAGATCCAAAGGAGGCCGATGCCGTACGTCGTGCCGCCGCGATGGACGGGCGCAAGGTCTTAACGGTTGGCGAGAGGCACTTTGCCTTGGCAAGTGTGGGGTAGGGTCGTCGAACCTTCGATAGCCGGCTCCCCCCTTGCAAACGTCCGTTGACTGGAAATCATAGCCCGCACTGGGGCCGATCGTCCGCGGCGATTTCACAACCGACCAACCTCGATCGATTCAGCGCGTTGACACGCTGGATAGTTCAGGCCGCCTGCCCCACCGAGGCGCTTTGCGAAAAGGTCGCGAGCAGTTCCGCCTTGCGCTTTTCGAAACGCGCGATAGACGCAAGTTTCACATGGCCATAACCGCGAACTTCTTCTGGAAGGCGGGCGAGTTCAGAGGCGGCTGAGAGGTTGTCACGCGTAAGCTGGGCAACCAGCGCTTCGATGAGCCCGAAATAATCCACGATCAGGCGCCGCTCCATCTTGCGCTCGGCGGTGCGGCCGAACGGATCAAAACGCGTGCCGCGCAAGCCTTTGAGGCGCGCGAGCACGGCGAAGGCCGGCTCGATCCAACGGCTGGCGATCGCGATCTTGGCCGGATGGCCAGTTCGTGGATCGTTGCGGGTCAGCATCGGCGGGGCCAGATTGTACTGCAGCTTGAAGCCGCCTTCGAACTGCTCGGCGAGCTTCTGCCTGAACGCCGGATCGCGATGCAGCCGCGCCACCTCGTATTCATCCTTGTAGGCCATCAGTTTGAAAGCGGATTTGGCAACGGCACTAGCGAAGACCTCCTGGCCGGGCACGGCAGTCGCCTCGGCATGCCGCGCCTTGTCGACCAGCGCGCGATAGCGCTGGGCATAGGCAGGGTTCTGGTAGCCGGTGAGAAATGCTGCGCGTCGTGCAACGACCTCATCCAGCGTAGCCTCCGATGCCGGGGCAGGAACGACACCCGCCTGACGGCGCACATGATCCATATCCTCGGCGGAGCGCCGGCCCCAGGCGAAGGCGGCGCGGTTCATGGCGACACCAGCACCGTTAAGGTCTATGGCCTTTTCGATCGCCTCGCGGCTGATAGGCACAAGCCCCTTCTGCCAGGCATGGCCAAGCAGGAACATGTTGGCGGCTATCGCATCGCCAAAGAGCGCTGTTGCAAGCTTCATGGCTGGCAAGGTGGTGAGCGCGTCCTCGCCGCTGGCATTGCGCAACCGGCGCAAGGTGGCGCCTTCGCGGAAGTCGATGGTGGTGTCCTTGACGAAGGAAGCGGTCGGCGCGAAGTGGTCGTCAACCACCGCCTTGGTCCGGCCTTTGCCGAACGTGGCAATGGCGTTCTGGGATGCTGCGACCACAAGATCAAAGCCGAGCACCAGATCGGCTTCGCCGGGCCCGATGCGCGCGGCATTCAGCATCTCTGGTTGCCGGGCGAGCCGGATGTGCGAGACCACCGCGCCGTTTTTCTGGGCGAGGCCGGTCTGGTCGAGCGTCACCAGCGACAGGCCGTCGAGATGAGCTGCCTGTGACAGGATGGCGCTTACGGTGATGACACCTGTGCCGCCGATGCCGGTGAGCAGCACGCTGTAGGGCTCATTATCAAGGGCAGCGCGGTGGGGCTCGGCAAGGCCGGCATCGACGCCGCCGGCGGCCTTGGCGCGCGGCTTGCGCAGGCGTCCGCCTTCGATGGTAACGAAGCTCGGGCAAAAACCCTTGGTGCAGGACAGGTCGGTGTTGCAGCTCGACTGGTTGATGGCGCGCTTGCGGCCGAACTCGGTCTCGCGCGGCTCGATGGAGATGCAGTTCGACACCGCCGAGCAGTCGCCGCAGCCCTCGCACACCAGTTCGTTGATGAAGGCGCGCTTGGGCGAGACGGGGTAGGTGCCACGCTTTCGGCGGCGGCGCTTTTCGGCGGCGCAGACCTGGTCGTAGACGAGCACGGTAACGCCCTCGACCTCGCGCAGCTCACGCTGGACCTGGTCGAGCTCGTCGCGGTGACGCACATTGACCGAGCGCGGCAACTGGCCGGCCAAAAGCTGAGGGCGCTCGGAAACGACAACCACCTGCTTGGCACCTTCGGCCAGGACCTGGCCGACAATGGATGGCACCGACAGCTCGCCATCATGGCGCTGGCCGCCGGTCATGGCGACGGCGTCGTTGTAGAGGATCTTGTAGGTGGCGTTGACCTTGGCGGCGATGCCGGCGCGGATGGCAAGGAGGCCTGAATGGAAATAGGTGCCGTCGCCCATGTTGACGAAGATGTGCTTCTCGTCGGTGAAAGGCGACAGCCCGATCCAAGAGCCGCCTTCGCCGCCCATCTGGGTAAAGGTCGAGGTGTCGCGCTCCATGCCGATCACCATCATATGGCAGCCGATGCCGGTGGAGGCGCGGCTGCCCTTGGGCACGACGGTCGAAGTGGAGTGCGGGCAGCCCGAGCAGAAATAGGGTTCGCGACTGAGCAGGCCAGGCTCGGCGGGCGAAGGCAGCCCGACTGTTGGCAGCTGCGCTGCGCGCGCGGCGAGGCCTGCATCGTTCGTGCCGAGCCATTGCACAATGGCGCGGGCCACCGACAGCGCGCCGATCTCGCCGATCGAGGACAGGAGAGGCGCCCCGTCCGGTCCGGATTTGCCGAACACTAGCGGGCGGCGGTCTCCGGGCAGGTTGAACAGCTGAGATTTGATCTGCTCCTCGATGACGGGACGCTTTTCCTCGACGACGAGGATCTGATCCAAGCCGTCAGCGAATTCGCGCAGGCCTTGCGGCTCCAGCGGCCAGACCATGCCAACCTTGTAAAGCTTGATGCCGAGTTCGGCGGCGCGGGCCTCATCGATCCCGAGCAACGAGAGGGCGCCCTTGAGGTCGAGCCAGGACTTGCCGGTCGAGACGATGCCGAACCTGGCCTTGGAGGAGGACCAGAGCTGGCGGTCGAGACGGTTTGCCCGGGCGAAGGCCAGCACGGCGGCGAGCTTGGTTTCGAGACGGCGCTCCATCGCCTGTTGCCCATCAGGCCAACGCATCGAAAGACCATCTGCCGGAAGCGGCAGGTCAGGCGCGATGATTTCGAGCCGCGTCGGGTCGAGATCGACCGTCGCCGAGCATTCGACGATCTCAGTCTGGCACTTGAAGCCGACCCAGGCGCCGGAATATCGACTCATAGCCCAGCCGAGCAGGCCGTAGTCGATGTATTCGCCGACGCCGGCCGGCGACAGCAGCGGCACCATGGCCGAAATCAGATTGTGCTCGCTCTGGTGGGGAAGGGTGGAAGACACCGCGCCGTGATCGTCGCCGACGAGCAAAAGCACGCCCCCATGCTGGCTGGTGCCGACCGCATTGGCGTGGCGGATGACATCCATGGTGCGGTCGACGCCCGGACCCTTGCCATACCACATGGAAAAAACGCCGTCGTAACGCGCGCCGGGGAACATGCCGGTCTGCTGCGTACCCCACACGGCGGTCGCCGCCATGTCCTCGTTGAGGCCGGGCTGGAAGACGATGTGGCTGGCCTTCAGGTATTTTTTGGCACTGCCCATCTCGCGATCGAAGCCGGCTAAGGGTGAGCCGCGATAGCCCGAGACATAACCTGCCGTGTTGAGCCCGGCCGCAAAGTCGCGCTGGCGCTGCACCATCGGCAAGCGCACCAAAGCCTGCGTGCCCGAGACAAGGATCCGGCCGCGCTCGAGCGTGTAACGCTCGTCGAGCGCCGAGGGCATGTCGACCGGCCGGGCGCCATTTTCAAAGGACTTCGCTACGGTCATGCTGGTATCTCAGATGTTGAGCGGGGCAGGGGCATATCGAAAATGCGTCCCGGATTGAGGATGTTGTTGGGGTCGAGTGCTGCCTTGAGACGCCGCATCGCGGCCAGTTCGGCCGGGTCACGCGTCAGATGCAGATAGGCCTTCTTGTCGAGGCCGATGCCATGTTCGGCCGAGATCGAGCCGCCTGTTAGCGCAACGGAGCCGAACACCGCTTTTGCAACCTCGTTGGGCCGGTCGGTACGGACGACATAATGCAGATTGCCGTCGCCGAGATGGCCGAAGACATAGTCCCGAGCTGCTGGATCGGCGCGGCCTTGGGCGGCCTTTGCCAGATCGAGGAATTCGCCCATGCGCGGCAGCGGCAGGCTGACGTCGAGGCTGAGCATCGCGCCCTCGGCGAAGAGGAAACGGTTGCAGTCGTCGCGCAACATCCACAGCGCCTGGAACTCGCGCTCCGACTGCGACAGCACGACGTCCTCGACCAGCCCGTCCTCGATCGCCTGCGACAGCGCCACGGTGAAGGCTTCCTCGTCGGCGCCCGGCGTCATGCCCTGAATGTCAGTCAGCACATAGACGGGCGACGACAGTGCAACAGGAGCGGTGAGCCCGAGGGCCGCGACCATGTCGCCCATCAGTGGCGCCAGGATGACCTCGAAACCCGAAAGCAGATTGCCGAGCCGGCCACGCAGGAATTTTAGCAAGCCGAAAGCGGCATCGAGCGAGGGCAGCGAACAGAAGGCGGCGGACTGGGTGATCGGCTTGGGATGCAGCTTCAAGCAGGCGCGGGTGACGACGCCGAGCGTGCCTTCGCTGCCGATGAAAAGCTGACTAAGATCGTAGCCGGAATTGTCCTTGGCGAGGCCCTTGAGCGAGGAGAGCACGGTGCCGTCGGCAAGTACGGCTTCCAATCCCAGAACCTGGGCGCGAAAATTGCCGTAGCGCAGCACGCGGATGCCGCCGGCATTGGTGGCAATGTTGCCGCCGATGGTGGCGGTGCCGCGGGCGCCGATATCTACGCCGAAGACCAGCCCCGCGGCGTCGGCCTTTTCCTGAACGACCTGCAAGGGCACGCCAGCCTCGGCGATGATGGTACCGGCGGTCGGTTCGACGTCTTCCAATGCGGTCATGCGTTCGAGCGAAAGAACCGCCTCACCCGCAAGCACCCTCGCCCCGCCCGACAGGCCGGTGCGGCCGCCCTGGACGACCAAAGGCAAGCGGGCGGCGTTGCAGGCGTTGATGATCTCGGCGACTTCGCGGGTATTGCGCGGGCGCAGCACTAGTTCGGGCCGGGCGCCCGGTTCGCCGGAAAGGTCGTCGCTGTAGCGCGGATCGACGGCATCGCCTGCCAGAATCGCCGCCTTTTCGAGCCGCGCCTTGAGAATGGAGAGAACCTGATCGCTCGGTCGTGCCATGATGCCTGGATGGCCCGGAGGAAGCCATTTCCGGGCGCTGTCTCGGGTCAGCTTATTTCGCTTGCAATATTTGTCAAACCTATATTGTTTATTCGCATGTCGAGACGGGCGCGGCCGTTACAGGTGGCGCCGACGGAGGACGAATGCCGATCGAATATCAGGACGTGGTGCGCACAGGCGTTGCCCGGCAGGTCGCCGACAAGATCCGCGCGGCCATTCTCGACGGTCGCCTGCAGATCGACGAACGCCTGCCGACCGAAGAAGACCTGGCGAAGAGCTTTGGCATCTCCCGTCCCACAGTGCGCGAGGCGCTGAAGCGGCTCGCAGCCCAAAACCTCATTCGTTCGCAGCGTGGCCCGACCGGCGGCACCTTTGTCAGCCGCCCCGATCCAGAAGGGCTGTCGTCGGCGATTACGGGGGCGGCAACGCTCCTGGTCGGCGTCGGCGCCTTCGACATCGACGAGATCATCAGCGCGCGGCTGGAAACCGAGGCGATCTGCTGCCGGCTCGCCTGCGAACGCCGCAGCGACACAGACCTTGCTGCGATGCGCACCGAGATCGCGCTGCAGCGTTCAAAATCGCTCAGCGACGAAGATTTCTGTGCCTCCGACGTTCGTTTCCATCGCGCGGTGGTCAAAGCGGCGGGCAACGGCCCGCTCAGCCTGATGATGTACACCGTGGTCGAGGCCTTCATGCCGATCACCAACATGATCGTTTCGCATGTGCGCGAGCGCAGCACTGTGGCCAATTTCCACGAGCGGCTCGTGGCGGCACTGGAAGCGCGAGATGCCGCAACTGCGACCTCTGTGCTTTCCGAACTCCTGACCTATGTTCGCGACAGCTATGCGATCAGCCTGGCGCGGCGCGCCGAACGCGAAGCCATATCAGGCTGACGCGCAAGATTTACCCCAATGACTTCCTGGAGACTTTCATGAGCGAGACTTTCACAGCTTTGATGCTGGAAGATGTCGACGGCAAGCCGCGCGCCGGCTTCCGCGAGATCACCAAGGCCGACCTGCCGGACCATGACGTGCTCGTCGAGGTCGCCTATTCGAGCCTCAACTACAAGGATGGCCTCGCCGTTTCCGGCAAGGGCCGCATCGCGCGCCGCCTGCCAATGGTTGCCGGCATCGACATCGCCGGTACCGTGGTCGAGTCGCGCTCGCCGGCATGGAAGGTCGGCGACAAGGTCGTGGCCAATGGCTGGGGCATGTCGGAAACCGAGTGGGGCGGCTATACGCGTTTCCAGCGGCTGAAGCCCGAATGGCTGATCCGCCTGCCCGACACGTTTTCCATGGAACACGCCATGGCGATCGGCACGGCCGGCTACACGGCAGCCCTTTGCGTCGACGCGCTTGAGAATTGGGGCACTATCCAGCCCGGCAAAGGCGAGGTGCTGGTAACTGGTGCCGCCGGCGGCGTCGGCTCGACGGCGGTCAGCCTGCTGTCCTCAAAAGGCTACACGGTCGTTGCCTCGACCGGCCGCGCTGAGACGCACGACTATCTCAGTTCGCTGGGGGCCACCTCTTTCCTCGACCGTGCTGAACTCGCCGGTGAGGTCAAGCCGCTGCAGAGGGAACGCTGGAGCGGCGCCGTGGATTCAGTCGGTTCGACAACGCTCGCCAATGCGTTGGCCCAGACCGTCTATGGCGGTGCCGTCGCAGCCTGCGGTCTAGCGGGCGGCCACAACCTGCCTGGAACCGTGATGCCGCACATCCTGCGCAGCGTGACGCTGATCGGCGTCGATTCGGTCTACGCGCCGCTGCCCAAGCGCCAGAAGGCCTGGCAGACGCTGGCCGATCATCTCGACCGCGCCAAGCTTTCGGCGATGACCGAAACCCACAAGATGTCCGAGCTGCCCGAGCTCGCCAACCGCATCCTGGCGGGTGCCGTGCGCGGCCGCGTCGTCATCGAAATCGCGTAAGGGGAGGCGAGACCATGACCAGCGAAGTCGTACTTTGGCAAAAGGACGCCGAGGACGCGTTCGTCACCTTGACGCTCAACCGTCCCGACAAGATGAACGCCATGAACCAGGAGCTTGGTGACGCCCTCGAGGCGGCCATCGCCCGCGCGGTCAAGGATCCTGAAATCCGCGCGGTGATCATCACCGGTGCGGGCCGGGCGTTCACCGCGGGCTTCGACCTCGGCGGCGAAGACTTCGAGATGGATACCGAGGCCTGGCGCGAGGACATTGGCGCCAACATGCGCCGCATGAAGTTCATCCGCGAAGCGCCGATCCCGATCATCGCCGCAGTCAATGGTTATGCCTTGGCCGGCGGATTGGAGCTGATGATGTGCTGCGACATGACGATCGCCGCCGAAGACGCCATGCTTGGCGAGCCCGAAGTGCGCCACGTTTCGGCGCCTCCGACGCTGATGCTGCCCTGGACGGTGCCGATGATCCACGCGCGCCACCTGATGTACACCGGCGACCTGATCGACGGCCGCGAGGCCGCGCGCATCCACCTCGTCAACAAGGCGGTGCCGCGCGACCAGCTGAAGGCCGAAGCCGAGAAACTGGCGCGCAAATGCGCCCGCATGCCCGGTGCGGCGATCAAGTTCGCTAAGGCAGCGCTGAACCACCAGCAGCAAACCGCCGGCCTGGAAAGCTCTTGGACCTACAATCGCGAGACCACCGCGATCCTGCACGGCTCCGAAGAGGGGCGCTATTGGATGCGTCTGCTCAAGGAGTATTCGCTGAAGGAATTCCTCGACATCCGCGAAAAGCCGTTCCGCGATCTGGATTAATTTTGCGACGCGTCAGGCGCTCTTGGGCGCCTGACCTCCACCCGCCTGCAGGGCATCAAACAGTTCGGCATGGTTGCGCAGGTAACGCGACTGCACGATCTGCCCCTTGTCGGAAAGTTCGCCCTTGGCGCGGCAGGCGGGTGTCATCGCGAGATCGAAACGGGCAATCGTGGTCGAGCCGCCGGGGTTAACGGCGTTCCAGCCAGCGATGCGCGCGCCGAGCTCATCGACAAGGGTCTTGCCCGCAGCCGAGGGAAACACCAGCGCCACGAGGCGATCGCGGTTCTCGCCTGAAATGACGATGTCGTCGGCAAGCGGCGCGCACTGCGCCATCAGGCCGGCGCGCAGCGGACCGGTGCGCACCTTGACCCCGCTCGACAGCTTGAAGTCTTCGGCAAGCCGGCCATCGAAACCGAACACTGGAATGCCGTCCGACCGCTCGCGCAGCACGGCCGCATCGCCGGTGGGGTAGAAGCCATGCTCGTCCATGGGCAGCTCGACCCTGCGGCCTTCGATGAGGTAGCAGGGCGCAATGTTGGGGCCAGACACACGCAGCTCGGCACGGCCGTCGATGTCGAACAAAGCGATGCGATGGCCGGGCAGGGGATGGCCAAGCTCGCCCGGCCGCTCCAGCGGTGCCGGCGACAAGGTGATTGTCGAGGCGGCTTCCGTCGCGCCGTAGCCCGACAGGATCTGAAAATCGCCATGGCTGTCGCGGAAAGTGACGAGCCTCCGCCAGAGCTCGGCGTCGATGCCCGCACCGGCGAAGAAGATGGCCCGCAGCTTGCTGGTGAAGGCGCGCGCGGCAGGCTCATCACCTTCCAGCCAGTCGAGCAGTAGCTTCAAACCAAGCGGCACAGCGATATGCATGGTGGGAGAAACCTCCGCCATGATCCGAATGCTCGCCTCGATGGTCGATGGGCTGGGGGCTGCATCGACATGCATCCCGCCGCCGTTCCAGATCACTTTGAAGATGTTGTCGAGCCCGCCGAAGACATGGTGCCAGGGCAGCCAGTCAACAAGCACGGGCGGCGTTTCCGCCACGAACGGCCATATCGCGGCGATGGCGCCCTGGTTGGACGAGATCATGCCGCGTGTGATCGGTACGCCCTTCGGTGCGCCGGTGCTGCCCGAGGTGAAGAAGATCGCCGCCCAGTCGTCTGGCGAGGCGTGCTCGTCCAGCGCCGGTACGGCTTTTCCCGTGCTTTCGCGCACCAGCTCGCCAAGCGAAACAGCATTCATACCTTCGATGGCCGGATGGCCCGCGGGCGCGACAATCAGCTTGGGTTTGGCGGCGTCAAGAAATGGCCTTGTCGCTTCATTTTCGACACCGCCGCGGAAAGGGAAGGGGGGAAGTGCCGTATGGACGAAACCACCGGAAAGGCAGGCGAGCTTGAGCACCAGCGCATCGATGCCCGCCGGGGCAAGGGTCGCCACGCAATCGCCCTTGCGAAGACCGTAGCCTCTGGCAAGCACCTGCCGCATACCGCGGGCACGGAAAAGTGCTGCGCCATAGCTGATGGAAACCCTGGTGCTCTCACCGGGTTCGGTCAGCAGGGTTCTGCCGGGCTGCTCAGCCGCCCATTTGACAAGTCGCTCAAAAATATCCGGCAAGTCGCCGGGCAGGGGTGTCGAACTGCGATAAAAGAGGCGCCCGTCCGGGAGCTGCTCTTCAACCAGCTCCTGGCCCGGGGCCACCAGAAAACTCATCGGGCTTCTTGCCTCTCGGCAGCATCGGCCTGCCGTGCCGACAGCGCCTTTTCGTAGACGCTCGACTGATAGGCGATGAGTTCCTCGAAGGCGGATGTGGCGGCCGAGGCGTCGCGGTCGCGCAGCGCTTCCAGGATATCGGCATGCAGCGACACCACGCGGCCGCGCTCGCGGAAGCGGAAGGAGATCATGTTGGTCGCCGGGATCAGCGAGTCGTTGACCACCAGCATGATGAAACGCAATTCGTTGTTGCCGGTGGCCTGGGCGATGGCGTGATGGAAGGCAACATCGAGCCGGCAAAATTCCTCGTCGGAAATTCCGTCGCGTTCAAAGGCTTCCAGGGTGGCTTCGATTGAGGTCAGGTCTTCGGCGGTGGCGCGTTCGGCGGCGAGCTGGACGCAGGTGCGGCCAAGCAGCAGGCGCGCCTCGACGATCTCGTTGAGTCCGAAGACGCCGAGCCCGACAAACCAGGTCGTCATCTCCTGCAGCATCTGGCTGGCCGCGGTGAGCGAGGGTGCGTTGACGAAGACGCCGCCATTGGGCCCGCGCTTGGACCGCACCAGCTTCTTCGCCGCCAATATCTTGAGCGCTTCACGCACGGTCGGCTGCGAGACGCCGAAACGCTGTGCGATCTCGGCTTCCGACGGCAGCCGCGCCTCGACGCTGAGCGCGCCTTGCACGATCTCCTGCTGGAGCGCCGTCGCGATCTGATGTGCCAGGCTCTTGGTCACCTGGACTGCCTGCTTAGCGTCCTCCATACGCGTATTCTCTCCCTCGTTGGCCGCTTCTTATTATTTCAATATTACAATATCTAAATTGTTGACCGCCTGATCAGAAAATGCAAGCCTTCGATCCAACAGGGCTGCGCTATCTATCCTGCGACGCAGTCACAATAAGAACTTCAGTGGGAACATGGGAGATAATTTCCGATGAAGCTGACTAGGCGTGAATTCGCCGTCGGTATGACGACGGCTATTGCCTCGATGACCCTGCCACGGCTTGCCTCCGCGCAATCGTCGCTGGTCGTTCCGACCTATGGCGGGCTGTGGGCCAAGTTCTGGGAAGAGAAACTCTTGCCCGGCCTCACATCGGCGACCGGCATCCAGCCGCAGCTCGATGTTGGGCTCGGCAAGGATTTCGTCGCCAAAATCCGCGCTGGCGGCGACCGTTCACCCTACAGCATCTTCATGGGAAACGAGAACATTGCCGCCGTGCTGCGCGCCGAAGGCTTCTTCGAGCCCTTCGACCTCACCAAGGTGCCGAATGCCCAAAAGACGTTCCCGCAGTTCGTCAACAAGGACGCCAAGGGCATCCGCGCCGTCGTTTCGCCGATCGGGCTGGCCTACCGCATCGACCTGGTGAAGACCGCGCCGACCTCTTGGCACGACCTTTGGGAAAACCCCGAGTTCAAGGGCAAGACCGGCCTCTACCAGATCGGCAACACCGGCGCTGTGTTGTTCCTGCGCCTGGTGGCCGAACTGTTCGGCAGCGGGCCAGACGATTTCGACACCGCCTTTACCAAGATCAAGGAACTGCTGCCGTTCACGCAAGCCTCGTGGAGCGGTGAGGTGGCAACGGCCCTGATCCGCGGCGACGCGATCATAGCTCCTGTCGACTGGACCGAGATCATGACGCTGCAGGACAAGGGCGCGCCGGTTGCGATCGTTGCCCCCAAGGAGGGCGTGCTCGCTTTCGAGCAGTCGTTCAACCTGGTCGCCACCGGCACCGAAAAGGACGCCGCGCACGCCTATCTGAACTACATCCTCGACGCCAATGTTCAGCAAGACATGGCCAAGGCCTTCTACACCTCGCCCAGCAACAGCTCATCCGTCGTGGACGAAAAGATGTCGGTACGCACGCCGATCGTTGGTCCGCGGATGGCCGAGATCAAGAGCTACGACTGGAACAGCTACGTCGACAAGGCGGCGGAGATCGCTGATCGCTGGAACCGGGAAATGGCGTAGAGCCACGACCGGCATCAAAGTAGTGGCCGGGAGGGCCCCCACCTCCCGGTCGGCAACCGCGCGAGGACATCGGATGACCGCACTGACCATTGACCGTATCAACAAGCGGTATGGCAACTTGCACATCCTCAAGGACATCTCGATACCGATTGCCAAGGGCGAGTTCGTCTCGCTGCTCGGCCCCAGCGGCTGCGGCAAGACGACGACGCTGCGATGCATCGCCGGCTTCGAGCGGCCCGACGACGGCAGCATCCTGTTTGGCAACCGCGACGTGACGCGCACACTGCCCGAGCAGCGCGACATCGGCATGGTGTTCCAGTCCTACGCGCTGTTTCCGCATATGACGGTGGCCGAAAACCTGAGCTTCGGCCTCGAAGTGCGCAAGGTTTCCGTGCCCGACCGACAAAAGCGCATCGCTGACGTTCTCGCCATGGTGCGCCTCGAAGGCTACGACAAGCGGTTTCCGCGCGAACTCTCGGGCGGCCAGCAGCAGCGCGTGGCACTGGCCCGTGCGCTGGTCATCGAACCGTCGGTGCTTTTGCTCGACGAGCCGCTGGCCAATCTCGACGCCACCTTGCGCGACGAGATGCGCTTTTTCATCCGCGACCTGCAGCAGCGTGTCGGCATCACCAGCATCTACGTCACTCACGACCAGGCCGAAGCGATGGTCATGTCGGACAAGATCGTGGTGATGAGTGCCGGCACGATCTCGCAGTTCGGCTCGCCACGCGAAATCTACGAACGTCCCGCCTCGCAGTCAGTAGCCGGCTTCATCGGCCGATCCAACACGATATCAGGCAAGATCGCCGAAGCGCTTGGCCAGGACAGCTACAAGGTCGACACGCCTTGCGGCAGCATAGGCACGACGGGCCCGGCGGGCCTTGCCAAGGGGGCTGAGGTCAAGATCATGATCCGGCCGGAGAACATCCACACCCGAAAACAATGTGTTGGAGCAGGCCAAAAGCAAGAGGCTGGCTCGGGGGAGGCGGGCAAGGACGAAAACGTGCTCGCGGGTGCCGTGGTCAACTCAGTCTACCAGGGGAGCGCCAACCAGCTCGCCGTCAAGCTCGCCAGCGGCGACCGCGTGACGGTCGATGTCAACGGCCGCAACCCGCTCGACGTCGGCGAACAGGTCGCCTTGCGTTTTGCCGCCAGCGACACTTGGCTTTTGGCATCATGAGCGCGCTCGAGGCAGTTCCACGCATCGAAAGCCGAAGCAATCGCGGCAGCGCCACCTGGATGGTGGTTCCAGCACTGGTGCTGCTCATCGGTTTTTTTGCGCTGCCTTATCTCACGATCATCACCATGAGCTTGCGCGAGGCTTCCACCCGCGCCGTCTACGGCGAAGGCCTCACGCTTTCGCACTATACGACCGCACTTGGCGACTTCTACATCTGGGGCATCCTCGGCCGCACCTTGCTTATAGGCGCTACCGTCACGGTGCTTTCACTGCTGCTCGGTTATCCCGTTGCCTATCATCTCGCCAAGTCTCGATCGCGCTGGACAAGCTTGCTCTACATCTTCGTGCTGTCGCCGCTGCTCGTCGGGCTGGTGGTGCGGACCTTTGCGTGGATGATTATCCTGTCCAACAACGGCGTCGCCAACCAGGCGCTCAAGGCCATCGGCCTGATCACTTTCCCCCTTCAACTGATGAACAACTCGCTCGGCGTTACGATCGCGCTGACGCATGTCTTCTTGCCCTTCATCATCCTGCCGCTGCTCGGCAATCTGCAGGCGATCAGCCCCGACCTCGCCATGGCCTCGCGCTCGCTCGGCGCCTCGCGGATGCGGACATTCTGGAAAGTGACGTTGCCG
Source organism: Aminobacter sp. AP02 (assembly GCF_003148805.1). Taxonomy (GTDB): domain Bacteria; phylum Pseudomonadota; class Alphaproteobacteria; order Rhizobiales; family Rhizobiaceae; genus Aminobacter. The sequence goes on from NZ_QGGX01000001.1 coordinate 125,239, forward strand.
CTCAGCATGCCCGGCATCCAGGCCGGCACCATCCTGGTATTCGTGCTGTCGATCAGTGCCTATGTCACGCCAGCCATGCTTGGCGGCACCGGCGGGCGCACCATGTCGGTGCTGGTGGTGCAATATCTCGTAGACAATTTCCGCTGGCCGGCAGGGGCAGCACTCGCCATCATAATGGCGGCGGTGGCTGTCATGTTCGTCGGGCTCTATCTCAAGCTTACGGCGCGCGCGATGCGGAGGCTGCCATGACAGGTGCATCGTGCGGTGTCGAAAAGACCATCTGGGACAGGCTGTTCACCTCCCTTGTCGCGGCGATCTACATATTCCTGATGTTTCCGATCGTGCTGGTGGTGCTGCTGTCGTTCAATTCGGGCGAGTTCCTGGCCTTCCCGCTAGAAGGCTTTTCGCTGCGCTGGTTCGAGGCACTGTTTTCAAACAAGCGCTTCCTCGACGCCACGCTCTATTCGATTCAGATCGCCGCGGTCTCGACAATCGTCAATGGCGTGATCGGCACGCTGGCTGCGATCTATGTCGCCCGCTATGCCAAGGTTGCCCGCGACTTCATGCGCCTTATCATGACGGCACCTCTCCTGGTGCCCGAGATCCTGACGGCGATAGCGCTGCTGTTTTACTTCTACGAAATCCGGATTGGCACTGACTATTCGATCGGCATCCAGATCGGCCATATCGTCGTCACATTCCCCTATGTGTTCCTCAATGTTTCCTCGGCGCTGTTCAATTTCGACCGCTCGCAGGAGGAAGCCGCGCGCAGCTTGGGTGCGAGCGGCTGGATGACGTTCCGGCGCGTGACGCTGCCGGCGATCAAGCCCGGCATCATCACCGGCTGCCTCTTTGCCTTCGTCATCTCCTTTGACATCTTCAACATCTCGCTGCTGCTGAAGTCGCTCGGAAAAAACACGTTGCCGCTGGAACTGTTCGACTATCTGCGCTTCAACTTCGACCCGACGGCAGCGGCGATTGCCTCGCTCAGCATCTTTATGACCTTCACCGCGATCCTCATCATCGACCGAACGGTCGGACTGAGGTCGCTACGGTTCTGACGATGATCAGAGAAAACGAGAAGTGATGGGAAAACTGCCAAGGTGTGGCGCGATTTATGCGGTCGGGCGGAAGCCGCTCGCTTGACAAGCTATCGGCCATAAAAATACATTTCAATATCAGAATAGAGTTCTGACGTGACGGAAGCCAGACAACAAGAGCGCTCCGCGCCGTTCGAGGGGAACGCCGGCACGAGGACGAAGCCAGGGGCAGCCGCCACCGGTCATCCCAGCACAATGAGGAGGGTTAAAGTGCATCATCATTCGCTTCTGCGCGGCGCACAATTCGCCGCAATGGCCATCACGGCCCTGATCGCTGGCGCCGGCACGCTCGCAGCCGCCGAACTGCCCAAGTCGCCTGAGGTCAAAGAGACCGGCAAGCTGATCATGGCCAACACGCTCGAGTATGCACCGTTCGAGTTTATCGCCGAAGACGGCAAGCAGGTCGGCATCAACATCGAGCTCGCCCAGGAAGCGGCCAAGCTGCTCGGCGCCGAGCTTGAGGTCACCCGTATTCCCTTTCCCTCGATGGTGCCTGGCCTAGCTGCCGGCCGCTTCAAGGTAGCCTGGGAGACATTCGCGGCGACCGACGACCGCCTGAAGCAGGTAGACTTCGTCATGTTCATCAAGTCGGGCATCGTGGCTTCGACCACGCCCGACAAGGCGCCGTCCTTCCAGGGCGAGAACAATCTTTGCGGCAAGCGTGTTGGTGTTATCGGCGGAGCGGTTTCGGACTTTATCGCCGACCGCCTGAATGAAGAATGCAAAGCCAAGGGCAAGCCTGAGCTCGTCAAGAGCATCTTCCCGGAGGGCAAGGACATAATCCAGGCCGTGCTCTCCGACCGTCTTGATGCGCGCCTGGACGACGCCACTGCCTCTGGCTATTTCGAAGTGACAAGCAAGGGCCAGTTGGTGGTGGTGCCCGGTCTCTACGACGTCGCGCCGCTTGGTATCGCGATCCCCAAGGGCGACAAAGAAACCGCCGAGATGCTGAGCGCTGCGCTCAACGAGCTGATCAAGAACGGCACCTACAAGACGATCATGGCCAAGTACGGCATGACCAGTGCGATGATCGAGGAAGCCTACGTCGTCGATGCGGCCGACAAGATCCGCAAGTAAGCGATCCGGCTCGGGGAGAGGATTTTCAACCTCTTGCCGAGCCATTTCATTGTCTATCGGGAGGGCGGTTGAATGAACCGGGCCGAAACGCAAACGCCGCCACCGGAGGCGCTTACCGTCGTTCCGCTGCGCCACTATGGCCTTTGGGTCGGAACAGTGATCACGCTGGTCATCCTCGGCCTGGTACTCAAGGCGCTCGCCACCAACCCGGCTTTCGACTGGCCGACCGTCGGCAAATACCTCTTCCATCCATCGATCATGCGTGGCCTTGGGCAGACGCTGCTCCTGACGGTCACCATCATGGTGCTGGCTATCATCATCGGCACCATCGTTGCCATCATGCGCCTGTCGCCGAGCCGGATCCTCAATGCCTTTGCCAGCGCCTACATCTGGTTCTTCCGCGGCGCGCCGGCGCTGATCCAGCTGATCTTCTGGTTCAACCTGTCGCTGATCGTGCGCGAATTCTCGCTGACGCTGCCGTTCGTTGGCACGTTGTTCACTGTCAAGACCAACGACTTCATGACGCCTTTCGTGGCCGCCGTGATCGCCTTGTCGCTGCACGAAGCCGGCTACATGGCCGAGATCGTGCGCGCCGGCATAAATTCGGTGGCGAGCGGACAGACCGAAGCTGCCGGCAGCCTGGGCATGAACCACCGGCTGATCCTGCGCCGCATCACGCTGCCCCAGGCGATGCGCTTTATCGTGCCGCCTACCGGCAACGAAACGATCAATCTCCTCAAAACGACGTCGCTGGTGACCATCATCGCCGTCAACGACCTGCTTTATGCCGCGCAGAGCATCTATGCCCGAACCTTCGAGACCATTCCGCTGCTGATAGTAGTGGCGTTCTGGTACCTGTTCGTCGTTACCATCCTGTCGATTTGCCAGCACTACATCGAGCAATATTACGGCAAGAGCGACCAGCAGCAGGGCGTGTCGATGGGCGGCATGCTGAAACGCGCCTTCAGGTTCGGACGGGTGGCACAGCCAGCATGACTTCGAAAGCAGAAAACCAGGCCCGCTTCGGCGTTCCCCAAAACTCCATGGTGTTCGCACGCGGCGTACGCAAATCCTTCGGTGCCGTCGAGGTGCTGAAAGGCATCGACCTCAACGTGCCCACAGGGTCTGTCGCCTGCGTCATCGGCCCGTCAGGCTCGGGCAAGAGCACCTTCCTGCGTTGCATCAACCATCTTGAAGAGGTCAGTGGTGGAGTGCTCCTGGTCGACGGCGAGTTCGTCGGCTACGACCTGCGCCACGGCAAGCTCCACGAGGTCAACAACAAGCTGTTGTGCCAGCGCCGCGCCGACATCGGCATGGTATTCCAGTCGTTCAACCTGTTCTCGCACATGACTGCGCTCGAAAACCTGATAGAGGCGCCGATCATGGTGAAGGGCATGTCCAAGGCGGAAGCCAAGGACAAGGCCTACGCGTTGCTTGAACGCGTCGGGCTTTCCGCCAAGGCTGACTCTTATCCACGCCAGCTATCGGGCGGACAGCAACAACGCGTGGCCATTGCCCGCGCGCTTGCGATGAACCCGAAGGTACTTCTGTTCGACGAGCCGACGTCGGCCCTCGATCCCGAACTTGTCGGTGAAGTTCTGGTCGTCATGCGCGACCTTGCCGAAAGCGGCATGACGATGGTGGTCGTCACTCATGAGATCGGATTTGCCCGCGAGGTCGGCGACCAACTGATCTTCATGGATCGCGGCGTGGTCGAAGAACGCGGCGAACCCAGGGAAATGATCGCCAATCCGCAATCGCCGCGCACGCGGGAATTCCTGTCGCACGTTTTGTGATACCCGTGTTGGACAAGGGTGAAGAGGGCGCTCACAGGGCCCGCGCGGCAGGTCTTGCCGCCTCTATGGCTCCGCTGCCAACTGCGAGCGGGACCACGACCGGCTTTGCTGCAACGCCTTAGTTGAGACGCACAGAGGAACGGCGCACTGCCGATCAGGCGGCGCCGATTCGTGCTGCAGGACAGCCGATACCCAGCCACTCAGAACGGGTAGTGACGGTGGCCGCTTTGGATCGTGATCCAGCGCAGCTCGGTGAACTCGGCAATCGCCGCCTTGCCTCCGAAACGGCCGTAGCCCGATGCCTTGACGCCGCCGAAGGGCATCTGCGCCTCGTCATGAACCGTTGGACCGTTGATGTGGCAGATGCCGCTTTCGACGCGCGCGGCGACTTCCATCGCACGGCCTATGTCGCGGCCGAAGACCGCCGCCGACAGTCCGTATTCGCTGTCGTTGGCGACGCGCACCGCCTCGTCGACGCCGCTGACGCGGATCACCGAGACGATCGGGCCGAACGACTCGTCGCTGTAGACGCGCATGGCCGAGGTGACGTTGTCGATGACTGTTGCCTGCATCACCGTCTCGCTGGAATCGCCGCCGGCGACCACGGTCGCGCCCTTGGAGGTGGCATCGGCCACCAGTTCGTGGATGCGCTTGACCGCCTCGATGTTGACCACGGAGCCGAGGATGGTGCCCGGTATGCGCGGATCGCCGGCCTTGAGCGTCTTCGCCTTGGCCGCGAGCTTGGCCACGAACGCGTCGGCCACCGCGTCGTCGACGATCAGGCGCTCGGTGGACATGCAGATCTGGCCCTGGTTCATGAAGGCGCCGAAGGCGGCGGCGTTGACCGCCTCGTCGATGTCGGCGTCGTCGAGCACCAGCAACGGCGCCTTGCCGCCGAGCTCCAGCAACGCCGGCTTGAGGTGGCGTGCGGCGGTCTCGGCGACGATGCGGCCGACGCGGGTCGAACCGGTGAAATTGACCCGGCGCACGGCCGGATGCGCGATCAGCGCGTTGACGATCTCAGGCGCGTCGTCCGGCGCGTTGGTGATGAAGGAGACCACGCCGGCCGGCAGTCCGGCATCCTTCAGCACCTCGGCAATGAGCTGGTGCGTCGCCGGGCAGAGTTCCGAAGCCTTGAGCACCACGGTGTTGCCGCAGGCCAGCGGCATGGCGATGGAGCGCACTCCAAGGATGACGGGTGCGTTCCACGGCGCGATGGCGAGGATGACGCCGACCGGCTGGCGGATGCCCATGGCGAAGCTGCCGGGGATGTCGGAAGGGATGACCTCGCCGGAAATCTGGGTGGTCATCGAGCCCGCCTCGCGCAGCATGTTGGCGGCGAGGTGGGCGTTGAAGCCGGCCCAGCCGGGCGTGGCACCGGTTTCGGCTCCCATGCGGGCGATGAAGTCGGGCGTGCGCGCCTCGAGCAGGTCGGCCGCCTTGAGCAGGTACTTGCGGCGTTCGCCGGGACCGGTCTTCGACCAGGCCGGGAAGGCGGCTGCCGCCGCGGCCACGGCCGCGCGCGCATCCGCCAACGAGGCCGCGGCCGCGGTCGTGGCATCGCCCTTGGTCAGCGGGTCCTTGCGGCTGAACACCCGGCCGTCGCTAGCGTCGCGATACTGATTGTCGATCATCAGCTGGACATTGAACATGGAGCTTTCCTTCCTTCAGATTTCGTTCTGATTGGCGGTGTTTAGTCCGAGATAGGCGCGCTGGACGGCGGGATCGGCGCGCAGGTCTGCCGCCGTGCCCCCACCGACCACGCGACCGTTCTCGATGAGATAGCCGCGGTCGGCGATCTTCAGGCTGGCTCGCGTGTTCTGTTCGACGAGCAATATGCCGATGCCCTCGTCGGCGACGCGGCGCAGCGTCGCGAAAAGCTGCTGCGTCACGACCGGTGCCAGCCCCAGCGACGGCTCGTCGAGCAGCACGAAGTCGGGCGAAGACATCAGCGCACGTCCGATGGCGAGCATCTGCTGCTCGCCGCCGCTCATGGTGCGGGCGACCTGCGAGCGGCGTTCGGCGAGACGGGGGAACATCGCAAGCACCTTGGCGAGGCGATCTGCCTCGCCGGCGCGGGCGCGGCGGGCGAAGGCGCCGAGTTCCAGGTTCTCGGCGACGGTGAGGTCGCCGAACAGGCCGCGCCCCTCGGGCACCAGTGAGAGCCCCGCCTCGACGATCTCGTGCGGCCTCAGCGTCGAAAGCTCGGCTCCGGCGAGCGTCACCCGCGCGCCCTTAGCCGTGGCGACCAGCCCCGCCAGCGCCTTGAGCAGGCTTGACTTGCCGGCGCCGTTGGAGCCCAGCACGGCGACGATCTCGCCGCGATGCGCGTCGATGGCGATGTCGCGCAGCGCCTGGTGGCGGCCGTAGGCGACCGAAAGCGACCTGACGGAGAGAGCGGTCCGCTCAGTCATCTTCCTCTCCCAGATAGGCTGCGATCACCGCCGGATCGGACATGACGGCCGTCGTCTCGCCTTCGGCGACGATGGCGCCGGCATTCATCACCACGCAGCGTTCGCAGAGCTGGCGGATGGCCGACATGACATGCTCGACCATCAGCACCGTGACGCCCTCCTGCGAGAGCGAGCGGATCAGGGCGATGCCGCCGTCGAGTTCGCTGGCGTTGAGGCCCGCGAGCCATTCGTCGAGCAGCAGGAGCCGCGGCGACAGGGCGAGCGCGCGGGCGAGTTCGAGCCGCTTCTGGTCGACATAGGTGAGTTCGGCGGCCTGCGCCTCGGCGCGTCCGCCAAGGCCGACGCGCTCGAGCAGGCGGTCGGCTTCGTTCGCGGCTGCCTGTCCCCAGAGCGGCCGGTCGCGGAAGGCAAGGCCGGCGACCACGTTCTCCCGAGCGGTCATGTCGTTGATGACGCGAACCAGTTGGAAGGTGCGGGCGATGCCGCCGCGGGCGATCAGGTGCGGCCGCCGACCGGTGATGTCCTTGCCGACCAGCCGGACGGTGCCTGCGTCGGGTTTGAGGTTGCCGGAAATCAGGTTCATCATCGTCGTCTTGCCGGAGCCGTTCGGCCCCAGCAGGCCCGTCACCTCGCCGGCGGCGACAGTGAAGCCGGCTTCGCGCACCGCCGTCAGGCCGCCGAAGCGCTTGGTGAGGCCAGAGACTTGCAGCAGCGTGGTCATGGCCGCGCCTCCGCCGAATGTGCCTTTCGGTCGGTTTCGGGCTCGGGTTTCGTGCGGGATCGGCTTAGCTTGCCGATGGCGCCGGCCACGCCCTGCGGCAGGAGATAGACGATCAGCATGAACACGATGCCCAGGATCAGCAGGTAGTGGTTGGGAAAGTTGGCGTTGAGCCAGTCGAACAGCAGCGTCAGCGGGATGACGCCGAGCAGCGGGCCCCACAGCCGCTGGACGCCGCCGAGCAGCGCCATGATGACGGTCTGGAAGGAAATCTGCGGATTGAAGGCGATCGCCGGGTCGATATAGGTCCAGCGCGGCGCCATGATCGCGCCGGTGAGCGTCATGAACAGCGCGCTCAGCACGAACAGCATCAGCTTGGCGCGGGTGGTGTCGATGCCGACATGGCGCGCCACCGTCTCGTCGCCGCCGATGACGCGGAGCGCAAAGCCGAGCCGCGACCGGCCGATCAGGTAGCCGGTCAGGTAGAGAATGGCGGCGAGGCCAAGCAGTTGCCAGTAGATCATCGACTGGTCGGTATCGAGGAAGACGTAGCGGCCCACCGTGTTGGTCACCTTCACCTCGTACCAGGTCACGACCTGGCGGATGAGTTCGGTCAGCCCGAAGGAGAAGATGACGAAATAGATGCCGGCGAGCCTGAGCGTGGAAAGGCCGACCACGAATGCAAGCAGCGTGCCGTTGACGGCGGCGGCAAGAACGACGATCGGCCATGGCAGCACTTCGCCCAGCACCGCGACCGTATAGGCGCCGACGCCGAAGAAGGCGACGGTTGCAAGCGAGATATAGCGGGTAGGGCCGGAGAACAGCGCCCAGGCGGTGGCGAGGATCGCGTAGTTGGCGATGGCGATGGCCAGCGACATGCCGTAGCCGTCGGCGACGAAGGGCACCAGCGCGAGCGCGGCGAAGACAGCCGCGCCGGCGGCGATGACGAGAGCGGGACGGGCGGTCATCGGGCGCGCGCTCCAAACAGGCCGTTCGGCCTGAGAAGCAGCACCGCGAGGAAAATCGCATAGGTGACGGCAATCGTCAGGCCGGGATCGACATAGGTTGCGACAAAGGATTCGGCGAGGCCCAGGATCAGGCCGGCCGCCAGCGCGCCGGCGATGTTGCCCACCCCGCCCATGATGACGACGATCAGCGCCTTCATCGTGAAGACCACGCCGATATTGGCGTTGAAGGTGAGGAACATCGAGACGAGCACGCCACCGGTCGCGGCGATGGCGCCGCCGAGGGCGAAGGCCGCGGCCGCTGCCCAGCGCACGTCGATCGCCACGAGACCCGCGGCTACCGGATCGACGGCGACTGCGCGCATGGCCGTCCCGCTTCGGGTGTGCATCAGGAAGCTCCATGCCGCCAGTGCAACTGCCAGCGCCACAGCAAGCACGATCAGCCTATTTGCGGCGATGGTGGTGCCGAGCAGTTCGACCGGCGTGTTGAAGTAGGAATAGCTCGAATAGTCGCCGCCGAAGAGCGCCAGCATGATGCCCTGGACGATGAACAGCATGCCGAAAGTGGCGAGGATGCTGTCGACTTCGAGTGCGCCACGATTGGGTGCGCGGCGGACGAGCGGCGTGAGCAGGATGCGGTAGATCAGCCACGACACCGCGAAGCCGGCGGGCGCGACGACCAGCAGCGCGAGCAGCGGCGAGATCCCCATGGACGTGAACAGGATCAGCGCGGCAAAGCAGGCGGCGATGACGAACTCGCCATAGGCGAGGTTCATGATCCGCGACACGCCGTATTGCAGCGTCAGCCCCATGGCGACGAGCGCGTAGGTGCCGCCCATCGTCAGGCCGGAAAGGAAGGCGTTTGTGAACATCGGTTCTTCAGCTTGTTTCGCGCGGGGGTCGTGCCGGAACAGTCCCGGCACGACGTGGCGCTATCAGGACGGCTTACTGCGCAGGCCAGGCCGGCTTCGGGAAGACGAGCTGGCTGGCGCCGTGATGTTCGTGCGGGACGAGGCCCACGAACTCGCCGTTCTGCCACTGGCCGACGGTGAAGATGTTCGGCACCTGGCGGCTCTCGTTGTCGAAGGAGATCTGGCCCAGCACGGTGTCGAAAGTCCCGGTGCGCAGCACCTCGTTGACCTTGGCCTTGTCGAGCGTGCCGGCCTTTTCGATCGCCTGCTGCAGCGCCTGCAGGCCGGCATAGGTCATGAAGCTCGCCCAGCGGTCGGGTTCCTTGCCGACGGCGGCAGTGTGCCGGGCGATGTAGTCCTTGACCTTGGGGTCGCTTGGGTCGATGCCGCCGAGGCTGACCACGCCTTCGGCCGCGGCGCCGAACTTGGCCTTGTAGAGCGGGAAGGCAGTGGCGACACCGGTGTAGAAGACCTTCGGATTGAAGCCCAGCACGCGTGCCTGGTCGGTCAGGCCGAGCGTGTCCGGCGGATAGGAGAAGGCCACGAATACGTCGGGATTGAGCGCCTTCACCTCGTTGACGATGGGGGCCAGGTCCTGGGTACCGAGCGGGTAGGTCTTGTCGTAGACGAGCTTGAACTTGTTGGCCTCCAGCGCCGCCCGACCGGCCTTTGCCAGTTCGATGCCGAAACCGTCGGCGATCGATGCCATGGCAACGTCGTCGCCGATCTTGCCTTCGCTGCGCAGCTTGACGAGCAGTTCGACCAGCCCTTCGGCGTAGGAACCGCCGGTTCCGAGCAGCCAGTAGGAATTCGGCCAGCGCGCCGCGAGCTTCGGGGCCATGTCCGTCACCGAGGTGCCGGCGATCTGCGGATAGCCGTACTTGTCGAAGATCGGACCGACGGCGAGGTTGTTGGCCGTGCCCCATGGCGTCAGGATGAAATCGACTTTGTCCTGGGTGGCAAGGCGCTCGACGGAGCGCACGGCCTCTTCGGAGATGGAGCGGTCGTCATATTCCACGACCTCGATCTTGAGCTGCTTGTTGCCGACCTTGATGCCGCCGGCTTCGTTCACTTCCTTCACCCAGAGCTCGTAATTGGGGATGGTCGTGGTCGTCGCGCCGCCGGCGTTCGGGCCGGTCTTGGAGACGGCGTAGCCGATGCGGATGCTCTCTTGCGCCGCTGCGGGCGCGATTGCTGCAATCCCGAGCGTCGCGGCGCACAGCGCCGGCCCGAGATGCCGTTTTAGAATATGTCTCATTGCTTCCTCCCAATAAGGTACCGCAAGACGCGATACATCGTTGCCGCACGCACCTGGGGCGCGAGCCGGCTTGGCTGCGATGTCTTAGGTAACTCCTCCACCCTGGAAGCGTGCAGGCCTCGCCTGCTCGATCGCCTCGGCGACCCGCGCAGCGAAATCTGCGCACTTCCATGACTAGACGCTAACGCCGCATACACATGTAGTAAAGTTGCTCGAATTACCGTTTATGGATATTTTCTTGTCAATTTCGGTGAAGCGGAGCGATTCTACGCCGTGTTCCAGTCGACGCCACTTTCGCTGCTCGCACATGCCGACAAGTTGAAGCCGACGATTGCCGCAACCGACTGGCGGCTCGACACACCGCGACATGGGGGCCAGAGCCATGCCCTTGTGATGGCGGAGGGGAGCGCCACTTTGTTGCTCGCCACCGGCCAGCTTCGCGCGGCCGCTCCCGCCCTGGTCTGGATGCCCCCTGGTGCCGCGCACCGGATCAGCCTGGCGTCGGGCAGTTCGGGCACGGTGCTTTCGCTTTCCGAAAACCTGGTGTCGTTGGCGATAGGCCGTGGCGGGCAGGCGTCGTCGCTGCGCGCGACCGCCGACCGCCTTGTCCTCGCCGAGCGTCTTAAGGATGGCGACGTGCAGCTGGACGCTCTGGCAACGGCCGCCGAGACCATCCATCACGAGGTTCGAAACCCTCGAGAGGGCGGTGTCGAGTTGGTCGCGGCCTGCACGTCCATCATCCTGGTGACGGCGCTCAGGCTATCGCCCCAGCCGCCGATGGCGCGTGCGACGGACTGGTCGCCGCCGCAGCTGTTGCAGCGCTTCATGCAGATGGTCGAGGTCCATTTTCGCGAGCAATATGCCATCCGCCGCTATGCCGACGAACTCGGCGTCACCGAGCGCCGCCTGCACGATACGGTGGTCAAGGCCACGGGCCGCAGCCCGCTCGCCCTTGTCCATTCCCGCATGGTCGAGGAAGCCCAGGAGCGCCTGAGCAAGTCGTCCTTGCCCATTGCCCAGATCGGCTATGGGCTGGGTTTTCGCGATCCCGCCCACTTCACCCGGTTCTTCGTTCGCACGGTAGGCACGTCGCCGCGGCGTTATCGCGCCGACCTACGCAGCGCCCGCCTGCCCGAAACCTTCGCTGCCTGGCCCTGAGGCGAGCGCTGTCGGCGTATGGCGCGCCCACCTTGTTATCATGCTGTAAAACTTGTCGCCCTGCCGACGGTGTTTGCTCCCGTCAATTGACAGGATAATGTGTATACAGTATTGGATTGACACGAGAGCAGACTTGCGCTGCCTTGTCAGTTCCGTTCTGGCCGTGCCTGGGCGGACATCCGCGCCCAGGAGATCCAGATGGCCAATCCGGCAGTTTCGCTCGACGACAAGTATCTGCTGGACGATGGCCGCATCTTCGTGACCGGCACGCAAGCGCTGGTGCGCCTGCCGATGGTGCAGCACAGGCTCGACCGTGCCGCTGGTCTCGACACGGCGGGCTTCGTCACCGGCTATCGCGGTTCGCCCTTGGGCGGCATCGACCAGGCATTCGCTCAGGCGCGCAAGTTTGCCGAAGCCAATGAAATCCGTTTCCAGACCGGGCTCAACGAAGACATCGCCGCGACCGCGATCCTCGGCACCCAGCAGATCAACCTAATGGAAAAAGCCAACAAGCAGGGCGTCTTTGCCATGTGGTACGGCAAGGGGCCTGGCGTCGACCGTTCGGGCGACGCCTTTCGGCATGGCAATCTTGCCGGTTCGGCCCCGCATGGCGGCGTGCTCCTGCTTGCCGGCGACGATCACACCTGCAAGTCTTCGACCACCTCGCACCAGAGCGAATTTGCGCTGATGGACGCGATGATCCCGGTGCTCAATCCGGCAGGCGTGCAGGAAATCCTGGACTTCGGGCTCGCCGGCTGGGCGCTGTCGCGCTATTCCGGCTGCTGGAGCGCGCTCAAGCTGATTGCAGAGACGGTTGACTCCTCCGCTTCGATCGTCGTCGCCAGCGACCGCATCGCTTTCAACGCGCCCGTGGACTTTGAGATGCCGGCTGGCGGGCTTGGCATCCGTTGGCCTGACAGCCCGCAGGAACAGGAGCGGCGGCTACACAATTTCAAGCTGCCGGCGGCGCTCGCTTTTGCCCGCGCCAACCGCTTCGACCGGGTTGCGCTTGGCGGCCCACGCCGCCGTCTCGGCATCGTGACTACTGGCAAGTCCTATCTCGACGTGCGTCAGGCGCTTGACGAACTCGGCATCACCGAAAAGCGCGCCATCGAGCTTGGCCTGTCGATCTACAAGGTCGGCATGGTTTGGCCGCTGGAGCCCGAGGGCATCGCAGCCTTTGCTTCGGGACTCGAAGAGCTTTTGATCGTGGAGGAAAAGCGTCCGTTGATCGAGGGCCAGGTCAAGGACATCCTCTACAACATGCCGGCCGAGCGGCGGCCGCGCATCTTCGGCAAGCGCGACGGCGAAAACCGCATCGTCTTGCCAGCGCATGACGACCTCACCGCGATCCAGATCGCCCGGGCGATTGCCGCGCGCATCCTGCCCTTCGTCGAAGACCGGGACCTGATCGAGCGCATCGGCAAGCTGTCCGACGTCGATGCCGCCAAGCTCGCCAGCCTCGCGCCAGTGCAGCGCACGCCGTATTTCTGCTCGGGCTGCCCGCACAACACCTCGACGCGTGTGCCCGAGGGCAGCCGCGCGCTGGCCGGCATCGGCTGCCACTGGATGTCACAGGCGATGGACCGCAACACCGCGACCTATACGCATATGGGCGGGGAGGGGGCCAACTGGATCGGCCAGGCGCCATATGTGCCGACGCGCCATATCTTCCAGAACCTCGGCGACGGCACCTATTTCCACTCGGGCCTGCTCGCCATCCGCGCGGCGGTCGCAGCCAAGGTCAACATCACCTACAAGATCCTCTTCAACGACGCGACGGCGATGACCGGCGGCCAGCGCCATGACGGCACGCTCAATCCGCAGCGCATCACGCACCAGCTTCGTTCGGAAGGCGTCGAGCGCATAGCTGTGGTTTCCGACGACATCGAGAAATACCATGGGCAGGAGCCGTTCGCGGCCAATGTTTCGATCCACCACCGCGATGAGTTGGATGCCGTGCAGCGCGAATTGCGCGAGGTCGAAGGCGTGTCTGGCATCGTCTACGACCAGACCTGTGCCGCCGAGAAGCGCCGCCGCCGCAAGCGCGATCCCAAGCCGCGCGTCGAGCGCCGCGTCATCATCAACGAACTGGTCTGCGAAGGCTGCGGCGACTGCTCGAAGAAGTCGAACTGCCTGTCGGTGACCCCTGTCGACACCGAATTCGGACGCAAGCGCCGCATCGACCAGTCGTCCTGCAACGAGGATTTTTCCTGCGTCAAAGGCTTCTGCCCGTCCTTCGTGACGGTGGAAGGCGTGAAGCCGCGCCGGCCAAGGAACGTCGACCCCAAGGCGATCGCCGCGCGGCCTATCGCCGAGCCAACGCCATTCGAACTCACAGCGCCGTGGAACGTGCTGGTCACCGGCGTAGGCGGCACCGGCGTCATCACCATCGGCGCGATCCTGGCCATGGCCGCGCATCTCGAAGGCAAGGGCTGCTCGACGCTCGACATGGCCGGCATGGCGCAAAAGGGCGGTCCGGTGACGACCCATCTGCGTTTTGCGCCGACGCCCGACGACCTCCATGCGGTGCGCATCTCATCGCGTTCGGCCGATGTCGTGCTTGGCTGCGACCTTGTCGTTGCCGCCGGCAAGGAAGCGCTCGGCGCCATCGCCAACGGCAAGACCCGCGTAGTGCTGAACTCGGAGGAAACGATCACCGGCGCCTTCATCCGCGACCCCAACTTCCGCGTCCAGGGTATTGGGCTCGCCGGCGTGGTCAGGGATGTCGCCGGCGCGGATCAGGTCGAAACCATTGCCGCCACGCAGATCGCCACACAGCTTCTGGGCGACTCGATTGGAACCAATCTGTTCATGGTCGGCTATGCCTGGCAGCGCGGACTGATCCCACTATCGTCGGCAAGCATCGACAGGGCACTTGAGCTCAACGGTGCGGCGGTGGCGATGAACCGCACCGCCTTCCGCCTCGGCCGCCTTGCGGCTGCGGACCGCGCTGCGGTCGATGCATTGTTGCCCAAGACGCAAGCAAGCTCACCACTGGGGCATCGTGTCGCCTCGCAGACGCTGGACGAGGCCGTGTCGCGGCGCGTAGCTTTCCTCACCGCCTATCAAAGTGTGGCTTACGCTGGCGAATACCGAACCTTCGTCGACAAGGTGCGTGCCCGCGAAAAGTCCGTGGCGGGCACCGAAGGCAAGCTCTCCGACGCTGTCGCGCGTTATCTGTTCAAGCTAATGGCCTACAAGGACGAATATGAGGTGGCCCGGCTTTATTCCGATGGCACCTTCCGCAAGCAGCTGGCCGAAACCTTCGATGGCAAGGGCAAGCTGACTTTCCACCTTTCGCCACCGCTTTTGGCGAAGAAGGACCCCAATACAGGCGAACCCGCCAAGATGACCTTCGGTCCCTGGATGCTGAGCGCCTTTGGCCTGCTGGCAAAGTTCAAGCACCTGCGCGGCACCGCACTCGATCCTTTCGGCTACAGCGCAGAACGCCGTACTGAACGCGCACTGATCGTGGAGTATCGTGCCCGCGTTGAGCGCCTGCTCGTACAGCTGACGCCCGACAAGCTGACGACCGCCGTCGCGATTGCGGAAGTGCCAGAGGAAATCCGTGGTTACGGTCACGTCAAGGCGCGCAACCTCAAGCTGGCGCGCACGAAATGGGCATCGCTTGAACAGGCCCTCGACCAGCGCCCGCTGACGATCGCCGCCGAATAGTTTCGGCCGCGGTCCGATAGCGGCCAAGCAGGCTTCTATTCACCCTCCAGTTGCGCCCCATTCCGCGTCCGAACTGGGGTGCGGAGGCTGCTTGCGCGCTTGTGCATTGCAGCACGAAAGCTCCATGAAAAGCCCGCTAAACCGGGCTTTTCAGCTGCCGCGCAGACAAAATGCAAAGTGCATCATTATGTGTATTCACTTATAAAAAATTCTGTGTCTACATGTCATCAATAAAGAGGGGACCGGGCGCCACGTAGCGGCCCGGCCGACAACGAAACAAATGGAGATGAATATGCATAAAGCCCTATTGGCTGCCGCTTGTCTTGCGTTGAGCAGCCTGCCTGCCTTGGCCCAGGAAGTCGTCCTTGGCGCCGTGGTGCCGCTGTCCGGCGCGAGCGCGACGCTCGGCGACGACCAGCGCCGCGGCATCGAGCTCGCTGTCGACAAGATCAACGAACAGGGCGGTGTGCTCGGTGGCAAGAAGCTGCGTGTCATCGTTGAGGATTCCGGTGGCCGTGCGCCGTCGGCGCTTGATGCCGCAAAGAAACTCGTCACCGTCGACAATGTGCCGGTGGTGATCGGCGAGTACTCCTCCGGCATCACCATTCCGGTCGGTCAGTATCTGGTTCAGGAAGGCCGCGTGCATCTCAACATCGGCTCGTCGAGCGGCAAGATCCGTGGCCTCGGCGACGGCTCGTTTTCGCTGATCGGCCTGGATAACGTCTCCTCCGGCTTCGCCGCCCAGGACGTTGTCGACAATAAATGGAAGAAGGCGGCGGTGATTGTTCCGAACAACGCCTATGGCCAAGGCGTCGCCGAACAGTTCCAAAAGGCCTTTTCGGCACTTGGCGGTGAAGTTGTTACTACCGTCATGTACACCGAGGGCCAGACCACTTACCGCCGCGAGCTGCAGCAGATGGAGCGCAGCGAGCCCGACGTCTATGTCTACTCGGCCTATGGCAAGGAAGCCGCGACCATCAATCGCGAATCTTTCGAGCTCGGCATCAACTCGACGCCTTGGTATGCCATCTACCTGTCGATGTGCACCTCCGATGCCGACCCGAAGTTCGTCCAAGGCCAATATGGCCTCGACCTGAACTACATCGGCCCCGATGGCGCCGCTTATGAGGCTGCCTACAAGGCCAAGTACAACGAGCCCTTCAAGACCAGCTTCAACGGCTACGGCTACGACGCTGTCATGATGGCCGCTGCCGCAATCGAAAAGGCTGGATCGGCCGCGCCCAAGGCGATCAGTGCCGCGCTGAAGGAAATCGGCAACGGCTACAAGGGCGCCACGGGCGACATCACCTTCGATGCCGACCGCCAGCGGTCCAAGCAGCCTTATCTGAAGCTGAAGATCGAAGACGGCGTCCAGCAGCGCTGACGTCACGTCGCCCGGGCAGGCCGGCACCTGGCGCCAGGCCTGCCCCTTTTGCGCACTCGCCTTTCAGGCTGCGCCGAATTCCCCTTACGAGAAAAGAGTATGGTCCAGTTTGTCGTCGACGTTCTGATCCGCGCGGTCGACCTGGCGCTGATCGCCATCGGGTTGAGCAGCGTCTATTCGCTGATCCGCTTTCCCAATGTCGCACTTGTGCAATATGCGACGACCGGCGCACTTCTGGCGCTTGGCTTGCAGATGGCTGGCCTGCCCCTGGTGGTTGCCGCAATCGCTGCCTGCGCACTTGTCGGCATCATCGCGGTCGTGCTCAACGTCGTCGTTTTCGAGCGGTTGCTGCGTGCAGGCTCGGCCATTGCCATGGTCGGCTCGCTGGCACTTTCCATGGTGTTTTCGGCGATCTTCCTGGTCACGGCCGGACCCCGCCCCAAACGCTTCGAGCTGGAGATCAACCCGCCCCTGCGTTTCCTTGGCGCGCGGCTGACCGAGCACCAGCTGATCTCAGTCGGCATCAGCGCGCTCGCCATTGGCGTCTTTGCACTGATCCTCTTCCGCACCGACCTCGGTCGCTGCATGCGCGCCACCGCGACCAATTCCGTGCTTGCCAGCGCAACTGGCATCGACACACGCAAGGTCACCAACACCGTTGTCTTCCTGTCCGGCGTGATGGCGGCGCTTGGCGGCATCGGCCTGTCGGTCAAGGGCGAGATGAGTGCCCAGCTCGGCCTCGACATGCTGCTGCCGGTGTTTGCCGCAGCCATCCTCGGCGGCCTCGGCAACGCGCTTGGAGCCGCCGTCGGTGCCGTCGTCATCGCCGCGGCAGAGACGATGGTCACCAATGTCAATTTCGGGCCGCTCTTCGGTGAGTCGGTGTTGTTCATTCCCGCCGCATACGCAACCGCGGCATCCTTCCTGCTCCTCGTCGTGGTGCTGCTGATCAAGCCCTACGGCCTGTTTGTCTCGGAGGTGAAGCGTGTTTGAGTTCCTCATCCATGTCGCGATCATGGCCTGCCTTTATGGGCTGCTGTCGCTCAGCCTCAATCTGCAGGTCGGCTTTGGCGGGCTGGTCAACTTTGGCCAGGTAATCCTGTTTGGCTGTGGCACCTATGGTGCGGCCATCGCCTTCTCCCACCAGCTCGGCCCGGTCGCCGGCATCGCGCTTGGCATCGTCTTCGCCGTTGTTGTTGCGGCGGCCTTCGCCCGCCTCGGCCGCAATCTCGGCGCCGACTATTGGGGCATCGCCACGCTTGCTGTCGCGGAGGTACTGCGCATCCTCGCCAACAACGAGGCCTGGCTGACTGGCGGCGCGCAAGGCATAAGCGGTATCCCGCTGTTGTTTGGCGACATGCCGCGCCCCATGGGGCCGCTGATGACGCTCGGTCTGTGCCTGGTCTTGCTGCTCGCCGCCTGGTGGCTGTGCCAGCGCCTGACGACCAGCCGCTACGGGCTTGCCCTCAAGCTGATGCGCGAAGAACCGCAGCTTGCCGCCTCGCTCGGCTATGACCTCGCTGCACTCAAGACGCAGACCTTGATGGTCGCCGCCGTCCTGGCCGCCGCCTCGGGCTTCGTCTTCGCCCATTACATCACCTTCGTCGGTCCCGACCAGCTGGTCAGCTCCGAGACTTTCCTGATCTGGGCGATGGTCATCATCGGCGGCTCGGGCAACCATCTCGGCGCCATTGTCGGCGCGATCCTGATGCAGTTCCTGTTCGCCTTCGTGCCATTCGTGAAGGACGCGCTTGGCCTGCCGTCGGAATATGTCGCGGCCATGCGCCTGACGCTCGTCGGTGGCGGCCTGCTCGCCTTCCTGATGTGGCGCACCCAGGGCCTGATCCCCGAACGTATCGGAGGCAAACAAAATGGCTGAGGCTGTCCTGACCGCCGAGCGCGTCGCCAAGGCTTTCGGCGCCCACAAGGTGCTGAGTGACGTGCGTTTCCGTATCGGTGCCGACGAAATCGTCGGCCTGCTCGGGCCGAACGGCTCGGGCAAGTCGACCCTGCTCAACATCGTCTCCGGCTTTTCGCGCCCTGATGCCGGCGAAATCCTCTTCCTCGGCAAAAGCGTCGCCGGTATGCCTTCGCACAAGATTGCGCGACAAGGTCTGGTCCGCACCTTCCAGCTGCCGTCGATGCCGCACCGCATGAGCGTGCGCGAGGTACTGCGCGCCGGATCGCGCGACGGCGCAGGGCTGCTCCAGGCCTTCACGGGCAAAGGCAGCGACGATGCCGAGGCCGAAGAGCTGATCGAACAGTTCGCGCTCGCACCACTTGCCCACCAGCCGGCGAGCTCGCTATCGGGCGGCCAGAAGAAGCTGCTCTCCATTGCGGTCGCCTTGCGCAGCCGGCCGAAGCTGCTTTGCCTCGACGAGCCGACGGCGGGCGTTCATCCGCAGCTGCGCGGCCGCATGGTCGAGTTGCTCAAGGCGTTTAACAAGCGCGGCGTCGCCATGCTGGTAGTCGAACACGACATGCATTTCATCCGTGAACTTTGCGGCCGCTGTATCGTTCTCGATCGGGGCGAGATCATCGCCGACTGCGCCCCACGCGAGCTCACCGAAAACGAACGCGTCGTCGAGGCCTATCTCGGCAAGTCGGTCGCCAAGCAGAAGGTGTCGGCATGATCCGCGTCAACAAAGTGCGCGCCGGCTATGGCGATGGCCCCGACATCCTGCAGGGCATCGACCTTACGGCTTCAGGCGGTGAGATCGTCACCATTCTAGGGCCCAATGGCTGTGGCAAGTCCACGCTGCTCAAATGCATCGCCGGTTTCGTCAGGCCGCGCGGCGGCGCGGTCGAGATGGAAGGCCGTGACGTCAGCGCCGTTCCGGTGCACGAGAAGGTCAAGAACCACCGCATGGGCTTCGTGCCGCAGACCGACAATGTGTTTTCAACACTGACCGTTGCCGACAACATCCTGCTTGGTGCCCGCCATCTGCCGGTGGCCGAACGCAACGAGCGCTATGCCGAGTTGATGGCGCAATATCCTTCACTGGCCTCCAAGCAGGAGCGCAAGGCATCCGCTCTGTCAGGCGGCGAACGCCAGATCCTGTCGCTCGCCCGCGCCCTGATTTCCAACCCCAAAGTGCTGCTGCTCGACGAACCCTCGGCGGGTCTTTCGCCCTTGATGATGCATGAGGTTTTTGCCGCGATCGCCGAGATACGCGACCGCACCGGCATGTGCATCGTCATGGTCGAGCAGAATGCCTTCGAGGCTCTCGGCGTTGCCGACAGGGCCTATGTGCTGTCTCTTGGCAAGGTGGCGATCGAGGGCAGGGCAGCAGACCTGCTGGCCGATCCAGCGATGCGCCATCTCTACCTCGGCGGTGAGCCCCCGGCCGCCGAGGGAAAACCCCGGTTCGCTGCAGTCTGATGCAGCACCTCCCAGCATAGAAGGGCAGATCATGACCATCGCCGCACATCAGGCCGGCAAAGCCGGTCTTGTCTCCAACATCGAAAACATTCCGTTTGATACCGACAACGGTATTGGCCAGTCGGCCAACCTTGGCCTCCTGGTGCTGCGCACCGACCAGACGATCGAGGACGAGTTCCGTTTCGCCTTGCCCGAAGGCGTGGCGCTCTACGAAGCGCGCCTGCATTCACCGGTCGAGATCACGCCCGACAATCTGCGCAAGATGGAGGCCGATATCCCGGGCACCGTCGGCCTCTTGCCGGATGTGCGCTTCGACGTCATCGGTTTCGGTTGCACATCAGGCTCGTTGGTGATCGGCGAGGCCCAGATTGCCAGGCGGGTCAGGGAAGTCATGCCTGGGGTGGAAGTCACCGATCCGGTGACCGCCGCTCTCGCGGCCTTCAAGGCGATGGGCGCCAAGAAGATCGCGCTGCTGACGCCTTACATCGCCACCATCAACCACGCCTTGCGCGAAGCCTTCATGGCGCGCGGGCTCGAGATCCCTGTCATGGGCTCCTTCAACGAGCCGGACGACAATCTCGTCGCCCGCATCACCACCGAGGCGATCGAAAAGGCGATCCTCGACGTCGGCGCGTCGGAAGAGTGCGAGGCTGTGTTCGTCTCCTGCACCAGCCTGCGCGTCGCCCGCATCGCCGAACGGGTCGAGGTCAAGCTCGGCAAGCCGGTGACCTCGAGCAACCATGCCATGGCCTGGCATATGCTGCGCCTCGGTGGCTACGACAAGCCGATCGAAGGACTTGGCACGCTCTATCGCACGAAGCTGGCCGGCTGACTTTCCAACCTGCAAATCCGAGAGCCGCGGCGTCACCGCCGCGGCTCATCGTTTTCAGTTGCGTTGGGCGGTCAGTTGATCGTGGCGATGTTGCCCAGGCGCAGGAACAGTGTCTCGCCGGAGGAGTCGTCGACACCGTCATTGTCGGTGACGACGAAAGCCTCTCCAGCGGCATCAACAGCAAAGCCCTCGACCTTGTCGACGACATAGCCATTGGTCGCCGACTTGAGGTCTGGCAGCAGGTCACGCACAAGCGTCTTTTCTACCAGAGGTAGTTCGCCACCAAGCTTGGACGGCTTGAAGCCGTCGAGCGCCACCGCATAGACGCGCTTGTTCCTGGCTTCCTGGGCGATCAGATTGTCACGCTCGATGATGTACAGCTTGCCGTCCTGGGCTGATATCTCCGACAGGCCGACCCAGCCTTTTTCGGCAGCGTCGAGCGGGTAGCGCACCGCGGACCATTCCTTGTCCTTGGGCTTGTAGGCCAAAAGCTTGACCTGGCCCTTGGGATCGTCGGCCCATTCGCGCTGGATCGCCATGACGAGCGTCAAGTCGTCGCCTTCGCCAAGGGTGGTGATGCCTTCCAGACCGTAGCGGGTCTCATGAGTCAGGAGCTCGGCCGGGAAAGCAATCTCTTCCTTGATCTCACCCTTGGCGTTGACGTTGTAGATGGCGTGCGGGACGAGCTTGTCAGAGCGGCCTTCCGATGCCAGCCAGAAGCCGCCCTTGCCATCGGCGACGATACCTTCGAGATCGAGCTTCTGGGCAGGCTGGCCATCACGGGTGACGATGATCTTTTCCGTGATCAGGGCAGGGGTCTTGGTCGCGTCGATGGTGAAGATCGCCGGAGCCGAGCGGTAGACGGAGTCAGAAACGGCATAGAGCTTGCCGGCTTCCTTGGGATCGGCGACGAGACCCGAGAGCGCGCCCCAGCCGAGCGGCGTGCCGTCGTCCTTGAAGCTGGAGGTGATCTGCGGGTAGGCGGCTTGACCTTCGCCGAGTTCGTAGACCATGACATGCGAACGCGCGAGGCCGTCCTCCACGAGGTCGGTTTCGTTGGCGGTGACCAGAAGGTTGCGCTGGGGAATGGCGACAAGGCCTTCCGGGCCGATGCCCGAGGGCAGCAACTGGAGAAATTCAGGCTCGGCGCCGGTATCCTTGTAGACTCCGATCAGCGAGGCGCGCTCAGCCGCAACAAAGATCAGTTTCTGGTCGCCGAAGGATGCGAATTCGAGGCCTTCCGGCTCGACGCCCTTCTTGTTGCGGGCGTCGGAATAGTGGCCGGCGGCTGCTGCCTGGTATTCGAAGGACGGACCTGATTCATAGAGTTCCTCGCCAGCCTTGGAGAAGATGGTGAGGCCGCGCGCGCCGCCCTTGTAGTCGCCTTCATTGGCAACGACGAGACGGTCGTTGTCGAGCCACTTCACAGCATCGGGCTCGCGCGGAGCATTTTCGATCTTGCCGGTGAACGACAGCGCGCCGTCCTTCTTGGTATCGACGTTTTCGAGCGTTACGTCGCCGGCGGAGAAGTGCGAAACGATCTTGGCGGTTGCCGCATCAACGATGGCGACATGGTTGTTTTCTTGCAGCGTGACGGCGATCTGGCCAGCTTCGTTGAAGGCCACGAACTCCGGCTCGGGATCCTCCGGTGCGACAGTGGCGATTCCGGTCAGGTCGACGGTCTTGATCGAGGCGCAGTCTGGCACGCCGTCCGTCAGCGCCACGATCTTGAGGTTGCCGGCTGGCATCTGCGGCAGGGCACCATCGTTCAGCTCTTCGTCGCGCTCATTTTCGATAGCGATTGCCAGGAACATGCCGTCTGCGCTCAGCGTTACCGAGTCGGGCTGTCCGCCGAGGTCGCATGAGGCCTCGATCGCCTTGGAGGCGAGGTCGATGACGGTCAGGTTGCCCGACGGCTCCTGCTTGCTCTTGGAGGTGTTGATGCCGGTCAGGACTTTCTTGTTCGCGACGGCCACCGAGGTCGGCTCGCCGTCGATCTTGACGATGCCACCAGCCTTTGGTGCCTTCGGATCGGTGATGTCGATGAAACCAACCGCACCCAACGGGCTGTCGGAATAGACCAGCGTCATGCCGTCTTCGGTGGTCGCGATGATTTCCGACGAGGTCGGGGTCGCCGCATCGACATCAGCCGGCAAATTGGTGGCGACGGGGAAAATGGCAATGCGATTGAACACTTGGCCGGCATTTGCGGGGAAAGCAGCTGACGCGGCGAGCGCGGTCGTCAAAAGCAGGAGCTTGCGGGACATGGAAAACCTCTTTGCCTGAACGGAATTGCGAGCTTCGTTTGGGGCAACGAGATTTCAACGCGATGACAGCTTGATGATGGTTTCGTGACAGCTGTGGATAGCTTGGCCCTGCCAGGCGCTGCGCTTATTCGCAATCAAACGATAGAATCCACTAGGATGAAACTTAAATTCATGATATGAATATGTCGAACTCGGATTTTGGCCGCTCGTAGGGTCAGCATCCACGCACTCCGCAGGAAACAACCGAAACATGTGCTGGAGCCGCGCAAGCTTCAGGCAGGTGGCTTTTGACCGGCGATGACCATGAAAACTGCACCGAACCTACTCCATTTTCTTGCTCTAGCCGCCTGCCTGGCGGCGCGCTTGCTTTGTGCCGGCGATCTGCAGATGCCCGGCGTGCGCCGCGCCATGCAGACCATGGCGGGTGCAGGCCGTTCAGTCATCAGCGAGGACCTTGGCCAGCCAATTCAAGCATAGGTCCCCAAGGCTATCTCAACGTTGAGGCACCGCCGCGTGAGTTTGCGCCGTGATAAAGCGACATCCTCTATCGCTTTAGTTGCGCTTCAGGTTTAGTTGGTCGATGACCTACGATCTGACCGATTTGCCCCTCACCAGCCTCATCGGCCCAGCGATGCGGGCGAGCGAAGCGCTGGTGCGCCTCGACGAGCGTATCGCGCGTTCGCCGGTGGGACAGGGTTTTGTCGAGCGCGGTCATTTCACCGATGCCGTTTCGTCGCTGTGGCTCGATGGCGAACTGGTTCATATCGAA
Organism: Aminobacter sp. AP02; assembly: GCF_003148805.1. Lineage (GTDB taxonomy): Bacteria > Pseudomonadota > Alphaproteobacteria > Rhizobiales > Rhizobiaceae > Aminobacter. Next base: position 148,948 of record NZ_QGGX01000001.1, read on the forward strand.
GACCTGGTTTTGCATGACGCTCATATGGACCTGCGCGCGCCGACGCACGAGCTTACGCGGGCGCATGAGATCCTGCGGCTCAGGCGGCAGATTTTTGCCAACAGGCCAAGCTGGGCGCTGGGTCGCGAGGGTCTTGCCACATTGTGCGGACGTGGCGCCGCACAAGTGGCGCCAAGGCCGCAATATCAAGAGGTGGCGCTGGGGGGCGAGGAAGATGAAGACGATGGCGACGATACGCTCAAGGCCGAAATGGCCGCGCTCGACGCGGCCCTCGACCGTGCCCAGGCGGTGCTCGAACGGACGCCCAGAGATGCAAAGCAGCCGGCCACGCGCGCCGTCATGACCGTGCGCCGGGGTGCGGATGACAAGAATCCGCTGATCTATGACGCCGACTGGGACGAGCCCGAGCGACTTGCGGCCTGGCAACGAGCGCTTTCCGAAAGCGAAGGCCTGCCGCCGCTACTGCGCGCTGCTGTCGCCTTCGATGCCTGGAGCGTGATTGCGCCGCTGCAGCATGCGCCCTGGCTCGGGCGCCTGCTCGTCGAAGCACTGCTGCGCGAAACCGCAACGACGACGGCGCACCTTGCGGCACTTTATTTCGGGGCGCGCATCATCCCGCGCGAGATCAGGCATTCGCGGGACCGCGCGATGCGGCTGGTGGCCTTTCTCGACGGCGTTTACGAAACCGCGAAGGCCGGAGCAAAGGAACACGACCGGCTGATCCTGGCCAAGACGCAGATGGACAGGCGGCTCAAAGGCCGGCGCTCGACATCGAAATTGCCTCAGTTGATAGACCTCGTGCTGTCGCGGCCACTGGTCTCCAGCGGCATGGTCGAAAAGGAACTTGGCGTGACGACGGCCGGCGCGCTCAACCTGATCGGCGAACTCGACCTGCGCGAGATCACCGGCAGGGGCAGGTACCGTGCCTGGGGTATCATGTGAGTGGCTTGCAGCCAGCCTGCGGCGGTGGGACGCGGGTCGCTTAAATCGCTGGCGCTGGCGTCCAAATGAACCGATGCTTTCATCGGCCGCTTGAGATGCGGCCCGGCGATCTTTCCGGCAACGGCCCACGCAGCCGACATGCCCGCAAGGTGGCTGCCGCGAAAGCTTCCGGGGAGGATGACCTTGAACGAAAGCCTGCAGCCGAAGGGGCGCTCACTTTACCTTGAAATCGGCGGCGAAGAAGCGATCCGCCGCCTTGTGGAAATATTCTACGACATCGTCGAGCAGGACGAGGATGCGGCACCGCTGCATGTCCTGCACCTGCGCGGCCACGGGGTTGCCCATTCCCGCGAGGAGCAGTTCAACTATCTCTGCGGCTTCTTCGGTGGCCCGAGCTACTACGTCCAGAAGCACGGGCATTCCAGGCTCAAAGAAATACACGAGCATGTCGAGATCGGCCCGGAATTGCGCGACCTCTGGCTGAAATGCATGCAACGCGCGGTCGAAAAGGCGGGCATTGCCGATCGTTTCCGGCCGCTCCTCATGCGCCATTTTGGTTTTGCCGCCGAAACGACGCGCAACCGGGACTAGTTCCGCGCCGTTTCGTCCAGGGCCCAAAGTCATGCAGCAAAACCGATGACGCCCTCGAAGCGGCCGTCCTCGAAGCCGGTTTTGTAGGTCCGCCGAGACCAGTCTCGCCGCCGTGCCGGTATATTTGCCGGTCGTGGCCGGCGTCGCCGATTGCTGCGGAACTGCCGCGCAAAGAGCGATGGGGGGCGCTGTGTCCAGCCCGCGACAGATGATCACTTTACCGGTCGGAGTGGCCCGCGGGAAGGAACTGTTAACCACTCGCTTCCTATTGCTCAACAGACGTTTCATCGGCGAGTCTTGAGTATGCAGTCCATGCGTTTTCCTCGAACCAATCTTCCGAATACCGCTTCGCAGGATGACGCAGCGGACCGTCCCGACAACAAGCGCGGCGACAGGGCCGCAGGGCAGCTGCCTTCGGCGGCCGAAGGCCCCGGCTGGCAGGACTATTTCTTCCTTGCGCCCAATGTGCGCTTCACCCGCACGCCCGATTACGATGCTATGAAGCGCCAAGCGGATGGCGAGGCCGCTTCCGTTCATGGCGAAATACAGGCTGAGGCTTCCACCGTGGAACCGGCAATTCCGGCAGCACCGGTCCTGGTGACGCCTCCCGCGCCACGCGTGCCCTCCGCAACCATGATCCGCCGCCCGCAGGTCGTGGAAGCCTTGCAGGCTCAAATTGCCAGCAGAATCGCTGCGCAGCCCGTGCCCGCTATTCAAGCAGCATCACCGATGCAGCAGGCCCCCGCGGCTCCCCAGCCGGTGACCCCTGCGGCGCCCGCGGCCCGGGTACCGGAAGCCAAAACCTCCGCCAGCGTCGGCATCGCCGGACAGCCCAAGAAGGCACGCTGGTCCTATCTTTCCGACCATGCCTTCTTCGAACTAATGGCGCCGAGCATGTCGGACGGTCCGTCTCCTGTGCCAGCGATCGTTGCGGCGCGGCAGGCGCCAGCCCCAACTCCGGCACCTGTGTCGATTGCGCCGGTTCCCGCCGTGGCCACGCGCGCCGACGTCCCGGCTGTGGAAATCACCGCGCTTTACCGGGTCATCGACTGCATCCCGGCAGTCGAGACCGCGACGGCGATCGTGGCACCGGCCAATTCGAACGATGCCAAATCGGAAGCGGCTGGAGTCGCCGAAAGCCCGCAAGGGGCAAGTGCTGTGAGCGCCGAAGCCAGCCAGCCAAGCGTCGAGATCGCGGCGCCCGTCGCGCGCGAGGCGTTGCCGCCGATCGACAGGATCGTGCCGGCGACCACGGGCGATGCATATGAGCTTCCCTCCGAGGAGCTGTTGCAGATGCCACCCGAAGGGCAGGGCTTCTACATGTCGCAGGAGCGGCTGGAGCAGAACGCGGACCTTCTGGAAAGCGTGCTTGAAGATTTCGGCGTGCGCGGCGAAATCATCCATGTCCGCCCCGGCCCCGTGGTCACACTCTACGAATTCGAGCCCGCACCCGGCGTCAAATCCTCGCGTGTCATTGGCCTTGCCGACGACATCGCGCGGTCCATGTCGGCGATTTCGGCGCGCGTCGCGGTCGTGCCCGGCCGCAACGTCATCGGCATCGAGCTGCCGAACGAGATGCGCGAGACGGTGTATTTCCGCGAACTGATCGAGTCGGATGGCTTCCGCAACACCAGTTGCAAGCTGGCGCTGTGCCTTGGAAAGACGATCGGCGGCGAGCCTGTCATCGCCGAACTAGCCAAGATGCCGCATTTGCTGGTCGCCGGCACCACCGGCTCGGGCAAGTCGGTGGCTATCAACACCATGATCCTGTCGCTGCTCTACCGGCTGAAGCCGGAAGAGTGCCGGCTGATCATGGTCGATCCCAAGATGCTCGAACTGTCGATCTATGACGGCATCCCGCACCTTTTGACGCCCGTCGTCACCGACCCCAAGAAGGCGGTCACCGCGCTCAAATGGGCAGTACGCGAGATGGAAGATCGCTATCGCAAGATGGCGCGGCTCGGTGTGCGCAACATCGACGGCTACAACGAACGTGCCGCCGTCGCTCGTGAGAAGGGCGAGATCGTCGTCATGACGGTGCAGACCGGCTTCGAAAAAGGGACCGGCGAGCCGCTGTTCGAGGAGCAGGAAATCGATCTCGCGCCGATGCCTTACATCGTCGTCATCGTCGACGAGATGGCCGACTTGATGATGGTCGCCGGCAAGGAAATCGAAGGCGCCATCCAGCGCCTGGCCCAGATGGCCCGCGCCGCCGGCATCCATCTGATCATGGCGACGCAGCGACCTTCAGTCGATGTCATCACCGGAACGATCAAGGCCAATTTCCCGACGCGTATCTCGTTCCAGGTAACGTCCAAGATCGACAGCCGCACCATCCTGGGCGAGCAAGGCGCGGAGCAGCTGCTCGGCCAGGGCGACATGCTGCACATGGCGGGCGGCGGGCGCATTTCGCGTGTCCACGGCCCCTTCGTGTCCGATGTCGAGGTCGAGCATGTGGTCTCGCATCTCAAGGCACAGGGACGCCCCGAATATCTCGAAACGGTGACCGCCGACGAAGAGGACGAGGAGCCTGACCAGGGTGCCGTCTTCGACAAGGGTGCAGTGGCAGCCGAGGACGGCGACTCCATCTATGACGAAGCGGTGAAGGTGGTGCAGCGCGACAAGAAGTGCTCGACCTCCTATATCCAGCGCCGCCTTGGCATCGGCTACAACCGTGCCGCTTCGCTGGTCGAACGCATGGAGAAGGAGGGCCTTGTCGGCGCCCCCAATCACGTCGGCAAGCGCGAGATCATGTCGGGCAGGCGCGACCTGGCGAACGGGGCCGACATGGAATGACCGATGCGCCGCCCCTTTGGCGGCGTATGGCCTAGCGCCGCTTCTTGTGGGCGCGGCGCTCGAGATAGGCCGTTGTCTGCAGCGCGGCGAGGATGACGAGCGCACCGATGACGATGCGCTGGTCGGGCACTTCGTCGAAGAAGATATAGCCGGCGGCCGTCGTCACGACGATCGAGAGGTAGCCGATGGGAGCGAGGACGCTTGCGTCGGCGAGGCGATAGGCGCGCAAGAAGCAATATTGCCCGGCCTGCGCTAGAAGCCCGATGCCGAGCAGGGGCACCCAGTCGAACGTCTTGACCGGCTGCCAAACGAAGATGGCTGGCACGGCCGTGATTATCGCGAGACCGACGGTGTAGAACACCATCATTACGGTGGTGTTTTCGTCGCGCAGCATGCGCGTCTGGATGATGGCGAGCGAGCCGAAGACGACAGTGCCAAACACCGCGAGCAGGCCGAGGTTCCATTCGACACCGCCGGGAGCCAGCATCATCAGCACGCCGGCAAAGGCCAAGGCAGCGCCGACCCAGCGCAGCCGCGATACCGTCTCGCCGAGGAAGGCGACCGCCATGGCCATGGTGACGAGCGGCCTGGAAAAACTCAGCGCGTTGACCACAGCCAGCGGCAACAGCGTGTAGGCCATGAACTGGCTGGTCAGCGCAATGGCGTTGCAGCTGATGCGCGAAATGTTCTGCCAGGGATGCTTGGTATGGCGGATGTGGCGGCGGTGACGCCAGATCAAAGGCAGGATGAACAGCAGGCCGATCATCGCGCGGATGAAGACGAGCTGGAACGCTGGATAGACGAGCCCTTGCGCCTTGACGAGCGCCGTCATGCCGCCGGAGACCAGCAGCATGTCGGCGAGCACCCAGATCACACCCTCGCGGTTGGCTTTGTGACGCTCGTCCCCCGCCTCGGGCGTCACCGTGCTGTCAGGCTGGCTGGACAAGATTTGCCATCAGGCGGAATGCCCCAGGTACAAGCTTGTCCATCTGGTGATGCAGGACGAGGCTTGTATGGGTGTGACGGCCTTTGCCGATCTGAGCCGAAACCAGCGCGCCCAGCAGCGGCTGTTCGTTGGCATCGTGCATGGCCAGCAGAGGCTGATAGGCCTCGTCCCAGCGCGCGGCGAAATAAAGCCCGCGCTCCTTGTTCCAGCCGGACCAGTCCTGCGGGCCGATAATGTTCGGTCCATTGAGGAGGACGTGGTCCGGCACCAGCACCGTGACCTCGGCGGTCGGATCCGTTACGCGCCAGCGTAAAGACGGCGAGCCAATCTCGAGTTTCCTCGGCGGCGTCGCTAGTGGATCCCAACCGTCGGTCGGGCGGTGGTAAAGAGTGACAAGGTGGCCGCCATTTTCGACAAAGCGGTGCAGCTTTTCGGTTGCGGCGGCCAGATCCTTGCGGATGCCGAAGGCAAAGATGCCAACGACAATGGTGGTGTATTGCGACAGGTCGCCGGCGAGCGCCTTGGCGTCGAGTTCGGTAACATCGAGCCCGTTACGCGACAGCCACAGGCCGACCCGATCAGCGCCTGCGCCGACATAACCGACGCGCGCGCCTTGCGGCAGTTTGAGGTCGAGCGTGAGCACACGCAGCGCTTCGGGCTGGCGATGGGTGACGCGGCCGATATGCGGATAGGCAATCGGGGTCAGCCTGAGCGCCGGCCTGCCGCCGATAAGCGGGGTGATGGTGGAGAGTCCCGCGACACGTGTTTCGGGCGCGCGGATGACCTGGCTGCCTTCTGTCTGCGTCAGCGACCAGCCGCCATCCATGTTGAGCGAGACGGGCGCATCCTTGCCGGCGACGGCAGGCTTGATCGGCCATTCCCGCCTTGTGCCGTCGAGCGGTACGATTATCGCTTCGGGCTCCATGACAACCGAGCTTGCCGGCAGCACGGCAAAAGCTTCTTCGAAATCATAGGTGGCGCGGGCGGTGTGATCGCCGAATTTGACCGAGATGACGACATGGGTATCGCCATTGCCGCCAAGCGCCGACCATGACGGCGGATAGAGCTTTGTGTACGCGGCGTTTGCCGCGGCCGAAATGGCCAGGCTGCGCCGGCGTCCTGCGCTGGTCTCTGCTTTTGCTGTGATCGCCTCGGGCAGGATCGCCTCGACCTCGACCGAACGGCTGTCGCTGCCAGGGGCGAGATCAACGGTGAGTTCAGCTGTTTCGCCAGGCGACAATGTCGAGGGCGATAGCGTCGCGCGGAAGAAGATGCCGACGGCTTCGATTAGGGCGGCATCGATCTCGCGTGCCTTGCGTTCCACGCGGTGGCGGTGAAGCTCGAGGAAAGCCGGCGACGCGTTGGCACGCGCGGTGGCGAGCTGGAGGGCCGCTTCGAGAAGATTGCCAATGATCGCGTCGCGGTTCGGGAAGGCGGCGATCGCCTTATCTACGGCTGCTGCGGCAGCGGCCAGGGCAGCAGCAGCTTCGCTCGACAGGTCCTTCGACTGGGCCAGCGCGGCAAGTGTTGCCGGAAGTCCGTCGAGCACCGATGCCTCGGCCTTCCCGCCACTAGCGGCGAGCAGAAGGTGTAGCGGCCAGGAATCTTTCACCTGGTCGCGCCAGTAACCCATGCCTTGCGAGGCGTGGTAATAGCGCGACCATTCGCCGATGCGGTCATACTCCACACCAGTCGCCGGCTCGCGGCCGGGCGCGTCCACAACGACGGTGGCATCAGGTGGGGGTACTTCGTCGTCATAGGTGTCGCCGCCGCCGGACCACGCCGGCAGATAATATTTCGCCACCTGCCAGGGGCTCATGCCTTCCTTGAAGTGCTCCGGGAAAGCTTCGGGGTCGGCGGCAAGCCTGATCGCCTTTTCGGCAGCACGTGTCATGGCACGGTGATGGCCATGCTGGCCGGGAACGTCGAGGAAGGTCGGGATGACGATGTCGGGCCGCTCGCTGCGATAGGCGCGCACCAGCCGCTCGACCGTGCGCATCTCGCCCCAGCGGGTAAAGGTCTGGTCGCCGTCCTTGGAGAAGCCGAAGTCATGCACTTCGTCGTCGGGGCCATGGCCGAGCCAGACGACGTCGGCATCGAGTTCGCGCGCGGCCTCTTCCATTTCGCGCGTGCGCATCATGCCGAGCACGCCGAGGCGCTCTGGTCCAAGCGAGTTCTGCCCACCTTCGCCGCGCGTCGAGCAGGCGACGATGACGCGCATGCCAAGGCCGAGGCGGAACCAGGCCAGTAACCCGCTCTGCTCGTCGTCGGGATGCGCTCCTGTATTCATCATGGTGACTGTGGAGTTCAGACGGCTAAGTGCCCGGTGAAGCCTGAGCAGCGAAGGATTGGCCTTCTGTCTTTCGATACGTTCGCGGGCACTTAGCATTCAGGTCCTCCGGTATTTCAGTGTGCTATTCGGTATGCGAGGTGGCGGCCGTTTCGAGCTTGGGCGTGACCACCTCGAAAAGCGGCAGCGCGGCGGCACCGAGTGCCGCTGTGTATTGCCCCGTCTGGCCGCGCATCACGCGGGGCAGGGCGCGAGCTCTCCGACTGGCAACCGATATCGGCAGCGGCCCCATCTTCTCGATCAACTCGTCGATGATCGCGTCTGGCAACACGCCGCCGAGGATGACCGTTTCGGGATCGAGGATGTTTTCGATCATCGCAATCATCGGCGCGAGATAGGTCACAGTTTCGTCCATCCACTCCAAAAGCACCGGATGGCGCTTGGCGTGGAGGTCGGCGAAGTCGGCGAAATCGCAGTCCGGGATGCCGGCATCGCAAAGCTTCTCGCGCAAAGCATGCACCGAAGCATAGCGTTCGAGACAACCGTGCTGCCCGCAAGGGCAGACCCTGCCGCGTGGAACGACGACGACATGGCCGATTTCGCCGGCGTTGCCGAAAGCGCCACGGAACGGCACGCCGTCCTGGATCATGCCGAGGCCGAGGCCGGCACCGAAATAGACCATGGCAAAGCTTGAGATCGTGTGTCCGGCACCGAAGAAACGTTCGCCGACGGCGGCGGCGTTGGCGTCATTCTCCACCGTCACCGGCTCGCCGCATGCCTCGCTCAGCAGGCTCGCCGCATCGATATTGGCCCAGCCTGGCAGCGTCGTCGGGCCCACCGAGGTCATGCCCTCGATCTCGAACGGGCCGGGCATGACCACGCCAATGCCGAGCAGCCGCGACTTGAACGTCGACCTGACCGAGTCGAGCTCAGTTCGCAAATGCGCGATCACCTGACTCGGGCTGGTGTCGCTGACGGGCGTGATCCGCCTGGAGCGCGGCTGGCCCGACAGGTCGAGCACCGTTGCCACCATGTGGTCGGAGGCCATCTCGATGCCCATCGTCATGGCGCCATCGGGGTTGACGGCGAACTGAATCGGCGGCTGGCCACGGCCCGAACGGAGCCGTCCGGTCTCCATCAACAGGTTTTCGCTGACAAGTTCGTCGACGATGTTGGCGATGGCCTGCGCGGTCAGGTGCGTCAGCCGGGCAATGTGCATACGTCCCAGAGCGCCGTTTCGGCGCACGACATCAAGCACCACGCGACGGTTATGGTCGCGGCTGCGCTCGGGATTGTTGCCCAAAGTGACCTGATGCGTGCTGCCCGGCTGAAACGCCATTTCGCTCATCCTGACCTCAGTTGCAAAATTGATAACGCGGAAGCCCCGAACCCCGCAACAGATTAATTCAAGTAAATTATCTTATTGACAAAAGCCGTGCGGCAGGAAAGCGTATAGGAAGTGTGCGGGGAGGATCCGCAGCTTTGCTGGTGTCCGTATTTTGTTGAGCGTGATCCGCTCGCGTCCGACGGCATCGGAGTTACGAGACGGCCCGGGCCTCGTCTGCATGCGAGGCCACGGTCCAAGGGGATAATCACCGCCCGTAGCCCGGATTTTCCGGCGGGCGCAGTTGGAGGTTTACATGCGCAGAGCAACCCTGTTTGCCGGATTGATCGCTGGTTTCAGCACGCTGGCACTCAACGCGGCCCAGGCCGTCGAGATCGAATATTGGCAGTATGTCTTCGACTCGCGCGTCAAGGCGATGGACCAGCTGATCGAGAATTTCGAAAAGGCCAATCCAGACATCACGGTCAAGCAGACCACTTTCCCCTACGCCGACTACCAGACGCGCGTCATCGCTGCGAAGATGGGCGGGCAGGGTCCTGATGTGATGCAGCTGTTCTATGGCTGGCTCGACAAGTTCGTTGCCGGCGGACTGCTGCAGCCGCTGCCGACCGATACGTTCCCGCACGACAAGATCGAAAGCGAATTCTTCCCGATCGTCAGCGCCATGAAGCGCGGCGAAGACTATTACGGCCTGCCGACCGCAGTGCGCTCGCTGGCCCTGTTCTACAACAAGAAGCTGTTCACCGAAGCTGGCCTCGACCCGGCTAACCCGCCCAAGACGCTTGAGGAGTTCGTCGCAGCCGCCGAGAAGCTGACCAAGCGCGATGGCAGCGGTAACCTGATCGTTGCCGGCTCGACCCTCGACATGGGCGGACAGGATCACCAGTGGTGGCGTGAAGTGCTGATTCGCCAGTTCGGCGGCGAGCCCTACACCGATGGCGACCGCAAGGTGGCCTACAACACCGAAGCCGGTGAAAAGGCGCTGAAGTTCTATACCGACCTGCAGATGGTACAGAAGGTGGGCCAGGCTGGCTTCATGGACGAAGGCCAGGCGGCATTCCGCGCCGGCATGGCCGGGATGACCATCGACGGCACCTTCCGTCTCGGCGCGTTCAAGTCGATCGAAGGCTTCGAATGGGGCGTGACCGAACTGCCGGCCAATGCCGAGGGCAAGCGCTCGAACTACGCCAGCTACTTTGCCAACGGCATCTCGGCGACGACGAGCGGCGAGAAGCTCGAAGCTTCCAAGAAGTTCCTCGCCTACATCTCCTCGCCCGAGGCGATGGATGTCTGGCTGAAGACGGTCGGCGAGCTGCCGGCACGCCGTTCGGCGGCAATGACGGACGCCAACCTTGCGGATCCGGTCTACGGCCCGTTCCTCAAGGGTCTCGAATACGCCCGCACCACCATGTTCGTTGATGAGGCGGCCCAGCGCCAGACCACCATCGACATGGCCAACCGCGTGCTGCTCGAAGGCCAGTCGGTGAAGGATTCGCTCGCACAGGCCGCAGCGGCCGAGCAGGCGATCATCGACGCAGCAGCCCCCAAGTAAGGCGAAGGCTTGATGTCTGTGACAGCGGATCAACAGGGGGCGGCGGTGAGCCGCCCCGGCGGGACCTTCTGGGACCGCCGTTCCATGCGGACGAAGCGACTGGTGTGGGTGTGGAGTTTCCTCGCTCTGCCGATCCTGTTCTATTCGGTGATCCGCTTTTACCCGACAATCGAGGCCTTTTGGCTTTCGCTGACAAATTGGGACCTTTTGAAGCCGCCGCAGTTCATCGGCCTGGCCAATTACGAAAAACTGTTCGCAGACCCGCAGTTCTGGAAGGTGTTCAAGAACACCTTCGCCTATCTGCTCATCGGCACGCCGATCTCGCTTTTGCTGTCTTTCGTCATCGCCTATCACCTCGACCGCGTACGTTTCATGCACGGGTTGATCCGCGGCCTGTATTTCCTGCCTTACCTGACCACGGCTGCCGCCATGGCCTGGGTTTGGCGCTGGTTCTATCAACCGGCACCGATCGGCGTGATCAACAATGCGCTCGGCACACTCGGCATCCCCCAGCAGCCGTTCATCCGCTCGGTCGATCAGGCTTTGCCGTCGATAATGTTTACGGCGATCTGGGCCGGCCTCGGCTTCCAGATCATCATCTTCATGGCCGGCCTGCGCTCAATCCCCAACACTTTCTACGAGGCGGCGCGCATCGACGGCCTCGGCGAATGGGCAATCCTGCGCAAGATCACGCTGCCGCTTCTCAAGCCCACGACCGTGTTCCTCGTCGTGTTCTCGTCGATCGGCTTCCTGCGCATCTTCGATCAAGTCTACAACATGACCACCAATGATCCGGGCGGTCCGCTCGGTTCGACAAAGCCGCTGGTGTTGATGATCTACCAGACGGCGTTCTCGTCCTACGCGATGGGATATGCGGCGGCACAGACGGTCGTGCTGTTCACCATCCTTTTGTTCGTGTCGCTGTTGCAGCTCTGGATCCTGAGGGAAAAGAAATGAGTGCCGTCACCCAAACGCCGGCGCTTTCCCACGCCAATCTTCGGCCCGGTCGCATTCTCACCTGGACGCTGCTGTTCATCGGCGGCCTGATCATGGTGACGCCGCTGGCCTTCATGTTCTCGACGTCGTTCAAGACGGCGGGCCAGGTCTATGACCTCAGGCTCATCCCGGCGGCGCCGACACTCGCCAACTACATCGCCATCCTGGCCGACGGGCGCTTCATGCGCTGGTTCTTCAACTCGATGTTCGTGGCCGTCATGGTGACGTTGTCGAACGTCTTCTTCGACAGCCTTGTCGGCTACACGCTGGCCAAGTTCGAATTCCGCGGCCGCTATTTCATCTTCCTCGCCATCTTGTCGACGCTGATGATCCCGACCGAGATGTTGGTCATCCCGTGGTATCTGATGTCCAGCAAGCTCGGCTGGCTGGACAGCTACTGGGGCATCATGTTCCCCGGCATGATGACGGCCTTCGGCACCTTCTTGATGAAGCAGTTTTTCGAAGGCGTGCCCAACGACTTCCTCGAAGCGGCGCGCGTCGATGGCCTGAACGAGTTCCAGATCTTCTGGAAGGTGGCGATGCCACTGGTGACGCCTGCGCTCTCCGCGCTCGCCATCTTCACTTTCCTCGGCAACTGGACCGCGTTCTTCTGGCCGCTGATCGTCACCACCAGCCGCGAGCTCTACACGCTGCCGGTGGGCCTATCGAGCTTCGCGGTGGAACAGTCCATCCAGTGGGAAATGATCATGACCGGTGCGGCGATCGCCACGCTGCCGACCCTGATCGTCTTCATCGTCCTGCAGCGCTACATCGTCCGCGGCGTCATGCTCGCCGGGCTCAAGGGATAAGACATGCCTGAACTGAACCCCAAGCTCGCCGACAAGAGCGTTTTCCCCGATCCTGTCTACAAGGAAACGGTGCTGAAGCCGCTGTTCGACGGCGCCAAGACCCACCATGTCGACGGCTTCCGCGCCATCGACCGCGCGCATCTGGTGATGCTGACCGAGACCGGTATCCTCGACGCCAAGCAAGCGTCGGCCATTGCCGGTGCGCTCGAAGCCATCGACCGCGAAGTCGATCCGTCGACGCTGGTCTATACCGGTGAGGTCGAGGACTTCTTCTTCCTCATCGAAAAGGAATTGAAGGCCCGCCTTGGCGCAGACGTCGCCGGACGCCTGCACACCTCGCGTTCGCGCAACGACATAGACCACACCCTGTTCAAGCTCGGCCTCAAGCAGCGCATCGACGCCCTGATGGTCAAGGCGCGGCATTTGCTGGGCGCCATGATCGACGCGGCCGAGCGGGAAAAGGCAACGCTGATCGTTGCTTATACCCATGGTCAACCGGCACAGCCTTCGACTTTCGGGCACTACCTGTCGGCTGCTATCGAGGTGCTGATCCGCGACATCGAGCGTTTTGAAGAAGCGCGGAAAATTGTCGACCTGTCGCCGATGGGCGCTGCTGCCATCACGACTTCGGGCTTCCCGATCGACCGTCAACGTGTCGCCGATCTGCTCGGTTTTGCGGCCCCATTGCGCAATTCCTACAGCTGCATCGCGGCATCGGACTACATCACCTCGACCTATTCGGCGATCGAACTGATGTTCCTGCATCTCGGCCGCCTGATCCAGGACTTCCAGTTCTGGACGAGCTTCGAGGTCGGTCAGGTCTATGTGCCGAACGCCTTCGTGCAGATCTCCTCGATCATGCCGCAGAAGCGCAACCCGGTGCCGATCGAGCATATGCGTTTGCTCGCCAGCCAGACCATGGGCCGCGCCCGCACCGTGCTGGGTGTCATCCACAACACGCCGTTCACCGACATGAACGACAGCGAGGGTGAAACCCAGTCGATGGGCTATGAGGCGTTCACCGCCGCGTCCCGCGTGCTCGACCTGCTCGCGGCTTTCGTCGGGGCAATCCGCATCGACCCGGAGCGCGTGGCCGAAAGCATCCGCCGCTCCTGCATCACCATCACCGAGCTGGCCGACTCGCTGGTCCGCATCGAAGGCCTGTCCTTCCGCGAGGCGCACGAGATTGCTGCGACCGTCGCAAAGGCTGTGGTCGCGGCTGGCGGCGGCCTCGCCAAGGACGGCTACGGCCCGTTCCTCGACGCCTTCAGGCATTCGACCGGCCGCGAGCCGAGCTTCGGCCGTGACAAGTTCGAAGAGATCGTTTCGCCGGAACATTTCGTCGCGGTGCGCGACCGCTTTGGCGGTCCGGCACCCGCACCGATGGCCGAGGCGATTGGCGTCTACAGGGACAAGGCTGCGGCGTTTGAAGCCGTGGCAAACGAACATGCCGGGCACGAGGCGAAAGCCGCGAGAGAACTCGGCGAGAAATTCAAGGCACTGGTAGGGGCGCTCTGATGGCGACGATCGAACTTGAAAAGCTGGTCAAGCGCTACGGCAAGGTAGACGTCGTCCAGGGCATCGACCTTGAAATCGCCGACGGCGAGTTCGTTGTCTTTGTCGGGCCCTCGGGCTGCGGCAAGTCGACGACGCTGCGCATGATTGCCGGCCTCGAAGACATTTCCGGCGGCACGCTGAAGATCGGCGGCGAAGTGGTTAACGAGCGCGATCCCAAGCAGCGCAACATCGCCATGGTGTTCCAGAACTACGCCATCTATCCGCACCTGACCGTACGCCAGAACATCGGCTTTGGCCTCTACACCTCGAAACTGGCAAAGGCTGAGAAGGACCAGCGGATCGAAGAGGCCGGCCGCATCCTTGGCCTCGAAAAGTATCTCGACCGGCGTCCTGCGGCCTTGTCGGGCGGCCAGCGCCAGCGCGTCGCCATCGGCCGTGCCATGGTGCGCAACCCATCGGCGTTCCTTTTCGATGAGCCCTTGTCCAATCTCGACGCCCAGTTGCGCGCCCAGATGCGCATCGAAATCAAGCGTCTGCACCAGAAGCTCAAGACGACCACCGTCTACGTCACCCACGACCAGGTCGAGGCGATGACCATGGCCGACCGCATCGTTGTCATGAAGGATGGTCACATCCTGCAGGTGGGCACGCCGACCGATCTGTACGAAAATCCGGTCGATGTCTTCACCGCGCGCTTCATCGGCAGCCCGTCGATGAACCTCGTACCGGGCCGTAAGAACGGTAAGGGCATCGAACCTGCAGCCGGCGGCGACATCCTGATCGGCGTGCGCCCGCATGAGTTGACGGCAGCCGTCGAGAAGGCCGAAGGCGGACTGGAGCTTACCGGCACGGTGACGGCGGTCGAGCCGCTCGGACCCGAGACGCTGGTGCATCTCGACGTCGACGGCAGTGCCGTCATTGCCACCGCACCGAGCAAGTTCATCCCGGCGACTGGCAGCTTGCTGACCTGCCGCGCCGCACCCGGCAGCCTCTACCTCTTCGACACGAAGACCGAGAAGAGCCTGGGCCGGCAATGACTTCGGGAAATGCCAAGCGTCCGGCGGTGCTCAGCATCGGGCGGATTTACTGCGACCTCATTTTCACCGGCCTGGCATCCCTGCCTGAGCCAGGACGCGAGGTGTTTGCGCAAGACATGAAGATGGCCGCCGGTGGCGGCGCGTTCATCGCCGCTGCCCACATGGCCCATGCCGGCCGCCAGGTGGCGCTGGTGGCGCGCCTCGGCACCGACCCCTTGTCGACCGGGATCGAGCCAGAACTCAGCGCCAGCAACGTCGATCTTCGTTTCGTTGAGCATTCGGCCGCTGCTGGACCGCAGGTCACCGTGGCCAGTGTGATCGGCAACGACCGCGCGTTCCTGTCGCGGCGCGCCGGAACGGCGCTGCCGACAACACTTGCGGCGGCGCTCGACTGGAGCGAGGCGGGTCATCTGCACATCGCCGAATACGCCACGCTGCACGAGATTCCCGATTTGGTGACGCGTGCCAAGGCGAAGGGGCTGACCGTCTCGCTCGATCCAAGCTGGGACGAGACGCTGATCTATGAGTCCGAACTGCTTGAGCACTGTGTCGGAGTCGATATCTTCCTGCCCAACATGGAAGAGGCCACCGCGATCACGCGTGAGAGCGATCCGATCGCAGCGATCGAGATCCTGTCCAAGGCTTTCCCTGTGGTTGCCCTGAAGGCGGGCGGCGAGGGCGCATGGCTGAAGGCCAACGGCCAGTTGCTTCACCGACGGGCGGAAGAAGTTCCGGTCATAGACACGACAGGTGCAGGCGACGCCTTCAATGCCGGGTTCATCGACGCCTGGCTCAGCGGACAGTCTGAGGAAGCCTGCCTTGCCGCCGGCATCACCTATGGCAGCCTTGCCGTACAGGCCGCAGGCGGCTCGGCGATCCTGCGCCAGCCGCTACGCCGCGCCGCAGGCTGACAACGTCAAGGCGGCCGTAGCGAGATATGGTTTCGCTACGGCCGGCTAATCAGCAGCGAGATGCCCTGGCCGACGCCGATGCACATGGTGGCAAGCGCGCGTTTCGAGTTTTGCAGGTCGAGCTCCAACGCGGCCGTCAGTGCGAGACGCGCACCCGACATGCCGAGCGGATGTCCGAGTGCGATGGCGCCTCCGTTCACGTTGACGTGGGCTGCATCGTCGGCGAGGCCAAGCTCGCGCATGCAGGCCAGCGACTGGGCGGCAAAGGCCTCATTGAGTTCGATCAAGTCGATGTCTGCGATGGTCAGGCCAGCACGATCCAGAAGCTTGCGCGTTGATGCCACCGGACCGATGCCCATGATGCGGGGGGCGACACCCGAGGTGGCCATGCCGTCGACCTTGGCGAGCGGCTTGAGACCGTAGCGCTCTGCCGCGCGCGCGGACGCGAGGATCACGGCCGCAGCCCCGTCGTTGACGCCTGAGGCGTTGCCAGCTGTCACCGTGCCGCCGGTGCGGAATGGTGCTGGCAAGCTGGCGAGTTTTTCGATTGTCGTTTCGCGCGGGTGCTCGTCATGCTCGACGACAGTCGCCTCGCCCTTGCGCCCCTTGATGGTGACAGGGGCGATCTCGCGAGCGAACCGGCCGCTCTTCAGAGCGACGGCGGCGCGCGCCTGGCTGCGCAAGGCGAATTGGTCCTGATCGTTCCGCGAGATGGAAAACTCCGCCGCGACGTTTTCGGCTGTCTCCGGCATGGAATCGATGCCGTATTGCTTTTCCATCAGCGGATTGACGAAACGCCAGCCGATGGTGGTGTCGAATATCTCGGCGCTGCGCTGGAAGGCGCTTGTCGCCTTCGGCATGACGAAGGGCGCGCGCGACATGCTTTCGACCCCGCCCGCAATGATGATCTCGGCCTCACCCAGCTTGATGGCGCGCGCGGCATAACCCACCGCGTCGAGACCAGAGCCACAGAGCCGGTTGATGGTCGTCCCAGCCGCCGTCTCCGGCAGACCTGCAAGCAATGCGGCCATGCGAGCGACATTGCGGTTGTCTTCGCCAGCCTGGTTGGCGCAGCCGAGCACGACCTCGTCAATCTGTTCGATGGGAATGGCGGGGAAGCGCGCCAGCGCCTCGCGGATGGCATGGGCGGCGAGATCGTCGGGGCGAACGGATGCAAGTGCACCGCCATAACGGCCGATCGGGGTGCGGACGCCGCCGACAATGTAGGCGTCGCTCATGGTTTCGCGTCCTTTTGCGTTTCGGCGACGAACATCGGCCCGCCCTTGTGCGCAGGGAAGCCGTAGCCGTTGATCATCACCAGATCGATGTCGCTCGAACGCGCGGCGATACCTTCGGCGAGCAAGGCGGCACCTTCGTCGGCCATCGCCTTGAGCAGCCTTTCGACGATCTCCTCAGGAGTGAAGCTGCGCGGCTCGATGTTCTTCGCTGCACGCACGGCTTCGATCAGCGCTGTCACCTCGGGATCGGCGGCACGTTCGCCGCTGGAATAGTCATACCAGCCGCGTCCGGACTTGCGGCCGAAGCGACCCGTTTCGCACAGCCTGTCGGCGATCTCGACATAACGTGCCTTGGGATCGCGGGTCGCGGCCTGGCGTTTGCGCCTTGCCCAGGCGATTTCGAGGCCCGCCATGTCGTAGACAGCGAAAATGCCCATCGGAAAGCCGTAGGCTTCGAGCGCGGCGTCGATCTCGTGCGGCGCGGCACCGTCCTCGACCATGAACTCGGCCTCGCGGCGGTAGGCCGAAAAGATGCGGTTACCGATAAAACCTTCGGTGACGCCGCAGACCACCGGCAGCTTGCCAAGCTTCTTGGCAAAGGCCAGTACGCTGGCGAGGACGTCAGGTGCGGTCACCTTGCAGGCGACGACCTCGACGAGGCGCATGATGTTGGCCGGCGAGAAGAAATGCAGCCCGACCACGCGCTCGGGATGCGCGGTGGCGGCGGCGATGTCGTCAGGGTTCAGATAGCTGGTGTTGGTAGCGAGGATCGCGTCCGACCTGACGATGCCGTCGAGCCGCTGGAACAATTCAGTCTTGACAGGGAGGTCGTCGAAGACCGCCTCGATCACAAGATCGGCGGCGGCCAGCTCCCCGGCGTCGGCGGTCACCGCAAGCCGGGCGAGGCATTCGTCGCGAACTGTCGCGGCAAGACGCCCCGCCTGTACCGACTTGTCGAGAATGCCCGCAATGCGCTCGCGGCCTTTTTTGGCGGCTTCGGCCGTCTGCTCGACGCCGATGACGCGATGACCCGATGTGAGTGCGGCAACGGCGATGCCCGCGCCCATGAGGCCGGTACCGACGATGCCGACGATCTCGATCTTGCGCGGCGTGACATTGTCGAGCTTTTCGACCTTGCCGGCCAAGCGTTCAGCGAAGAACACATGGCGCAGAGCCGCGGACTCCACGGAATCGCGCAACCGCACGAAGGTCGCGCGTTCGTCGGCGAGTCCCTGCTTCAGTTCGACATGTGCGGCCGCCTTGACCAGGCGGACGGCCTCGGCGGGTGCGGTTTGGCCGCGCGCCCTCGACAGGACTTTCTTCGACGCGGCATCGACGTCAGCTGGTTCGGAAACGGGAACTTCCAGCATGCCGGTGCGGCGCAGCGGCTCGCCGGCGAGATCGTGGACGAGGCTGAGCGCCGCGTCGAGATGATCGGACTCAACGCTATCGACGAGGCCAAGCGCGATCGCTTCTGTTGCCTTGACAGTGCGCCCGCTGCCGATCAGGTCGATCGCGGCGGCGATACCGATCAGGCGTGGCAGGCGCTGCGTACCACCTGCACCGGGCACGATGCCAAGCTTGACCTCGGGCATGCCGAAGTTCCCCTTGTCGCTGGCGACGCGGCCATGGCAGGCCAGCGCGATCTCGCTGCCGCCGCCCAACGCGGCACCGTTGGCCGCCGCGACCACCGGCTTGCCATAGCTTTCGATACGCTCGATCACCTCGGGCAGCGTCGGCTCGACCGGGGGCTTGCCGAACTCCTTGATGTCGGCGCCGCCAACAAAGGTTCGCCCGGCACCGGTGATCACGACCCCGACGACCATGCCGAGCGCGGCGGCATGGTCGAGTGCTTCAACCAGCCCCTGGCGGACATGCGCAGAGATTGCGTTGACGGGCGGGTTGTCGATGGTGACGACAAGCACGCCGTCGAGGATTGTGCCCGTGACGCTCTCCGAAAACCGCATCGCGCTCATTGGGGCCTACTCGGGAATGACGGCTGTGGCCTGGATCTCGATCTTGGCGCGGTCCTCGACCAGCGCCACGACCTGCATGGCGGCCATGGCCGGGAAATGCCGGCCGATGACCTCGCGATAGGCCTGACCGAGGCCGCGCAGGTTTTCGGTGTATTCCTTTTTGTCGGTGAAATACCAGGTCATCGAGGTGATGTGGTGCGGCTCCGCACCACCGGCGCGCAGCACGGCAACAACGTTTTCCAGTGTCTGGCGCACCTGGCCAACGAAGTCGTCGGTCTCGAATTCGCAATTGCCGTTCCAGCCGATCTGACCGCCGACGAAGACGGTGCGGCCTTTGGCTGCGACGCCATTTGAGTAGCCGATCGGCTTCGCCCATCCCTCGGGCTGCAGGATCTCATGCATCTTGTGTCTCCAGGCATTTTTCGAGCGCGGCACGGATGTCGTCCGGCCAGGCAAGCGATTTGTGAGTGTCGAGCGAGGTCGCAACGACGCTATGGCAGGCGCTCCAAAGCAGGGTGCCCGCCGCCGAAACTGTGTGCTCCAGGTCGAGCGAGGAGCGGCCGATCCGGCGCACCGAAAGCTCGAAATCGAGCGTGTCGCCGTGGAAGCCGGGATGGACGAAGGTGAGATCGAGCCTGACAGTCGGCGTGCCGATGCGCCGCTCGGTGATCAGCTCTTTCCACGGCGCGCCGACCGAACCGAAAAACTCCTCCAGTACCCCCACCAGGATGTTCAGGTAGGAGGGGAAATAGGCGATCCCCGAGGGATCGCAGTCGCCGAACCGCAGCGGCCGGCTGGTGCGGAAGGTCACGGCAGCGTCCTCTATTTCGCGGCCTTCATCAGCTCGCGGCCGATGATCAGCTTTTGCACTTCGGTGGCACCCTCATAGATGCGCAGCGCGCGGATCTCACGGTAGAGCCGCTCGGTGATCTCGCCGACGCGCACGCCGCGCCCACCAAACATCTGCAGCGCCTGGTCGATCACCCACTGGGCATTTTCCGTCGCCGTCATCTTGGCCATGGCGGCCTCGCGCGTTATCGGCAGCTTTTGTACGTCTCGGCGCCAGGCGGTGCGCACGGTGAGCAGTGAGGCGGCGTCGATGGCAGTTGCCATCTCGCCCAACGTGCTCTGCGCGGTCGGCAGGTCGGCGAGTGTCGCGCCGAACATCTTTCGCGACTTGGCGTGTGCGACTGCCTCATCAAGCGCACGGCGGGCAAAGCCAAGCGCGGCAGCGGCTACCGACGGGCGGAAGATGTCGAGCGTGCGCATGGCGATCTTGAAGCCTTCGCCGGGCGTTCCCAAAAGCTGCGATGCCGGGATGCGGCAATTGTCGAAACGGACGCGGGCAAGCGGGTGCGGCGCGATGGTTTCGATGCGCTCTGCGATGGAAAAGCCGGGCGTATTGGCAAAGACGACAAAAGCCGAGATGCCGCGCGTGCCAGGCGCTTCGCCGGTGCGGGCAAAGACAGTGTAGACGTCGGCGATGCCGCCGTTGGAAATGAAGATTTTCTCGCCGTCGAGGACATAGTGGTCGCCGTCGCGGCGAGCGCTGGTGCTCATCGCGGCGACGTCCGATCCTGCGTCCGGCTCGGTCAGCGCGAAAGCAGAGATCAGCTCGCCCTTGGCGATTTTCGGCAGGATGTGTTCTTTCAACTCGGCCGAACCGGACAGGCTGATCGCGCCGGTGCCGAGGCCCTGCATGGCGAATGCGAAGTCGGCGAGGCCGTCGGAATAGGCCAGCGTTTCGCGGATCAGGCAGAGCGAGCGGCTGTCGATTTCCTCGGACACACCGCCGAATGCCGCCGGCACGCAATGCCTAAGAATGCCCGCCGCGCCAAGTGCTGCGACCAGCTTCTTGCAGGCCGCATCAGCGTCGGCATGATCGATCTCGCCGAGCCCGCCATTGGCGACGAAGCCATCGAGTTCGGCGGCGAGCGCACGATGGCTGTCGGCGAAGAACGGCCAGTCGAGATGGTCGCGGGCCGGTGCGCCGGCAGGCATCAGGTGCGCGGCCATGGCTTAGTTCCCCTTGAATTCGGGCTTGGTCTTTGCGGCGAAGGCCTCGAAGGCACGGCGGAAATCGCCTGTCGCCATGCAGATCGCCTGCGCCTGCGCTTCGGACTCGATCAGCTGGTCGATGCCCATCGCCCATTCCTGGTCGAGCATCTTCTTGGTCATCGCATGCGCGAACCACGGGCCGTCAGCCAGGTTGCGCGCGAATTTCTGTGCCTCAACGAGCAAGCTGGAGCGCTCGTGCAGCGCGTTGTAGAACCCCCAGGCATGGCCCTCGGCAGCGGTCATCACGCGACCGGTGAACAAAAGCTCGGCGGCGCGGCCCTGGCCGATGATGCGCGGAAGGATGCCGCAGGCGCCCATGTCCGCACCGGCCAGGCCAACGCGAGCGAACAAGAACGCGGTCTTGGCCTCGGGTGTGGCGACACGGAAGTCGGACGCCATGGCAAGGATCGCGCCGGCACCGGCACAGATGCCGTCGACAGCCGCTATGACCGGCTGCGGGCAGGCGCGGATCTGGCGCACCAGGTCGCCGGTCATGCGGGTGAAGTCGAGCAGGTCGGGCATCGACATATGCGTCAGCGGTTCGATGATGTCGAAGACATCGCCGCCGGAGGAGAAGTTGTTGTCTGCTCCGCTCAGCACCACGGCGCGAACGTCGCTGGCGCGTGCCAGCGATCTGAACAGGTCGGTGAGCTCCTCGTAGCTTTCGAAGGTCAGCGGGTTCTTCTTCTCGGGACGGTTGAGCGTGATGGTGGCGACGCGACCGTCAGCATCCGTCTCGAACAGGAAGTGCTTGGCCTTGTGGCCCTTGAACGGGCGCTTCTTGTCCTGCATCGGGTTTGTCACGGATCGCTCCTTGTCACGTCGCTATATTTTCTTGCTTCAGTCGTTCGCCGACGGTGGAAGAAAATCCACTTCATGCGCGGCAGAAATCTTCACGACTTCTTCCGGGTCGCCGAGGTTGTCGAGCTTGCTGAACAACTCCTCGAGCATGCCTGCCGGCGAAACCCAAAAGAGCGCCCGGGTCGGCTTGTCGGACTTGTTGAAATAGCCATGCGGAACACCGCGCGGCATCCGCACAAGATCTCCAGCCTTGGCCTTGAACCATTGCCCGTCGAGCTTCAGATCGAGTTCGCCTTCCTGCACCAGGATAAATTCATCCTGCGTTGGATGGATATGCACGGGGACGAACTGCCCCGGCGCGCTGTTTGTCTCAAAGGCGAATGTCGCGTCGCAAACCGCTTTCGGAAAATAGACCTGACCAAGAATGTTCCACTGCTTGCCCTCGAAGCCGTGACCGTCGCGCGTAATTCCCTTTTCGAGATTTCCTGCCATGTCTACCTCCCCGTTGATTAGCTTTGCCTCGGTATCAATTCCTGTTTGCCGTACCTGCAACGTCGCCAGCGGGCTAAGCCCTATTTCCCGTTTGAAGCCTGCTCATCCTCCCAGAACTTCGCCACCGGCAACCGGGATAGCCTGGCCTGTGATCGCGGTTGCCCTTTCAGAGGCGAGCCAGAGCACTGTGTCGGCAACCTCCCGCGGGGTGACCAGCCGTCCTTGCGGGTTTGCACGGGCAAGGCTGGCGCGCGCCTCATCAACCGTGCGGCCTGTCTTGCCACTGATCGTTTCGACGGCACCATCAAGCAGCGGCGTGTCGGTAAAGCCGGGGCAAACCGCGTTGACGGTAACGTCGGTGCGCGCGAGTTCGAGCGCCAGCGCGCGGGTCATGCCGATCACGCCATGCTTTGAAGCACAGTAGGCGGAGACATAAGCATAACCAGTCAGGCCGGCGGTGCTTGCTACGTTGACGATGCGACCGTTGCCGGCGCGCTTGACCGAGGCAAGTGCTGCCTGTGTGACCAGGAAAGTGCCGGTGAGGTTGATGCCTATCACCCGGTTCCACATGGCAAGATCGGTCTTGTCGAACGGTGCCGAGGGTGCTTCGCCGGCACAGTTGACCAAAACGGCGATGTCGCCTGCCTGGGTGATCGCCTTGGCGATGCCTGCCTCAACCGACCGCGCGTCGGTGACGTCGAAGCCATCGAGTACAAAGGCCTCGCCACCGCCGGCGGCGATCTCAGCGCGAACTGCTTCCAGCGGCGCAGCACGGCGACCGCTCAGGCTGACACGGTGCCCATTCGCCGCAAGCGCAATAGCGATGGCGCGGCCGATGCCGCTACCGGCACCGGTGACCAAAGCGTGACGCCCGTTCTTGCCTTGATTGTTCATGCCTTGCCCGTGGGTGCCGCCGCCGCGCGTGCGAGGTTGTTCTCGTATTGCGCGCGGGCCGTCCGGTACTGCTTCGGCCAGGCCTGCTCGGCATAGCCGATCTTCGCCGCCTCATGGATGACGAAGGACGGATCGGCGAGATGCGGACGGGCGACGGCGCAGAGGTCGGCGCGGCCGGCGGCGATGATCGAATTGGCGTGATCTGCCTCCGAGATCGCACCGACGGCAATGGTGGGCACCTGGATCTCGTTACGGATCTTGTCGGAGAACGGAGTCTGGAACAGGCGACCGTAGACCGGCTGCTCTTCCTTCACCACCTGGCCTGACGAGCAGTCGATCATGTCGGCGCCGGCATCCTTGAACATCTTGGCGAAGATCGCCGCATCTTCGGGCGTATTGCCGCCCTCATACCAGTCGTGGGTGGACAGACGTACTGAGATCGGCTTGTCCTCGGGCCACGCCGCGCGGACAGCGCGGAACACTTCAAGTGGATACCGCGCCCGGTTCTCGTGGCTGCCCCCATATTCGTCGTCGCGCAGATTGGTCAGCGGCGACAGGAAACTCGATAAGAGATAGCCGTGCGCGGCGTGCAGTTCGAGGATGTCGAAGCCAAGTGCGGCTGCCATCTCGGTAGAACGGACGAAATCGGCTGTTACGCGGTCCATGTCCTCGCGGGTCATTTCGCGCGGGGTGTCGGAGTTCTTGAGATAGGGTAGCGCCGAGGCCGAAATCAACGGCCAGGCGCCTTCCGTCACCGGCTGGTCGATGCCTTCCCAGGCAAGCTTGGTCGCGCCCTTGCGCCCGGCATGGCCGAGCTGCATGCCGATCTTGGCCGGCGTCTGATGGTGGACGAAATCGACGATGCGCTTGAAGGCTTGCGCTTGCTCGTCGTTCCACAGCCCAAGGCAGCCTGGGGTAATGCGGGCGTCAGGCGAAACGCAGGTCATCTCGGGGAATACGAGAGCGGCGCCACCCATGGCACGCGAGCCCAGATGGACGAGATGGAAATCGTTGGGCAGTCCGTCGGTGGCCGAATACATCGCCATGGGTGAGACGACGATGCGGTTCTTGAGCGTCAGGCCGCGAATGCTGAAGGGCGTGAACATCGGCGGTGGCACCGAACCATTGGGTGCGGGGTCGACGCCGGCGCGCTCGGCGAACCAGCGCTCGTAGCCTTCCAGCCAGTCCTTGTCGCGCAGGCGCAGGTTCTCGTGGCTGATGCGCTGCGAACGCGTCAGCATCGAATACATGAACTGCTCGGGCTCCAACGTGTCGGCATAGCGCGTGCCGACCACTTCGAACCACTCCATGGCATTGCGCGCGGCGTTCTGGATGCGGGCGACGTCGACCCGGCGCACCTCTTCATAAGCTTCGAGCACGGCGGGAATGCTGGTCTTGTCGTGGCCAATGATGTCGAACTGGCGGGTCAGCTCTATAGCGTCGTCGATGGCAAGCTTGGTGCCCGAGCCGATGGCGAAATGGGCGGTGTGGGCGCTGTCGCCCATCAGAACGACATGGCTTTGGCCATTGAAATGGCTCCACTTTTCGCAGATCAGGCGGCCGAAGTTCAGCCAGGCCGAGCCGCGCAGGTGGCGCGCATTGGTCATCAGCTTGTGGCCTTCGAGCGTGCCGGCAAACAGCTTCTCGCAGAACGCGATGGACTGGTCCTGGTCCATCTTGTCGAGGCCATGCGCCTGGAAGACGTCGTCGGTGGTTTCGACGATGAATGTCGAGGTGTTCTCGTCGAAGCGATAGATATGGGCCTGGAACCAGCCGTGCTCTGTCTTCTGGAAATCGAAGGTAAAGGCGTCGAAGCGCTTGTCGGTGCCTAGCCAGATATAGCGGTTGGGCCGCATCACCATGTCAGGCTTGAAGATATCTGCGTATTTGTGGCGGATACGCGAATTGACACCATCGGCCGAAATGATCAGGTCGGCGTCGGGGAAATCCTGGTCGCCCTGAACGTCGGTTTCAAACACCAGCTCGACGCCGAGATCGAGGCAGCGCTCCTGCAGGATGTTGAGCATTTTCTTGCGGCCGATGCCGACAAAGCCATGGCCAGTGGTGCGGATCTTGCGGCCCTTGAACACCAGTTCGATGTCGTCCCAGTGATTGAAGGCAACCTCGATCGTCTCGGCGGTTGCCGGGTCCCACTGGCGCATCGACTGCATGGTGGCGTCGGAGAAGACCACGCCCCAGCCGAAAGTGTCGAAGGGGCGGTTGCGCTCGACCACGGTCACGTGGTGCGCGGGGTGCTGCTTTTTCATCAGGAGTGCGAAATAAAGACCGGCCGGCCCGCCACCGATACAGACAATGCGCATGCCGTTCTCCTCCGAAGTGCCGCTGTGCCGCCAAGGCGGAGTGGGTCCCAGCCTTGACCTGAGCCCACCATGAACGCGTTTCGGAGAAACTTCAAGCTTAAAGTTATTTGCGCCGCCGGGCGGGCAACCGCCCGCCGTCGGGATGGCGGAGGCTCGGCGTTTGCTATCGCGCGAGGAAGTCGCCAGTGCTGATCATCTCGGCGTAGCCGAACGCCAAGGCGGCCATGACGGCGTCGTGGACCTGGGAGGCAGGAACGGTCTTGCCTTCGAACTCGAGGTCACGGGTGGCGCAGGCATCGTGGACGACGACAGTCTTATAGCCGAAGTCGGTGGCGGCGCGGGTGGCGCCTTCGACGCACATGTGGCTCATGGCGCCGACGATCACCACCTCGTCGATGCCGCCAGCGTCCAGCGTTGCTTTTAGGTCGGTCTCGCGGAACGAATTGACGAAATTCTTGGTGATGACCTTTTCGCCCTCGGCCGGAGCGACAGCGGCGTTGATTTCGATGCCAGGCGTACCGGGCGCGAAGATCGGGGCATCCGCTGCCTTGGAGAGGTGGCGTACGTGGATGACTGTGTCGCCCTTGGCGCGGGCCGCGTCTATGACGCGAGCGGCATTGGCCGTTGCCTGTTCGATGCCGACGAGCGGCATGCGGCCCCCCGGGAAATACTCGTTCTGGATGTCGATGGCGATCACCGCACGCTTGCTCATGTCCCTGCTGCCTTTGCTGTCTGGGGAGGTGTTGCCAGGAATATGCGTTGGTTTATGGTGACGCGCCATTGGCGATATCGACATAACAAGGGGTGATTTCGACAAATGGAAAAAGCCGGCGTCATCGAGATCGGGCTGGTGTTCTATCCAGGTGCTCAACTGTCGGCCGTGCTCGGCATTACCGACCTTTTCGACCTTGCCAACCGCACGGCCGGGCGCAAGAGCCGCGGTGCGCCGCCCTCCGTCCTGCGTGTCAGCCACTGGCGTATGGAGGAGCTGGGACAAGCCCCGACACGGGTGTTCGACACATGTCCTGATGCGCCAGGTGTTCCCGAGGTCTATGTCGTGCCGCCTGCGCTTGGCGACCCGATCTCGCCCGAACATGCAGCCCCGGTGGCTGGCTGGCTGCGCCAGCGTCATGGGGCAGGCGGGGTGCTTGCCTCAGTCTGCGCGGGGGCCTTCGTGCTCGGTGAGACCGGACTGCTGGCGGGAAGGGCGGTGACGACGAACTGGGTCTATGACGAGGTGTTCCGGACACGCTTTCCCGACGCAAAGCTCGACACCGACAGGTTGCTCATCGACGACGGCGACATCATTACCGCCGGCAGCCTGATGGCCTGGACCGATCTCGGCCTAAAGCTCGTTGACCGCTTCCTCGGGCCGACGGTCATGATCGAGACCGCGCGCATCCTGGCGCTCGATCCGCCCGGCCGTGAGCAGCGCTACTACAGTGCCTTTGCGCCGCGTCTCAGCCATGGCGACGCGGCCATCCTGAAGGTGCAGCACTGGTTGCAGGCGGGTGAGGGCAAGGACCTGAACCTCGCAACGCTGGCTGCGCTGGCAGGGCTCGAGGAACGGACGTTCCTGCGGCGCTTCCAGAAGGCGACCGGACTGACGACGACTGAATACGGCCAGCGGCTTCGCGTCGGCAAGGCGCGTGAACTGCTCCAGTTCACCACGCAGTCGGTCGACAAGGTTGCGTGGGAAGTCGGCTACGGCGATCCGGGGTCGTTTCGCAAAATATTCATGCGCATCGTCGGGCTGACGCCGAGCGACTATCGTGCCCGGTTTCGGGCCTAGACGGTTTCGACTACGCGCCCTTGGCGAGCGAGGCGACCACGGAACGCTTGAGCTTGGCAAGCTCATCCAGCAATACCGCACCGTCCTTTGGCGCCAGATTACCGAACAGGTCGGCGATCCAGTCAGCGTGGGCCGCCGCCATCTTTTCGAACTCGGCGCGGCCGAAGGCGGTAAGCGCAATGATCTGCACCCGGCGGTCGGTCGGTGACGTCGTGCGGCTGATATGGCCGCTTTCGGCGAGCCGCTCGACGAGCACGGTGATGTTGCCGGGCGACACCATCATGCGCTTGGACACCTCGCCGAGCACCATGCCATCCTTGGCGCGCTCGAGCTGCGCCATCAGGTCGAAGCGGGGCAGGGTAGAGTCGAATTCTTCGCGCAAACGGCGGCGTATCTCGGTCTCAACCAGGGTAGAGCAGGTCAGCAGACGCAGCCACAGCCTGAGTTCGGTCCCGTGATCGGCGGGCGCTTCCTGCACCTTGGTCTCGCCATCGACCCATCCGGTGGCGCTCGCCGCTTCCTTGCGTTCGTCCATATCTGCCCGGTCTTTCCTCAGCCAGCGAACCGGAAAACAAGCCGGTCCGAACAGGCTTTGTAGTGCCGTTTCGCCGGGTCTTACAAGCTTGAAAGATTCAAGGCTTGGGAATGCCGCCAGCCAGCACCTTGGAATAATCCCTGGCGTCGATGTTTCCACCCGAAATGACACAAACGACGTTTCCCTTGGCGTCATCGCTCTCCATGGCGGCGGCAAGCGAGGCAGCACCTGCACCTTCGGCGACGATCTTCGCCTTCGCAAACAACAGGCGCATTGCCTCCGTCACCTGTTTTAGGCTGACGGTAACCGCGCCATCGATCAGCTCACGCGCCACTGGCCAAAGCTGCGGCACAAGCGATGGCCCGCCAATGCTCTTGATGAAGGAGGGACGGGTTTCGATCTCGACAATGCGCCCGGCGGCAAGTCCTGCCGTCACGGGTGCTGCATTCTCGTCTTCGACGGCAAGCACTTTTGCCCTGGGCCGCAATGCCTTGACGGCACTGGCGACACCCGTGGTCATGCTGCCGCCGCCATAGGGGGTAAGCACGACGTCAACTTCCGGAAGGTCTTCGACGATTTCCACGCCGATCGAGCCGTTGCCGGATAGAACGGCCTGATCGGTCACAGGATTGATGAGCAGTTCAGGGAAATCCGGACGGTCAGCACCGATGATGTATTGCCACCAGGTTTCCATCGAAATGAAACGCACCTGGCCGCCACGGCGGCGCACGCCATCGATCTTGGTCTGTGGTGCACCGGCATACATGTAGGCAGCCATCGGGATGCCGAGCTTGTCGGCGGCCCATGCCATGCCATAGGCCATGTTGCCGGAGCTTGTGGTTGCGACGCCATTGCGCAAGGCATCCGCATCGCGCGACAAAAGCGCATTGAGCGCCGGCCTGAGCTTGAACGCCCCGATGGGAGAAAGCGTCTCGAGCTTGAGGAAAATCTGCCGGTCGGGAAAACCGAGGTCGAGCCGCACAAGCGGGGTGCGTGGAACATAGGGTGCGATCCGCGCCCGTGCGGCAGCGATTTCGTCGAGTGTCGGGCGATAAGGCGCGTTCATTCGGCTGCCGACCTTGATCTCAAGCTGCCGGCGCGCGCGGCGTGCTTGTTTCCGCTGTAGTCCTCGGTGTGCACGTAGACATGCAGTGTGTAGCCGATGTGGTCGATCATCAAGGCTTTTGCCTTTTCGAGGTCGCGGTCGAGCGCAGCTTCCATCAGTGCTGTATGCGGGCCGATCGACTGAGCCTCGCCGAGAGCGGCCATGGCTTCTTCGTAACCCTGCTTCTGGCCCTCGGCAGCACGCAACGTTGGTGCGAGGCCCAAAAACCGATGGTGGCGCCGCAGCTGGTCGGAAATCGTCGAGCGGAAGCGCAAAAGCCAGTTCGACGTCGCAGCGCTCAAAAGTGCGGAATGGAACGCCTCGTGCTTTTCGTCCCAGTCGTCGACGGCAGCGTCGGAAGGGTCTTCGACCGCTGTCTTGCAGCGCGACAGCCTGTAGTGGGCGGTGACGACAGCCGATTCCCAATCGCTGTCACCCTCTTCGATCGATTCCAGCAGCAGTGGCAGCTCTACGACCATCCTTGCACGCGCGAGGTCTTCGAGTTCGGTCCGCGAAACGGGAGCGACGGCAAATCCGCGATTGGAAATGGCCGTGACAAGGCGCTCGGCCTCCAGCCGCGATAGCGCCTCTCGCAACGGTGTCCAGCCAACACCGTATGCATTGCGCAGCGCGCTCAGCTTGAGCGGCGCGCCGGGCATCAGCCGGGTGGTCAGGATATCGCGACGCAGCAGCCGGTAGGCCGCTTCCGTCTTGGTGGAGTGCTCGTCATCCTGCATCGCATTCGTCCATGTGCTCCGCAAAAATTATATATCATGGGAGCGTGTGGCAAGAATTATATATAATGTTTGACAGACCCCTCCGGACTGCCCATGATTGCCCCCATGCTGCCGTTCAGTGAGCGGTGCTTGTCAAATCTGGGAGGAATAGATGAGAAATTTGAAGTCCGGTCTGTTGTCGGGTCTGGTACTGGCCGGCGCGCTCGCCGCCAGCCTTGGTGCAGCCGCCGCCGATCCGATCAAGATCGGCGTCGCCAATTTCGGCGAGCACCCGCAGCTCAATGCAGCCGTCGCCGGATTCAAGAAGTCGCTGGCTGACAATGGCTTTGTCGACGGCAAGGACGTTGTCTACACCGAGAGCCACACCAATTTCGACGCGTCGCTGGTTCCCCAGATGATCGCAAAGCTGCAGGCCGAACAGCCCAAGCTGATGTACACCATCACCACCCCGGTTTCGCAGATCGCCAAGAAGGCGCTCGCCGGCTCGGGCATCGACATCGTCTTCGCAGCCGTCACCGATCCAGTCGCAGCGAAGCTCGTGCCTTCGTGGGAAGCTGGCGATGACGGCATGACAGGCGCCACCGACCTGCAGGACGTCGCCGCAGTGATGGAGTTTACCAAGAAGCTGCTGCCGAACGCGAAGCGCTTTGGCGTGCCGTACAATCCGGGCGAGGCCAATGACGTTGCTCTCGTCGAAAAGATCAAGGAAGCCGCACCTGCCGCAGGCTTCGAAGTCGTTGAAGTCGGCATCGACAACGTCAACGACATCCAGCAGCGCATTGCCTCGCTGGCCGGCAAGGTCGACGTGATCTACGGCCCGACCTCGAACCTGATCCAGCCGGCCATCCCGGCCGTCGCCGCTGCGGCCCGCCAGGCCGGCATCCCGGTCGTCAATGCCGACGACAACGCCGTCCGCGACGGTGTCGTGCCTGCCAGCTTCGCAGTGAACTACGAGCAGGTCGGCATCAACGCCGGCAAGATCGCTGCGGAAATCCTGAAGGGCAAAGACCCCAAGACCATCGCGCCCTCGCGTCCGGCCTATGAAGACCATGCTGCGACGATCTCGAAGAAGGCCATGGCCGCGTTCGGCATCGAAATCCCGGCATCGCTCGCCGACTGCAAGTGCATCGTCGACTGATCCGGCACTTCGTCAAACCAGGTGGCGGCGTCTTTGACGCCGTCACTATTTCGGGAGGGACGGATGCTCGAAATCCGATCTGCACGTAAAGTTTTCTACAAGGGCCAGGCCGACGAGAAGGTCGCTCTGGATGGTCTCAGCCTCAAGCTCGCCACCGGTGAATTCGGCGTCGTCATCGGTTCCAACGGCGCAGGCAAGAGCAGCATGCTCAATGCCATTTCGGGCGCACTCGTTCTTGACTCCGGCCAGATCATAATCAATGGCGACGACGTGACGGACATGCCCGTCCACAAGCGCGCTGTCCGTCTGGCGCGCGTTTTCCAGGACCCGATGAAGGGTACCGCCGCCTCGATGACGGTTGCAGAAAACATGCTGCTCGCCGATCTGCGCAGCAAGAAGCGCACCTTGCGCCAAGGTCTCAACGCTGCCCGCCTTGCCACTTACAAGGAGCGCCTCGAGCTGCTAGGGCTCGGCCTCGAAAATCGCCTCGACACCCGCGTCGAACTACTTTCGGGCGGCCAGCGCCAGTCGCTGTCGCTGATCATGGCAGTTGGCGGCTCGCCCGATCTATTGCTTCTCGACGAGCATACTGCGGCCCTTGACCCGCGCACTGCCGACATCGTCATGAAGGCGACCGTGCGCGCGGTCGAAGCACTGAAGCTCACCACCTTGATGGTGACCCACAACATGCAGCATGCCGTCGATTTCGGTCACAGCGTCATCATGCTCGATGCCGGCAAGCTCCGGCTCGAAATCACCGGCGAGGAAAAGGCCAAGGTCACCGTTGTCGACCTGATCGGCCATTTCTCCGTGAAAACCGACCGCATGTTGCTGGCGAGCTGATCATCATGGACCTTATCCAGACCGTTTTCACGAGCTTCGTCTCGCTCATTCCCGTTACGCTGGCACAGAGCCTGATCCTGGCATTCGTCGTGCTCGGCATCATGATTCCGTTCCGCACGCTTAACTTCCCCGACCTCACCAGCGAAGGCGCGTTTCCGCTCGGCGGCTGCGTTTGCGGCGTGCTTCTGGCGGCGGGCGCTTCACCGCTCGCCGCGATTTCCGTTGCACTGATCGCCGGTTTTCTTGCCGGCTGCTGCACCGCCTTCATCCACCTGCGTTTTCGCATTCATACTCTGCTCGCCGGTATCCTGATGATGACGATGCTCTACAGCATCAACCTGCGCATCATGGGCAAGTCCAACCTTTCGGTGTTCGGCGCGCCCACCGTGTTCGATTGGGCTCCGTTCGTCCAGCCGGGCTTCCCCGCCAGCAAGATCATCATTGCTGGCCTGATTGGCGCTGTCGTCTTCATCTTGCTCAACATGTTCTTCAAGACCGAGAAGGGCACGGCGATCCGCGCTGTCGGTGCCAACCCCGACATGGCCGAAGCACAAGGCATCAATGTCTGGGTCGCCACCATAGGCGGCGTTGGCCTCGCCAGCGCGTTCTCCGCAACCAGCGGTGCGCTGATGGTGCAGTCGCAAGGTTTTGCCGACGTCAACATGGGCCTCGGCATCCTGATCAACGGCCTTGCCGCGCTGATGATCGGCGAAGCAATCGTCGGCAAGCAGACAGTGCTGCGCCAGCTCGCCGCCCCGTTTGTCGGTGCGGTGGTCTACTACCAGCTCGTATCGTTCTGTCTGGCCGCCGGCATGCCACCCCCCGACCTGAAGCTCGCCACCGGCCTGTTCGTGCTCGCAATGCTTGCTCTTCCGAGCCTCAAGCGCAGCCGGGGACCGGCACAAGCACGCGAAACCATTCGCGAATAATCAAGGATAGCCCGCATCATGACCGCAATTCCTGACCTCGCCGCGATCGAGGCAATGGACGCCGCCGATCCGCTGCGTTCGATGCGCGACCGCTTCATCCTGCCGGAAGGGGTGATTTATCTCGACGGCAACTCGCTGGGGGCTGCTTCGCATGCCGCCTTCAGCGAGCTCCAGGCGGCCGCGTCCAAGGAGTGGGCGCAGGACCTGATCCGCGCCTGGAACACCGCCGGCTGGTTCGACATGCCGACCGAACTGGGCGACCGGATTGGCCGCCTGATAGGTGCCGCACCCGGCCAGACTGTCGTTTGCGACACCACCTCGACCAACATCTACAAGGTGCTGCATGCGGCATTGGCGCTGCGGCCCGATCGTTCGGTCATCGTCGCCGAGGGCAACAGCTTCCCGACCGACCTCTATATGGCCGAAGGCGTTGCCTCGACGCGGGCCGGCACAAAGCTTCGTCTCGAAGGCGTCGACGCGCCAGGCATCGAAGAGCTGATCGACGACAAGGTTGCCGTGGTTCTGGTCAACCACGTCAACTACAAATCCGGCGAACTGCGCGACATGGCGGCG
This sequence comes from Aminobacter sp. AP02, assembly GCF_003148805.1. GTDB lineage: Bacteria > Pseudomonadota > Alphaproteobacteria > Rhizobiales > Rhizobiaceae > Aminobacter. The sequence goes on from NZ_QGGX01000001.1 coordinate 182,113, forward strand.
TTGACCAAGAAGGCCCATGCCGTGGGCGCGCTGATCGTCTGGGACCTTTGCCATACCGCAGGCGCCCTTCCGGTCGACCTCGACGGCGCCAATGTCGATTTCGCCGTTGGGTGCACTTACAAATACATCAACGGCGGCCCCGGCGCGCCGGCCTTCATCTATGCCGCAACCCGGCATCTCGCCGATGTGCGCCAGCCGCTGAGCGGCTGGTGGGGCCATGCCAGGCCTTTTGCTTTCGAGCAGGGCTATACGGCGGATGCCGGCATCCGCCGGTTCTTGTGCGGCACCCAGCCGATCCTGACGATGCGTGCGCTCAAGGGCGCCCTCGACGTCTGGGACGACGTCGACATGGCGGCGCTGCGGACAAAGAGCATCGCCTTGACCGACCTGTTCATAAAGCTGGTCGAAGCCAAATGCGGTGCGTATGGCCTCAAGCTGGAAAGCCCGCGCGACGGGTCGAGGCGTGGCAGCCAGGTCTCGTTCGAGCATGAAAACGCCTATGCAATCATGCAGGCGCTGATCGCGCGTGGCGTCATCGGCGATTTCCGTGCACCGGCCACCGTTCGCTTCGGCTTCACCCCGCTTTACGTCGGCTACAAGGATGTGTGGAAGGCGGTGGAAGTGCTCGAAGACATCATGCGCACCGGCGCCTGGAAGGAAGCCCGCTTCGCCGTCAAGTCGGCCGTGACGTGAGCGGCCAGAGCCAGGCTGGATAGAATAGGGAAAGGGCGGCTCAGCCGCCCTTTTTCATACACCGAGATAGCGGTCCTGAACTTCAGGTGTCAGCGCATCGGGCGTCCCGGAAAAAACCGTCACGCCCTTCTCAAGCACAAAGCAGCGGTCAGCTACCGGCAGAAGCTCCGACAACGTCTTGTCGACCACAAGGATCGACTGGCCAGAAGCCTTGAGCTTGCGGATCGCCGCCCAGATGTCGTGGCGGATCACAGGTGCAAGGCCCTCGGTCGCCTCGTCCAGAACGAGCAGGCTTGGATTTGTCATCAGCGCGCGGCCGATGGCCAGCATCTGCTGCTCGCCGCCCGACAGCGTGTTGGCATATTGGTCGCGGCGTTCGCCGAGACGCGGGAACAGATCGACCACCCTTTCCAGCGTCCATTCGCTGCCGCGGGCTGCGGCGAGCAGGTTTTCCAGAACGGTCAGGTTTGGAAAGCAGCGCCGTCCCTCTGGCACCAGCCCAAGCCCTAGACGCGCGATGCGGTGCGGGCGCATGCCGGCGACCTGGCGGCCGCCAAAGCTGATCGATCCCGAGCGCGGTTTTGCAAGCCCGAGTATGGAGTTAATCGTCGTCGTCTTGCCCATGCCGTTGCGGCCCATCAGTGCGACGACCTCGCCTTCACGCACGTCGAGCGTAACGCCGAACAGCGCCTGCGATGCGCCGTAGAAGGTCTCGACGCCTTTGAGTTCGAGCAGGCTCACGCGGCTTCTCCGAGATAGGCCCGTCGCACTTCGGGATCGTTGCGGATATCGTCCACCGTGCCCGTTGCGATCACGCGACCGTAGACAAGGACCGAGATGCGGTCGGCGAGCGCAAACACGGCATCCATGTCGTGCTCGACCAGAAGGATCGGTGCTTGCTGGCGCAAGCCATCGAGGAACTTGGTCAGCGCCTTTGAGCCCTCCGGTCCCATGCCGGCCATGGGTTCATCAAACAGGAAGGCTTTCGGCCCAAGCGCCAGCGCAATGGCGATTTCAAGCTGGCGACGTTCGCCATGGGAAAGCTCGGCGGCAGGCACGTGGGCGCGTTCGGCGAGGCCGACGCGTTTTAGCATCGCCATCGCCGGTTCGGTCAGGCTCTTGTCGCTCATGACAGGGCGGAAGAAGCGGAAGCTCGTTCCCTGACGCGCTTGCACCGCAAGCATGACGTTGCGCAGCGCGGAAAACTCCTGCGCAAGCGAAGAAATCTGGAAGCTGCGGCCAAGGCCGAGACGGGCGCGTGCTGCCATGTCGAGCCCGGCTATGTCCTGGCCGAGGAAGGTGATCGTGCCGCTGTCGGGCCGGAATGAGCCTGAAAGTTGGTGGATCAAGGTGCTCTTGCCCGCACCGTTGGGGCCGATCAGCGCGTGGATCTCGCCCGGCATGAGATCGAGGCTGACGCCGTCAGTAGCCTTCAGCGCGCCGAAGGTCTTCTTGAGGTCGCGGATTTCGAGGACTGGCTCAGCCATGACGCGCCTTTCCGGCCAGAAGGCCAAGCAGTCCGCCCCGTGCGAACAGGACGACGCCGAGCAGGATCAGGCCGAGGAAGAACTGCCAGCGCTCGGTGATGCCGCCGAGTGCGAACTCGAACAGCACATAGAGCATGGCGCCTGCGACGGGGCCGAACAGCCCGCCCTTGCCGCCGAGGATGATGAGCACGATCAGCTCGCCCGACATGTGCCAGGACAGCATAGAGGGGCTGACGAAGCGGTTGAGGTCGGCAAACAGCGCGCCAGCCAATCCTGTCACCATGGCCGAGATGGCAAAGGCAACGAGCCTGATGTTGAATGGCGCGATGCCGACGGCGGACAGCCGCGTCGCGTTCTGCCGCGCCGCCTGCAATGCGGCACCGAAGCGGGAGCCGCGCAGAAGCCAAAACAGGCCAAGCGCTGCCATCAGCACCACATAGCAGATCAGGAAATAGGGCAGGGGTTGTGCCGTGTTGACGCCGGGAAAGGCGTTGCGGACATAGATCGACAGCCCGTCCTCGCCGCCATAGGCTGGCCAGGATATGGCGAAGTAGTAGATCATCTGCGCGAAGGCGAGCGTGATCATGATGAAATAGACGCCTGTCGTACGCAGGCTGATTGCGCCGATCGGTAAGGCGACGAGACCGCAGACCATGATCGCCACCAGCCAGATGACCGGCATCGAAGTCGTGCCGGGCAGGCCAAAAAACAGCGGTTCCGCATTGAAGGCGTGGGTCGCGAGTATACCGGCGGCATAGCCGCCAAGGCCAAAGAACGCGGCATGGCCGAAGGACACCAGCCCGCCCAGCCCAAGGGCGATGTTGAGGCCGGTGGCGGCGAGTGCCAGGATGGCGATGCGCGTGGCGAGCGTGACGTAGAACTGTTCGCCCATGGCTGAGGCGCCGAGCGGGATCGCCAGTAGCAACAGGGCCAGCACAATGTTGACGATGGTTTCGCGGCTCATGGCGCTTCTCACGACTGTGCCGCAAACAGGCCGCTCGGCCTGAAAGCAAGGATCAGGGCCATGACGATGTAGATCAGCATGGAGGCGAGCGCGGCGCCGATCAGCCCTGCCTGTGCCGCCGGCATCATCAGGGCCAGCGCCTTGGGCAACAGGAAACGGCCCATCGTATCGACGAGGCCGACGAGGATCGCGCCAAACAGCGCGCCCTTGATCGAACCGATGCCACCAATGACGATGACGACGAAGGCGAGGATGAGTGCTGGCTCGCCCATGCCGACCTGCACCGACTGCAAAGCACCAACCATGGCGCCGGCAAGGCCGGCCAAGGCGGCGCCCAACGCGAAGACGACCGTGTAGAGCGTGCGGATGTCGACACCGAGGGCCGCGATCATCTCGCGGTCGGATTCGCCGGCGCGGATGCGCATGCCGAGCCGGGTACGGGAGATCAGCAGATAGAGCCCGAGAGCAACGGCTATGCCCACGCCGATAATAGCAAGGCGGTAGAGCTGGTATTGGCCACCGCCGGGCAGGGGCACTGCCCCTTGTAGCAGCGGCGGGATGTCGAGATAGAGCGGGAACGAGCCGAACAGCCAGCGCGTGCCTTCAGAAAAGATCAGGATCAGCGCGAATGTCGCCAGCACTTGGTCTAGATGGTCCCTGTCGTACAACCGGCGAATGACCGTCATTTCCATGATCGCGCCCGCCGCGGCAGCCGCAATCAGGCTTGCCACCAGTCCGATCCAGAACGAGCCCGTGGCGGCTGCGACCGCGGCACAGGCAAAAGCACCAACCATGTAGAGCGAGCCATGGGCGAGGTTGATCAGGCCCATGACGCCGAAGATCAGCGTCAGGCCGGCGGCCATGAGGAACAGCATCACCCCGAGCTGCAGCCCGTTGAGAACTTGTTCGAGGAGCAGCGCTAAGGACAAAGGGACGCTTTCACTGGCTGGGTTTAAAGATGCGATGAAGACGCCTCCCTCTCCCCGTTCATGGGGAGAGGGTAAGGGTGAGGGGCAGCTCGGACGTTTGAGCGTATGCGTCGTCCCTCATCCGCCTGCCTGCACCTTCTCCCCGTGAATGGGGACAAGGAAGCCTACATCTTGCATTGCTCGGCGTAGGCGTCCTTGTGGTCTTCGAAGGCGGTTCCAACGATCTTGTTGGTCAAGACGTCGCCTTCCTTGATCACTTCGCGGACATAGATGTTCTGGATCGGGTGATTGTTGGTGTTGAAGGTGAACTCGCCGCGCACCGACTTGAAGTCTGCGGCCTTGAGCGCCGCACGGAACGCGTCCTTGTCCTTGACGCTTGCCTTGGACAGCGCCGACAGGATCAGGTTCGCCGTGTCCCAGCTCTGTGCAGCATAGACCGAAGGCAAGCGGTCGTACTCGGCCTTGAAGGCCTCGACGAACTGCTTGTTGGCTTCGTTGTCGAGGTCCTTGGACCAGCTCGACGAGTTCTTGACGCCGAGGGCCGCGTCGCCGACCGCAGGCAAAATGTCCTGGTCGAAGGAGAAGCCCGGGCCCATGACCGGGATATTCACGCCCGACTGGGCGTACTGCTTCATGAAGGAGATGCCCATGCCGCCGGGTAGGAAGAAAAATACCGAGTCTGCACCGGAATCGCGGATCTGGGCGATCTCGGCGGCGTAGTCGGTCTGGCCAACCTGGGTGTAGACCTCGCCTACCAGCTCGCCCTTGTAGTAGCGCTTGAAGCCCGTCAGCGAATCCTTGCCCGCAGGATAGTTGGGGGCGAGGATGAAGGTCTTTTTGTAGTCCTTGTTGGCGTATTGCCCCATCGCCTCATGGAAGTTGTCGTTCTGGTAGGCGACGTTGAAATAGTTCTTGTTGCAATTGGCGCCTGCGAGCGCCGACGGGCCGGCGTTCGGCGACAGGTAGATGATGTCCTGTGCCACAGCGTTCGGTACCACTGCCATGGCCAGGTTCGACCAGATGATGCCGGTAAGCAGGTCGACCTTGTCGCTCTGGATCATCTTTTCGGCGAGCTGGACGGCGATTTCGGGTTTCTGCGCATCGTCTTCGATGACCAGCTCGACATCCTTGTTGCCGGATTGCTTCATGGCCAGCGCGAAGGCATCGCGCATGTCGACGCCGAGGCCCGCGCCACCGCCCGAAAGCGTGGTGATGACGCCGATCTTGACCGATTCGGCATAGGCCAGGCCGGACGCCGCCAGCGACAAGGTGAACATGCTGGCTGCCAGAATATTCTTCATTTCTCTCTCCCTCCCAGTGATTTCTAAAATAGATAAAATAGCTTCAGAGCCGGGTGCGAACTTTCCAGAGTTCAGGAAACAGTTCAACCTCCAGCATCTTCTTCAGATAAGAAGCGCCCGACGTGCCGCCGGTGCCGCGTTTCATGCCGATGATGCGTTCGACCGTGGTGACATGGTTGAAGCGCCAGCGCCGGAAATAATCCTCGAAATCGACGAGCTTCTCGGCCAGTTCGTAAAACATCCAGTAGCGCTGCGGATCGCGGTAGATTGCCTGCCAGGCGACCAGCACTTCTTCGCTCTCGGTGCGGGTCTCGCGCCAGTCGGTGCGCCTGGCGTCTGCACCGACATCGAAGCCGTTGCGGCCAAGCAAAAGGATTGCCTCGTCATAAAGCGACGGCTGGGCGAGAACCGCCTCCAGCTTTTCGGTGAGTTCGGGCTGGTGCGCGTGCGGGCGCAGCATGGCCAGGTTGCGGTTGCCGGCCATGAACTCGATGGCCCGGTACTGCCACGACTGGAAACCCGAGGACTGGCCGAGCGAGTCGCGAAACTCGGTGTATTCGCTCGGCGTCATCGTCCTCAGCACGTCCCAGGCGCTGTTGAGCTGCTCGAAGATGCGCGACACGCGCGTCAGCATCTTGAAGGATGGCTCAAGCCTGTCGGCCCGGATTGAGCGGATCGCAGAGCCGATCTCGTGGAGGGCCAGCTTCATCCAGAGCTCCGAGGTCTGATGCTGGATGATGAACAGCATCTCGTCATGCGCCGTCGACAGCGGAGCCTGGGCGTCGAGGATCTTCTCCAGATGCAGGTAGTCGCTGTAGGACATGCGGTCCTTGAATGACATCTGCGCGCCCTCGGTGGAGGGATCGTATGGCTTGCTCAATTCATCTTCTCCGCGCGCAGCCGGAAGCGCTGGATCTTGCCGGTCTGGGTTTTGGGCAGGGCGTCGATGAACTTCACCGATCGCGGGTACTTATAGGGCGCGATCGTTGCTTTGACATGGTCCTGCAGACGCTTGATCGTTGCGGCATCGGCAATCACGCCCTGCACCAGTACGACATAGGCTTCGACGATCTGGCCGCGCTCGCCGTCATCGGCCCCAATGACCGCGCATTCGGCGACTTCAGGATGCGAAAAGAGCGCGGCTTCGACCTCGGGTCCGGCGATGTTGTAGCCGGCGCTGACAATCATGTCATCGGAGCGGGCGGCAAAATGGAAGAAGCCATCGACATCCTGGATGAAGGCGTCGCCGGTGAGGTTCCAGCCGTCGCGGACATATTCGAGCTGGCGGTCGTCGGACATGTAGCGGCAGCCGGTAGGTCCACGCACGGCGAGCTTGCCGACGGTGCCGCGCGGCACCTCGTTCATGTCGGCGTCGACGACGCGCGCCTCATAACCGCCGACGGGCTTGCCGGTGGAGGCAGGCTTCATGTCCTCGAAACGGTTGGAGATGAAGATGTGCAGCATCTCGGTGGCGCCGATGCCGTCGAGGATCGGCTTGCCGGTCTTTTGCGTCCACTCCTCGAAGACGGGTGCGGGCAAGGTCTCGCCGGCCGAGACGGCAACGCGCAGCGACGACAGGTCGGCGCCTTCGTCCATGGCTTTCAGCATCGCGCGATAGGCGGTGGGCGCGGTGAAGGAGATCGTCGCCTTATAGGTCTCGATGATGTGGATCATGTTGGGCGGCGTCGCCTGCTCAAGCAGCGTCGCGGCGGCGCCAAATCTTAGCGGGAAAATGGCGAGGCCACCGAGGCCGAAAGTGAAGGCCAAGGGGGGCGAGCCGACGAAGACGTCGTCGGAGGTGACCGAAAGGACCTCTTTTGCATAAGCGTCGGCGATGATCAGCAGGTCGCGATGGAAATGCATCGTCGCCTTTGGCACACCAGTCGTGCCCGAAGTGAAGCCAAGCAGGGCAACATCGTCGCGGCCGGTCTTCACTGCTTCAAAGATCACGGACTTGTCGAGTGCGACGCGATCAAGCTCGGCGTCATGGTTGGCTGTACCGTCGAAGCCGACAACCTTCTTGAGGAACGCACTGTCTTTGGCGCAGGCGATCATCTCGTCCATCAGGCGTGTATCGCACAACGCGATGGTGATCTCAGCCTTGTCGACGATCTTGGCGAGTTCGCCGGCCCGCAGCATCGGCATGGTGTTGACCACGACGGCGCCCGCCTTGGTGGCGGCGAGCCAGCAGGCGACCATGGCCGGGTTGTTGGCCGAACGGATCAGCACGCGGTTGCCGGGCTTGACGCCATAGTTCTCGACCAGCGCATGCGCCAGGCGGTTGGTCCAGTCGGACAATTCCTTATAGGTGCGACGACGACCATTGCCGATCAGGGCTGTATGGTCGCCCAGGCCCTTTTCGACCAGCCGGTCGGTCAGCTCGACGCCGGCATTGAGGAATTCGGGATAGTTGAAACCGTCGAGCAGGAAGTCCGGCCACTGACCTTGTGGTGGAAGGTTGTCGCGCGTGAACGTGTCGATATGCGCTGACGGTCCAAGCATTCTGCGGCTGTCCCCTGGATGCTCATCGCCCCGGCGATTTTGCCGTGCGTGTGATTGAATGCGTAACTTGCGGGGAGGCGTTGCGCCGACGCCGGGCTGTCCGTCCGGCACATGCGGCGGCACCTGTTACGATCGAAGATGCGATCGGCCTTGGCACAGCGAGACCTCCCACGCTCTCGACTGATGGGGGAGAATTGCACCAGTCCAAAATTATTTCAAGCATAAAGTTTTTGGAGTTGACCCATTGACGGCTTCCAGCGTGCTGGCCATTGCTAGGTTGCTTGAAACCATGCCGCCAGAGGAGGGCGCCGGTGCTCGAACATCACATCGCCGATTGGGACAACGCCTACACCAACGGCGCAAACATCGCCGGTGGCGACCGTTGGCCTGCGGCATGGGTCGGCCCAGCGCAGGCGTTTCGCGACGCACAATTTGCTGCAGGCAGAGCGAAGCTTGACATCGCTTACGGCGACAGGCCACGCAACCGGCTCGACCTGTTCCTGCCTGAAAGCACGGCCAAGGGGCTCGTGGTGTTCGTCCATGGCGGTTACTGGATGGCGCTGGACAAGAGCTACTGGTCGCATCTTGCCGCAGGCCCGATCGCCAACGGTTATGCGGTGGCAATGCCGTCTTACACGCTATGCCCTGAAGGTCGCATCGGCGGAATCGTCAATGAGATCAGCGCTGCCATCGCCAAGGCGGCCGAGATGGTCGAAGGCCCGATCATGCTGACCGGCCATTCGGCGGGCGGGCACCTGGTCAGCCGGATGATCTGCGCCAACACACCGCTTGCGCCCAGCGTTCAGCGCCGCATTCGCCATGTTGTGTCAATCTCAGGCGTTCACGACCTCCGTCCGATCATGCGCACCGGCATGAACAAGACGCTTGCTATCGACGAGGCTGAGGCCCTCGCAGAAAGCCCAGTCTTGCTGCGACCAATGGAAAACGCGCGCATCACCTGCTGGGTCGGCGGCGGCGAGCGGGCCGAATTCCTGCGCCAGAACGCGCTACTCGCCAATATCTGGACTGGACTGGGCGCTGCGACCAATGCCGTGGTTGAGCCAGACCGCCATCATTTCAGCGTCATCGACGGCCTGGCCGATCCGAACCACGCGCTAACACGGACCTTGATCGGTTAAGATATGAGCGGGCGACCAATTCGCCCGCCTCGATCAGTGTACGGACTGGATAGGTGCTGGTTCGCCGCGCATGCTGACGACAGGCTCGCCTTGCGATGTCGGCGCCGCCAGACCGGTCGCGACAACCGACACCTTGAACTGGCCTTCGAGCGAGTTGTCGAAAATGGCGCCGACGATGATGTCGGCGTCGTCGCCGACCTCTTCGCGAATGCGCGTGGCGGCCTCATCGACCTCAAACAGCGTCATGTCCATGCCGCCGGAAATTGACACCAGAACGCCCCTGGCGCCCCGCATCGAGTTCTCGTCGAGCAGCGGATTGGCGATCGATGCCTCGGCGGCCTTGGTGGCCCGGTCCGGGCCGCTGCCGACGCCGGTGCCCATCATGGCGCGGCCCATGTCGCGCATCACGGTCTTCACGTCGGCAAAGTCGAGATTGATCAGGCCTTCCTTGGTGATCAGATTGGTGATGCAGCTGACACCCGAGTAGAGAACCCGGTCGGCCATGCCAAACGCATCTTCGAAAGTCGTCTTTTCCGTCGCGATGCGGAACAGGTTCTGGTTCGGAATGACGATGACGGTATCTGCCGCCTGACGCAAAAGCTCGATGCCTTGCTCGGCCATCTGCATGCGGCGCTTGCCCTCGAAGGTGAAGGGCTTGGTGACGATTGCAACCGTCAGGATGCCAGCTTCGCGTGCAGCCCGCGCGATCACAGGTGCCGCACCGGTTCCGGTGCCGCCGCCCATGCCTGCCGTCACAAAGCACATATGTGTGCCAGAAAGCTGATCCATGATTTCGTGGATGGATTCTTCAGCTGCAGCCTGGCCTATCTCCGGCAAGGAACCGGCGCCCAGGCCCTCGGTGACCATGGCTCCTAGCTGGACCAGCCTTGTGGCCTTGGACATCGTCAGCGCCTGCGCATCGGTATTGGCGGCAATGAACTCGGTGCCTTCCAGGCCCTCGGCGATCATGTTGTTGACGGCATTGCCGCCGCCGCCACCGACACCGATGACGGTCAGCTTGGGCCTCATTTCCGAGATTTCAGGTTTCTTGGAAGTGCTCATGGTTCCGTTTCCTGCGCAGCGCCCCTGCCCGAATCGGACTGGCTCAGGGAATCAGATTGATCGGGAAGCTGCAAGGAATAGCCTGCGGATTGCGGCTTTAAACCGGCAAGATCCGATTTTGTGGTGGAAAGGCGCGATTTGGAGGTGCGGCACTTTTGGCTGCCCAACGGCTGCGCCCCAGCGCAGCCGTTGGGCGTCAGTCTAAAGCGACTTGGCCGCCTCATCGATAAGTGCGCCGGTCTCTTTCGGATGCGAGGCCAGCGAAGCTTGCGTCCAGCGTGATGGTCTTGCGTGTCTTCATGCGATCGGCCATCCAGTACTCGGTTTCGGGCGGGATCATGTGGTCGCGACTCGAAACCTGATGCCAGCTTGGCTTGTTATGCCATGCCGCCGGCCTCGATTGTGTTCAAAGCAGCGCCCTGAGATCGGCTTTTGCGTCACCGCCATTACCAGGGCATCAGCCGCGCTGAGATCCTGGCCGAAATTTTGGTGGAAGCTGTCCTGGGCGAGCCACAGGAAACCGTCCTTGTCGGCACGGATGCTGGCCGCGCCCGAAGGTAGCTCATGCCGGGCAAAGATAGCGCCAAGGCTGTCGCCCTCATCAGGTGCAAAGGCGGCGATATAGACCCGCCCAGCGACGTTTGGAGCATGACCCGCACGGTGATCACCGCTGCTCCATAAGAATGGCCGACCAGTAGTGTCGGCCCCTCCTGGGCGGCGGCAAGCTTCCTTGTGCGCTCGATATCGTCGGCCAGCGCCGTCAATGGGTTCATGAACCGCGGCGAGCTTGTTACGCTTGGCGTGGAGCAGCAGAATGACATGACGCTGGTGCCAGTCTCCTTGTTTAGTTGGAGCCGTTTTTGCTTCCGGTGGCAGGTTGTCTTGATAGATGGCACGCCGCTCCAGCGCCTCAGGCAGGTTGCAACCGGCAGGCTGAGATACACGAACTAGAGGTTCTCCTTGAGCAGGACCTCGATGCGGATGCGCTCCTGTGAGGCCAGGAGCTCGCGGTGGTCGGAGCGGGCGCGCATGATCCGGAGCGCACTGCGAACTGCGTGGCCGGGGTCCTGAGCAATCACGGCGTCGATGCGCTCGTCCATCAGAGCCTGTTCGCTGAAAGGGGTGCGTTCGTGGGCGACGACAGTGAGGGGGCGGGAACCTTGCGCGTTCCATACCGCAGTCAGCGGCACCCTCGCTTCCGAACTCAGGACATAGACACCCACGGTATCCGGATTGTGCTGCAAGGTGCGCTGGATGATGAGGTCGGCGCGCTTTTCATCCGCATAGGTTTCCAGTGACGGCAGGCTCTCGAGATGCGGGAACTGAGTATTGATGATGCTGTCGAAGCCGAGGCGACGCTGGATACTGTCGAGTGCCATCATGGTTTCGGCGACAATCATGATCTTGCCGGCTTGCGCGCCGAGGAAGCGGCCGGCGATCTTTCCCGCAGTCGCGCCGGCAGCAAAATTGTCGACGCCGACGTAATCCGCGCTTTCCAGACGCTCCTGGCCGGAAAGGAACTGCACGACCTTGACGTCGCGCTCGACGAGACGCACCAGCGCGTCGCGCACCTGCGGCGATTCCGGTGCCATCACGGCAACTCCGTCGACCGAGCAATGGTCTATGGCGGTCAGGTATTTGGCGACGTGGTGCGGGTCGATCATCGGGATCCGTACGACCTCGACCTCGGTGGATTCGGCGCGCAACACGTCCTTTGCTTCGCTAACCCGGGCGATAAGTTCGGTAAGGTACTGGTCGCCTGACGTCGGCAGGACGAAGCGGAAGCGATAGGTCTTGTTGCGCGCCAGTGCCACTGCGGCAGGGTTGCGTATGAAGCCGATGCGTTCGATGGCTTCGGCGACCTTCTTCGCGGCCTTGGGACTGACGTTCGGGCGTTCGTTGAGGACACGGTCGATGGTTGCGAGACTGACGCCCGCGGCTTCTGCCAGGTCTTTTGCGGTTGGCCGCACTCTTTTGATCTCATTTGCTGCTTCGAACCGGATTTCTCCAACAAAAGCAGATGAAAAGCAAGTTTTGAGGTGCGCACCTCAAATTTTGCTTGCCTTGAGGTGCGCACCTCAATTATGACTCTTGCTGTGGGCGCTCGGAGGATAGTAGCGAGCCACGCAGGCGGCGCGGAGGAGACGAGCCCGCCGGGAAGGTCATTCCGCGTCAGATGCCCGCAGAGGGCGTTTCAAGCTTCCGATGGAGGTCGGGAGCGGGAAGGGAGGTCCCAGCCATGAACTTTCGCCATTCCAAGTCCTTGGCCGCTTTCGCTGCCATGTTGGCCGCTGGTGTCGCCGGCACGAGCCATGCAAACGCAAAAGACCTGACGCTCTGCTGGGCCGCCTGGGATCCAGCAAACGCGCTCGTCGAGTTGAGCAAGGACTTCGAAGCCAAGAGCGGCGTCACGATGAAGTTCGAGTTCGTGCCCTGGCCGAATTTTGCCGACCGCATGCTCAACGAGCTGAATTCGGGCGGCAAGCTCTGCGACCTGATGATCGGCGATAGCCAATGGATCGGCGGTGCCGCGGAAAACGGCCAGTACGTCAAGCTCAATGATTTCTTCGACAAGGAAGGAATCAAGATGGACGATTTCATTCCGGCGACTGTCGTCGGCTATGCCGAATGGCCCAAGAACTCGCCGAACTATTGGGCGCTGCCCGCCTTCGGCGATGTCGTCGGCTGGAGTTATCGCAAGGACTGGTTCGAGCGCCCCGAACTCCAGGCCGAGTTCAAGCAGAAATACGGCCGTGATCTCGCGGTGCCCAAGACCTTCGCGGAGCTCAAGGATATCGCCGAGTTCTTCCAGAAGCGCGAGATCGACGGAAAGACGGTCTATGGTGCGGCGATCTACACGGAGCGCGGTTCCGAAGGCATCACCATGGGCGTCATGGATGTGCTCTATAGCTACGGATTCCAATACGAAAACCCCGACAAGCCCTATGAACTCGATGGCTTTGTGAACTCCGCCAAGGCGGTCCAGGGGCTGGAGTTCTACAAGCAGCTCTATGATTGCTGCACGCCGCCTGGGCATTCCGACGCCTACATGTCGGAGGACATCGATGCCTACAAATCGGGCCAGGTCGCCCTTCAGATGAACTTCGCCTTCACCTGGCCGGGCATCAATGCAGACGCCAATGTCGGCGGCGACAAGTCAGGCTATTTCCCGAACCCCGCCGGTCCCGATGGCGTCGCCTTTGCCCAGCTAGGCGGCCAGGGCATCTCGGTGGTCTCCGCCTCGGAGAAAAAGGACGATGCGCTTGCCTACATCAAGTGGTTCGCCCAACCGGAAATCCAGCAGAAATGGTGGCAGATGGGCGGCTACTCGGCGCTGCGCAAGGTTGTCGAGGATCCGGGCTTTGCGACCAGCCAGCCTTATGCGCAGACCTTCCTCGACTCCATGGCCATCGTGAAGGACTTCTGGGCCGAGCCTGCCTATGCCTCGCTGCTGCAGGCGGCGCAGAAGCGCTTCCACGACTATGTGGTCGCTGGCCAGGGCTCCGCCCAGGACGCGCTCGACGGTCTTGCCAAGGACTGGACGCAAGTCTTTGATGACGACGGCAAGTACTGACTGCTGATAGCCTCGGCCCGTGCCTCCCAGCGGGCCATGGCGCGGACGGAGCCGGGTTCTGCCCCGGCTCCGTCGCCGCACCGTCGCAAATCAGGGGACCACTATGCTGCATTCACCGGTGGATCGGGTCGCTGAGGCGACGCCGCGCGCCATTGCCAAACGTTTCAGGGGCCTGTCGGATCGTTCGCTCGCCTGGCTCTTCGTGGCCCCGACGATCGTGCTGCTGCTTGCGGTGAACATCTTTCCGCTGATCTGGACGATCCGGCTGAGCTTCACCAATTTCCGCGTCAATCGCCCCAATGCGGAGGTCGAGTTCGTCGGCCTGAAGAACTACATCAGCATCCTGTCCGACAAGGACATCTGGCTGACGATGCAGGCCACCGCCCACTTCCTGATCTGGACGCTGGTGCTTCAGGTCCTGATCGGCTTCGCACTGGCCTATCTGATCAACAAGAAGTTCCGCGGCAATGACCTGTGGACGACGATTATCGTGCTGCCGATGATGCTGAGCCCGGCGGTGGTCGGCAATTTCTGGACCTTCCTCTATCAGCCGCAGATCGGTCTGTTCAACTACGCCGTCGGCTTCCTGACCGGAGCCGATCCGTCGAGCTTCTCGATGATCGGCGATGTCACGCTGGCGCCCTGGGCGATCATCATCGTCGACACCTGGATGTGGACACCGTTCGTGATGCTCATCTGCCTTGCAGGTCTGCGATCCATTCCCGACAGCATCTATGAAGCGGCCGAATGCGACCGCGCCAGCAAATGGCGACAATTCTGGACGATCACCATTCCGCTCGTCCTGCCGTTCCTGATGCTGGCCGTGCTGTTCCGCGGCATCGAGAATTTCAAGATGTTCGATCTCGTCGTCCAGCTCACCGGCGGCGGGCCCGGCTCGATCACCGAGCTTACCTCGATCAACCTCAAGCGCGAGGCCTTCGAGAAGTGGCGCACGGGCTATGCCTCGGCTTACGCGGTCATCCTCTTCGTCACCGTATTCGGCCTTGCCTCGATCTACGTCAAAGCCCTGAACAAGGTGAAGCAGCGATGAGCAGCTATTCCGTCACCGAGCCATCACGCCGGCAGAAATGGGTCGCAGGCATCCTGGTCGTGCTCTACGCGCTGATCACAATCCTGCCGCTGGTCTGGATCATCGGCACGAGCTTCAAGACCCCGTCCGATGCCATCGCCTATCCGCCGAAGACCTTCTTCACGCCGACAGTCGAAGGTTATGTCAACGTCTTCACAACGCGCACCCGTCTTACCGAGGAGCAGTTGCGGGCGATCGGCGAGCCGCAGACCTGGTACGACAGGCTGGTGCGCAAGGACGGCCTGGTTATCTCAGGCCCGTCGCGTTTTGCCGAACGCTTTACAAACTCGATGATCATCGGCTTCGGCTCGACTGTGCTCTGCATCGTGCTCGGCACGGCCGCCGCCTACGCATTCTCGCGCTTCAAGGTACCGCTGAAGGACGACCTTCTCTTCTTCATCCTGTCCACCCGCATGATGCCGCCGATCGCGGTCGCCATCCCGATCTTCCTGATGTTCCGTTCGCTCGGCCTCAGCGACACCCATGCCGGCATGATCCTGCTCTATACAGCGGTCAACCTGTCGCTCTCGGTATGGCTGCTCAAGGGCTTCATCGACGAGATCCCGATCGAGTACGAGGAGGCGGCGCTGATCGACGGCTACACGCGCTTTCAGGCGTTCTACAAGGTCGTGCTGCCGCAGGCTGCTACTGGGATCGCCTCCACTGCGGTCTTCTGCCTGATCTTTGCCTGGAACGAATACGCCTTCGCGGTGCTTCTGACTTCGGGCAACGCCCAGACCGCGCCGCCATTCATCCCGACCATCATCGGTGTCAGCGGCCAGGATTGGCCGGCGGTTGCGGCGGGCGCCACTCTGTTCCTCGTGCCGGTCATGGTGTTCACCATCCTGCTGCGGAAACACCTCCTTCGCGGCATCACGTTCGGAGCTGTACGTAAATGACCAGGTTCTTCGACGGATTGCTCCACTTTCGCCGCGGCGCCTGGGAAATGCTGGCGTCGGTGCTGATCGCTGCGGGCGTGTTCATGCTCATGCAGCCCTTCGCCCTGGTCCTCTATTCCTGGTCCTTCCTCGTAACCCTGCTGGGCACGGTGATGTTCATCATCGTCAGCCATTTTCCGGAGTAGGCCCGTGGCGCAGATCAGAATCCAGAATGTGCGCAAGGAGTTCGGCGCCTTCACCGCTGTCCGCTCCTCGAGCTTCACCATCGAGGATGGTGAATTCTTCATGCTGCTGGGGCCGTCGGGCTGCGGCAAGACGACAACGCTCAGGATGATGGCCGGCCTCGAATTGCCGACCTCTGGCGAGGTCTTCATCGACGGCGAGGAGGTCGGCATGAAGCCGGCCAGCCAGCGCGACATCGCCTTCGTCTTCCAGATGTTTGCGCTCTACCCGCACATGAACGTGCGCAAGAACATCTCCTATCCGCTTGTCAGCCAGGGGATGAAACGCGAGGACGTAAGGACTCGCGTCCAGGCGGTCGCCCGCATCCTCAAGATCGAGCACATCCTCGACAAGCCCGTCGGCGGCCTTTCCGGCGGCGACCGCCAGCGTGTCGCGCTCGGCCGCGCCATCGTGCGGCGACCCAAGGCGTTTTTCATGGACGAGCCTCTGGGCGCGCTCGATGCCGAGTTTCGCGAGCACATGGCCGAGGAGCTCAGGGCGCTGCACAACCGCATGGGCGCGACGACTGTCTATGTCACGCATGACCAGCTCGAGGCGATGCAGATGGGCGACAAGATCGTGGTCATGAACCATGGCGTGGTCGAGCAGTTTGGCCGGCCACAGCAGATCTACGATTGGCCGGCGACGAAGTTCGTCGCCCAGTTCATCGGCTCGCCGCCGATGAACTTCCTCGACTTCGAGGGCATGATCGGCATCGGCGGCGACAGCATCGACCTCGGCGGTATCAAGGTGAAGGTGCCGGTTTCGCGGGAGGGCCGAGCCGGCCGCCTGGTGCTTGGCGTTCGCCCGGAGCATGTGACGTTCCGCGACGATTCCGCCTACCGTGGCAGGGTGAGGGCCGTCGAGTATCTCGGCACCACCCAGATCGTGACACTGGCCACCGGCCATGGCGACCTGAAGGCGCGTATCCCTTCCGGTCATGCCATACGCGAAGACGAGACGATCGGCCTCGACTTTGACGCTCGAACGCTGTCGCTATTCGATGCGGAGAACGGCAAGGCGCTGCTCTCCGAGGCCAACGCGGGAGTATTGGGGCATGGCTGAGATCGTCCTCGATAACGTGACGAAGACGTTCGGCGGCACGGTTGCGCTCGACAATGTGTCCCTGACGGTTCCAGACGGCTCCTTTGTCGTTCTGCTCGGCCCGACTGGGGCAGGCAAGACGACGACGCTGCGGATGGTCTCCGGCCTCGACATGCCCGACAGCGGTGAGGTCCACATCGGCGGCCGGCCGATGAAGGGGCTTTCGCCCGCCGAGCGCAACGTGGCGATGGTGTTCCAGCAATACTCGCTCTACCCGCACCTCACAGTGCGGCAAAACCTCGAGTTTCCGTTGAAATCCCCCCTGCTCAAGACGCCAAGGGAGGCGATCGACCGCAAGGTGCAGGAGGTCGCGGAAGTCCTCCAGATCGCGCACAAGCTGGAAAACAAGGCGACCGCACTTTCCGGCGGAGAGATGCAGCGTGTTTCGATCGGCCGTGCGCTCGTGCGCAACCCGAAGATTTTCCTCATGGACGAGCCGCTGAGCTCGCTCGATGCCAAGCTGCGGGCCGACCTGCGCATAGAGCTGAAGCGCATCCAGGCAAAGTCGGGCGCGACGCTGCTTTATGTCACCCACGACCAGATCGAGGCAATGACCATGGCGACCCATGTCGGCGTGCTCAACGAGGGCAGGCTGGTGCAGTTCGGCCCGCCGCGCGAAATCTATGAGCAGCCGGTCAGCATCTATGCCGCGACGCGCCTCGGCCAGCCGCGCATCAACGTGCTGCCGGCCGACCTCTTCGCCGGCGCCCCTGCGGGGGCTAAAAGCATCGGTCTTCGCCCGGAACATATCATGCAGGGTGAAGGCGAGGAGGCGCTCGTCAAGCGGGTAGAGCATCTTGGTGACCAGACGCGCCTCCATCTCACCCTGAAGAAGCACGACCTGATCACCGTCACCGATGCGCATACGCGGCTGAGAGGCGGCGAGACGCTTCGGATCCAACCGTCACGGCCGCTCTATTTCGATGCGGCGGGCATGCGCATAGCTTGAGGAGATATCCATGGCGCAATTCATCAACAGGCGCGAAGACGTCGTCACCGAGGCGATCGAAGGGGTACTTGCCCTTTCCGGCGGCGCGCTGACCCGCCTCGACGGCTATCCGCATATTCGCGTCGTGTTGCGCAGCGACTGGGACAAGTCGAAAGTGGCGCTCGTCTCGGGCGGCGGCTCCGGTCACGAGCCCGCCCATGTCGGCTTCGTCGGCAACGGCATGCTGACGGCGGCCGTCTGCGGCGACGTCTTCGCCTCGCCCAGCGTCGATGCGGTGCTTGCCGGCATCCTGGCGGTCACGGGGCCAGCCGGATGCCTGCTGATCGTCAAGAATTACACCGGTGACCGCCTCAATTTCGGCCTCGCCGCCGAGCGCGCGCGCGCCTTCGGGCTGAACGTCAGCATGGTGATCGTCGGCGACGATATCGCACTGCCCGACCTGCCTCAGGCGCGCGGCGTCGCCGGCACGCTGTTCGTGCACAAGATCGCAGGAGCGCTCGCCGAACAGGGCGCTGACCTGGAAACGGTGACTGCGGCGGCAAAGCGCGTCATTGCCGCCACACACTCGATCGGCATGTCGCTTGACACCTGCAGCGTTCCGGGCTCTCCCAAGGAGGATCGCATTCCACAAGGCATGGCCGAGCTCGGCCTTGGCATCCATGGTGAGGCCGGTGTCGAGCAGATCGACTTTGCCGGCGCCCGCGCTTCCGTGGCAACGATGGTTGAGCGGCTGGCGTCCCTGATGGGCGAGGGGCAGCATGTGGCGCTCATCAACAATCTGGGTGGCACCTCGGTCGTCGAGATGTCGGTGCTTGCGCACGACCTTCTCCAGTCGTCCATTGGTGAAAAGATTACCCATGTTGTAGGCCCGGCCCCGCTGATGACCTCGCTCGACATGCAGGGCTTTTCCATCTCAGTCTTTCCTGCCGACAGGGCGGAATTGGAGCTGCTGAGCGCACCAGTCACGATGCCTTCCTGGCCAGGGCTCTCACGCGTACGGACAATTGCGGTCGCGCCCATGCCTGATGGGCTGACGCCGATCATGCCGATGCCGTCGAACCATACGGCGACGCGCGCCTTCCTGGTCAATTGCTGCAACGTGCTGATCGCCGCCGAGCAGGACCTCAACGCGCTCGACGCCAAATCGGGCGACGGGGACACCGGTTCGACGCTGGCGGGCGCCGCCCGTGCACTAATCAACGCACTCGACCGCCTGCCGCTGTCCGACCATACCCAGCTCCTGCGCGCCATCGGCCAGGAATTGAGCCAGACGATGGGCGGATCGTCCGGTGTGCTGCTCGCCATCTTCTTCGCTGCCGCCGGCGACGGTGCATCGAGTGGCCTGCCAATGCGCGAGGCGTTGCGAGCGGGACTGGCCCGCATGCAGGAGATCGGCGGTGCAAGAGTCGGCGACAGGACGATGGTTGACGCGCTGTCTCCCGCGCTGGAAGCTCTCGATGAGAGCTTCTCGGCTGCAGCCAATGTGGCTCGCAAGGGCGCAAATTTCACCTCGACCCTGACCCGCGCCAAGGCCGGCCGTGCCGCCTACATCAATGCCAGGCAACTCGAGGGTCACGTCGATCCAGGCGCTGAGGCTGTGGCAAGGCTGTTCGAGCATCTGGCGGGCTAAAGGCAGCCAAGGTGACTGTGCGGCTGCCCTACCTACATTTTGCGCTACACTTACCAGGCAAGGGTGCAGCCGCTCAGACGGAACGGGAATATTTGTCCCTGTCTCAAGGTAGTCTGGAGAACCACGTTGCTGTTAGATAGCGGCTGGAAGCATTGTCGCCAGATTGCCGGACCGCCTCGATTGCATGAACTCGACGGCGACAACGTCTCACGGCTTTCTTGTCTGCAGAGACCCGCCGATTGAAGAGCGAAGCCCACACAAGAGGGTATGGAACCTGAGCTCAGGGATCAGTTTCCCCCAGGCGCGAGCGGCTATTGGCCACGCATGTATTCGCTGTGTTTCCATCATAGCGAGGCCTGCATAAGAACCGCTTGCTATATCGAGACTAGGGAAACCTGTCGGCCGCTGCGAGATGTTGCAAGAACGCTAACAACGTGGGGTTTTCCTCCCGCGAACCGCCAGGGAGGCTCGTTCTTAGGCGCAGCACCCTTCACGGAGCTTTCCCGACCTCAATCCGTCGCCTCAGGCTCAATGCTCTTCGGCAAGTTGTCGAGGCGGGCCTTAAGGTTCGGCGGCGCAAAGTCGAGGAGTGAGCGCAGTTTGGCAGCCATGAAGCGTGTGAGAGACTAGACGAAGCTGACGGGCAGGGGCGACGGCTGATAGTCTTGCGCCAATGGCGTGAGCTGTTCTGATCGCATTGGCCACGTGATAGCAAATGGCGACTGCCATCCTAATGCCTGCGCGCGCATTCCGTGTGTGTTGGAGGCATTCATTACGTCTGTACCTTCTGCGCGTAGATGCCTGTCTCCATGATCACCCCGGTGTACAACCTCATACGATGATGCCCTTTGCGGTCGCTGAATGCGGCCGGCTTACCTTGTCTGGTATGGGAACGGCATCGTGATTGACACTTCAGTCCACTTTGAGACGCAAGTCAGCCACTTTGCTCGTTCGCTCATACGGGCAGCGATCCAAGCCTAGTCCTTCTTCTGACGGTTATTCTCTTTGGACGCCTCCCCGAGCGGTGAGGCGCAGGTGTCTCTATGATCCTGTTCAGAGAAAAACATCCTCACGACGTTAGCAGCACCGTTTCGTTGCCCCATTGCACCTTGGTGCGCGCTGTTGCGCAGTCCGACAAGTCCGCCGCCAAACTCCAGTCGTGCCTGCTGAGGCGCGGATATCAACCCTACGAGCGCGCGGTGAATATGTTGCCAGGTGCCGATGGAAGCGTCGGATGAGCCATCTATCTTGACGCCGTGCAAAATACGGTGACGCGTTAGGTTCAGGAACACAACTCTGGGTGTCCGCCGCCGGGCACGAGGACTTTAGGTTCCACTTCAGTGGTTTGGCTCTTGGGCAAAGACAATGGCCTTCCGCATACATTGTGCATATATATGGAGGAAATGATGATGGAGCCTGCGACGTCATGACAGCAAACTGGTCCCCCTCTGTCTCGAAAGCCGCAGGACCGCTTTACCTGGCAATTGCTGATGCACTTTCGAGCGATATCGCGTCGGGGCGGCTGCCTGCCGGGTTTCGCCTGCCGCCGCAGCGCACGCTGGCCGATCAGCTCGGCATCGACTTCACGACGGTGAGCCGTGCCTATGCCGAGGCGCGCAAACGCGGGTTGGTGGAGGGCCGTGTCGGCCAGGGGACCTATGTCCGGGCGCAACGCCCCACTGGAGCTGCCGCTGCGGTCGCCGGCATCATCGACATGAGCATGAACCTGCCACCGCGCTTCAATGATCCGGGTCTGGCGGCCAAAATGTGGGATGGCATTGACGAACTCAGGGCCGGCGACGGGCTCGAACTCCTGATGCGCTATCAGGAAGCGGGGGGTGCCTCGCGCGACAGGGCCGCGGGCGCGATGTGGCTTGCGCCGCGCCTGGGTGACATCGGACCCGGCCGCTTGATGGTCTGCCCCGGCGCCCAGGGTGCATTGCTGGCACTGATCGGCGCGCTGGCAGCACCTGGTGAGACGATCTGCGCCGAGGCATTGACCTATCCGGGTTTGCTGGCCGTCGCCGAGCATCTGCGCATCGGTGTCGCGGGCATTGCGATGGATGCGCAAGGGCTCATTCCGGAGGCGTTCGAGGAAATCTGCCGCGAACGCGCGCCAAAGCTGCTCTATTGCACGCCAACATTGCACAATCCGACGACGGCAACGCTGTCGCATGCGCGTCGCGAGCGCATCGTTTCGATTGCGCGGCAGTACAATGTGCTGATCGTCGAGGACGACGCTTACGGCGCGTTGCCCGGCAATCCGGTGGCGACCTTCGCAGCACTCGCGCCCGACATCGTCTACCACATTGCCGGCCTTGCCAAATGCGTGGCACCGGCCTTGCGCGTCGCCTATGTGGTGGTCCCGCAAGGACGCACCACCGCGCATCTGGCAGGGGCGATCCGCGCCACGGCCGGCATGGCCTCGCCGCTGACGTCAGCTATCGCCACGCGCTGGATCGAAAACGGCGTTGCCCAGTCCGTTCTCGCCGCGATCCGCAGCGAAGCGCGAGAGCGCCAGGTGATCGTGTCGAGGATTTTGCCGGCAAAGCTGGTTCAGGCCAACCCCGAAGGTTTCCATGTCTGGCTGAAGCTTCCCGGCCACTGGAACCGCAGCGATTTTGCGGCCCGCTTGCGTTCGGCTGGGATCGGCGTCGTTACAAGTGACGCCTTTTCAGTCGTGGGGCCCGCGCCCGAAGCCGTACGGCTCGGGCTTGGCGCAGCACCCGATCACGCCTCGCTTTCGGCTAGCCTGGAGACGGTCGCCGAACTGCTTGCTCAGCAGTCGACCATGTCGCCTATGGTTGTGTGACGGACGGCAGGGAAAGGGCCCGCAAACGGCTCGACCCGGCCCATGCCAAGGACTTCATTGAGCAAGACTTCGTCGCTGACCCTGCGGAACATGCCTGGCGACATCCATCGGGCATTTCCATCGACGTTCGGTGCGCCACGCCCGGAGCGGACATCGTCGATCCACAGGGTGCGGGTCTCAAGCGAAATACGGGTCAGGCCAGTCGAATTCGGCACGCCGGCATGGGCATGTGCGCTCGAAAAGGCGATGATCTCGCCCGGCGCAATGACAACCGGTGTTGCATCGGTGACTTCCAGTTCCTCGGTCAGATGCGGGATCGCTGAATCCGCATCGACCGCGTTGCGCCCGCCGGCCTTCGAGCGCTCCAGCAAGGCGGCAAGGTCGAAGTCGGCGCTGGTGTTGGCGACCGGACGGTCCCACAGCGACGGATAGATGGCAAATGTGCGGCCTTCGGTGATGTCGTAGATGGGTGCCCACCAATTGGTCTGGGCATAGAGGTTCGAGCCCCAGGTGTCGCGGTGGAAGGCGATGGTCGCGGTGGTGCGAGCGCGCGGAACAACGGCTCCACGATCCTGGTGCGGCTGGAACCTGAGATAGAGAGAGTCGCGCGCCAGCCCGTCCGCGTCCAGACCGATTGCATCGAACAGGTCGCGCCAAAGGCGCTTGACCTCGGGCGAGCGCGCGAAGTCGCGTTGGCGTTGCGCGAAACTTTCCGTCTGCTGCTGATGCGTCAGGTGCCGGTGGATTTCGACCGGTACGAACGGCGTGAACGCGTCTTCCAGGAAGGCCTGTGTGAATGCCGCGAGCTCGCGCATCGGCTTCGAATAGCCGAGGCGGAGCACGTCGCCGGCATATATGCGGTCATGGAACACGCGAGGGTCGAGCGCACTGGCGACGTCGGTGTACATGCGATTTATCCGTTGTCGGGGGTCAGATGGTCAGGCCGGCGAGGCCCATCAGGAAGCGGAACAGATAGGCCACGATACCCAGCCCGAGCACGCTGGCTGCCCAGATGAGGACGAGCCAGCCGATCCGCTTCGGCCAGGAAGGTGGTGCGTCGGACGGGACTGCCATCAGTGATAACCCTCGCCCGCTTTCACCTTGCCGCGGAAGACGTAATAGGACCAAGCGGTATAGGCGAGGATGAAGGGGATGATGAACAGCGCGCCCACCAGCGTGAAGCCCATGCTTTGCGCGGGGGCGGCGGCTTCGCGGATGGTGATGTCAGGCGGGATGATGTTCGGCCACAGGCTGATGCCAAGCCCGCTATAGCCAAGGAACAGCACGAACAAAGCCAGCAGGAACGGCGCGACATGCGGCGTGCCTTGCAGCGATCGAAGGATCAGCCAACTGCTGACCAGCACCAGCACCGGCACCGGCGAGAAGAAAACGATGTTGGGGAAGCTGAACCAGCGTTCGGCGATGTCGGGGTGGGCAAACGGCGTCCACAGGCTGACAATGCCGATGACGGCGAGCAGGGTCAGCGTGATCGGCCGCGCCAGCACCACCATGCGGTCATAAAGCGCGCCTTCGGTCTTGATGATCAGCCATGTGCTTCCGAGCAGCGCATAAGCGACGATTAGGCCAAGCCCGGTGAACAGGCTGAATGGCGTGATCCAGTCCAGCGCGCCGCCCGTGTATGAGCCGTTTTCCATCGGAAAGCCGTTGAGAAACGCTCCAAGCGATACGCCCTGGAAGAAGGTCGCGACATAGGAGCCGCCGGCAAAGGCCTTGTCCCAGAACGGCTTGTGGTGCTCGTCCGCCTTGAAGCGGAACTCGAAGGCGACGCCGCGCCATATCAGCCCGAGCAGCATCAGCACCAGCGGCAGATAGAGCGCGCTCAGGATCGTGGCATACGCAAGTGGGAAGACCGCCATCATCGCGGCGCCGCCCAGCACGAGCCAGGTCTCGTTGCCGTCCCAGACCGGGGCAACCGTGTTGACCATGGTGTCGCGGTCCTCGCGGTCGCGCACAAATGGGAACAGGATGCCGATGCCGAGATCGAAACCGTCCATGATGACATACATCATCAGGCCGAAGGCGATGATGACAGCCCAGATTACGGGTAGATCGATGCCCATGGTTTCAGCCCTTCCTGTCCTGGTGAGCGGACGCGAACATGTCCATCTGGTCGTGTGCTGCCGATAGCGGGCGGGCCGGACGGCCGCTCTCGTCGTCGGGCTCATGTTCGGATTCGGCCGGACCCTTGGCGACGAGCTTCAGCATGTAGCTGGTACCGATGCCGAAGACGATGAAGTAGACCACGATGAAGACGATGAGCGTGGTGCTCATCGCCAATGCCGAATGGTTCGACACGGCGTCCTTCGTGCGCATCACGCCATAGACGATCCATGGCTGCCGGCCGATCTCGGTGGTGAACCAACCGGCTAGGATGGCGATCAGTCCCGTCGGCCCCATCACGGCGGCGAAGCGAAGAAACAGGTTCGTTTCGAACATCCTGCCCCGCCACCTGAGCCAAAGTCCCCAGACGCCGAGCAAAAGCATGAGCATGCCGAGGCCCACCATTATGCGGAAGCTCCAGAACACCACGGTCGAATTCGGCCTGTCTTCCTTCGCGAACTCCTTGAGGCCGGGGAACTGGCCGTTCCATTCATGGGTGAGGATAAGGCTCCCCAGATGCGGTACCTTCACGGCAAAGCGCGTCGTCTCGGCTTCCATGTCAGGCCAGCCGAACAAGGTCAGCGGCACGGCTTCGCCGGGCTTGTTTTCCCAATGGCCTTCGAGTGCTGCGATCTTGGCCGGTTGGTGCTTCAGCGTATTGAGGCCGTGCAGGTCGCCGATGAAGATCTGGATAGGGGCCGAGACGAGCAGCATCCACATCGCCATGGACAGCATGGTGCGAACGCGACGATTGTCGTTGCCGCGCAGCAGGTGCCAGGCGCCGGAAGCGCCGACGAAAAGCGCGGTGGCCAGGAATGCGGCCACCGTCATGTGTGCGAGGCGGTAGGGGAAGGATGGGTTGAAGATAACTTCGAACCAGTTCACCGGCACAACGACGCCGTTGATGATCTCGAACCCTTGCGGGGTCTGCATCCAGCTGTTGGAAGCGAGGATCCACGTCGCCGAGATCAGCGTGCCGAGGGCCACCATGAGCGTCGAGAAGAAATGAAGGCCCGGCCCGACCTTGTTCCAGCCAAACAGCATGACGCCGAGAAAGCCGGCCTCGAGAAAGAAGGCTGTCAGCACCTCATAGGCGAGCAAGGGGCCAGTGACCGAACCGGCGAAGGCGGAGAAATAACTCCAGTTGGTGCCGAACTGATAGGCCATCACCAGGCCCGAGACCACACCCATGGCGAAGTTGACCGCAAAGATCTTCGACCAGAAATGGTAGAGGTCGCGATAGACCGTATCACGCTTCCACAACCACAAGCCTTCCAGCACCGCAAGGTAACTTGCGAGGCCGATGGTGATCGCGGGGAAGATGATGTGGAAGGAGATGGTAAAGCCGAACTGTATTCGAGCCAGTTCAAGTGCTGTCAGGCCGAACATTAGAGACCTCTCTTGCATGCGCAATCGGCTTGCGCGCGATTGCCGGTCGAAGCGTAATACTCGTCGATTCCCGTCAGGTATTGCTCACGCCTTGCAATAGACCTGCATCTTGATCCGCGCAGCGCGCAAAGTCGACGCACCCCCACGGACATTTTGACCCATGCGTCCGACAGGCATGATAGCCGACCTATGTACATACAATTTGTCCATTCAATGGCAATTGAATGGAGTGTATGCCAATTATATGCAAATCGTTCTTGCCGGCAAGGCAGAAGCGCCCTATGTATGGATGCGATAGGGCGCCCGAAACGTGTGGCGCTGCCCGCGTGTTCGCGACCCGCAAGAAGGAGGCGCGTATGTCACAGTCAAGATTTTCGGCGGAAGGGTTCACCCCGACCGACAACCCGATGAAAACTGGCATCCAGGGGCTATGCCCCCGCTGTCAGATGGGCCACCTGTTTTCCGGGTTTTTGAAACTGGCGCCCAGATGCGAAGTCTGCGGGCTGGATTATTCCTTTGCCGATCCAGCCGACGGCCCCGCTTTCTTTGCCATGACCATCGCCGCTGTGCCCGCGCTCGCTTTGGGCGTCTGGCTCCAGATGGAATATGGCCTGCCGCTTTGGGGGCATTTGTTCATCACCTTGCCGCTCACGGTGTTGAGCTGCATGGCCCTGCTCAGGCCGCTCAAGGGCTGGCTGGTGTGCTCGCAGTATTTTCACAAGGCCGAGGAAGGTTCGATCGATTTCGATTGGCACGCCAAGGCCAAGGGCAATCAGCAGAACGGCCATACGCCAGCTGCCTGATCAGTGGCGGCGTGGCTGTACTGCAGCCTCGACGAAAGCCGAGACGGCCTCGATATATTGCTCGATGGTCGTGCCCCGCTTGCGGTACTTTGCCCGCTTTACATACCAGTCCTGCAATAGCGGCTTGATCAGCGATGCCGTGAGTTCGATGTCAGCTATGGCGAAGGTGCCGTTGGCCACGCCTTGGCGCAGAACGGCGGCAAAAATCTCTTCGGTCGCAGCCTCGCTGTCTACCGCCATACGGCGCTCATGCGCCGGAAACGATTTCGCTTCCATATAGGCGAACACGAACCACGGCTGCATCGCCTCGGTCAGCCGAATATGCGTCTCGATCAGCCATTTGAGGTGATCAGGCGGGTCTTTTCTGATCTCGTCCGCCGCAGCCCCCAGCACCTCGTTGACCGTCGTCGTGACCTCGCCAAGGATCATCGACAGCAGCGTCGTCTTGTTGTCGAAATAGGAATAGAGCCCGCCCATGCTGAGGCCGGATGCTTGCGCCAGGTCGCGCAGGCTGGTGGCGTGGAAACCCTGCTTGTTCGAAAGCTTCAGCGTTGCCTCGATGATGCGGGCGAGATTGGCGACAGCGACATGCGGCTTCTGCACGCGCACGGTGTCGCGATGGCGTTCAAGGATACGCGCGCACAACGTTTCCGTCGAAAATGCAGCCGTCCACTGCCTGTGTCCTGCGAAGTTCAATCCGACTCCTATCGTCCGCAGCATGTGTTGCGGCATCGTCCATGCCGAAATAGCAGCAAATGCACGGTTGCAAAAGGGGAGGCAGACGCATAAAGAAAACGAGCGCTCGCTCGATTTTTTTGAGGTACTCACTGGATGCTGTTCGACGATCTCAAAGGAAAAACCGCACTGATCACCGGCGCTTCCGGCGGCCTTGGTCTGCATTTCGCCGGGTTGCTGGCAAGCCATGGTGTTAGCGTCAGCCTCGCGGCGCGCCGCCGCGAGGCGCTCGACGAGGCTTGCGCGAAGATCAGGGCCTCGGGCGGCAAGGCGATTGCGATCCAGATGGACGTGACTGACAGCGCCTCGGTGGCCGCCGCACTCGCAAACAAAAGCTTCGACATCGTGATCAACAATGCCGGTATCTCCGGCGCGGCCCGCGCGCTCGACCTAGCGGAGGCCGAATGGGACCGCGTGCTCGACACCAACCTCAAGGGCGTATTCGTCGTTGCCCAGGCGGTGGCGCGCGGTATGAAGGCCGCCGGCCGTGGCGGAGCCATCGTCAACATCGCCTCGATCCTCGGCCATCGTGTCGCTGGCAATCTCAGCGCCTATGCCGCCTCCAAAGCCGGCGTGATCCAGCTGACCAAGGCCTTGGCGCTCGAATGGGCGCGCGAGGGCATCCGGGTCAACGCGTTGTGCCCCGGCTATATCGAGACCGACATCAACCGCGAGTTCTTTACCTCCCCAGCCGGTCTCGACCTCATCAAGCGTATCCCGCAGCGCCGCCTCGGCCAGCCGCAAGAACTCGACGGCGCCTTGCTTTTGCTCGCCTCCGCCGCCGGCAGCTACATCACCGGCTCGTCGATCGAGGTCGATGGCGGCCATCTCGTTTCATCCCTGTGAGTGCCGTCATGAATTTCGACATCCCCGCCCGCGCTGAAGACTACCGCGCCCGTGTCGCCGATTTTGTCGCGCGCGAGATCCTGCCTTGCGAAGCCGACAAGGCGTCTTATGACGAGCATGGCAACATCGCCCTGCCGCTGCTTGAGACACTTCGCGCCAAGGCAAGGGCCGCCGGCCTGTGGTGCCTGCAGCTCAAGCCCGAGACCGGTGGCGCCGGCCTCGGCAAGATGGGCATGGCGGTCTGCTACGAGGAGATGAACCGCTCGATCTTCGGCCCGGTCGTGTTCAATTCGGCCGCGCCCGACGACGGCAACATGATGGTGCTGGAAGCGCTCGGAACGCCCGAGCAAAAGGAAAAATGGCTGAAGCCGATCGTCGAGGGCAAGGTGCGCTCTGCCTTTGCCATGACCGAGCCGCATCCCGGTGGCGGCTCCGACCCATCGATGATGATGACGCGGGCTGAAAAGCGCGGCGACAAATATGTCATCACCGGCCGCAAGTGGTTCATCACAGGGGCGGAAGACGCCAGCCAATTCATCCTGATCGCCCGCACCTCCGACGACCCAAAGCACGGATTATCGGCATTGATGTTCCATAAGGATCAGCCGGGCTGGAGCATCAAGCGCCGCATCGAGATCATGGGGCCGGAGGAACACGGCGGCCATTGCGAGATCGAGTTCGACGGGCTCGAGATCCCCGCCGAGAACCTGCTTGCGGGCGAAGGCAAAGGCATGAAGGTCACGCAGGTACGGCTCGGGCCGGCACGCCTGACCCATTGCATGCGCTGGCTCGGCCTTTCCAAGCGCTGCGTCGAGATTGCGCGCGCCTATGCAGCCGAGCGCTACGGCTTCGGCATTCGCCTTGCCGACCGTGAGAGCATCCAGCTCAAGCTCGGCGACCTCGCCATGCGCATCGAGATCGGCCGCATGCTTGTGATGAGGGCGGCGTGGGAACTGGACCGAGGCGGCTTCGCCCGCAAGGAAGTATCGATGGCCAAGGTGCAAGTGGCAAATGTGCTGCATGACGCCGCCGACGTGGCGATCCAGATCAACGGCGCGCGGGGCTATTCCAGGGACACCGTGCTTGAATGGATCTACCGTTACGCACGTCAGGCGCGGCTGGTCGACGGTGCGGACGAAGTGCACAAGATGGTGCTGAACCGCTTCCTCAATGAGGAAGGCTCCGACTTCTGGCGCTGGAATGTCGAGGGCGAGGCTAAGGTTTGATGGCTGGGGGCGACAAGGTGCAGGTCAATGCGGATTTCGATCCGGCGGCGCTCGAGGCGTTTCTCGGCGAGCGCTTCGGCGTGGGCAAGATGACGCTTGAGCGAATTGGCGGGGGCCAGTCCAACCCGACCTATTTTGTCGATTTCGGCGCGCGCCGCATGGTATTGCGCAAGAAGCCGGCGGGGCCGATCCTGCGCGGTGCACATGCCATCGACCGGGAGTTCCGCGTGCTCGAAGCACTTGCGCCGACCAACGTGCCGGTGCCGAAACCGGTACTCTATCATGATGGCGACGCCCCCCTTGGCACGCCGTTCTACTTGATGGAGCGGCTCGAAGGCCGCGTTTTCCATGACTGTTCTTTGCCGGGCATGTCGTCCGGCGAGCGGCGTGGCATCTATCTCGGCATGGCCGAGGCGATGGCCGCGCTCCATGCCGTGCGACCGGACGATGTCGGCCTCAGCGATTATGGCAAACCGGGCAATTATTTCGAACGCCAGATTGGCCGCTGGACAAGGCAGCTCAGGGAATCTTCAGGGGAACGAATTCCTGTTCTGGAGGCTGTTGCCGACTGGCTGCCGCAGCACTTACCGGTAGATGACGGGCGCGTCGCCATCGCCCACGGCGACTTCCGCCTCGGAAACCTGCTGTTTCATCCCGAAAAGCCCGAAGTAATCGGCATTCTCGACTGGGAACTGTCGACGCTGGGCCATCCGCTCGCCGATCTCGGCTTCTGTTCGATGACCTGGCATTCGGCACCAAACGAATATGGTGGCATCCTTGGCCTCGACCGGGAGGCGCTGGGCATCCCGAGTCAGCGTGAATTCCTCGACCATTATTTCGCCCATGCGGCACCGACGGCGCCGCTCGAACGGTTCCATCTGGTCTTTTCGCTGTTTCGGTTTGCGGTGATCTTCGTCGGCATCGCCGACCGGGCCCGCGCCGGCAACGCGGCGGCGGCCGATGCCGCCGACGTCGCGCCGCTTGCCGGCCGTTTTGCCGCACGCGCCATGGAAATCATCGACGGCGCCCGACCTTGGTGAGGCGGCATTGAGATACAAAAAGCCCGCGGTGTCGCGGGTTTTTTTTTGGGTAGCGCTTGGCTGCGACTATTGCACAAGCATGCCTGCGGGATCGAAGTCGGGCTTTGCTCGCTTGACGATGTCAGCTGCGATGCGCGCGGAGCCAGCCGACATGGTCCAGCCCATATGGCCGTGCCCGACATTGAACACCATGTTTGCGAAGCGTCCGCCACGCCCGAAGATCGGCGTGCCTTCAGGCGTCATCGGCCTCAGGCCAGCCCAATATTGCGGCCTGGCGTAGTCGGCGCCATTGGGGAAGATGTCGCGAATGGCCGCGAGCATGTGGCGGAAATCCTCGGGCTTGTGCGACCGGTCGAAGCCGGCGAATTCGGCGGTCGCCGTCACGCGCATGCGGTCGCCGAAGCGAGCATAAGCGACGAGATTGTCCTCGTCGACACCACCGACAGTGGGCGGAACGTTGCTGGCGTCGAGCGGCATCGTCACCGAGTAACCCTTGATCGGGTAGACCGGCAGCGACACGCCGAGGCGGCGGGCGAAATCGGGGGCGAAAACGCCGAGGCAGAGCACGAATTCTTCCGCCGCCACCAAACCTTTGGAGGTGGTGACACGGGCGATGCGGTCGCCGTTGGTCTCGAAACCCTTGACCTCGGTGTCGAACATGAACGTGACGCCGAGCTTTTCGGCACAGTGGCGGGCGAGATTCTGGGTAAAGACACGCGCATCGCCGCTGCCGTCGGACGGACAATAGACGGCCCCGGCAAACTTGTTTTTCACCGACGCCAGCGCTGGGTCGATGCGGGCTGCCTCATCGGGGGACACAGCACGCAGTTCCAGCCCTTCCTCGGACAGGATGCGGGTGTTGGCCGATCCGCGCGCGAAGGATTCAGGCTTGCGGTAGAGATAAAGAAGGCCGCCGTCGAGGCCGTGATAGTCGACACCGGTATCGGCGATGATGCCTTGCAGGCGCTCTTGCGAGTAGCGGCACAGGCGCACCTTGCGCTTGGTGTTGGTGCGCGCCTTCTCGGCGGTGCAATTCATCAGGAATTTCCACGACCATGACCACAGCCGTGGATCGAGGCTGGGTTTGAATCGCAGGGCCTGGCTGTCATCGAACAGTGAGCGGAGGAGGATGCGCGGCGCCTTGGGCGACGACCAGGTGTAGGCGTGGCCGGGCGCGATGAGCCCGGCATTGGCGAAGCTGGTTTCGCCCGCCGCTTCAGAAAGCCGGTCGATGACCGTTACCTCATGCCCGTCGCGGGCAAGCTCATAGGCGGTGGTGACGCCGACAACTCCGGCGCCGAGCACGGCAACGCGCATCCTCAATCTCCGTGATTATACCGTTGCGGCTCAGAGAGCGGCGATGACGGCGATCTCGACTGTGTACTGCGGTGCGGCGAGCTTGGATTCGACGGTCGCGCGGGCAGGCGCATTGTCCTTGGCGACCCAGGCATCCCACACGGCGTTCATCTCGGCGAAACCAGCAATGTCGGCGAGCCAGATGGAAGCTGAAAGGACCTTTGTCTTGTCGGTCCCGGCCTTGGCCAGCACTGCGTCGATGCGATCTAGGATGTTCTTGGTCTGGGCGGTGACACTTTCGCCGGCTGCATCGAGCGCTACCTGCCCGGACACATAGACAGTGTTGCCGTGCACAACTGCCTGGCTCATGCGCGGGCCAACGTCAATTCGGGTGATGTTGCTCATAGTCTCATACTCCAGGTTAAGTTCGAATGCATTGAGACTATATGTCGACACAAGTGTATCCACAAGAGGATTGTGGACTGCACTTTGTCATGGCATTAGTTCGTCAATGCGAGCCCGCCGAGCGGACTCGACCAACGGACAAGCCCGACCGAAGACGGAGTGCAGGTGCAAAAAACAGCCAAGCCGAAGAAGACGGGACGCGCCGCAGACAGCGTCGACAAGGTCTATGACGCGGTCAAGGAACTGGCGGTCGAATATCGCTTCAAGCCGGGCGAGCGCGTCAATGAGGTCGAATTGGCGACTAGGCTTGGCGTGTCGCGCACGCCGGTGCGCGAGGCGCTCAACCGGCTGGCGCGCGACGGCTTCATGAGTTTCGTGCCCAATCGCGGCTTTTATGCCCGCGACATCACGCCTGAGGGCGTACGGGAATTGTATGAGCTGCGCGCGGCGATCGAGCGGGCCGCATTCCGTCTCGCCTGCGAACGTGGAACCGATGCCGAGATTGGCGAGACCATCGCGATTTGGCAAAACAACAGCAATCTTGGTCCGACGACCGACTGGGCCAAGGTGGCGGAGGCCGACGAGGCGTTTCATATCGCGATAGTCACCCTGTCCAAGAACGGCCGGATGCTGAACGCGCTCGAAGCTGTTAACTCGCTGATCCGGTTCTTCCGCCGCATTGACCTCGAGAGCAATCGCCGCCGGGGCGGCACCTATGACGAGCATGCGGCCATCATCGACTGCCTCAGGCGACGCGATGGCGACGCAGGCGGCGAACTCATCGAGCGCCACATCACGCTAAGTTCTGCGCATGCCGTCGAAGTGACCAAGGAAGGCTTGGCGCGGATCTTTTTCGGACGTCCTGAATAGCAAGGCCGCTCAAGGGGCGGTTGGCCGTGCTCGGCCCGATCGATTTCGATTGAGGCGCGCCAAGGCCAAGGGAAGTCAGCAAGACGGCCAGACGCCGGCTGCCTGTCAGGCCGCACGGCGTCGTGAAGTTTAGATCTTGTGGGCGCCTGATTTCAGAGTCCGGTCCCTCGAATGACCACTGCGACAGTCATGACGAGGATCCAGATGTCAGCGCGAAACGACATGACGCTAGCGTATTTGGTGTCGTGCAAGGCCCGTTCTGCAAACGAGCAGCCGTTGCGCTCGCTGATCTGCCACAGGCCTGTTATGCCCGGACGCATGTCAAAATAGGCGGTTCCAGGATAGCGCTGACGCTGCTCGGGAAACATGGGGCGAGGGCCGACCAGACTCATGTCTCCGACGAATACGTTCCAAAGCTGTGGCAGTTCGTCCAGGGAATATTTGCGCAAATACCACCCGATCGGAGTGATGCGCGGATCGCTGCGCAATTTCTGAGTGCGATCCCATTCTACGCGGGCTGTGGGGTCGCTTCTAAGGTGTTCTTCCAGCCTTTTGTCGGCATTCGGGACCATCGAGCGCAACTTCCACAAGGTGAAGACCTTGCCGTCCTTGCCGAGGCGTGGCTGGCCATAAAAGGCCGTGCCGCCGCTCAAGCGGATCGCGGCCGCGATAAGCCCTACGATGACGAGCGCAATGGGAGCCAAAAGCAATGTCGCAGCCACATCGAAGGCGCGCTTGGCCCCCAATTCGATATACCCTGACCGGTGTTGCCGTCCAGGTCGCGTGTCATCGCCCGTTAGGTCGTGTATCTGCGGCCGGAAATTGACATCCGCCATGAATACTCTCCGCTCGATCCGATTATAGTTGGAAATGATCTTTTCAAGGACCCGATCAGTTCTTGAGTTTGTCCCGAAAACTATAGATCATATCCAAGATATAGTTGAGTATACGCGATATTAACCAAGCTCGCCTTGGGCGCACAATAAATCGCCCATGAGTAATTCGATGTAGTTGGAAAGCCGGAGGGTACTTCGCCATTCGCCCAGGCAGGCGCGGAGCGGAAGCGCAAGAAGCTGGCTGGTAGCAGCGCTTGCGCGTTCTCAATAGCTGCGCGCGCGCAACGGCCAACTTGGTATGTCAGGCGTAAGTATTTGATTTATTTAATATGAAATGGCCGATGGGGCAGTAGTATGCCCAAGGAAGCAAAGCTTCGAATAGGTGCCGCGATCCTGTGAGGAGCAACGAAAAATTTGGCTGCAGTGCCGTTTGTTTGCCAGGTCGCGGCGTTGTCGAAGGGCTGTAGGTTCCGACCTTTAGATAGGCCATCCACCGTAAGGATGATGTGGGTTAGGACTTTTCCCGATTCCACGCTTCCACAGTCGCGGCCGTATTGTCGCGCAACGCCAGACCAAACATCCGCCGTGCGCGATAGAGGCGAATCCGGGTCAAGCAGACGAGTGCGAGGCAGCGGGAACGCAAGCCGGAAATGCGATCCGAGCGCATGATCCTGAAGGTCTCGCCCAAGGGAGAAGCAGCAACCAGCGCGCTGTTGGCTAGCCACAGAAGGGTACCTGACGGATGGTGGCGAACATTTCTGAATTCATGCGCGACATGCCGGTCCCAACGCCGCGTCAGTTCGGCGAACGATTTGCACGAGGCGGTCAGCACTTTAGCCGTTGGCAGATAGGCGATACGATACCCCTGCGCGGTCGCTCGCTGCCCCCATTCCGTGTCTTCCATTGTGGCAATGCCGCCAAAAGGGCCAACTTTGCCGAAGACCTCGGCGCGCACGGCCATATTGCCCGTCGCCGAAAAACCATGACGCTCGACATAGCTTTGGTTGCGGTAGCTGTAGACGTTTTCATAGGCCTCGACGCCCGTCAGACGTCCTGGGTCGGCCGGGATGATCCTTATGTCTCCGCCAATGAAATCGATTTCTCGATGCCCATCCATGAAGTCGACGATCGCTTTGACCCAACCGGCTTGGGCGACGCAGTCCGCGTCGATAAATGCCAGCAAGGACGCGCGAGCAATGCTCGCACCCCGGTTTCGCGCCGGGCCCGGGCCGCGTGCCAGCTCGCGCTGAAGGTTTACATCGGTCGCGACGCGGCAGGCGGCTTCCGGCATTTCGGTCGAACCATTGTCCACGACGATGATCTCGAACGGAATCCCATCCGATCGCTGCGCTTCCAGCGCAAGCAGGCAGCGTCGCAGGTCGTCTGGTTCGTTGAGGTGCGGGATGATCACGCTGAGGCGAGGCGGCAGGGACATCAGCTTTCCTCGATCAATGGCGGTCAGCTTGCGGGGGCGATCCGTCGAGACGTTTTTGCAGCGCTCAGCGGAACGTTGGAAGAGATAAAATTTACCACGCGAAATCCGGATTAGGAAGCTCATCAGGAACGTTGGGATTAATACTTATTGGTTAGGTAAGTCATGTCGATACTAAACCTGTCGGACATCGAAACAGAGCAGAAGTTTCTTTCGGAAGCGATATGCGTTGTTGGCGGAGGTATTGCTGGACTTCTTCTTGCGCGTCGCGTCGCAAGGGCTGGCCGCAGGGTCGTCGTCATCGAAAGCGGCGTCGACGCCTTCGATGATGCCGTTCATGCCCTCAACGAGATCGAGCACCCCGGAGAACGCTACTCCAGAGAATTGACGGGGCGCTATCGTGGGCTCGGCGGCACATCGAGCCGCTGGGGGGGGCGGATGATTCCGCTGAGCGAACATGACACCAGCGCAAGGAATCACGTGTCACAGCCGGCGTGGCCATTTGAGTATGAAGGCCTGACACCCTCTCGCGACGAGATCGAACGGCTATTTGGCGTGGGAAGCGGCTCCTACGAATCCATAGCGGACGAACGCGGCCCAGGTTGGGAAGCCTTTCCGCAGGGCGCAGCGAGCTTGACACCCCGATGGGCGAAATGCCCGAGTTTCAAGCGCAGCAACCTCGCTACCTTGCTTCGCAACGAGCTGAAGAACCAGAAGAACCTGGAGATCTGGCTCGGTGCGACCGTATGCGATTTCCACCTCGACCGCGCCAGCGGGCGGCTCAACGCGATAACCGCCCGCGATTTTGGCAACAAGCGGCTGACCGTTCGCGCAGATCGCTTCGTGTTCGCCGCTGGAACCATCGAAACGACGAGGCTGCTGCTGCTGCTCGATGCCGCCTCCGACGGCCAGGCATTTAGCCGCTGCAAGGTGCTCGGCCGTTACTTCCAGGACCACCTCAAGGCGGAAGTCGCAACAATTAGCCGCAAAGATCCCGTCGCTACCAATCGCCTTTTCGCCTACCGCTTCGTCAACTCGACGCGGCGTGACCTGCATCTCGAACTGTCGCAAGCCCGCCAGCGTCAGGATCAGGCAGCCAGTGCCTTCGTCTATGTTGCGATGGATCTCGCCCAGAGCCCACTTGCCGATCTGAAGCGGATCGCGCACGGGCTGCAACAGCGCAAGGTCGAGCTCCGCGACGTTCGGAGCATCATGAAAAGCCCAGGGTTGATCGCGCAGGCCACGTATTGGAGGTACATCCGCAAACAGCTTTTTGTACCGGCCAGCGTGGACCTGCGCCTCTTGATTTGCGCCGAGCAGCTGCCGGATTGGTCGAACCGTATCAGCCTTTCGCGGGCCCGCGACCGAATGGGAATGCCGAAGGTGAGGCTCGACTGGGGCCCTAAGCCGGCGGATGAGCGAACGTTCCGCTCCGCGCTCGCCGGACTTGAAGCGTATTGGCGCGAGGCAGGCTTTGATCGTCTGTGCCCGCTGGTCTGGTCGCCGGCCATCGACCACCCGTCGGTCCCCATCACAGATCGCGCGGAGGCCTGCGCGCATCCATCCGGGTCGACGCGCATGGGCACCGATCCCGCGCAATCGGTGGTAGGGCCCGATCTCTTTTGCCATGCCGTTCCGAATGTGGCGGTTGCCAGCGCTTCAGTCTTTCCTACCGCGGGCAGCGCCAATCCGACCTTCACAATCATGAAGCTGGCCCTATGGCTGGCCGATTCCTTTCTTGCAACGGCAGCGCCATGCAGGCCGGTATGCGCCGGTGCTGCCGATAGCATCGAGGGGACGACATACCCAGTGCATATCTGAAACAGGCGGCACGGCGACGCGGCGCTGCAGCGAACGATGCTCCGAGGTCTTTTTTGGGGGATACAATGAGACCATTCCATTTCGGCACGCGTACCCCCGCAAGGGATCGAGAAACCGACCAGTTGCGCTTTCACAGGTTGCTGGAAGCGCTGACCGAACTTTCGGTGCAGCTGGATCATGAAACCGCAGGGCTGCAAGCACGATACGTAAGGGCATCCGACGATGCCGCCTTTTCGTTTCAGGAACTGGAGAACGGCGGCGGGGCGGGCCTGTCGTCAAAGGTCGATGACCTGACAATCTCCATGGCCCGATGCCTGGCGCGGATTGCCGCATTGCAAGGGCAGGTGGCCTTCATCGAGATGCTGCGGCAAAGCGTGATTTCCTACGCCGAGGACATGGCAATCGACGGCGCTGGTGAAGACCACTCCAACCAATGGTCACACCATTGAATGCTACCCCCGGTGCGCAACGACACCAAGCCTCCAACCGTCCGTAGGGGTAGGTAGCCTAGCCATAGGAATTAGGCCAAAGGTTGATGTCTGCGCCGCCTCACCACTAACGACGGTCTATCATCCCATCCGCCTCCGCTTGAGAATGGGCAATCCGGCGGCTTGCCGGTCTGGGGTTCTCGGGTTTGGCGGCTCGGCATGGGCGACATAGACATTCGCTTCTACCTTTCGATCTTGCTGAGACGGTCGCCGTATTTTCTGGCGATCGTGGCCACGGTTTCGGCACTTGGCATTGCGATCGCCTACAATCTGCCGCCGGTCTATCGCGCCAGCGCAAAGATCATGGTGGAAACGCCGCAGATACCGGCTGACCTTGCCCGCTCCACTGTCTCGACCAGCTCGGCCGAGCAGATGCAGGTCATGGAACAGCAGATCATGACGCGGGAATACCTTCTGGCGCTGGCCGAGCAGCTGAATGTTTACGGCGCCAAAAAGAGTGAACTTTCAAGCTCAGACATCGTCGACAACATGCGCTCGCGTACGCTTTTCAACGAAGCGGAGGCATCTCGTGATGGCAAGGGTGCCATGCTGTTCGATGTTTCGTTCGATGCGAGAGAACCGGCATTGGCCGCCAAGGTTGTGAACGAATTGGTCTCGTTCATCCTAAGCAAGAACCAGCGTCTGCGTACCGACAGCGCGGGGGAAACCATGCAGTTCTTCGATCAGGAAGTGGCCAGGCTCGGGGCCGAGCTTACTGGGCTTGAGTCGAAGATTCTCAAATTCAAGAACGAAAACAAGAATGCGCTTCCTGATGGCCTCGACTTCCGCCGCAGCCAGCAAAGCAGCCAGCAGGAAAGGTTGCTCTTGCTCGAACGTGAAGAATCCGGTCTTCGCAACCGGCGCAACAATCTCGTGCAGATGTATGAATCCAACGGACAAATGATCACGACCGGGCCGGTCACGATCGAACAGCAAATGCTGCAGGATTTGAACCGGAGCCTGTCGGAACAGCTTGCGATATTCTCGGAATCGAGCCCGAACATTGTGACGCTTCGTTCCCGGATCGCAGCGCTTCAAGGCAAGTCGAAGCAAGCTGAAGCAGGCGCAGTTGGCATCAAGAAGACAGGGCCGACCGAACTCGACCTGCAGCTATCCGACATCGATGAAAGGCTGCGCTTCATTGCCCAGGAAAAGACCTACATCAAAAAGAACCTCGTTGATCTGAATCAATCGATCTCGGCAACGCCCGGTAACGAAACCCAGCTGAACGCGCTCGAGCGCACCCGAGCCAACATCCAGGGTCAGTACAACAACGCGATCGCACGCCAGGCGGAAGCTTCCACGGGCGAGCAGATCGAAATCCGGTCCAAGGGAGGGCGCTTCACAGTCGTCGAACCTGCCATCGCACCCCAGAAGCCGGTTAGCCCGAACCGCCGCCGTATTGTAGGTGCCAGCCTTGCCGCCGGCATCGGCCTTGGGATGGGATTGATCGTGCTGCTCGAGCTCCTCAACAAGAGCATACGTCGCCCTGTGGAACTTGCGCAGCTGTTGCAGGTACAGCCTTTGGCGACTGTTCCATACATCTGGGTAGACGGAGAAAAGCGCACCAGAAACAAGAGGCTGGCATTCATGTTCGTAGCGACTGCGAGCGTCATACCGGCTTTCTTGCTGGGCATTCACCACTACTACATGCCGATCGGAACCTTCTTCGAGAAGTTCGTGGTCGCTCTCGACAGCAGCAGGATGATGTAGCCGGCTCCGAGGGCCTCGGATCGCGGCGGGAAGGAAACTATGGAGCGGATCCAGACAGCGTTGCAGAAGGCGAAGGAGCAGCACGGCACCGCGTGGCGGCGTGAGCTGCCGCCGACGAGCCCGACTCTGCCGACGTTGGACATGCCGTGGCCGAAGATTCCGGTTCGCCAGCCCGACCTGAAGGTGATGGCGAAGAACCGCATAGTGACGGCAAGCCATGGCGATCCGGCGCATGCCGCGTTCGACATCTTGCGCACGCGCCTCCAGCATGAGTTTCGTCAAAACAACTGGACATCGGTCGGTATCACTTCGCCAACGCCCGGATGCGGCAAGACCATGGTCTCTTTGAACCTTGCATTCAGCCTGGCCAATCAGAAGAATTGCCGGGTCGTCGTCGTCGATCTTGACCTTCGGCGCCCGCAGGTGGCCAAGACCCTTGGCATTGCAAATCCATGCGCCCTGGAAACGTACTTTAAAGAGCAAAGCGACATCACGGATGTCTTTGTGCGTTATGGAGACAATGTGGCGGTTGCCGCAAACGGCCGTCCCGTCCGTTTTTCCGCCGAGCTCCTGCAAGCGCCCGAAACGACACGCGTCCTCAAAGCGATGAAGCAGCGACTGTGCCCGAACGTGATCATCTACGACTTGCCGCCGATTCTTGCCAATGACGACGTAATGGCGTTCCTGCCGAACGTCGATTGCGCCATTTTGGTTGTTGCCGCCGAGGCCACTACTGTCAGCGAGGCGGATCTTTGCGAACGAGAGCTATCCGAACGAACCAAGATGCTCGGCGTCGTGCTGAACAAGTGTCGGTATACGCCCGACAAGTACGGTTACTGAGCGGGAGGCCGCCTTGGGCAGCAGCGCACACGCCTTTGCATCTCCGCGCTCAGCGATGACAAATCGCCGC
This sequence comes from Aminobacter sp. AP02, assembly GCF_003148805.1. Taxonomy (GTDB): domain Bacteria; phylum Pseudomonadota; class Alphaproteobacteria; order Rhizobiales; family Rhizobiaceae; genus Aminobacter. Next base: position 222,401 of record NZ_QGGX01000001.1, read on the forward strand.
CCGCCCTGGCAGGCCTGCAATGTCCAATGTGCTGTTGCAGGTGTCGAACGATGATGTCGAGCAGCATCCAGATTTACGCGCAACACTTCGGCTTGCGCGGCCGGCCATTCAGCTTGCTGCCAGATCCCGACTATCTGTTCTGGTCGCCTGGCCATACGCGCGCATACGCGATGCTGGAGTACGGACTCGCAACCTTCGCGCCTATCACTGTGATCACTGGTGAGGTCGGCGCGGGCAAGACCACGCTCATCAGGCATCTGCTGCGCGCCGCGCCCCAGGAGCTGACGATCGGGCTGATCTCGAACGCCCACGGCGAGCGCGGCCGATTGCTGCATTGGGTGCTATCGTCGCTTGGACAGGATTTTGGCGAACGCACGCCCTATGTCAGGCGGTTCTCACAGTTCGAGGCATTCTTGCGCGCTGAGCGGGAGGCCGGACGCCACACGGTTCTCATTTTCGATGAGGCTCAAAACCTCTCGGAAAAGATGCTCGAGGAGCTCAGGTGCTTTTCGAATATGAACGGCGAACGCGATGAACTTTTGCAGATCGTCCTTGTCGGGCAGCCTGAACTGAGCCGGATCATCGGCCGGCCCGGCATGGTTCAGTTCGCGCAACGTGTGGCGGCGCGCTTTCATCTTGCGGCTATGCCCCGCGAGGCCGTTGGCGACTACATCGCGCATAGGCTCAAGGTTGCCGGTGCCGGCCGGGAGATCTTCACGCCTGAGGCCTGCGACATGATCTACGAAGCCAGCCGCGGCCTGCCGCGCGTCATCAACCAGCTTTGCGACTATGCGCTCGTCTATGCCTTTGCCGAGGAGAGGAATGGCGTAAGCGCCGACCTCGTCAGGCAGGTCGTGGCGGAACGCAGACTTTCCATGGCGAGCCCGCCACCTGCAGAAAGGGTGTTCCAACAGGGCTGAGCCACATTGAGGGCCGGCGCTAAGCCGGGAAGGGGGATTTCGTCATGCGCAAGATCCTGGTTGTCTACGGCACCCGTCCCGAAGCCATAAAGATGGCGCCGCTGATCGAGGAACTGGGCCGATCAGCTCACTGCACTGCGGTCGTTGCCGTGACGGGGCAGCATCGCGCCATGCTTGACCAGGTCAACCTTCTCTTTGGCATCCGGCCGGCCCACGACCTGAACATCATCACCGAACGACAGCGGCTGGAGGACATCACGGCCCGCGTGCTCGACGGGGTTTCGAAGGTCATCGTTGCCGAGGAACCCGACGCTGTCGTCGTCCAAGGTGACACCACGACCTGTTTCGCTGCCGCACTCGCCGCGTTCTACCGCAGGGTCCCGGTGGTGCATCTGGAAGCGGGGCTGAGGACAGATGACCGCTATAATCCATTCCCTGAAGAAGCGAACCGCCGGCTTACCACCCAGCTTGCCGCCATACACCTCGCACCTACCCGCAGCTCGAAGGCAAATCTGGTTCGCGATGGTGTTCGCGAACGCGACATCGTCGTCACTGGCAACACGGTCATCGACGCGCTGCTCGACGTCGCTGGGCGCGACGTGCCCGTCGCCAATCCGGACTTGTACAGGATCGCCGGCCGCCGCAGCGTGCTCATCACGGCGCACCGCCGTGAATCTTGGGGCGAGCCGATGGCGCGCACGGCCCGGGCCATCGCGCGCCTCGCGCGTCTTTTCCCGGATGTCACCTTCCTGCTACCGGCGCATCTCAATCCAGTTGTACGTGAGGTGCTGTTGCCGCCGCTGACCGGGCTTGCCAATGTCGTGGTCACCGCTCCATTGGACTACAGCGATTTCGTCTGGGCGATGCATCGCTGCGACGTCGTGTTGACCGACAGCGGCGGGGTCCAGGAGGAGGCGCCGACGTTCGGAAAGCCGGTGCTGGTGCTGCGCGACACCACTGAACGGCCCGAAGCAATTGCTGCGGGGACAGTGCGGCTAGTCGGCACGGAAGAGGATTTGATCGTCGCTGAAACCACCACCTTGTTGACCGACCAGGCCGCCTATCAGGCAATGGCGCGCGAGGCGAACCCTTATGGCGATGGCCGGGCCGCGCGGCGCTCCGTTCGCGCTATCGAGCATTTCTTTGGGGTTGGCGAGGCGCCCGTCGAGTTCGACCCGGTCAAACGGGCGACGATGATCCATTCAACGCCACGCACCGCGCGTGTCGTAAACGACCTTGCCTCCTAGCCGTGTGTGGCGGATTGCCTTGAACGGCTCGTGCTCGACCAACAGGACGACGATGTCGGCTTGCTCCACTGCCTGATACGCATTCTCCAGTTTTAGGTTGGAGTGGGCGGCAAGCAGTGGTGGCATGGCATGGACGAAGGGGTCGGCGATCAAAATTTCCACGTCAGGCAACGCGCTGGCGATGTGCCCGACGACCTCGATCGCCGGGCTCTCGCGGATATCGTCGACATTGGCCTTGAAGGTCAGCCCCAGGCACGCAATCGTGGGCGCACGGAAGCGTTGGGCCTTTGCCACCACCTGCTCGGCGACATGATGGGGCCTGCGGTCGTTTATCTCGCGCGCGGTGCGGATCAGCGGCGAAAGATGGGGAGCGGCAGCGACTATGAACCAGGGATCCACCGGAATGCAGTGGCCGCCGACACCGGGACCAGGATTGAGGATGCTGACGCGCGGATGCCGGTTGGCTAGGCGGATCACCTCCCACACGTCGATATGCAGCGCTTCGGTGATTTGCGACAGCTCGTTGGCAAACGCGATATTGACGTCTCGGTAGGCATTTTCCACCAATTTGGCCATCTCGGCGCTGGCGGCATCGGTCAACAGGATTTCGCCTTGCGCGAAGACGCGGTAGATCGAGGCGGCGCGCGCGGCGCAACGTGGCGTCAGGCCGCCGACGACGCGGTCGTTTGTGATCATCTCGATCATGATGCGGCCAGGGAGCACGCGCTCGGGGCAGTGCGCAAAGAAAATGTCAGCGCCTGACTCGCCATCGGCCGGCATCTTCAGGTCGGACCTGAGAGCGCCTACCCACTGCTTCACCTTTTCCGTGGTGCCGGGTGGCGAGGTCGATTCCAGCACCACGATGTTGCCGGGCCGCAGGCGAGGCGCAATCTGTTCAGCGGCTTTGCGCACATAGGAAAGGTCGGCCGTACGGTCGCTGTTGAATGGCGTCGGCACTGCGATGATATAGGCGTCGGCTTCGGGCGTTTCGGTCGTGGCGGACAGCCGGCCCATGGCGACGGCGCCGCTGACCGCGACAGCAAGATCTGGCTCGACGAAGGGAACTTCGCCGCGGGTTATTGCGGCTACGGTCGCCGGATTGACGTCGACGCCGATCACCTCAACCCCTCGTGTGGCCAGTGCCACGGCGGTAGGCAGGCCGATATAGCCCATGCCGATTATGGCCAGCCGGCCACTGAACAGGTCATTCATGGAAGGCGCCCACCTTTCCGAAAACTTCAATGATTGTGAATCGCACGGAAAGCCCCACCGGTCCTGGCCGGCTTGAAGGCCTGCGCAGGATGGATCAGTTCACGAACGGTCAGGGCGATGAAGGCGCTGTTGGTCGCTAGATAGCGCCACCAAAGCCGCCGCGGCTCCTGCAGAAGCCGAAAGGCCCATTCCATACCGCTCTGTTGCCAGGCAACTGGTGCGCGCGCCGTGATCCCGGCCATGATGTCGAATGAGCCGCCCACCCCATGCAGCACCGGCACCTCGAGCGACGCGCCGAAGGTGCCGAGAAAGATCTCCTTCTTGGGCGACGTCATGCCAAGGAAAAGCATGTCGGCACCCGACTTGCGAATATCTGCCGCAACGCGTTCGCTGTCGGACGAATCGAAGTAGCCATGGTGGCTGCCAGCGATGCGAAGCCCCGGGAAGCGCTCGCGCAGCTGCTGCTCCAGTTGCCTCAATACCTCCGGCCGCGCACCGAGCAAGTATACCGAACGGCCGGTATTGTGGGCGAGTTGCAGCAACCGCTCGAAGATGTCGATCCCCGCCACGCGCTCGGGCAGAGGGCGACGCAGAATCCGGCTCGCCCAGACGATCGACTGACCATCAGCGAGCAGCACGTCGCACTCGATGAGTGAATTGCGCAGCAATGGGTCCTTGCGCATCTTCACCACCTTCGCGGCATTGAGCACGCCCAAAAGCACCCTGCTGCGCGTCACAAGTGCCGTCTGGCAACGCTCGACCACGTCCTCCATCCGCATCGCATCGAGATACATGCCGAACAATAGTCGCCGTTCCGCTCGCATTCCGTTTCTCCCAAGATGCTAACGGCGCATACGATCCACCGCGCCGCCGCAAAGCCACGCATAGAGCAGCCAACCCAGTTCGTAGGGGCGGCACTCGCGGTCCACCTGGTTGGGTGGAAAGATCGTGTCGAGTCCGGGCAGATGCAGGCCGGGCTTGAGGGCCGTGGTGACGGCGGCGATCATGCGCACTGCCTTGCGCGGCTCGCGGCGGCCCGCCTTGCGCCAGATGACGCTTTCCTGCTCCGATACCAGCGGCGATGTCACTTCGGGATGCCTGTCGAGCCATTGCAGACCCTTGATGACCGCCTCAAGGTGATCGGTGCCACCGGCTTCACGCAGGTCGAGCAGTGCCATTGGGCCCATTGCATGCTGGTGCACGCTGTAGACGGGATAGCCCTCGACCACGCTGCCGTCGCGTATGTCGTAGTGCCACCACCATTGGCCTTCAGGCCCCTGCACAGCGCAGATGGCCGCCGCGCAGGCGTCGGCGGCGGCGAGTGCCGCACGATCATTTCGCAGAGCATGCAGGCGCGAAAGGCCTTGGATGGAATAAACCTGATCGGCAAAGCAACCGACATGCGCACGTAGCCTGCCATTGGCTGAAGCTGGCAGCATGTGCGGGAACAATCCGGACGCGCCTTGCTCCTCCATGAGTCTATTGGCAGCTTGTGTGGCAAGTTCCCCGGTGTCGGCCAACTGTCGGGCAGCAAGTGCTGCGATGAGCGTCCAGGAGCAGGTAACTGTTTCTACCGGCGCCTCCGAGGACAGCATTGTGGACAGACGTTGAAACAATGGCGCTGCGTAGCGGCCGGCGACCTCAGCCAAAGTCCAAGCTGCAAGGGCCACCGCGCCCATATCTATCGAGACTTCGGCACGCGCGGCGGCGACCAAAGCCAGATCGGCGGCCGTACTGCCGCCCAAAACCTGCCGCTGTATGTCCTCGTCGACATAGCCGAGCCCGAGCGCGACATTGCTGGTATATCGCAGGCTGTCACCCTCGCGGCGTACCCCAGGACCGTTTGAGGAGTAGGTTGCACGCACCGTGTGCGCAAAGGCGCCGTGGCGATGCATCTGGGGCAGGCCGCGCTTGGCCAGTGCGATGAGCTCATCGGTGCGCTGGCGTGTTGTGGCCGACTTGACGTCCAGCGCTTGCAGCCGATTGATCGGATAGACCCCATTCAGGTCTACCAGTTCTGGCTTCGGATAGTTGCTGCTTCCCAACTGAGCCTCCGATCCCGTACCCTCCGCGGCTGGAGAGCCGCCGGTTCCCCAGACTAACTTCTGACGTTGAGATGACAGGCGAGGATGAGATCGCTCGCATTGCCAGACGCCCGCTTAGCCAGCCCGAAACAGATGCTAGAAAATCTGGTCAAATAAGCCATCGCTCTGAAAGGCTTACACAGTCGGGCCGCATGCGATGCCGATGGGGGCGGCTTACGCCGATTGGATTAAGCCCGTTTACGAGGGACGCTTCTTTTAGCCGAACGAGTGAGCTTGCATACGCCGATCTCCCCCGCTGCTTGCTGTGCCACAGTGCCGGATAGTGGCGGGAGGAAGCGCGCACGCGCAGGGCCGCCGGCGAGGGATGGATCGATGAACCTGATCGGGCAGCACAGCAGTCGTAGTCCGGAGACTGCGGAAGAACAACAGCTCCTGGCCGCAGTGATCGTCACCTACAATAGCGCCGGCGTCCTGCCTGGTTTGCTGGATTCGCTATCGCAGGGTTTTGAAGGCGTCGCGCGTCGCGAGGTGATTGTGGTCGACAACGCCTCTCAAGATGACAGTGTGGCGTTGGCGCTGGCTCATCCGATCGGCGCGAAGGTCATTCCCATGGGTCGCAACGCGGGCTACGCCGCCGCGATCAACGCAGCCGCCGCCCAGCTCGGCCCCGATGCAAACATGCTGATCCTAAATCCCGACATCCGGCTGCTTCGTGGATGCGCGCGCGCGTTGCAAGAATACCTGTCAGACCCCTCGGTGGGTATCGTCGTGCCACAGATCCTCGATGAGGACGGAAGCTACGCGAAGTCGCTGCGCCGCGAACCTTCCTTGGTAACCGCCTGGTCCGACGCGTTGTTGGGCACTCGGCTTGCTGCCCGTATCGGAACGGGTGAGATCGTTGACGACCCGGCACTTTACCAAAGTGGAGGCCCTGTCGAGTGGGCAACCGGTGCGATCCTGGTTGTTCCCGCCGCGACCCGCCGCAAAGTGGGCAACTGGGATGAGAGTTTCTTCCTCTACAGCGAAGAGGTCGACTACCTCAGGCGCGTGCGCGCCACCGGGGCTAGCGTCGTCTATGTGCCTCAGGCGCAGGCTGTGCACATCGGGGGCGAATATCACGACAACGTTTTCCTGACCGCCCTCATGACCAACAACCGAATCCGCTACTACCGGCGCCATCACAAAATGGTGGCGACGGCGCTGTTTCGCCTGAGCATCATTGTTGGCGAAACGATGCGGGTCACTTTAAGCTCTGGCCATCGCGCTGCCTTGCGTGCTGCTCTCGGTCTTTGAGGCATTGGCGCGCATGATCTCTGCGTAGATGGTATCCACGCGATCGAGCTTTGCCGACCACAGTCCTGTCTTGCTGACATGCGTGTGAGCGGCTGCTCCCATCTTCAGGCGCAACGGCTCGTCGGTCACCAGTGTTCTGACCGCCGCTGCGATGTCATATGCGAGGGCGTCCGGCGTTGTTACCGGCAATTTGATCGCACATTCGTTGGTGGTGGCGCTTCCTGGCCCGCCACGATCGACGACAATGAGAGACAGCGAAAACCCCATAGCTTCGTAAGCCACATTGCCGCCAGGCTCGCGGTAGCTCGGGAAGACAAACATATCTGCCCGTCGATAGAATTCGGAAACGGCCGCCTTCGACTTCCATCCGTGCAGCATCACACGTTGGCCAAGATGCAGGTTCTCGATCAGATGTTCGCAGGCACCGCGTTCGGGTCCCTCGCCGACCACGTCCAGCTCGACGTTCAGGTCTCGCAGCATGGACATGGCACGGACCACGTCACGAACTCCCTTCGTTCGCACGAGGCGGCCCACAAACAGCAGACGGACCGGACCGGTTCGGCCGCTGCGCTGGATCGGCTCGGGGATCATGTCGAGGCCCGTTTCGCTCATTACCTCGAAGCGGCGCAGCGGGATGTCCGCAAGCTGGTCCCTCACATAATCGGCAATCCCAAGGACACAGTCTGCGCTCCTGTATGTGTTGCGAAGCAGCGGATCCCAGCGACGCCTATACTGGTCGAGGCCGCGCAAAGCGACGAACCAGGGTGTTGAATCTTCATCGGCTGAAAACGTGGCTGGCGAAGAAAGACCACCGCCGACCGGACCAATGACCATGGGGATGCCGAGCCCTGCAGCGGGCGAAGGGTAGCGCATGGCCACTGGCACCGGCTGGTGGACGAGGTCGAAGCGTTGCCCACTGGCGAGTGCCGCACGGATCCAGCTACGCGCGCGCCAGTAGAACGGAACATAGGCGGGCTTGAGCATGCTGTTCAGCCGCTCGGCGCGCCCGACCAGAGGCGGTTCGGTCCACTCGACCACCTTCAGACCGGACAGTTGCTGCGCAGCCGGTTTCGCACCGCGCTTGTGATAGGTCAGCAGCGTCACATCGTGCCGTTCGGCGAGCCGCTGTGCCCACTGATGCGCCACCCAGGCCTCGCCGACATCCTCGCCGTCGCAGGTCGGAGCGATGAGCAGAAGGTTGGTCATCGTGCGTCGCCTCGTGTCACGGTTTTCGGCTTTCCGCTATGCGCCGTCGCCAACTCGCTTTCAGTTTCCGGGCCCAGGCCGATCGTTCGACCAGGCGCCGGCTCTGGTTGTTGACGGCCGATAGCATCGAAAACCCCAGCATCACGAGCATCGCCTTGGGCCGGCGCGCGGCCAGCAGCACATCGCATTCCTTGAGTTCGTGGTTGCCGAATGCGGATTTGTACTCGGCTTCGCCTTGACCGTAGTCGAGCATCGAGATCTCCGAATCGGCGCACAGATCCTCGATCATGCGGAACATGGTATAGCGCCCAACGGAATCGCGCGCGTGGTCGGGGTCAAATCCCGGTGTTCCTATGGCAAAGGTGCCCGCATAGGCCGTACCGGTCCAGAACGCCACCGGTCGATCGTCGAGATAGAGCATCCACGTGCGGTGCCATCCCTGCCGAAGACAAAGATCTATCAGCCCAAGTGCCAATGGGGTGCCGGTGAACGAGACGCCCAATCCGCGCTGATAGGTTCGGGAAGCGACCATTTCCATGTCCCGGCAAAGTTCGTCCATCTCCTTGTGGCTATCGAAGCGGCGAAGCCGCATGCGCTCGCCGAACTGGTCACGTAGTTGCCGGTCCTGCCGACGCAGCGTGCTGCGGGTTTTGGCCGAGCGTTCCGACAGGAATTCATCGAGGCTATCGGGGATGACGGCCATCCAGCGTCGCGTGGCTCGCTGGGCCCGCGCGCGGCAGGCTCCGCGTACCGCTGCGGTGGCGGCCGCATGCAGCGTGCTGTCGACGTCGATGTTCGGCATGAGGATCAGGTCTGCCTCGCCTGATTGAAGCGACTGGTGGAGATGGTACAGGACCAACTCTTCATCCTCTCGACAGCGTGCGCCAAGGATACCGTCGAAAGCCAGCACGATGGTGGGCAGACTTGCTTGACCAAGCACGCGATAGCCGAACCGGAAGGTGACAGGCATTTGTTCGATACGCGCCACGGCCATGAGATCAGGCTGGTTTTCGCGGCGGATGTGAACAACGTGAGGTCGGATGACGCGCTTGGCATTCCGCACGACCGTCAGGAAATAGTCGATGTCAGCATCGATGTTGGTGACGGGCAATGCGCTCCAGGCATCACGCAGTTTCTCGACCTCTTCCGGGGTCGTCGCAATGGTGGCCAGGATTGCCGATGCCGCGCGCGCTGAAACGTGACGAACGACGGTCGGCAGTGCCTTAGTGGTGGCATGCATATCTTGCGCCCCCAACATGAACGGCCGGCAACATTGCGCCAGCTTCCGGTCAAACTCCCCACTTAGTCTAGCCGGGCACGGCTCCAACGCCAGCCGTCACGGCGGTGGCGAATGGTGTAGGACACTCGACAATAAGCGGTAGCGTCAATTCTGCCGGGGGCCACTGGCTGCAGATTTCCCCATCGCACGCATGGGCGTGCGTCGTTGATCTGCGCTGATGTGAGTTTGCTGATCCAGCAGCCACACGCCACTACCGAGCATGAACAGGAAGATGACATAGGTGGCATTCCAGAAATAGACGGTCCAACCGACAAGGAAGAAGCCGGTCATGGAGATCACGAAGGCGGTCCGAAAAACTGAGAGCCTTTCTGTTAGCCCTTTCTTGAAGGCAACCGGCAGATAGACGGCGAAGAAGGCCAGCATCATCAGGAATTCAGCCGGAATGCCATGGCGCACTGCGTCGATGATCCAGAACATGTCAATGCTGGTGGTCATCCACGGTGCGCGCTCCCATTCATTGAAACCGACCCCGAACAAGGGGTGGTTGAGGGCGGAAGCAGATCCATATCGCCAGATCTCGATACGCACGCGCGCGGATTGCTCATCGAATGCAAAGTAGGAGACAAAAATCACCGGCACGGATCGGTTTGACAGCAGTTCGATTGAAACCACTGCAAGCAGGGCAAAGCTGCCGAGTATCCGCCAGCGTGCCTCGACAGCGTTGAAGACCCAGTTCCAGCCCAAAAGCATGGCTTGGGCCGCAAGGGCAGTCATCGGCCCGGCGGACAGCGAAAGGAATGCCGCGATGCCCACTGTTGCGGTCTTCAGCCAGCGCTGTGTGAGGCTTTTGCCGTGCCCGAGGACGAGGTGGACAAGAGTGAGAATGCTGGCGCAGAACACCCCATAGAGGATGGGATGTTCGAAGATCGACTGGACCCGCCTCAACCCCCAGCGCGGTTCGAGGTAACTGTCGGGAACGGTCTGGTACAGGGAAGCGAAAAATTCCCGTGCGATGTTGCGGCCAGTGACTGCTTCGAAGACCGAGAGCGGCAGAAGCATCGCCACTATCCAGAATAGGGCCACTATCACATTGTAAAAATCATCCGCGTCGCGAATGAAGCAACGGGCCAGTAGATAGGCGCCGACGGTTTCGATGAAGATCATGCCTGCTGGCTGGATCGCATAGGCGAAACCGTGAATCATGATGATCGCTAGGAAACACCAGAAGCAATAGAGGATAAGGCTTATGTCAGCTATCCTGATCCGCCCTGCTTTGCCGCCGAGCCACATAATGAGGCACGGAATAAGCATCCCGATCAGAACGAAACGGTAGGCCGACATTCGCAGCGGGCCGATTGATATGATCCAAGGGATGAGTAACGAGATCAGGAACAGCAAAACCGGCCACGGCAACGATTTGCGCGCCTGCTCGCCGTCATCGCGGGCTGCGGTTTTCCTGCGGCTACGGTTTTGTTCGATGCCGTTGATCTGGTCGAAACCGCCGAGATCATGCGTCATGGTTCCAGCGGCTTGCGCAGCCGCGCCGAAACGCCTCGGTGTGGCTGTCGACCGGTTAGCCCGCGCCCGCATGGTCCACTTCCTGGATGGTCGAATTGCCTCCAGCCTAGACTCCGGGGTTCGAGCCATTCGATAAACCTGGATGTTCGTAGATGAGGCTCGTCTTTTTGACTGAGCCTGCTACCTCTTGCCATTACAGCATTGTCCCGCGCTATCCTGTCACTACCGAAAGGTAGCGAATTTGGGAGGCAGGTCCGAAAGGGCGGTCCTGAGTGGGAGATGGGTTGTGTCGGCTGAAGACCTTGCCCGAACCTTCTATCGAAGGATGAACGAGTTCGGAGAGTTGCGCAAAAGGCGCCAATGGACAATCCAGAGGATCGATGAGCCTTCACCGGCTCCAGCCATCTATTTCGTGACCCCCGACCATGATTCGCCCTCCGGCGGCATCCGGGTCATCTACCGTCATGTCGATATCCTGAATGCGGCAGGCTTCAATGCCTATGTCGTGCACTGGACGCGCGGCTTTCGCTGCAACTGGTTTGAAAACGACACTCGGGTAACGAACTTCGCGAACATTGCCGTGCGTAGCGGCGATCTCCTCGTCTTTCCCGAGGTGGATGTGGATTTGTTGTCCCGGCTACCGCGCGGTGTTCGGCACGTCATTTTCAACCAAAACAGCCACCTTACCTGGAGCAGATGCACAACAGCCGACGCCCGCCGCCTCTATGCGGCAAAGCCTGACCTAGCAGGCGTGGTTACTGTGTCTGAACACAATCGGGCGATGCTCGCCCGCGCTTTTCCGGATTGTCATCCACTGCACCGCGTTCATCTAGGCCTCGATGAGGGCCTCTTTTATCCCGCGCCAGGTCCGCGCGCGCGCCGGGTCGCCTATATGCCAAGGCGAGGCCGCAACGATGCGCTACAAGTCTTGGCAATGTTGCATGCACGCGGTGCGCTTCATGGATGGGAAGTCGTGCCACTGGACGGCCTGTCGCATGCGATGGTGGCCGATCAGCTGCGCACGACGTGCCTATTCCTTGCCTTCACTCACCAGGAAGGGTTCGGCCTGCCATCTGCCGAGGCGATGGCCTGCGGAAACTACGTTATCGGAAATCACGGCTTCTCGGGACGTGAGTTTTTTCGTCCGGAGTTCAGTACCGCAATCGAGGCTGGCGATACCTTGGCGTTTGTTCGGGCGGTCGAGGAAGTCTTGAGCAGGGATAACCTTGATCCCGGTTGGTGCGTCGCCCGGGGCCGGCTGGCAGCGAAGTACATTCAATCGAACTACTCGGTCGCCGCGGAGCGTAACGACGTGGTAGATCTATATACACAATTCCTCATTGGCTCTGTCTCACAGGGGCAGGCCGTCGAATGACCGCCCTTGATTTCGAAGATGGACTTCGAGAGAGATGACGGTCTATCCTTAATAGACACCCGTATGCCACCATCTGCGCCAGGCATATTTGTCAGCTACCTCGCCAAGTCGGCTGTAGCCACGTGCGATTGCGGTAGCAACCGGGCCGCTAGCGTTACTTCTGGATCGTTGGAGTCTGTGCCAAAGCCTGGTGGTGGCAATCTCAGGATCAAGCGAAAGCGCAAACTCGCAATATGCCTCGACCGTCACCTCTTCACCTTGTTTGAAGGCAAGGGCCTCGCTGGCTCGGCGGATTGCCGCCATGCCTAGGCTTCGCCGTGCAGTTGCGAGCAGCAAAGCGGCATCAGGCAGCCTGCCTGCCTCGCTTTCGAATGCAGATTGAAACGCCGCATGCCGCGCTTTCAGATCGAACAGGAAACCAGCATGGACGGTCCGCTGCATGCTGGCGTCGTGTATGCGGTAGTAAGCTTGGTCGGCGCCATTGATATATCCAACATCAGAAATGGCGGCGGCGCGCATCCACATTTCCATGTCGCCTGAATGGGGAAGGCTAGGCCTGTAGCCACCGATTTCATGCTGAACGCTGGTGCGCAAGATTGCTTCAGGGTTTACGATGAAGTTCTTTCCGGTCTTGCACATGCGTGCGATCCAGTCTCGTCCCTTCCAGATCGTCCATCCACTGTCGTCGGGCCTTGCAGGAGGGAGTGTCGTGCCGCGCAAGGAAATCGCGTAGCCGTATGCCAATCCGACGGACGGGTTGTGGTCCATGAGCGCGGTTGCGCGCGCAAGTGACCCCGGGGTCAATAAATCGTCAGCCGACAAAAGAAGAACATAGTCCGTGGTCGCCAAGCTAAGCCCTTCGTTGTAAGTCGCTATATGCCCTTTGTTTGCCTTGTGGCGGATATAGGTGACCCGACTATCCTCTGAAGATAGCTGCTGACATACCTCTGGTGTATTGTCAGAAGATTTATCGTCTATAATGAGCAGATGAATGTCAACGCCTGGCTGTTGTAAGACGCTTTTAGCGGCCTCATATAGGTATCTTCCGTAGTTGTAGCATGGCATGACAACATGAACGCTTGACACTAGTCACCTATATTTAAAAGGAAGATGTGATTTATGCTTCAATGATACAATCGTCTACATGTTTCTGCAAGACAGCCAGGTAGGGCGAAACGTATTGTGGCACGTAGAGCGAAGTGAAGTGAGGTCTGAAAAGATGCAGCGGACCAGGCCGAAGCCGGATGGCAACGCATCTGTTACAGTGGTGATCCCGTGTTACAACTACGCGCGATATCTTCCGCAGGCGCTTCAGAGCGCCCTGTCGCAAGCCGGTGTCATCACAAATGTGGTAATTGTCGACGACGCCTCAAGCGATGACAGTCTCGCCGTCGCACGCTCTCTGGCCACCAGCGACGCCAGGATCGCAGTTTTGGCGCATGAGCGAAACATGGGCCCCGTGCAGACGTTCAATGATGGGTTGGCGCAGGCGCAAGGGGAGTTTCTTGTAAGGCTCGATGCTGATGATCTGTTGACGCCTGGTTCACTAGCGCGTTCGGTGGCGGTCATGAGGCAAAACGCCAACGTCGGTTTGGTCTACGGGCATCCCTTGCACTTTTCGGGCGAAGCGCTGCCTGTGCCGCGTCTGACGGCCACGCACTCGACTATCCGGCCAGGCCACCAATGGCTGGCGGATCGCTGTCGCTTCGGCTTCAACGTCATCACGTCACCGGAAGTGATGATGCGTAAATCGGTGGTCGATCGGGTCGGCGGGCAACAGCCTCTGGCACACACCCACGACATGGAAATGTGGCTGCGCGTGGCCGCCTTCTCGGACGTCGCCTACATCCATGGTGCGGATCAGGCGTGGCATCGCGAGCATTCTGCCAGCCTTTCAGCGCGCAAGGTGGATGTTTATCGCGATTTGGTGGAGCGGCGGGCCGCATTTGAGGTGCTCTTTGCCGGGATAGCGGGCAAGATCCCCCAGGCAGCTGACCTCCGGTTCTCAGCCATGATGGCGATCGCAACTGACGCGATCGAGCTTGCCAGTCGCCAATACGATCATCCTCGCGCGGATATCGAAATGGTCGAGAAGTATTGCGAAGTTGCGCGAGCGACCGTACCAGCGGTCGAGGATGTTCCGGGTTGGAACGGACTGAAAAAGAGAATGGCGATGGGATCGCGGATAGCTTCTCGGCACCCGTTGTTCTTTTTCGAGCGGGCCGTGCGCGGGCTTCGTGGTGCGGTCCGCCGCAGACGGTGGCACCGAACCGGCGAGATATGACCGGCATCGTCTTTCTTCCCACGGTTCGATGTACCCGAGACGATGCGCTTGCAGGACTGCCCCGTCACGAGGGAACCCCACATGCGCTGGGGATCAGGTGTCCTCAAAGCTGGACTTGCTTGGCGCTTAGATTGCCGGCTTCGTTGACTTGTTGCGGCTTAGTGCGTTTCTGGTCCTGACCCAAGCCAATTGGTGCAGTTTTCGCAAAGCTCGCCTTGGATCGAATACCGCGTCCCGAGCCTTCTCATACTTGTCGCGCCAATCACCGTATTTGTTGATGGGCAAATCAAGCGTCTCGGGCCATGCGCTTCGAACACAACTATGTATCATGCCATTGTTGCGGCGAACCGACGGAGGCAGCGACAACATGGCCTGGTACGACTTGCGAGAAATGAGCGGATTGACTTCGGTGTAGCGTGGCAGGGCGTAGGCCTGTGCGAAAGCCCACGAACTCACTCGCAGTTCCATGAAGGCAAGGTCAAGAATCAACAGACCTTCCAGATCCCTCAAAGGCCTGAGCCAAGCATCGACCGCAAGCCGCAGGCGCGGATGCAGAGGCAATTTCAGTCTCGTGATAATACCGTCGGCGTCCAGCTTTGTGTGGTCGTCGGATCCCAACCAGAGAAAGCCACGGCCAACTTCTCCCCCAACACCGCCGACAAATATCGTGTCTTCCAGCGGCCGCACACTGGGATGCAATCTCAGATTCGATCCGGTGATTCCGTGGCTGACCTTTTTCTGCCAGACCTGCATTTGTGCGGAGTTGGCCTCAACATAGGGCAGAGTCTGGTGCCGCAAACCGAACCGCAGTGACAATTCGCGCGCACGCTTCACATCCAACTCGGCGCCAGGCGCCCCCACCGTGACAAATCCGACATCGCTGCGCAACTCCTTGGAACACGCCAGAAGGAGCCTCGTGTCATGCCCGGCGGTCAGTGCGAGGTTCGTTTCTCCTGCTTTCGACAGCGCTACTATTGCTCGCCTTGCTTGGTCCACGATCGTATCGATGGCCTTTTCAGGATCCTCGTCGCGCATCATCGGCGCACGTGGCCAATGCCTTACACAAGTCCAGGTATCAAAATCGAGATAGTGGTTGCAAATCAATCGCTTAACGCCATCGTGAGCCGTCAGGCCCGCAGGGAACCAACCATCCTTGTCCACGCGCAGGGCAGCGTGAAGAGATCTATCGAGCCGTTCGAAATATATGTCCGCCGTAGGCAGCACCAACGCTGCGGTCGCTGCCGCGACATGATCGGTGGCGCTGTATACAGCCGATTTGGTGCCGTTCGCGTCAAGATACAGACGCCGCGCCTGTGGAACATCCAGCACAAAGGCGAAGCTGCCAACTAGCCGGTAGATGTGTTTCTCGATGATTTCGTCGAGTTCGTCGAAAGAAGTCGTTTCTCCTATATCCGCATCGACCACATAGCGGTCAACCACGACCTTGCGTTCGTCGGGGTCGATTGGCGTGCCAAGCAGAATGCCGATGCGGGAGCCGTCTCGCTGTACGACCTCGACCGTTTCCAGTCGTTCGAAAACGTCTACGCACAGTGAAGTGAGGAGTATCCTTTTCGAGCCGGCGCGTTCAGGAAGGCGACCATCTGCAATAACGAACTGACCTTCAAATTCCGAACCAGAAGTCATTTTCCACCCATGATTCGCCCGCGTGCTCCGGAGCGGTCGCAAACAGCATTCTTCCAGATTGCCGAGCGTTCAAGGCAGCCTTTCGCGGTTCCACGCAGCCTTTGGATGAAGTTCCTACACCATCAGGCGTGCGGCCTGCATGCCGACCACCTGCTGTTCTTTTTTCGAGCGGGTAATACGGGGCTTCGTGGTGCGCTCTTCGCCTACATTGGCACCGAACAGCCGAAATACAAACCGCGCCGACCGAATCCGCTTTCTGATGCATCGAACGGGTACGGCTTGAGCGCTGATCGCCACACCTCCTCCGGCCAACCTACCCCTTTCGGGCAGTCCGTTACCACGTTTTCTGCGGTTTACTCGGCTGGCGAAAAGCACGCACCTTAAGCGCGCAAAGTCCATTTTCAATGCCCAATCAATGCCCTGTGGATCAGAGAGTTGGTTGCGGCTCAGGTGCTGGTACCCGGCGACTGATTGCAGGTGGGGCCATCACTTGGCGATAGGGAAACCAGGCGGGATGATTTCTTCCAATGCTATGTTGGGGAAGGGCGTGGTCATCCACCATCCGGAACTGGTCAATCTTTATGGTTGCACCATTGGTGTGGGAACGCGGATCGGCACTTTCGTCGAAATTCAGAAAAACGCCGTCGTCGGCAGCGACTGCAAGATCTCCAGCCACAGTTTCATCTGCGAAGGCGTGACGATCGAGGACGGTGTCTTTGTCGGCCACGGTGTCATGTTCACGAACGATCGCCATCCGCGCGCCGTGACGCCTGAGGGGACGCTTCAAACGGACGACGATTGGAGCGTGGTTCCCAGCGTGGTGCGGCGGCGCGCTTCCATCGGAAGCAACGCGACTATCCTGCCGGGCGTGACGATTGGCGAAGGCGCTTTGGTCGGCGCTGGCGCTGTCGTCACCCGAGATGTTCCAGATCACGCCATCGTAGCTGGGGTGCCTGCCAGGATCGTTGGTTGGACCCATGACAAGCCACAGCCGCAAGCCGAGGCAGCAGGTTCTTCCGGGAGAGTTTCATGATTGGTATGGCCGTCGTTGGTTATGGCTATTGGGGGCCAAATCTGGTCCGAAACATCGCCGATACGCCCGGTGTGCAGCTGCTCACGGTCTGTGACCTTCAACCCGAACGCCTTGCATCGGTAAAGGGTCGCTATCCGGCGGTGACCGTGACCAGCGATTATGAAGAGTTGCTGCGCGATCCGCGTATTCATGCCATTGCCATTGCGACGCCGGTTTCGTCGCATTTCAGGTTGGCCATGAGTGCGCTCATGGCCGGCAAGCACGTCTTCGTGGAAAAGCCGATCACCCCCTCCGCAGAAGAGGCGCAGCGGTTGGTAGACGAGGCCGAGCGTCGCGGCCTGGTGCTGGCGGTCGACCATACTTTCGTGCACACCAGCGCGGTTCGCAAGATGCGCGAACTGGTCGGGAGTGAACTGGGCGACATCTATTACTACGACTCGGTGCGGGTGAACCTCGGACTGTTCCAGCACGATGTCAGCGTCATCTGGGATCTCGCCGTCCACGACCTGTCGATCATCGACTATGTGATACCTGAAAAGCCGGTTGCCGTTTCGGCAACAGGTGTGAGCCATGTCGCCGGCGAACCCGAAAACATCGCCTACCTCAACCTGTTCTTCGAGAGCAATCTCATTGCCCATATTCACGTCAACTGGCTGGCGCCGGTCAAGCTCCGGCGCACGCTGATCGGCGGCAGCCGCCAGATGATTGTCTATGACGATCTCGAGCCCAGCGAAAAGATCAAGGTCTATGACAAGGGCATCACGCTCACCGGCGGTCAACCGTTGCAAGGCGGAAAAGACGTCTACCAGATGATGGTGGGCTACCGCACGGGCGACATGCGGGCTCCGCATCTCGATGTTGTCGAGGCGCTCGGCAGCGAGATCCGCGAGTTCCTCCACTGCATCGAGCACAATGGCACGCCGGTCGCCGACGGTCAGGCCGGTCTTCGCGTGGTCAGCGTCCTGGAGGCGGCGACCCGCTCGCTTGCACAGCGTGGGCGCGTCATGGAACTGCAACCGGCAAGGCGCGTCGCATGATCCCGCTTCTCGACCTAAAGGCACAGTACGCCGGCATCAAAGCCGAACTGGACGCAGCAGTGCTCAAGGTATTGGCCTCGGCGCAATACGTCCTGGGCGACGAGGTGGTGGCTTTCGAACGCGAGTTCGCCGCCTATTGCGACGTCAAGCACGCGGTCGCGGTGAACACCGGGACCAGCGCCTTGCATCTTGCCCTGCTGACTGCGGGCGTCGGGCCAGGCGACGAGGTCATCACGGTGCCCTTCACTTTCGTCGCCAGCGTCTCGGCGATCTGCTACGCGGGCGCGCGTCCGGTATTTGTCGATGTCGAGCCCGTGACGCTGACAATGGATCCCGGCAAGCTGGAAGCCGCGATCACATCGCGCACGAAAGCGATTCTGCCTGTCCATCTCTACGGCCAGATGGCCGACATGGACGCCATCACCGCGATCGCGGATCGGCATGGCATCGCAGTCATCGAGGACGCCTGCCAGGCACATGGCGCTGAATTCGATGGCCGGCGCGCGGGCAGCATAGGCGTGTCCGGCTGCTTCAGTTTCTATCCGGGCAAGAATCTTGGAGCATGCGGCGAAGGCGGCATGTTCGTGACCAATGACGACGCGATGGCAAAGACCGCACGCATGCTGCGCGATTGGGGCCAGGAGAAGCGTTATCATCATGTGCTGAAGGGCTTCAACCACCGCATGGATGGCATCCAGGGCGCGATCCTTCGCGTCAAGCTGCGCCATCTTGAGGATTGGACGAATGCGCGGCGGGCAAATGCTCGCCATTATTCTCAGCTGCTGGCAGGATCCAGGCAGGTTCGAGCTCCGGTGGAGGTAGCCGGAAGGCGCCATGTCTATCACGTCTATGCGGTGCGCTCGCACGACCGCGACGGCCTCGAGCGCAGCCTTCAGGAGGTAGGCATCCAGACCGGATTGCATTATCCGGTTCCCGTGCACCTGCAGCAGGCGCATGAGGATCTCGGCTACAGGAAGGGAGATTTTCCCGTCTCGGAAACGGCGGCGCGCGAGGTTCTCTCGCTGCCCATGTTCCCGGAGTTGACCCCGGCCCAGATAGAACAGGTGGTCGCGGCGGTGGAGCAGGAGGCCCATGTTGGCTGAACCTAGACCGGCTGCTCGAGTCGTTGCTGCCGTACATGGCCGGCGCGAGACGGTGCCTGACCCCGTGTTCGAAGATGGGCTCGTCGCGTTTCTGAAAGCGTCTTACGGCCCCGCTGGTCTTGTCGAACTATATGGTCGCTTCGCCACCGGTGAGGGGCCGACCGATACGCTGATGCGGCGCATGATTTGGCGTGGACTTGTTCGCAGCTGCGGCTCAGGGCTGCAGGTTGCGAGCGGTGCCGGTTTCAAGCATCTCGAAACCTTCGATGTCGGGGAGCGCCTGTTCGTCGGCGCGCAAGCCCAGCTCTGCGGCCGTTACGATGGCAGCTGCGTCATCGGCGACAATGTCTGGATCGGCCCGCAGGCGTTTCTCGATGCACGCGACCTCGTCATAGGCGACCATGTCGGCTGGGGTCCCGGCGCGAAGCTGCTTGGGTCGACCCATAGTGGCTTGCCGGTGGAACTGCCGATCGTGCGAACCGACCTCGAAATCAGGCCGGTGAGGATTGGTGCATGGGCTGACATAGGCACCAACGCGACCATCTTGCCGGGTGTAACCGTGGGCAAGGGTGCGATCGTAGGCGCGGGTGCCGTGGTCACCACGGATGTCGAACCGTTCTCGATCGTAGCCGGCGTACCTGCCAGGTTCCTGCGCTGGCGTCCGGGTTCCGAAGCGATACGCGGGGTGTTGCAGGAGTGAGGGCAAGGGGATGCATGACAAACGAATTCTGATCACCGGCGGCGCGGGCCTGATCGGCTCTCACATCGCCGACCTCGTTGCGCTGGAGCAGCCACGCGAGATCATCATCCTCGACAATTTCGTGCGCGGGCGGCGGGAAAACCTGGCCCAGGCGGAAGCCGCCTTTCCGCTGACAATCGTTGAAGGCGACATCCGCGACCGGAACCTGCTCAGCCAGCTCTTTAAGGGCGTCGATATCGTTTTTCATCAGGCGGCGATCCGCATTACCCAATGCGCCGAGGAACCACGCCTGGCTTTTGACGTGTTGGCCGAGGGAACCTTCAATGTCCTGGAGGCGGCGGTTGGATCAGGGGTATCAAAGGTAGTCGCTGCCTCATCGGCATCCGTGCTCGGTCTCGCCGAGGTTTTCCCCACGACCGAAGCACATCATCCCTACAACAACCGGACCATCTACGGCGCTGCCAAGGTCTTCAACGAGGGTCTCTTGCGCAGCTTTGCCGAAATGTATGGCTTGCAATATGTCGCGCTGCGCTATTTCAACGTCTACGGCCCCCGCATGGATGTCCATGGCGCCTATACGGAGGTGCTGATCCGCTGGATGGAGCGCCTGGCCTCGGGCCAGCCGCCGATCATTCATGGCGACGGCAGCCAGACGATGGATTTTGTGCATGTGCGCGATATTGCCCGCGCCAACGTTCTTGCCGCCAACTCGCCTGTTACCGACGAGGTGTTCAACGTCGCAAGCGGCGAGGAAACCAGCCTTCGCGAACTGGCTGAACGGTTGAGCCGTGTGATGGGCATTATCGCCCAGCCGCAGCACGCGCCCGCTCGCACCGTGAATGGTGTCACGCGGCGGCTGGCAGATACACGCAAGGCGGCCGAACTGATCGGTTTCGAGGCCCAGATATCTCTGGACTACGGGCTGCGCGACCTCGTCGAGTGGTGGCAGCGGGAGCGCGCGGCTACTCGGGAGGCGGCGGAATGACCAGGCAGATTCCGGTCGCCAAACCGCTTTTGGACGAGCTCGAGGTTGAGGCCGTTCGGCGTGTCGTGCTTTCCGGCTGGGTCACGCAAGGGCCGGAAGTGGCGGCATTCGAGAGCGAATTCGCCGCACTCATCGGCACACCACATGCCTGCGCGGTGTCGAACTGCACCACGGCCTTGCACCTGGCCTTGCTAGCGCTCGGCGTCGGGGCTGGCGATGAGGTGATCACCGTCAGCCACTCATTCGTCGCCACCGCCAATGCAATCCGCTACTGCGGCGCGGTTCCAGTGTTCGTCGATATCGAGGCGGATGGCTTCAACATCGATCCGGAGCTGATCGAACCGGCGATCACCGCGCGCACCAGGGCCATCTTGTGCGTGCATCAGCTCGGCATGCCTTGCGACCTGCGCCAGATCGTTGGGATCGGAAAACGCCACGCCATTCCGGTTATCGAAGATGCGGCTTGCGCGATTGGAAGCGAGATCCTGTGGGACGGCCAGTGGGAAAAGGCTGGTCGGCCGCGTGGCGACATCGCGTGCTTCTCTTTCCATCCGCGCAAGGTGGTGACGACCGGGGATGGCGGCATGCTGACGACTGCCAATTCGGAATATGATCGCAAGTTCCGTCTTTGGCGCCAGCACGGCATGAGCGTTCCGGACACGGTACGGCACGGCTCGCGCGAGGTTATCTACGAGAGCTATCCCGAACTTGGGTTCAACTACCGGATGACCGACCTGCAGGCCGCGCTGGGGCGTGGGCAATTGCAGCGCCTTGGCAACATCGTGGCGGCGCGCCGGCGGCTTGCTGCCCAGTATGCTGAGCGCCTGCAAGGCATTGCCGGCGTGGTACCGCCGGTCGAGCCCGATTGGGCGCGCAGCAATTGGCAAAGCTACTGTGTGCAGTTGCCTCGCGGCGTCGACCAGCGCGGCGTCATGCAAGCGCTTCTCGACCGGGGCGTGTCGACCCGCCGGGGCATCATGAACAGCCATCTCGAACATGCCTATGAGCAACCCGGCGCCTATCGGTCCGGGTCGGGTCTGCAACGCTCTGTCATGGCACAGCGCAGCACCATCATCCTGCCGCTCTACGCCCAGATGACCGAGTCCGAACTCGATTTCGTGGTCGACACCTTCACCGACGTTTTGGACCAGCCAGACCGACATCGGGCGGCAGGCTAGGGGTCAGGCCGGCTTGGGCAACCACGGCCTGATTGCTTGCGGCAAAGCATCGAGCGGAAGCAATTTCAGCAATATCCGGAGCGAACAAAGGCCGCTTGCCACTGTGACGAGCGCGCCGATGGCCGTAGCGATCCAGAACGGCAACGCCAGGCAAGCGGCGAAGACCACCGCTGCTGCCGAAAGGAAGCCAACGGCAAGAGCCTGGTTCATCCCGGACCAGCGCAGGCCACTCAACCGGCGTGCCACCAAAAAGGTGAGCATGCCGTGCCAGAGGTAAAGGCCGAAGAAAGCGCCGCCGGCGCCGATCGGGCCGAACATCGGCACGAGAAGCCACGCGAGGCCAACATGGACAACTGTCGCGGCCACCTCCATCCAGAAGAAGACCCGTTGGGCGCCCTTTGCCAGCACGATGAAACCCATCGGCCAACTGATGATGCGTAACATCATGCCTAGGCAAATCCAGCGCAAGAGATTTACCGCAGGCTGGAACTCGGGTGTATAGAATAGCGTCATCGCAACGGGCGCAAGCGTTAGCGTGGCGAGAAGTCCGGGGCCGGCCAGCAGCATGCTAATCTGAGTCTGTTCGTTAACAAGCCGGTTGCAGGCGGCGTTGTCGCGGGAGACCCCGGTCAGGCGTGGATAGAAATCCGTGCCCATGGCCTGCAGGATGAAGCCGGCATACAACCCTCCCAGCGCCCAGGCCGCTTGGTAGAGCCCGGCCGCGACCACGCCGTCATGGCGCAAGACGATGATGCGAATGACATAGGCCGCGCCGAAGGTCAGGACGGCACTCGCCATGAACGCCACTCCAAGCTTCAGCAGCGCCGAAGCTTCCTGGCCGACCTGCTGCAGGGACAATGTTGTCGGCGCGATCTTGATTTTGCGGCTGTGCCACCACGAGGTCAGCATTGACACCGTCGCCATGGCGACTAGCGCAGGGACGATTCCTTGTGCGCCAAAGAAGTAAACGGTCGGCAGCGCTATGACGGTGCTGAAAAAGGCACCCAGCATGGTGATCCGCGCCAGTGAAGAGATTTCCCGCAGGCCCTGGATCAGCGCGCCTTGTCCGGCCGCGACTGTACGAAAGAACACGGCGAGCCCAAGAATTGCGACGCCAGCCGCATGGCCACGGTCATCGAAGGTCAGCACCGCTACGGGTAGAGAGAGCAAGGCAAGCAGCACCGCTCCGATCAAACCAAGAACTAGCGATATGCGTCGCAGAACCTTGGCGGTTCGGGCAACGCGCTGTTCATCGCCACTACCGGCGGCTTCGGCGATCTGGCGCACGCCGCTTGCCTGTACCCCCAGTCCGCCAAGCGTCTGGGCAAGATCGACGATAGAGCTGTAAAGCCCCATCAGGCCGACTCCTTCGGGGCCGAGTAGTACGGCCATTCCCTTGTTGCGAACGATCGCAAAGCCGATGTTGACCACGGACGAGCCGCCAATCACCGCGGTCGACCTCAGGATCTGGACGTATGATTTGCCGGAGGACACTTCGTTCGTCGTGGCCATCAACCCGTCATCCGTTGTGCACGAATCCGGTCCTTACCCCCGGCGGAAATGCTGTCCAGACCGGCGAAAGGTGGAGGGCCAAGCGTAACGACCCCGAGATCGCGCCGCCTGGCGGCCCGTTCGACAAGGCTCGCGGCGACCTGACCCAGCCTACCGGTGACAGCAATCTTCATTGTCCGCTCTCCGAGCAACGGCGCCCTGTCGTGCGCAGCCTGCCCATCAAGCAGATCATTGGCTCGCGCCTGCAGCAACGGCGCCACTGCCGGAGATCACTTGCGAAAGTGCCCGGTCGCTCCCCGGAGCTTGTTTGTATGTTACCTTGACCACGTCGCCCGGCTGCAAAACGGTCGTCTCTTGAGCCTCAATTTGTTTCGGCGCGCCATTATCCAGTCGAGTGATTGCAAAGCTCGTAGTGCTTTGCTGTCCTGGCACCTTCGCGCCGGGGGCAGCGAGCGTATCGAGCAGCAGGCGCTGCGAAATGTTTCGTTTGAGCGTGAGTTCCTCAAGTTTGGCCTGCTCTGTCTGCAATTCCGCTGCGATGTCGGTCTGTTGCTTGTCACGCAGTCCGTCGATGTTGCGCGTCGCTTCCGTGATGCCCTGGCGCGCCCGCATCACGGCAGTAACCTGATCGAGGCGATCAGTGCGGTAAGAGGCAAGCAGACGTTCCAGGTCTGTCTTGCGGGACGCCACGACAATGCCTTTTTCGACGAGTTGAGAAACTGAAGCCAGTTCGCTTTCGGCCGACTTGATGCTGTCGTCGGCTGTCTTGATCTTCTCTTGCAGCACGCCGATTTCAGCTGTCAGTAGGTCTCTCAGTTCGCCCAGCGACTTCGTTTGCCGATATAGTTCATTGCCCCGAGCGGTGAATAGAATCCGCTCCTGTGCAAAGATGTCGGCTGAAGTCTGGTCGCTCGCAGTTTCAATTGGCGTTTGCGGAAAGCGTATTTCCTTGGCGCCAGACATCTCTGCCTGCAGGCGGGCGAGCCGCGCGGTCGAGCGCAACATGTCGTTTTCGATTTCCTTGAGGTCGCCGATCAGCCTGACCAGTCCTGCCGACCCCCCCGGGTCGACAGTCCGTAACTCGCCTCCGCTCAGTGCCAGCGCCTGCAGTACCGTCAGACCGGTACGGAATTGGTGTTCGCCGGGCGTAGTCACATCGCCGACAACGTAGATTGGCGGGTATTCGAGGACTTCGACCGTGGTGTCAGGCTTGCTGACGAGGCCGATCTTCTGTTGGAGCCGATCGGCGATTTTTGCGGCTAGCGCGGCATTGTCGAGACTATCGACCGCTATCGTACCAACCACAGGCAGCACAATCGTTCCGGCTTCGGACACCGTGAACTCGCCGCCGAGTGGCGTCCATTGCTCATATGCGCCCTTAGTCGGCATCCACTGAACCACGGTCACACGCAGCTTGGTCTGCGGCGCGAGCGGTACGCTCTCCGCTTGCGCAGCTCCCGACAGGCCGAACGCCAACGCGGCGACGGCAAG
The DNA here is from genome assembly GCF_003148805.1 of Aminobacter sp. AP02. GTDB lineage: Bacteria > Pseudomonadota > Alphaproteobacteria > Rhizobiales > Rhizobiaceae > Aminobacter. The sequence continues at coordinate 247,424 of NZ_QGGX01000001.1, forward strand.
AAGGGCGGTCGTCGAATTCCGCAGCCGTGACCTGTATCTTGTTTGCTTGGGCATCTGCCGCTCGGTACCCCTGCTGCTTCGAAACCAGGCTTCCGCTCGATAGGCCTCACTGTGCGGATTTATCCAATTCTTGTTAAGGGGCAGGGGGGTGGTGTTCGGCTCATCCATAAAGCGGAGGGGGTGAAGCAGGCTACCCCCTATTCGACCGGAGCACTCAGGTTTCCGTAAGCAACCACACCTCATGGTCTCGAAGACCCTGGCCATAGTCCATTCGGATGACCCACGGATGTAGTCCGCCTCTCAACTCGGCGCACCGAAAGCCTACGGGTTAGCCTTTTTGCGCCATCGTGACTGTCAGATGTTCGGGCTATGTTAGCTGACGAAAACCATGTCGGCGCTGCCGAGGCTGGTGGAAGGTATTCAGTTGGCGGATATGAACGCAGACGGCGATGCCGGAATCAAATGGGCCGACCGCGCGGGGCGAGTATCCGAGCCACGCCGGGTGATCCTGTTCATCGGACCGTCGGGAGTGGTGTCCGAAAGCCTCGTATTTGCGCTGGAACGCGAGTTTTCCTGGGTTGAGGTCGAACAGGTCGAGCGGGTTGACGATGCCTGCGCGAGTTTCTCGCATTCGGTGTCGCTGATCATTGTCGAGGCGGCACAGTTGAAGGCTGCCGAGGCAGCCTCGACCGAGCTCTCCATTCTACATCCGCACGCGCTGGCCGCCGTGATTGAGGTTAACGACCGCGACCCTGTTTGTTCGGTCGAGGAAATATTCGACTCTCGCTTTGTTCGCGGCGTGCTGCCGATGAATCTGAGGCTGGACCTGTGGCTGTCGGTGATCCGGCTGATGCTGCGGGGCGGAGAGTATTTTCCAGCCGACCTGATTCGCTCCTATGCGAAAAGGCTCAACCGCGAGGCGACGGTGCCGGATCGGTTGGATGCAACAGATTCGCGCGTTGCGACCAGGACATACGTGGGAGAGCTAACCGCACGCGAACTGCAGATCCTAGAAATGGTCTCGCGCGGACTGCAAAACAAAACAATAGCCACTTCATTCGGGCTGTCTGAACACACGGTCAAGGTTCATCTTCACAACATCATCAGCAAGCTCGGGGCACACAACCGCACCGAAGCCGCCGCGCTCTTCCGCGACCACAAAATAAACGGCACGCGAATCTGAAAGATATGGCGGCCGCTAGAATAGCCTTTCATACGTGCATCCGAAACGGCGAAACGCTCGCAATGCGCAACATGGCGGCGAGACTTGGTTGGCGTATCCATCAAAATGCGTTAGTGGTCGGTTTCTAAGGCAATTCAGCCCCGACCGTTCGGACATTTTGCGCCAGTATCTGATGCAGCAGCCCAAGGCACATAGAACGCCTGCGACCGGCATTTTGTCGGCGCTGCTTCTGTGCCTGTCCGTAGCTATTGCTCTTGCCTGCGGCCCCTTGGTCGATGGCGTGGCAGTCGCTTCCGAACTGCCCGAGTCGAGTTCCGGCGGAATGGACGCCCGCGAGCGGCATACCGCACCGGCGGTTCCCGAGCGCTCGTTCGTCGTGGTCGATTGGCGCAGCGTCAAGGCGACCGCAGCTTACGATGACGGCAATTTGGCTTTGCCGACGCAAGGCAGCGAAATCCCGGAAGCGGTTTTCGCCAAACCGCGCCCTGATCTGGCCTCCCGATCAAATCCTCGTCCCTCAGGACCGGGCTACGGCGCCCGTGCACCTCCTGCATTTTCCTGAACCTTTGTGACTGGCGCCGTCCTTCGTGTCGCGCCGCCGAAATAACAGCCGTTGTCCGCGCGCCATGACGCTGCGGCGATGGTTTTTGCAGGATCAGACATATGCGAACCTCCCGATGGGTGGTGGTGACGTACACCATCATCATTTTGGCCGGCATCATTGCCGCGCTTCCCAATGTTCTTACGGCTAAACAACTTGCGGCCTTGCCTAGCTGGTTCCCCAAACAGCAGGTCACGCTCGGCCTCGACCTCCAGGGCGGCTCCCATCTGGTGCTTGAGGTGGACGCGGCAGCGCTCAAGACCGACCGTCTGCGCTCGCTGCTCGACGATGTGCGCGGCGCACTTCGCAAGGAGCGCATCAACGCACAGTCGGCTCGGCTTGCCGGCGACGCGATCGTCGTCAGCATTGCCGACGACGCGCAGCGCGCCACTGCCCTTTCCACACTTCAGGCTCTTGCCGTTCCGGTCACTGGGCTGGGCCTAGGCGCGGGCAAGCCCGACATCGAAGTTACGACAGCGGACAAGCAGATCAAGGTCACGCTGACCGAAGCCGGCCAGCGCGACAAGCTCGACGCGGCACTCCAGCAGAGCCTCGAGATCGTGCGCCAGCGCGTCGATCAGGTCGGTGTCGCCGAACCCACGATCCAGCGTGTCGGTTCCGACCGCATGCTCGTCCAGCTTCCGGGCCTGCAGGACCCGACACGCTTGCGTGAACTGCTGGGCAGCACGGCCAAGATGACGTTCCACATGGTGGCCAATGTCGCCAACGGCGAACCGCTACCGCGCGGGGTAACCATGCTGCCCGACGCCAAGTCTGGCAGGCAGTATCCTGTCGAGGATCGCGTCGCGCTTGATGGCGCACGCCTCACCGATGCGCGCGCTGGCTTCGACCAGCGAACTCAGGAACCGCTGGTTTCGTTCCGCTTTGACAGCGTCGGCGCGCGCCAGTTCGCCGAGATCACCGCGGCCAATGTCGGCAAGCCATTCGCCATCGTGCTCGACGGCAAGGTGTTGTCGGCGCCCTCCATCCGCGAACCGATCACAGGCGGTTCCGGCCAGATCAGCGGCAGCTTCAGCGTTGAAGAGACGGTGACGCTCTCGGCGCTCCTGCGCGCCGGCGCCTTGCCAGCACCGCTGACCGTCATCGAAGAACGCACCGTCGGTCCCGACCTCGGTGGCGACGTCATCAAGATGGGCATCTACACCGGCATCGTCGGCTTCGTGGCCGTCGTGCTGTTCATGGTGGCGCTCTACGGCACCTGGGGAATGATCGCGAATTTCGCGCTCTTGCTGCACCTGATCCTGACCTTCGGCGTGCTGACGCTTATCGGCGGTACACTGACCCTGCCCGGCATCGCCGGCATCATCCTGGGCATCGGCTTCGGCGTCGACGCGAACATCCTGATCAACGAGCGCATCAGGGAAGAGTCGAAGAAGGGGCTCAGTGCCTTCGCCGCCTTGGACAACGGCTTCAAGCGTGCATATTCGACCATCGTCGACGCCAATGTCACATCGCTTATCGCAACCGGCCTTTTGTTCATGTTCGGCTCCGGTCCGGTGCGTGGCTTTGCCATCACCATGTTCCTCGGTACCTGTCTTTCGATGTTCACGGCCGTTTCGGTGACGCGCATACTGATGGCCGCGGTCGTGCGCCGCAAGCGCCTGAAGACGATCACCATCGAACCGCTAATCCGGTTCTTCCCGGAAAAGACCTCGATCTCCTTCATGAAGGCGCGCTATCTCGGCATCGGCATGTCGATCTTCCTGTCGCTGGCCTCGATAGGCCTGTTCTTCAAGCCGGGTCTCAATTACGGCATCGACTTCAAGGGTGGCATCCAGGTCGAGATCGCGACGTCGACACCGGCCGATCTCGCACAGCTGCGTAGCACTCTGGGCAGCTTGAACATCGGCGAAGTGGCGCTGCAACAGATCGGCAGCGACGGCAACGTGCTGATCCGCGTGCAGCGTCAGGAGGGTGGCGAAACTGCGCAGACCGCGGCCGTCGATACCATCAAGGCCGCTGTTCAGAAGCTCGATCCAAGCGTGAAGTTCGAGCGCACCGAAGTGGTGGGGCCGAAGGTCAGTGGCGAGCTGGCGCAGTCCGGCATCATGGCCGTGGTTCTGGCCGCGCTTGCGATGCTGGTCTACATATGGTGGCGCTTCGAATGGAACTTCGCCATCGGCGCTATCGCCACGCTGGTGCTGGATACCACCAAGATGGTCGGCTTCTTCGCGCTGTTCGGGCTCGACTTCAACCTGACTGCGATCGCGGCACTTCTGACTATCATCGGTTATTCGGTGAACGACAAGGTGGTTGTCTACGACCGCATGCGCGAGAACCTGCGCCTGTACAAGAAGATGCCCCTGCGAGAGATCATCGACATGAGCATCAACCAGGTGTTCGCGCGCTGTATCTACACCTCCGTCGCTATCCTGCTGTCGATGTTGCCGATGGCGATCTGGGGCGGCAGTGCGGTCGAGAACTTCGCCGTTCCGATGGTCTTTGGCGTCTTCATCGCAACGACCTCGTCGATCTTCATCGCGGCACCGATCCTGCTGTTGCTTGGCGACTGGTGGCAGCATCGTCATGCAGGCCGCGAGCCGTCGACCGCGGTGGCCGCAACCAAGGCCTGAGCCTTACGGAGCCGTCTCAGGACGGCTCCGGATACAATGTTCTAGGCATGAAAAGCCGGCGGGGCCACACGGCCTCGCCGGCTTTTTGTTCAAGGGGCGGTCTTACCCGTTGGCAGCCCGAACCTCGACTCGCATCACGGCGAGCAATTCATCGAGATCGGAACGGTCGGCGATCGATATGCGCAGCCATTCCGGCAAGCCGTAATCTTCGTTCGAGCGGATGATGAAACCTCGCTTTGCAAGCCGCGCAACGGTCGCCTGAGCCCAGCCTGCATAAGCACCTAGTAGGCGAACGAAGGCGAAATTGGCCGCACTAGGCGAAATCTCGAACCCGAGCTTGCGCAACTCGCCTTCGAGATATTCGCGCTCCTCGGCGGTGCGGGCGCGTACGTGCTGGACAAAGTCCTGTTCGCCGACAGCGACCGTCGCCGCCACCTGCGCCAGGCCGTTGACGTTGCCGATGCCTCGAACATTGTTCAGTGCCGAGATCACTTCTGGATAGGCGTACGCCCAGCCGGCACGCGCCGAGGCCAGGCCGTAAGCCTTGGAGAAAGTGCGGGTGACGATGACGTTGGGGTGGCGATCGGCGATTTCGAAGGTCGCCACAGCCTCGGCCGGATCGACATATTCGGCATAGGCGGCGTCGAGTACCAAAACAATATGTGGCGGCAGCTCACGTGCCAACCGCGCCACCTCGTCCATCGGCACCACCGAGCCAGTGGGGTTGTTGGGATTGGCGAGGAAAACGACGCGTGTGGCCGGCGTGATAGCGGCCAAAAGCGCGTCGACATCGACCGAGAAATCGGGGCCGAGCGGGGCCTCTACAGCCTTGGCGCCGAGGCGATAGGCAACAATAGCGAACTGCAGGAACGAATAGGCTGGAAACAGGATCTCGTCGCCGGCACGTGCATAGACGCGGCCGACTGCGTCCAGAAGCTCTTCCGAGCCATTGCCGCAGACGATGCGGGCGGGGTCGAGGTTGAACTGCCTGCCAATCGCCGCACGCATCGTCCCGCAGTTCGGATCGGCGTAACGGTAGACGTTGGGCGCTGTCTGGCAGATCGCTTCAACCACGCCTGGGGCCGATCCGAGCCAGCTTTCGTTAAGCCCGAGATTGACGACGCGTGCTGCACCCGTGGTGTCGATCTTCTTGACGACGGTCAGCGTCCGGGCGGACAGATAAGGCACAGGCAGGGACATTTCATTTCCTCGAAATCAATGATGAGGGTTGGCGTCTAGTCGGAGCCGATGAGTATCTTGGTATAGAGTGAACGGAAGCGCTTGCGGTCCGCCGGCGGCTCCTTGAAGTGGGTGGCGTAGTAGCCGATCTGCTGGAAATAGGTGATGCGAGCACGGATCAGGCTCTCGTCATCGTCGTAGCCCATCGCCGCAAAGGCCCGGACAAGCAACGCCATGCGAAAATCGTCCTGCGCCTGCACCTTGCGGGCGATTGCAGTGGAACTGCGTGCCCAGTCTCTAATGGCGAGATCGAGCCTTGGGCTGAACGGGGCCTCCCTGATCCACACGCCCGTCACATCGTCGAAGAAGGTGGGGCCGTCGATGATCTCCTGATCGATGAGCGCTTCGAAGGGTCTGCAGTTGCGCTGACGCCATTCCTCAAGAAGGCTGTCGAGCAAGTCCTTCAGGTTCTTGAAGTGGAAATAGAAACTGCCGCGCGTGACCTTCAACTGTCTCGACAGGTGATCGATCTTGACGTTGGCTATACCCTTCTTTTCCAGCGTGGCGATGGCAGCCGCAATCCACGCCTCGCGCGACAGCGTCTTGCGCGTCTCGGGCTTGGCCTTTCGTTCGGGAGATGTTGTGTCGCGCTTCATCTGGTCGTTCTTCAGGGAAGATTGCCGAAGCGCTCCAGCATCAGAGCAAAGAAGCCGTCGGCGTCGATGCGGCGCAGCACGTTGCAGTTCTTGCGGCGGCCGGTGACATTCCACCAGTCGACCACGGTCATGCCGATGGTCTCCGGCGACATGAGTTCGATGGTGACGTTACACTGCTTCTGCTCGTAGAGGTGCGGCGCAAGAAGATAGCCGGTGACGCAGGCGTCATGAATGGGACGCGCTTCGGTGGGGAATTTGTGCGAACCGTACTGGCGGTAGAAATCGGCCATGTTTGCGGCTTCTATGGCCGATCGGGTGCCGAGCGCGCGAAGTTCTTGCAGCCATTCCGGCGTCATCTGGGCGGTGTAGGTACAGTCGATGCCGGCCATGGTAACAGGCACGCCGGAATCAAACACGACAGCGGCCGCATGCGGGTCGACCCAAATGTTGAATTCGGCGGCTGGCGTGGCATTGCCGCCCTCGAAGAAACCGCCGCCCATCAGCACCACTTCGCGGATGCGCGGGATGATGCGCGGCTCCATCACCATAGCCATGCCCAGATTGGTCATCGGTCCGAGCGTGCAAACGGTGATCTCGCCCTCGGGCGCGGCCATCAGCGTATCGACCAAGAGATTGACGGCGTGCTTGTCCTGCAAGGGCTTGGTCGGCTCGGGCAGAACGCAGCCGTCGATGCCGGTCGGGCCATGGACATATTCGGCGGTCTTGAGCGCCTTGACCATGGGGCGCGAGCAGCCGGCGTAGACCGGCACGTCCGAGCGGCCGGCGAGCTCGGCGATCTGCAGCGCGTTGCGCGAGGTTAGCGCCAGAGGCACGTTGCCGCCGACGGTGGTCAATGCCACGACTTCCAGTTCGGGCGAACCGAGCGCAAACAAGATGGCAAAGGCGTCGTCCTGGCCGGGATCGGTGTCGATGATGATCTTGCGTGGCGACATGGCACTTTCCCCCGGTTCGTTGGCCGGGTAGCCTCCGGCGGCATTGCAAGAATTTCAACCGCCATGCATACAGTACTGTATGTTATTTTCAAGACGGGTTGGGGCGCTTCCCGTTGGCACATAGGGGAGAAATGAATGGGGCCTGCAGTCGATCCGGTTCCTGCTGGCGACATCCAGCCGAAGAGCGCTGACGTCATCATCGTCGGCGGCGGCATCATCGGTGTCAGCGCCGCGCTGTTCCTGGCCAGGAAGGGCATCTCGGTCGTCGTCTGCGAGAAGGGCCACGTCGCGGGCGAACAGTCGAGCCGCAACTGGGGCTGGTGCCGGCGCATGGGCCGCGACGCGCGCGAACTGCCGCTGATCGTCGAGGCGCTCAAGATGTGGGGCGGCATCGTGGATCTGGTCGGTGAGGACGTCGGTTTCCGGCGCACGGGTATCCTTTATCTCTGCCAGGATGAAAGCGACGTCGAACACCATTCCGAATGGGTGAAAAGTGCCGGCGACTACTCACTCGACAGCAAGATGATCGAGGGCAAGGCTCTGGCCGAATTGATGCCCGGCGCGCAAAAGACGTTCCGGGCAGCACTGCACACGCCAAGCGACGGCCGCGCCGAGCCGCAGAAGGCGGCTCCCGCGATAGCCCGTGCCGCCCAACGCGCTGGCGCGCGCATCCTGTTGCGCTGTGCTGTGCGCGAAATCGAGACCGAGGGCGGGCGTGTCTCGGGTGTCGTCACCGAAAATGGCCTGATCCGAGCCGGCACCGTCGTCGTGGCGGGCGGCGCTTGGTCGAGCAAGCTTTGCAGCTCCGTCGGCATCCGCCTGCCGCAGCTTGCCGTACGCTCGTCCGTGATGCGCACGGGCGCGGTCGAGGGCGGCCCTGACGGCGCAGCCTGGACAGAGGGTTTTGCCTATCGCAAGCGACTGGACGGGGGCTACACCATCGCCAACGGGACCATCAGCTATCACCACCTGAACCCCGACAGCTTCCGCTATTTCACCGATTTCCTGCCGATATTGTCGCGCGAGTGGCGTTCGGTCGGCCTACGCTTCGGTGATTTTATCGGCGGACCTTTCGGACTTTCACCCAGACTGGAGGGTGAGGGCAGCGTCTACGAGCGGCATCGCACGCTCGATCCCGCACCGGCCGTCGGCCCGCTGGAAGCGGCCCGCGCCAACATGGAAAAGGTTTTCCGCGTGTTGAAAGGCGTGCCGACGCTGCAGCGTTGGGCAGGCTTCATCGACGCCACGCCGGATGCGGTGCCGGTGATTTCGCCCGTCAAGTCGCTGCCAGGGCTGGTCATCGCTACGGGTTTTTCAGGCCATGGCTTTGGCATCGGCCCGGCCGCGGGCAGGCTGACAGCCGATCTGGTGACTGGCAACACGCCGCTGGTCGATCCGCTGCCATTTCGCTACGAGCGCTTCATCGACGGCACCAAGCACCGTCCGACAACGGGAGTGTAGGTTCAGCCACCTGCAAGGATGCGCAGCATTTCTTCCACGGCCGCGTCGCGCTGCGGGTCCCGGCCCGCGGCGTAGGGCAGGCTGAAGGCCACGGGGACATCCGGCTCGACGCCAACCCCTTCCAACCGCACATTGTCGCCGATGACGGCATCGGAGACCGCCACTTCCAGCAGGCTGTCGTCGGGCAGCAGGTAGGCACGTCCGGCCAGCAAAGCGCCGGCGGTCCGGGAGCCTACGAGCGGAATGCCGTTGGTCTTCAGCGCATAGGCGAACAGCTCGAGCCCGCTTCGCGCGCCTCCATCGATGATGCCGACGACAGGCCGCTGCCAGCGCACATTGGCAAGCGTCGCCTCGCCGTTGCGCTGGATGAGCCGGAATGTCGGGGTGTCACCGACGAAAAGCTCGGCCGCATCGGAGGGGCCGCCGCCCCAACGCCCGCGCAGGTCGACGACCACGCCGTCGACGTCCTTGAGCCGGCCATCTGCCAGTTCGCGGGCAACTATGTCGATGCCGTCAGGTGCCGAAAGGGTCCACAGCCTGACATAGCCGATCCGCTTTCCGTCGCGCTCGGTCACGCTGACGCTTGCCTCGATCGCCTTTTCAAACGTTCTGAGCGGACGCAGCTGCTCGACCGCGACCTTGACGGCGATGGGTTCAGAACCGGCGTTCCGGCGCAGCCTGATCTCGACAGTCTGGCCAACCTTGTCGCGAAACGATGCGATCTCGCGATAGGGCGCCCCGTCCACCGCAAGGATCTCGTCGCCGACAAGGATACCCGCCCGGCTTGCAGGCGACCCATCATAGACGTCGTTGACGAACAACGAGCCGTTGCTGGGCTGTGCGATCATACCGATGCCGGGATAAGAAACCTCGCCTTCAGGCGGAAACAGCCGCCGCAAATCGTTGCGGATGGCGAACCGGAAAATGTCGGCGAGTTCGAAATAGGCGATCGTACCCTGCTGGAAACGCCCAGTGTGGGAGGCCTGAAGGCTGGCAAGAACCGTGTCGATCGCCTTGCTGACGCGTTCGTTGGAGCTTTCGGCATTGAGAGGTGCACCCGCGTCCTCGATTTCATGCCTGACCGCTGTCGCGAAGCGCCCTAGCGCCGATGCATCGTGGAAATGATCAAAGACCAGTTCCACCGCGCGGTCGAACACCGGTTGTCCCGAACGGGGAGGATCCTGCGCCAATGCCGCGGCAGGCAGAAGAAAGAGCAAAGCTGCCAATGCGAAGGAGCCGAAAGCCCTCATGGCCATGAGCCGTTCGTTCGCCGATCCCGCCATTATCGCCTGAACCGGCTACGGAACGAGTCCTCAGGTTCACAACATTCCGTGAGCCAATGCCGCTGCCTGCCGTCGCGACGGCGGGTAGGTTCCACCCTATCCGATAGGACGCTGCGGCATCTGAACGAGTAGGCCCGGTCCAACGCCCAAAGGTCCGCGTTTCTATCTGGACAGGTGTTGTGAGCCGGCAGTGCAAAACCGATCATCCTTCCGAAAGCCACAGACAGGGCACCACGCCGCAACAGTTTCGGGAGGACTTTTCATGGCCGGCTTCAATCAGCTCTTCGTTCCAGGACCGACCAACGTTCCGGAGATTGTCCGGCAGGCGATGAACATGCCGATGGAGGACATGCGCGCCCCGGATTATCCTGCCTTCACGCGCGGCCTCTTCACCGACCTGATGAAGGTTTTCCGCAACGAGACCGGCCGCGCCTTCATCTTTCCGTCCTCGGGCACCGGTGCCTGGGAGTCGGCGATAACCAACACCTTGAACCCCGGCGACCGCGTATTGATGTCGCGCTTCGGCCAGTTCTCGCATCTGTGGGTCGACATGGCCGAGCGCTTTGGCCTCGACGTCGACGTCGTCGATGCCGAATGGGGCACGGGTGTTCCGGTCGAGATTTATGCCGAGCGTCTTGCCAAGGACAAGGAACACCGCATCAAGGCGGTCTTCGTCACCCACAATGAAACCGCAACCGGCGTCACCAGCGATGTCGGCGCGGTGCGCGCCGCACTCACGGCCGCCAAGCACCCGGCACTGCTGTTCGTTGACGGCGTGTCCTCGGTCGGTTCGATTGATTTCCGCCAGGAAGAGTGGGGCGTCGACTGCGCAGTCTCAGGTTCGCAAAAGGGCTTCATGCTGCCGCCTGGCCTCGGCTTCCTGTCGGTCAGCCAGAAAGCGCTCGAGGCGGCCAAGACCGCGAAGTTCAACCGCTGCTATTTCTCCTTTGAAGACCAGATCCGCGCAAACGACACGGGCTACTTCCCTTACACCCCTGCCGTCCAGCTGCTGCGCGGCCTGCGCGCCGCACTCGACCTGATCCAGGAAGAGGGTCTCGATAACATCTTCGAACGCCACCACCGTTTGGCGACAGGCGTGCGCAAGGCCGTCGACGCCTGGGGCCTGCGCGTCTGCGCCAAGGAGCCCAAGTGGAACTCGGACACGGTCAGTGCGATCGTGGTTCCCGAGGGCATCGACAGCGCCGAGGTCGTCCGCCGCGCCTTCCACGGCTACCAGACTTCGCTCGGCGTCGGCCTCAACAAGGTTGCCGGCAAGGTGTTCCGCATCGGCCATCTCGGCTGGGTCAACGAGGTCATGATGTGCGGTGCAATCTCGGCCGCGGAAATGTCGCTGCGCGATTGCGGCGTCAAGGTCCAGCCGGGTTCCGGTGTGGGCGCTGCACTCGAGCATTACCGCCTGTCGGCCCAGCCGGCCGTCGCCAAAGCAGCCTGAGGAGGAACGCATGAGCCATACACTTCACCACCTCCGCAAGCTGCGCCTGCAGCGCAGCGAACTCGCGGTCCCCGGCTCAAATCCGGAGATGATCCGCAAGGCCGCCGATGGCGACGCCGACTACATCTTCCTCGATATCGAAGATGCGGTCGCGCCGCCGGACAAGGAACGCGCCCGCAAGAACATCATCCAGGCTCTCAACGAGATCGACTGGCGCGCCAAGGGCAAGACCATTTCGGTCCGCATCAACGGACTCGACACCCACTACATGTACCGCGACGTGGTCGATGTGATGGAACAGGCCGGCGACAGGCTCGACACCATACTGGTGCCGAAGGTCGGCGTTCCCGCCGATCTCTACATGGTCGACGCCATGGTCACCCAGATCGAGACGGCCAAGGGCTTCAAGACACGCGTCGGCCTTGAAGCCCTGATCGAGACCGCGCTCGGCATGGCCAATGTCGAGGCCATCGCCGCCTATGGCGGCCGGCTCGAGGCGATGCATTTCGGCGTCGCCGATTATGCAGCGAGCTGCAAAGCGCGCACCGTCAGCATCGGTGGCCTCAATCCCGACTATCCTGGCGACCAGTGGCACGCTGCCCTGTCGCGCATGACGGTCGCCTGCCGCGCCTACGGCCTGCGCCCGATCGATGGTCCGTTCGGCGATTTCTCCGATCCGGAAGCCTACATCGCCGCAGCCAAGCGCGCCGCAGCGCTCGGCATCGAAGGCAAGTGGGCGATCCATCCCTCGCAGATCGAGCTGGCGAATGCCGTATTCTCGCCACCGGAAAAGGAAGTCACCCGCGCCCGGCGCATCATCGAAGTGCTCAAGGAAGCCGAGGAGCAGGGCAAGGGTGCTGCAGCTCTCGACGGCAAGATGATCGACGCAGCTTCTGAACGCATGGCGCGCAACGTGCTGGTCATGCACGACGCAATCGAGCAGTCGGCGCGCTCGCGCACCGGCCTGCCAAACTGAGGAGGAGTTCGACATGGATATTCATGAATATCAGGCCAAAGAGCTGCTCGCGCGCTACTCGGTTCAGATCCCGCGCGGTGGCCTTGCTTACAGCCCCGAACAGGCGACCTACCGCGCCAGCGAGATTGGCGGCGGCAAATGGGTCGTCAAGGCGCAGATCCATTCCGGTGCCCGCGGCAAGGCCGGTGGCATTCGCATCTGCACCACCGACAACGAGGTCTCCGACGCCGCGGAATCCATGCTCGGCCGCAAGCTGGTGACGCACCAGACCGGCCCAAAGGGCAAGTTGGTATCGCGGCTGTACGTCGAGGAAACCGTCGACATCCGCCAGGAGCTCTATCTCGGCATCGTGCTCGACCGTAAGTCGGAGCGCGTCATGATCGTGGCGTCGGCTTCCGGCGGCATGGAGATCGAGGAGATCGCCGAAAAGCAGCCGGATTCGATCATCCGCGCCATTGTCGACCCGGGTGCCGGCATGCAGCAGTTCCAGGCCCGCGAGATCGCCTTCGGCCTCGGACTTGACAATAGCCTCATCGGCAAAGCCGTCGACACGCTGCTCGGCTGCTACCGCGTGTTCCGTGATTTCGACGCCTCGATGCTCGAGATCAACCCGCTGGTCATCACCAAGGACGGCAACCTGATCGCGCTCGACGCCAAGATGTCGTTCGACGAAAACGCGTTGTTCCGCCGCGCCGAGATTTCCGAGCTGCGCGACAAGTCCCAGGAAGACCCACGCGAAACCTTCGCCAGTGACCGTGGCCTGTCCTATGTCGGCCTCGAGGGCAATATCGGCTGCATCATCAATGGTGCAGGTCTCGCGATGGCGACGATGGACATGATCAAGATCGCAGGTGGCGAGCCCGCGAACTTCCTCGACATCGGCGGCGGCGCTTCGCCCGAACGCGTCGCCAAGGCGTTCCGCGCCGTGCTTGCCGACAAGAACATCGAGACGATCCTGGTCAACATCTTCGCCGGCATCAACCGCTGCGACTGGGTCGCCGAGGGCGTCATCAAGGCAATTCGCGAAGTTGGCGTGAACGTGCCGCTGGTCGTGCGGCTTGCCGGAACCAATGTCGAAGAAGGCCGGCGCATTCTCGCCGAGTCGGGCGAAAAGGTGATCGTCGCCGATACGCTCGCCGAGGCGGCCGAGAAATCGGTCGAAGCGATGCGCGCCTACTCGAAATCAAAAAAGAACTAAGGGAGGTCGAAATGGCAGTTCTCTTGAATCGCCGGACGCGCGTCATCGTCCAGGGTCTGACCGGCAAGATCGGCTCGTTCCATGCCGATGACATGAAGCGTTACGGCACCAACGTGGTTGGCGGCGTCACCCCCGGCAAGGGTGGGCAGGTCCACCAGGGCATTCCGGTATTCAACACCGTGCGCGGCGCGGTTCGTGAAACCGGGGCCGAAGCCTCCATCGTCTTCGTGCCGCCGCCCTTCGCGGCTGACTCGATCATGGAAGCGGCTGAGGCTGGCCTCAAGCTCTGCGTCTGCATCACCGATGGCATTCCCTCCCAGGATATGATGCGGGTCAAGCGCTACATGCGCCGCTTCCGCTACGAAGACCGCATGCGCCTCGTCGGTCCGAACTGCGCCGGCGTCATCACGCCGGGCCAGGCGTTGATGGGCATCATGCCCGGCAACATCTACCTGCCGGGCCGCGTCGGCATCGTCGGCCGCTCGGGTACGCTGGGTTATGAAGCCGCATCGCAGATGAAGGCGCTCGGCATCGGCGTGTCGACCTCCGTCGGCATCGGCGGCGACCCGATCAACGGCTCGTCCTTCAAGGACATCCTCAAGCTATTCGAGGACGATCCCGATACGGACGCCGTCGTCATGATCGGCGAGATCGGCGGACCGCAGGAAGCCGAAGCGGCCGAATGGGCCAGGCACAACATGCGCAAGCCGCTGATCGCCTACATCGCCGGCCTTTCGGCGCCGAAAGGCAAGCGCATGGGCCATGCCGGCGCCATCATCTCGGCATTCGGCGAGTCGGCCCAGGAAAAGGTCGAGATCCTGCGTGATGCCGGCGTGACTATCGTGCCGACCCCGGCAGCATTCGGTCCGACAGTTGCCGGCGTGCTAGAGCAGCAGAAGAAGGCCGCCTGACCTGGCCTTCGGGGAGCCGGCGCCGACCGGCTCCCCATTCCAGTCAAGAAGCAGGGAATTGAAATGAAACCTCGCGTTATCGTCACGCGCCGCTGGCCGGCGGCAGTCGAACACATCCTGGCTGAAAGGTTCGACACGACCTTCAATCAGGGTGATGCGCCGCTGGGCCCGACCGAACTCAAGGCGGCGTTCCTGAATTTTGACGCGATCTTGCCGACCGTCAGCGACAAGCTGCCGGCGTCGGTGTTTCCGGTTTCTGATATCCGCACCAAGATACTGGCCAATTTCGGCGTCGGTTTCAGCCATATCGACACGGATGCCGCACGCACCCGTGGCATCGTCGTCACCAACACGCCGGGCGTTTTGACCGACTGCACCGCCGATATCGGCATGAGCCTTCTGCTTTCCGTCGCCCGGCGGGCGGGCGAGGGCGAGCGCCAGCTGCGCGCCGGCCAATGGACCGGCTGGTGTCCGACCCACATGATCGGCACCAAGGTGACCGGCAAGACGATCGGCATCATCGGCATGGGCCGCATCGGCAAGGCGATGGCCAAGCGCGCGCATTTCGGTTTCGACATGGATGTTGTCTTCTACAACCGTTCGAAGGTCGACGACGAGGAAACCCGCGCCATGGGCGCACGCCAGATGGCCACGATCGAGGAAGTGCTGGCCGTCGCCGATTTTGTCTCACTGCATTGCCCCGGCGGTGCCGAGAACCGGCACTTGATCAATGCGGAGCGTTTGGCCGCGATGAAGCGTGGTGCGTTCCTCATCAACACGGCGCGTGGCGACGTGGTCGACCAAAAGGCACTCGTCGCAGCGCTCGACGGCGGAACGATCGCCGGTGCCGGCCTCGACGTCTATGACGGCGAACCTGACGTGCCCGGCGCCCTGATGCGCATGGAAAATGTGGTGCTGTTGCCGCATCTGGGCAGCGCCACCGAGGAAACCCGCGTGGCCATGGGCATGAAGGCGGTCGACAACCTGACCGCTTTCTTCGAAGGCAGCGCCTTACCCGACAAGGTGGTGTGATGTATCTCGACTGCTCGGTCTCGGCTTTGGTCAAGCTTCGCGCGCAGGCAACAGCCCTGTTTCGCGAAGGTATCGCGGCTTCCGATCCCGAGCAGGCGGTTACCTCCACGCTTGAAACGAAACTGGATGAAATCGCAGCTGCAAGGCGCGTAATCCTGATCGCCTTCGGCAAGGCGGCGTGCCCGATGGTTCGTGCTGCGCTGCCGTTCGTCGCTGGCAAGCTGCATTCGGCCTGTGCGGTGACCAATTTCGAGAACCTGGCCGAGATCGACGGCGTCGAAGTCATATCAGGCGGTCACCCCTTGCCCGACGAAGGCAGCATCCGGGGCGCCAAAGCGATCGAGCACGCCGCGCGCTCGGCCGAGCCGGGCGATCTGGTGCTGGTGCTCGTCAGCGGCGGTGGTTCTGCGCTTACCTGCGCGCCGGCGGGTGGCATCGACCTCGCCGACAAGATCGCGCTCAACGACATGCTGATCCGCTGCGGCGCTGACATCAGCGAGATCAATGCCGTGAGACAACTGTTTTCGCGTCTCAAGGGCGGGCGCCTTGCTCAGCTCGCCCCGCAAGCCAAGATGCTGTCGCTGATCCTGTCGGACGTTCCCGGCGACGATATCGGCACTGTTGCCAGCGGACCGACCGCGCGACCCTCTGCTACTCAGGCCGAGGCAATCGCCATTCTCGACCGCTATGGCCTGGTCAAGAGCTTGTCGCCGGCTTTGAAGGCGCATCTCGACCTTGTGGTCGAGCAAAACCAAGCCAGCGCCAATTTCGACCACGTCGAAAACATCATCATCGGCTCCAATGGCATCAGCCTGCAAAGGGTGATGAGCAGCGCCGGCAGCAACTATCCCGTCGTCGTCAAGGCGGATGACTGGCTGAGCGGCGATGTTTCGGACGTCGCCAAGACGCTGCACCGCATGGCGGTGTTTGCCGCCAACCAGCGCGGGCCGGTTGCGATCGTTGCCGGTGGGGAGCCTACGGTTCGTGTGGCCGGCAATGGCAAGGGTGGGCGCAACCAGGAACTGGCGCTTCGTTTTGCCCTGCTCAATGAGTGGACGTCGATCAAGCGTCCCTGGGTTTTCCTGAGCGGTGGCACCGACGGACGCGACGGCCCGACCGACGCGGCGGGCGCCATCGTCGACGCCGGATCGACAACCTGGATGCGAAAGCTGGGCTGCAATCCGGTGGCGCTGCTGCAAAACAACGACTCCTACCATGCGCTGGCATCGTCGGGCGATCTGCTCATGACCGGTGCCACCGGCACCAATGTCGCCGACCTGCAAATACTGCTGATGCAGTAGCGCGACCTGTTGGGCGCGCAGTCGAGCCAAGTTGAATTCCCGGCTAACTACTGTCGCGCCAGCATCGTTGGTTGCGTGCCGTTGTTCACGGCTGTTGTTTCTTTTGCCGAAAATGTTTACTCTCGGTGAAATAGATTCAACGAGCAGAGGCAGGCGGCAACGACATGGCGAAAGCGAAGGCAGCGGAAAAGCAGGCGCCGTCGAAAAAGAACGGTAAGGCAATGCACGCTGCAGTCGCAGCCGGTGCGGCCAAATCAGCCCTTTCACGCGTCTCGCCTCTGTCCCAGGACCCGCACGCCGTTCGCGATACGCGCGAAAAGGTGCTGGAGGTGGCGATCGGCCACGAGGTTCGCGCCTTCCGCAAGAAACTTGGCATCACGGTCGCCGATCTTGCTTCGGCCACCGACATCTCGCTTGGCATGCTGTCGAAGATCGAAAACGGCATCACCTCGCCATCGCTGACGACGCTGCAGGCGCTGTCGCGCGCCCTCGGCGTGCCAGTCACAGCCTTTTTCCGCCGTTTTGAAGAGGAGCGTAATGCCGTTTTCGTCAAGTCGGGCGAGGGCGTCGACGTCGAGCGCCGGGGCACCCGCGCCGGCCATCAGTACACGCTGCTCGGTCATATTGGCTCGGACACATCGGGCGTCACGGTCGAACCGTATTTGATCACGCTTTCGGAAGACTCCGACGTCTTCCCCACCTTCCAGCATGACGGCATGGAGTTCCTCTACATGCTCGAGGGCGAAGTGGTTTACCGCCACAGCAACAATCTCTACCGCATGACCCCCGGCGACAGCCTCTTCTTCGACGCCGACGCCCCGCACGGCCCGGAAGAACTCACACGGCTGCCGATCAAGTATCTGTCGATCATCTCCTATCCGCGCGGCCGCGGTAGCGACTGAGCGATCCGTTCATCTGGTTAGATTCCGGTCGTCGGCAACCCGCGCGAATGTTGTCGTTGTACGCTTAGACGCCTGCATCCACACTTTATTCGATTTGGGCCAAAAGTCGGCTTCGACTGCGGAACTCGAAAGTTGCGCGGCAGCGGTCTGGCACGCCAGCTTTTTTGACCCGGCGCATCGCGCGTCGGCCCAACCTCAATCCCTGAATTCCTGTGACTGATCAGCTTGCGCCCGTCGAGAGTCCCGGTTCGCGCGGGGATTAGCGCATCCGGGCCGACCTGCGCTTCCTGATGGGCCTTTCATTCGCGCTGCTTGTTTTTCTACAGGAATAAAAAATTCATGTGAGTTGAATTGAGGTCCGGAACCTGCTAGCTTTTGTCACAGGCAGCCAATCAGGTGAGGAAACTGGGATGTGCGGAATTGTAGGACTCTTTCTCAAGGACAAGTCGCTGGAGCCCCAATTGGGCGCGCTGCTGTCCGAAATGCTCGTAACCATGACCGACCGCGGCCCCGATAGCGCGGGCATCGCCATCTACGGCGGCGGCAACAAGGGTCATGCCAAGGTCACCATCCAGTCGGCAAATCCGGACACGGATTTCAAGGGTCTCGATGCCGAGCTCGGCAAGAAGATCGGCGCCAAGGTTTCATCGACGGTGAAGTCCACCCATGCGGTGCTGGACGTGCCGACCGAAAAGGTCGCGGAAGCCCGCGCGGCACTTGCCGAACTGCGCCCCAACGTCCGTATCATGGGCGCTGGCGAAGCGATCGAAATCTACAAGGAAGTCGGTCTCCCGATCGAAGTGGTGAAGCGCTTCGACGTCGCTTCGATGGGCGGCAGCCATGGCATCGGCCATACCCGCATGGCTACCGAATCCGCTGTCACCACGCTTGGCGCACACCCCTTTTCGACCGGTCCGGACCAGTGCCTGGTGCACAACGGTTCGCTGTCGAACCACAACAACCTGCGCCGCGAACTGATCCGCGACGGCATGCGCTTCGAGACCGAAAACGACACCGAAGTGGCCGCTGCCTACCTGTCGTCGAAGATCGCTCATGGCCAGAACCTCGGTGAGGCGCTGGAAAGCAGCCTGAACGACCTCGACGGCTTCTTCACCTTCGTCGTCGGCACCAAGAACGGTTTCGGCGTCGTCCGCGATCCGATCTCCTGCAAGCCCGCCGTCATGGCCGAGACCGACCAGTATGTCGCCTTCGGTTCCGAATATCGCGCGCTCGCCAATCTGCCCGGCATCGAAGACGCCAAGGTCTGGGAGCCCGAGCCGTCCACTGTCTATTTCTGGGAGCACTGAGATTATGCATTCAACAAATCTTGCGACCGCGCCTCTGCACCAGGCCAACTACGCGCCGAAGACCTTCGATCTTTCCAAGATCACTTTGCGCGAGTTCAACCAGGCCCTTCATGAGGTCAAGGATGCCGCGGCTGAATCGAACTGGGAGGTTCTCAACCCCAAGGGCAGCCACGCCGTTGCCGTTGGCGCCGAGCACGCGATCTCGATCGATGTGCAGGGCTCCGTTGGCTACTATTGCGGCGGCATGAACCAGAACAGCACGATCACCGTGCATGGTTCGGCTGGCCCCGGCGTCGGTGAAAACATGATGTCCGGCACCATCATCGTGAAGGGCGACGCCAGCCAGTACGCCGGCGCCACCGGCCGCGGCGGCCTGCTGGTCATCGAAGGCAACGCCTCGTCGCGCTGCGGCATCTCGATGAAGGGCATCAACATCGTCGTGCGTGGCAATATCGGCCACATGTCGGCCTTCATGGCCCAGTCCGGCAACCTTGTTGTTCTCGGCGATGCCGGCGACGCGCTCGGTGACTCGATCTATGAGGCCCGCCTGTTCGTGCGCGGTTCGGTCAAGAGCCTCGGCGCTGACTGCATCAAGAAGGAAATGCGCCCCGAACACATCGCCATCCTGAAGGACCTGCTCGACCGCGCCGGCATCAGCGACGTCAAGCCGGAAGAGTTCTCGCGCTACGGTTCGGCGCGCACGCTCTACAACTTCAACATCGACAACGCCGACGCTTACTGAGGAACAAAATGAGCTATCACAATCCTCCGACGACGCCACGCAAGTCGGCCACGTTCGATGAATATGCGATGTCAGAGATCCGTCGCGCCGCTGCGACCGGCATCTATGACATTCGTGGCTCCGGCGCCAAGCGCAAGGTCCCGCATTTCGACGACCTTCTGTTCCTCGGCGCCTCGATCTCGCGCTATCCGCTCGAAGGTTACCGCGAAAAGTGCGACACCACTGTCGTGCTCGGCTCGCGCTATGCCAAGAAGCCGATCGAGCTGAAGATCCCGATCACGGTTGCCGGCATGAGCTTCGGCTCGCTGTCGGGCCCGGCCAAGGAAGCACTCGGCCGCGGCGCAACGCTTGCGGGCACCTCGACCACCACCGGCGACGGCGGCATGACCGAGGAAGAGCGCGGCCACTCCAAGCAGCTGGTCTACCAATACCTGCCGTCGCGCTACGGCATGAACCCACGTGACCTGCGCCGTGCCGACGCCATCGAAATCGTTGTCGGCCAGGGCGCAAAGCCGGGCGGCGGCGGCATGCTTCTCGGCCAGAAGATTTCCGACCGCGTCGCCGAAATGCGTACGCTGCCCAAGGGTATCGACCAGCGCTCTGCCTGCCGTCACCCCGACTGGACCGGTCCGGACGATCTCGAGATCAAGATCCTCGAAATCCGCGAGATCACCGACTGGGAAAAGCCGATCTACGTCAAGGTCGGCGGCGCACGCCCCTACTATGACACTGCCCTTGCAGTGAAGGCCGGCGCCGACGTCGTCGTTCTCGACGGCATGCAGGGCGGTACCGCCGCGACCCAGGAAGTGTTCATCGAGCATGTCGGCCAGCCGACGCTTGCCTGCATCCGCCCGGCAGTGAAGGCACTGCAGGACCTCGGCATGCACCGCAAGGTTCAGCTGATCGTTTCCGGTGGCATACGCAATGGTGCTGATGTGGCTAAAGCGCTCGCACTCGGCGCCGATGCAGTATCGGTTGGTACCGCGGCGCTTATCGCACTTGGCGACAACGACCCGCGTTGGGAGGACGAATACCAGAAGCTCGGCACCACCGCCGGCGCTTACGACGATTGGCACGAGGGCAAGGACCCCGCCGGCATCACCACGCAGGACGTCGAGCTGATGAAGCGCGTCGATCCGATCGCGGCGGGCCGCCGTTTGGCGAATTATCTGAAGGTCATGACGCTGGAGGCACAGACGATCGCCCGTGCCTGCGGCAAAAATCACCTGCACAATCTCGAGCCTGAGGATCTCTGCGCTCTTTCGATCGAAGCTGCCGCCATGGCTGGTGTGCCGCTAGCGGGAACGAGCTGGGTGCCTGGTAAGGGTCCCTTTTAAAACCACAAGGATTGGGAGGAGCAATTCATATGGGTACGGCGTTCGAAGCCAAAATCGATCAGTCGGAGGTGACTGATCTCAAAGAGTTCGCAAGGGCTCGCAACATCAGATACTTCATGGTGTCGTATACGGACCTTTTCGGAGGTCAGCGCGCCAAACTGGTGCCGGCACAGGCCATTTCGGACATGCAGAAGGACGGAGCCGGCTTTGCCGGCTTCGCGACCTGGCTGGACCTGACCCCGGCACATCCAGACATGCTGGCTGTGCCGGATCCTATTTCGGTCATTCAGCTGCCGTGGCGGCCGGAAGTCGCCTGGCTCGCATCAGACTGCCTGATGGAAGGCAAGGGTGTCGCCCAGGCACCGCGCAACACGCTGAAGCGCCTCGTTGCTGAAGCGGCCAAGGAAGGCATGCGGGTCAAGACCGGCGTCGAGCCGGAATTCTTCCTCACCACGCCGGATGGCAACCAGATTGCCGACGAGTACGATACGGCGGCAAAGTCCTGCTACGACCAGCAGGCCGTGATGCGCCGCTTCGATGTCATCGCCGAAATCTGCGATGCCATGCTCGATCTCGGCTGGAAGCCCTACCAGAACGACCATGAGGACGCGAACGGCCAGTTCGAGATGAACTGGGAATATGACGACGTTCTCCAGACCGCCGACAAGCACTCCTTCTTCAAGTTCATGGTTCGCTCGATCGCCGAAAAGCACGGCCTGCGCGCCACCTTCATGCCGAAGCCCTTCCAGGGTCTCACCGGCTCCGGCTGCCATGCTCACATCTCGGTGTGGGACCTTACCGGCAAGTCCAACGCCTTCGCCGACAAGAACATGGAACTTGGTCTTTCGGAGAAGGGCCGTCACTTCCTCGGCGGCATCATGAAGCACGCTTCGGCGCTCGCTGCGATCTGCAACCCGACCGTCAACTCCTACAAGCGCATCAACGCACCTCGTACCCTGTCGGGTGCGACATGGGCGCCGAACACGGTGACCTGGACCGGCAACAACCGTACCCACATGGTGCGCGTGCCCGGCCCCGGCCGCTTCGAACTGCGTCTGCCCGACGGCGCTGCCAACCCCTACCTGATGCAGGCGATCATCATCGCCGCCGGCCTCAGCGGCATTCGTTCGAAGGCCGATCCCGGCCCGCGCAGCGATGTCGATATGTACCGCGAAGGCCACACCGTCACGCATGGCGCCAAGCTGCCTCTCAACCTGCTTGATGCGCTGCGCGCCTATGACGAAGACAGCGAGCTGAAGGCTGCGATGGGCGAGGAGTTCTCCGCCGCCTACATCAAGCTCAAGCACCAGGAGTGGAACTCCTACGCCTCGCACTTCACCCAGTGGGAGCGCGACCACACGCTGGACGTCTGAGGCTCCCAAACAGGCATTGCGCCCGGTCGTTTGGACCGGGCGCACGCCTCGGACATACCTCACATTTCGCCGGAACACATGCGATGAAATATTCGATCTTCTCACTCGCCAAGGCTGCTTTGTCTGGCCACAAGGGCTGGACCCGGGCCTGGCGCGATCCGGCACCCAAGAGCCACTACGACGTCATCATCATCGGCGGCGGCGGCCACGGGCTCGCGACGGCCTATTTCCTCGCCAACGAATACGGCATCCGCAATGTCGCGGTGCTTGAAAAGGGCTGGATCGGCTCCGGCAATGCCGGCCGAAACACGACCATCATCCGCTCCAACTACGGCCTTCCCGGCAATACCGGCTTCTACGAGATGTCGATGAAGCTGTGGGAGCGTATGGAGCAGGATCTCAACTACAACGCGATGGTCTCCCAGCGCGGTATCATCAATCTCTACCACTCGGATGCCCAGCGCGACGCCTTCGCCCGCCGTGGCAACACAATGCGCATCAACGGCATCGACGCCGAATTGCTCGATGCGGTGCAGATCCGCAAGGAACTGCCGTTCCTCAACTACGACAGCCCGCGCTTCCCGATCATGGGCGGCCTCATGCAGCGCCGCGGCGGCACCGCCCGCCATGATGCGGTGGTGTGGGGTTATGCGCGCGCAGCCGACCAGCGCGGTGTCGACATCATCCAGAACTGCGAAGTCACCGGCTTCGTGCGTGATCCTAACGGCAAGATCACCGGCGTTGAGACATCGCGCGGCAAGATCAGCGCGGGCAAGGTCGGCATGGCGGTCGCGGGCAATACGTCTCGCGTTGCCGCGATGGCCGGCATGAAGCTTCCGATCGAAAGCCACGTGCTCCAGGCCTTTGTCTCCGAAGCCATCAAGCCGCTCATCCCAGGGGTCATCACCTTCGGTGCCGGCCACTTCTATATCAGCCAGTCCGACAAGGGCGGCCTCGTCTTCGGCGGCGACCTCGACGGCTACAATTCCTACGCCCAGCGCGGCAACATGCCGGTGGTCGAGGACGTCTGCGAAGGCGGCATGGCGGTCATGCCCATGATCGGCCGCGTCCGCATGCTGCGCCAGTGGGGCGGCATCATGGACATGTCGATGGACGGCACGCCGATCATCGACAAGACGCCGATCGATGGGCTCTATCTCAACGCCGGCTGGTGCTACGGCGGCTTCAAGGCGACGCCGGCTTCCGGTCTCGTCTTTGCCCACTTGCTGGCGCGCGACGAACCGCACCCCGAAGCCGCGCGCTTCCGGCTCGACCGGTTCCGCCGTGGCGCGATGATCGATGAAAAGGGCCAAGGCGCCCAACCCAACCTGCACTGAAAGCGAGACTGGCGGAATGCGTATTGCATGTCCTTTCTGCGGCGAACGCGAGAACGGCGAGTTCACCTATCTCGGCGATGCTTCGCCCAAGCGGCCCAACTTCGCTGCCGATAGCGGCGAAAGCCCCGAACGCGTTGAAGATGCCTTCTATGACTACGTCTATCTGCGCGACAACGTGGCCGGCTTCATGCGCGAGTACTGGTACCACGGCGGTGGCTGCCGTTCCTGGCTGATAGCCGAGCGCAACACGGTGACGCACGAATTCAGATCGGTGATCGCAGCCCCAGGCGTTGGCGCGGCCAATCCGGTGCAGGCAGGAGAATAAACATGTCGGGCTATACCGGATCCGAACCGCTCGGCAGGACGGCCGCACTTGAGGGCAGCACCCCCAGTGCCCGCAGTCAGGCAGCATCCGCTAGCCAGTCGCACCGGCTGCGCAGCGGCGGCCTGATCGACCGCCAGCAACCACTTCAGTTCTCCTTCGACGGCAAGGTCATGTCCGGCTTCGCCGGTGACACGCTGGCCTCCGCACTCGTTGCGAACGGCGTCAAGCTCGTGGCGCGCTCGTTCAAGTATCATCGCCCCCGCGGCATCATCACCGCCGGTTCGGAAGAACCGAGCGCGCTGGTGGAGATGCGCAGTGGTGCCCGCAAGGAACCCAACACCCGCGCCACGACGCAGGAACTCTATGACGGGCTTGTTGCGCAGAGCCAGAATCGCTGGCCTTCGCTGCGCCGCGACTTCATGTCGATCAACCAGCTGGCCGCCCCGATCTTCGTCGCCGGTTTCTACTACAAGACCTTCATGTGGCCCGCCAAGTTTTGGGAGAAGGTCTACGAGCCGCTGATCCGCCGCGCCGCAGGCCTCGGCAAGAGCGCTGAGCTGCCCGATCCCGACCACTACGACAAGGCCTGGGCGCATTGCGACGTGCTGGTCGTCGGTGGTGGTGCCGCTGGTCTTTCTGCCGCTTTGGCGGCTGGCCGTGCCGGCTCGCGTGTCATCCTTGTCGAAGAAGACGTCCGGGTCGGTGGCCGCCTGCTCAGCGACGGCGGCGAGATCGATGGCATGCATGCCGAGGAGTGGGTGCGCCGGGCGACCGGCGAGCTTGCCTCGCTGCCCAACGTCCGCGTCATGGTTCGTACGGCGCTGTTCGGCGTCTATGACGGCGGTGTCTACACCGCGCTCGAACGCGTCAACGACCACGTGCCGGTGCCCGCTCCGCATCAGGTTCGCCAGCGGCTCTGGCGCATCGTCGCCAAGCGCTCGGTTGTCACCGCAGGCGCCATTGAGCGGCCGATCGTTTTCCCGGGCAACGACCGTCCGGGCGTGATGATGGCATCCGCCGTGCGCACCTATGTCAACCGCTTCGCGGCGATGCCGGGCAAGCGTGTGGCGCTGTTCACCAACAACGATGACGGCTGGCGCACGGTCGAGGCGATCCAGCAGGCAGGTGGAGACATTGCCGCCGTGATCGATCCGCGCGGCAAGGTGCCGGCGGAATATCAGGCACTCGCTGATCTGTCGGATTTGCGCGTGCTCTCGGGTGGCGTGTCCGACGTCAAGGGCGGTGTCGACGGCGTGCGCGGTGTCATCGTTACCGACGGCAACGGCCGCAAGCAGCAGATCGACGCCGACTGCCTGGCCGTATCGGGCGGCTGGAACCCCAATGTCGGCCTGTCTTGCTTCCATCGCGGCAAGCCGGTGTGGCGTGACGACATCGCCGCCTTCATCCCCGGCGACGCGCCCAGAGGCATGGTCATGGCGGGTGCGGCGCGTGGCGAGTTCTCGCTCGGTGCCTGCCTGCGCGACGGTCATGCCGCAGGTGCGGCAGCTGCCGCCGAATGCGGCGCTTCCGGCAATGCCGGCGAGGCATCGGAAGCTGGCGACGAGACTTATGCGATTTCGCCGCTCTGGCAGGTCAAGGCCAAGGGTAAGGCCTTCGTCGACTTCCAGCACGACGTCACCGCTTCCGACGTGACGCTGGCGCAGCGCGAAGGCTTTGAAAGCGTCGAGCATCTCAAGCGCTACACCACGCTTGGCATGGCGACCGACCAGGGCAAGACCTCCAACATCACCGGCCTTGCCATCATGGCCGATGCAACCGGGCGCACCATTCCGCAGACTGGCACGACGATCTACCGTCCGCCATATGCGCCGGTGGCGATCGGCGCGCTTGCCGGCCATCACCGCGACGAGAATTTCCACGCCTGGCGCCTGACGCCGTCGCACCACTGGGCTGCGGCCAGAGGTGCCGTGTTCGTCGACACCGGCC
This sequence comes from Aminobacter sp. AP02, assembly GCF_003148805.1. Classification (GTDB taxonomy): domain Bacteria; phylum Pseudomonadota; class Alphaproteobacteria; order Rhizobiales; family Rhizobiaceae; genus Aminobacter. The sequence goes on from NZ_QGGX01000001.1 coordinate 273,475, forward strand.
TGTGGAAGCGTGCGCAATGGTATCCGCAGCCGGGCGAGAACGACTGGCTGGAGTCGGTGACCCGTGAAGTGCTCGCCGTGCGCAACGGCGTCGGTTTCTGTGACGTCTCCACGCTCGGCAAGGTCGACGTGCGCGGCGCGGACGCCGGCACCTTCCTCGACCGCGTCTACATCAACGCCTTCTCCTCGCTTGGCGTGGGCAAGGCACGTTATGGCCTGATGCTGCGCGAAGACGGCATCGTGATGGACGACGGTACGACCTCGCGTATCGCCGAAGACCACTACTTCTTGACCACGACCACAGCCAAGGCAGGACCTGTCATGGCGCATCTCGAATTCTGTCGCCAGGTGCTCTGGCCCGAACTCGACGTGCAACTGTCGTCGGCGTCGGACCAGTGGGCGCAGTTCTCCATCGCCGGGCCCAACACCCGCAAACTGCTTCAGGAACTCGTCGATCCGTCGGAAGACATGTCCAACGAGGGCTTCCCCTTCATGGGCGCCCGCGAGGTCAAACTTCGTGGTGGTGTGACCGCACGCCTGTTCCGCATCTCGTTCTCCGGTGAAATCGCCTTCGAGATCTCGGTTCCGGCTCGCTATGGCGCCGCCATGGCGCAGAACCTGATGATCGCAGGACGCGACCTGGGCGTCACGCCTTACGGCACCGAAGCACTCGGCGTCATGCGCATTGAAAAGGGCCACGTTGCGGGTCCCGAGCTGAACGGCACCACGACCGCCGACGATCTCGGCCTCGGCAAGATGATGTCCAAGAAGAAGGACTTCATTGGCCGCGTCATGGCCGGGCGCGAAGCGCTGACCGCACCCGACCGCCAGGTCGTTGTCGGCATCAAGCCGATCGACGTCAAGCGGCGCCTGCGCTCCGGCGCGCACGTGGTCCCCAAGGGTGCGATCCCGGGACCCCAGACGGACCAGGGCTACGTCACATCGGTCTGCTATTCGCCGATGCTGGAACAGTGGATCGGTCTGGGCCTGGTCGAACGCGGCCGCGAACGCTTTGGCGAAATCGTGCGCATCCACGACCCGCTGCGCAGCGAGGATTACGAAGCCGAAATCTGCAACCCAGTCTTCTACGATCCAGAAGGAGCGCGCCAGCGTGGTTGATTATCTCTGGAACACCCAATCTCCGCTGCAGAAGGCGCTCGTTCCCGGTTGCCATGGTGCAACTGGAGCACATCCCGGCGTAACGCTTCGGGAAGTGCGCGACATCGTGTTGGTGCAGGTCATGGCACGCCGTGGCAAAGCAGCGGAAACGGCCAAGGCCGCCAAGAAGCTCTTCGGTGTCGAGGCACCGGCTACGCCTAAGGCTGTCATTGGTAAGACGGCCACGTTGGTCTGGTCTGGTCCCGATCAGTTCACCGTCATTGCGCCGCGCACCGACGAGGCATCGCAGCTTGCAGCCATGGCCCAGGCCTTCACTGGCTCGGCATCGCTCTCCGACCAGTCCGACGGCCGCTGCCTGATCCGCGTTTCAGGCGCGCGTGCCCGCGATGCGATCGCCAAGTTCTCGTCGCTCGATTTGCACGACTCCGTGTTTCCGGTCGGCACGGCGGCGAACACTTCGGTCGACCATACGGCGGTCAATTTCTGGCGCGAGGCCAATGGCACCGACGGGCATCCGGTCTACAATATGCTGGTCTTCACCAGCTTTTCGGACAGCCTGTGGCACACCATCGTGGACTCCTCGCTGGAGTATGGGGTCGAAGCCTCGAGCGCCAAGGCGGCCTAACGCGCGCTGGAACATCAACGGTAAAAAAAGCCCCGGATCGGGGCTTTTTTCATGGGGTATTTTTGCGAGTGCCAAGCAGGCGCAGAAACGCTCTGCCGCAGGCGCTGGCGCGCCTATGACAGAGCCATATGCAACGGTTGCTGGGTCAGGCCTCGACGCAGGCCTTGCGCAATTGGGCCAGGGACGCGGTCGGTCGCAGCAGCGACAGGGTCAGGCGCTCGATGCAGAGCGGCATCACCAGTTTCGCGCCATCGGCATAGAGCGAACCGCCGGTGGCTCGAAACGAGCCCTTGTCGATGATGGTTTCGAGAACGTCTCGCGTGCGCAGCGGCAGCAGATCGGTGCAAGCGCTCATGCGGGCAAAGATGTGGCTGATGGGGACGTTGAAGCTGTCAACCGGTACGAGCGGTTCCTCGCTTCCTTCCTTCCATTCCTCAAGCGCCTCGAGCGCGTCGTGAAATGCGTTCTGGAGGGTGATGGGCGCATGGCCCTCATAAAGCTCCGGCAGCACTTTCTGCATTGGCATGTTCCTCTTCAAGCTCGGTTGGATCGTGCTGCGGCGATGCGGATTTCGGTAGTGGACCTCACTTTCATGCGCCTCCCTTACTTGCCTGATATGCAACATACTTGCACATGAGTTAAATGCCGTCCACTGCAAAACGCGCTGGACCAATCCTCTTGCAGTTTTCGATTTTCCGACCGGACCGGTAGTCCGATTTGGGCCCGGCGATCATCGTTCGGCCAGTGCCGGTACCACCCGAACGAATGGGAATTCTACCCGTCCGGGCGTTTTCAATGAGACGGAAAACCGGTCTGCTCGCTCTCGGGAAAACAGCATTTTCGGGATGACCAACTCAAAGGTTCGGCTCCCGGAGCAACTCAAGATGAATGGGTGTCGCTTGGAGGAGAGCAGACCACTCAGCTTTCGCGAAGACGTCCGCAGCCTGCTTTTCAGGCTGCTCCTGGCCGTTGTCAGCGAACGCGAGCCCGATATGGCGGAGGTTCTTACCGGCCGCGTGAGCCTTGATGCCCTGGCTAGCGAACAGCGCATAGCCGCGTTGCAAGCCACCGGCATCTGGTTCCAGCTTGTCGCAATCGCCAACGAACTTTTGGCGATGCGTTCTCGCCGCGAGCTTGAGCAGATGGGCGGCGCCGACGAGGTGATCGGCTCGTTTGCCAATGTCATGGGCGAAATAGCCGCCGGCGGCTACCCGGCCGAGCAGATCCAGGCCACCCTCGACGACCTTTGTGTCGGCCCGACCATGACGGCACACCCGACCGAGGCCAAGCGCGTCACCGTGCTTGAAATCCACCGCCGCATCTATCGCAAGCTGACCGAGCTCGAACAGCAGCGCTGGGCGCCGCGTGAGCGCGAACAGCACATCAGCGACCTCAAGAGCGAGATCGAGCTCTTGTGGATGTCGGGCGAGCTGCGACTCGAGCGGCCGTCTGTGGAACGTGAGATCGCCTGGGGCCTGCACTTCTTCCGCGAAGTTATCTTCGAGGCGACGCCCAAGCTTTATGACTCGGTCGAAGAGGCGCTGGCGCGCCACTATCCGGAATATGATCTCAAGGTGCCGTCCTTCATGCGTTATGCCTCCTGGATAGGTGGCGATCGCGACGGCAATCCGAATGTCACCGCCAAGACCACCGCTTACGCTCTCAACGAGTGTCGCCAGGCGATCGTTGGCTGGTACATCGGCCAGGTGCGCAGGCTCGTCACGGTGTTGAGCATCAGCGCCAACGTGGTCGACATTCCAGACACTTTCATCAAGGCGCTGGGTCATGCGCTGCATCGCAGCGGCAACGCCTCGGAGATCGTCGCGCGCAATCCCGACGAGCCGCTGCGCCAGTTCGCCGCCGCGATGCTCGACCGTCTGGAGGCAATGCGCGGGGAGGCTTCGGCCAAGCCCTATGGACGCTCAGATGCCTTCAAGACCGATCTTCGAGAACTCGAAAACGTTCTTGTCCAGCTCGGCGGCAAGCTGATCGCCAGGCGTTTCGTCCGTCCCTTGCGTCAGCAGGTCGAGACCTTCGGCTTCCGCACCGTATCGCTCGACATCAGACAGAACTCCACTGTCGTCAATCGCGTATTGGCCGAGCTGTTCAAACTCGCCGATCCGGCTGCGGCACCGGCGCCCGACACGCCGCAATGGACGCAGCGCATCCGCGCGGCACTGAACTCCGGCGAACAGCTGGAGGTCGACCGCCTCGCGCTGTCTGAAGAAGCGCAGGAACTGCTCGACCTGTTCGACGTCATCCGCAAGGCTTCTGCCGGCCTCAATGGCGGCGCGGTCGGTGCCTTCATCCTGTCGATGACGCGCTCATGCGACGACCTTCTGGCCGTCTATCTGCTTGCACAGTATTCAGGGCTTGCAACCGCGATGGACGGCAGCGGAACCATCGCACTGCGCGTCGTTCCGCTGTTTGAAACCATCGACGACCTGCGCGCCGCGCCCGAAATACTCGACCAGCTGTTTGCAGTTTCCATCGTGCGGCGCTCGGTGCGCGATTTCGGCAACCGCCAGGAGGTCATGCTCGGCTATTCCGACTCCAACAAGGACGGCGGCTTCCTGGCCTCCAACTGGGAGCTCAATAAGGCGCAACGGCGGATCACCGCGCTCGGCATCAAGCGCAAGGTCAAGATCAGCTTCTTCCACGGCCGTGGCGGTTCGGTCAGCCGCGGCGGCGCTCCGACGGGCAGGGCAATCGCCGCCCAGCCGGCGGGAACCATCGGTGGCGCAATGCGCGTTACCGAACAGGGCGAGGTCGTCTCGTCGAAATTCGCAAATCGCGGCACGGGCCTCTATCAGCTCGAGATCCTCGCGGCGAGCGTCTTTGCCCACTCCGTAAAGTCGCCGAACGAAGCCGAGCTCAAAGACATCCCCGAGTTCAGCGAAGCGCTGGAAGCGCTGACCGGGATGTCGCAGGCATCCTATTCGGGCCTGATCAACGAGCCCGGCTTCATAGACTACTTCCACCAGGCAAGCCCGGTCGAGGAATTGTCGCTGCTCAAGATCGGTTCGCGCCCGGCCCGGCGTTTCGGAGCCCGCGACATCTCCGATCTGCGTGCCATTCCATGGGTATTCGCCTGGAGCCAGAACCGGCATCTCTTGACCAACTGGTACGGCATAGGCAGCGCGCTGAATTCGTTCGTCAACGTGCGTGGCGAGCCGGGTCTCGAGTTGCTCAGGCAGATGTTCGAACGCTCACGCTTTTTCCGCCTCGTCGTCGACGAGGTGGACAAGGGCCTCTACCAGTCCGACATGGACATTGGCTGTCTCTATGCCGGACTGGTGCAGGACCGAGAGGTGGGCGAGCGCATCTACCGCAAGATATCGGCCGAGTACGCACTGACGCGGCGGATGATCTCGGAGGTGAATGGCGGCTTGAAGCTGTCCGAGCGCTTCCCGGCCTTCAAGCGGCACTTCGACCGTATCCGCCCGCAGATGGACTCGATTCATCGGCTGCAGGTGCAGCTGCTGCGCGAGGTTCGCGCGCAGGATGGAGCCACGGCCAATCCCAAGCGCGCGGTCAACGCGCTCTTGCTGTCGATCAACTGCATTTCCGCCGGCCTCGGTTGGACCGGATGACCACAATTTTGGGACGCCGCACGGCGCCATAAGGGAGGAGCCTCATGAATATCCCCACCAGACCCGGCATCGGCAGTGCCCGCCATTTCTTCCGCACTGGCGTCGCCCAGGCCGATCCCGCCGTCAGCGACGCGATGGGTCGCGAACTCCAGCGCCAGCGCGACGAGATCGAGCTGATCGCCTCTGAAAACATTGTTTCCAAGGCTGTGCTCGAGGCGCAAGGCTCGGTGCTGACCAACAAGTACGCCGAAGGCTATCCCGGCCGCCGCTACTACGGTGGCTGCGCCTATGTCGACGAGATCGAGGATCTGGCGCGCGAACGCGCCAAGACGATGTTCGGCTGCAGCTTCGCCAACGTCCAGCCAAATTCGGGCAGCCAGGCCAACCAGTCGGTGTTCATGGCCCTGATGCAACCGGGCGACACGTTCCTGGGCCTCAACCTGGCGGCGGGCGGCCACCTGACCCACGGCGCGCCGGTCAACCAGTCCGGCAAGTGGTTCAACGTCGTTTCCTATGGCGTCAAGCCCGATACCCATCGCATCGACATGGACGAGGTCCGCGATCTCGCCAAGAAGCACCAGCCCAAGGTGATCCTCGCTGGCGGCTCGGCCTATCCACGCATCATCGACTTCAAGGCGTTCCGCGAAATCGCCGACGAGGTCGGCGCTAAACTGTTCGTCGACATGGCGCACTTTGCCGGCCTTGTCGCCGGTGGCGTTCACCCCAACCCGCTCGAACATGCCCATGTCGTCACCACCACCACGCACAAGACCCTGCGCGGGCCGCGCGGCGGCATGGTGTTGTCCAATGACGAGGAGATCGGCAAGAAGATCAATTCGGCGGTGTTCCCCGGCCTTCAAGGCGGACCGCTGATGCATGTCATAGCCGCAAAGGCGGTGGCCTTCGGCGAGGCGCTGACGCCTGACTTCAAGGTCTATGCCGCAAACGTCGTGTCCAACGCCAAGGTTCTCGCCGAAACGCTGCAGGAGGGCGGTGTCGATATCGTCTCGGGCGGCACCGACACGCACCTGATGCTGGTCGACCTGAGGCGCAAGAACCTCACCGGCAAGGCCGTCGAAGCAGCCCTTGGCCGCGCCCACATCACCTGCAACAAGAACGGCATTCCGTTCGACCCGCAGGGGCCGATGGTTACGTCGGGTGTTCGCCTCGGCACGCCTGCCTGCACCACACGCGGTTTCCTCAATGAGGAGTTCCGCCAGGTCGGGCGCATGACGATGGCCGTCGTTGACGGACTTGCGGCGAATGGTGAGGCAGGCAACGCCAAGATCGAGGCGGCGGTGCGCGAAGAAACACGCGATTTGGTCGGTCGATTCCGAATCTACGACTGATTCCTGTCGCTGGAGAGCGGGCATGCCTTGGTGAATTCGATTGGAATGCGCCAAGGCACAAATGCCGATGTCGATGGCGGGCTGATGGCGCAACAAATGAAGCTGAATGTCCTGATCGCCGAGCGAAACCCGCTGGTGATTTCGGCGTTGCGCGACATGATCAGCCGCGACGAACGCTTCGACTTCGCCGAGGGCATCCAGAGCGGCGAGGCGTTCATCCGTGCGGTGGACGAAGCGCGACCTGCATTCGACGTCGCCATCGTTGGCTGGAAACTGTCCGACATGGATGCGGCTGAGGTGCTGTCCGAATTGCAGCGCCGCCAGCTCGCAGCGCGCATGGTCATCTTTTCCAACGACCATGACATAGGCATTCTGAAGCAATGCGTGCGCCTTGGCGCGCAAGGCTTCTGCTATCAGTTCGACGACCCCTGCATCCTGTTCGACACGCTGATTGCGGTCGCCAACGGCCGTATCTGCATTCCATATGTCGATGTTGCCAAGATCAACGAGACGCCGCTGTCGCGCCTGACGACGCGCGAGCTGGAATTGCTCGGCGTTCTGGCGGACGGCTGGACCAATCTGCAGATCGCGACAAGGACCGGGATCTCGGAGAACACGGTCAAGTATCATTTGAAGAATCTCTACGACAAGCTGGGCGTGCGTAACCGCGCCATGGCCGTCGCCCTCTACGCAAGCGAGCGCAAGCGCGGCCCGCAACCGAGCCTGCGATAGAGCCGGTCAGGGCAGGCCGAGCGCCTTTTTCTCTTCCGCTTCCGAAAGCGGTGCTCCCGCCTGGGTCGTGGTCAGATAAGCATCGACAGTCTCGGAGGCGCCAGCGGGAACGTAGTCCTGCCCGGCTGCGGGAGCGGCGACGGCAAGCCTGAGATCCCAGTGTTGCCCGACCCGACAAGCGACCGAAACGAGAGATGTTTCCGAAGCGCGATGGAGCTCGAACTCGCGGCAGAGTGCGCCTGCTTCATCGCGGAAACTGGAAACGAACTTGATCGTGGTGTCGCCGGCATTGACGTCGGTGCCTGACGGTGTGGCGCCAAGCGCCTTGGCGACGACCGGATTGCTGATCGAAGCGATGGCAAGACCATTGGAAGCCGGCCCTCCGGCCTTGCCTGCGAGATACCCGCCAACACCGACGATGACGGCAGCGAGCGAGGCTGCCAGCGGCAACGCCCAGTTCGAGGTGACTTTTCGTGGCGCGCGGGGCTCAAAAGCGATGATATTTTTCTGGGCAGGCTGCTTACCTGCTTCCGCTCGCTCGCGCTGATGCGCCTCGTCGATCAATTTATGCACCGACGTCGTCAGCGCTTCGGGAACCGGCTCGTCGATCAGAGGCTTCAGCGCAGCTGATGCCTGGGCGCGGCTTTCCATGAAGGTGGCTACGCGGGCAATGAGCGCGTCATCGGTGCCCATGGCCTCCTCGATCGCCGCCGTGGTGTCAGCGTCGAGTTCGCCATCGGCGAAGGCCATCAGGGTTTCGTCGTCGAAGTCGCGCCTGCTCATATCTTCCCACCTTTTTCGGGTGAACGGTCGGCTGCGGGGATTATTCCGGCCGCTTCAGCGAGATTCTTGCGGGCGCGGGCAAGCCTGCTCATCACCGTTCCAATAGGAATCGAAAGCACCTCGGCCGCCTCCTTGTAGGAAAGATCTTCGACGCAGACGAGCAGCAGTACCTCGCGTTGCTCGTCGACAAGCTCGTCGATAGCCACTGCCACGCTTTTCAGGGTCAGGCGCGCTTCCACATCACGTTCGCCGCTCGAGCCGACGATGTCCTGGCGGTCGTCGATGTCCTCGCGTGGGCCAGCCGTCTTGGTGCGCCTGACCTGGTCGATCCACAGATTGCGCAGGATGCGGAACATCCATGCGTCAAACCGGCTGCCCGGTTCGAAACGCTCCTGTCCGGCGAGTGCCCGCTCGCAGGCCGTCTGCACAAGGTCGTCGGCGAGATCGCGCGACCGGCACAGCGAGATGGCGAACCGGCGCAGATTGGGTAGGAAAGCCACCAGGCGATCGCTGACCGGAAAATCGTCACCCTTCATGCAGTCGTATCCTGTCTCTCCTCCACGAAAAGCGCCCCCAGCGGAATAAGCAGGGGGTTCGTCCGTTGAGCCAAAAATGCACAAATGTAGTCAAAATGATATGGGATGCCGAAAAGCTTATGTGGATCGCTAACATTTGCAATCGACGCGCCAATTCGCCAGGAAAGGAGAAGCCATGCCTCTGAAGCCCCCATCGGGTTCACTTGCGGTTGTATTCGCGTTGGCGTTGAACGGCGCGACTTTTGGCGTCCCTTCGGCAACGCCAATACTTGGACAGTTTGTTGGAACTGACACGGCGCTGGCCGACGACGACGACGACGATAACGGCGGTGGTGGTGGCGGCGGTAGTGGCAGAAGCTCTTCTGGCAGCAGCAGGGACGCCAGTACGGCGGCACAAGCGGTTGGAAAAGGGCGCAATCCATTCGGCTATTTCCGCCAGTCCGAATCACGCCGAAAAGCCGCGGCCCGCACGGCTGCCGCGCTTGTGCGCCAGGCGCCGCAAGAGATCGTGGCACTCGGTCTCGACCAGGGGGCGATAACGAACCTGACCGCCGTGGGCTATTCGATCGGCGATCGTACCGCCGTTGCGCTCGTTGGGGCCGAAATCGTCAAGCTGCGCGTTCCCGGCGGTACGACGCTTGAAGCGGCGCGCGCCGAAGTGGCGGCTGCCGCACCAAACGCGGTGGTCGACTTCAATCACTTCTACCGGCCTGACCAGGACAGCCTCGATCCTTGCGGCGCCGAGCAGTGCCTGGCACGCCACGTCGTCGGCTGGCCCGAGACACAGGCGCTGCCGGATCGTTGCACGGGCCCGGTGCGGATCGGTCTCATCGACACGGCCATCAATGCCGAACACCTGGCCTTTGCCGGCGGGCGCATCGAGACGATCAGGCTTGGAGCAGGCGACCTGCCCGATTCCGCGCGCCAGCATGGCACGGCGGTGGCAGCCCTTCTTGTCGGTTCAGCGGAAAGCCGAACGCCCGGCCTCGTGCCCGGCGGCGAACTCGTCGCTGTCGACGCTTTTCAGCGCAGCGGCAATGACGACCGTTCCGCCGTCTACGATCTGGTCCGTTCGATCGACCTTTTGGCAGGCAAGGGCGTGCTCGTCATCAACATGAGTCTGACCGGCCCGGCGAACCTGTTGCTCGAGCGGACGGTCGAACTGGCCGCGCAGAAGGAGATCGTGCTGGTTGCCGCTGCCGGCAATGGCGGTCCGCGCGCGGCCCCGCTTTATCCCGGCGCCTATCAGGAGGTGATTGCGGTGACGGCGATCGACCGGCGCAAGAACGCATATCGGCGCGCCGGGTCCGGCGACCATATCGACATCGCCGCACCTGGCGTGCAGGTGTGGACGGCAGCTTCGGTCAAGGGTGCCTCTTCCAAAACCGGAACGTCATTTGCTGCCCCCTTCGTTACTGCCGCAGCAGCGATGATCAAGGCGGCCAATCCGCAACTCAAGGCCGACGAGGTCGAGGCGCAGTTGCGCAAGGGTGCGGAAGACCTCGGCAAGCCGGGCAAAGACCCGGTTTTCGGCTGGGGCCTGCTCAACGCACGAACGATCTGCCAGACTTGACACCTGTTCCTCGAAAAACCGCCGCGACATTCGCGGCGGTTTTTTGTTGCCGCACTATCAGGCGGCGGCGCGAGACGTAGTTTTCGGGCGCGGGGTCTGCTTTTGGGCACGCCGCACTGCACTGGCCTGATTGAGGCGCATGCCAACCAGGATCATGCGCGAGGCGTCCTCGGCGGCGCGTACCAGCAACTTCGACGCGGCACCAATGGCTTCGTCGAGGCTGCACGGGCGCTTGAGGATCGAAGCAAAGGCGTCGATGCCATGCTCGAAGTTGAGTGTCACGCCCTTGCCGATGGTGCCGGCGAGCGCGATCACCGGCAGGCCTGCCGCCTTTGCCCTGTGGCCGACTTCCGCCGGCACCTTGCCGAACGGGGTCTGGCCATCAAGACTGCCTTCGGCGGTGATGACCAAGTTTGCGCGACCGATCAGGCTGTCCAGATCGAGATAGTTCATCACGATCTCGTAGCGCGGATGAAGTTTGCCTGACAAAAGCCCAATCACCGCAGCACCCAGGCCCCCAGATGCGCCGGCACCCTCGGCCGCACCGACATCGATGCCGGTAGTGGCAACAATATGCGCGGCATAATTGTCCATGGCCTGCGCCAGAAGCTCGACCTGCTCGGGCGTCGCCCCCTTTTGCGGGCCGAACACACGGGCAACGCCGCGCGGGCCAAGCAGCATGTTGTGCCAGTTGACCGCGGCATCGATACGAACATTGGCGAGACGTGGGTCGCGGCCCGACATGTCAATGATCGCAAGCCTTGCGAGTTCCGCGCCGCCTGCCGCGAGCGGCCGGCCTTTTTTGTCGAGGAAACGCACGCCAAGTGCCGCGGCCATGCCAGCGCCACCGTCGTTGATGCCGCTATCGCCACAGCCGAGCAGGATGCGTTCAGCGCCGGCGTCGAGTGCCGCGTTGATCAGTTCGCCAACACCCCGGCTAGTGGTCAGGCACGGATTGCGCCTGTCGCGAGGCACCAGGCGCAGGCCCGCAGCAGCAGCCATTTCGATGACGGCGGTGGGTACCGGCGCGCCGCCGAGGAAGCCGAAAAACGACTGAACAGGATCGCCGACCGGCCCGGTGACGGTCAGGCGGTGGATGGTGCCGCCGGTTGCCGCGATCAGCGCTTCGGTGAAGCCTTCACCGCCGTCGACCATGGGCGCCTTCAGGATATTGGCTTGCGGAAATGTGCGCAACACGCCTTCGCCGATGCAGTCGGCCACTTCGTTGGCGGACAGGCTCTCCTTGAAGCCGGAGGGCGCGACAAGAACAGTGAATGTCATGGAAGTAACTCCTCGTCTTTCATGTGAGCGATGGACGAGAAACGGCGTGCAATCCGCTTTATTCCGCTCAGAAAAGTAAAATATTACAAATACTTACGAAAACGGCCAGGCCACTTCTGGCTTGGCCGCATAGGCATCTGGACGTCAGGGTTCTGATCAGAGCGGTATGCCGAGCAGCGGCCAGACAAAGACCGCGAAGGCCCCGAGCAAGGCGACGAAGGGGATAAAAAGCAGCGCTGAAAGCCACAGCAAATCACGTGCCGAAAAGGCCGGCGGCTCGATGCCGCCGAACAATGTCACCGGCTTGGCCGACACCATCAGCGTCTGGCAAAAGCCACTGCCGAGCGTGACGACCAGGATCATCGCGGCAGGATTCACGCCGAGCCCGGCAAGCGGCAGCGCCAGCGCCGGAATGAGTACCGTTGCGCGCGCGGTGCGCGAGGTGATGACGATATGGGCGAGGGCGGAGACGGTCGCGGCAAAGCCGATCAGGATCCAGGGAGCAGGCGCGACCGAATTTTGGAAGGCCGCCATCACGCGATCGACCACCAGCTTCGCCGCACCTGACACAAGCAGTGCCTCGCCGATGACGAGCGTGGCAGCAAGAAACAGCAGCAGGTTCCATTCGACGCCCTTGAGCGCGGCCTTGAAGGCGATGCCCGAGACGGCTTTCGAGGCCACGACCAGAGCACCCACGAGTGCGACGATTGGCAGGCCGATGCCGTGGAAGCTGCCGGTGGCCCAAAGCGCGACAGTCGCTCCAACCACGGCGAGAATGGTCTTGTCGCGGTTGGAGAATGTATTTGCCGCTCCCTTGCCATGCGTCACCAGCGTTTTGCGATCATCTCCGTCGAGGAAAACAAACAGGATCAGGCCACAGGCAATGAGGCTGGAGATGAGCGCGAAGGGCGCGCTCAGCATCGTCCAGGTGGCGAAGTCGACGGACTGACCCGAAACGCGCCGGATCGCATCGGCCGCCACCAGATGAGCACCAGCGCCCGTCAGCGAAGCGGCAGCGGAAAGCAGGATCGTCGATGGAAACAGCAAGGCAAGCGCGCGCGTCACGCTTGGCCTGCCGATAGCAGTGGATAGGCTCAGGAAGATCGGCATCAGGATCGCCGCGCGTGCCGATGTCGACGGCACCAGGAACGCGGTCAGGAAGATCGCGCCCGTCGTTGCCCAAAAAATGCCTTGCACGGTTCGGAACGGAGCGAGCATGCGAAAGGCACAGCGCTCGGCAAGCCCGGTCTGCTTCAACACCGCGCCGATGACAAAGGCGGCGAGCATCAGCACCACGATCTCGCTGCCGAGTGCCGAAAAAAACGCCTGCTCGCCGACTGCGCCCGCCAGAACCAGCGCCAGCGCACCCGCCAATGCAACCGGCGTTTCCGGCAGGTCCATGACAGTCCAGGCGATCAGAGTGGCGGCGAATACTGAGAGTGCGACGCGCATGTCGGTCGAAAGGCCGTCGATGCTGGCAAAGAAGGCAAAGATCACGAAAGCGATCAGCAATGCTCCCACCAGGATGCGTACCAGGCGCAGCGAAATCTGCCGTTCATTTGGGATGCTCGCAACGGCGACCAAAAGACCGTCGTCGGCGGGCAGAGCCAGGTTGTTCGACATCGGCCACTCTCCTTGAATACGCGATGCGGCCAAATGATCATTAGCGCACCGTGCCGGTTGTGTTGTCGCCAGGGAGAACGGCTTGCCAGGCGCGTTATTCCACGCCGGCAAATGAATCTTTTCGTCGCTATCGAGAGGGAAACCACCATCGGAAGGGGGCCATTTGGGACTTCTCGCCCCAACCTCAGCAGCGAAAATGCCATCTCTTCTGGAATTCCGTCTTCGGTTTCGAAGCGGGGTCCCAGCCTCAATCCAATGAGAGGCAGACGTGGCACGAAGCGCAATACTCCCAGTAGCCAGCAAGCCCACTTGGCCGGCAGGACATCGTGGCCATCAGGCGCGAGCCGAGATCAGGCCAAAGGCCGCCGAGGTCCAGGACATCCTCATTCTCGTCGTCGACGGGTTTTCGTTGATGAGTCTGTCGGGGCTGATCGAGCCGCTCAAGCAGGCCAATGACATTGCGCAGCAGGGGCATTTCCGATGGCGCACGATCGGCATCGAACGGGCGCAGGCGACCTCGTCTTCGGGCATATCGGTGAAGCTGGATGGCTGTCTTGGCGAACAGCATTCGGGCAGTTTCCATGGACTGCCCGCAACGATCCTGATTTGTGCCGGCGAGGATGTCGAAAACCATGCCAGTTGGCAGATCCGCTCGTTTCTCCATCGGATGAAACGCTGGGGCGTTTCGATCGGCGGGGTAGGCACCGGGGCATGGCTGGTGGCAGACGCCGGGCTGCTTGCCGGGCGCGACTGCACCATCCATTGGAGCAAGATCCCGGCCTTCGCCGAAAAGTTCCGCGACGCCAGGATCGACAACAGGTTGATACAGCAGGACGAGAATATCTACACATGCGCCGGCGAGATGGCAGCCTTCGACATGTCGATAGGCATGATCAACAGGATCATCGGCCACGAAACCGGCCGACGCGTCAGCAATCATTTCGTCACGGATCTGGCGCGCGCGCCCAACGACCGCCAACGGCTACCCAAGGCACTCAAGTATCGCACGCCGGGTGATCCCATGGTCCGCGCCATCGCCTTGATGGAAAGCAACATCGCGACACCCAAGACTATGGGCGAGATCGCAACGCAGACCGGCCTTTCACGCCGCCAACTCGAACGCCTTTTCAAGCAGCATCTCGACAGCACGCCTTACCACTACTACCTCACGCTGCGGCTCGACTGGGCGCGGGACCTGCTGCGCCAGACCAGAATACCGATCACCGAGGTTGCGATCGCTTCTGGGTTCACCAGCACGTCGCAATTTTCCAAGTCGTTTAAGGATGCCTATGCTTGCCGGCCGTCGGATCTACGCCAGATTAGTGCTGTGTAGCGTAAGGTTGGCGTAGGTGGCTTGCTGTTGGTTGCAAATTTCCGCACAAGCGCTAACCAATGTGGCGACGCTCGAACCGGATCAATATGGCTCTATCTTCGATGACTGAAGCAAAGCGTGGCCCGAAGGCCGGGAAACGGTCGGCCGCGCCAGCCAGCCAGGCCATGGACCAGGCGGCGCAGGATGCCGAGAATCATCCGAAGATGGCGGCGCGCAAGAACTCGCTGACCGAGCGCGCCTACCAGGAGATCAAGAGCCGCATCCTGACCGCGCAATACGAGCCCGGCCAGTTTCTGCAGGAGAACGCGATTTGCGACGACATCGGCATCGGCCGCACGCCGGTGCATCAGGCGTTGCAGCGGCTGATGCAGGAGGACTTGCTCGAAGTTATCCCGCGCAAGGGCATCCTGATCCGGCTGGATTCGCTCAACGAGATCATGATGGCGCTGGAAATCCGCAGCGTTCTCGAACCGCATTGCGCGGCAAAGGCGGCCACTCGGCTGACGCAGGCCGAACTGGCCGAACTGCGCCAGATCCTCGACGAGACGATCACCGCGATGAAAAGCGGCTCCAAGGACGCGCTGATGGTGCGCGACCGGCGCTTCCACTCGATCGTCACAGGTGCCGCCGGCAACCCTTTGATCGCCGACTTCCTGCAGCCGGTGCATGAGCGGCTCAACCGCCTGTGGTTCCAGCCACAATGGTCGCCGCAGGACTTTGCCCTGACCGAGGGCGAGCACGAGGCGATTTACGAAGCGCTTGCGGCGCGCGATCCCGAACGTGCCGGCAACGCGATGCGCGAACACATCCGCTCGCTGCACGAGCGGCTGCTGTCGTCCAGCCGCGGTTAGAGCTGCGGATCAACCTGCTCTCGAAGCTTCCCCTGCCTCCTGATCCAGACGCGGGCTACCCGCCAAAACTTGGCGGGTGCCAAATTGGACTATTGGGAGCGGCCGCTCTCTCGCAATGTCGAGGTGAACCTGCGCGGCATTGACTGACCATTCGCTCTTTTGCCGCCGCAGCCGATCCGGGCCCGTTGGGGCCGCAGCAATGGCGGGAAGCGATATGGACAGTCCGACAAGCAGGCGCGGCGGCGCCGCAAATCGCCGTGAGGCGCTGGCGCGACGCGGCAATGTGCAGCGTTCGGTGCTACAGAACGAGTTGCCGGCCTACTCGATCCTCGATGACGAGCGCAGCGACCGCGTGCTCGAACTCGCCTTCACTATCCTGGAGACGGTCGGCATCGAGTTCCGCCACCCCGAGGCGCCAGGCCGCTGGCGCAGCGTTGGTGCCGATGTCGAGGGCGCGCGTGTCCGCATCAAGCGAGACCTGCTGCTCAAGCTGATCGAGACAGTGCCGTCTGAGATCACGCTCAATGCCCGCAACCCGGAGCGCACGATCACGCTGTGCGGCCCACGCACGGCGTTCAGCGGCTCCTACGGCGCGCCGCACGTGCTCGACTTCGACAATGTCCGCAAGTCGAGCACGCTGGAGCACCTGCAGAACTTCACCAAGCTGGCGCACCAGGCCAAGACCATCCAGATCAATGGCGGTGTGCTGGCCGAGCCGCAGGATGTCGATGTCCGATTGCGGCATCTGCATCTGGTTGGCGAACCGCTGCTGCTTTCCGACAAGCCCTATATGGGCGCGGTGACCTCGCGCACGGCAGCCAACGACACTGTCAGGCTGTCGCAGCTGGTATTCGGCGAGGAGTTTGTCGATACCAACACGGTGGTCGGCTCGCTGATCAACTGCAACACGCCGCTCGTCTGGGACGAGGCGATGATCAACGCCCTGGAGATCTATTCGCGCGCTAACCAGGCGGTGATCTGCACGCCCTTCATCATGGGCGGCGCCAGCTCTCCTGTTTCGACGGTCGGCGCGTGCGCCATGATCATCGCCGAAGCGCTGACCGGCATGGCCTATTCGCAGATTATCCGCAAAGGCGCGCCGGCGATCTTCGGCTGCGTCGCCCAGACCATCTCGATGAAATCGGGCGCGCCGCTGCAGGGCAGCCCCGAACCGGTACTGATGAACCTGATCGTCGGCCAGATCGTACGCAAGCTTGGCCTTGTCTGGCGCGCCTCGGGCCTGTGGTCGACGGCCAAGGTGCCCGACATGCAGGCCGGCTATGAATCCATCATGTCAACCTGGGGCTACATGTTGGGGCAGGCCAACTGGATCATCCATGCGGCCGGCATGGTCGAGGGTGGGCTGGCCATCAGCTATTCGAAGTTCGTGCAGGACGTCGAGCAGATCGACATCCTTTACGAGATCTTCAAGCAGCCGCGCTTCGACGACCTTGACGAGGTTCTGGAAACGTTGATCAAGGTCGGCCCGGGAGGGCATTTCCTCGGCGAGGCCCATACCCGCAAGAACGCGTTTTACATCCCCGAACTCTCAGACGCCAACAGCTACGAGCAGTGGCGCGACGAAGGGCGCCGGGACGCGCACCAGGTCGGCCTCGACCGTGCCCGCAAACAGCTCGACGAATACCAGGCCCCGTGGATCGACGACGGCCTGAAGGATAGCATCACCGATTTCATGGCCCGGCGGTCCAGGGAAATCCTCAGTGGAGACTTTGAGCAATGACCAGCTTTGACGCCGTGGCCGTGGCAAGACCCGATTCATCCGCGTGGAGCTTGCATGCGCTGCGCGAGTATCGTCTGGCGCGGCTACGCGAGCAGATGATGGCAAACGACCTCGCCGGCATGGTGCTGTTTGATTCCGTCAACCTGCGCTACGCCACTGACACCACCAACATGCAGGTCTGGGGCCATCACAATCCTGTCCGCTATGCCTTTGTCGCTGCACAGGGTCCGGTGATCGTATTCGATGCAACGACCATGCTGCATCTCTATGAGGGCTTCGACCTTATAGACGAACTCCGGCCGTGCATTCCCTGGACCTATTTTACCGCCGGCCCCCGTTTCGAGGAAAACGCCAAGGCCTGGGCTGCCACCATCGCCGACCTGGTGCGCGAACATGGGGGTGGCAACAAACGCCTCGGCGTCGACCGCATCAACCCTTTCGGTGTGTGGGCGCTGGAACGCGAGGGCATCCAGGTCGTCGAAGGTCAGGGCATCATCGAGCACGCCCGGGTGATCAAGTCGCATGACGAACTTTGCGCCATGCGCTGCGCGATCGCCACTGCCGAGGACGGCATGGAGCGCATGCGTGAGGGGCTCCACCCCGGCGCCAGCGAGCGCGAGGTCTGGTCGATCCTGCACAAGCGCAACATCGAACTTGGCGGCGAGTGGCTGGAGGGGGCGTTGTTTTGCTCCGGCCCGCGCACCAATCCTTGGTTCAAGGAAGCCAGCGACCGCCGCATCGAAAACGGCGACATCGTCGCCTTCGACACCGACCTGATCGGCAATTACGGCTATTGCGCCGATATCTCGCGCAGCTGGATCTGTGGTGACGCAAAACCGACCGCCGAGCAGGACTATCTCTACAAGACGGCGATCGAGCACCTCGACATCAACATGGCGATGGTCAAGGCCGGGCTGACCTTTGGCGAGTTCGCCGAAAAGTCGGAAAACCTGCCGGACAGGTTCCGGCGCCAGCAATATGTCTGCGCCGCCCACGGCATCGGCATGTGCGACGAGTACCCGCAGATCCTGTACTGGCGCGACTACAAGAACTTCGGTTTCGACGGCGTGCTGGAAGCGGGCATGACGATCTGCGTCGAGAGTTATGTCGGCGAAGTTGGCGGCCGCGAAGGCATCAAGGTCGAGCAGCAGATCCTGGTGACCGAGGGGGGCTACGAACTTTTGTCCAAATACCCCATCGAGCTCTTGAACTCGCGCTGAGGCGTGGCGCATCAATAGAGAAAGGCCCGCGGTCTGGATGGAGCGCCGGCCTTTTTTTGATTTGAAGGATGATGTCAGTCGTAGCCGCCTACCAAGGCTCGCCCATGCCCGACTGCGGGTGGTTGCTGCTTGTCACCGTCGCGCGCTCTGTTCCGCGGCTGTTGCGGTGTTTGAACCACAGCACCGGAAAGGCCAGCAGGAAGAACAGCGCCGAGCGGCTGGTTGCCATCGCCTTGAGGAAGGCGAGGAAATCATCTGGCGACATGTGCACCGTCGTCTGCATCGCCTGCGACCGGTGGCTGTTGATCAACAGCGTGGTGCCGTCACGTTCGATCCGGCCAAAGCGGAATTCGACATCCGCAAGCTTGCTGGTCACTCTCATCCGGGTCCCCCTGAAATGCGGCGCACTCGCGGGGCGGAGGCCCGGCGGCTTGCCTTCGACCAGAATTGGGTCAGGCGACGCCATGGGTCGCTCAATAGGCATCGCCTGCATGACGGCCTAGTCACGAATGGGACAAGCATCGGACAGGGCCGCGTCCTAACAGATCACCATTCAGGACGCCTCCGTCTGGTCGGCCGGCGTCCCACATTCAGATATCGGGATTTCGAGCATGTTTGCGACTGTCGAGGCGGTGGAAAAGGCCTTCTACAAGGCGATCGAAGATCACGACCTTGGAGCCATGGAGCAGATCTGGGCGCAGGCCGACGACGTCATCTATGTCGGCCCGGACGGCAAGGCCTCGGTCGGCCGCGCGGCCGTGCTCGAGACGTTGGCGCAGGCGTTCGCAACGGCGCCGCTGGTGCAGTTCGATCTGGAGCGTTCGGTCGAGTACGGCACCGACACGCTTGCTGTCAGGGTCAACCGCGAAAACGTCACCCTGGTCGAAAGCGACAAGAAGACCGCGCTCGTCGGCGCCAACAATTTTCGCCGCGAGGCCGATGGCTGGCGGGTCGTGCTGCATCAGGCGACGCGTATCGCGGCGTGACGGCAGCTGGCAGCGGGAGGAATTCGAGCATGATGTTTGACGCAGAGCAGGCTTTCCTGAAACTGGGAATAGAACGGCTTAATTCGGGCGCCCATTGCAGCGCCGGCGGTTGGTCCGCTGCAAACAAGGACGACACATTCGCCGCGATCAATCCAGCGAACGAGACCGAGCTCGCACGGGTTACCAACGCCACAAGAGTCGACTACTGCCGCATCGTCGAGTGCGCGGTTGCGGCACAAAAGCGCTGGCGCATGGTGCCCGCCCCGGTACGCGGCGAACTAGTCAACCGCATCGGCCAGTTGGTTGCAGAGTATCACGACGCGCTGGGCGCGCTTGTCTCGCTCGACACCGGCAAGTCGATCATGGAAGGCAAGGCCGAGGTCAAGGAAGTGATCGACATGGCGACGATGGCCGCCGGCCAGTCGCGCATGCTCTATGGCTTCACCCAGCAGTCGCAGCGCGAACGCCACCGCATGTATGACCAGTGGCTGCCGCTCGGCGTCGCGGGCATCATCACCGCCTATAACTTCCCGGCGGCCGTCTGGGCCCAGAACGGGTTCCTCGCGGCCATCGGCGGCAACACTGTGATCTGGAAGCCGAGCCCGAAAGTGCCGCTGACAGCGATCGGCCTGCAGCATCTCGCCAATCGTGCGATGACCGAGATGGGCCATGAAGGCGTGTTTTCGATGTTCGTCACCGAGGACAATTCGGTGGCCGAGAAGATGGTCGCCGATCCGCGCGTTGCGCTGGTGTCCTTCACCGGCTCGTCCGGCGTTGGCCACAAGGTGGCGAATATCGTTGGCTCGACGCTCGGCCGTCGCTACATGCTCGAATGTTCTGGCAACAATGGCTGCATCGTCGATGAGACGGCCGACCTGGAGCTTGCCGCCGCTGCGATCGCCTTTGGCGCCGTCGGAACCACCGGCCAGCGCTGCACCAGCACGCGCCGCGTCATCGTTCACAAGAGCGTGTCGAGCCGGCTGGTCGAGCTGCTCGGCAAGGCGTTCTCACGTATCAAGGTCGGCGATCCCTCGGACAAGGACACACTGGTCGGCCCGCTTGTCGACAAAGGCGCGGTGGAGAAGTTCGAGGCCACGATCGCGGCTGCCACGGTGCTGGGCGGCAAGGTCGTGGCAGGTGGCAAGCGCATGCCGCGCGCCGGCTATTTCGTCGAACCGACAATCATTATCGACGCTCAGAACGACTGGCCCTGCGTACAGGACGAGACCTTTGCACCGATCCTGTTCGTCATCGAATATGACGAGTGGGAAGACGCGCTGGCGATGCATAATGACGTCGCCCAGGGCCTCGCTTCCGGCCTCCACAGCACCAACATCACCAACATCGAATCCTTCCTGTCGGCCGAAGGCAGCGACTGCGGCATCGCCAAGGTCAACATGGGCACGACAGGTGCCGATGTCGGCGCGGCGTTCGGCGGCGAAAAGGAAACCGGCGGCGGTCGCACTGCGGGCTCGGATGCGTGGAAAGGTTACATGCGCCGGCAAAGCGTGTGCGTGAACTGGAGCCGCGAGACGCCGTGGCGGCGCCTGGTCGAGGCCTGAGCCGATGGATTATCATGATGTCATCGTGATTGGCGGCGGCGTGGCGGGTGCTTCGGCGGCCGCGGAGATCGCGGCGCACGCCAAGGTGCTGGTGCTCGAGGCCGAGGACCAGCCCGGCTATCACTCGACCGGCCGTTCGGCCGCCTTCTTCACCACCACCTATGGCAACAGCGCCTCCCAGGCACTCGGGCGGATCAGCGAACCATTCTTCCGCAATCCGCCCGAAGAATTCTCCGAGAGCCCGCTGCTGCATCCGCGCGACCAGATCGTTGTCGCCAATGGCGATGGCCTTGGCCGTCTTGAGGCGATGCAGCAAGGCATTGCCTCAGACGTCACGCCGATCTCGGTCAGTGAC
This sequence comes from Aminobacter sp. AP02, assembly GCF_003148805.1. Classification (GTDB taxonomy): domain Bacteria; phylum Pseudomonadota; class Alphaproteobacteria; order Rhizobiales; family Rhizobiaceae; genus Aminobacter. The sequence continues at coordinate 294,736 of NZ_QGGX01000001.1, forward strand.
GCGATCGGACGTGTTCCCGTGCTGAACGCAGATGAGGTTGCGGGCGCATTCCTCGATCGCACCGGTGGCGAACTCGATGCCGGCGCGATCCTTGGCGGTTATATCAAGCTGCTGAAGCAGCGCGGCGGTGTCCTCGTCGGCAATGCCCGCGTTAGTGCCTTGTCCTATAGGGATGGATTGTGGACGGTGACGACCGAGCGCGGTGACAGTTACAGCTCGCCGACCGTGATCAATGCCGCGGGCGCCTGGGCCGACCAGGTCGCCAAGCTCGCCGGTCTCGATCCTCTCGGCATCAAGCCGCTGCGCCGCACCGCGGTCCTGGTTCCGCCTTCCGAGGGCACCGAAGTAGCTGACTGGCCGATGGTCGTGCATCTCAGCGGCGAACTCTATTTCAAGCCGGACGCGGGCATGATCCTGGTGTCGCCAATGGATGAAACCGAAGATGTGCCCGGCGATGTCCAGGCGGACGAATATGATGTCGCGGTCGCCGTCGACCGGCTGATCAACAACACCTCGGTCACGGTTCAGAACGTGCCGCACAAATGGGCCGGTTTCCGCTGCTTTGCTTCGGATCGCAATCCGGTCGTCGGCTACGATCCGCGCAGCAACGGCTTCTTCTGGCTGGCGGGACAGGGCGGCTTCGGCGTTGGCACCGCTCCGGCATTGGCGCATCTGACCTGCGCGCTGGTGACAGGTGAAAAGATCCCGCCGGTTTATGACAGGGTACTCCATCTGACCAGCGCGCTCGCGCCTGGGCGTCTGCTGAGCTAGGGCGCGCGATGGTGCGAGCTACGAGCCAGCGCCATGCACCCACTTTCAGGCACACGGCCTGCGGCCGCAGCCTATTGCGGGCCACGAATATTCCGACGATTGCGCCCGCCGCGAACACGGTGGGCGTTCTGCTGCAAAACCCCCGCGCAATCTTGCTCGCCGACAAGAAAACCTGCCACTCGGAACCTTCCGGTTCTGCGACATTTCGCGCAGGCCCGGGCAAACAATCGGCATCCGCGCCATTGACAGGAATGAGCATAAATAGATACTGTGAAATATCACATGAACGAAGTATGCATTTTAATGATGGCATCCACTTCGCTTCCATGGGGTCAAGAACAAGAGGCGCGCCACGGACACCTGTCTGCGGAGTCGGGCCCGGCAACACGAACAATTTGGAGGAGAGAGATCGTGAAGCAGTCAACAGTATTTTCCGGCACCGCTATGGTGCTGATCAGCGCCTTGATGGCGGTTCAGGGCGCAACCGCCCAGGAGAAGGAACCGGTCGTAGTCGGTGTGATTTCCAACCTGAGCGGCCCAGAAAGCAAGCTCGGCACCGAGGCCGTGGGCCTCGCTGAGCTCTATGTCGAACACATCAATGGGAAGGGCAGCGTCGACGGCCGCAAGTTCGAACTGGTGGTCGGCGACAACGAGAACAATCCCGACAAGTTCATCTCGCTGGGCAAGCGCTTCATGCAGCAGCGCAATGTCATGGGCTTCACCGGCACCGCCGGTTCGGGCGAGATGCTGGCCTTCGAGAAGGCGGTGAAGAACACCAACGTGCCGATCTGCCTGAGCTATACGATGGGCAACAAGAATGTCGGGCCCGACCTGCCATCGGTGTTCCGCATCGGGCCCTACAACGGCCAGGTTGCCAAGCTGATGGCCAACTACCTGCAGAAGAAAAACTGGAAGAACGTCGTGGTGCTGGCCGAACGATCGGCCTTTGGCACCGACTTCGCCGATGCCTTGCAGGCGCTCGGCAATGATGACTTCAAGGTCGACGTCGTGTCCTATGATCCGCAAGCGGTCGACCTGAGCCCGATGCTGGTGCCGGTGGCGCGCCAGGAGGTCCAGCCGGATGCAGTCCTCGTCGTCGGCTACGGTCCGGCGATCTACACGTCGGCAGCGCGCATCCGCGAAGCCGGCATCAAGAGCCAGATCATCGGCACCTGGGAATTCCCCGAAATGCCGGAATTCTGGTCGGCCGCCGGCGATGCCGGCGCCGGAATCATGTACTCGACCTTCGGCATCTCCGAAGCGACGCTGACGGCTGGCGGCAAGGAATTCCGCAAGCTGTTCACCGACAAGTTCGGCCGCGAGCCGGTGTTCTACGACTACAACGAATGGGATTGCCTGACCGCCTTCACCAAGGCTGTCGAAAAGACCGGCAGCATCGATCGCGAGACGGTGTCGAAGGCCTTTGGCGACCTGACGTTCGAAGGCACCAGTGGCCAGATCACCTTCAAGCAGGACCCCGCGCCTGGCGCCTGGAACAGCTCGAAGGCAGGCACGATGTTCATGCTCCAGATGAGCAAGTCGGGCCAGGCCAAGGGCGATATCGTCGAAGAGATCAGATAACCAAAGCCTTATTGCATTTGCTTTTGCATCACCTGCAAATTGAAAGCGGCGCTCGCCCCACAAAGGCGGGCGCCAGTCATGCGGCTGGTACAGCGCCGGCCGTCTGGGAGGATGGAGGACTTCGTTGGAAACTTTTCTTCAGGCGCTCTCGCTCGGGGTCGCCATCGGCGGAACATATGCGTTGATGGGGGTCGGGCTTAACCTGATCTTCGGCGTCATGCGCATCGCCAATTTCGCCCATGGCGCGCTCTACATGATCGGCGGCTATGCGGCGTTCTACGCCTTCACCGGAACCGGCCTGCCGATCATCGCGGCCATGGCGCTGGCGATCGCCGTCGGCGGCATCTCCGGATACCTGGTCAACGCCGTCTTTCTCAGGCAGCTTTACAAGTCGCGCGTCGAGCGGCCGATCGACTTCGCCTTCATCGTCACCTTCGCGTTGTCGATGTTCCTCGGCTCGGCGGCGATCGCCACCGTCGGCTCGGGCTACAAGCGCCTTCCTGGCCTTTGGACCGAGAACGTCCACCTGTTTTCGTCGGTCCAGATGTCGGGCAACCGCATCGTCGCCTTCGTCGGCGCGCTGGCGCTGATCGGGCTGTTGCTGTGGGTCGTCAAGCGCACCGACATCGGCCGTGGCTGGCGTGCACTGACCCAGAGCCTGACCGGAGCCGAGGTCGTCGGCCTCGACGTTTTCCGGCTTGCAAATCTGGCCTTTGCCACCTCCGGCATGCTGGCCGCCGCCGCCGGCTCGCTTCTGGTACCAATCTATCTTGCTTATCCCGGCATGGGCAGCTGGGTGCTGTCCAAGAGCCTGATTATCGTCGTCATTGGCGGTCTCGGTTCGATCGGCGGCGGTCTCGTCGGCGGCTTCGCGCTTGCCCTCGCCGAGGTTTTCGGTGCCGTCTACATCGATCCGAACTTTACCGAGGTCTACGGCTTCGCCGCGATGCTGCTGATCCTGCTGCTCAGGCCGCAGGGCCTCTTTGGCTCGCGCATGGACAGGGCGGTGTGAGCGCGATGCTGGCGAGAACCGAAGTGACCAATATCCAACAAACCCCCGCTGTCTTGCCAACCGTCCTGTCGGTCAGGGCTGTCGGCAAGAGCTTTGGCGGCCTGCATGCCGTCAACGATGTCGGCTTCGACGTCGGCGCCGGTGAAGTGGTTGGCCTGATCGGCCCCAACGGTGCCGGTAAGACGACGATGTTCAACCTCGTCAGCGGCCAGCAGAAGCCCGACCGGGGCAGCGTTACGTTCGACGGCGTCGATGTGACGGCGCTTGCGCCCTCGGCGGCCAAGCGGCGCGGCATCATGCGCTCCTACCAGGATGGCGGCATCTTTTCGAAGATGACGGCGGCTGAAAACGTCATGGTGCCGATGCTGGCGCGCGGACTGAAGCCGCGCCAGGCCGACGATCTGGCGCGCAAGGCGCTGGGCCGGCTGGGTCTGTCGCCTGTCGTCGATGAATTGGCCGAACGCCTGTCCGGCGGCCAGCGCAAGCTGATCGACTTTGCCCGCTGCGCGGTGTCGGAGGCCAGCCTCGTGCTGCTCGACGAGCCGACCAACGGAGTTCACCCGAGCATCGCATCAACGATGGCCGAGGTCATCCGGGAGCGGCAGGAGGCCGGTGTCGCCTGCGTCATCATCAGCCACGATCTGCCATGGATTTTCTCCCTGTGCTCTCGCGTGGTGGTGATGGTGGCCGGGGAAAAGATGACTGAAGGCCTGCCCGAAGTTGTCGGCGCCGATCCCCGCGTCCACGCCGCCTATCTCTAAGTGGAGAGTTCAGTTGTTGAAGGTTGAGGAACGCCCAAGCGGCGTCAAGGCCGCCGGTAATCCACCGGGGCTTTTCGTCAGAGATCTTCGTGTCGCTTACCAACGCGACATCGAGATCCTGCGCGGCGTCGAACTGAATGCCGCTGGCGGTGAGATCACCGTCGTCATCGGGCCCAATGGTGCCGGCAAATCCACGTGCCTCAAGGCGATTGGCGGCCTCGCCCCGGTCACCGCAGGCACGGTGCGGATGGCCGATGAGATCGTCACCAGCTGGGCGCCGCGTCGGCTGCTTGCCCTCGGCATGGCCTTCGTGCCGCAGGAGGGCACGTTGTTTCGCGACATGACCGTGCGCGAAAACCTGGTCATGGGTGGCTGGCTCAGGCGCAAGGAGCGGGACTGGCTCAATGCCCGCGTAGCCGAGATCGCCGAGACATTTTTGATGTCGTCCGATTTCCTGGCTCGGCGCGCCGGCGACCTGTCGGGCGGACAGCAGAAACTGCTCGAAATCGCCCGCGGCATCATGCTGTCGCCTTCGGTGCTGCTGCTCGATGAGCCGACCGCCGGTCTGTCGCCCAAGATGATGGACCAGGTCTACGAACGCATCCGCAAGCTGTCGACCGAAGACCGGCTGACCGTCGTGCTTGTCGACCAGAATGTGCGGCAGGCGCTGGCCATCGCCGACATGGTTTATGTGCTGGCCATGGGACGCAACAATGCCAGCGGCCCGGCCAAGGAAATCGAAAGCCGCCTCGAGGAAATCATCGCAGGCTGGATGAAGGATGGAGCTTCAGGTGTCGCTCGGGTCTAAACGTATCAACGCCTATGTGCTGCTCGCCCTGCTGGCGCTCGGCCTGCTCTTCGTCGTGACGGTCAAGGACCCTGTCTTCATCGACTATGGCGTCTCGTTCTTCTACTTCTTGCTGCTTGCCGCGTCATGGAACCTGCTCGCCGGCTATGCCGGGCAGTTGTCCTTCGCCCAGATGGCGCTGGCACTTGCCGGTGGATATGCGACCGCCGGCATTTCCAACAGCACCGGCATTAGCCCGTTGATCAGCATGGTCCTGGCAGGCTTCGTCACCGCCGGCTTCGGCCTCGTCATGGGCATCGTCACGCTGCGCTTCCGCGAGATCTATCTTGGCCTCGCCACATATGCTTTTGGCGGCATGTTCGCGAGTTGGGCGCTGGCCGCGGGCGATATCACCGGCGGCAGCCGCGGCATGGAGGTTCTGCCGCTGTTTGCCGACGGCGAAAATTTGGCACTTTACGCGCTGTGGCTTGCGCTTGGGCTCAACGTCGCCTTCTTCGCCGCACAATGGGCGCTTCTCGCGAGCCGCTGGGGCTTCCTCGCCATGGCGGTTCGCGACCGTGAAGCCGTAGCCCAGGGGCTCGGCGTGCGCACCACCTTCGTCAAGGTCACTCTCTTTGCCTTCACCGCGTTCTGGGCAGGTCTCGCCGGCGGCTTCTACGCCTCCTATGTCAGCCTGGTAACGCCGGCGATGGGCTCGTTCACCAACATGGGCCTGGTCATGGCGATGACCGTCGTCGGCGGCATGGGCACCATGCTCGGACCGATCTTCGGCACCTTCATCTTCCGCGTCATCGACTACTGGACCAGCGGTTATGGCGGCGAATACACCAGCCTGATCTTTGCCGCGCTGATGCTGGGCGCGATGTTGTTTGCCCGTGACGGCGTCATCGGTCTGATCAGCCGCTACGGCGGCAGGCTGATGCCGAAGCGTGGGCGCTGGGCGCTCGACCGGCCGGCCGAGGCACCCAAACCACCCGTCGCGTAGGCGTGCCGCAGCAAGGAAGACAAAGGAGACCAAGATGAAGCTGGTCAGTTTCCGCAAGGACGGCCGTTCGGCCTACGGCCTCGTCAAAGGCGACGGCATCGTCGATGTGCATGCCCGTTTGGGTGGCGAGCACGCGACATTGCGCAGCCTGCTTGATCCGGAGGGGTTGCGGCTGCTCGCCTCGCTTGCCGACGCGCCGGCAGATCTGCCGCTCGCCAGCGTCGAGTTCTTGCCTGTCGTTCCCGATCCGGAAAAGGTCTTCTGCATCGGCGTGAACTACCTGTCGCATCTGATCGAGACGGGACGGCCGACGCCGGAGCATCCGATGGTGTTCCTGCGTGTGGCGTCGAGCCAGACCGGGCATCTGCAGCCGATCGTCAAGCCCGTCGATTCCGAACAGCTCGACTTCGAGGGCGAACTCGCCGTGATCATAGGCAAGGGTGGGCGGCGCATCGCCAAGGCTGATGCATTCGACCATGTCGCCGGCTACGCCTGCTACAATGACGGCAGCATCCGCGATTGGCAAAGGCACACCAGCCAGTTCGCGCCGGGCAAAAATTTCGACCGCACAGGGGCATTCGGACCCTGGCTGGTGACGGCTGACGAGATCGGCGATCCCGCGACGCTTAATATCTGGACCCGCCTCAATGGCGAGGTGATGCAGCAGGCGCCACTTTCGGATCTCGTCTTCGATATCCCTACGCTGATCGCCTATGTCTCGTCTTTCGCCACGCTGTCGCCGGGCGATGTGATCGTCACCGGCACGACCGGCGGCGTCGGCGCGTTCCGCGACCCGCAACTCTGGATGAAGCCCGGCGATATCGTCGAAATCGAGGTCGATCGCATCGGCGTGCTGCGCAACCCGGTAGTCGCCGAAAGCTGACCAGATACGTTGCCGCAAAGAAAAGCCCGGCAGCGATGCCGGGCTTTTTCGTTGTTGGTCGTTCCGTTAGGAGGAGGCTTGGGTCGTTGGTGCGTGCCGCTCTATCCAGACAGCGAATTCGTCTAGGACGCCGCGCAGGAATTGTGCTGTGTCCTCGCGCTTCAGCCTGCCTGCCTCGTCAAACAGTTCGGCCGCGCCGCCGACATAGGCCTCGGGCTGTTGCACCGTCGGCATGTTCAAGAACACCAGCGACTGGCGCAGATGGTGGTTGGCGCCGAAGCCGCCCATAGCGCCGGGCGATATGGTGATGATGGCGGCCGGCTTCTTGTCCCACACACTTTGGCCATAGGGCCGTGAGCCGACATCGACTGCGTTTTTCAGTACCGCCGGAACCGAGCGGTTAAATTCCGGCGTGATGAACAAAACGCCCTCGGCCTGCCTGATCCTGTTGCGGAACATAGTCCAGGTCGGCGGCGTCGCATCGCCTTCGATGTCCTGATTGTACAGCGGCAAACCGCCGATCTCTATGATCGAAAGCTGCAGCCGATCAGCAGCCAGCGGCTCGAGCGCATGTGCCAGCATCCGGCAATAGGAGCGCTTGCGCAGGCTGCCGATGAGGACCGCGATGTTGCGGGGCATGGGATGTTCCTTTGGCCGGTGGGAAGAAAAAGACAGTCCGGCAAAGGGCCTGGTGCCGGACTGCGCAAAAAACGGTGCGCCCGGCTCAGGCGGCGCCGATGTCGCGTAGGATCACGTTGGCGGCGATGGTGCCCATGGCCGATATGCCGTTGCCAGGATGGCAGTGCGGCCCGGTCATGTAGAGCTTGCGGACAGGCGACTTGTATTGCGAGTAGCCGGCAAAGGGCCGGAACGCGCCCCATTGCGCCAATGTGCGCTCGCCGCCGGTCGGGCAACCGTTGACGAAGGAGCGGTTGAAGCGGAACAGGTCTTCGGGCGTGTGCACCACCGAGCCGATGATATTACCCGCGTCGAGGTTGACGACATGCTTGCGCACCTCGTTGAGCATCGTCTCGCCAAAAGCTTCCTTGACGTCGTCCCAGCGCTGGCCTGAGCGCAGCTTCGACGGAACCACCGTATCGAGCGACAACGTGTGCTTGCCCTGCGGCGCGCGGCTAGGGTCGCGCACGGTCCAGTTGACGTAGATCAGACACGGCTCGGTTGGAAGTTCGCCAAGCTCGACCTCGGCGAACTGGTGGCGGATCTTGTCGACAGAACCGAAGAAGCGGTGGAAGGGAATGCCGTCGAGCGTCTCGTTGCGGAAGCGCGGCTGCTCTTTGAGCGCCAGGTGTATGCGCGAGATGCCGTGGTCGGAATATTTGAAGTTGTTGACGGTGCGCAGGAATTCGCCGCTGAGGTGCTTTTCGTCGATCAGGCGCAGGAACGTCTGCTTCGGGTCCAGCGCTGTGACCACGCCATGGCGGGCGAGATATTCGTTGCCATCTGAGGTCCTGATGCCCTTGCATTGGCCGTCGGCGATGATGAATTGCTCAACTTCGGCGCCGGTCAGCACCATGCCGCCGCGCGCCTCGATCAGCCTGACCATGGAAAGTGGCAGTTGCTGGCTGCCACCTTGCGGGATCGCCTGGCCATAGTGGTGGACCGACGGCACCATGACGTAGAAGCCGGCGCCCATGCCTTCTTGGTCGGGCCGCGTGTGCGGCGCCAGCGACCAGCCGAGGATCATGGCACGGATGGCCTCGCTCTCGAACTTCTCCTCGACGAAGGCGCGGGCACTGAGATTGAACTCGCGCAGCCGCCGCATGCCTTCGGCGCTCTTTTCCATCGCCGCCGCTTGCAGGCTCGGCTGGTTCGGTGGCGAGAAGACGCCGCGGATGAAGCCGTCGCGAATCTCGCCGAACTCGTCGACGATCCGCCGGTAGGTCGCGGCATCCGCCTTACTGTGTCGGGCGATGCTGTCGCAGGTTATGTCGACGTCCTTGTAGAGCACGACGCCCGAACCGTCGTCGAACGGATGGCCGGTGATCTTGTCCTCGGCCCATAGATATTTCAGCCCATGCGTCTCCAGTTCGCCGCGCAGGTGCTGGTTGAAGTCGGGGTTCATGTGGATGAAGATGTGCGATGAGCTGAACAGGTCGTGCTTGAAGCCGGGCGCAACGATCTCCTGCGTGACGGCACCGCCGCCAACCCAGGGATTTCGCTCGAGCACGAGGACCTTCAGGCCCTTGACGGCCAGCAGACTGGCGCATGCGAGGCCATTGTGGCTCCCGCCTGCGATGATGACATCACAATCCGACATTCTTCACTCCGGCGCAGAGCTGCGCTCCGCGAAAACCTGCTTTGGGGCAGCAGAATCGCATCTCGGGCCTGCGCCGATAGTCTCATTTTCGACAAGTCGGCGATTCCGCGGCGGACTATGAATCGAGCTGCCAACGTGCCCTCGACCGACTGGGAATATCTCGGGGCGTTGACAGTTCTGAAAATCGAATGTTATTCTGAAATATCAGACGCATTAAATTTGACAGCAAATCGCAGTCTTCATCCAAGGGAGGTATGTTCATGGCGCGCATCAAGCTGAAGCAGCTCGCTTACGTCACCTACGCGGTTCCTGACCTCGACCTGATCGAGCGCTTTCTCGGCGACTTCGGCCTGACGCGGAACCTTCGCACCAATGACGTGCTCTACATGCGCGGCAGCGGTTCGGAGCAGTATCTCTACGTTGCAGAGAAGGCGTCCAAGGCCGAATACATCGCTCTGGCCTTCGAGGTGCAGTCGCGCCAGGACCTGGAGACCGCATCCATGGTTCCAGGCGCATCTCCTATGGAGAAGCTGACTGGGCCTGGTGGCGGCACGCGCGTTCGGCTTACCAGCCCGGGCGGCCAGAAGATCGATCTTGTCCACGGCATATCAGAGCTTGCGCCATTGCCGATCCGCGACACCTTTCCGCTCAACATCTCCGACCGCCAGCCGCGCAAGAACCGTCCCGTTCGCCAGCGCGCGGAAGCGACGCCTATCTTGCGGCTTGGGCACTGCGCGCTTTGGGTCAAGGATGGCCAGGCGGAACTCGACTGGTTCCTCAAGCACCTGGAGCTGGTTGCTTCCGACTATATCTGCATTCCAGGTGAGCCGAAGCCCAAGGTTATTGGCGCCTTCCTGCGCCTCGACCGTGGCGCCGATTTCGTCGAGCACCACTGCATCCTGATCAACGAGTCGATCCATTCGGGCTGCCACCACGCTTCGTTCGAGGTGCTCGACCTCGACGCGGTGTTCGCCGCGCACGAGCATCTCAAGGCGCAGGACTGGTCGCTCGATGCCGGCATCGGCCGCCACTATCTCGGCAGCCTGATCTACGACTACTGGACCGACCCGTTCGGCAACCGGATCGAGCACTACACCGATTCAGATATCGTCAATCACGAGTACCAGCCGACGCGTTTCGTCGGCGGCGCCGAAGAGACAACCCAGTGGGGCATGGCCCCACCGCCGGAATTCTTCGCCTGAGCAAGAACAGACATCGGGGCGGGGAAGGCGAGCCTTCTCCGCCCGAGACGAAATCGCCCGGAGCGCCGCGTCCATTCGGACGCAAAGGACGCTCCAGGACTTTGAATCTACGCATCGTGCTTTCCGAAAATCGATTCCGATTTTCGGGCCGATGCGTGTGCAGGAGCATGCCGGCAGTGACGCTAGAAGTCCTCATCCACACCGCGAAGCTTGATCCCGACAATTGGATCAACTTCCCCGAATACGGTTTTCGCCAGTATTTCCTCCACAAGAACGAGGCGACCGGCGCGTCGATCGCCCTGCTCGAGTTCGACGAGGGCGCGGGCGTGCCGGTGGCGCATTCGCATGCCTCGAACCAGTTCATGTATTGCCTCGAGGGCGAATACGAATATTCGGGTGGGAAGCTGACGCTGAGACCGGGCGACTTCTACATGAATCCCAAGGATCACCCGCACGGCCCGACGGTTGCGCGCAAGAAGTCGGTGCTGATCGAGATCTATGACGGCCCGCACTACTACGAAAAGCCGGTCTTCCACACCGATGAGACGATCGGCGGCATGCTGGCCAAGCAGCCGGAAAGCCGCAGCTGACGGCGCATCGCCGTCGACGAAAAATTGCATTCTTGCATTGGGAGGAAACCAATGAGCTTTCGCCGCGTAACGTCACCACTCGCCCCGGAACCGGCGGCAGGCATGTGGTCGAACTGCCTGGTCGCAGGCAATATCGCCTACATCTCCGGCATGACCGCACGTTCGGTCGCAAACACCGAGCAGGTCCAGGGCGACAACGAATATGAGCAAGCCAGGCTGGTCTTCGGCAAGATCAAGGGCCTGGTCGAGGCAGCCGGCGGCACCATGTCGGATATTGCCAAGCTGACAATCTTCGTCACCCGGATTGCCAATCGCGACCAGGTCTGGAAGGCACGCCAGGAGTTCTTCACCGGCGATTTTCCGGCGTGTTCGCTCGTCGAGGTTAGTTCGCTCGCCAAGCCCGACATCTATTTAGAAATCGAAGGCATAGCCCATTTGAGCGGAAAGCCCGCCTGATGGACGCGCTTACCGCGCTCAACCGCGAGCGGCTGCGATACATCAGCGTCTCGACGCTGGCGACATGCCTGTTGCAGAAGGGATTTCGCAATCGCGTCATGCGCGGAGTACTACCGCTCAATGCACGGGCTGACCGTGTCGTTGGCGAGGCCTTTACGCTGCGCTTCATCCCGTCGCGCGAAGATCTCGATACCATGGCAAACTACGCCAAGGCGGACTTCCTGCACCGGCGCGCCATCGAGGAATGCCCGGCGGGGCATGTGCTCGTCATCGACAGCGGCGGTGTTGCCGAAGCAGGCTCTGCCGGCGACATCATGATCGCAAGGCTCAAGGCGCGCGGTGTTGCAGGTGCCGTCAGCGACGGCGGATTCCGCGACACGCCCGACATACGCAAACTCGATTTCCCGGCATTTCATCAGGCGCCGGCGCCACGTTCGACACCGGTAGCGCTAAGCCCGGTCGATCTGCAGCGGCCGATCGGCTGCGGTGGGGTCGCGGTCTATCCAGGCGACATCATAGTCGGCGATGGCGACGGGGTCGTTGTGATACCCATGCATCTGGCCAACGAAATCGCCGAAAAGGCCCAGGCTATGACCGAATATGAGGGCTTTGCCGCCGAAATGGTCGGCGAGGGCCGCAGCATCATCGGGCTGTATCCAGCATCCGAAGCGTCGCTGAAAGAATTCGAGTTGTGGCGCGCTCAACGGGGCAATTGAGCCGACGATATCGAAATGTCTGCAATTGTATGAAAAGACGCTTCCAAGCTTTGCCGAACTGCGCATTATGCTGACGCGATAGCGATGGAAGTAACTGGCCTTGCTATCCGCCTTGTACCTTGGTTGGGATTATGGACGGCATGTACGACAACCTGATTGGTGCCATACAATCGATAGGCACCTCGGAATTTTATCGCCCGCTCATCGATGTCGCCAAGCGGGAGGTCGCGGCCGACGTCGAGTGGGTCGTGCGCTATTCGCCGCATGTTCCGCCGGCGCTGATCCATTGCGGCAAGCGTCCCCAGACGCCTGTTTCAGTCGACTTCGACATGGTCAACAAGCTCTATGACGAGGGTTTTTATCGCCTCGATCCATGGCTTCGCTACTGGACCAGCTACAAGACCGCCGGGCTGGTTACCCCGGACACGCTGCCGAGCCACTTCGCCAAGGATGATTTCTATTCGGCGTTGAAGCCGTTTCTCGGCGACATGGACGTCATGGTGATGTTCTTGCCGGCATTCGGCGGAAATTGTGTCGCGCTGTTTTTGGAACGTGAGGAGCCGTTCGACATGGACGAACGGGCCACATTCCTTTCGCTGTTTCCGGCCATGCTGGCGATGCACAAGGTCCACATCCAGAACCTCATGACGCAGACCTGGCTTGGCGCGCCGGCCGAGCGCAGTGCAGCCCTCCAGCTGCCGTCGGCAGTGCAGATTCGCGATGGCGCTGGCCGCGTCGTTTACGAATCGGAATCCTGGCTGTCGGTGCGCAAGCAGAACCCGGGCTTTGCCCGCGCCGCCGAGGCCGTGCGCACCAAGGGCGACGGCAAGTCGGTCAAGACCGAGTTGGGCATGTTCCACGTCGATCGCATGGACTTTCCCGATTTGTGGGGCCGCGACCTCAGCGTCGTCACCTACGAGGTCAACGGCAAGGTGCGATCGTCGCTCGACATCGACAAGGCGATCGATGATTTCGAGCCGACCGACTTTACCCCGCGCGAGCGCGAGATGGTACGGCTGATGCTGCTTGGCAATTCCAATGAACGCATGGCCGAGAAGCTGTCGATCGGGATCGGCACCATCCGCAATCACCGCAAGCGCATCTACGACAAGCTCTACATCTCGGCCGAGCGCGACCTGTTTTCGATGTTCCTGAGCTCGCTCAACGAGAACGCCTGAACCTCCCGGTCGACTGAACCGACGGCACGCCCCGTGAGGGCGCGCCGTTTTCCGTTCAAGTGCGATTATCGCGCTGATTTCGCCGCATCATTTCAGCCGCTGTGATGGTCTCATTCGGGACTTCGCCTGCTTGGCCCCAATGCCTATCAACGATCTTGTCGATGGCTGGACTGCGCCATCACGAGGCATTTGGGAGCGTGCTATGAGCGGTGACATGGACGAGATCGTCCTTTCGGAATTGTCGGACGACGAACTCGTCGCGCAGATGCATGCCGACATGTATGACGGCCTGCTTGAGGAGGTCGCCGAAGGGACGCAGATCCTGCTCGACCGTGGCTGGCCGGCAACCGAAGTGCTGCAAAAGGCGCTGGTCGACGGCATGACGATTGTCGGTATCGATTTCCGCGACGGCATCCTGTTCGTGCCCGAAGTGCTGCTCTCGGCCAACGCCATGAAGGCAGGCATGAACCTGCTCAAGCCGCTTCTCGCCAACACTGGCGCCAAGCCGGTCGGCAAGGCGGTCATCGGCACGGTCAAGGGCGACATCCACGATATTGGCAAGAACCTCGTCATCATGATGTGGGAGGGCGCCGGCCTGGAGGTCGTCGACCTTGGGATCAACGTCGATGCAGATGTCTACATGCGGGCGCTGGAGGAGCATCAGCCCGACATTCTCGGCCTGTCGGCGCTGCTCACCACCACCATGCCCTACATGAAAGTCGTCATCGACACGATGAAGGAAAAGGGCGTGCGCGAGGACTACATCGTGCTGGTCGGCGGCGCCCCCCTCAACGAGGAATTCAGTGCCGCTGTCGGCGCCGATGCCTATTGCCGCGATGCTGCCGCCGCCGTCGACATGGCCAAGCACTATCTCGCCCAGAAGTACCGCATCAATTCGGTAGCCATGTAAGGGCGTCGCGCGCCTCAACAATTTTCGGGACAAGAAAATGACGAAAGCACTCATCGTAGGCGGCGGTATTGCGGGCCTTACCGCGGCCCTGAGGCTGCACGCCCTTGGCATCGACGTCGAAGTGTTCGAGGCGGCCGCCGAGATCCGTGAACTCGGTGTCGGCATAAATCTCCAGCCCAATGCGGTCAAGGAACTGACAAATCTCGGCCTCGCCGAGCGCCTCGCTGCGATAGGCGTGCCGATGCAGGAGCTCGCCTACTACAACAGGCACGGCCAGCAGATTTGGACCGAGCCGCGTGGTTTGAAAGCCGGCTATCTCTGGCCGCAGTTCGGCATCAACCGTGGCCGCTTCCAGGGGCTGCTGCTGCAGGCGGTGCGCGAGCGGCTGGATGATGACAGGGTACATCAATCCCACTACTTCGACCGGCTCACCCAGGACGGCAGCGGCGTCACCGCCGAGTTCTTGGATGCCAGGGGCGGCAAGCCGGTCGGCAGCTACCATGGCGACATCCTGATCGGCGCCGACGGCATCCATTCGGCGGTGCGCCGCTTCTACTACCCCGAGGAGGCGCAGCCACGCTTCGCCGGTCAGATCATGTGGCGCGGCGTCACCGATGCCGAAAGCTTCCTCGACGGCCGCACCATGTTCATGGCGGGCCATCGAGCGCAGAAGGTCGTGTTCTACCCGATGAGCGGCGAAGCGCTTGCCAGGGGCAAGGCCGAGATCAACTTCGTTGCCGAGGACACTGTAGATCCCGACAAGCCGATGCCGCGCGAGGAATGGAACCGCGCCTGCGCCGCCGATGAGGTTGCGCCACGCTTCGACAACTGGGCCTACGACTGGTGCGACGTTCCAGGCATCATCCGCGAGGCAAAGCAGATCTACATCTTTCCCAAGGTCGATCGCGACCCTATTCCGCAATGGACCTTCGGCCGCGTGACGATGATCGGCGATGCGGCGCATGCCATGCATCCGGCGGGCTCCAGCGGCGCGTCGCAGGCAATCGTCGACGTCCGCGCGCTCGCCATCTCCTTCGTCACCGAAGCCGACCCGGTGAGGGCACTATCGCTCTACGAAAAGCTGCGCCTCGAAGAGGTCTATTCGCTGGTGGCGCTCAACCGCAACAAAATGGGCCCCGAGTGGGTGATGGTGATGGCCGAGGAGCGCACGCCCGATGGCTTCAAGCACATCCATGACGTCATTGCCGCCGAAGAGCTGCAGAAGATAGCCGACGACTACAAACGCGCGGCCGGTTTCTACCCGACCGACGTCAACGCGCTCGACGTCAGGGTCGACGTCGATCCCCGCTAATTTCATTCAGTGGCCGCGAACAGGACCTCGCAAGTATGAACATTGTCATTGAAAATCCGATCGGGGCCGGTAGCGCCGAGCCGTTGGCATCAGCGGACCACAGGCCTTCTTTCGTTTTGGCTCTGTCGAGCCCCAACCGGCGTGGCATCGTCGCCGCCATCACCGCTATACTGTGCGAGGAACAAGGCGACATCACCGAGGCGCATCAATATGGCGACGAACGGACCGATCGCTTTTTCATGCGCATCGTGTTCAGCTTCGACGACGACGCGGCCAAGCTTGCTCATCTGAACTCACGCCTGGCCGAGGTCGGCGGACGTTTTGGAATGGAATGGTCCGTACGGGATCGCGGGCACAAGCATCGCATCATGCTTTTGGTGTCGAAATTCGACCATTGCCTGGTCGACTTGCTTTACCGCTGGCGCACCGGCGAACTCCCTGTCGAGATCGCCGCGATCGTTTCCAATCATCCAGCCGAGACTTTCGGGCATATCGACTTTGGCGCCATTCCGTTCCATCATCTGCCGATCAGCGCCGCCACCAAGCAGGCGCAGGAGCTGGTACTGCAGCGCCTCATCGACGAAACTGCGACCGACCTTGTCGTTCTGGCTCGCTACATGCAGGTGTTTTCCGACGAGATGTCGGCAAGGCTGTCGGGCCGTTGCATCAACATCCATCATTCGTTCCTGCCTGGCTTCAAGGGTGCCAAGCCCTATCATCAGGCGCATCAGCGCGGGGTCAAATTGATCGGCGCGACGGCTCACTACGTTACTGGCGACCTCGACGAAGGGCCGATCATCGAGCAGGGCGTCGAGCGCATCAGCCATATCGACACCGCCGATGAACTCGTGCGCAAGGGCCGGGACATCGAGCGCTGGGTGTTGGCGCGCGCCATTCGTTATCATGTCGAGCAGCGCGTCTTCCTCAACGGCAAGACGACCGTCGTCCTGCAAGACTAGCAAGATTTTCTTGTTGGAGCGCCAGAGGAGGCGACACATGCCTGAAGCCAACGTTACCTTGACCACGCCCAATGCGGCGAAATATGCAGCGCAGCTGTTGAAGCATTGGAGCCACCGCAATCCCGATATCGCGGCCGGCCCGCAATGGACCTCGATGACCTTTGGAGGGACCACCTACATCGTCGAGTCCAGGGCCGATGCGCTGGTTGCCCGTATCACCGCCGCCGACGATGCCGCGCTAAACGCGGCCAAGGGCGCGTTCCAGGAACATATCGACCGTTTCGCCTTCCGCGAAGCGCCAGCGCTCGCCTGGAACTGGCGCTAGGGCGATTTCTTAGGCCAAAGGTCCAAAACGGAAGCGCCCGGCAGTCATTCCGCCGGGCGCTTTTATTCTGTCTATGCTTCTCGTCAAGCTGGGTGACGGTCAAGCGCCGCCACCGCTGCGCACGACCGTCTTGCAAACTTACCTGCCGCGATAGGCGGCAAGCCAGTCGGAGGTTTTCTGCCAGCCACCGAATGGGAAGAAGTGGATATCCAGCGGTCCGGCCGGCTCGGAGTAGGCCGCTTCTATGGTTTCGACGAGATCCGCCGGATCGCGGTCGGAGAGCACGTTGAATAGCCCGGTTCCCGAACGCTTGAGTGCAGCAAGCGAAGGGCCTACGCCACACATCGCCGCGAACTTGATCAATTGGGGCAGCGACGTCACCCCGGCAAGTCCGATACGGACGGCGAGTCCAGGGTAATCGGCCTGAAGGCGCCGCGCCCAACCGGCCATGACTTCGCCGTCGAAGGCGAATTGCGACACGATGTTCGGCTCGAGGCCAAGCTCGGCGCAGCGTGCAAGCTTGCGCTTCAGTGCATCGCCAAGCGCTTGCTCGCCGATCGCCGAATGTCCCTCGGGATAACCGCCGATGAAGGCCGTGCGTAGCGAACTTTGGGCGACTGCGGGGTGCGCCAGAAGCATGGCCGCCTCGGTCAGTGGGCCCGACGAGATCAGCGGATTACCGCCCAGAAACAGCGCCTGAGAAATGCAATTGCGGCCATGGGCTTCGAGGTGCTGAACGAATTCGGCGACGGACACGAAGTTGCGTGCCGCCAGGTGCGGCACCGGACTGTAGCCCATGGTCTTGAGACGCGCCGAGGCTTCGACCTGGACCGGCAGGGCGGCGCTCGACAGATGTGTCAGGAAGACTCTGCTGCCAAGTGGAAAAACGTTTCTGTCTGGCTCGAATTTCAGTGCCTGCTGCGGTGAAAGTTCGATTGAAACATCGCCGAAGGCGAGGCCGGGAGAGGGAAGCTTGGGCGTGGCAAGAGCAGCATTCTGGTGAGGCATGGGCTCGCATTCGCTGGTTAGGGTTGGACGACTTCTTGTCCGGGCTAACACCCGCTATGCGCTGCCAGTAGTACCGTCTTGGATCATCACCGCCGGAGCGCGGTACTGCCATCGACCAATTCTCGCCTGATTCCGACCTCTCGCGTAAAATTTCCGACAGCCTGTCGAAGGTGACAAAAGCCAATCGTTTCAATGCTATTGCGCCTCGACCGAAAGTCGCGGTGCGACAGTTGCGCGCGGTCGTCACTTGACAGGAAATTAACTTTGCCGGACATTCCTCAAGGGAAATTAATTTCCCGCAGAGGCAAACCATTACGAAGCCGAAAACGGCCTGATGGAGGAGGAAATATGGAAGCGACTTTAAGTCAGCAGCGCGAGGCTGCGACTCTCGATCAGCGCATTGATCGGATGCATGCTCGCGATCGAGCGGGCCTCGTGGTTTTCGTGGCGGTGCTCTGGTGCACCATGTTGTTCGCGCTCTTCAGTATCTGGTCCTACATCTCGATCCCGGCTATCCGAGTCATCCTTTCGATCGCCTGCGGCCTCGTTCTGACGTTCAACACGGCGGCCATCGTTGCCATGCTGCGCCACTACGTCGAAGACAAACACTTCATCTATGGCCTCGACATCAAGCATCTCGACGAGATGCGCCGGCGTCGCGGCTGAGGAGCGGACAATGGCTTACAAACCTCCGAAACAGAGCCTGGCCGGCCAGATTTTCGACGTCGTGACTTTGCTCGTTCTGACCATCGGCGCGCTCTATATCCCGCTCTATCTGGGGCTGGCGGGCGCCGTGAAAGTGCCCAACCCGATCGCCAATCCGACCTGGGAGGCGCTTGGCCAGAACGCCGTCGAGCAGCAGCAATGGGCCGCCCTGGGCATCACCGATCCGGCTGCCGCCAATGACATCATCACCGCACGGTTCGACTACAGCTTCAGCTGGGTCGCGCTCGTCGTCATGGCCGTGCTGGTCATCGGCTACTTCGTGATGGTCGTGCGGCTTTCCGACAAAGAATACCGCGAAGTCATCGAAGAACGCTTCGGCAACAAGAAGCA
The DNA here is from genome assembly GCF_003148805.1 of Aminobacter sp. AP02. Lineage (GTDB taxonomy): Bacteria > Pseudomonadota > Alphaproteobacteria > Rhizobiales > Rhizobiaceae > Aminobacter. Next base: position 313,527 of record NZ_QGGX01000001.1, read on the forward strand.
CTAGGAGAGGCCACAATGGATACCTGGAACATCCTTGAATATGTGGCCTGGGCACTCTCGGCCATGTTTGGCGTGCTGATGCTCATCGACGTCGTCCGCATCGACACGACTTACGACAACGAACTGCTGATCTCCTCTCGCGAAGGCGAGATCGAGGCGACCGCAGAACGCCACGAGATCTGAGGGGACGACGATGGCAAATGTTACATCAACGGTGGCGGAGCCTGAACGGCTTCAGCTGCTGCGCGTGCTTGGTCCTGCCCATATCTGGGCGCTCGGCGTCGGCATCGTTCTGGTCGGCGAATACATGGGCTGGAACTTCTCAGTCGGCAAAGGCGGCATGATTGCCGGCCTCATCGCCTGCTGGGTCGCTGGCCTGCTCTATACCTGCGTCGCCATGATCGACTCCGAAGTGACATCGACGGTTGCGGCGGCCGGCGGCCAGTACGCCCAGGCCAAGCACATCGTCGGCCCACTCATGGCTTTCAATGTCGGCCTGTTCCTGGTCATGGCCTATACCATGCTGGAGGCGGCCAACGCGATCACCGTCGGATTCCTGCTCGATACCGTGGCTGGTATGCAGGGCCATTCGGGGCTCAACCAGCAACCCTTCATCATCCTCGCCATCATGTTCCTGGCGTGGCTGAACTATCGCGGCGTGCTTGCGACGCTGACCTTCAATCTGGTCATCACCGCGGTCGCTTTCGTGGCGATCATCACGCTGTTTGTCTCGGTGCAGTTGGGTGCTTCCAATGTGCCGCTCGACTTCTCGGCGGTTACGGCCGATCCGTTGCCTTACGGTTGGGTGGGCATCGTTGCGGCCCTTCACTTCGGCCTGTGGTACTACCTCGGCATCGAAGGCACCTGCCAGGCGGCCGAGGAAGTGCGGTCGCCGGCGCGGTCGCTGCCCTACGGCACCATGGCCGGCATCATGACGCTGCTGATCGCCGCGACCATGACATGGTATGTCTGCTCGGGCCTCATCCCGTGGGAATATCTTGGCCAGGCCGGCACGCCGCTGTTCGATGCCGCTCGCGTCACCGGCAGCACCTCGCTGATGATCCTGCTGTTCGTCGGCACGACCTTTGCAACGCTGGCCTCGGCCAATGGCTGCATCAACGACGCCTCGCGCGCCTGGTTCTCTATGGGCCGCGACCGCTATCTGCCGAGCTGGTTCGGTGCCGTGCATCCGGTCTACCGCACGCCCTACCGCGCCATCGTCTTTCTGGTGCCGATCGCACTCATCTTCGCGCTCGGTGCACCGCTCGATCAGGTCGTGACCTTCTCGATCCTGTCGGGCCTGCTCGGCTACACCTTCATGACCTTCAACATGGTCATGTTCCGCAATAAGTGGCCGCTCGACACGATCAAGCGCGGCTATGTGCATCCGTTCCACCCGCTGCCGACGATCGTCCTGCTGATCCTGTGCTCGACCGCCTATTTTGCCGTGTTCCTCGGCTACGGCACGCAGCTCAGCGCGATGATGTGCTTCTACATCGTGGCATCGCTCTGGTTCCATTACCGGCGCTATCAGTTCGTGCGCCGTGGCGACCAGTTCACGATGCCCTGGCCAAAGCCAGTCGGCTACTGACCACGTCAAGGAGAGGCGGCGCAAACTCGCGCCGCCTCTCATCCAACAAGGCGCCGCCCATGATCACCACCATCGCCCTTTCAGTCTTTGCCGCCATCTGCTGCGGCTGGATGGGCACCCGTGCGGTGAGCGAGCACCGCTTGGCGCTGGCGCAGCGTCACGGCCTGCTCGATGACGCCGCAAGGCTTTTTGACAGCGCCCATATCACCTTCGGTCCCGATCATTTCCCGACACTTGTCGGCCGCCTTGATGATGGCCGTCAGGCCAAGGTCGAGCTCATCGTCGACACCATGGTTTTTCGTCGGCTGCCGCAACTTTGGCTCAGGGTAACGCTCAGCGAAGCTGGCGAATGTCAGCGGCCGACGATCGGCGCGCTAGCACGTCCGACCGGCGCCGAATACTACTCGCTGGTCCACGACATGCCTGAATGGATGTCCCAACCGCAGACCGATGCCTCGCTTCTGATGCGCGGCGACGGCACGGCCACGCATTGGCAGGTCGAACGGATCTCCGCCCTTTTCCGCAACCTGTTTGCCGATCCGCAAGTCAAGGAAGCTGTCGTCACGCCGCGCGGCACACGCATCATCCGCCAGGCCGCTCAAGGCGAGCCGGGCGCGCATCTCTTGCTGCGCCAGATCCGTTTTCCGGTGACGGCGATTTCGCCTGACCTTGTGAGCCTGGCCATCGCCGAGGCAAAGGCGCTTGGCGAAGCGTTTGCCAAACCGGCAGCTGCAATTCCCACCTACGAAGCCGCCTGAGGTTCCTGATGAGCAAGCCGATCAACCCCTACATCGTGCTGGCGCTGGCGATCGTGCTGCCGGGGGCAGGGCACGTCGCCGCGCGCGATGCCACGCGTGGGCTCGCCTTTGCATTCTTCGTGGTGCTTTTTTCGGTGATCACCTACGCCACGACCACGCCCGACCAGAGCTTCATCGGCCGCCATGCCGGCGGCCTGTTCGTTTGGGCGCTGTCGATCCCGGATGCTTACCGCCGGGCGCGTATGCAGGCTGCAACTGCGCAGCGCGCTACCTGAGGCCCGGCCCTCGTCGAAGCCGGGCCATGACGCTCAGGCCGCCGCGTTGCTTGTGATTGCGCCGCGCCGGATCTGGTCTTCTTCGATCGACTCGAACAGCGCGCGGAAATTGCCCTCGCCAAAGCCTTCATCGCCCTTGCGCTGGATGAACTCGAAGAAGATCGGCCCGATCACGGTCTTGGAGAATATCTGCAGCAGGATCTTGGTCATGCCGCCGTCTACGACGCCTTCGCCGTCGATCAGGATGCCGTACTTCTTCATCCGTTCGATCGGCTCGTCATGCCCATGCACGCGGGTGTGCGACAGCTCGTAATAAGTGTCGGGCGGACCGGGCATGAACTTCAGGCCCTTCTCGGCGATCCTGTCGGTCGAATTGTAGATATCGTCGGTGCCAACGGCGATGTGCTGGATGCCTTCGCCCTTGTATTTCCGCAGATATTCCTCGATCTGGCTGGTATCGTCCTTGGACTCGTTCAGCGGGATGCGGATCTTGCCGCAAGGCGAGGTGATCGCGCGGCTGACGAGGCCAGTGATGCGCCCGTCGATATTGAAGAAATGGATCTGCTTGAAACCGAACAATTCGCGGTAGAAGTCCCACCACTTGTCCATGTTGCCGCGATAGACATTGTGGGTGAGGTGATCGAGGAAATAGAAACCGACACCCGCAGGCTTTGGATCGGCTTCGCCGAGCCAATCGAATTCAGCCGCATAGGTCGAACCCTTGGCGCCATATTTGTCGACGAAGTAAAGCAGCGACCCGCCGATGCCGACAATGGCCGGCACATCGAGTGCCTTGTCGTTGCCGGTGTAGGGGGTGGCACCCTTTGATACCGCATGATCGAAGGCATGCCTGGCGTCGACTACCCGCCACGCCATCGACGCGGCACAGGGGCCGTGCTCGCCGACGAAACGCATGGCATGGCTGCCCGGCTCGGCATTGATCAGATAGTTGATATCGCCCTGGCGCCAGACGGTGATGTTCTTGGTCTTATGGCGCGCGACCGGCGCATAACCCATGCGGGCGAAAAGCTCTTCGAGCTTCTCCGGTTCGGGATGGGCGAATTCAACGAATTCGAAGCCGTCGGTGCCTGCGGGATTGTCGGCGCTGATCCTGGCCGGCGGCGCATCGTGCGGAAACGGACCCATGAAAATTCCTCCTCAAAATTCGGTGACGCATATTGTGCTCCTCATTCGATGCAATGTGCTTGCATTCTGATGTCATATGGGCCGATCTATGCATGAAACACGCATCGATCTGGAGAATCATGCATGGATGGCAGTCTTGACCAGTTCGACCTCAAGATCCTGCGCGAGCTGCAGATCGACGGCCGGCTAACCAATAACGAGTTGTCGGATAAGATCGCGCTGTCGGCCTCGCAGTGCTCGCGCCGCCGCGCCAGGCTGGAGGCAGAGGGCTACATTCGCGGCTATCAGGCCATGCTCGACCGTGAGAAGCTGGGGCTCGACCTGCTCGTCGTGATCTCTGTTACGCTCGCCACCCACAACCGCGACAACGCCCAGCGTTTCGCCCGGCTGGTCAACGATTTGCCGGAGGTGCTCGAGGCCTATTCATTGACCGGCGAGATGGATTACCACCTCAAGGTCGTGGTGCGCGGTCTGTCGGACCTGTCGCGCTTCGTCAATGAGGTGCTTCTGCCGCATGACGCAGTCCAGCACGTCAAGACATCGATCGTGTTGACCACGCTCAAGCAGTTCGGCGCATTGCCGATTGGCTGATATCAGTGGCCCTTGCGGGCCCCGGCCAGCAGCGCTTGTTCAACATCCGCCAGGCCCGCCTCGATGCGGCCGATTGCGCCTTGGCCAAGCGTTTGTTCCAGGCTCTCCTGATAGGCGCGGGCTAGCGCTGCAATCTCGCGATAGGCTTTCTGGCCGAGTACGCTCAACTCCAGATGCTCGATCCGCCGGTCGGCATCATCTTCTGCCCGCTTCAGCCAGCGGCGTTGTTCCAGCGCATGAACCGCACGGCTGACCTTGGTCTTATGCATGTTCGAATGCACCCCAACCTGAGTGGCGGTCATGCGACCGACGCTGCCAAGGGCCGCCAGCGTGCGCCATTCAGGCCGCGTGATCTGGTAGCGCTGCTTGTATTCGCGTGCGAAACTCAGGCTGATCAACTCGGCCGCACGGTTCAGCCGGTAGGGCAAAAAACTCTCGAGATCGAAGGGCGCCGGCATCGAACAGCCTTTGATAGTTACAAAATCGACGGTTACAATTGCAACCAATTCGACGATCTCATGTCCTGACGGGAGGTGCAAGCCATGCTGGACAAGACCGAAAAGCAGGTGACCGCTGTCACAGACGTGAAGTACATGCCCGGCTTCGGCAACGACTTCGAGACCGAGGCGCTTCCGGGCGCTCTGCCGCAGGGCCAAAACAGCCCGCAGAAATGCAATTACGGGCTTTATGCCGAGCAGCTGTCAGGGTCGCCGTTTACCGCGCCGCGCGGCACCAATGAACGCTCCTGGCTCTACCGCATCCGTCCGAGCGTGCGTCACACCAAGCGCTTTTCAGCTGCAAGCTACCCGCACTGGAAGACAGCGCCTTGCCACGACGATCATTCGCTCGCGCTCGGCCAATTGCGCTGGGGACCTCTGCCGCAGCCGAAGGAAAAGCTCAATTTCGTCCAGGGCATCCGAACCATGACGACGGCGGGCGATGCGATGACGCAGGTCGGCATGGCGGCGCATGTCTATGCCTTCAACGACGACATGGTGGACGACTACTTCTTCAATGCCGACGGCGAGCTGCTGATCGTGCCGGAGGTTGGTTCGATCCGTATCTTCACCGAGATGGGCATCATCGATGTCGAGCCATCGGAAATATGCCTGATCCCGCGCGGCATGATGTTCAAGGTCTCACGCCTCGGCGACGGCGAGATGCAGCGCGGCTATGTCTGCGAAAACTATGGCGCGAAGTTCACGCTTCCCGACCGGGGCCCGATCGGCGCAAACTGCCTGGCCAACCCGCGCGATTTCAAGACGCCGACCGCCGCATATGAAGACAAGGAAACGCCTTGTCGCGTGCTGGTCAAGTGGTGCGGCAAATTCCATGTCACCGAGATCGGCCATTCCCCGCTCGATGTCGTGGCATGGCACGGCAACTACGCGCCGTTCAAATACGATCTCAGGACGTTTTCGCCGGTTGGCGCGATCCTGTTCGACCATCCCGACCCGTCGATCTTCACGGTGCTGACGGCGCCGACGGAAGAGGCGGGTACGGCCAATATCGACTTCGTCATCTTCCCGCCGCGCTGGCTGGTGGCAGAGCACAGCTTCCGCCCACCCTGGTATCACCGCAACATCATGAGTGAGTTCATGGGCCTGATCTACGGCCAATACGACGCCAAGGAAGAGGGCTTCGTGCCCGGCGGCATGAGCCTGCACAACATGATGCTGCCGCACGGGCCAGATGCCATGGGCTTCGAAAAGGCGTCGAACGGCGAGCTCAAGCCGGTCAAGCTCGACCACACCATGGCCTTCATGTTCGAGACGCGCTTTCCCCAGCAGCTGACTAAATTCGCAGCTGAACTCGAGACGCTGCAGGACAACTACATCGATTGCTGGGATGGCCTCGAGCGTAAGTTCGACGGAACGCCGGGCATCAAGTGAAGACGGGAACATCATGAAACTCGCGACGTTGAAAGACTCCACCCGCGACGGCCGCCTTGTCGTCGTTTCGAAGGACCTCACCCGCTGTTCGGAGGTCGGCCATATCGCCCGCACATTGCAGGCAGCGCTCGACGACTGGGCTCATGTCGGACCGCGCCTCGCCAATGTCGCCGAAGGCATCGAGACCGGCAGCCAGCCGACGATGCGTTTCCACGAACATGACGCGGCTTCGCCCTTGCCGCGCGCCTATCAGTGGGCCGATGGCTCGGCCTATGTGAACCATGTCGAGCTGGTCAGAAAGGCGCGTGGCGCCGAGATGCCCGCGAGCTTCTGGACCGACCCGCTGATGTATCAGGGCGGCTCGGATTCGTTTCTTGGACCGCGCGATCCGATCGCGATGGCCGACGAGGCCTGGGGCATTGATCTCGAGGGCGAGATCGCCGTTATCGTTGATGACGTGGCGATGGGTGCTTCGGTCGAGGAAGCGCGCGACGCCATCCGCCTCGTCATGCTGGTCAACGACGTGTCGTTGCGCGGGCTGATCCCGGCCGAGCTGGCCAAGGGTTTTGGTTTCTTCCAGTCGAAGCCCTCGACGGCTTTCTCGCCGGTGGCGGTGTCGCCTGATGAACTGGGCGGGGCCTGGCATGGCGGCAAGCTGCACTTGCCGCTGCTGGTCTCGCTCAACGGCAAGCCGTTCGGCCGCGCCGATGCTGGCACAGACATGACCTTCGATTTCGGACAGCTCGTGGCACATGCCGCCAAGACCCGGCCGCTGGTCGCGGGTTCAATCATCGGTTCGGGTACGGTGTCCAACAAGCTTGATGGCGGTGCCGGCAAGCCGGTCAGCGAACGTGGGGCGGGCTATTCCTGCATCGCCGAAATCCGCACCATCGAAACCATCGACACGGGAGCAGCCAAGACGTCGTTCCTGAAGTTCGGCGATCAGGTCCGCATCGAGATGCACGACAAGTCAGGCCACTCGATCTTCGGCGCCATCGAACAGATCGTGATCAAGTACGAGAAAGCCTGAGCGCGATGAGCGACGTTGTCTTGTTCGACTATTGGCGCTCGTCCGCGAGCTACCGGGTGCGCATCGCGCTCAACATGCTAGGGCTGGAGTTTCGGTCCATCTCGGTCGACCTGCTGGCCAAGGGCCAGAAGTCACCGGACCATCTTGCGCGCAATCCGCAAGGTCTGGTGCCGGTGCTGGACATCGACGGCCACGCCTTCACACAGTCGCTGGCGATCATCGAATATCTCGACGAGACGCGGGCCGCCGGCTTCTTGCCGTCCGACCCTGTCGGGCGCCAGCGCGTACGCCAGTTGTCTTATGCGATTGCCATGGAGATCCACGCGGTCTGCAACACCGGCGTCGTGGCCGAGTTGATGCGGGTTGCTACCAACAGCGAGGCAGCGCGCGACGCCTGGATGCAGAAGTTCATCGGCGAAGGCATGGTCGCCTTTGAAAAGCTGCTCAACCATCCCGCCACCGGCAAGTTCTGCCATGGCGACACGCCCGGCATGGCCGATTTTTGCCTGGCGCCGCAGGTCTACAATGCGCGGCGCTGGAATGTCGATCTTTCGGGTCTCCCGCGCGTCCTTGAAATCGCCAAACGCTGCGAAGGCCTCGATGCCTTCGCCAGAGCCCATCCCCATCGGGTCAAGGAGCCTACCTAAGCCGCCACGCCTGTGTCCGCGCGACCAGCACCTTCGAAATGAACAGGTGGATCAGTCGGGCTGCGGCATTGGTATAAAAGATCATCATCGCCATCGCCGCGGCCGGCGCGACGTCACCAGCGTCGTCCATGTTGAGCACGGCGACAGAAGCCAATGCGGTGTCCTTCGAATAGAGGAACACCACGGCCGAAACCGTCGTCATGGCGTTGACGAACAGGTAGATCGAGATTTCGAGGATCGCCGGCAGGCAGACAGGGACGGTAACGCGCGCAAACAGCTTGTAAAAAGGTTGCTTGAGCGACGCAGCGACCGGCTCGAACTCCTGGTCGATCTGCTTCAGTGCCGTCAGCGCCGTCAGGTGTCCCACCGTGTAGAAGTGGGTGATGGTGCAGACCACCAGAATGGTCATGGTGCCATAGATGGCGTGCAGCGGGTTGGTCGGGTCGTTGAAGAAGAAGATGTAGGCGAGGCCAAGCACCATGCCCGGAACCGCCATGGGCAGCATGGCCAGAAACTGGAATGCCGAGCGCCCGGAGCGGAAGCCTTCGGTCTTTTCGACCATGTAGGCGCCGACAAAGACGATGATAGTGCCAAACACCGCCGTCAGAGCGGCGAGGCGAATCGAGTTGTAATATGAGCCCCAGCCGCCGCCATCCATGCGATCGAAGGCGTAGTGCTTGAGGCTCACGCTGAGATCGTAGGGCCACAGCTTGACGAGTGCCGCGAACTGGCTGGTGGCCATGATGCCGAGAATGAAGATGGCAATCAGCGAGCACCAAGCAAGGCACAGCGCGTCGAAACGCCTGTTGGGCTTGGGCTGGTAGGGCACCGAGCGCGCCGACAAGAGCGCGACCTGCTTTTTCTGCACCATGCGGTCGACAACGAAGGCGGCGATCGCAGGCACCAGCAGGATGACCGAGACCACAGCCCCCATCTCAAAATTCTGCTGGCCGATGACCTGCTTGTAGATATCGACGGCAAGCACGTTGAATTGGCCGCCAATCACCTTGGGCAGGCCGAAATCGGTGATGACGAGGGTGAAGACCACGAAAGCCGCCGAGATAAGGCCGTAGCGTGCGCCAGGGATTGTCACCGTCCAGAAGGTGCGCCAGCTGCTGGCCCGCAGAGAGGCCGCCGCCTCGTAGTGGCGCTGGTCGGAAATGGCGAGGGCCGTCGAGATGATGATCATCGCATGCGGGAAGGCGAAGAACACCGAGCCGACGACGATGCCGAGCGGTCCGTAGATCGGCACGCCCATCAGAACATCCTTGAACAGGCCCTGATTGCCGAACAGGTAGATCAGCGCGATGCCCGGCAAAAGCGACGGCACCAGGATCGGCACCATGGCCACCAGCTTGAACGCATCCTTGAAGCGCATGCACGAACGATTGAGCGCGTAGGCAAAGCCGAAGGCCAGGCCGACCGTGACGACGGTGCTTATGATGGCGATGAAGACCGAGTTCTCGATCGAACGAAACAGCGTCGGCGTCGAGAAATAGGTGGTGTAGTTTTCAAGCCCGATGGCGCGCGAGGGCCTGAGCATGACGCGCCGGAATTCGTTGGAGCCGAACTCCTGCCATTCGGTGCCGCTGTGCAACTGCAGCCCCACGAGGAACGATGCGTCGTCGCTGGTGCCACGGATCTTGTATTTCACCGGGCTGCGAAAGCTGAAATCGGGAAAGAACGCCGTGGCTTGCAGGCGACCGTCGGAATTGGTGCCGAGCTTTGCCGGCGGAACCACTGAAAGCTGTTGGTTGAGCGCGTCAGCCGTAATCGGCTCGCCCCAATTGCCGTCCTTGTCGCTGACCTGGAATTCGAATTTCGCCAGGTCGAAGCTGTAGGTCGAAAACGACTTGGACAGCATGACGTAGAGCGGAGCTGCCAGCGCGACGACGAGATAAAGCGCGATGACCACCATCAGGCCACGCTTGGTGATTTCGTCGCGATCGAGCGAAAGCTTCAGCTTGCGGCCTGTGGGCAGGGCGGCGTCGATTGCCATGGCCATGTCATTGTCCCCGCGGATAGACCAGAAGCCGTTCTTCCGGCAGCTCGACCGTAAGAGCGGTACCTTCGGCCAATGTCAGGCGGCGAGCGGCGTTGATGGAAAAATCGGCGATCAGCGTCTCGTCGCCGAGATCTGGGCCACGCAGCCGGGTGCGCCAGAACGAACCCAGGAACTCCATTTCGCCTATGGTCACATCGAGCAGGTTTTGGGGTTGCTTCACCACATCGGGTGCCCCCGGAGAACGGGCGCCTGGCCCGTGGGGGATAACATCTTCCGGCCGGATGGCCGCAATGACAGGCGCGCCGGCGTCGAACGCGTGGGAAGCGCATTTGAAGGTTTTCGAGCCGAAGCTCACGGCGCCTTTCTGAGCGTTGCCCTCGAATTTGTTGGCCTCGCCGATGAAATCGGCGACGAACAGGGTCGCTGGATGGCGGTAGATCTCGGTCGGCGTGCCAATCTGCTCGATGACGCCGTGGTTCATCACTACGATGCGGTCGGCCATGGACAGCGCCTCCTCCTGGTCGTGGGTGACCATGATGGTGGTTACGCCGAGCTTGCGCTGCAGCTCCTTGATCTCGTGGCGCAAATGCGTTCGCACCTTGGCGTCGAGCGCCGACAGCGGCTCGTCGAGCAAAAGCAGGCCGGGCGAGATGGCGATAGCACGGGCGAGCGCGATGCGCTGCTGCTGGCCGCCGGAGAGCTGGGCGGGATATTTGTTGCCTTGGTCGGGCAGGCCAACGAGCTTGAGAAGTTCGGTGACACGCGTTTCGATCTCGGCGCGCGGGCGCTTGGTGTTTTCGAGGCCAAAGGCGATGTTCTTGGCGATGGTCAGGTTGGGAAACAGCGCGTAGGACTGGAAGACGATGCCATAGTCGCGCTGCGACGGGGGCAGGGTGGATATGTCCTTGCCGCCCTGGTGTATGGTGCCGCGCGTCTGCAGGTCGAGGCCGGCGACGGCGCGGAGCAAGGTGGTCTTGCCGCAGCCCGATGGACCGAGGAAGCAGACGAACTCGCCCTCGCGGATATCGAGTGAAATGTCCTTCAGCGCGTGGAAGTCGCCGAAGGCTTTCCAGACATTGGATATCTTGAGGTAGGCTGGCTTCGTGTTCAGGCTGGCGGCGGTCATGGCGCTCACATCAGTCGGAGTTCGCGGCTGCCCGGCGAGGGTTTCGTGTCTCATCGTAATCATCCGGCTTGGGGCAAGAGATCGGACGCCGCTGGCGGCGGCGCCCGGTTCAACAGGCAAAAAGCCGCAATCAGCTCTTCGGCTCGGACTTGGAGTCGTAGCGCTTCGACCACTCGGCCAGAATGGCGTTGCGGTTGTTGGCCGCCCACTCGAAGTCGTTCTTGATCATCTTTTCTTCGATGTTGGCGGGCAGGTGCGGGACCGGCTTGGCAACGCCCGGCATGGCGACGATGGCCCAGCCGACATTGTACATCTCGTTGGCCTTCTTGGAGACCGACCAGTCGATCAGCGTCTTGGCTGCTTCTTCCTTGGCCGTGCCGGCAACGATCGCCGAGGCTTCCATGTCCCAGCCGATGCCTTCCTCGGGGATGATGATGTCGATCGGCGCGCCCTCGGCCTTCGACTTGGCGGCGCGGAACTCGAACGAGATGCCGATCACCGTTTCGCCGGCGGCTGCCATCTTGCAGGGCTTGGAGCCGGAGTGAGTGTAGGCGGCGATGTTTTCATGCAGGCCGTCCATGTAGGACCAGCCTTCCTTTTCGCCGAACAGCTGAATCCAGCTCGACACGTCGAGATAGCCGGTGCCCGAGGACGCCGGGTTCGGCATGACGACATGGCCCTTGTATTCGGGCTTGGTCAGGTCTTTCCAGCTCTTTGGCGCCGTCAGGCCGAGCTTCTGGCCCTCGACGGTGTTGTAGCAGATCGAAGCGGCCCAGCCGTCCATGCCGACCCATGCCGGAGGTGTATCCTTGTCGACATATTCGGGCTTCAGCAGTTCGACGCCCTTGGGCGCATACGGCTCAAGCATACCCTCTGCCTTGAGCACCAGTAGAGACGTCGCCGCCAGGCCCCAGATCACGTCGGCCTGCGGGTTGTCCTTCTCGGCGAACAGCTTGGCGGTGACGACGCCAGTGGAGTCGCGGATGAAGTTGAGCTTGATGTCGGGATGGTCCTGATTGAACGTTTCGGCATAGCGCTTGAGGTCTTCGGCCTCGATGGCCGTGTAGACGGTAAGCTCAGTCTCCGCCCAGGCCGCCGACGAGATCAATATCGTGGCAAAGGCAGCGAGCGCGAAGGATTTCTTGTGGTTCATGGATATCTGGCTCCCATTTGAATCGCTTAGGCACATTCTGATTGGGAGAGGTCTGAACAGGGATGCGCTTGCCGCGATTGCCCCCGATTGCGCCTCGTCCAAGGCTGATACTGGGAACGGGGGGTCAATAAGTAAAATCTATTCTTTTTATGATCTGGTAGGCTGAGCTTATGCAATGCACAAGGTTGCGACAGGCATGTGACACCACTGCCGAATGCTTGTGCAACGGCAGCGTAATCGAACCGAAAAAGGCAAGAAACAGCCCTAAATTTCAGCCCGAGGCGGCAAGCGCGATAACTCCGCAGGCGACTATGACCGCCGAGACGATGCGCACTGGCCACGGGCGTTCATGGAAGATGAACAGTCCGATGAGTGCGGCAATGATAACGCTCGATTCCCGCACGGCGGATACCGCGCCCAGCGGCGCGATCGTCTTGGCGTAGATGACCAGGCCGTAGGCGGTGACGGCGCCGAGGCCACCGATGAGACCCAGCATCAAGGACTTGCGGTCGATGGTGTGGAAGGCGTTGCGCCGTCGGTACAGCACGAAAAACGTCACCGGCAGCTCAAGCAGAAACAGCCAGCCCATGTAGCCGAAAGGACTGCCCGACAGTCTGACGCCGATGCCGTCGACTACCGAATAGGAGGCAATCAGCACGCCGTTGAATGCCGCCGCCGCGACCGTGCGCGGATCGGCACGGGCGGTGCTGCGCTGGAAGGCCAATAGGGCGATGCCGAAAGTGATGGCGCCGAGGCCGGCCCAGCCGAGCGGCGGCAAGGTTTCGCCGATCATCACATAGGCGCCGAAGGCGACGAGCGCCGGCGCGAGCCCGCGCGAGATCGGATAGACCTGGCTCAGGTCGCCCAACCGGTAGGATTGGAACAGGAATACGTAGTAGCCGAAGTGGATGACCGTCGAAAGGAAGATATAGATCCAGCTTTCGGGCGCCGGCGGCGTCGACAGCAGGACAAGCGTCAGGCCGACGGTGGCATGGGTGGCGGAGACCGAGGCGAGCACGACGGCACGGTCGCTCGCCGCCTTGACGACGGCGTTCCAGCTGGCGTGCAGGAACGCTGCCGCCAGCACGATTGTCAGTGCAAATCCGGACATGCGATCAATTTTCTATGCGGGGGAGGAAATGAGAACCCAGCGTTCGGCGCGGCACTTGCGCCAGAGCATTCCACAACATTTCCCCTCCAGACGCGAATGAGGGAGCGCATGCGCTCCCTCATCGAGGCTTATGCGATTTGCCAGCTCAAGACCATGGCAGCGAGAAGGTCTTGACGTTTGTGAAGCTCTTCATCGCTTCGATGACGCCTTCCTTGTAGCCATTGCCGGAATCCTTGATCCCGCCAAATGGCGACATCTCGATACGGTATCCGGGGACTTCCCAGATATTCACCGTGCCGACCTGCAGGCCTGCGATGTATTTCTGCATGCGGCGGAAGTCGTTTGTGCACACACCCGACGACAGGCCGAAGGCGGTGGAGTTGGACAGGGCGATCAGCTCGTCGTCATTGTCGGGCGCGCGCACGATCGGGATGATCGGCCCAAAGGTCTCTTCCATGACCAGCTCGGAGGTGTGCGGCACGCGGTCGACGACGATCGGCGGCAACAGCGCGCCCTTGCGGCCGGGGTCGTAGAGCACTTCCGCACCCTGCTCTGCGGCCATGTAGACGCGGCTTTCGAACAGCGTTGCGGCCTTTTCGTGCACCACGGTGCCGAGGTCGGTCGTCCAGTCCATCGGATCGCCGAACCTGAGCTTCTTTGCCCGCTCGAGCACCATCGGCACGAAGCGGTCGGCAACACTTTCCTGGCACAGGATGCGCTTGACCGCGGTGCAGCGCTGGCCCGAGTTCTTGGTGGCACCCGCCACCGCGAGGTCGGCCGCCCTGGCGAGATCGTCGTCGGAAAGGTCGTTGAGGATGATCAGCGGGTCGTTGCCGCCGAGCTCCAGCACCTGGCGCTTGTAGCCGGCGGTGCGCGCGATCAGCTTGCCGACCGGCACGCCGCCGGTGAAGGTGATCAGCTCGATGTTTTCGTTGGTGATCATCTCGGCGCCGATGTCGGCGGGCATGCCTGTCACCACCGACAGCATCTCCGGCGGCAGGCCGGCCTCGTAGAGGATGTCGGCGAGGATCAGCGCCGTCATCGGGGTCAGTTCGGTCGGCTTGACCACCACGCAATTGTTGGTGGCAATCGCCGGGGCGACCTTGTGCGAGACCATGTTGAGCGGGTGGTTGAACGGCGTGATCGCCGAGATCGCCTTCAGCGGCTCGCGCGTGGTGAAGATTTTCCGCGCTTTTCCGTGCGGAGTGAGGTCGCAGGAGAAGATCTGGCCGTCGTCCTGGATGCACATCTGCGCCGACAGCGTGAACACGTCATAGGCGCGGCCGACCTCGTAGAGGGAGTCGGCCTTGGAGATGCCGAGCTCGAGCGTGATGATATCGGAGATCTCCTCCTTGCGCGCCGCAAGTGCTTCGGCGGTGCGGAACAGGATCTGCTGGCGCTCGTAGCGCGTCAGCTTGGGCTTGTAGTTGGCGGCGATCTCGAAGGCCTGGCGGGCGTGCTCGGCACGCCCCGCCGGCACCGTGCCGATGATGGCATCGGTGTAGGGATAGTGGACGTTGACGACGCCATCGGCATCGACCTTGCGTCCGGCGATGCGCATCGGCTCGTGGCGCACCTTGAACGTCGTTTCAGCCTTGACCATGACAGGTCCTCCCTCAGGCCAGCGCTGCCGCCATGGCGGCATAATAGAACGCATCGAAATTGCGCAACGTTGGCTCGTTGGGCAGCGTCGGAAGCTTGCGGTTGACGATGAACGGCACCGCCTGCTCGGTCAGCCCGCCATGCGAGCGCAGCGGCTCGTTGAGGGCGGCGAGGTCGTGGCGATGCGCGCTTGTGCCGATCGTCTTGTTCTCCGAAGACACCAAAACGATGTCGCCGATGCGGTCGGACGGCAGTTCGAAGCGTTCGCAGGCGGTGGCGTTGTCGATGACGACATCGATGCCATCGATGGCGGCAAGACGCTTCATGATGTCGGCCTGGTCGGCACCTTCTGGCAGATAGGCGGTGGCGAAAGAACCCAGCGCGCCGTGATGGACGACGTAAGGGTCGGTGATCGGCAGGATGACGCGGGCCGCATCCTTGCCCAGCCACTCATCGAGCACGTCCTGGACGTAGACCACGTCGGGTGAGCCATCGGCCTTGTGCTTGGGTTTCATTCCATGGTCGGCGGTGATGACGATGGCCGCACCAAGCGCGTCGAGCTCGCCGAGATACTTGTCGAACATCTCGTAGAAGGCATTGGCCTGCGGCACACCGGGTGCGTATTTGTGCTGCACGTAGTCGGTGGTGGTCAGGTACATCACGTCAGGCTTGAATTCCTTCAAGAGCTTGACCCCGGCGGCGAAGACGAACTCCGACAGTTCGGCCGAATAGACCTCAGGCACCGGCTTGCCGAGCCAGGCCGACGCATTGTCGATGCCGTGCTCGGCCTTGGTCGAGACATCCGACTTCTCCGACGAAAAGCAGATCGCGCGGCCTTCGTCGAACTTCAGGCCGCTGCCCAAAAGCGCCCGCAGCTTGTCCTTGGCGGTGACCACGGCCACGCGCGCGCCGGCGTCGTAGAAGGCCTGGAAGACGGTCGGCGCGCGCAGGAAGCGCGGGTCGTTCATCATCACTTCCTTGCCGGTCTCGCGTTCGTAGAGATAGTTGCCGCAGATGCCGTGCACCGCCGGCGGACGGCCGGTGGCGATCGACAGATTGTTGGGGTTGGTGAAGCTCGGGATGACCGAGTGGGCGGTGCGTTCGGTGCCCTTGGCGCGAACCTTCACCAGGTTCGGCATCAGGCCCGCCTTGATCGCCTCGTCGAGATAGGCCGGCTCGCAGCCGTCGAGGCAGATCGCAATCGCCGGCACGCGCGGCCATTCGTAGCTGCGGCCGTTGGCGCTGACGTTGATCGTGGTCATCTTGTTCATAGTGGTGTCCTTGGAGATCGTTCTTGTTGTTGTCAGGCAGCGAGCTTGGCGCGCTCGGCGATTGCGGCGGCGGGGGGAGCCGCCGTATCGACGCCCATTTCACGCAGCGACTGGCCGGCCGCCTCGACCACCTTGCGCATGACGTGTTCGTCCATGCGCCCGATGCAGCCGACACGGAAGCTGTCGACGACGGTCAGCTTGCCCGGATAGATGATGAAGCCCTTTTCCTTCATCAGCTGGTAGAAGCGGTCGAAGGCGAAATCCGGATGCGCCGGGCAGAAGAAGGTGACGATGATCGGCGACAGCCAGCGGTCCTTGAGCAACGTCTCGAAGCCGAGCTCGCGCATGCCGGCCACCATCACGTCGCGGTTGCGCGTGTAGCGCGCGCCGCGGCCTTCGACTCCACCTTCTACCTCATGCTGGCGCAGCGCTTCGAGGAAGGCGGCGACCACATGCGTCGGCGGGGTATAGCGCCACTGGCCGGTCTTGTTCATGTGCGCCCACTGGGCGTGTACGTCGAGGCTGAGCGAATGGCTACGGCCCTTGGCGGCTTCCAGCTCGCTCTTACGGGCGATGATGAAGCCGAAGCCGGGCACGCCCTCGATGCACTTGTTGGCTGAGGACACCATCGCCTCGTAGCGGATCTCGCTGACGTTGAGCGGAATGGCGCCGAACGCGCTCATCGAGTCGACCAGGAACTTGCGGCCCTTGGCGTAGACGACTTCGGAAATCTCGGCGACCGGGTTGAGGATGCCGGAGCTAGTTTCGCAGTGGACCAGGATGACGTGGGTGATGGCCGGGTCGGCGTCCAGGGCCCTGGCAACCTCGTCGCCGCGCGGCGGCATGTAGTCGCCCTTGTCGATGGCGACGTGGTCGCGGCCGAGATAGCCGAGCGTCTGGACGATGCGCTGGCCATAGGCGCCATTGACCAGCACCAGCGCCTTGCCGTCGCGCGGTACGAAGGAGCCGAGCATGGCTTCCACCGCGAAGCTGCCTGAGCCCTGCATCGGCACGCAGTCGAACTCGTTGCTTCCGTCACCCAGCATCGCGAGCAGGCGCTGGCGCATTTCGGCAGTCATCGCCCGGAAGTCGCCGTCCCACGAACCCCAGTCGCGCAGCATCGCCTGCTTGACGGCATAGGACGTAGTCAGCGGGCCGGGCGTCAGCAAATAGGGTTCGCCGAGTGCTGGAGCAGGGAAGGGGGCCTGAGCCGCAAGCTTGTGTTCCGACAGCATTTCTTTCTCCTCGCCGTCTTCGGATGCCTTGTTCGACTTCACATTGCTGACCAGCAATCCATATGTAAAATCGTTATTTTGTATTCAAACATAAGCAGGGTTTATAGTCGTTCTGAGCGGTAGTTGGGTCATGCTGACTTCGCCAGCCGGCTCTCGAGCAGGTCGCCGCTTTGGGTCAGGATCGGGTAGGCGACCGACACCAGCAGCGAATTGAACTCCTTGAGCGCACGCACGGCCTCAAGATGGATGTCGCTGGTCTCGATGCTCTGCGGCGTTCCCGATTGCAGGCGCTTGAGGTGACGCTCATGGCTTTCGCGTTCCAGCTTGCGCATGCGCTCCTTCTCGACCACCAGCTGGCGTGCCGCATCGAGGTCGCCCGAGACCAGCACGTTCATGGCAATCTGCATGTTGGCCAGCACCCGGTCGTGCAGTGCTGTCAGCTCACTCCAGCCCTCCCTGGAGAAACTTAGGCGCTTGTCGTTTTTCTCCTGTGCCAGCACCAGAAGGTTCTTGGCGATGATGTCGCCGGCATGTTCGAGGTTGATGGCAAGGTCGGTCAGCTCGATGCCGCGCCGCGCCTCGTCCTGGGTCATCGTCCCACGATTGACCTCGGCGATGTAGAGCTTGATGTCGGTGTGGGCACGGTTGACCTCCTCGTCTAGCTTGCGCACCTGCTCGACGCGCGCCCGGTCGCCGGAATCGAAAAGCTCCATCACCGGGCGCAGCATGATCTCCACAACCTCGGCCATACGCAGCACCTCGCGGGTGGCGCTGGCGAGCGCTACGCTCGGCATCTTTATCACCGTGCGGTCGAGCGCGCTCATGCGCCGTGACATCAGGTCGAAGCTTTCAGCACCGGCCGGCGCATCGGGCAGGATCAGTGCCACCAGCCGCTCCATCGGAGCGGTGAAAGGCAGGCAAAGCGCCAGCAGCGACAGGTTGAAGGCAAGGTGCATGTTGACCACCTGCCGCGCCGCATTTTCGCCGAACCAGGCCATCGGCAACTCGACCATCTGCAACGCAATGAGGATCACGACGGCAGCGGTTGCTCGAAATATCAAGTTGCCGACCGGAATACGCCGCGCCTCGATCGCCTGGCCCCGCGTCAGGCCGACGGCGACGAGACCTGCGCCGAGATTGACCCCGAGGATCATCGGCAGAGCCACTTCTGCTGGTAGCACCCCTTGCGCCGCCATCGACATGAACAGCAAAACCGAGGCGACGCTGGAATGGATCAGCCAGGTGAACAGTGCCGCCGCGCCAAAGGCGGTGACGGGGTCGCCGCGCAGGTAGTCGATCGCCGTCGGCAAGAGCGCGCTGTGGCGCATCGGTGCGGTGGCTTCGCCCACCATGCGCAGGGAGATGAGGATGAAGGCGATACCCAGCAGCGTGCGCCCGGTCTGCTTGACGATGCGTGCCTCGACCTTGAGAAACATCGTGGCACCGGCAAACAGCAGCAGCGGCACCAGCCAGCTGAGATCAAAAGACAGTGCCTGCACGACCAGCGCCGAGCCGACATCGGCGCCGAGCATGACGGCGAGCCCGCCCGAGACGGTCATCACGCCTGTTGCCGCGAAGCCTGCCGCGAGCACGGCAACGGCGGTCGCGCTCTGCAGCATGACGGCGAGCACGGTGCCGGCCGCCGCCGCGCGCACCCGGCCCTTCGTCGCGCCGCGCAGGGCCTCGCGCAGCAGCGGGCCATGCGCTCGCTCGACCCCGGTGCGCACCATGCGCACGGCCCAGAGCAGAAGCATGATGGCGCCGGCCAGCTGCAGCAGGATATAAAGAAGATGCATGGTGCCGTGCCTCCCGACGCGCGGCGCGCAAGGGCGCCGCCTGCTCTATCCTCGGCACGGCTGGCCATAAATCAAATCGTTAGTTTCGATATTTCTATCGGCAGCGTTTATTGTTATCCTACCCTAACGTCAGGGAGTAGGCATGCGTTACGTACAGCTCAGGGCTTTCCACTATGTAGCGATATGCGGCGGCTTTTCGCGCGCAGCCGAAATGCTGTTTCTCACCCAGCCAGCGATATCCGACCAGGTGCGCAAGCTCGAGGAAGAGTATGACGTACTCTTGTTCAATCGTCACAAGAAGCAAGTGACGCCAACGGCTGCTGGCCAGCAGTTGCTCGAAATCACCCGGCGCATGTTCGACACCGAGCAGCAGGCGCTGGAACTCCTGTCGGAATCGCGCGCCCTGCGCTCGGGCACGCTGCGCATAGTCGCCGACGCCGCCCACCACCTGCTGCACATTCTCGGTCAGTTCCGCCAGAAATATCCGGGCATCCAGGTGTCCGTCCGTGCCGGAAACACCGAGACGGTAATCTCCAGCCTCTACAGCTACGAGGCCGACATCGGCGTGCTCGGCGAGATCCCGACCGGGCGCGACTTCGAGATCGTCAAGCTCAACTCGACCCCGATCGTAGCCTTCGTCTCGACTGGCCATCCGCTGGCTTCCGCCAAGTCGCTGTCCCTGCACGAGTTGTCGTTGCTGCCCTTGGTCATGCGCGAGCGCGGTTCGAAGACCCGTGCCAAGCTGGAAGACTTGGCCATCAAGGAAGGTTTCGAATTCAGGCCGGCAATCGAGGCGGAAGGCCGCGAGGCGGTGCGAGAGATAGTGGCGTCCGGTGCCGGCGTGGGTTTCGTTTCGGCCGCAGAATTCGGCCAGGATGCGCGGCTGGTTCAGATCCCCATCGCTGCGCCAGAGATGCTTATGGACGAGGCGCTGATCTGCCTCAAGGAACGCAGCGGCGGCAAGCTTGTGCGCGTGTTTCTCGACATCGCGAAGTCGATGGCGACCGGGTGAGGGGAGGCACGATCGCCTCCTCTCCCTTAAGATCAATATTCCTGCCGCGTTGGCCTGAACAGAATCTCGTTGACGTCGACGTCATCCGGCTGGCTCATGACGAACGCCACCATGCTGGCAAAGGAGTCGGCTGAGATAGCGATGTTGTCGTAGAGCGCGCGGATCACCTCGGCGACATCAGGCTCGGTGACGCTGTCAGGCAACTCGGTTGCAACCACTCCCGGCGAGATGATGGTGCTGCGGATGTTGTATGGCTTGACCTCCTGCCGCAGCCCTTCCGAGATCACCCGGACAGCGTGTTTGGTTGCGGAATAGACGGCACCGCCCGGACCAACCTTGTGCCCCGCGACCGATGACACGTTGATGATGTGCCCGCTCTTTTGTGTCTTCATATGCGGCAACGCTGCGGCGATACCGTACAACACGCCCTTGATGTTCACATCGATCATCCGGTCCCAGTCTTCCACCTTGCCGCGCTCGAGCGGCGAATGCGGCATCAGGCCGGCATTGTTGATGAGGACGTCAACGCGGCCATGTTTTTCGACCGCATGATCGACCAGGCGCTTGACCTGGTCGGCCTGTGTGACATCGGTCTGAACAACGGCGTCCTGCCCGAGCGAAAGCTCTTTTGCGAGTGCCTGCAACCGGTCGAGGCGACGCGCACCCAGGATAAGCTTTGCCCCATCGCGCGCCAGGCGGCGAACAGCCGCCTCTCCGAGTCCGCTGCTGGCGCCGGTTATGACGACGATCTTGCCTTCAATACCTTGTGTCATTGTGCTGTCCGAGTTATCGCCTGCGCTCAACGTCCAACCCGCGCCTGCAGGTGCGGAGGATAGCGGTCGCCCTGCACTGTGATCTTTGAGACAGCGTCATTGATGCTGCGCAGATCGTCCGGGGTCAGTTCAACTGTAGCCGCTCCGACGTTTTCTTCGAGCCGGTGAAGCTTGGTGGTGCCTGGAATGGGGACGATCCACGGTTTCTGGGCAAGCAGCCATGCCAGCGCGATCTGGGCCGATGTGCGCTTCTTGCGTGCGGCGATCTCGCCGAGCAGATCGACCAGCCCCTGGTTCGCCTTTCGGGCTTGTGGCGTGAATCTGGGAACGACGTTGCGAAAGTCCGTGCTGTCGAATGTAGTCGTTTCACTGATCGCACCGGTGAGGAAGCCCTTGCCCAACGGGCTGAAGGGAACAAACCCGATGCCCAGTTCCTCGAGCGTCGGCAATATCTCCTGCTCCGGCTCGCGCCACCACAGAGAATATTCGCTCTGAAGTGCTGTGACGGGCTGAACCGCATGTGCGCGCCGGATCGTTTGCACGCCGGCTTCGGACAGGCCGAAATGCTTGACCTTGCCTTCGCGGATCAGATCCTTGACTGTGCCGGCTACGTCTTCGATCGGAACGTTCGGATCGACGCGATGCTGGTAAAACAGGTCTATGACGTCGGTCTTAAGGCGTTTCAGCGCCGCAACCGCGACCTGCCGAATATGCTCTGGCCGGCTGTTCATGCCGCTCTGTCCGCCTTTTTGGTCGAAGTCGAAACCGAACTTGGTTGCAATGACGACCTTGTCGCGAATGGGCGCCAAAGCTTCGCCCAAAAGCTCTTCGTTCTTGTACGGCCCGTAGGCTTCTGCGCTGTCAAACAAGGTGACACCACGCTCGAACGCGGTGCGTATCAAGGCGATCGCTTCCTTGGTGTCCGTCGCCGGACCATAGCCATAGCTCAGCCCCATGCAACCAAGGCCGATCGCAGACACTTCCAGTCCGCTGTTACCCAATTTGCGCTTCTGCATCATTTGCTCCTTTGTCAGGCCCGGTATTGTTCGTCGCTGACCTTTTCCAACCAATCGACCACCTTGCCCTCAAGCGCTTCCGCTATGGCAATGTGGGTCATGGCGGTGGTGGCCGTTGCGCCATGCCAGTGCTTTTCGCCTGGTTCGAACCGGACGATGTCACCCGGCCGTATCTCTTCGACGGGGCCGCCATCGCATTGCACCCAGCCGAAACCGGCTACAACGATCAGCGTTTGCCCCAGCGGATGCGTGTGCCAAGCGGTGCGCGCGCCTGGCTCGAAGGTGACCGTCGCGCCGCCGACACGGGCGGGGTCATGCGCCTGAAATGGAGAAACGATGCGCACAGTGCCCGTGAAGTAGTCGGCAGGCCCCCTGGTGGAGGGCAGCGTCCCGTTTCGCTTTATGTCCATCGGTCGATCCTCTTGAGGCTCATTGAGCGTCAAGGGGAAACTTAGACCCTGCAGGCATTGGTGATTAGGTGCTATAATCGGCATGAACCTATGAGATGGATTCATGAATGCCGCGTGAAAATGTCAACGACATCCTGGCCTTCCTTGCGGTGGCAAAGGAACGGAGCTTCACCAAGGCAGCAGCCAAGCTCGGGGTCTCCCAGTCGGCTCTCAGTCACACGGTCCGGGCACTGGAAGAGCGGCTCGGAATTCGACTTCTGACCCGTACCACCCGCAAAGTTTCGCCGACCGAAGCAGGCGAACGCCTTCTCAAGACCGTTGGACCCAGGTTCGATGAAATTGAAGCCGAGTTGGCCGCTCTGACCGAACTCCGCGACAAACCGGCGGGCAATATCCGCATCACCACTTCAGAGCATGCGGCCAAGACGATTCTATGGCCTGCCGTTGCACGGCTTCTACCGGAATATCCCGACGTCAGCATCGAAACTGTCGTCGAATCCGGCCTGACGGACATTGTCGCCGAGCGCTACGACGCTGGCATCCGCCTTGGTGAACAGGTGGCCAAGGACATGATCGCTGTGCGCATAGGGCCCGAAATGCGCATGGCCGTCGTTGGGGCTCCGTCGTATTTTGTCGGGCGTCCGCAGCCGAGGAGCCCGCAGGACCTCACCAGCCACCAATGCATCAACCTGCGCCTGCCAACCTATGGCGGGCTCTATGCCTGGGAGTTCGAGAAGGGCGGCAGGGAACTCAAGGTGCGCGTCGAAGGCCAGCTTGTTTTCAACAACCCGAACCTTATTGTGCAGGCTGCTACCGCCGGCTTCGGGCTGGCAAGCCTGCCGGAGGACAATGTCAGGGAGCAGCTTGCCGACGGACGGCTAGTCAGGGTCCTGGGCGACTGGTGCCCACCTTTTCCGGGATACCACCTCTACTTCCCGAGCCGGCGGCAATCATCGCCAGCTTTCACTTTGCTCGTCGATGCACTGCGCTACCGCGAGTGAGCGGGCACCGTGACAGCCCGGTACATGCCGTCAAGGGCAGCAGATTCCGTCTTGAAATTATCGTGATCGTCGACTACCAAGCCCGAACCAGACCGGGCCCCTCTGACAGTCTTTCCAGGCTGTGATGTCGGACTGGAATTCCAATCCGGCGGCCTGGCTTTGACGTTCCGTACTCCTTAGCAGCACCTGGCGAAGCACGCGTATTCCGCGCGACGCGTCCTTGTGCAAGCCATGCCGCCCAAGCTGAAAGCAAGGGTGCCGTATGACAGAATTCATTACTCCGGAGGCGCTTACCGCGCTGCTCCAGGTCATCATGATCGATCTGGTGCTGGCCGGCGACAACGCCATCGTTATCGGTCTCGCCGCGGCGGGCCTTCCCAAGGACCAGCGCGCCAAGGCAATCTTGATCGGCATCATCGCCGCGACAGTGCTTCGCATCGGCTTTGCCGCCGCCACCACCCAGCTCCTGCAGATCGTCGGTCTGCTGCTCGCCGGCGGCGTGCTGCTGCTTTGGGTGTGCTGGAAGATGTGGCGCGAACTCCGCCACAGCCATGCCGAGGAAACGCAGGCCATCGAGGCGCTGTCCGACGAGGACATCGACAAAGACGGCAAGGTTGCCGGCGGCGCGCCGCGCAAGACCTTCGCCCAGGCAGCCTGGCAGATCGTCATCGCCGACGTTTCGATGTCGCTCGACAACGTGCTGGCCGTAGCCGGCGCGGCGCGCGACCACCCGAACGTTTTGATTTTCGGCCTGGTGCTGTCGATCGCGCTTATGGGTATCGCCGCAAGCTTCATCGCCAGCCTGCTCCAGAAGCACCGCTGGATCGCTTACGTGGGCCTGGTGATCATCCTCTACGTGGCCGGCGAGATGATCTATCGCGGTGTCCTCGAGGTCATGCCGTATCTGACAAGCGCCTGATATCCGCAGTCGCGCGGGCCGGGGTAACATCCCGGCCCGCAACTGACTAGGCTGGTCGAGCCAAATAGAGTCCGCTAATTTTCGTCCCGCGCTACTGCAGGGAAATCTGGGAAATAGAGCGAGATCGGCCAGATTTTTCGGTCCAGTATTGGACGACTCCCTCGGCGTAATACGTCAAGATTGCGTAAAACATCGTTGACTCTGCTTGCCTCGTACAGATTTCGGTCGCCGCCTGGGGCCATTATTGAGGTCGATTGCCCACGAGCAAGCCATTTGGGGCAAGCCCGACCTTTGCGCCGCCTCCTGCACCTGACCACCGTTTTCAGTAGCGCCGGCTGCCTTCGAAAAGCTCCCGCTCGCTGGCGAGTCCCTCGCCAACGACATCGAAAAACGCACGAACGCGGGCTGTTGCCTTGAGATCGGAATGGGTGACGATCCAGAGTTCGCCGGCGAGTTCCTCGATCGGCTTGGCCAGCGCGCGTACCAGTCCCGGCTCGACATCGCCGAGATAGCAGGGCAGGAGCGCGAGGCCGATGCCGGCTCGGGCCGCCACAGACTGGTTGACCAGGCTGTTGGTGCGGTAGACAAAACGCTCGGCCGGAACATTGAGGTCCAGCCAGTCGGCGGCCATGATGCCGCCTGCAGTCTCTTCCCAGCCGACCAGGGAATGCGCGCCAAGCGCACCGGCTCCAGCGATCGGGCCACCTTGCGCATCGAGGTAGGCTTGAGAAGCAAAGAACGTCCAGGCGACGCCGGCCAGCTTGCGCCCCCAGAGATCGCCTTCCCTGGGTCGGATCGGCCTCAGCGCTACGTCGGCCTCGCGGCGTGACAGGCTGAGTACGCGGTTTTCGATGGCAAGTTCGACGACGATACCGGGGTGGACTGCGCGGAATTCGGCCAGATGCTTCGTCAGCCTGGAATAGGCGAGCGTTTCCGACGAGGTGACTCGCAGCCGGCCGGACAACCGGCCGTCGGCGCCGGCGATGTCGCGGGCAAGCGCCAGCGCCTCATCCTCCATGCGCTCGGCCGCCGCCGCCATGCGCTCGCCGGCTGGTGTCAGTTGGTAGACGCCACCGGGCAGGCGTTCGAACAGGCGCACCGCCAACCGTTGCTCGAACGCGTTGAGTCGGCGAAACACCGTCGAGTGGTCGATGCCGAGCAAAGCCGCCGCCGCAGTCAGGCTGCCGGCGCGGGCTACAGACAAGACAAGCCTGAGTTCGTTCCAATCTTCCATGCGAGCTTTCTAGCATGATCCAGACTTGCAGTCATGCAAGCATGATTGGCAATAACCCAACGAGCATTGCGGAGCCGCAAGAGTTAGCTTTGTCCCTGGAAGCAACGGCCGCACGGCCGACAACCCGAAAGGACAGATCATGAAACTCTACTACGCCACCGGCACCTGCTCGCTTTCGCCCCACATCGTCGCGCTCGAGGCAAGGATTGCGCTCGACATCGAGCGCGTCGACATCTTCAAGCAGCCGCACGTCACCGGCGCCGGGCTCGACTTCACCAAGGTCAACCCGAACGGCTATGTGCCGGCGCTGGAACTCGACGATGGTTCGCTGCTGACCGAGGGGGCGGCGATCGTCCAGTACCTCGCCGACCTGCGGCCGACCTCGAAGCTCGCGCCGGAAGCAGCAACGCGCGAACGCTATCAGCTGCAGTCCTGGCTCAACTTCGTCGCAACCGAACTTCACAAGATGTACAGCCCGTGGCTGTTCCACCCCGAATATGGCGTCCCGGCGCAGGAGGTGGCGCGCGCCAAGATCGCCGAGCGTCTCGCCTATGTCGAACGGCACTTGGAAGGCAGCGGTCCCTGGCTCATGGGCAACACCTTCACCGTCGCCGACGCCTATCTCTTCACCATCGTCGGCTGGTCCGGCTACGCCAAGGTCGATCTCTCGGCCTTCCCCAAGCTGCGTGCTTACATGAATCGCGTCGGCGCGCGGCCCAAAGTGCGCGAGGCGATGCATGCCGAAGGCATGAAGGTCGCGGCCTGAGCATGAACCAGGGACTTGCCTGGAGCCTGCTGGTGGTGGCCGGTGTTCTCGATGTCGGCTGGGCCGTGTCGATAAAATACGCGGAGGGTTACACGCGCCTCGGCTGGTCAATTGCCTCGGTGCTGCTGCTTGCAGCTTTCGTCTACCTGCTCGGCAAGGTTCTGGAAGCGCTGCCCGTCGGCACTGCCTATGCGGTTTGGACGGGGATCGGCGCTGCGGGCACCGTCGTCATGGGCGTTGTTTTGTTTGGCGAGACGCTTGGGGCATTGAAGCTAGGCGGTGTCGTTGCCGTGCTTGGCGGCATCGCCATGCTGAAGCTGGCGGAAGCCTGACGCCAAAGAAAAGCCCCTCCCGTAGAGGGAGGGGCAGTCGGGGGAGGGGTCTGGTGAATGATCAGGCTGCTTCGCTCAGTTCCGTGCTGTCGGCCCTCACCCGATCCGATTTCGGATCGTAGGGCGCCTTGAGATGGGCGGTCGCGGAGTGGCGTTCGCCGGCAAGGTCGATCTCGAAGCGGCCACTCTCGATGAAATCCTTGTCGACGCCCTCGGCATGGTCGAGCAGTCCAAGCGCCACCGAGCGGCCAAGCGTGTGTCCGTATGACGCCGAGCGCACCTCGCCGACCGGCTTGCCGTTGCGCAGGATCAGCTCGCCGCCCCAGAGCATGGGGGCCGCATCGTCGAGCGTGAACTGCACGATGCGGCGGGTGAGCTTGCCCTTGGCCTTGGCGGCGACCAGCGCCTCCTTGCCGATGAAGCCGCCAGGCTTGTCCATCGACACGGCGAAGGCGAGGCCGGCCTCGTAGGGGTTGATGTCAGGGGTGAGTTCGCGGCTCCACGCCCTGAAGCCCTTCTCGATGCGCAGCGCCTCGAGCGCGTAGTAGCCGCAGTCGGCCAGTCCGTGCTCGCGACCCGCCTCATGCAACGCCTCGTAGACGCCGACGGCGAACTCGGTCGGCACGATCAGCTCCCAGCCAAGCTCGCCGACATAGGTCATGCGGTTGGCATAGGCGGTGGCATAGCCGATGTCGATCTCGCGGATTGTGGCGAAGGGGAAGCCGGCATTGGAGAGATCCGCCGAGGTTAGCTTGGCCAGGATGTCGCGCGAACGTGGCCCCATCAGCGCCAGCACCGCATAGGACGAGGTGACGTCCGTCAGCGTCACATGCGCATCCTCGGGGATGTTCTTCGAGATCCAGTCGGCGTCGTGCACGGCCTGAGCCGAACCGGTGACGATCAGGAACTTGTCGCGGCCGAGGCGCATGACGGTCAGATCGCTCTCGTAGCCGCCGCGCTCGTTGAGCAGGCCGGTGTAGATGGAGCGGCCGATCTCGACGTCGATGTCGGCAGCGCAGATGCGGTTGAGCACGGTGGCCGCATCGCGGCCCTGCACCATGACCTTGGCGAACGAGGTCTGGTCGAAGATGCCGGCTGCCTCGCGGGTCGCCTTCATCTCGCGTTGCACGGCGCCATGCCAGTTCTGGCGGCCGAAGGAATATTCGGTCTCCGGCTTCTCGCCCGCAGCGGCAAACCAGTTGGCGCGCTCCCAGCCTATCTTCGAGCCGAAGCAGGCGCCCTTGGCGGCGAGCCGGTCATACAGCGCCGAGCGCCGGAAGGGGCGGGCGGTGTCCAGCTCGCGGTTCGGCCAAGGCATGGCATAATGCAGGCCGAGCGTTTCCTTGACGCGGTCGTGCAGCCAGCGCGGGTTGTTGTTGAAGCCGGCAAAACGCCTGATGTCGACTGGCCACAGATCCATGGTCGCAGCACCGTTGACGATCCATTCGGCCAGCGCCCGTCCGGCTCCGCCTGCACTGGCGATGCCCATCGAATTGAAGCCGGCGCCGACGAAGAAGTTCTTGAGCTCGGGTGCCTCACCGAGGATGAAGTTGTTGTCTGCAGTGAAGCTCTCGGGCCCGTTATAGAATTTCTTGACCTCTGTCGTTTCCAGCTGCGGCACGCGCACCAGCGCGTTCTGCATCAGGATCTCGAACTGGTCCCAGTCGTCGGGCAAAAGCGCGAATTCGAAATCGTCGGGGATACCCTTCATGCCCCATGGCTTGGCCTCGGGCTCGAAGCCGCCCATGACCAGGCCACCGACCTCTTCCTTGAAATAGATGTAGCCGTCGGGGTCGCGCATTACAGGCAAGTCGGGGTGCACGCCCTCCATCTTGCCTGTCACGATGTACATGTGCTCGGCCGAATGCAGAGGAACAGTCACGCCGCACATCGCACCGACCTTGCGCGCCCACTGGCCGGCACAGTTGACCACGATCTCGGCTGCGATGTCGCCCTTGTCGGTGGAAACTCCGGTCGCCCGGCCGTCCTTGGTCTTGATGCCGGTGACGCGAACGCGCTCGATGACCCGCGCCCCGCGGTTGCGCGCGCCCTTGGCGAGCGACTGGGTGAGATCCGTAGGATTGGCCTTGCCGTCGCCCGGCAGCCAGACGGCGCCGACGAGATCGTCGATCGCCATGACCGGCCACAGCTCTTGCGCCTCCTTGGCCGAAATCACCTCGATGTCGACGCCCTGCGCGCGCGCCGAAGCGGCGGTGCGCTTCAACACCGTCATACGGTCGGCGCTGCGGGCGACCGAGAGCGAGCCGCAGTTCTTCCAGCCGGTGGCGAGTCCGGTCTCGGCCTCGAGCTCGCTGTAGAGCTGGGTCGAATATTTGATCAGGCTCGTCATGTTGGCATGCGCGCGCAACTGGCCGACGAGGCCGGCTGCGTGCCAGGTGGTGCCACCGCTGAGCTGGCCCTGTTCGAGCAGAACGACATCGGTCCAGCCGAGTTTTGTCAGGTGATAGGCGACCGAGCAGCCAATGATGCCGCCGCCGACAATGACGACGCGTGCCTGCGTCGGGAATTCCTGCGCCATGATGAAGAGACCTCCCAAGGGTGATGGTCGTCACCATATCGCCGTCGCAACAAAATGCAACATTAGTTGCAACAAATAATCACATGCGTCACATCGCACATGCTGGCAGCCAGAAATTTTCGCCACCCTGTCGGAACGGGTCGCCGTCGAACGTCTTCAAGACGTGGAGCAGCCTCGGGGCGATGAAGGAGTACGACATGAGAAAGATCGTGGTGGGTGCATTCATGAGCCTCGACGGCGTCATGCAGGCGCCGGGCGGACCGGAGGAGGATCCGATCGGTGGCTTCAAATACGGCGGCTGGGGCGCGCCCTATTTCGACGAGACGATGACCGAGGCTGTGGGTGAGATGTTCGCCCGGCCATTCGACCTCCTGCTCGGGCGCAAGACCTGGGACATCTTCGCCGCGCACTGGCCCTATGTCGACGCCGACGATCCCATCGGCCCGCTGTTCGACCGCATCAACAAATTTGTCGCGACGCGCAACCCGGACCTGAAGCTCGGTTGGCAGAACAGCCACTCGCTCGGCGCAGACGCCGTCGCCGCCGTGCGCAAGCTGAAATCGGAAAATGGGCCCGACCTTTTGACCCAGGGCTCGACCGACTTCCTCAAGACGCTGCTTGCCAACGACCTGGTCGACGAGCTCAACATCTCGATCTTCCCGCTGGTGCTGGGCAAGGGCAAGCGGCTGTTCGGCGATGCCGCCATGCCGTCCGCGCTGAAGCTGGTGTCTTCGAAGGTTTCGGGCACGGGCGTTGTGGTCAACAAATACGTCCGCGACGGCGACATCGTCACCGGATCGTTCGAGTTCGAAACGCCGACGGACGCCGAATTGGAGCGGCGGCGGAAGCTGACCTGATCGCTGACAGGCAGGCGAGGCGGCAGCGTTTGCCGTCTCGCCGATCCGTCCGGTTACACCCCGACGATCACCTTCGGTCCCTTACGTTCCAGGGAGTCGACCATGGCTGGCGCGGGAGGGGCGTCGACGATGACGCCGGCGGCCAGTTCGAAGCGCTGAATGCGCAGCGGCGTCAACTTGCCGAACTTCGAGCTGTCGAGCACGAAATAGGCTCGGGCGGCCGTGGCGGCCATGCGAGAGCGCTGCTCGGCACCGTTGCGGGTGAAGTCGGTGATCTCGCCGTCAGGCGACAGCGCGCCGCCGCCGAGGAAGGCGACGTCGATGCGGAAGCGGCCGATGGCGTCGAGAGCGTCGATGCCGACCGCTGCCTCCTCCGACGGGTCGATCTCGCCGCCCAGCATGTGGACGCGCACATTGGGCTGGCGGCACATGTGCAGCGCGATCGTCAGGCTGGTGGTGCAGACAGTCAGGTTCTGCTTGCCTGATAGAGCATGGGCGACGGCAAGGGTGGTGGTGCCGGAATCGAGGAACACCACCATGCCGTCCTCGACGAGTGCCGCCGCTGCCCGGCCAATCGCCGCCTTGCCCGCCGCGTTTTCCTGACTGCGCTCGTTCAATGCCGGTTCGGTCGCCTCAAACAGCGTAGCTCCGCCATGGACAAGATCGAGCTGGCCGCGCTCGGCCAGGAACTTCATGTCGCGGCGGATGGTCTCCCGCGACAAGTCGAAGAAGGCGGCAAGCTCGGTGATGCCGACCGAGCCGTCAGCGGCCAGGCGCCTCAGGATTTCATCGTGGCGGCGCGGCGCGAGCGCCTTGTGGTTCTGCGAGTCGGACATGGGGCCAATGTGGCGGCAATGCCGTCACATTGGCAAGCAGATGTTGCAATATGTGGCACCTGCAACTTGCGACCACATCAAAGCCGGACGCGCTCGCCCGCCGCATCGTAGACGCAGCGTTCCACCACCGTCGCGCGGGAGCGTCGGCCGAAAGCCTCGACCTCGATCTCCTTGAGGCCCATGTCGTCGCCCTTGAGATAGCCGAACACGAGTGACGAACCGACCGTGTGGCCGAAATCGCCGCTGGTGGTCATGCCGACGACGCGGCCGTTCACCGACATCGCCTCGCCGCCATAGACCGACAGCGGCTCGTCGAGCCTGAAACAGGCGAGCTTGCGGGAAACGCCACCCTCCTTCTGGGCGGCAAGCGCGTCGCGGCCCTGGAAATCGCCCTTCTTCATCGCGACCGCAAAGCCGAGGCCGGCTTCGAGCGGCGTGTCGTCGGGGGTGATGTCGGCGCCCCAGTAGAGATAACGCTTTTCCATGCGCAGGCTGGAGATCGCCTTGTAGCCGACATCGGCGATGCCGAACGGGGCTCCCGCCTCGCGCAGCACTTCGTAGACATAGGCGATAAATTCGGTGGGCACGTGCAGCTCCCAGCCGAGTTCGCCGACATAGGTGACGCGTGCGGCGAAGACCGGCGCCCAGCCGACGCGGATCTCGCGGCAAGTCATGTAGGGGAAGGCCTCGTTGGAAACGTCGTGCTCGCTGACCTTGGCCAGCACCTCGCGCGCCAGCGGGCCGCAGAGATTGATGACCCCGTAGGTGCCGGTCACGTCATGCACCGACACCGAGCCGTCGCGTGGCATGTGGCGGCGGATCCAGCCGCCGTCGCGGGTGCCGAAGGCAGAACCGGTGACGACATGGAACCTCTGTTCGCCACGGCGCATGATGGTGAGATCGGCCTCGATGCCGCCGCGCTTGTTGAGCAGCTGTGTGTAGATGACTGCGTTGTCGCCCTTGTCGACATTGGCTGCCGCAAGCCACTGCAGATAGGCGAGCGCGCCGAGGCCGGACACCTCGAACTTGGAGAAGGACGACTGGTCGACCAGCGCCACGCCCTCGCGCACGATCTTGTGCTCGCGGCCGATGACCCCGGCATAGGGCGCGCGCTCGAAAGTTTCGAGCGGCGGCTTGGTTTCGCCCGGCTTCAGGAAATAGTTCGGCCGCTCCCAGCCGAACTTGACGCCGTTGATAGCGCCCTGGGCGGTCAAGGTCTGGTAGAGCGGCGAGCGGCGCAGCGGCCGGCAGGCCGAGCGTTCCTCCTCCGGCCACGCGATGGCGTAATATTTGGAATAGGCCTCGATGGCGCTGTCCCTGAGATAGGCGAGGCCGCCATGTGGGTGGCCGAAGCGGCGCAGGTCGAAGGCCCACAGGTCCATGCCCGGGTCGCCTTCGACGATCCAATTGGCCATGGCGCGGCCGGCGCCACCGGAGGCCGCGATGCCAGAGGTGAAGCCGCAGGCGACGAAGAAATTCTCGTAGTCGCCGGCAAGGCCCATCACCGGCTCGCCGTCGGCCGAGATCGGGATCGGGCCGTTGACCACGGCGCGTACGCCGAGTTCGCTCAGGATCGGGATCCGGTTGGCAGCACCCTCGATCACTTCGGAGATACGCTCCAGGTCGTCGGGGAACAGCTCCTGGCCAAAGCTCATCGGCAGCTTGCCGAGCCCGTAGGCAGCGCGCGTTTCCTTTTCCCAGCCGCCGATCGCCATCGCGCCCGGCTCCGGCTTGACGTAGAAATTGGCGTCGGGGTCGCGCAGCGTCGGCAGGTCGTCCGGCACCATCGGCGACTTCTCGGTGACGAAATATTCGTGCTCGACGACAGTGATCGGCAGGTCGATGCCGGCGAGTTCGCCGAGCTGGCGCGCCCACAGACCCGCGGCATTGACGACGATTTCGCAGGTGACGTCACCCTCCGCGGTCTTCACCGCAGTGATGCGGCGGTCCTTGATGGCGAAGCCGGTGACGGTGATGCCCTCGACGATGCGCACGCC
The DNA here is from genome assembly GCF_003148805.1 of Aminobacter sp. AP02. GTDB lineage: Bacteria > Pseudomonadota > Alphaproteobacteria > Rhizobiales > Rhizobiaceae > Aminobacter. Next base: position 346,448 of record NZ_QGGX01000001.1, read on the forward strand.
GGCAGTGCGCGCCCCCTTGGCGTAGGCGTGGGTCAGCGAATAGGGGTCGACGTGGCCGTCGGAAGCGATCCAGGTCGCGCCGCGCAGATCCTTGGTGTCGACGAGCGGGAACAGCCGCTTCACCTCGTCGGGACCGACCAGCTCCATGTCGAAGCCGTAGCTCTTGGCGGCGGTGTGCGCGCGCTTGAGTTCCTCCCAGCGTGCGTCGGAGGCGGCGAGACGCAGGCTACCGACGTTCTTCCAGCCGACATCCTGGCCGGTCTCGGCGCCGATCTTGGCGCAAAGGTCGGCGCTGTATTGCATCAGGCGGGTCAGGTTCACCTTGCTGCGCAGCTGGCCCATCAGGCCGGCGGCATGCCAGGTCGAGCCGGCGGTGAGTTGGTTCTTTTCGACCAGCAGCACGTCCTTCTCGCCCATCTTGGCAAGGTGATAGGCGATGGAGGTGCCGATGGCGCCGCCGCCGACGATGACGATCCGGGCGTGCGAGGGAAGCTTGGACATGTTGGCCTTTCAGGACTGGCCTCGCGTCGCGCGAGGTATTGCTGTTCTTGTTCAGAGATCGAGGGTCAGGCCCGGCGAGCGAGCTCGCGAGCAGCAGACGGTGAGGAATTCGCGGCGCTCGTCGTCGCTCAGCGCCTGGTCGCGATGGTCTGGTTCGCCGTCGCTGTAAGGAACCATGCACGATCCGCAGATTCCCTGCCGGCAGCTGGTCGCGATGTCGTGGCCGGCGGCCTTCAGCGCTGCGAGCAGGGTCGTACCGGCGGGAACGTGGATGGTCTTGCCGGTCGAGGCGATGGTGACGTCGAAGGGCCGGTCGCCTTCGCTCTGCCTCGCCTCGGGCGCGAAGCCTTCGACATGGACCCGCTCCCGCGGCCAGCTTTCGGTAGCGCGGGCGAAGGCCTTGAGCAGGCCGGCCGGACCGCAGGCATAGACATGCGTGCCGTCGGTCGGGGCTCCGATCATTGCAGCCAGGTCGGGCCGTCGCGCCGGATCGTTGCCGTCGAGATGCAGTGCCGCGCGTCCGGCCGCGACCTCCGCCTGGATCAGGTCGCGAAACGCCACCTCCTTCAGCGAGCGGGCGCAGACATGGACAGCGTAGGTCGCCTTGCTGCGGCGGAGGTGATGGATCATCGCGACGATGGGCGTAATGCCGATGCCACCCGCGATCAGCACTTGGTGCTTCGCATCAGCCGCGAGCGGAAACCCGTTGCGCGGCGGATCGGCACGCACCACCACGCCGCGCGCGAAGGTCTCGGCCACCTCGAGCGAACCGCCTTCGCCGTGCTCCTCGCGTTGGACGGCCACCCAGTATTCGGCCGAACTGGCGGAGTCGCCGCACAGCGAATAGCAGCGCGCCCGACCGCTCGGCAGGCGGAAGTTGAGATGCGCGCCCGCGCTCCAGGCCGGCAGGCGTTCGCCATGGGGCGACACCAGCCGGTAGGCCGAGACGCGCGGCGTCATCGCCTTGATCTCGGCGACCTGCAGGAGGATTTCCGGCCTGGAAAGCATTTTTCGCACCGTCCCGGGAGGATGGGGTTCATGGCGGAGATGGTGCCTGCCGGTACCACCTGACTAGGAGGAGAGCATGATAGCCCCCTCACTCTCGGTCCCTCCGCACAAGGGGGGATGTAGGTGCGGCCTACGCCGTCATCTGGCTCGCGTACCACCTGACATATCGGTCCACGTTGGCTTCCTTGGTCGGCGAATAGGGACCGGGTTCGAAACCGGGCGAGGTGATGCCGATCCACTGGCGGCGGCAGATCTCCCAATCTTCCGACATGACTTCGTGGTGGAAGGCGGCGATCTTTTCGGGATCGTAGTCACGACCCTCGACGGCGTTCTCGTCGACAAGCCAGTAGCCGCGCACGATGGTTTTCGTCGGCGACACCGGCGTGATGCGCACGGTGTGGGCATAGTCGGAGTTGGCGTGGCACCAGAAGTTGATGTTGGTGTTGGCACGTGCGGTGCCCATGTCGGGATCGGTGAAGCCGGCCATCAGCACGTCGCACACGAGCTGCCCGTCGGGGCTTTCAGTGACCATGCCCTTGCGCACCGGGGTGCGGTTGGCACGGAACCATTCGGAGGTGTTGTTGGAGGAGGTGTTGACGCGGGCAGTGTCGAGCCCTGCCTTTTCCCAGCGGATGCGGCAGTCGCCCAGCCGCTCGGCGATCTCGTCCTTGAGATCGGGATTGTCGTTCTCGCTGTCGTACTGCACCGAGACATAGCCTTGGTGGTTGGCCTCGCAGTGGTAGCACTCGCGGTTGTTCTCGACGACGATCTTCCAGTTCACGTCGAGTTCGTAATCGCGGATCAGCGCGATCTTGGCCTTGGCCATGCCCTGCGATTTCAGGATCGGCGACAGGTGGTCGCGCAACTCATCGAACGGGGAAGGGGTCTCCGACAGGTTGACGAAGATCAGCCCGTCAAACTCCTCGGCATGCGCCCGCTTCAGGCCGTGGGCCTGCTTGTCGAAATCCTCGCCCATCATGGGCGCGCCGATCAACTGGCCGTCATGGGCGTAGGACCAGGAGTGGTAGGGGCAGACAAGCCGTGCCGCCTTACCCTTTTCCTTGGTGCAGATGATCGAGCCGCGATGGCGGCAGACATTGTGGTGGGCGTGCACCTTGCCGTCGCGGTCGCGTACCACCACCACCGGGGCGCCGCCAACGTCGAGCGTCATGTAGTCGCCCGACTTGGGTAGCTCCACCGAATGACCGGCGAAGAACCAGCTGTTGCGGAATATGCGCGCCTGCTCCTCGGCGAATATCTCCGGATCAGTGTAGAACGCGCGTGGCAGACCATGACCGGGCCGGTAACCATTGAGCCAGTGAACGTTCATCGCAGCGCCTCCCAGTGCTTGTTTGAGACAGATTAGAATTGTTCTTGTCTGCTGCGGCAAACGCGATTACCTTGGGGGGAGGCCAAGAAAAACTAATGGTGCCATGGCAACTGCCCGACCTCCACTGAACTGGCTCCGGGCGTTTGAGGCTGCAGCGCGCATGGGCAGCTTTGCCGCAGCGGCGAGCGCGCTCAATGTCACTGCTTCGGCGGTTTCCCAGCATATCCGGGCTCTGGAACTGCGCCTTGGCAAGGAACTTTTCGACCGCCACGCCAATGGCGTCCGCCTTACTGACCGCGGCCGCCTCTATGCCGAGGAACTTGGCCGCGCCTTTGCGATGATCGACCAGGCGACCGCCAAGCTCGCCGGGCGCGGCACCCGCGAAATGCTGGTCGTGCATGTCCCGACCTCGTTTGCCAGCCAGTGGATCGCACCCCGGCTCGACCTGTTTCGCTCCCAGTACCCGAATATCGACCTAAGGCTGACCGCACTCGATCATGGAGAGGGCAAGGTCGATGCGGCAATCGAGTTCGGCTGGGGCAACTGGCCGAAGCGCGAGGCTACACTCTTGCTTCGCGACGAGACCTTTCCCGTGTGCACGCCGCGATATGCCCAAACGCTACGTTCGCCCGAGGATCTGAAGGCCGGCGACTTGCTGCATGTGCCCGGCTATGACGAGGACTGGGACACCTGGCTAGCCCATGTCGGCGTCACAGGCATCGACACGTCCGCCGGCTCGTTCTTCGACCAGTCGATCATGGGCATCCGCGCCGCCATCGAAGGCAAGGGCGTCTTACTCGGCCGTACGGCGTTGATCGAACGCGAACTGGCCGCCGGCCTCCTCGTCGCGCCATTCGAACGGCGCCTGCAGGGCGCCGGCTCCTACTGGTTCCTCGCCACACCACAGAAGGCGAAGACACCGAAGGTGATAGCATTCCGCGACTGGCTGATGCGCATGACCGCGCCGGTGGCAACCATCGAAAGCTGAGCCGTGGTCTGCGGTCCTTGCGTCGCCCAAAAATTGTAATGTTGCATTTTGTGTTATTTTTTGCGAATTTGTGACTCGGGCGGCAATGTCGGTGGAGCAGACCTCCTCCCATTGCTGCGTGCCGGGAGGGTCACATGAACGCACCGAGCAAGCACACGGTCTTCAACATCGGGGCCTGTTGGTCGGGTGCGCGGGCTGCTCAGCCGCGACAGCCCCTGCCGCAGGTGTCGGCCGAGTTCTCGATACTTCTGCTGCAGGGCTTTTCGCAGCTCTGCCTGTCGTCATTGGTCGAGCCGCTGCGGGTGGCCAACGCACTGGCCGGCACCGAGCTGTTTCGCTGGAAGCTCGTCAGCCTCGACGGCTGCTCGGTGGCCAGCGCCAGCGGCATTTCGGTCGAGGTCTCGGGCAGCTGCGCCGAGGCGGCCAAGACCTTGCCGTTCGAACCGCAGGCGGCGATGGCGATCTGCGCCGGCGAAGGAGTGGAGCGCCACGGCTCGCACGAGCTGCGCGCCTGCCTGCGCCGCCTCGCCAGGGCGCAGCTGCCGGTCTATGCGCTGGGCACCGCGACCTGGTTGCTGGCCGATGCCGGCCTGCTCGGCGACATCAGATGCACCATCCACTGGGGCAAGATGGCGGCGCTGTCGGAGAGCTTCTACGACCTCGCCATCGACGACGCGCTGTTCGTGCGTGACGGCCAGATCGTCACCTGCGCCGGCGAGCTTGCCGCCTTCGACCTTGCCATCGACATCGTCCAGGAGCGCTGCGGCACAGAGCTCGCGCGCAGCATCTGCCAGCATGTAACCGCCGACCGCTGGCGGGATGGTGCGAGCTGCCAGTCGGTGCCGCCGGGGCTGCGCTATGGCAGCACCGGCAAGAAGCTTTTACGCATCCTGCAATTGATGGAAAAGAACATCGAAGACCCACTATCCCTGGAAGAGATTTCCTCCAAGGTGTCGCTCTCGCGCCGCCAGATCGAGCGACTGTTTGAACGCCATCTCTCGACGACGCCGTGGCAGCATTATCTCACGCTCAGGCTTGTCAAGGCGCGGCAGTTGATCGAGGCGACCGCGATGCCGATCATGGACGTCGCGGTCGCCTGCGGCTTCGTCTCGTCATCGCATTTTTCGAAGAGCTTTCGGGACCACTTCAAAGTGCTACCCAGCAAGCTTCGTTCTGCAGGGGCTTAAACACGGCGTTACGAACCGATGTGTGTACAAGTTCGGCAGCCTGGACAGCAACCTGTCGGAGCAACCTCTATGGCTCGCGGATACTCTCGTCGAGACCGCGGATCAGCGGGTAGAGGAAGTATGAAATCACGGTTCGCCGCCCAACCTTGATCTCCGCGGTCACGGTCATACCCGGAAGAAGCCGCACCGGCTGCAGGGGCGCGTCCAATTGCATGCCTGAAACAGGAATGAGGGCCCTGAAGAACGGAAGCGCTGCGGTCTGGGTGGTGCCGGACTGTGGGTCGGGTGTGAAGGCGTCGCGGCTGATCGTGCGGATGGCGCCGGTGGCGGTGCCGAATTTCTGGAACGGATAGGCATCGAACTTGATACGCACCTCGTCGTCGGCCTTGACCCTGCCGATATCACGCGCATTGACGGAAACCTCGGCCTCCAGCGGCACGTTCAACGGTACGAGGGTGATGATGCGCTCGGCCTCACGCACCACCGAGCCGATCGAGCGAGCGGCAAGGTCGAGCACCACCGCGTCTGCGGGTGCTGTCAGCGACACCATGGTGCGGCGCAGCTCCATTTTCTTGAGCTCTTCGCCCACGGTGCTGAGCTGGCTCCGCAATTCAACCAGGCGTTCCATCGAGGTGCGGCGGAAATCCTCGATGAAGGCCTGTCGGTCCGCCCGGAGCTTAGCGAGCGTATGCTCCGCAGCAACTGCGCCGCCTTGTAGCTGCGCCAAGCTGGCGTCGACGCTTAGGCGCGCATCGCGCGAGCTTAGCAGATTGAGCCGCGAGCCGAAGTCCTGTTCGTAGAGCTTTTCGCGGGCCCTTTCTATCTCGACGAGATTGTCGAGCCGTTCCTTCAGGACCACCTCTTGGCCTTTCGCCGTGGTGATCGTCGATTCCTGTCCGGCGATCTGCTGATCGAAGTTCTGCAACTGGGCCATGAGGAAGGCGCGTCGCTGGCCGAAAAGTTCGACCTGCAGTTGTTCGTCGGGAGCGCTGCCGGCCATTTTCGAATAATCGGCACCGGCGAGTTCGGCGTCGATGCGTTTTACCTGTGCGTCGAGGGCGATGAACTTTGCCCGCTGCTGGTCCACATCGGACTGGCTGAAGGTCGGATCGAGAGTCGCCAGCGTCTGTCCGGCACGGACGACATCGCCGGCGGCCACATCGATGGATCGGATAATCGAGGTTTCCAGCGGCTGAACGATGATGGTCGGTTGTTTGGTGATCAGCCGGCCCGGCGCAACCACGATCTCGTCGATCGAGGCAAGCGATGCCCATGCCACGGCGGCGACGATCAGAAGCGTGACGCCGTAAAGGGCAAGCCGCGCGATCCTCGGCGGCGCCCGTTCCTCGAGTTCCACAGCGTCAGGCTGGAACTCAGAGATGATGACCGGAAGCGTACGCACCGGGATGACTGCACGTTCATTCCGGTTCGCCGGCAGTGCGGGCGTTTGTGGTTGCCTCTGCGGAAGCGCGCTCATGCGACCTGCCTCGTCTGCTGGCTCCACAGGTGCCGGTAAGTCATGCAGCGCGAGAGCAGCTGATCATGGCGACCCATATCGGCGACCTTGCCGCGCTCGATCACCAGGATAGCGTCAGCGTCGGCCAGCGTGGAAAGGCGATGCGACACGATGACGACCGTCCGCCCAAGGGCGATCTGCCGCAAATTCTGTCGGATGATTGCCTCGCTGTCGGGGTCAAGCGCGCTTGTCGCCTCATCGAGGATGAGCAGTCGGGGATTTGTAATCAGCGCGCGGGCGATGGCCAGGCGCTGCTTCTGCCCGCCGGACAGGTTGGAGGCGTTTTCCTCGAGTTTGGTCTCGAATCCGCGAGACAGCCTTTCAATGAATTCTTCTGCGCCGGCCAAGCGCGCGGCGGTCGCGATTTCCTCCAGCGTGGCATCCGGCTTGGCGGCCGCGATGTTGTCCCTCACCGTGCCGCGAAACAGGAAGCTATCCTGCAGCACGACGCCGATGCTCTTGCGCAGATGGACTAGATCGATCTCGCGGCTGTCGAAGCCGTCCATCCGAACGAGCCCCTGCTGGATCGGGTAGAGACCCTGGATAAGCCGCGTAACGGTGGTCTTGCCTGAACCGCTCTTGCCGACGATCCCGAACACCGACCCTGCGGGAACGGAAAACGACACGGCGTCGAGCGCGGGTGCGCCATCGGTACCGTAGCGGAACGAGACGTTGTCGAACTCGATCTGGCCCTGCAGGTCGGGCCGCAGGCCGCGTCCGCGTCCATGTTGCTCGGGCCGCTGGTTCATGACCTCGCCCAGCATACGGACGGAAAGCGCTACTTCCTGGTATTCGTGAACCATCGTCACGATCTGCACCAGTGGGCCGGAGACCCGACCGGCCAGCATGTTGAACGCGACCAGCGCGCCAATCGTCAGTGTACCGGAGAACACGTCGAGAGCGCCCAGTCCGATAATGGCGACACTCATCAGCTTTTCGAGGAGCCCCGTCAGGGACTGCGCGACGGCGGAGATCTTTTCGACCCGGAAACGCACGGAAATGGACTCAGCGGAGCGATCGTCCCAGACACGGCGCTGCCGCGGCTCGAGCGCCAGCGATTTGACCGTCGGCATGCCGTGGACGGTTTCGACGAGCAACGCCTGCCGTTCGCCCTCAGCCTGGTAGAGCGCCTGGAGCCGCTCCTGGAACGGGCGGACGAGCATCATCACCGTCAGGCCGACAAGGGCGGCGAAGCCGAGCACTACAAGCGTCAGCTTGACGCTGTAGAGGAGCAATACCGGCAAAAACACCAGCAGCGACAGTCCATCGAGAAGCGTGAGGAAGAGCCGCCCCGTCAGGAATTCGCGTATGCGGCCGGTCTGCTGCATGTGCTTGACCAGCACGCCGGCGGATGCCTGTTCAAACAGCGCGATCGGTAGGTTGAGAAGATGCCCGAATGTGCGGGTCGCCACCCTGATGTCGATCTTATTGGTGGCGTAGAGCAACAGATACCGGCGCAGGAAGCCGAAGCCTGCGTCGAAGATCAGCGCGATGCCTATCCCGATGGTCAGTACCGTAAGCGTCGCATACGTCTCGTGCACAAGCACCTTGTCGATGACGAGCTGGAAAAAGATCGGCATCGCCAGGCCCAGCGCGTAGAGCACGAAGGCGGCGATCGCGACGTCGATGAACATGGACCGCTGACGCACGAGTTCCGGGATGAACCAGCGAAATCCGAACGGTTGGTTGGGGTCCGAAAGGCTGAAATTGCGCTTCGCCAAGATGACCGTGCCGTGCCAGCATTTGGCGAACTGCTCTTGCGTCAACAGCAGCTCTTCGGGGCGGTGCGCCAGCGGGTCAAGCACGTGGACAATCGAAGGCTCGCCGAGCCCGCCGGCACTGATGCCGGCGATCACCACCCAATTGCCGTTGTCGAGCTGGGCCAGCGCTGGGTATGCATCCCCGAGCTGGATCAGCGACGCCCATGAAAGCGTGGCCTGGCGCGCACGCAGCCCCGCGTCCTTCGCCATCCGAAGCAATTGCTGGTTGGCGACCGGCTTGTCCGTCACCGCGTAGTCATGCATCAGCCGCTCGGGCGCAAGGTCGATGCCGTGATGCCTGGCGATGTAGGCCAGGCATTGAAGACCGGTGTGCGGATCTGTGCTCATGGTTGCGTCCAGAAGGCCGAGGGACTTTCTTTGCCGCCAGTCAATTGAAGTTGGGGGATGCGTTCGTGGACTGCGCCTCGGTCTTGATCGTGCCTCCGGCGTCGCCGACCTTAGGCGCGTCGGAAATGCGCCGGACTGCACCGGCTTCGACAAGGCCGCCAAGGGCCTTCTGCATCAGGTCGACCGCGTTGGCGAAGGCGTCGACGGGCATGATGATCCTTTGCCGGAAAACGGCCTTGGGATTGTTCTTTTCGTCGCGTTCAGTCGCTGACAGGCTCATCAGGTCGATTCTGACGATCGATCCGGTGACGGTGATTTCGCCGATACCGTCGGCGTAAAGTTCGTTGGTCATAGTCGCCTCCTGTGCATAGGTTGGTCAGGCGACATGGCTTGATTGCCATGTCGGGAACGGGTCGCGAAGGTTATTGCCGAGCTTGGAGTCGAAGCGGTTTTCTTCGCCGACAAGGCAGGCGTCGAGGGCGTCGCACATTGCCACCCTTTGAAGATCCGTTCCGATGAACACCAGTTCCTGCCGGCGGTCGCCCCAGATCGCATCCCAGCGTTGAGCGATGAAACTGCGGAACTGCGGATGGCGCGGCCACTGGCTTAGAGGCACGGCGGCCCACCATAAGCCTTTCGCGTCGGCCCGCCGCTGCACACCCGCAATCGACAGAAGCCCAATCCAGTCCGGACGCGTGGCAAGCCAGAAATGACCCTTGGCGCGGATCAGCCCCTGCCAGTCGCGGGCAAGGAAGTCGTGAAACGCCGCCGGGTCGAACGGACGGTGCGCCCGGTACACGAAACTGGAGATGCCGTATTCCTCGGTCTCCGGAACGTGATCGCCGGCTCCGAACAGTTCTTTATGCCAGAGCGGATGCGTCGCTGCCTTCGCTTCGTCGAAGAGGCGGGTGTCGAGGATCTCGTCAAGAGGCAGGCGCCCAAAGTCGCAATTGACGACCCGTGCATCGGGGTTGAGCGCGGCGATGACGCGGCGCACGGCGTCGCGCTGTGCTGGGGGAACTTCGGAGATCTTGTTGACAACTACGACATCGGCGAACTCGATCTGCTCGACTAGGAGATCGACCAACGTGCGCTTGTCGCTGGTATCGCGGGTCTCACCTCTGTCGGCCAGGAAATCTCGGCTCGAGTAATCGCCAAGCAGGTTCACTGCATCGACCACCGTGACCATCGTGTCGAGCCGCGCCACGTCGCAGAGCGCTGCCCCGGCCTCGTCACGGAAGGAAAAAGTGGCCGCAACCGGAAGCGGCTCGGCAATGCCGGTGCCTTCGATCAGGAGATAGTCGAAGCGCCCTTCGGCCGCGAGGCGGTGGACTTCGCCCAATAGGTCCTCCCGCAAGGTGCAGCAGATGCAGCCATTGGTGAGTTCGACCAGCGTTTCGTCTGTGCGCGAGAGATTGCCGCCGCCATCGCGAACCAGTTCGGCGTCGATATTGATCTCGCTCATGTCGTTAACGATGACTGCGACGCGACGCGATTCGCGGTTCCTGAGGACGTGGTTCAAGATCGTCGTCTTGCCGGCGCCGAGAAAGCCCGCAAGCACCGTGACGGGCAGGCGGCGATCCTCACTGGCAATGTGAGCCCTCATACACTCCCCCTACGCCGCAAGCTGCGGCTTGAAGGCGACGTCGACGTAGTAATTGGTGTTGTTGTAGCTGCTGGTCGGGAACAGCCCGCTAGCGCCATAGGCGTAGACACCGTTGCCGCCGCTCAAGCCTCCGGCGGGGGCGGTGAGATTGCCAGACGAATGCTCGGCGGCGAAGAAGTTGCTGGTCGCCGAATAGAAGCCGTTGGTGTGATATGAGACCACATAGGTCTCGCCAGCGTTGATAGCGACGGGCTGGGCGAGGTCCACGGTCTGCCAGCCGCTGGCGGTTTCGTTGGTGAAGGTCGCGTTGGCGATCATCGTGCCCGATGAGGTCCACAGATGGGCTTCGTGCGGGCCGGTGTTGTCTACGCCCTTGTAGAAACTGATGCCGGTGATCCAGCCTGATACATCGGCCTTGAACTTCATGCCGAGTTCCACAGGGTTGCCGTCGTTGACCCTGACGGTTGTCGGCGTGTCAGTCGCGGCGAAGAGCTTCTGTGTGACATCCGGCGGGGTCACGTTCAGCGATGCTTGGGCCGAAGCCGTGCCGCCCTTGCCGTCGGATACGCTATAGCTGAAACTTGCGACGCCAGAGTAGCCTGCCGAAGGTGTAAAGGTAACGACGTTAGACTGGCTATCGAAGGCGACTGTTCCGTTAAGCGGGTTGGAGACACCGGTAATGGTCAAGGGATCGGCGTCGGCGTCGGTGTCGTTTGCCAAAAGGGCGGACCCCTGAATGGCAAGCGCGGTCTGATAGGGCGAGGTGAAGCCCGTATCGTTGTTGGCGACCGGCACCATGTTTTCGGTCGCCGGATTGAAAAGCACGTCCACCCAGTAGTTGGTTGCGTTGTAGGTGGAGGTGGGAAAGATGCTGCCGCTGCCGTAGGCGTAAAGGCCGTTTCCGGAACCGGAGGCGCTAGCCGGCGCGGTCAGCGGGCCACTTGAATGAGCCGTGGTGAAGTAGTTCGGGCTCGCGGCATAGAAGCCGTTTGAGTGGTAGCTCGCGACATAGCTGGTGCCGGCTGCAACCGTGATTGGTTGGGCGAAGGTCACTGTCTGCCAGCCGCTGGCGCTCTCGGCGGTGAAAGTCGCGGATGTAATAAGGGTGCCGGAACTCGTCCACAGCGAGCCGACATGGGTGCCGGTGTCCTGGGCGCTCTTGTAGTAGCGCATTCCAGTGATGGTGCCTGCCGCCGATACGGTGAACCGGACGCCGAGTTCGACAGAGCTCGGATCGTTGACTGAAGGCTGGCTTGGCGTGCTTGAGGACGCAAAAAGACTGACGGTGGTGTCGGGAGGCGTCACGTTCAGGCTTACTGTCGCCGATGACGTGCCGCCGCGGCCGTCGGTGATCGTGTATCTGAAGCTCGCCGGGCCAGTATGGCCTGAGGTCGGCGTGAACGTGACCTGATTTGTCTGGTTGTTGAAGGCGACAGAGCCGTTGGTTGCGTTGTCGACGCCGGTAATGGTCAGCGCATCGCCGTCCGGGTCGTTGTCGTTAGAAAGCAGTAGTGAGCCGGCCAGCGCGATCGGCGTGTTCTGGCTGACGGTGAAGCCGTTGTCATTGCTGGCGATTGGGACAGTGTTCATCGTAGATTGGTTGAAGACGACGTCGACCCAGTAGTTGGTCGCGTTGTAGCTCGAGTTCGGGAAAAGACTGCCGGTTCCGTAAGCGAAAAGACCGTTGCCGCCGCTCGCTTGTGAAGGCGGTGCCGTTAGCGGTCCGCGGGTAACAGCGGTCGAGAAGTAGTTCGGATCCGCGGCGTAGGTGCCGCTGGAATGATAGGACGCGACATAGCTTGCGCCTGCCGTGAGCTGGATGGGACTGGAGAACGTCGCCGTCTGCCAGCCGCTGATCGATTCATTGGTAAACGCAACCGTGGCAAGAAGCGTGCCTGTGGAGGTCCAAAGCGAACCGGTATGCGGCCCGGTATCACTTGCCATCTTGTAGAAGCGGATGGCCGTCACCGAGCCGCTGACGGAGGCCGAGAACCTCATGCCGAGTTCCAGTGAGAGGCCATCGACGACCGCCGGACCGGTCGGTCCGCTGGAAGCCTGGAACAGCGAGACCCCCGCGGGCGCTTCCTGGACGATTACCCCGACGCTTGCCGAGGACGTGCCGCCGCGCTGGTCCGAGACCGTATAGTCGAAGCTCGCTGGGCCGCTGTAGTTGGCGTTCGGCGTGAAGATCACGTTGCCGTTTTGCGAGTCGAGCGACACGGTCCCGTTCGACGCATTGCCAACGGCCGTGATGATCAGCGCGTCTCCATTGGGGTCGGTATCGTTGGCGATCAGCGAGCCGAATGAAATCACCAGGCTGCCGCCGCGTCCGACACTGAAGCCAGAATCGTTGGCGGCCGTCGGCGCCAGATTGGGTTCCGGCGTGAAGACGACGTCGACCCAATAATTCGAATCGATCGCAGCATTGGGGAAAGTGCCGGGGTTGGCGTTGTAGCTGTAGACGCCTCCAAGCGCCGTCAGTGTTCCGTTGTTGTAGGGCGAGGTAAAATAGTTCTCGTTAACCGAGAAGTAGCCGCCGGTGTGGTAGGATGCGACATAGGTTGTCCCCGACGATATCTGTACCGGCGACGAGAAGGTCACGGTTTGCCAACCTGACAAGGTCTCGCCGACCGATGTGGCGGTAGCAAGCAGGGTTCCGAGCGGCCCCCACAGACTGACGACATGCTCGCCGATGTTGTAGAAGCCCTTATAAAAGCGGATACCCTCGATGAGACCGCTGGCGGTTGTCTGGAAACGCATGCCCAGTTCCACCGCATCGCGGTCGAGGGCAGTCTCGACTGCGGGCTTGTTGGCAAAGGTCCACACGCTCGACGTCGACGGAAGCGAAACCGTAACCTGAGCGCTCGACGTGACATCTTCGATGTTGAGGCTATCGTCGACGGCGCGCGATTTGATCGTGTAGGTTCCGGTAGCCTGGGCGATCCAGGTGAAATTCCAGGTCTCGCGGCCCGTCGCCTTGAACCATGACTGGCCGCCATCGGTGGAAACCTCCACGCCGGCGATGATGCCGCCGCCGGTGTCATGTGCGGTACCGGTGATGGTGACACGCTGCCCTTCGACGAAGCTCGCACCCAATATGGGCGAGGTGATCGTCGAAATCGGCTTGGCGAAATCCGTCGATTGGGTCGCTAGGATCAGGCTTGCGTCCAGCGTTCCCGGCTGGATGCCCATGTCGGCGAACATGTTGACCATTGCCTGCTGGACATTCGGATCGGTGGGGGTTGTAGCTCCTTCATGGTCGGAATCGAGCCCCCAGGACCAGAACACCGTACCGGCACCGAAGACCAACGCGCCGCTGGCGGCCCGGTACATGGTCAGGCTGTGCGTGGCTACCGCCGAGCCGATCGACGTTCCGTAGTCGCGCAGATAGGTATCGACAGAAACGCTCGACAGCGACATGTTGATCAGGCCTGCTGGTCGGAAGCCGTTTTCGACGTCGGAATCCCATTCATAGCCGAGAAGATTCTGGACCAGTGAGGCGGTCTGGCCGGGCTGCAGGTTGGCGATGTCGGTGTTACGCCAGAAGCGCAGGTTCGAATATTCGTAAGGTATGGTGATCGTGTCCAGCCGGTAGCTGTCCACCTGGAACATCGTGCCGGTCAGGGCATTTTCAGGCTTCTGTCCCGGATCCTGAAACCGCGGATCGCGCCATGTTCCCGTCGATATGTCGCTCGGATCGGGGGTTCCGCCCCACGTCTCCTTGTAGGTGACCATCGTGCGATAGGGCGTACCGTTGCCGTCGATGCTGGTTTCCCAACGGACCTTCCAATAGACCTCGTTGCCGCTCCAGAAGGCGAGATTGACGCCGGAATCGCGCGCCGCCTCAACGTTGGTGCGCTGCTCGGCAGACCAGTATTCGTCGTGTCCGACCGAAAGGAAAGCATCGTGGTTGAGCAGCAGGCTGCCCGAACGGGTCGCATCTACCCCGGAAATGTAGGAGACGTCGTAGCCGTTCTGCTCGAGCCAGCGGATCGCCGAATGCTCGGCGCCGAAGATGAAATCGTGCGTGCCGCCCTTTACGCTCGTGTTGGTGACCAGGGGGCGGTTGTAGCTGACCGCCACGGCTCGGCCGATCGAGTTGACGCCGCAGCCGCAATTGGGCGGCAGATAGCCGATCATGTTGGCGGGGTCGACGGGCACGTCGCCAAAATAGAGGCTCGCGCCACCCCATTCGTTGTATGCCTGCCAGGTGGTGTCGGAAGTCTGGAAGACGATGTCGCTTGCCGAGGCATCGTCGCGCACGATGAACGGGATCATGCTTTCGCCGGGCGTGCCGTCCAGGCGGGACAGCCTGGCAAAGTAGACGCCGGATACCGCGTCTTCCGGGATTGCCCAACTCGCCGAGACCGCCCAGTTGCCCGCGTCGATCAGGCCGCGCGCCGCATCGACGATGGGATGCGGCTGGATCTGCGCGGAGGCGAGCGTCTTGTCGATGGTCGCCACTTTGCGGGCACCGTTTCCGCCATAGTAGCCGAGACGGTAGATGTCGATCTTGTAATGCGTCGAATCGGTGGCGATCTTGAAATCGACAGTCTGGCCGATATTGCGGCTGATGTCGGTCGCGAACCCCTGGATATTGCCGTCGCCGTCGCCGTTGATGCCCCACTCGCTCCACGGGGTGCCCTGCTTCTGGTTTTCGAGCACGATCTTGTTCGGCGTCGAAGTCAACGCCGTCGGGGTGGCTGTGAAGGAGGACACGCCTGAGCGTGCCGGCGCCGATGGCGACGCTTCGGTAGCGGCTGCATCATCGCCGACGGCGGCTTGAGGTGCGACGAGCAAGAAGGACTGAGGCGTGGGTTCGGAGGCTCCGGTGCCTGGATCTGCCGCGGGAGAAAAGCCAGCTTTGGCACTTTCCGCCATGCCCGCCGAAAACGTCGCTGATGGCGACACGGACGAGGTTGCGGCCCCCGAGTCGGGCGTTCCTATTAATGCAGAAGACGAGCCTTGCGGTATGGTGCCCGTAGCGTCGATATCCGCTCTTCCGAGATCAAGGGGCAACTCAGTGCTGTTGTAGGATCCCTGGACATAGTTGCCGCCCTGGTCCTGATGCGCCTGATAGGTAGCCATCACGATTTGCGAAGGGGCCGTGAGTGTATAGCCGTTGCCGTCGCCACTTCCTGCAACGTCCGGTACGACGGGAGACCCTTTGGGGTTGCTCGCGACCGTATTTGGGACGGCCGATCCGCCGGAAACACTCAGATACCTCTGGGTCCGATCTTCGCTCGTGAGCATTTTTCATCCCATACGGCTATACAGTGAAAACAAGGTCGCAACTTCGACCAAGGAATACTCTGCCAATTCATCGCCCCGTGGCAAAGAAACACCTTCGATATGGATCTACTCTCAAAGGTGTAGCTCCAAGGGGAGCATCAACCCATATGATGATGCTGTTCGAGAAATCAGCAGAAGTGCGTTGCGCGTTCATTTGGTAAGGCCGAGTTTGGCCGGCATGCTTTCGACGAACGACCGCGCCTCTTGGGCGGGCATGGTGCTCGCTCGCGCATCAGAAATGGCGGACAATCGCTCTTTTCGAGCCGAACTCTCGACGGGACACTTGGCGCGCCGCCTGGCTTGAGAACGGTGTTCATCGCCGCCTGGAGCGGTTTCGTGGAGCGTAGCGGAAGCACGAAAAAGCCGCGAGGACGAGCTGCCACTTTGCGGTTCGCAGCGAGTACGCTAAGGCGTCACTGCCGAACCGGGTGACTGTCTGTTCGAATATCTAATCCCTCGGATCAACTTCAGTTGTATCCGATCATGCTAGCTAGCTGTGGAGCCTCAATAGGTTGTCCCGATCCAGTCCAAGGCGACTGATGGGTGGTTTTGATCCTAGGCTTCCGTGTGGCCTGTGCCAATTGTAGCGATGAAGCCAATGCAGCAGCTCCGTCGTGCGTTCTTGAGAGCTGTTGTAGGCTCGAGCGTAAGCCCATTCGCGCAGGCTCGTTTGAATGAAGCGCTCAGCCTTGCCGTTTGTTTTGGGCGTGTACGGCCGGGTGAAGACTTGCCTTAGACTCAGACGTTTGCAGGCTGCCTGGAAAACCTCTGATCGATAGCAGGAGCCGTAGCACTTACGGAAGGAATGATGAGAGGCAACCGAGACAACGGTGCGCGCAGCTTTTCGCTGCAGGCGCGCACCGATCGAGGTGGCCATGGCCAGTCGAAGAATCTCTAGAATGTGAATGTTCACAGCCCATTCCGGAGAGACCGACCATGACCAGCCCAGATGTTATACCCGCCGATGCGGTGTTGGTAGCCATCGACATTGCCAAGGTTCGCAATGAAGTTCTGATCGAAGATCCAAGCCATACGCGTCGCCGCCGGCTGCAGGTCCTCAACAATCGTGCGGAGCATGATCGGCTGATCGAGATTCTGCGGGCGTATGGCCGACCGGTGATCTGCGGCTTCGAAGCGACGGGCAATTATCACCGACCCATCGGCTGGCGTTTGGCTGAGGCAGGCTTCGAGGTGCGGCTGGTGTCGTCACTGGCGCTCGCCCGAACACGCGAAGCCTTGCACAACAGTTGGGACAAGAACGATCCCAAGGATGCGCAGGTAATCCTGCACATGCTGAGAATCCAAGCGACGCAGCGCTATCACGATCCGCTGCGCGCCGGCATCAACGACGTGCAGGAACTGTCGAAGACCCATGAAGCGATCGCCAGGACCAAGACCGAGATCCAGCACCGCATCCTGACGCATTACCTGCCGCTGTATTTCCCCGAGATTGATCGCTTCCGGGGAAACAGCCGCAGCGATTGGTTCTTCGCCTTTCTCGATGCCTTTCCGACGCCGGCAAGCGTCACTGCGCTGACGAAGGAGGAGTTTGTGGCAGCAGCCTGGGATGTCGTCGGCCGCAAAGTCAGCAAGTCACAGATTCTCATGGATATTTACGAGACGGCGCGCACGTCGATCGGACTTCCGCTGCCGCTTGATGCCCCTGCCATTCGCATGTTCCGGATGGTCATTGCCGAAGCGCGCAGCCTGATCCGTCAACGCAACGAGATCGAGACACAGGCCGACGAACTGCTGCGGCACAGTCAGGATTACCAGCTGCTGCGGCAGATCCCGGGCATCGGGCCAATCAATGCACTGACGATCATCGCTGAAGCCGGAGACCTGCGCCGCTTCCACCATCATCGCCAGTTTCTCAAGTTCTGCGGACTGGATCTGTCGACACAGCAGTCCGGTCAATATCGAGGCCAGACCCGCCTTTCCAAGTTCGGCAACGCGCGGCTGCGCCGCACTCTATGGATCGCCGGGCAAGTCGCCATCCGTCAGCGTGAGAACGGCTTCCGACACAAGTTCGAACGCTACATCGCAAGAGATCGCGACAATCCAGATCTGCGCCGCAAGGCGATGACCGCTATTACCGCCAAGATGGCGCGCGTCGTACACGCCGTCGTCAAAGGCGGTTCCGACTACCGGCCCTTCGTTGAAGGGCGGGTGCCAGGAGGAAGAACCTCTGTCAGCTAGGGCCGTGAGGGCATCGCTGCGATGACCCTGTAGATAATGTTCGGGTCTTCCACCTGGATCAGAAGCTCGTGTTGAGGACGGTGAGGGCCGCCTGTGCGCGGACCCTGTGTTTGCTATGGACGAGACCTTTTCCCTTACAAGTGGAAGCCGCCTGGTTCGATCACCCAACTTGACGAACGTCACGCGGCGAGAGCATGCTGGCGAACAGAGAGACTTTGACTGTCTACCCCATTTCCTTCCGCTCTTAGGACGTTGTCGGTCATCACGCGCTCGACCCGGATTCCCAGCCTGGCATAGTAGGCGACGGCGGCCTCCAGGAAGGCAACGGCGCTGGCCTTGCGCTCATCCGGCATGACCTGCACGAAAGCGACGCGAGAGGCGTCATCGATACAGACGTGAACGAACTCCCAGCCGATGCCGAGATGGCGGTTGACCACGCCTGTCTGCCGTCCGGTGATGCGGTGCCCTACCGAGCCGATGCGGCCAAGCTTCTTGATGTCGAGATGAATGAGTTCGCCCGGATGCTCCCGTTCATAGCGGCGCACGGGTTCGGGTTCCAAGGTGCTCAGTTTGTTGAGGCCCAACCGGTGTAGAACGCGGCTGACCGTTGCCGGCGAGACGCCGGCCTCGACAGCGACCTGTTTGCCCGTCCAGCGCTGGCGGCGCAGCCGTACGCTCGTTTCGACGGTTTCAGCAGCTGTCGGCTGGCGCAGCCGATGCGGCCGGGATGAGCGATCAGCCAATCCGCCCAAGCCTTCGCGTCGGTATCGGTCGATCCATTTGCGAACTGTCCGCGGGCAAACGCCTGCAGCTTAGGCAACGGCCTCCGGCGTTTGTCCGCTCTCGACCTGCCTTACAATTCGCTCTCGACCGTGCCGCGTCAGGCGGGCATTCTTGTGGACGTTCATCCGATCCTCCCGGAATCACTGAAGCTTCGACAACCTCAGTCTTCTCGGTCAGGGTCGGATGGACAACCTATTGAAAGCTCACACCTAGGTAGAGTAGCAGCGCCTTCGCAATCGCGCACTGCCAATGAAGCTGTCATCGCCTGCGAAGCGCACACGTTGGAGGCAGCCGCTTCCGATCTGTACTCCTGACTTTTGGTCCCGGCCAATCCAACTGCTTTGCGCACGCCCGCAAGCAATTGCTCCCTTTCGCCATCAAACATGTCAGGAAGTATGAGAGACTAACTGTCGGCCACCAGTCGCCTTTCGGCAGGAAAATGCCCTGCGATCCAGCTTGTTGCCTCATGCAGCGTCTCGAACATCCGATGGCAACCACCCAAGCGGCCGTACCCGGTTTCCAAGAACCACCCGCTCTTGACGGAGTATTGTTCCTCGTCGACCTGGGTCAGAACGGCTACGAGTTGGTCCGATTTCATTACCAGCAGACCGCTTTCCCCTCCATCGACAGTCGCTAGCTTTACATTCAAAAAGGCAAAATCTTTCAGTTCTTCGCCGTGAGGCGACGTTATATTGCTCATTCGAGCAGCCCCTCATTCCCCAAGCAGACAAAAACGTGACCTGAAAATACATGCGGTGCTCACACAATGCGCACAGCTTAGAAAACGCACTCATACACGCGCTGCAATTGTTAGTCGATTATATAAACAGTCGCAAGTAGACCATAGAATCGATCCACCACACAGTAAACTGGCCAGATTTGCTGTGGATGGAGAGCTTTTTGGTCCACCCAATTTTTTCCATTGAACAGCATAAGGAACGGGCGTGATCAGCCGGCGGCATGCTCAGTCTCCCGCCGACGTAGCAACACGAAGGCATTCCAAGGCTTCCAGCTACGCTGTGGTGACAATTGGAAGCGCAGCCAATCACTGGCCGGCATCGTCAATCGCAGCCAAGAAGGCAGCCATACCCGCTATTTTGAGGAAACTGGCCCCGCAAGGCTGTCATAGCCTTGCGGGGCCATGGTGGTGGCCGCTGCTCAAGCTGAGTTAAGCGTCGCCAGGAAACAGGTCATTGAGCTTATAGGCAACCTCGGTACGGTTGGTAGCCTTCAGCTTTTTCATGATGTTTCGAATATGAACCTTCACCGTACTCTCGCGCAGCTTGAGCTCATAGGCGATGATCTTGTTGGCCTTGCCGCGACGCAAAGCCTGCACCACTTCGACCTGGCGAAGCGTGAACATTCCCGCCAGTGGGCGCGGCTCCTGACTGCCCGAGTCGATGAGGTGGCGCATGGCGAGCAAGCTGCTCGCCGGAATGAAGATGCCACCGGCAATCGCAAGACCGATCGCTTCCACGCAGACGTCGACCCCTACGGTCGTAGGGATGTAGCCGCGCGCGCCACACTCAAGCGCCTTCATGATCTGCTTGAGTTCATCCGTATCGGCCAGGATGACCACCGGGACCGACTTGAATTCGGCTGTTATTTGGGAGATTTCGCTGGCTACGTTGGCGTCTGTTATCTTCTTCCCGCCAAGGTTGAGAAGGATGGCAGCCAGTGACGGATGCAGATCCTTTTGCTTTCGCCATTCCTCGACTGAGGCCAGCGCGGAAACCTCCATGCCAAGGTCATGATAGACCAGGGCCCTAGCAAGACATTCGCGATCGAGCGCTCTGTTGTCGATGATGAGAAGACGATCGTGAGGATGTTGATCAGCGCCAACTCCATGCCGCGAAACGTCCACATTGCTCCTAGCACTGGGTAAGTTTGAACTCTTCCCATGCTCTCCGAAACTGGATTCCATAGAAGTACCCGCCCTTTCCGCACATGATTGCAATTGTTAGCAATCTGTGCACCCCATTTGACTTGAGTAAGCTTGTTTTTTGCCTTTCATACATATTTGGACGCTTGTATTTACCTATAGCGTCTTTGTTGTGCTGCTCCCGATTCTCGGCCTTCACCCAAATGACCGAACGAGATGCAACGATAACTCAACCAATTCCTTTTTCATTAACATAGATTAATGTAACCTATGGTGGTGTAGATCATCCTTTTGAAGCATTTGCGTGCATTCGATCGTACGCGGGGGCGCGTCTTACAGGGTCGCTGGTCGAGGCGCGGGCGAGTGCCGCGAGCTGGCACTTTTCTGCAGAGCGGACGGCCAATTGTACTGCAGGTAGGCCCTATCGAAACCTGCCAGCTTCACCAATTTGGGCCGGCTGAGGAATTCAACCGAGCCTGCGCGGAACGACACCAACTCTCGTTCGCGCAGCTCGCGCAACGTCCGATTGACGTGGATCTGCGTGAGCCCCAGCGCGTCAGCAAGATCGTGCTGCGTCAGCGGACAGTCGTAACCGTGGTCTCCCGCCCCCAGTCTTTCTCCCGTTTCGAGCAGATAATGAGCCGTCCGCTCGAGGGCGCTGCGCCGGCAAACACTGGTCAGCCGCTCGACGGTAATCGCATGTTGGCGCGCGGCAATCCGTGCAAAAAGCACGCTCAATGTCGCATTTTGGTCGAGTACTTTTCTGAAGCTCTGCCCTGGTATCTCATACAGTGTCACGTCGGACACGCAGCTCAGAGAATTGATGCCACCTCCATCAAATTGGGGGAAGCCAAGTATGTCGCCCCTGAGTGGCGTGTCGATGATCTGCCTGCTGCCGTTCGAGAGATGGCGGGAGACGCAAGACCATCCAGAAGCGATTATGAAAATCCGTGTATTGCTGTCGCCTTGGTGGCTTACAACTGCACCGGCAGGATAATTCCTGGGCGTTGCCTCCAGTAATTCTGCTGTCTTGTCTTCCAATGCAATCGTCACTCCCAGAGGAGATGACTGCATGAATGTCAGCAATGTACTATCTGGCATCGATCTTACTACAAACTCACGACATGGTTGATTCAAACATCATGCATTTAGACATGTCTCGAAATGATCTCCCGTATTTCACAGCACGCTTACAGCCCAAACGGCTCGTGCTAGGCAAATGGACCCCACAGATACTTAGTATTCATCATCTCATCTGATATCATGCGCAAGTGGATGTCCATGGCTCTTAAGGGCGGCCCTCATCTACCTCCAATGCGCCATTGACCTTTCGGGCATACAAGCCGGAAACTCGCTTTGCCTGCGTGGAGGCGCGCTTGCTCATCACGCGGTCTGATTGTGTCATTGCGCACATCAGGATAGGGGAGTCGTTACCCCAGCCCCACCGCCCAGCGGCTCTCCTATCGCGCCTCCTGCATGGCAATCGCCAGCACAAATCGCGCAACAACCCACGCAACCAGCACGTGAGTACCGCCCAGGCAGGGTAAGAATGCGAGGCGCTTATGCGTGGCCTTGCGGCCTCGCCAGCCGCAGATCGAAGCTGGCGCTGTCCGCCTTGCCGTTAAAGGCTGCGATCAGCCGCCGCGCCGCAATACTCGCAATGTGCGTACGCGGGAGTTTGGCCTCTATCCGGCGAGCGGATTCGTAAACTTCCAAAAGAATTGCGTATTGCTTGGGGCCCAGCACATCGTGATCGACCACGTCGCACATGTGGTATCCTCCTCTACGCAAGAGCATCATGCGTCCGCCCGGCACAGCGATGCCCCTAGACCTTCAACGCTAGCAGATCATCGCGCGACATGTAAGCAACGTGGAGGTGTAAGCGCCAATGCGCTGGCACGGCACCATTGTCGCTGGGTACGCCCGCGCATTGTCCTTTCGTCATAGACAGCGATGCCTATGCGCATTGTTGGCATCTTCGCGACTACGACGCACGGGTGCCCCCCAAGGCCGAAAGAGGTACCGAACCCACCTTATGGCGTAGGTCTGCGCGTCTCTTGCTATTCCTTAGGATGTCGGCAGAGAAGTCGGGCAGCTCTGCTGAACCGTGGTGAACCTTATTGCTGACCGTTGCTTGGTTAGTCGACTAGTTTCGCTCCGCTTCTGTCATGCTTCGACAAGCAGCGGTTGCTGATGGAGGTAACGCGCTGCCTTGCGCTTGGCTGCGATGTCTTGCCAAATGGCGACCGCCTGTTCATCGCTCAGGGAGGCCGCTTTGCCAGTGTTGGCAGCGCTCCATCCATTGTTGAGGCCAAAAAGGCACACGTCCATCTGGGCGTAGGGTACGGCGAAGTAGAACTCTTCCTGCGTTTGTGGCAGCGAATAGGTATCCGTTGTCGGCGGCCTTTGCCGGATTTCCTGTGGTACGCCGAGATAAGCCGCCAATTGATAGACCTGGGACTTGTAAAGATGCGCGATCGGCTTGATGTCGGCCGCGCCATCGCCATTCTTGACGAAAAAACCCTGGTCGTATTCCAGCCTATTAGGTGTGCCGATCACCGCATAGTTCAGGCGGTCGGCGTGGTAATACTCCATCTGCTTGCGCGTACGCTGCTTCATGTTCGTGGCCGCGACGATGCCGAGATAGGCCGGGGCCGGCAGGCGGTGCTTTTCGACCTTGCCGTCAGGCGAGCGCACGACTAGCGAAGAAATGTTGTAGCCACCTGTTGTCAGCGCATTGGCGAAGACGATTTTCGACGCCCAACCGGGACCGAATTCCGGCACCACCTGGCGGATGCAGGCATCACGGCGCTCATAGCAGCGCATGGCCTCGAGCGTAGGTCCGATATCCTCGACGACGGCTTCAATGCCGTAAGTGTCAGCGACCGCGCGGCCGAGCCTCAGGCTCTCTGGATCGGAATCATGCTCAGGCATGAAAACGCAAAACACGTTCGCGGCGCCGAGCGCCCGAACCGCAAGGGCAGCGCACACGCTGGAATCGATGCCGCCCGACAGGCCAAGCACGAAGCCGCGCCGCTTCAGGCCGTGGCGCACCTGCTCCCGCATTGCCATGGCGATTTTGTCGGCTTCGGCCGCGCAATCGATATCGAGCGCGGCCATTGAATACTGGCCGCTTTGCTCTTGTTCGTCGGCAACGCGCATCATTTTTCCTCCATCGCCGCCAACGCCAGACGCCGGCTGGGCTTTCCACTATCCGTCTTGGGCAGGCTCGAGCGGAATTCCACCGTCTTCGGAACCATGAAATCTTCGAGCCGCCGGGCGCAAAAGCGCATCACATCGCGCTGTGTAAGGGCCGGATCGGATGGCACGACCAGGGCATGTATCGCCTGGCCCAAGACGGGGTCAGCGATGCCAACCACCAGGGCTTCGGCGACGCCCGGGCAATCATGGAGAACCGCCTCTATCTGTAGTGGCGGAACTTTCTCACCCCGCGACTTGATGATGTCGTCCTTGCGGGCGATGAAATGGAAGAACCCTTGTTTGTCCTGCCTGAAGAGGTCGCCGGTGAACAGCACCTTCTCCCAGGAGTGACGGCCAGGTCGCAGAGCATGAGAAGTCGCATCCGCGTTCTCCCAGTAACCCTGCATGACATGCGGCCCGCGCACTACCAGTTCGCCTGTCACGCCTGGTTCAGTTGCAACGCCGTCGTCATCCACGATGAACAGTTCGGTGCCTGGAATGGCGATGCCGACCGATTCCGGCCGAATGGAAAGCTCATCGGGAGGTAAGTAGGTACAGCGGGCACATTCGGTCTGGCCGTACATCGAAAAAATTCGTGCTGCCGGAAACAGTACTCGCAGCCGGCTGATATGGTCTAGCGGCAAGGGAGCCGCAGCGCTCGTTATCGTGCGGAGGTCGGGCAGGGGTTGCTGGCCCAAATCCTTCATCTGAATCAACATCGCAGCCATGGTCGGAACCAGCGGCAGTATCGTCGCTCGTTCGGCGCGCATGACTTCCATCACCGCGTAGGGATAGGCGAAGGACTTTTCGAGAATAAGCGTTCCGCCGCTCCGGACAGTCACGATCAGCTGGTAGAACCCGTAGTTGAACGCCAGCGGCAAGGCGCTGAGGACAACGTCCTCCGGACCGGCATCCAGATAGGTCACGATCGATGAAGCCGCTGCCTCGACATTGCGATGGCTCATCATGACGCCCTTTGGCTCGCCCGTGGAGCCGGACGTGTAGATCAGCATCGCCAGATCGATGTCGATCCCACCGTGTGCCGGCGGCGTGGCCGCCACTTCAAGGCAGGTCTCGAAGGATACGGCCTCTCCCATCGCGGCATTGCCAGACACGACCATCAAACCAAGATCTGGCGCGCCACGCGCGGCCTCGTCCGCGGCAGCCTTGAGCCGGGCAAGCGTCAGAACTGCTCGCGCGCGGCAGTTGCGCACCAAAAAGCCGAGGCGATCAGCCTTCACCGAGGCGTTCACTGGCACCACGACCGCGCCAGCCTTCAGTACAGCGAAGATCGCGATCACCGCTTCGGGGCAGTTGTCCATGAAAACCAGCACGCGGTCGTCGCGTGCGATGCCCTGGTCGTATAGCGCCGAAGCCAGGCGGTCCGACCTGTCGTTTAGTTCGGAATAGCTCAGCCTGCGCGCGCCAGCGACAAGCACTGTCTTAGCGGGGTACTTGCGCGCGCTCTCGCGCAGGAATTCCTCGACGCGCATGGCCTTGCTCGGATCCCTTCTAGTTTGCGGCGGAATTGGACTGGCCGAGGCGGCCACCGACAAAGGAACTGATCCTGGCGATGGAATCGAGGTTGGCGGGAACAATATCGGAATCGTTGACTGCGATCGCGAAACGCTGCTCCAGGAATGCAACGAGTTCGAGAATTCCGGTCGAGTCGATCAGATCGTTTTCGATAAGCGACGTGTCATCGGTGAGCGGGTGATTTTCGTCGCCAAACAGGAAGTTGTCGACGATGAAGGTGCGGATTTCGGCCGTGGAGGGGTCGGTCATGGTTTTGTTTCCAGGGTTCACGTCAGGATCGCCGCGTCTTTTGGAACGGCGGCTGTTTACCGGCAAAGCGGTCGACCCAGAGCTGGGTCGACAACACGCCGACGAATGCGGCGTTGTCGCGAAAGCCGGCAGCTTGCTTGTTCAGGCATTTTTCCACCAGCTTGCCGCTCGAGCGCGGATTGAACAGACCGGCATCGGCAAGTGCGGCAGCCGACAGCCGCTCGGCGACATAGCCGCCCTTGCGGGCGAAGGACACGCTCTCAGGTGCTCGGTAGGGCTGCTTGGGGCGCTTGACGATTGCGTCGGGCACGAGACCCCTTGCCGCTATCTTCAACAGGTGTTTGCCCGAAAGGCCTCTCAGCTTGAACCTTGGTGGAATGCGCGCGGAGAACTCCACCAGCCGGGGATCGAGGAATGGGAAGCGGGTCTCGACGCCATGCGCCATCGCCATCCTGTCGCCCTGGCTGGACAGGATGTAGCCTGGCAGAAGCTGCGTCGTTTCGATGTATTGCGCCTGATGTAGCGGGTGCCATCGGACGAACGCGGCCGGCAGCGTCGAGGCCAGCTCTTCGGCGGCGTCGTAACCGCCTAGCGTTGCGCGCAGATCATCAGAGAAAAACATCTTGGCCGCTGCGGTGCTGCGCAGCCTCGGCCGGTGCGAAAACAGGGGCTCGTCAGCGGCATCGAGGCCCGCGCCGAAGAAGGCAGCGAGGTATTCCGGCGTCTGCTGCTGAAGGGCTGGCAGGTACGGATAGAGCTTGCGGAAGAGGTGCGGCCTGATACGCGATCTGGGCTGGCGGGCGCAGAAGCGCCGCACGCGGGCTTCCGCGAAGAGGTCGTAGCCGGCGAGGATTTCGTCGGCGCCTTCCCCCGTCAGAACCACCTTGATGCCCTGCTCGCGAACGTGGTCGGCCAGGCGATAAAGGGGGGAGGGCGCGGTTCGCAGAATAGGCTGCTCGGTGCCGCTGACGACCTCCGGAAACAGATCCGCCGTGTCGCTAGCGCGGAACTGCACCGAGGTGTGAGTTGTGCCGAGCATCTCGACCATCTGCGACTGGTAGACGCTTTCGTCGTAGTCGGCATCGGTGAAGGTGACCGAGAAGGTGCGCAAGCCCTGCGGCACCTTCTTCGCGGCCATGGCCGCGATCACCGAGGAGTCTATGCCACCCGACAGGTATGAGCCGACCGGAACATCGGCACGCAGCCTAATGCGTGTTGCGTCGTCGAGAAGCGCCCGCAACTCCTCGGCGAGTGCCGCTTCCGAACGATCGTCGCCTGGATCATTGGCATCAGGAAACTCAAGGTTCCAGTAGGGCCTGCTCGCCGCCTCACCGCCTTCGATCAGCATGATATGGGCGGGCGGCAATTGCGATATGCCGAGGAACGCCGTCCGGGGCGCGATCGGCGCCCATAGAGTGAAGATCTGGTCGAGCGCGACCGGATCGATCCTCGCGACAAGACCCGGAACCTCCAGCAGCGCCTTTACCTCGGAGGCGAAGTACAAGGTGCCGTTCTGCCAGCTATGGAACAGTGGCCGCACACCCATCCGATCGCGGGCCAGCATCATGCGTTTGCGGCGCTCGTCCCAGATCGCGAAGGCGAAATCGCCGTTGAGAAGCGAGACGCAATCCGGGCCCAACTCTTCGTAGAGATGGAGAATGACTTCAGTGTCGGACGACGTCTTGAAAATGCGCCCGCGTTGCATCATCGCGTCGCGCAGCTCGACGTAGTTGAATATCTCGCCGTTGTAGCTGATATGGACATGCCCATCGGCACTGACCATCGGTTGGTGCCCGTCGGAGATGCCGACGACCGAAAGGCGCCGGTGTCCAAGGCCGGCGGCTTCGCCGATATACAGGCCGCCGTCATCAGGGCCGCGGTGCCGCAGCGCGCCCGTCATGTCTCGAAGCAGCGCCTGTGCGTTGTCCGCGCCGAACGCGGGCCCGCAATAGCCGGCTACACCGCACATCAGCCTGCAATCCTGGCTGGGTCGTCAGTCAAACGCATCCCCCATCAGCCTGCACCATGACTCGCCGGCAAAGCCGTTGAAGAATGCCCTCCCGTCGAGAAATGGCTGGATCAGTGCCGGATCGCGCGCATGCACGATGCTTGACGAGGCGTGGACGAAGGCAAAGCGCCGCCCAAGCATCGCATTGAGCAACGCCGGTTGCGTGCGTCCGCGTAGCGCCACCAGCCCGTTCGATGCCGCGTGGGCGATCATGTTGTCGATGACCGCCCCCTCCTGACCCGGCAGGGCCATCACCTGGAAGGCGCGGCCGATGCGCCCGCGATCGCCATAATAGATGTAAAGGCCAACTGGATGGCCAGTGCCGGTGCGCACGACACGGCGAACCCCTGGGCCGTAGTTGGCCTTGCGTCGGGCATGAACGATGATGCGAGCGAGCGTCTCGCGCCGCCAGGCTGGGCGCATGGGGTAATGCGCGGCGAGTTTCGGGATGAGGTCCAGCAACTCGTCTTCATCAACGTCCGTATCCACCAGCTTGCCTTTCGGAGCCGACGTGAAATGGGACCAGTGCGGTTCGCCATCGATGGGACGCCGGCGGATGAAGGCGTCGATCGGTCGAGCCAACGGTGAAAAGACGCGCGCAGCGCTCACGTCAGCCGCAGCGAGTTCCACCATGAAACCGGCCGGACGAATGACGCGGATCCATTCGAGACTGTAATCCGGCAGCACGGCGGCGTTCATCTTGCGCCACATGGCGGTCGAGACATCGTTGGCCGTTTCGGTCAGCGAGATGTCCTGCGGGCCGGCCAGGAACGCGCGCAACAGACGGGCGCCGGCAAAGGGGTCTTCCTTGTGGCCGTCGACCATCATCGTTCCGCACAGGGCCCCGCGCAGCGGCCTTCCCTCGAATTCGAGCGCGAGCGGCACGACGCCGACAAAGCCCGAGACGCTTCCGTCGTCGCGCTGGTGGATCAATGATGTGATGTCGTGCTGGGCGTCGGGCGCTTCGAGGAAAAGTTCCCGCAAATAGATTTCGAGAGAGCTTGTTGCCGATTGGCTGGTCTTGCGAAGGATGCGCTGAAACATCTCCGCGACCACCGGCACATCCGAAGTGATAAAGGGACGGACTTCGCTCATCTCTGTGTTTGTCGATCTGCTCTTAGCAACACGCGTTGCATTCGATCCGACGCATATCGAAGAGGTGTTAGGGAACTCTGAACTGGGGGCATCAAGCATGCTCGCCGGAATCCGTCCATGGACACCGGAAAGATATGACAGCGGCCAGCAGACCCAGCTAGTTGATCCGCTGTCCGGTTTCGGGGTCGAACAGATGCAGGTCGGACGCGGTTGCCGACAGGCGGACGGTGTCGCCCGGCTTGACCGCGACGCGGCCCATGACAAACACGCAAATCTGTTGGCCGGCGAGCCTGGCGTAGAACTGGGTCGACAGCCCAAGCGGCTCAACGACTTCGACTTCCGCCGACATGTCGCCATCGCCAGCGACATGCAGATGCTCAGGGCGCAACCCGACGGTCACCTTGTCGCCTTCGCTCACCGGCAGGCTGGCCAGGACGGGCAGCTTCTGCCCGTCGGCCAGGATTGCAGCGACAAAATCTGCACTTCTCTTGATCGTCGCTGGCAGGAAATTCATGCCGGGCGAGCCGATGAACCCGGCAACAAAGGTGTTGGACGGATGATCGTAGAGTTCGAGCGGCGCGCCGACCTGCTGGACGACGCCATCATGCATGACGACGATGCGGTCGGCCATGGTCATAGCCTCGGTCTGGTCGTGGGTGACATAGACCGACGTGGTCTTGAGCTGCTGGTGCAACGCCTTGATCTCCGTGCGCATGTGCACGCGCAGCTTGGCGTCGAGATTGGACAGTGGTTCGTCGAACAAGAACACCTTTGGATCGCGCACGATGGCACGACCCATGGCTACACGCTGCCGCTGGCCGCCGGAGAGCTGGCGCGGCAGACGGGCGAGCAGCTTGTTGAGACCGAGGCGGTCGGCGGCACCGCCGACCCTGGTATCGATCGCCTGCTTGTCGGTCTTCCTCAGCGCCAGGCTGAAGCCCATGTTGGCCGCGACATCCATATGCGGGTAAAGCGCGTAGGACTGGAACACCATGGCGATGTCGCGGTCTTTGGGCGCGACATCGTTGACGACGCGCTCGCCAATGCGGATTTCGCCGGCCGAGATTTCTTCCAGCCCGGCGATCATCCTCAGCAGCGTGGACTTGCCGCAGCCGGAGGGGCCAACCAGCACTACGAACTCGCCATCCGCGATCTCCAGGTCGACCGCCTCGAGCACGTTGAGGGTTCCGTAGTTCTTCTGCACCTTTTCGAGCGACACGGAGGCCATGGTCTTATCCTTTGACGGCGCCGGCGGTCAGGCCGGTCACGAGGTAACGCTGCAGGAATGCGAAGAAGATACAGACGGGGATGAGCGCGAGGATCGACGCCGCCATCATCTGCCCCCAGTCGACGGCGAACTTGCCGATGAAGGTGAGCAGGCCAACGGCGAAGGTCTTTTGGCCCTCGCTGGAGATCAGCATCAACGCGAACAACAGCTCGCTCCACGCGGCGGTGAAGACGAAGCCCAAGGTGGCGCCCATGCCAGGCAGGGTCAGCGGAATGATGACGCGGCGCAATGCCTGCAGTCGCGTGCAGCCGTCGATCATCGCTGCTTCCTCGAGGTCCTTCGGGATGCCGTCGAAAAACGACTGCATGAGGAAGGTGGCGAAGGCGGTGTTGAAGGCTGTGTAGATGATGATCAGCCCGGTCAGGCTGTTGGTCAGGCCGAGGTCGCCCATGATGCGGTAGATCGGCGGGATGACCATCACCAGCGGGAACGTCTGAGTGAGCAATAGCGCGATCGCAACCGTCGTCTTACCGTGGAAAGAGAAGCGCGACATCGCGTAGCCGGCGGCCGAGGCAATGACGGTCACGAACAACGCCGTGGTCACCGAAACGACCACCGAGTTGAAGAAATAGAGCGGAAAGTCGGTCGCCTTGAGCACCGTGACGTAATTTTCAAACGTCGTGGCCGAAGGCCACAGCGTAATGCCTTCGGAGTAGAGCAGCGACTGCGGTGTGACTGAAATCTTGAGCGTCCAATAGATGGGAAACAGCGCAAAGATCACATACGCGCCTATGGCGCCGTAGAGACCTATGCCGCCAAGGATCCGCGACGAGTTTGAGCGGCCGGCAATCATCACGAATACCTCGCAAGCGAGCGGCGGATGCCAATGAGCACGATCGCGTAAAGGATGAGCAGAACCAGCAGCAGCACTGCGACGGCCGAGGCGTATCCCTTGTCCAGCGACTTGAAGGCACTGACATAAATGTAAGTCGCGAGCGTGTTGGTCGACCCGGCAGGGCCGCCAGACGTCATGACGAAGATCAGGTCGGCAAAAGTTGCTATCCAGATCGTGCGCAACATGACGGTGATGGCGATGGTGGGCGCAAGGAAAGGCAGCGTGACCTTGGAAAACCGCTGCCATGGCGAAGCGCCGTCGATCGCGGCCGCCTCATGCAGTTCCGAAGGAATCGACTTGAGTGCCGCCAACAAGGTGATGGCGAAGAATGGGACGCCGAACCAGACATTGGCGATGATCGGCCCCCACATGGCGATGGCAGGATCGGACAGGATGTTGGTCGGCTCTGCCTTCAGCCCAAGCGCATAAAGCCAATGCGGCAACGGCCCGACTATGGGGTTGAACAGCCATGCCCAGGTGAGGCCCGAAAGGAAGGACGGGACCGCCCAAGGCAAGAACACTACCGCCTGGACGAGCTTGCGCCCGACAAAGGGGCGGTCGAGCAGCAAGGCTAGCCCGAGGCCAAGGAAAAACTGGAAAAACAGGCTGCCCACTGTCCACCACAAGGTGTTGAAGAGCGCCTGGCCGAGCAATGGATCCGACAGCATCGCCTGATACTGGCCAAGGCCGACATATTCGGACTTGAAGGCGGAGAACTTGCGGAAGGAATAGCTGATGCCGACGATCAGCGGCACCAGCAGCACCGTGACCAGCAGGACCAGCGCCGGGCTGAGATAGAGCCAGGGTTCGAGGCCGGGCAGGGACGAACGTCTGCGCCGCGCCTTTGGGGGAACTCTCAAATCGGTGACTGCTGAGGTCATGGCAATCTGCTTTCGACGCATCGAAAAAAAGCGCCCCCTCGCACGCAAGGCCTCGCATCCCAAGGGGAGAAAAGGCTTGGCGGCGATACCAGCGTGGCCGCTTTGCGGCCGGGCGAGGGGGCAGCAGGGAACAGGATCGGGCGGCGGAGCAACGCTGCTCCGCCGCAGCCGCCTACTTCTTGTTCTTGGCCATCCAGGCCTGCTGTTCCTTGGTCAGGAAGGCCGACCACTCATCGGCAATATCCTTGGCCGTGCGTTGGCCAAGCAGAACCTCCTGCACGTTCTTGACCGACACCTGGTCGTAGAAGTTACCGAGGTTTTCGAGGTGCACCGGCGGGGTCACGAACTCGAACTTGTCAGGATTGTTGAGCTCGTCGAACCAGCCCTTGAACTGCTCGGTCTTGAAGTGGGGATCATCGGCTGCGCTATTGTGGATTGGCAGCACGCCCACTTCCTTGGCCCAGGCAATGTTGTTTGCCGGCGAAAGCAGCGTCGACATCAGTTTCCAGGCGTCTTCCTTGACGTCGGAGTTGGCAAACATCGACCAGCCGGCATAACCGAGCGTCGGGTAGGACTTGCCGGACGGTCCCGCCGGCATCGGCGCAACCGCGAAGTCTTCCGGCTTCATCTTCTCAGCGATGCCAATCAGCGCATCCGGGTCCTGGTCGAGCATGGCGCAAGTGCCGGAATAGAAGCCCGTGACGATCTCGTTGAAGCCCCAGCTCACGCTGTCCTTGGGCGCGTAGCCTGCCTTGTAAATGTCAGCCAGCATCTGCAGGCCCTTGACCGAGCCTTCCTCATTGATCGTCGAGGTGCCGTCCTCGTTGAAGTAGCCGCCCTTGCCGTTGGCGATGTTCATGAACATCTGCACGCCGTTGAAGCCGCCCGGGCCGCCGCGCAGGCAGTAGCCGTATTTGCCGTCGAGCGCAGAAATCTTCTTGTTGGCGTCCATGAACTCGTCGAGCGTCGTCGGCGCATGGTCGAGGCCGGCTTCCTTGAACAGCTTCTTGTTCCAGAACATGGCCCGGAGGTAATAGCCGTAGGGGATCATGTACTGCTTGCCGTCGACCACGGAGCCGAATTGCTTGGCGCGGTCACCGAGCGTTGCGCCATCGCCCCACTTGGCCATGTAGGGTGCGAGGTCTTCGAGCTGGCCGTTGGTGCCGTAGAGGCCGAGCCAGCGCTCGGGCATTTCGACGATGTCGGGCGTGTCGCCCGCCTGTACCATGGTCAGGAACTTTTCGAAGGCCTGGCCCCAGGGCAGCGAGACGAGCTCTACCTTGATGCCTGGATTCGCAGCCTCGAACTCGGCGATCTGCTTCTTGATGAATTCGGTGCGCGGTGGGCTGGTGATGACCTCGACCATCTTGATCGTGGAGTCGGCCAGGGCCGATCCGGCTGAAAGCGCGAGGCCCAGGGCCGTTGCGAACAACAATCCGTACTTCTTCATTCCAATCACTCCCATTCTTGGTCTTGAAGCTATTTTCTTTTTGCACCCTCGAAGGCCCGACTGACGTCGGCCCAGAGATCCTCCACGTTTTCCAGCCCGACATTCAGCCTGATGGTTCGTGGGCTGACCCCGAACCGGCCGATGGAATTGGCACCAGGTGTCTGTTGCAGCGAGGCGAGCGCCGGCACGACGAGGCTTTCGTGGCCGCCCCAGCTGACGCCGATGCGAAACAGCTTGAGGGCATCGGTAAAGGCGGGAACGTCGATGTCTTCGGTGACCTCGAACGAGAACAGGCCGGAATAGCCTGACAGAGTGGCCTTGCCCGGATGATTGGAATAGGCGGGATGGTTGACCCGCTCGACCTGGGCATGGGCCTTCAGCCGCTCGGCGATAGTCAGGGCGCTTTTCATGTGATGCGGCAGGCGAAGCGGCAAGGTGCGCAGGCCACGCAGCAGAAGCCACGCCTCGAAGGGCGACAGTTTGGCGCCGAGATAGGGATAAGTGCGCTCGTTGATGCGGCGGATGTGCTCGGCCGAACCCGCCACCACGCCGGCCACGGTATCGCTGTGGCCACCCAGATATTTCGAGGCCGAATGCATTACGATGTCGACGCCGTGCAGGATGGGCTTTTGAAACAGCGGTGTCGCCCAGGAATTGTCGATGACGGTGACGATCCCTCGGGCCCTTGCCATGGCCGTGAGCGTCTCGAGATCCTGCAGCTCGAACATCATCGAAGTCGGGCTTTCGAGGTAGAGCATGGAAGCGCCCGGAAGTGCCGCGGCAACCGCCTCCGGGTCCGAACCATCGACATAATCGACCTTGATGCCGAGGTGCGGCAAGAGCCGCTCGAACAGGCGATAGGCATCGCCATAGCAGTTGCGAACCGCGACAATGCGCTCGCCCGTGCCGACGAATGCCAGAACGGTGGAGCTGATCGCAGCCATACCACTGGAAAATCCGCGTGCGGCTTCTGCGCCTTCAAGGGCGGCGATCTTGCTTTCGAACTCCATTACGGTCGGGTTGTTGCCGCGCGAATAGATGGGTCGCGCGCTGCGGCCGGCAAAGGTGTCGGCCATGTCGGCATAGTTGTCGAAGGTGAACAGCGAGGTCTGGTAGATCGGCGGGACGACGGCACCACCTGGAAAAGGCTCGTCATGAGCCAGTAAGGTCGCGGCCTCGGCTATGTAGTCACGGTCGAACTGGTTCGAACTGTCGTTCATTTGAGGTCCAGGAGTTTGAGATTGGCCGCGCCGCGACGGAGGTCGTCCTCGACGGTGGCAATGAGTTTCAACGCTTCGGCCCGCGCGCCTTCGGCGTCGTGCGCGACGATCCGCTCATAGAGCTTGCGGTGATATGGAAAGCTGGCATGGCCGAAATCGCGCACGCCGAGCGGATGTTCCCAGAAGCGGTGGAACGCTTCCTGCATAGCCGAGATGATCTGCTCGAACAGTGGGTTGCCCGACACGCGGTAGATCGACTGGTGGAAATCCCAGTCCTCGTCCGACGACATGCCGGCACGGCTGTGGAACGCTTCTTCCATGACCTCAAGCTTCTGCTTGATGAAGGCAAGTTCGGACGGACCGGCACGCAGGGCGCACAGCGCCGCCGCTTCCGCCTCCAGCGCGCGCCTGATCTCTAGCGTGTGCATCAGGCTTTCGAAGTCGTTTCCCGAGGCGAATGTCAGGGGCATGTGCAGCATGTCGCGCGACACCACCCCCTTGAGATAGGTCCCGCTGCCTTGCAGGCGCTCGACCAGGCCGAGCCCTTCCCATCGCGTCAGAGCCTCGCGCACCGTGGTGCGACTGACCTTCAATCGCTCCGACAGCACACGCTCGGTCGGCAGTCGATCACCGGGCTGCAGCTCTTCTTGCATGACGAAATCGGCAAGCGCGTTAAGCACGGCGTCGTCGCGAGCGGTCGTCTGGATCGGTAGCAGGCCGGGGTCGATCAAGGCGGCATCCAATTGGTACAATGGTCTGACCAATTTCTGCACGTACGTCAGTAGATGTCAATTACGCAGCGTCATGTATTACAGGCATGGCAAGCCTTGAAATCCAGGGACCCAGATCTCAGGTTCGGGGGATGGCCACTGAAGAATCAGCATCTGCCGCATCGAAGACGGACGAAGGCACGGAAAGTCGCGATGTTCGCGCCGTCCTCAAGACCGATATCGTCGTCATCGGTGCCGGTCAGGCTGGGCTTTCGTCAGCCTATCATCTCAGGGGGCTCGGCATTGCACCGGGCAAGGGCTTTCTGGTCCTCGACAAGTCGCCGGACTCAGGCGGTGCATGGCAATATCGCTGGCCGTCACTGACGCTGAGCACGGTCAACCGTGTCCACGACCTGCCAGGCATGCAGTTTGCCGACGTCGTCGATGCCGGCCACACCGAAGTGAAGGCCTCCGTCGCGGTGCCTCGCTATTTTGCCGCCTACGAAGAGAAATTCGAATTGCCTGTCTATCGGCCCCTGAGGGTCAAGGTCGTATGCGAACGCAATGAGCGGTTCCGCGTCGAGACCGACCGGGAAACTTTCTCGACGCGTGGCATCATCAATGCCACCGGCACGTGGGAAACGCCTTACATCCCGAACTATCCCGGCGCTGACCGGTTCAAGGGCCGCCAGCTGCACACGCGCGATTACCGCACGGCGGATGAATTCGTCGGCCAGCATGTCATCGTGGTTGGCAGCGGCATATCCGCCCTGCAACTGCTCGACGAGATTTCGCGCGTCACCTCCACCACCTGGGTGACGCGCCGCGAGCCGCAATTCCGCGACACGCCGTTCACCCCTGAGGACGGCCGGGCCGCCGTTGCCATCGTCGAAGACAGGGTCCGGCGTGGTCTTGTGCCCGGTTCGGTCGTTTCTGTCACCGGCATTCCCTGGACGCCCGCACTCGAGGCTGCGCGCGAACGCGGCATCCTCAACAGGCTGCCGATGTTCAGCGAGATCACCGAAGACGGCGTCCGCTGGGCTGACGGCACTGACCAGAAGGCCGACGTCATCTTGTGGTGCACGGGCTTCCGCAGTTCGCTCGATCACTTGGCGCCTTTGCAAATCCGCGAGGACGACGGCGGCATCTTCATGGACGGGCGCCTTGCGACCCGGGTTGCAAAGGATCCGCGCATCCATCTTGTCGGCTACGGGCCTTCCGCCTCGACCATCGGCGCCAACCGGGCCGGCGGAGCCGCAGCGCGGGAGTTGGCCAGCCATCTCGGCCTGATCTGAAGATTGGTCAGGCCGCGTCGCGGTCGAATGTCTGCTGTGCCTTGGCGATGTGCATCTCGTGCTCGATCGCCCAATGCCCCAGTTCTTCCACCGGCCGCCGAAGCGAGTGGCCGAGTTCGGTCAGTTCATAGTCGACGCGTGGCGGTTTTGTAGGGAAGACGGTCCGCTTGATCAGGCCGTCCCGCTCCATGCCCTTCAACGTCAGCGTCAGCATGCGCTGAGAAATCGTACCGATGGCACGCTTGATCTCGTTGAATCGGCGCGGACCATCGCGCAACGCCATGACGATCAACACGCTCCATTTGTCGCCGACCCGCGCCAGGATCTGGCGGACGGGTCTGCACATATCCAGCAGCTTGCTTGGCTCAGGTAACATGTATGTGCCTCCTTGCGTCCATTCAGTCAGTAACAACATTAGGCCAGGTTACGAATATATACTGACGGCGACATAGCTCCACAAGGAGCGCCGCCAGCGAAGGACACAAGAATATGGAACTTGGCGTTTACAGCTTTGGCGATGTCCAGAAGGACCCCGTCACGGGCAAGCTCGGCTCAACGGCGCAAGCCACGCGCAACCTGCTGGAAGCGATCCAGCTGGCCGACCAGGTCGGGCTGGACTATTTTGGTATCGGCGAACACCATACCTATGAAATGCCGGCGTCTGCCGCGACTGTTGTCCTGGGCGCTGCCGCCTCAACGACGAAAAACATCAAGCTCGGAAGTGCTGTCACCGTTCTCAGCACCGACGATCCGGTGCGTGTCTATCAACAGTTCGCGACGCTTGACGCCCTGTCCAACGGCCGTGCGGAGATCACCGCCGGACGCGGTTCGTCGACCGAGTCCTTTCCGCTTTTCGGCCACAGCCTCAACGATTACGACGAGCTGTATGCCGAGAAACTCGACCTGCTGCTGAAGATCAACGAGAGCGAGTCCATCACCTGGAGCGGCAAGTTCCGACCCGCGCTGAACGAGGCGCTGATTGTGCCGCGCCCGGAGAACGGTT
This sequence comes from Aminobacter sp. AP02, assembly GCF_003148805.1. Taxonomy (GTDB): domain Bacteria; phylum Pseudomonadota; class Alphaproteobacteria; order Rhizobiales; family Rhizobiaceae; genus Aminobacter. The sequence continues at coordinate 383,619 of NZ_QGGX01000001.1, forward strand.
CGCTGCCAATCTGGCTGGCGACCGGTGGCAACCCGCATTCATCGGTGCGGGCCGGGTTGCTCGGCCTGCCGATTTCTTACGCCATCATCGGCGGCCAGGCGTCGCGCTTTGCCCCACTCGCCGATCTCTACCGGCGTGCCGCCGCACAGGCCAACATCCCGGAGGCCCAAATCAAGGTCTCCGTCGCTAGCCCGGGCTTCGTCGGCGATGACGCCGCCCAGGCCAAGGAACGCTTCTGGACCCATTGGCATGCGGTGATGGAGTCGCTTGGCAAGATCCGCGGTTTCGCCCCGCCTCCGCGTCATCACTATGACAAGGAAGCCAGCGGTGGCGGCGCGCTGTTTGTCGGCGCCCCTGAAGAAATCGCCGAACGGATCGTCACGCTCCACAAGAGCATCGGTCATATGCGCCAGTTCCTCCAGATGGACGTCGGTCAACTGCCGCAGAAGGAGTTCCTGCGTTCGATCGAGTTGCTAGGCACGCGCGTCAAACCGCTTGTCGACGCAGAACTCGGCGCCGCCAGGAGCTAGGAGAAACAGCATGAAAGCCGCTGACGTTAAGACGATCGGCATCCTCGGCGCGGGCCGCGTCGGCACCGCGCTCGCCCGCCGCGCCATCGCGGCGGGGTACGATGTCAAGATAGCGACATCTAGGCCGCCGGCCGAGATCGGGCTCCTGGTCGAGATCATGGTGCCCGGTGCCAGGGCAGAGACGGCGGAAGCGGTGATCGCGGGCAGCGATGTCGTTGTTCTTGCACTGCCGCTGTCGAAGTACCGCAACCTTCGCCCTGCACTGTTTGCCGGCAAGATCGTGGTCGATGCCATGAACTATTGGGCGCCGACCGACGGCGTCATGTCCGAGTTCGAAGGCGATCGCGCAAGCAGCGAAATCATCCAGGACTACCTGACTGATGCCTTGATCGTGCGCAGCTTCAACCACATGGGCTACCATGAAATCGAAGAAGAGGCGCGGGCCGCTGGGCATCCTGACCGGCGCGCGCTCGCCGTTGCGGGCGACGACGCGCAGGCCCGACGCGTGGTGGCGGCGTTCATCGACCATCTCGGTTTCGACCCGGTCGATGCCGGCGAACTTGCCGCAAGTCGAAGCTTCGTCACGGGAACGCCGATCTTCGGGGCGAGCCTTGACCAGGCGGAAATGACGCGCGTTCTGCAAGGGACGTATGAGCGGGCATATTGATAGAGCATCAGCCCAAGAGGTCGCGCCAGCGCGACCTCCATCAGGCCTTGAAACTGCGTCCAGCTCCGCCACCTAGTTCGCCATAGCGCGCAACTTTCCAAACGAGGAAGCGCCAGGCAACGCGCCTGCTGGTCCTTGCTCCACTGGCTCGTCCTGCCCGGCGGTGTTTATCGCGAGCATCGAGGTCTTCCTCGTCCTTGTCAGACGAAGGGAGATAGGAAATGGCAAAGGTCGTTTGCGTCCTTTATGACGATCCGGTCGACGGTTATCCCACAGGCTATGCGCGGGACGGCCTGCCGAGACTCGACCGCTATCCCGGCGGCCAGACACTGCCTACGCCCAAAGCCATCGACTTTGAACCTGGCATGCTGCTCGGCAGCGTGTCGGGCGAACTGGGCTTACGGAAGTTTCTCGAAGGCGGCGGCCACAGGCTGGTCGTGACATCGGACAAGGATGGTCCGGGCAGCGTTTTTGAACGTGAGCTCGCCGATGCCGAGATCGTCATCTCGCAGCCGTTCTGGCCGGCCTACCTGACCGAGGAGCGGATCACCAAGGCCAAAAGCCTCAAGCTTGCGATCACCGCCGGCATTGGCTCCGACCATGTCGACCTGCAAGCGGCGATGGAGCGCGGCATCACCGTCGCCGAGGTGACTTTTTGCAACTCGATCAGCGTTGCCGAGCATGTGGTGATGATGATCCTGGGGCTCGTGCGCAACTATATCCCGTCTTACGGATGGGTCGTGAAGGGCGGCTGGAGCATCGCCGACTGCGTCGCGCGCTCCTACGATGTCGAGGGCATGCAGATCGGAACCGTTGGTGCTGGCCGGATCGGCAGTGCCGTGCTGCGGCGGCTGAAGCCGTTCGACGTCAAGCTGCACTACACCGACCGCCACCGCCTGCCCGAGGCGGTAGAGAAGGAGTTGGGCGTCAGCTTCCATAAGACGGCAGCCGAGATGGTGCCGGTCTGCGATGTCGTCACGATCAACGCCCCTTTGCACCCCGAGACCGAAAACCTCTTCGACGCGGCGATGATCGCCAGGATGAAACGCGGCGCCTATCTGGTGAACACGGCGCGCGGCAAAATCTGCAATCGCGACGCTGTCGCTCGCTCGTTGGAGAGCGGCCAGCTCGCCGGCTATGCAGGCGACGTCTGGTTCCCGCAGCCCGCCCCCAAGGACCATCCATGGCGATCGATGCCGCATCACGGCATGACGCCGCACATCTCCGGGTCGTCGCTTTCCGCCCAGGCGCGTTATGCCGCCGGCACCCGCGAAATCCTGGAATGCTGGTTCGAAGGCCGGCCGATCCGCGAGGAATATCTGATCGTCGATGGCGGCAAGCTCGCCGGAGCCGGCGCGCATTCCTATAGCGCGGGCGATGCCACACGCGGTTCGGAAGAAGCGGCGCGCTTCAAGAAGTGACTCAGAAACGGGACGAGTTATTCCGCGTCATGGCCTATCGGTGATGTAGAACGAGCGGGGCGCCATCGACGTCGATGACGTCCATGTCGTAGCCGAAGACTTCAGCCAATATTTTGGGCTGCAGCACATCGGCCGGTGACCCGTCGGCAACGATCCGTCCCGCCTTCATCGCCACGATCCGGTCGGCATAGACGGCAGCCTGATTGACGTCGTGCAAGACAACGATGACAGTGCGTTTGTCGTTGTCGGCCGCCGCGCGCAGGTCGCGCATCAGTTGGCGCGCGAAAAGCATGTCGAGATTGTTCAGCGGCTCGTCGAGTAGCATGTAGTCGGTGGCCTGGCAGAAGGCCATGGCGACCATGGCGCGCTGACGCTGCCCGCCGGAAAGCTTGTCGAGGAAACGTTCCGCGAGCGATTCCAGGTCGAACTGGCGCAGCGCCGTGTCGATCAGGATCTTGTCCTGAGCATCGATGCGGCGATTTTGATGGGGAAAGCGGCCGAAGCCGACGAGTTCGCGCACCCTGAGCCGGCTCGCCACGGCCGGGTCCTGACGCAGGATCGCAAGCGTCTGGGCTAGCCTGCGACCGGGCGTGGTGTCGACTGGCAGGCCGTCGACCGATATCGCACCGCTCTGCAACGGTTGCAGACGCGCGATCAGCGACAACAGGCTCGATTTGCCGGCGCCATTGGGTCCGACAAGTGCCGTCACCCCGCCCTTGGGCATGGTCAGCGAAACGTCGCTCAGGATTTGCGTGTCGCCGTACCGGAGCGAAACATTCTTGATCTCGATCATCGCTTGCTCGTTGTGATCAGCATACCCAGGAACGCCAGTCCGCCCACGAATTCGATGACGACACCCAGTGTCGACGCACCACCGAGGACGTGCTGAAGCAGCGTCTGGCCGCCAAGCAGCACGATCACGGCGGTCAGCATCGCGGCTGGCAGCAAAAGGTGATGGCGCCGGCTGTTGATGATGCGCTCGGCGAGCGCAACCACCAGCAGCCCAAAGAAGGTGACGGGGCCAACCAGTGCTGTCGATACGGCCACCAGCGCCGCGACAAGCATCAACAGGCCAGTCAGCGCCCGGGTCCAGTTGACGCCGAGACCTATGGCGCTGTCTGAACCGAGCGCCAGCACGTCGAGCAGATGGCGCTTGCGCCAGGTGATAGCGGCAGCGATCACCGTGACGACGAGCCCGACGACCACCAGGTCGGGACGCACTGTGTTGAAATCGGCGAAGCTCGAAGCCTGGACCACGGCGAACTCATTGGGGTCGATCAGGCGCGCAATCAGGGAAGCGAGGCTGCGAAACAGCACGCCGAGCACGACGCCGGTCAAGAGCAGAAGTCCGACATCGAAGCGACGCCTGAGCATGGGCAGAAACAGCAGCAAGGCCATGACCATCATCAGGCAGGCTTCGCCGGCGAATTTGACACGCGGGTCTAGGGCGACAAATCCGACGCTGCCAAGCGCAACGACCAGCGCCATCTGGCCAAACAGGTAGAGCGCGTCGAGCCCCATGATCTGCGGCGTCAGCACCCGGTTTGCCGTCACGGTCTGGAAAACCACGGTCGAGATGGCGATCGCCACACCGACCTGCACGAGCGTGAGCAGCCGCACCGCGCGCAGCTCGAGCGCGAAGGCGACGTTGCCGCGCAGCCCGACGGTCATGAAAGCGATAGCCGCGGCAAAAGCCAGCGCGCCCAATATCCACAGCCGCTTGTCAGGCACGTTCCGTCCGCCCAAACAGGATCCACAAGAATAGCCCCGAACCGACCACGCCGAGCACGGTGCCGACGGGAATTTCGTAAGGGTAGCGAATGACGCGGCCGACGATGTCGCAAGCGAGCACCAGTGCCGCGCCAGAAACGGCGACCCAGGGCAGGGCGCTCCTCAGGTTGTCGCCCATCAGCCTGGACACCAGATTGGGCACCACCAGGCCGACAAACGGGATCATGCCGACCACGACCACCGCCAGTGACGAAATCACCGCGACCATGACCAGCCCGAGCTGGACGATGCGCTGATAGTTGAGCCCGAGCCCGACGCTGACCTCACGCCCCATTGACACGATCGTCAGCCGGTCGGCGATCCACCAGGCAAGCGCGACCATGGCGGCGAGAATCCACAAAAGTTCGTAGCGCCCGCGCAGCACGCCGGAGAATTCGCCATTGGTCCAGATATCGACATATTGCAGCAGATCCGCCTGCCAGGCGATGAAGGTCACGGCCGCGCCAATGACCCCGCCATAGACCAGACCAAACAGCGGAATGAGAAAAGGCTGTGTCGGCGGCAGCCGGTGTGCGATGGACAGGAACACGGACGTGCCGGCAAGGGCAGTGGCGCTGGCGGCGAGCGTCTTCACGCCGATCGACGCCGATGGAAACAGCATGGTCGCCGCCAGGATGCCAAGTGCTGCACTTTGGCCAGTTCCGGTCATTGTCGGTTCGACAAACCGGTTACGCGCCAAGATCTGCAGTACGAGGCCGGCAATCGCGAGCCCAGCACCGGCGAGAACAGCCGCCAGCGTCCGGGGCAGCCGGCTGACCAGCAGCAGCTCAAGCGCTGCGGCATCGGCGAAGATCTTTTCGAGTGAGAAATCGTCGACGCCGACGCAAAGGCTCAGTGCGAAAAGCCCGGCCATGCTGGTGGCGACCACCAACCTGGCGCTGGGCATTGCCGTTGCCATCACTGCGCCTTGGCGAAGGCTTCTTCGATTGCCTTGAGGACCCGTTGGGTGGACTGAACGCCGCCAGCCGCGATGTAGAAGTCGGACGAGGGCAGGTAGATCACCTGGCCCTTTTTCCAGGCCGTGGTCTGTGCCACCAGTTCGTTGTCGAGGGTGGCTTTTGCGCCTTGCTCGCCGGAGCCGATAGCAGCGGCGCGGTCGAGCACGAGAAGCCAGTCGGGATTGGCCTTGCTGATGAACTCGAACGAGATCGCCTCGCCATGGGTTGCCGCTTCAACGTCGGCTACGGCAGGCTGGAGGTCGAGCGTCTTGTGCAGCCAGCCGAAGCGCGAGCCTGCGCCATATGCGGTGATCTTTGGGCCGTTTGTCATCAGGATCAGGCCCGTGCCCTTGCCTTTCACGGCCTGCCGTGCAGCTTCCACGGTGGCATCCAGTTCCTCGGCGGCAGCTGCAGCCTCATCGGCCTTGGCAAAGAGTGCGCCATAGGCGGCGAGGCGCTCCTTGGCCTGGGCAACCAGGTCATCGCCATTCATCGTCATGTCGATGGTGGGGGCAACGCGCGAGGTTGCTTCGACCTGGGTCGACGAACGTCCACCGACGATCACGAGGTCGGGCGCAAGCGCGTTCAATGCCTCGAGATCCGGTTCGAACAGCGTGCCGACGACAGTGGCACCCTTGGCGACATTTGCAAGTTCGGGAACGAACAGCTTGTTCGGGACGCCGGCCGGCTGGATACCAAGGCGGGTCAGCGTGTCAATGGCAGCGATGTCGTAGACGGCAATCTTGGCCGGAACCTTGTCAATGGTCTTTGGACCTGTTGCGGTTTGAATTTCAGCCGCAAACGCAGGTGCCGTGGCTATCGCAAGGGCGGCCACAAGATTTGCCAGGACCCGAACATACTTCATGCTTTGTCTCCGTCTATGCCTGATGGCGCTGGTTTCGTAAAACCTTCGTGAAACACTCTTGTTTTGCGCTTACCAGAAGCCGCCTGTGCAAAACAAGACTTGGGCAGGTGTTCACGGACACTTTATTGCCAATGGGCCTTATCGCTGTGGGCGGCGACCGGGTCGCACGCGCTCTCCGAGCCAAGGAACCTCAGGCGCTCCAGGCGATGGCGCGGCCAGGTTCGCGGAAAGCAAAGCGGATGAGATGATCGTCGATCACCGCTTTCGTGCGCGTAAGCTGCTCGGCATCCGGCGCAACCACATGGATCGTCAGAACCGCATCGTCGGCGTCGAGCACGGCGTTGCCGAATGGAAAGTGGCACTCGCCATGACGATCAGCGTAGGCAACCTCGATCTTGTGAGCGAAATGCTTGCAGAGCTGGGTGAGATATTTGGCGCCGTGCTCGGTCTCGAAGCGTCCCGTCGATTCAACCATGATGTCTTATCCGTCTTTGACCTGTCCACGCGAACGGCAGGCTAGGTGACCCAAATAAGACGGCCTCTAACATTGTTGAGTATTACAATCAAGAAAATGGGGAAGCACCGCGTCGTCGGCGAAAGTCATGGCGCGATTTCGCGCTCGACGGACGCGTGGGGATGCTCTCCTGCACGTGAACCCGCTGTCGCCAAAATCCGCGTGTCGCGACGGCGTTCATTATCGTGGAGCCGGAGGACACACTGCCAATGTCCGGCACCAACTCAATCTGCATCCTGCTCGAAAGCAGCATCCTGCCGATGCATCAGGATGACGTTGGCCATGAGGCGGGCAGCTATTGATCCCAGAAGGTGCGAAGCGTCGTCGGCGTGTGCATGTTGGCATAGAGATAATGCCAGAATTCGGCGCGGCGCTCGCGCCCGACCGTCTTCCACACATCGTGCACGGCAACTTCACCGCACCAGTAGGCATAGACAAAGGGGGCGCGCAAATTGTGGTGCAGGAAAGAGAGGCGCCCCTTCACCGTCTCATGGTCCTGGAACCCGGCTTCGGCGATGATTGGAGCGATGTCATCGAGCCCCATGTTCTGGGCGTGCATCATCCAGGCCGCGTTGCAGCGCAGTGCGCTTCGCAGCCGTTGCAATGCGACGGCTAGCTCATCGGCTGGCGTGTCGACCCAGTCGAGGAAAAACAGGCCATTGTCGGCGATGCCCTCGAAAAGCGCACTGCTTGCCGAACTCGTCACCACCTGCGCGCCGTCGAGCGGCATGCTGCCTTCTGCGACGTAGCGCTGTCGCAAGGCAAGATGCACCAGATGTCCCGGAAATGCTTCGTGACAGGCCAGATGTTTCAGCGCGTAAGGGGTATAGGGAAAGTCCAGATTGAGCAGAAGCTGCCGCCCCGGATAGTCGCAATAGGCCGAGAACGGCACGTTCTGGACCGCCACCGGTTCAAGCCATTCCTGGCCCATCTCGTACATCAGTGCGCTGGTGCGCCGGCGCGCCTCCTCGCCGTAACCACGCAGCACGTCGAGGACGGCGCTTGGGGCGACCCGATTGTCCAGCTCCCACCGGCGAACTTCCTCGCTCAGCGATGTGCCGCGATAGCCGAGTTCATCCAGCCCTTCCCTGATCGTTGCGCGGTAGCCGTCCAGGATCGACTGGCGCACCATCTGGGTATCGACGCCGATTTGACGGCGCACCCGGTCGGCGAAGGAAATCTCCCGTTCCTGAAACGTCACCAGCAGCGTTTGAAGCGAGTCGATCATTTCGCTGAGATAGCTCTGCCGTAGCGCACTCGTAGCCTCATGCGGCAGGCGGGCGTTCAGTCCGTGAAGGGCCTGAACCGCCTCGTCATAGCCGCGAAGGGTGGCCGGCTCGACCTCGGCGACGGCAACCGGAACGAGGCCCTCCCTGTCGAGGAAGCCGTCGCTTCGCGGCGTGTTGCGGTAGAGCTGGTCTATGCCCGCCGTGATCGCGGCCAGTTCTTTTCCCAACTGCATGACATGTCTCACAATCTGGTGGCGGGCATTGCCGGCCGGGTTGGAACTAGAGCAGGCGGTTCTTGACGAACCGGCCATTGGCCATGATGGCGCTCATATGCGCGCCATCATCCTGAAGCAGGGCGATGTCGCTCAGCGGGTCCCCATCGACGACGAGCAGATCGGCAAAGGCACCCGGTGCGACCACGCCGACTTCCAGCCGGCAAAGCTGGGCGCCAACGATCGTTGCCGAACGGATGATCTCGGCTGGCGTCAGCACCTTGGCGAGCAGCTCGAACTCCATGCAGTGATACTTGCGCAACTGGCCGAGCAGGTCGGAGCCGAAGGCCATCGGCAGGCCTGCGTCACGCATGATCTCGAGCGAGCGCAGGCCTCCCTGGCGCACCACCTCGATCTTGGCGAATTCGGCCTCGCCAAGGCCTAGCTCTTCGCCGTCGAGCGCGAGCGCGTCGTAGGCGACCAGCGTCGGAACGGCAATGCAGCCTCGTTCCGCCGCAAGCTTGGCGGTCTCGGCCGTGATCAGATTGCAATGCTCGAGCGAGTGGACGCCCAGTTCGACGACACGGCGAATGGCGGCATCGGTATAGACGTGGGCCGAAACATAAAGGCCCGCGTTCTCCGCTTCCTCCACGATCGCTGCCATTTCATCTCGTGAGAACTGCAGCGAGTGGATCGGATCATTGGGCGAAGAGACCCCGCCATTGGCCATGACCTTGATGAAGCGCGCGCCGCTTTTGATCATTTCGCGCGATACCCGGCGAACGTCATCGACACCATCGACAAGAATACCCATCGACCCGAGGCGGTCGGACATGATGCCCGGACGATCGTCGGTGCGTTGGCGCAAGTCACAGTGTCCGCCGGTCGTCGACAGACCCTTGCCGCAGATCACCAGTCTTGGGCCATCGATCAGGCCTTCATCCACGGCGCGCACCAGTCCGTGGTCGGCGCCACCAAGGTCGCGGAGCGTAGTGAAGCCGCGCATCAGCGCCTCGTTCATCACGCGTGCAGAGCGCAATGCCGCGAGTGACGAAGGAGCGATGGCGTTTGACCAGAGGTCGAGGGATTCAGCCACGACATGGACATGGCAGTCGACCAGGCCCGGCATCAGCGTCCTGCCGCCCAGCGCGACCTCGACAGCCCCGGCGGGCGCCGGGATGGACGAAGCGACCTCAAGAATCCTGCCGTCACGCACAAGCACGGACAGGCCGTCGAGCAGGACGCCCTTGGCGGCATCGAGAACCTTGCCGCCGGTGAAGATGTAGGTCTGGGTCATGGGATCATTTCAGCAGGTTAAAGGTGGCTATCGGTGATGGCAGGCCAGCGAGCGGCCATCGTCGCGCAGGCTCAGTTGCGGTTCGCTCTCGCGGCAGGCATCCGTCGCAAGCGGGCAGCGCGTGTGAAACGAGCAGCCGGAAGGCTTGTTCGTGGCGCTTGGAATATCGTCGTTCGACGCCTTGAACTGATGACGGTTGCGCGGATCGAGCGACGGTGCCGAGCCTATGAGAAGCTCTGTGTAAGGGTGCGAGGGGTTGGCGAAGATCGCTGTCTTGTCGGCGATCTCGACAATCTTGCCAAGATACATGACCGCCACGCGATGGGAGAGATACTCGACGACACCGAGGTCATGCGAAATGAAGAGGAAGGCGACGCCAAGGTCGCGCTGCAGGTCAGATAGCAGATTGAGGATCTGCGCCTGCACCGAAACGTCCAGTGCTGAAACCGGCTCGTCGCAGACGATGATGTCAGGGTTCAGCGCAAGAGCGCGCGCAATTCCGATACGCTGGCGCTGTCCACCAGAAAACTGATGCGCGAAATTGTTGGCCTGATCGGGGCGCAGCCCGACGCGCTCCATGAGTTCAGCGACGCGCGCATCGCGCTCGGCCCGCGTGCCGACCTGATGGATGTCGAGCGGCGCGCGGATGATGTCGCGCACGCGGTGCCGCGGATTGAGCGACGAGAACGGATCCTGAAAGATGATCTGCACGCGTTTGCGGTAGGATTTGAGAGCCGCACCGCGAAAGTCACGAACTGTTTGGCCGTCGAACTCGACCTGGCCCCCGGTGGGTTTGAGCAGCCCGAGCAGGGCGAGCCCGGTGGTGGATTTGCCGCAGCCGGACTCACCTACCAAGCTTAGCGTTTCGCCGCGCCGTAATGAAAAGCTTACGCCATCCACCGCCCGTACGGCGCCGACCACGCGATTGAGTACGCCCTTGCGGATCGCAAAGTGAACCTTGAGGCCATTGACCGTCAGCAGCGGTGCGGATCCGTCAGCCGTTTGCATGAGTGACCTCCCAGCAGGCGGCAAAGTGGCCCGGCTGCTTTTCTTCGAATTCCGGTCGTTCTTGATGGCAGCGCGACACAGCCTTGGGGCAACGCGGGGCAAAGGCGCAGCCCTTGGGTAGGTCCCAAAGCGGGGGGACGGTTCCCGTTATGTCGACCAGCCGGCTACCGACTTTGGCACCCGCGTGCGAGCGTGGAATGGCGCCAAGCAGGCCGAGCGTATAGGGATGCATCGGATTGTCGAAGAGATCGTTGGCTGACGCCTCCTCGATCCGACGCCCGGCATACATCACCACGACGCGATCGGCGATCTCGGCGACGACTCCGAGGTCATGGGTGATCATCACCAGGGCGGTGCCAAGCCGTTTCTGCAGGTCGGAAATGAGCCCGAGTATCTGTGCCTGGATGGTGACATCGAGGGCGGTGGTTGGTTCGTCCGCAACAAGGATGCGGGGTTCGCATACCAGGGCGAGGGCGATCATGGCGCGCTGGCGCATGCCGCCGGAAAGTTCGTGCGGATATTGCCGGGCCCGGCGCTGCGGATCGGGCATCTGCACGAGGCGCAGCGCCTCGACAGCGCGATCGAACGCGGCACGACGGCCAAGCTTGCGGTGCTGGCGCACGGCTTCGGCGATCTGCTCGCCGATGGTCAGAACAGGGTTGAGTGCTGTGAGCGGCTCCTGGAAGATCATGGCGATCTTTTCGCCGCGATAGTCCTCGACGGTTCGCTGGTCGAGGGCAAGAAGATCGACCCCGTCGATCTCGATCTTGCCGCCAGTGACGCTCGCGGCTTCAGGAAGCAGCCTTAGCAACGACAAAGCCGTCATCGACTTGCCGCAACCGGACTCGCCCACGATGCAGACAGTTTCGCCCGGCGCGACCGACAGAGCCATGTCGGACACCACTGCAAACGAACCTTGTCCGGTTCGAATGCGGATCTCCAGACCGCTGACCGTCAGGATAGGCTGATCGGGCCTGCCGGAGGCTGGCTGAGAACTGACGGCTGACGTGTGGCTCATCTTGCTTCGTTCCTTGTTGGTGAGCGGGAGCGCGTGAGGTGCGCTCCCGCTTGCCGGAGCTTCCCCCAGTCAGTCGGTGGCGCTTTCCATGTTGCCGACCATGAAGCCATAGTCGCCGGACTCGACCAGATTGCGCGACAGATGCGAGAGGATCATGATCCCGTTGTCGTAAGGGGTCGGGATTTCTTCCAGCGTCTGGAACGAATAGGGGCTGACGACGCGGCCAAGCAGCTCGCCCTTCTTGATCGTCGCGCCAAGTGCCGGGCACAGCGGCTCGAGCCAACCGCCCTGAGTCGGGCGGATGCCGGCGATTTCATTGACGACGATCTGCTTGGGCTGCGGCTTGACGTCGCCTGGGATGACGCCCTTGTGGCGCAGCATGTTGAGCACGCCGTCGACGGTGCGCTGGACATAGGGCGTCTGATCGACGATGCCGCCGCCCAGCTCCACAACAACCGACGAGATGCCGCGCTTGTCGACAGTCACGGCCTTGGTGGTGCCGTCAAATGAAGTCCCTTCCTTCGAAGCGGTCGGGCGATAGAGAACCGTCGAGCCGAAGGCGCGCGACAACGGTTCGTCATTCAGGATGTAGACGTAGTCCACCGTCGGCCGGTCGGTGCCCGAATGCAGATCGATATGCAGGTCGATCTTTTCCAGGAAATGATCGCTGATCGCCTTGGCCATCTGCTGGCTGTAGGTGCCGCTGGCATTGCCCGGGAACTCACGATTGAGGTTGAGTTCGTCAAGTGGGGTGAAGCGGCGATTGAGCGCCATGGCGCGTGGGTTGGCTACTGGAAGCATCCGGATGCGACCCTTGAGTGGCGTATCCATCAGCACCCGGAAAAGCTCGAGCATGGCCTGCGAACCAGCGTTTTCATTGCCGTGGATCGAAGCTGACAGACCAATGGTCGGGCCATCTTGTTCACCGACCAGCTCGTTCATGAACAGCACGGCGTTGCTGCCGTCGGCATGGGTGGTGAATTTGGGCGTCAGCACATTGATTTGTTTGACCATTTTGATTTTCCTTGCATGTAGGATTTGAGAGGATGGGTCAGGACTTGCCGCCGCCGCGCGAGAGCTGGCGAGGGTCGAGGACGTCCCTGAGGCCGTCGCCGAGAAGGTTGAACCCGAGCACGGTGATCATGATGGTCGCGCCCGAAATGATGGACAGCCATGGCTCGTCACGAATGAACTTCGTGCCATAGGCGAGCGTCCATCCCCAGGTAGGCGTGGGGGGCGGCAGGCCGAAGCCGAGGAAGCTCAAGGCGGATTCGGCGATGATGGCTGTTCCCAGACCAAGCGACGCCAGCACGATGATCGGGCCGAGGGCGTTGGGCAGGATTTCCTTGAACAGGATGCGGGAAGGACGAGCGCCGAGCGCGCGCGCCGCCTGGACGTAATTCTGTTCGCGCAGAACCAAGGTCGTGGCACGAACGACGCGCGCATACTCGGTCCAGGCAACCACGATCAGCGCGAGTGCCACGTTCATGACGCCTGGCCCGAGAATGGCAACGATGGCCAATGCCAGCACGATTGCCGGTACGCCCAGGAAAATGTCGGTGATCCGCATCAGCACCAGATCGACCCAGCCGCCAAAATAGCCGGCGACCAGCCCAACGATCGTGCCGATGATGACGGAGCAGACAACGGCGATGATGGCGATGGTGAGCGAGACACGCGCACCCCAGATCAGACGAGACCACAGGTCGCGCCCGAAATTGTCGGTGCCGAGCAGATGCTGGAACGACGGTCCCGCGAAGCGGTTGCGCATGTCCATTTGTTCCACGCCATGCGTAGCAATGGCGGGTGCGAAAATCGCCAACAGAACGATCGTCAAGGTAATTGCGGCGCCAACAACCAGGGATGTGTTGCGAAGGGCTTTGGGTAGCTGCATCGGATTATCCCAGGCGAATGCGCGGATCGACGGCCGCGTAGAGGAGATCGACGATCAGATTGACCAGCGCGAAGATGATCGCGAAGGTCAGAACGATGCCTTGGATGAGCGGCAGGTCGCGCTGCGAGATCGCCGAGATGGTCAGCTGACCCAGTCCCGGCCAGGCGAAGATGGTTTCGGTCAAAACCGCGCCGCCGAGAAGCGCACCGAAACGCAGGCCAATGACGCTGAGCACGGGCAGCAGCGCGTTGCGCAATGCGTGACGGACAATGACGCGTGGCCGGCGTAGGCCCTTGGCATAGGCGGTGCGGATGAAATCCTCGCGCAGGATTTCAAGCATCGACGTCCTGACAAGGCGCGAGATGATGGCGGCGGAATTGACCGCGAGCGCGAATGCGGGCAGCGCGATATGAGAAAGAGACTTGATCAGCACCTCGGGCCGGCCGGAAAGGGCCGCCGCCAGAGCGTCGAGCAACGGCTCGCCTCGACCGATGGCCGGCAGCCAGCCGAGATTGACGGCAAACAGCAGCATCAGCAGCAGGCCGAGCCAATAGACCGGCATCGAAACGCCGAGCTGGGCGAGTAGCATCGTTGCGGTGTCGATGATCGACCCCTGCCAGATCGCCGAGATCACGCCGAGCACCAGGCCCAGGATCGTGGCCAGCACAAGCGAGACCACGGCCAGTTCGATCGTTGCGGCCAGGCGACCGGCGATGATGGTTGAAACCGGCTGGCTCTGGAAGATCGACTGTCCCATGTCGCCATGTGCGAGTGCCGCGAAATAGTCCCACAGCCTGATGTACCAGGGATCGTCCAGCCCCAGATTGGCGCGCAGCGTGGCGATGGCTTCCGGCGTCGCTTCCTGTCCGAGCAGTACGGAGGCTGGATCGCCGGGAATGATCAGCAGCAATGCAAAAGTCACCACCACCATGCCTATGGCCAGCGGGATCAGCAGCAGCAGCCGGCGTATGATATAGGCGATCATGTGGTCGGTCCCTTTGTCCGAAGCCATTTGAAGGCGGTTTGTCCGGCCATCAGGCGACGACCATTGCGTACTTTAGCGTGCGGCGTGAAGCAGCCATTCCCGCTCCCGTGCAGCACTTGGGCGACGGGTTTCGCAGATGTGCCGCTCGCCAAGGAAGCGGTCGGCCAACGCGCCTGAGCGATGTTGGCCGACCCATCGGCTTAGTCGTTGAGGCCGATCAGGCCGCGCAGATAGCCGCGCGGGGTCGCCTGGACCTCGGTTGGCAGGTCCTTCTGGTAGAACATCTGGTAGCCCTGATCGGAAATGACGAAATAGGGCAGGTCGCTGGCCAGAATGGTCGCCGCCTTCTGGTAGACTTCGGTCCGCTTGGCCTGATCAAGGGTCGAACGCCCCTCGTTGAGCAGCGTGTCTACTTCCGCGTTGGAATAACCACCCCAATTGGTAGGCCCGCCAGTGGTGAACTGGGCGTACATCAGGCGATCCGGATCGACGATGTTAAGCCAGCCGAGCAGGGCGATCTGGTGTTTGCCTTGCTGCACATAGTTGGTGGAGAAGCTCGGCCAGTCGGAGATTTGCGCCTTTGCTTCCACGCCCGCCTGCTGGAATACTGCCTGCATGAACTCGAGCGCCTGAACCCGGTTCGGGTCCTCGCTGTGCGTGGCAAGCGTGATCGTGAGCGGCTTGCCGTCCTTGTCCAGGATGCCGTCGCTGTTGGTGTCCTTCCAGCCGAGTTCGTTGAGAAGCTTCACTGCGCCCTCGACGTTGAAGGTCGGCTGCTTGATATCGGCCGAATAGGCCCAGGACGAAGGTAGGATCAGGGATGAGGCAACCTGGTCGACGCCCTGGTAGATGTCGTTGACAATGGTCTGCTGGTCGACCAGCATCGACAGGGCCTGCCGCATCTTGGGATCGGCAAGCAGCGGGTCCTTCGCATTGAAGTTGAGGTAGGTAACCCCGAGCCCGGCCATCTTGACGTTGCCGAAGCGGTCGTCGCCGGCAAGGCGCGTAATGTCCTGCGGCGAAAGCGGCGACTGGATGACATCTAGGTCGCCCGCTTCAAAGGCCTGCGCGCGAGCCGAATTGTCGCCGATCACCTTGAGGGTGACCTTGTCGATGGACGGGGCGCCGCGCCAGTAGTCCGGGTTGGCCTCCAGCGTGATGTCGCTGCCGCGGTTCCAGGAGGCGAGCTTCATCGGACCAGCGCCGACCGGCTTGGTCGAGATGTCCTGTCCGCTTTCGGCGGCCTTCTTCGAGATGATGCCGACATCGAGATAGGTGAGCAGCGGCGCGTACGGAGCTGCCAACTCGAACTTGACGGTCTGCGCATCGACAGCGGTGACCGCCTTGACCGGCGTGAACAGGGCACGGATCGGCGAGCTGAAGTCCGGATTGAGCAAGGTCGAATAGGTAAAGACAACGTCGTCGGCCGTCAGAGGCGAGCCGTCGGAAAATTTCAGTCCGGGCCTAAGCTTGAAGATGAACGTCTGCGGATCTGGCGTCTCCCAGCTTTCGGCCAGGTCGGGAACCGGTTCCAGCTTCGGCGTGATGTGTACCAGGCCGGCATAGACCAGATCGGCGACACGGTATGCGGTGGAGTCGCGGGCCAGACGCGGGTCGAGCGTGCCGGCGTCAACGTCGGTGCCCACGACAAGGGTTCCCGCCGCCTGCGCCGAAAAGGATCCGCCGGAAAATACCGCCAGTGCCAGCCCGACAGCGCTTACAGTCGATAGTAACGTTTTCATTCCCCAACCTTCTTGTTTTGAGTGTCTGGATTCAGCTCATTTGCCTGCGGCCGGCTCGCTGGAGCCCGGCTCGTTTCCGGCAATTTTCGCCTGCCTGAGCTCGCTCAGATATGGAACGAGCAGGTTCTCGACCGACGCCGGATCGGGCGCATGCCGGTATTCGAAACACGGGATGCCGGGCCGCACCATTTCGGCGATGTGGTCGGCGCCGGTCGCATAGATGACCGCGTCGGAGCCGGCGATGATCTCGCGAATGTCGGGTGCAGCCGACCAAGTTACCTTGATCTCGGAGACGTGCGGCGCGTATTCGCGCACGCTTGGCCGCATGACGGCGATGTAGTCCTGAAGCTGGGCGATCGCCGCCACGCGCGATCGCGGATCGAGCACTGCCAGCGCTTGCCGGGTCTGCCCGGAAGGTAGAAAGCGCAGTGGCAGGATGTTGGCGTCGGGCACGACTTCCCGCACTTCGGCTTCGCGATTGAGGAAAGTCAGTACGAGGTCAGCACCCAGGCAAGCCTGCCGTGACGCCTCGTCGGCCCGCAATCCATCAAGCGTCAGCAGTGATATCGTGTCGCCGGAAGCAAAGACCGGGCGGATCTGTTCGATGTAGTCGTATCCAGGCCCCTCGAAGATGGCCACGAACACCACATTGAGGCCCGCCTTCGGCTTGCGCAGCTGCGACTGCGCGTTGATCATCGAGACTAACGAAGCCGTCGGCACGCCGAGGCGCTCGGCCTTGCCCAGCAGAACTTCAATGTCGATTCGCAATGCTGCCGCCGGCGCGTTGTCAGCGACGATGTTGTAGTTCCTGTGGGCGACGAAGGCGCCGAGCCCCTGCCGCATCTCGATCAGACCAGCGTCGCGCAACTGCTGATACACATGCGCAACCGTCATCGGGGCGATGCCGAGTTCTGCTGCAAGCTGGCGAACGGACTGCAGCTTCGTGCCGTGCGGTATGTCGCCAAACGACAGCGAGTAATTGAGCAAGCCATGCAGCTGCGTCCCGACAGGGACGGGCAGGGACTTGTCGATACTGGAAGCGTCGATTGCAAACACGTGTGCTACTCAGTTGATACACTCAACGATAACACGAGAGTCGTTTTGCGCAAGACGGCAATTTGCCAGTGTGAGCGTTTTTTGAGTTTTGTGGAAAAATACAAGATTTCGAAATTTTATGGACTTTTCTGGGCGATGGTGGCAACAAATGCGAAGATTAGCCAGATCGAAGACGCAAGAGGTGTACTAATGGAATATGTCAATCTGGGCCGTTCGGGTCTCAAGATTTCGCGGATCGCTCTGGGCTGCATGTCGTTCGGCTCATCAAAATGGGCACCTTGGGTGCTCGATGAGGAAGCCTCGGTCCCGATCATCGCCAAGGCCGTCGAGCACGGCATCAACTTCTTCGACATGGCAGACATGTATTCGAACGGCGCCAGCGAAGAGGTGGTGGCCAAGGTGCTGAAGCCTTTGGTTCCGCGCCACAAGCTGGTGCTGGCGACCAAGCTCTACAATCCGATGAGTTCAGACCCCAATGATCGCGGCCTGTCGCGCAAGCATGTGTTCGAGGCTGTCGACGGAAGCCTGAAGCGGCTGGGCACCGACTACATCGACCTCTACCAGCTGCATAGATTCGACTACGGCACCCCGCTCGAGGAAACGCTCGACGCGCTCGACGACGTGGTGCGTGCCGGAAAGGTTCGCTATCTCGGGGCATCGTCGATGCACGCATGGCAGTTCATGAAGGCGATAGGGCTGCAGCGCCAGCATGGCTGGGCGCAGTTCGTGTCGATGCAGCCTCACTTCAACCTGATCTATCGCGAGGAGGAGCGCGAGATGCTGCCGCTCTGCCGCTCCGAAGGCGTCGGCGTCATCCCGTGGAGCCCGTTGGCACGCGGCCTTTTGGCCGGTCGCCGTAAGGAAGATGAAGCTGCGACGCTGCGTGCAAAGACCGACGGCACGGCTAACGCGCTGTATGACCGGACGCGCGTCCAGGACGACGCGGTGATCGATGCGGTGCGCAAGGTCGCCGAGCGCCACGGCCGGCCGATGGCGCAGATCGCCTATGCCTGGGTCGCTTCGCGACCGGGCATTTCGGCCCCCATCGTCGGCATCTCCAAGCTGCACCAGTTCGACGACGCGCTCGCCGCGCTGGATATCAAGCTGACGGACGCCGATGTTGCCGAGATGGAGGCGCCCTACAACGCAAAGAACGTCGCAGGCCATGTCTGACCGACCCGTCTAGCTGTCATGCAGTGGCGCTCGGCAATACGAGCGCGGCTACAAAGTGGTATGCGATGAGACCCCCAGCGGGGTCTCATCGCACCATCGAAACGCCGATAGGCAGGCTTGAAAGGCCGACGCTGACGATAAGGCGGCGGCACGTTTCGAATATGCGATCTTACTAAAATACGAGCGGTTTTGTTGGCGGTTTCACAATCATCGTGAAGCATGCTGCCGTTGAGGAGGCGTTAGGAGGATCGAATGCGATCGGACTTCGCCACAGCGCGGCGTCATCTGGAACAGGCGTGCAAATACCTGCCAGGCGACGACGACTTGACGCGCAAACTGCTTGCGGCCTTGTACCTGCTTATCGATGCCACCTTGACCGCTGAACATATAGTGGACAAGGAGTCCAAGATCGTGGCGTTCCCTGGCGCTCGACCTCGACGCTGAAGGCGCGGGGCTAAGCAGTACGCCTGGCTAGTCCGACGTTCCGGGGCGCTCGGCGCCCGGCTCCCCGGCTGCCTCGAATTGCGGCACGCCCGGCGTGCCTTCAGTGCGGTCGCGATAAAGCGCTGCACGTGCCAGGAGCATCAAGGTGACAGGCGTCGTCACCACCACGAAGATCGTGATCAGCACTTCGTGCAGGACAGGCCGTGACTGCAGCACGGAAAAGCAGATGATCGAGGCGATGAGGATCGCACCAGCGCCCCAGGTCGTTCCGAGCGTCGGCGCATGGACGCGCTCATAGAAGCTTTGAAAACGCACGAGCCCGATTGCCCCCAGCAGCGTCAATCCTGATCCCAAGACCAGGAGAAAGGCAACGATAAGGGCAACCCAGGCCGGAAGATCGGTAGTGTGGCTCATTCGATCACCTCGCCGCGCATCAGGAATTTGGCCAAGGCGACGGTTGAAACGAAGCCCAAAAGCGCAATCACCAGGGCTGCTTCGAAGTATGTCGTCGAACCTGTGCGGATGCCGAACGTCAGCAGCACCAGCATGGCTGCCACATAAAGCGCATCGAGCCCGAGTACGCGATCCTGAGCTCGCGGGCCACGAACAAGCCGCCAGATTGCGCAGGCCATGGCAGCGACTAGCAGCATCTGGGAAAGTGTAAGGGCCAGGATGAGAATGACACCGCTCATTCGAAAATCTCCATCAACAGGCTCTCGTAGCGTTTGACCGTGTCGATCCAGTCCTGTTCGTTGACCAGATCGAGCACGTGGATCAACAGCCGGCCGTTGGCCGAATGGTATTCAAGCCAGGCAGTGCCGGGCGTGCTGGTGACGATGCAGGCGAGCACGGCAAGGCCGGTGCGGTCACGCAGTTCGAGCGGGATGGTGACGAAACCCGAGTCCCGTTGCCTGCGCCGTCCCTTCAGGATGATGCCGGCAACCGCGATGTTGGAATGGCAGATATCGACGAACACCACCCAGATCAGTCGCGGAATCATGTCCCAGCGCCTTACTCTCGGCTGCGCCGGCTGGAGGGCCGACATGGCCTGCGACGCGCCAAGAGCGATGATACTGCCCAGGATCAGGTGTCCGAGGGAAAACCGGTTGAGCAGCAGCCACATGACAACCAGCGAAGCTGTCAGAACGGGGTAAGGCAGCCAGCGGTTCATTTGGCCTCCACGGATTTGGGCCCGGGCAGGCTGGACGCGGACATGACATCGGAGATGTAGCTGCTGGGGTCGTGCAGGGAGCGCGCAGTGGCATCCATATAGGCCATCACTTTGCCACCCTGGACGCTGAGGCCGACGCACAAGATGAGCAGGAACGCGACGGGCGCGAACTCCATGACCAGCACGCGGGGCACCGTGCCTTCGATCGGTGCCCAGAAGGTGCGGATACCAGCGCGTGTCATGGCGATCATCGCTGCAAGGCCAGAAAGGATCAGCAGGGCGCCAAACACCCATGTGGTCAACGAGATTCCACCGCTGCTCGCACCAAGTCCTTCGGGATTGAAGACCGCTGTCAGCATGGCGAATTTGGCGATGAAGCCCGACAGGGGGGGCAGGCCCGCAAACAGCAGGGCGGCACCGGTGAAGCAAATCCCGAGGATGACCAGGGTTGCTGGAATGGCAACGCCGATTTCGTCCTCCTCCTCTTCCTCGTCCATATCGTCGCCATAGGCCTCCATGGTGACGGCGAGGACGTCGGCTGCGGGATCCTGGGCGCGTTCGACGAGTTCGATGAGCAGGAAGAAAGCCGCGATCGTCAGGGTGGAGCTGACCATATAGAACAGCGCTCCGGCGGTGAGCGAAACATTGGACATGCCGATGGCGGCAAGCAGCGTGCCCGACGACACCAGCACATAGGAGCCAGCGAGGCGTCCCATGGCTTGCGACGCCAAGACACCGATGGCGCCGAAGGCGATGGTGACCATGCCGCCGTAGAGCAGCCAAGGCTCGCCGAAACCAGCGGATGCGCCTGCATCAGCACCAAACAACAGCAACGACAACCGCAGCAGGATGTAGATGCCGACCTTGCTCAGCATGGCGAAAATCGCCGCCACGGGCGCGGCCGCCGCGCTGTAGGCGGTCGGTAGCCAGAAGCCGAGCGGCCACATGCCGGCCTTTATCAGAAAAGCGATGCCGAGGATCGCTGCGCCAGCTTCCAGCAGCATGCGGTCGTCGGCGCTGACCATGGGGATGCGGATGGCAAGGTCAGCCATGTTGAGCGTGCCGGTGACGCCGTAGATCAAGCTGACGCCGATCAAAAATAGCGATGCACCGGCAAGATTGATCACCACGTAGTGCAGGCCGGCCTTGACCCTGAGTGACCCGGATCCATGCAGGATCAGGCCGTAGGATGCGGCTAGGAAAACCTCGAAGAAGACGAAGAGATTGAACAGGTCGCCGGTAAGGAAGGCACCGTTCAATCCCATAAGCAGGAATTGGAACAAGGTGTGGAAATGCGGGCCGCTCTTGTGCCAGCGGGCGAGCGAAAAGGTCAGTGCCGCAATCGCCAAGACCGATGTCAGCACCAGCATCAGCGCCGACAGGCGGTCGAGCACCAAAACGATGCCGAACGGCGCCACCCAGTTGCCAAGCAGATAGACCGTGTTGGCAGCGGTGCCCGTTTCCGGTGCCGTATCGGCGAAGGTCACGAGGGTTGTGGCGACGACCAGCAAGGCCAGGGTCGCAAAGAGGCTGACGAGCGCCTTGAAGGCACGGCGCCGTTCGTCGAACACAAGCAGGAAGGCCCCTGTCGCCAGGGGCAACAGGATCGGTGCGATCACAAGATGGTTCGCCCAGGACATCAGTTGGGCTCCCGGCCATCGACATGGTCACTGCCGGTAAGGCCCCGCGAAACCAGAAGCAGGACCAGAAACAATGCCGTAGTGGCAAAGCCGATGACGATGGCGGTCAAGACCAGCGCCTGCGGGATCGGATCGGTATAATCGGCCGGATTGACGCTGCCGGATGCCAGCACTGGGGCTGCGTTGATCTGCAAACGCCCCATCGAAAAGATGAAGAGGTTGACGCCATAGGCAATGAGCGCAAGGCCAATGATGACCTGATAGGTGCGCGGCCTCAACAAGAGCCAAACGCCTGAGCCGACAAAGACACCTATTCCGATGGCAAGAATCAGTTCCATCAGGCGGTCTCCTCGTCTGCGGCAGCGATGGTGCGGGCGACGCGATGCCGGCGGATCGACTGGTGGGCAAGGGCAATCAGCATGAGCACGGTTGCGCCAACGACCAGCGAGAACACGCCGAGATCAAAGAATATGGCGCTGGCAAGGGGCATGTCGCCGATCAGCGGCAGGTCGACATAACGCGAATGCGAGGTCAGGAACGGGTAGCCGAACAGCCAGGAGCCGGCCCCGGTGAATGCCGCCAACAGCAGGCCAAGGCCGATCCACCTCACAGGCAAAACCCTGAGGCGGTCTTCGACCCACCTTGTTCCCGCCGCCATGTATTGAAGGATGAAGGCGGCCGCCATGGCGATGCCGGCCGCAAAGCCGCCGCCGGGCAGATCGTGCCCGCGGAAGAAAAGATACGCGGCGAACATGATGATGACAGGAAACAGCCACTGCATGATGACGGCGGGAATCATCAGGTAGTCGATGATCGTCTCGCCGGTCTCGCGATCGGGCTGGGCCTCATCGAAGGCGGTCTGGATTCGCTGCTGTTCGGGTGAATCGACGCTATCGGGGGCAGGCCGGAAGCGGCGCAGCAAGGCAAACACCGTCAGCGCGACGATGGCGAGTACGGTGATTTCGCCGAATGTGTCGAACGCGCGGAAATCGACCAGGATGACGTTGACGACATTGCGTCCACCGCCTTCGCTATATGCCTTTTCCAGGAAATAGTCGGCGATTGTGGGCGGTGGCGTGCGTGTCATCACCGCATAGGCAATCAGCGTCACACCGACGCCGACGGAAACCGCGATAGCAAGATCGCGGAAGCGGCGCAGCCGCGCTCCTGGGACGGCAGAGGCGATGGTAGGGCCGTCCTGGACGCGCTTGGGGAGCCAGCGCAGTCCAAGCAGGATGAGAACCGTGGTCACGATCTCAACGAGAAGCTGGGTGACCGCGAGGTCGGGCGCTGAAAGCCAAACGAATGTGATGCAGGTGACAAGCCCCGCACCTGACAGCAGGATCAGGGCGGCAAGCCGATGGAACTTCGCCTGATAGGCCGCACCGAGGGCGCAGACGATGCCGAGCACCCAGACACCGGCAAAGACCGGATCGGCACCCGTCAAGGTGAATCGGCCGGGCGTGAAACCCCGGCTGTAGAGCGGCCACAGGGCCGCAACGAAAGCGACTGTCACCAGCAGGCGCAACTGCGGCTGAAGCCGGCGCGCACCGAGGCGGTAGTCTACAAAGCGCGCCCAGCGCCACGAGACCGTGACCATGAAGCGCTCGAAGATGCGCTGGCCCTTGAGGCGGCGGAAGAACGGCGGACCCTCTTCGCAGCGCGACAGGTAGTCCTTTAACAAGAGATACAAAATGACACCGGCAATCAGCGCGACGATACTCATCAGCAAGGGCAGATTGAAGCCGTGCCAGATGGCCAGGCTGTATTCCGGGGTACGCGCGCCGAGCACCGAAGTGACGGCGGTATGCAGGAACGGCCCGATCGTCAGCGCAGGAATGGTTCCGACCAGCAGACAGGCAACAACCAAGAGCAGGATCGGAAACCGCATGAGGAATGGCGGCTCGTGCGGTGCCACACTGGGCACGTCGGTCGGTAGCGGCCCAAAGAACACGCCATGGATGAAGCGGATTGAATAGGTGACCGCAAAGGCGCTGGCCAACACGGCGACATAAGGTGCCGCAGTGTCGAGAACAGAGATCGCATGGGTTTCGATCGCCTCGGCGAAGAACATCTCTTTGGACAGGAAGCCGTTGAGCAGGGGAACGCCCGCCATGGCAGCACTTGCCACCATGGCAAGGGTGGCTGTGATCGGCATGAACCGGAAAAGCCCGCTCAACCGACGAATGTCACGCGTGCCGCATTCGTGGTCGATGATGCCGGCGGCCATGAACAGCGACGCCTTGAAAGTGGCATGGTTGACCATGTGAAAGATGGCGGCGACAGCACCGAGCGGGCTGCCCAGGCTGAGCAGCAGCGTGATCAGGCCAAGGTGGCTGATCGTCGAATAGGCGAGCAGGCCTTTGATGTCCTGCTGGAAGATGGCGAAATAGGCCCCCAGCGCAAGCGACATCATTCCGCAGAAGCCGAGAATCCAGAACCATTCGGTGGAACCCGACAGCACTGGCCACAGCCGCGCCATCAGGAACACGCCGGCCTTCACCATGGTCGCCGAATGCAGGTAGGCCGACACAGGTGTCGGGGCCGCCATGGCGTTTGGCAGCCAGAAATGGAATGGGAACTGGGCGCTCTTGGTCAATGTGCCAAGCAGGATGAGCACAATTGCTGGCACGTAGAGATCGTGCGAGCGGATGAGATCGCCGGAGGCCAGCACGCGGTCGAGATCGTAGCTGCCGACGATGTGACCGATGAGCAGCACGCCGGCGAGCAGCCCCAGGCCGCCGATGCCGGTGATGGTCAAGGCCATGCGTGCTCCATCGCGCGCATTGGCGTTGTGGTGCCAATAGCCGATCAGCAGGAACGAAAAGACGCTGGTCAGTTCCCAGAACACCACTAGCAGGATGAGATTGCCCGAAAGCACGACGCCGAGCATCGCGCCCATGAAGGCAAGGAAGAACGAAAAGAAGCGCGGAACCGGATCCTCCGGCGACATGTAGTAGCGGGCATACAGCACCACGAGAAAGCCGATGCCGCTGATCATGGTGGCAAAAAGCCAGGCGAATCCGTCCATGCGCAGGGACAGGTTGAGGCCAAGTGAGGGGATCCATTCGATATTGCTGCGAATGGCGTCGCCGGCCGCGACCGCCGGATAGCTGGCCGATGCAAGGATCAGCGTAACGAGCGTGACGACGCCAGCCAGCCAGGCTTCGGCATTCCGTGCATTGGTAGGCAACAACGCGGCAATGGCACTGCCGACGAAAGGCAAGACGATCATCCATATCAATGATGTTCCGTCTGTCATCTTTCGTGGGCACTCATCTGGGGGTGGGAACTATTGCTTGATTTCACCCATTATGGTTGACTCTCAAGTGATCCGGCAAGGCTTCATTCGATGAATCTACTTCCTGAGCAATGCAGGGCCGCGCGCGGCCTGCTCAACTGGACGCAGGAACAGCTCGCGGCACTTGCCGGAGTGTCGCGCAGCACGATCAAGGATTTCGAATGCCATCGCCATGCATTGCACCGCACGACCGAGAGCTTGCTGGTCGATGCGCTGACGCAAGGCGGGGTTCTCTTGCTTTCATCCGATCATGAAGGACCAGGTGTCCGTCTGAAGCTACACGCGCGTGCCCCGAAGCAGCACAGGTCCAAGTCGGGCGTGGTGGGCACGCCTCTCAGCGACGGCTGACGTCCGCTTGCGCGAAATAGAGCGTGATGCCCCGATCACCATGCCAAAGCAACGGCTGGTCGGTGAGAGCGCACCGGTCAATGCGATCTGAAGAATCATACCTGCCGTGCCAGCTTTCCCGCCGGCGTTAGTCTGGCCTTCGAAACATGACGAAAAGTTAAGTTTTCCCATGAATTCCGTGGCCGAATTCGCCGCAGAATAGCCCTTTTCGCGTCGCCTGTAAGCGCCGCCGAGCTCTATTCGGCGAGTGTATTGAAGGCCATCGCATGGACAAGCCTGCAACGGAGTGCCTCGATATCCGGCCGGAACGCGGCAAGCTGTTTTCCTGGCAGCGCCGGTCGACGGTTGTCTTGCCGCTTGCCGGCGTCGCCATCGCGATCTTTGCACTTTGGGTATTGAGCCAACATCTCAATGCGATCTCGGTGGCCGAGATTCAGAACGACCTGCACAATTTCCCGGTCGCGCCGTTGTTGCTGGCAACCCTGTTTACTGTCATCAGTTTTGCTGCCGTCGCGTTCTACGACGTCGTCGCCGTCGAAACGATAGCTCCTGGCCGGATTCCGCCTCGCGTGTCGGCGATGGCGGGTGCCGCCGGTTACGCGATCTCCAATGCGCTCGGCTTCTCGCTGCTGACGGGTGGTGCACTGCGTTATCGCGTCTATGCCGCGCAGGGCATCGAACTTGCCGATATCGGCCGCATCGTCGGCACCTCGTGGTTTGCGATCTGGTTTGCCTTCGCCATCATGGCAGCGCTGGCGATGGTCGCCGAGCCGGGCCAGGTGCCGTGGCTCGCCACGCTCGGACCCGAACTCGATCTGGCAATCGGCCTCGCCGTCCTTGTTGGGATCACCGCCCTCGTGGCTTGGCTTTCGCGAGGCCAGCGAACCTTGGGGTTTGGCCGGATTTCACTTAGGCTACCTTCCTCGCGCGGCGCGCTTGTGCAGATCGCCGCGGGCCTTGTCGATCTGGCCGCTGCTGCTGCCTGTCTCTACGTGCTTCTGCCTTCGGGAAGTGTCGGAAGTTTTTCAGCCTTCATACTCGTCTATGTCGTCGCGGTGATCTTAGGCATCGTCAGCCATGCACCGGGAGGCATCGGTGCCTTCGAAGCAATGATCGTCGCCGGGCTCGGCCTCGGCGGCAATTCCGAAGCGCTCGCAGGGCTGGTCGTCTACCGCATCATCTACACCTTGCTGCCGTTCGTCGTGGCGGTAGTTGGCCTGCTCGTCTCCGAAATCCTGCGCCACCGGCACCGCCTCGCTGGCCCTGCCAGCGCCGCTTCGCTGCTGCTGGAGCCTTTGATCCCCCCGCTTTCGGCCGGCATCGCCTTTGCCGGCGCGACGATGATCCTGATCTCGGCGCTGACGCCCAGCCTTGCTGAACGTATCGACACGCTTTCCGAGTTCATTCCGCTGCCATTTGTCGAGATGTCCCATCTCGGCGCGAGCTTCGTTGCAGTGGCCCTGCTCATCGTTGCACGCGGCCTTGCCAAGCGGTTGCGCCGCGCCTGGCTCGCCGCGCTGGTACTCTTCATCAGCGGCGCTGTATTCTCCCTGGCCAAAGGGCTCGACTGGGAAGAAGCCCTTGTCCTGTCGCTGATGACTCTGACGCTCTATGTTTTCCGAGACTCGTTCTACCGGCGTCCGCTGAGCGCCGACATGCACCTCTCCTGGGGGTGGCTCGCCAGCGTCGGCACGACGTTGTGTGCCTGCATATGGCTCGGATTTTTCGCCTTCCGCCATGTCGAATACAGCAGCCAGCTCTGGTGGGAATTCGCATTCGACGGCGATGCGCCCCGCATGCTGCGCGCCAGCGTGGTCATTGTCACGCTGCTTCTCGCGGTTCTCGTCGATACGCTCATCAACCGCCGCGTCCTGACGCTCGCGCCCCAGGGGCGGATTCCCGAACGCGTGCCTGCACTGGTCGCCGATGCTCCCTTATCGGCAGCGGCGCTGGCCCTTCTAGGCGACAAGCGCTTCCTTCTTGCGGCCGACGGAGAGGGGTTCGTCATGTACCAGCGTTCGGGCGGTAGTCTGATCTCGATGGGCGAGCCGGTAGGCACCGAAGAGGCGGTGACCGCGCTTGCCTGGTCCTTCCATGAACTGGCCGATCGCTCGGGCCTGCGCACGGTGTTCTACGAAGTCGGTCCGCAGCGATTGCCGATGTTCCTGGACATGGGGCTGGTTGCCTTGAAGCTTGGCGAGGTGGCGCGCGTCGACCTCGCCGCGTTCACGCTCGAAGGCCCCAAACGCCAGCCACTGCGCTATGCCGACCGGCGCGTGGAAAAAGACGGCCTGACCTTCGAGATCGTTGCCAAAGCGGACGTCCCTGGGATCATGGCCCAATTGCGTGCCGTCTCCGACGAGTGGCTGACGCTGAAATCAGGCAGCGAGAAGCGCTTTTCGCTTGGCTTTTTCAATGCCGACTATTTGAGCCGCTTCGACGTTGCCGTGCTGAAGCGCGGTGATCGCATCGTCGCCTTCGCCAATCTGTGGCGAAGCGGCGATCGCAATGAGGTCGCCGTCGATCTGATGCGCTACCGGCACGACGACTGCAAGGTAATGATGGATGCGCTTTTCACCAAGATCATGATGGCTGCGAAGGCCGAGGGCTACCGCTGGTTCAACCTTGGGGTCGCGCCCCTGTCCGGATTAACCGACCACCGCTCGGCATCGCGCTGGAACCGATTCGGCTCGCTTTTGTACCAGAAGGGCCAGGAATTCTATCGTTTCGACGGCCTGCGCGCCTTCAAGGACAAATTCGATCCGGTGTGGAGCGCCAATTACCTGATCTGCCCACCGGCCCTGGATACTCCGAGAGCACTTTTCGACGTGACCACGCTGATCAGTGGCCGTCCACTGATCGGAAAGCGCAAATAGGCGACATGTTCAATTCATGCGGAGCTTTGTCATGAGAAAGCGTCTGGTCCTGATTGGCGTCCTGGGGATCGCTGTGCTCGGCATCGCCGCGGCGGCCTGGTTCTGGCCGGAAATCCGGCGAGAGGCTGGCTACCTGCCGCCAACCGTTACTGTGAGTTACGGACGCCTGAACGCCATACCGATGCAGCCCCCTGTGGGAAAGGTGCAAGGGCTGGCGATCCTCGTATCCGGCGCCGATGATCGCGATGGCAGTGCGGGCAAGCTTGCCCGTGACCTGGAGCGCCGCGACATCGCCGTGCTGTCTGTCAATCTCGATGCCTGGCGACCGCTTCTCGACACCGACCCCGGCGAGTGCATCTATCTCGGTTCCGACCTCGAGGGTCTTTCCAAGGAAGCCCAGCGGCTGATCGACAGCCATCACTACCTTCATCCCGTCGTTGTCGGCGTCGGGGAAGGCGCAACGCTTGCCCACGCGGCACTCGCAGACGCGCCGGCTGCTACCCTGGCTGGGGCAGTTTCCATCGATCCTGCAGAGGCGCTGAAGACGGCTGTCCCGGTCTGTGAGGGAGCAGTTCCCACCGCGATTGCCACAGGCGGCTTCAGCTACGCACTTGACACGCTGTTGCCCTCACCCGGAGTGATGATCACGGCCAATGCATCGGCGACGGCTCAGCCGGACGGAGGCACTTCGGGCGGCAATTTCAGGCTCGAAACAAAAACCGCCGCGACCCTGGAAGATCGGCTGGAACTTGGTGTGGACGCGATTGCCGATATCGCTGCCGCCGATGCGGGCAGCAAGGCACTGCCGGTGGTCGATATTTCTCCCACAGGCACCCCGACACGCCTCGCGCTGTTTTATTCCGGTGACGGTGGCTGGCGCGATATCGACAAAAGCGTCGGCGAACAGCTTGCAGCGGAAGGCATTCACGTGGTTGGCGTCGACTCGCTGCGCTATTTCTGGTCGATCCGGCAGCCCGACAAGGTGGCGAAGGACATGGCTTCCATCGTCCGTGAGGCCGACCCTTCGGGCAAGTTGCCAGTGGCGCTGCTCGGTTATTCCTTCGGTGCAGATGTCACGCCCTTCGCATGGCAATATTTGCCGGATGATGTTCGCCGCCGGATAGATTTCATCGGCCTTCTCGGCACCGAAAAGACGACGCCTTTCCAAGTTACGATGGAGAACTGGCTCGGTCTCGGCGGCGACCGCGATGTCGCGCCGGCCATCGCGGCACTGCCGCAGGATCGTGTGCTGTGCGTCTATGGCACGGATGAACCGGAGACGGCTTGCGAAGACCCGAGCCTGTCTGCCATTGAGAAACTGAAGGTCGCAGGCGATCATCATTTCGACGGCGACTACAAGGGCCTCACCGCCCAGATCCTCATCGCGATGAAGCGGCGGGAGCAGGCTGGCTAGAGTTATCCAAGTTTTGACGGACGACGCGTGCGACAACGCTGTAGCGAATTGCACAGCAGCCCCTCAGACAAATTGGCGACCTACGATGAGCCCGCCGCTGATGATCTTTGGCGGGCTGGACCGGTCGAAGAACGTTCGACGAGATGACAGGCCAGTTCGACGAGACGACAGGCCAGTTCGACGCGGCGGCGGCAGTGCTGTCCGATGTCAGCTGTCTCCTTCGTAGACGTGGCGCTCGAAACGCTCGAGCAATATGTGCATTGCCTTGCGTGCGTCGGCGAACGCTTGAGACCTGCCCCTGGCCGCCATATCGGCCTCGTAGGCTTCGCGCGAGGCGAAGCTGCATTCCCATCTGACATCTGGACCGTTTCCTTCGAGCCGGATCAGAATGCGGCCAGGGTCCAGTCCCAACTCGCGTCTGATCTCGGTCGCCTTGCGCCGCTGCTGCAGCACGGCACCAGCCTGGCCGTCTCTTGCGAAATAGTTGGTTGCTTCAACGATCATCGTCTTCTTCTCCTCATTCGGCTTTGACAGCAGCGCTTTCGAAAAATCGATTTGCTGTGGCGCTTGACGCTCTACAAATATGATCATAAAGTGTGATCACACTAGATGATCGCAAATGTAGCGCGACGCATCGCCGGTGACAATGAAGAAGGTACAAAACGTTGCCCACGATCAAGTCCATCGAAACGCTGATTGTCCAACTGCCGACGAGGCGCGAACACAAATGGGCCGGCCTCACCGAGGTCATCGGCCGCTATGTCATGGTCAAGATGACCGACAGCGACGGCCGCGTGGGCTGGGGCGAGGCGCCGGCGCTTAAGGACTGGGGCGGCGAGTTCGGTCGTTACTTCGGCGAGTCCGCCATGATCACCCGCTCCGTCATCGAAACCTACCTGGCGCCAGCAATCATCGGCCTCGAACTCGGCAATTTCGCCGAGCTGCATGCCCGCATGGACGCAATCATCCGCGGCTATCCCTATTCCAAGGCGGCCGTCGAATTCGCGGCCTATGACCTGACAGGCCGCTGGCTGAACGTTCCCGTCCACACGCTGCTCGGCGGCAAGGCGCGCGACAAGGTCGCTATCACCCATTCGATCGGCCTGATCTCGATCGAGGAGGCCAAGGTCGAGGCGGCCAAGCTCGCGGCAGAAGGCATCAGGACGATCAAGGTCAAGATCGGTGTCGACCCGGCGCGCGACGTCAAGATGGTTGCCGCCGTCCGCGAAGCAGCGGGCGAGGCGATGGAGATCTGCGTCGACG
This sequence comes from Aminobacter sp. AP02, assembly GCF_003148805.1. Taxonomy (GTDB): domain Bacteria; phylum Pseudomonadota; class Alphaproteobacteria; order Rhizobiales; family Rhizobiaceae; genus Aminobacter. Next base: position 414,416 of record NZ_QGGX01000001.1, read on the forward strand.
CCAACGAGGGCTACAAGACCCCGGGCGAGGCGGTGCAGACCGTACGCCAGATGGAAAAGTACCGGCTCAAATATGTCGAGCAGCCGGTGATGGGTATCGAGCGCATCGCCGAGGTCGGCCGCCGCATCGACGCGCCCGTCATGGCCGACGAGTCGGCCTGGAACCCGCATGACGCCATCCAGATCATCCAGAACGGCGGCATCCAGATCATCTCGATCTACACCACCAAGGCCGGCGGTCTCTACAAGGCCATGGAAGTCGGTGCGGTCTGCCGCGCCGCCGGCATCATCTGCAACGTCAACGGCTCGATTGAAACAGGCATCGGCAACCTTGCCAACGTCCAGGTCGCGGCCGCTTCGCCGGCGGCGACGCTGTCCTGCGTCATCCCCATATCGACCCCGGCCGAGGCACAGCACGGCCAGGTCGGCGGCATCTACTACAAGGACGACCTGCTGGTCGCGCCGATGCAGGTCGTCGACGGCGCGGTCGTCGTGCCGTCAGGGCCCGGCATGGGCATCGATGTCGACCTTGCCAAGGTCGAAAAATACCGCGTGCGCGACTGAGCGCCGGTCAAGAATCTCAAGGAGAGGAACAAATCATGCGGGCAGAAATCGTAGCCAAGCAGGTGAGGGCAATGGCCGAGCATGGGCTCGACGCCATCATCTGCTCGTCGCCTGAAAACTTCGCCTACACGGCCGGCTTCGTCGTGCCGTCGCAGCCGCTGATCCGCCACCGCCACGCGATGACCATTGTCACCGCTGATGGCCGTACCGCGATCTTCGGCGTCGACATGGAAGCATCGACGATCAAGCGCCGGCTGCCCGACATGCCGGCCCGCATCTGGGCCGAGTTTTCCGACGATCCGATGCTGGTACTGGCCGACCAGCTTGCCGGCCTCGGCCTCGGCAAGGCGCGCATCGGCCTTGAGATGGACTATCTGCCTGCCGGCGACTTCGCCCGGCTGATCGCGGCCATGCCGGCAGCGCGCTTCGAGCATGCCGAGCCTATCCTGGCGCGGCTGCGCCAGATCAAGACGGCGGAAGAGATCGCGCTGCTGAGCAAACTGTCGCGCATCGCCGACCAGGCGATCACCGACACGCTGGCCGTCGTCGATGCGGGCGACTCCGAGATGGACATTGCCGGGCATTTGACCCGTAACGTCTATTCGCTCGGCGCTGAGCACTTCAAGCTTCTGATCGTCGCCACCGGCGAGCGCTCGGTTCTGCCCAATGTCGGCCCGTCCGACCGTATCCTCAAGCGCGGCGATGTCTGCCGCGTCGAAATCTTCTCGGTCATCAACGGCTATCAGGCAGGCGTGTGCCGCACGGCCATCGTCGGCGAGGCGCCGCCCATGGCCGACAAGATCTGGGCTCACCTGGTCGAGTGCAAATATGAGATCATGGAAAAGGTGAAGCCGGGCGCCAGCTGCCGCGAGATCTACGATGCCTTCATCGCCAAGCTCGCCAAGCTCAGCCTGCCGCCGATCTCGTTCGTCGGCCACGGCATCGGCCTTCACCTGCACGAGGACCCCTATCTCGGCCTGACGCCGGTGCTGGGCAAGCCGGGCAGCGACGCGCCGCTGGAAGAAAACATGGTGCTCGGCTTCGAGCCGCTCTGCTACGACACCGGCTATGGCTACGGCATGCAGAACAAGGACATGCTGCTGGTGACGTCGAAGGGTTCGGAGCTTCTGTCCGACTACGCCGACACCGACAGGCTGATCCTGTGCGGCACGGCCAAACAGGGCGGCAAGGTCAAGGCTGTCGCCTGATCGGTGGCTTGCGAAATGGCGGCCGGGATGATTGTTGGCCCGGCCGTAGAACCATCGCCCGCCGTCACGGACCGGCGACGCGATCTGGAGGGTCCGTGGGTAAGGAATTGGGTGGAGCCGCATGCGCACGCTGATCGAAAATCTGAACTTCGCTTTCACCGTCGACAAGAACGATACGGTGCTGCGCAACGCGAGCATGGTGGTTGAAAACGACCGCATCGCCGATATCGGCCAGGCCGACGAGGTGGCGACGCGCCACAAGGGCAAGAGCTTCGACAAGGTGATCGACGGCACGATGCTGGGCATCTGCCCGGGCTTCGTCGACAGCCACGTGCATCTGTCGGAGACCCTGTCGCGCGCGGTCTTCCCTGACAATCTCAACACCCGCGCCTGGGTTTTCCACTGGGCCAAGCCCTTTTACGCCCACATTTCAGAGGAAGACGAATATTGGGGCGCGCTGCTCGGAATCACCGAGATGCTTCGCTGCGGCACCACCTGCTTCCTCGACATGGGCTCGCAATATGATCCCGGTATCGTCATCCGCGCCATGGACAAGACCGGCATCCGCGGCATCACCGGCCGCCATGCCGCCGACAACCGCCCGTCCGAGCTGCCGCGCGGCTGGACCGAGGAGATGGCCGAGCACCACTTCTTCCCCGACGCGCAGTCGGCGCTGAAGGTGCTTGAGGAAAACGTGCTGCGCTACAACAACACGCTCGACGGCCGCGCCCGCTGCTGGGTCAACATCGAGGGCAAGGAGCCATGCAGCCTCGAACTGCATGTCGGCGCCGTCAAGCTCGCCGAAAAGCTCGGCGTCGGCACGACCTACCACCTTGCGACCTCGATCGAGGAGGCCAAGGTCTGCGAAAGCAAATATGGCTGCTGGCCGATCACCCGCATCGACAAGGCCGGCGGCATCGGCAAGAACCTGGTCATCGCCCATGGTGCCGCTGTCTCTGATGAAGAGGTCAAGCTCCTGGCCGAGCGTGGCGCCAGTGTCGCCTTTTGCCCGTGCTCGTCGTTCAAGCTCGGCAAGGGCGCTACCGCGATCGGCAAGTACCCGGAGATGGTCAAGGCCGGCGTCAAGGTCGGCCTCGGCACTGACGGTGTCTCGGCTGCCGGCAACATGAACCTGATGCGGCAGATGTTGGTCGTTGCCGGCATGTTCAAGGATGCTCGCATGCAGCCTGACGTGTTCACCGCGCGCCAGGCGCTGCGTGCCGCGACCATCGAAGGCGCGCGCGCCCTGATGTGGGACGACGAGATCGGCTCGCTCGAGATCGGCAAGAAGGCCGACTTCATCCTGTTCGATCTCGACCATGTCGAGTGGACGCCGTTCTACGATCCGCTGCAGGCGCTGGTATTTTCGGCCTCGACCGCCTCGATCACCCAAACCTGGGTCGATGGCAAGGTGCTTTATGCCGACGGCAAGGTGCAGGGTGTCGACGAACCCTCCATCCGTCGCAAGGCGCGCGAATTGGCGGCAGCAGCCGTGGTGCGCGCCGGCCTGCACGAGCATGGCGTCGAGACGACCACGACCCTGTACGACGAAGGCAACTGATGTCAGGCGCTTCCGCGACTGCCGTTGCGGAAGCGCTGGCCAGCCTGTAGAAGCAATGCGTTCTGAGGCTGCATGGGAGAGATCGGCCGCTGCGAGACGACACCGGCCGACGCCGACGGAGCAACCCCCCAGGAAACTCTCAGGCAACAGTGACCATGCAGCTGAACGATCTGGAGAGAGACGCCTCGAGCGTCCACCGAAGGGGAAAGCCGCGCCATCGCGGTTAAGCTCTCAGGTACAGCGACAGATTGGGGAAAAACGGCGGGTTTCGGCCCGCTCCCAACCTTGTTCGCGGAGAGAGGAATGCCCCATATTGCCGTTATCGGCGCCGGTATCACCGGCGTGACCACTGCCTATGCGCTGCTTGAGCGCGGCTATTCTGTCACCGTCATCGACCGCCAGCGTTACGCCGCGATGGAAACGTCGTTCGCCAATGGCGGTCAGCTGTCGGCCTCCAATGCCGAGGTCTGGAACCACTGGTCGACCCTGCTCAAGGGCATCAAGTGGATGCTGCGCAGCGACGCGCCGCTGCTGATGAACCCGAAGCCGACCTGGCACAAATATGCCTGGCTGGCCGAGTTCGTCTCCAACATCGCCAACTATCGCGACAACACGGTCGAGACGACGCGGCTGGCGATTGCAGCCCGCAAGCACCTGTTTGCCATCGCCGAGCGCGAAAACATCGATTTCGACCATGTCCAGCGCGGCATCCTGCACTTCTACTGGGACAAGCCAAGCTTCCAGCATGCGCTGAAGGTCAATGCGATGCTGGTCGAAGGCGGTCTCGACCGCCGGCCGGTGACGGCTGAGGAGGTAAAGTCGATCGAGCCGACGCTGCATGGCGATTTCCACGGCGGCTTCTATACGCCGTCGGATTCGACTGGCGACATCCACAAATTCACTTACGGCCTCGCCAAGGCCTGCGAACGGCGCGGCGCGCGTTTCGTCTTCGATGCAACTGTCGACCGCATCGCCAAGAACGGCGTGTTCTGCATCGGCTACACGGCGACAGGCGCAGAGGGCCAGGCGGATTACCGGATCGTCGAGGCGGACGGCATCGTTGTCTGCGCCGGCGCTGCCAGCCGCCATTTCGCGGCGATGCTGGGTGACCGCGTCAATGTCTATCCGGTCAAGGGTTACTCGATCACCGTCCACCTCGACGACGAGCGCAGCCAGGCTGCGGCGCCCTGGGTCAGCCTGCTCGACGACCGCGCCAAGATCGTCACCAGTCGCCTGGGCGCGGGGCGTTTCCGCGTTGCCGGCACGGCCGAGTTCAACGGCATGAACCGAGACATCCGTGACGATCGCGTCAGGCCGCTGGTCGACTGGATGCGCATGCTGTTCCCCGGTGTCGATACCAACCGGGTTGTACCCTGGGCCGGGCTCCGCCCGATGATGCCCAACATGATGCCGCGGGTCGGCAAGGGCCGCCAGCAGGGCGTGTTCTACAACACCGGCCACGGCCATCTTGGCTGGACGCTTTCGGCTGCGACCGCCCAGATGATAGCCGAGACGATTTCGAGCGAGTTCCACACCGACACCGCGATCGCGGCCTGACCGGGGAGTTATGATGATGAACATGATGAACCGTATTGACGGCAGGATCTCGCTTTTTGGCCTTCGCGTATCTCGCGAACTTCACGACTTTGTTGTTTCGGAGGCCCTGCCGGGGACTGGGGTCGATGCTGGAAAGTTCTGGGAGGGTTTTGCCGATATCGTGCATGATCTTGGCCCGAAGAACCGGGCGCTGCTCGAAAAGCGCGACGACTTCCAGCTCA
>NZ_QGGX01000002.1 GCF_003148805.1 Aminobacter sp. AP02
GCACTGCCCGGCGCCGATGCGCTTTTGATCGCCACCGAATGGAAGAACTTCCGCGCGCCTTCCTTCGAGATGATCAAGCAGGCGCTCGCCACACCTGTCATCTTCGACGGCCGCAACCTCTACGACCCGCGCGTGCTCGCCCGCCACGGCATCGACTACATCTCCATCGGACGCAAGGGAGGCTGACCGCAACATACTGAAATCTTTGTTGATTGCTTATCCAGAGGCAGCTGATTCAGGCCGCCTCAATATTGTCATCAGTTCGGAACAATAGCCGCGCAGAACAGTTACCTTCCGCTGGGAAGGCGATGTTTGCGAAAAGCATGCAAGAACGGGGAGAATTCAATGGCAATCAGAAAAGTCAGAAAGGCTGTCATTCCGGTGGCAGGTCTCGGCACGCGGTTTTTGCCGGCAACCAAGTCGATGCCGAAGGAAATGCTGCCGGTCGTCGACCGTCCGGTGGTGCAATATGCAGTCGACGAAGCACTTGAAGCCGGCATCGAGCACATCGTCTTCGTGACGGGCCGCAACAAGGCTGTCATCGAGGACTATTTCGATCTGCATCCCGAACTCATCGGCACGCTCGAACAGGCCGGCAAGGTCCAAGAACTCAAGTCGCTGGAAAGCCTTTTGCCGGTGCCGGGTACCACCAGCTTCACCCGCCAGCAGGCGCCCCACGGCCTTGGCCACGCTGTCTGGTGCGCGCGCGACATCATCGGCGACGAACCTTTTGCGCTCTTGCTGCCCGACATGGTGTCGTTCGGCAAGCGCGGCTGCCTCGCCGAGATCATGGAGCTGTATGGCGAGACCGGCGGCAATGTCATCGCCGTCGAGCAATGCGCGCCGCATGAGACCCACAAATACGGCATCGTCGGCAAGGGTGTCGACGCCGGCTCGGGGTTCGAGGTGACCGCGATGGTCGAAAAGCCCAAGCCGGCCAATGCGCCGTCGAATTTCTACATCAATGGCCGCTACATCCTGCAGCCGGAAGTCTTTTCGCTGCTTGGCACGCAGGCGCGCGGTGCCGGCGGTGAGATCCAGCTGACCGATGCGATGGTTCGCCTCGCCGCCGACCAGGCGTTCTTCGCGAGGCCGTTCGATGGCCGGATGTTCGACTGCGGCTCGAAGGAAGGCTTCATCCAGGCCAATGTCGCCTTCGCCCTCAAGCGCAAGGACCTCAAGGGCTCGGTGCTGGAAGCCCTGCGCGAGATGATCGCCGAGCACGACCGCGAAAACATGCCCGCCTGATTGGTAGCTCAAAAGGAAAGGCCCGCTCGTCAGCCGACAAACGGGCCTCTCCGTTTTAAGCCGGCTTACTGGTTGCGGCGCTTGCCTTCCATCAGGTCGAGCACAGCGCGTGCCGCATCGAGCACGTTGGTCCCGGGGCCGAACACGGCCGCGACGCCGTGGTCGAGCAGGTACTCGTAGTCCTGCCGTGGTATGACGCCGCCTACAACGACGATGATGTCCTTGGCGCCCTTGGCCTTCAACGCATCGACCAGTTGAGGCGCGAGGGTCTTGTGGCCGGCGGCCAGCGACGACATGCCCACGACATGCACTTTCGAAGCAATTGCCGTGTCGGCGGCCTCGCCTGGGGTCTGGAACAGCGGGCCGGCGATGACCTCGAAACCGATGTCGCCGAAGGCCGAAGCGATGATCTTGGCACCGCGGTCGTGGCCGTCCTGGCCGAGCTTGGCCACCATGATGCGCGGCTTCTCGCCTAGTGAGCCGGCAAATTGGTCGAGCCGCGAGACCAGTGTCTGGAACTCTGGTTCGTCGTCGTAGGCCTTGCCGTAGACGTTTTCGACCACTTCCGGCACCGCCGCATGGTCGCCGAAAGCGCGGCGCATGGCGTCGGAGATCTCGCCAACGGTTGCACGCGCTCGCGACGCCTCGACGGCGGCGGCCAAAATGTTGCCTTCGCCTGACAGGGCGACCTTTTCGAGGGCAGCAAGCGCCTCTTCCACCCGCTTCGGGTCGCGCTGGCGTCGCGTACGCTCGATGCGGGCGATCTGGGCCTGGCGGACGGCGGAATTGTCGATCTCGAGAATGTCGATCTCGTCTTCCTGCTCGAGCCGGTACTTGTTGACGCCGACGATGACCTCTTCGCCCTTGTCGACGGCGGCCTGACGACGGGTCGCGGCTTCCTCGATCATGCGCTTGGGCAGGCCGGAGGCGACCGCCTTGGTCATGCCGCCCATCGCTTCCACTTCCTCGATCAGCGCCCATGCCTTCTCGGCAAGGTCGTTGGTCAGCGCCTCGACATAATAAGAGCCGGCGAGCGGGTCGACGACCTTGGTCACGCCCGTCTCGTGCTGGAGGATAAGCTGGGTGTTGCGGGCGATGCGGGCCGAAAACTCGGTCGGCAGCGCGATCGCCTCGTCGAAGGAGTTGGTGTGCAGCGACTGCGTGCCGCCAAGTGCCGCCGACATCGCCTCGAAGGCCGTGCGGACGATGTTGTTGTAGGGATCCTGCTCCTGCAGCGACACGCCCGAGGTCTGGCAATGCGTGCGCAGCATCAGCGACGACGCCTTGTTCGGCTCGAACTCGGTCATGATGCGCGACCAGAGCAGGCGTGCGGCGCGCAGCTTGGCGGCCTCCATGAAGAAGTTCATCCCGATGGCGAAGAAGAACGACAGCCGCCCGGCGAAGTCGTCGACATTGAGCCCCTTCTTCAGCGCCGCGCGTACATATTCGCGCCCGTCGGCCAGCGTGAAGGCCAGTTCCTGCACCAGCGTCGAGCCGGCCTCCTGCATGTGGTAGCCGGAGATCGAGATCGAGTTGAACTTCGGCATCTCCCTGGCCGTGTATTCGATGATATCGGCGACGATGCGCATCGAGGGCTCGGGCGGGTAGATGTAGGTGTTGCGGACCATGAACTCCTTGAGGATGTCGTTCTGGATGGTCCCCGAGAGCTGTTCTCGCGGCACGCCCTGTTCCTCGCCGGCAACGATGAAGTTGGCGAGGATCGGGATCACCGCGCCGTTCATCGTCATCGACACGGAGATCTTTTCGAGCGGGATGCCGTCGAACAGGATCTTCATGTCCTCGACCGAGTCGATCGCAACGCCGGCCTTGCCGACATCGCCCTCGACGCGCGGATGGTCGCTGTCGTAGCCGCGATGGGTAGCAAGGTCGAAAGCCACCGACACGCCTTGCTGGCCGGCGGCGAGTGCCTTGCGGTAGAAATTGTTGGACGCTTCGGCCGTCGAGAAGCCGGCATACTGCCGGATCGTCCAGGGACGGCCGGTATACATCGTAGCGCGTGGGCCACGCAGGAACGGCGCGAAGCCGGGCATGGAATCGAGATTGTCGATGCCGGAGAGGTCGTCGGCCGTGTAGAGCGGCTTGACGTCGATGCCTTCGGGCGTATTCCACACAAGCGTATCCGGCGACGCCTTGATCTCGCGTTCGGCGAGCTTTTTCCACGATTCAATCGATGGTTTGTCGGTCATTGGGGCCTCCTCGGACGCCGGCTTCCTCCCCACAAGGGGGAGGGTGAAAGTGCCCGGACTTCCATCACTCGAATTCCATGATCAGCTCGTCGACGGCGAGGCTTTCGCCAGCGGTTGCCGCGACGCGCTTGACCGTGCCCTTGCGCTCGGCGCGCAGCACGTTTTCCATCTTCATCGCTTCGACCGTCGCCAGCGACTGGCCGGCCTCGACCTCGTCGCCCTGCTTGACCAGGATCGACGTCACCACGCCCGGCATCGGGCAGAGCAGCATCTTGGAGGTATCCGGCGGAAGCTTGACCGGCATCAGTTTTGCCAGTTCCGCGACGCGCGGGCTGCGCACATGCGCCACCACGTCCATGCCGCGCCAGCGCAGGCGCCAGCCGGTGCCGGAACGCGCGGTCTTGACGCCGATCGAGCTGCCGCCAACGGCGAAGTTGGCGTGCAGATGACCAGGCAGCCAGTCACTCGAAACAGTAAGCGCTGTGCCATCGTCGAACGCGACAACCGTGCCGTCGGCACCGTCCTTGACCTGCAGCGGCAGGGTGAAACCGCCGAGCGTCACCACCCAGTCGGCACCCACCGGGCGCTGATGGTTGGCGAGCGCGCCGGAAATCTGGGCACCGCGGCGCTGCATCGACAGGTTGATGAGGGCGGCCACGCCGGCAAGCTTCTTGGCATCGGCCTCGGAAGGCGCGACGCCTGAGAAGCCGTCGGGATATTCCTCGGCGATGAAGGCAGTGGTGATGGCGCCCGAGCGGAAGCGCGGATGATCCATGACGGCCGACAGGAACGGCAGATTGTGGCCGATGCCTTCGACCTCGAAATCGTCGAGCGCGCGGCCCATGACCTCGATGGCGGTGGCGCGATCCGGCGCCCAGCTGCACAGCTTGGCGATCATCGGGTCGTAATACATCGAGATTTCGCCGCCCTCGAACACGCCGGTGTCGTTGCGCACCACCGTGCCGTCGTCGCGCTTGCCTTCGACGGGTGGGCGGTAGCGGGTCAGACGGCCGATCGACGGCAGGAAGTTGCGGTAGGGGTCTTCGGCGTAGAGCCGGCTTTCGATCGCCCAGCCGTTCAGCTTGATGTCGTCCTGGGTGAAACGCAGCTTTTCGCCCGCGGCAACGCGGATCATCTCCTCGACGAGGTCGATGCCTGTGATCAGCTCGGTCACCGGATGCTCGACCTGGAGACGCGTGTTCATCTCGAGGAAGTAGAATTTGCGATCGCCGTCGACGATGAACTCGACAGTGCCGGCCGAGAAATAGCCGACCGCCTTGCCCAGCGCCACTGCCTGCTCGCCCATCGCCTTGCGGGTGGCGGCGTCGAGGAAGGGCGAGGGCGCTTCTTCGATGACCTTCTGGTTGCGGCGCTGGATCGAGCATTCGCGCTCGCCGAGATAAAGCAGGTTGCCGTGCTGGTCGCCCAGCACCTGGATCTCGATATGGCGCGGCTGGGTGACGAATTTTTCGATGAAGATGCGGTCGTCGCCGAATGACGATTTCGCCTCGTTCTTCGACGACTGGAAGCCCTCGCGCGCCTCGGCGTCGTTCCAGGCGATGCGCATGCCCTTGCCGCCGCCACCGGCGGAAGCCTTGATCATCACGGGATAGCCGATCGAATTGGCGATCTTCACCGCCTCATTGGCATCCTCGATCAGGCCCATATGGCCCGGCACGGTAGAAACACCGGCCGAGGCCGCGATCTTCTTGGAGGTGATCTTGTCACCCATCGCCTCGATGGCTACTGGCGGCGGTCCGATGAAGGCGACGCCCTCGGCCTTCAGAGCCTCGGCGAAATTCGAGTTTTCCGACAGAAAGCCGTAGCCCGGATGTACCGCGTCCGCGCCGGTCTGGCGGATGGCATCGATGATCTTCTGGATGACGATGTAGGACTGGTTCGACGGTGCCGGACCGATATGGACGGCCTCGTCGGCCATCTTCACATGCAGCGCCTCGCGGTCGGCGTCGGAATAGACAGCGACCGTTGCGATACCGAGCTTCTGGGCGGTCTTGATGACCCGGCAGGCGATCTCGCCACGATTGGCGATGAGGATTTTCTTGAACATGTCTGACCTGCTCACAAAGGAATCGTGTCGTGCTTCTTCCACGGCGCTTCGACCTTCTTGCCGCGCAGGGCGGCGAAGGCGCGGGCGATGCGGCGGCGCGACGAATGCGGCATGATCACCTCGTCGATGAAGCCGCGTTCGGCGGCGACGAAGGGATTGGCGAAGCGTTCTTCATATTCCTTGGTGCGCGCGGCGATCTTTTCGGGATTGCCGAGTTCCGAGCGGTAGAGGATTTCGGTCGCGCCCTTGGCACCCATCACCGCGATCTCGGCGGTCGGCCAGGCGTAGTTGATGTCGGCGCCGATATGCTTGGACGCCATGACGTCGTAGGCGCCGCCATAGGCTTTTCGCGTGATCAGCGTGACCATGGGAACTGTCGCCTGCGAATAGGCGAACAACAGCTTGGCGCCGTGCTTGATGACGCCGCCATATTCCTGAGCCGTTCCCGGCAGGAAGCCCGGCACGTCGACCAAAGTCAGGATCGGGATCGAAAACGCATCGCAGAAACGGACGAAACGCGCCGCCTTGCGCGAGGAGTCGATGTCGAGGCAGCCGGCCAGCACCATCGGCTGGTTGGCGATGACGCCGACGCTCTGGCCTTCGATGCGCATGAAGCCGGTGATGATGTTCTTGGCGAAGGCCTCCTGGATCTCGAAGAAATCGCCTTCGTCGGCAATTGCCAGGATCAGCTCCTTCATGTCGTAGGGCTTGGCCGCGCTGTCGGGGATCAGCGTGTCGAGACGCTTCTCCAGCCGTGCCGGGTCGTCGTGGAACGGCCGAACTGGCGGCTTCTCGCGGTTGTTCAGCGGCAGGAAGTCAAACAGCAGGCGAACCTGCTCCAGCGCTTCGATGTCGTTTTCATAAGCGCCGTCGGCGACCGAGGACTTCGAGGTGTGGGTGCGCGCGCCGCCCAGTTCCTCGGCGGTGACGATTTCGTTGGTGACTGTCTTCACCACGTCCGGACCGGTGACGAACATGTAGGACGAGTCGCGCACCATGAAGATGAAGTCGGTCATGGCTGGCGAATAGACAGCACCACCGGCGCAGGGGCCCATGATGACGGAGATCTGCGGCACCATACCCGAGGCATCGACATTGCGCTTGAACACGTCGGCATAGCCGGCGAGCGAGGCCACGCCTTCCTGGATGCGGGCGCCGCCGGAATCGTTGAGGCCGATGACGGGCGCGCCGTTGCGCATCGCCATGTCCATGATCTTGCAGATCTTCTGGGCATGGGTTTCGGACAGCGAACCGCCGAGCACGGTGAAGTCCTGGGAGAAGACATAGACAAGGCGGCCGTTGATGGTGCCCCAGCCGGTGACGACGCCGTCGCCTGCCACCTTCTGCTCGGCCATGCCGAACTCGGTGGTGCGGTGGGTCACATACATGTCGAACTCTTCGAAGGACCCTTCGTCGAGCAGGACGTCGATGCGCTCGCGCGCCGTCAGCTTGCCCTTGGCATGCTGGGCGTCGATGCGCTTCTGGCCGCCGCCGAGGCGGGCTTCGGTGCGGCGGGCTTCAAGCTGTTCGAGAACGGCGCGCATCAGTTCATGCCCTTGTGAGAAAGCCACTTCCAGGCGGCGGGGAAGGCAATCGCCGCAAGCACGGCCTTGGCGATGTCGCCTGGGATGAAGGGATAGAGGCCGAAGGCCAGCACCGGCTTGTCGAAGCCGATGACCGAGCCGAGCCAGAGCAGGCCGGGCACGTAGATGACTGCGCCTGCGAGCAGGGCAGCAGCCATGGCAGAAAGCGGGTTGCGGTCCCAGCCGCGCTCGGCCAGCCATCCGGCAAGCAGTGCGGCTGGCAGGTAGCCGAGGAGGTATCCACCCGTCGGCCCCATCATGTAGGCGAGCCCGATGCCCTTTTCCGGTGTGCCGGCGAAGACCGGCAGGCCAAGCGCGCCCTGCAGGAGGTAGAGCGCGACGGCGGCAGCGCCACGTACCGGACCGAGCGCCAGGCCAAGCCCGATCACGACAAGCGTCTGCATGGTCATCGGCACGGGGTAGAACGGCACCTGGACCTTGGCCGACAGCGTCAGAAGCAACGAACCTGCGACGACGGCGATGACATCCATGGTGGTGAACTGGCTGGCTGGCCTGCTGGCTGCGGCTTGGTAGAGCGTCATGAGCTTTCTCCCGCGCTACGAGTTTGAAAAACAATGGCCTCTCGCCGCGTCAGCGGCAAGCAGCGAAGTTGGCGCAATAGCCCTATGGCGCGCGCAGGAAAACAGTTGAAAGTGTGCGAAAGCGTAATATACAAATTCGAGAACTGTAAATTGCGAATTTGCAAACATGGCGTCACGCAAACTCTATATCGGCCGCAAGGTGCGCGAGCTGCGCGAAGCCAACAAGCTGACGCAGGCGAGCTTCGCCGAACGCATCGGCATCTCGACGAGCTATCTCAACCAGATCGAAAACAACCAGCGCCCGGTTTCGGCCTCGGTTCTGCTCGCGCTCGCCGAAAAATTCCAGATCGACATATCAGAGATTTCGCAAGGCGACGGCGACCGGCTGTTGTCGGCTCTATCGGAAGCACTCAGCGATCCGCTGTTCGAAAACTACGCGCCGAATTTGCAGGAGCTGAAGCTGGTGACGCAGAACGCGCCGGGTTTTGCCCGGGCGCTGATCTCGGCCCACCAGGCCTACCGCCGCAACAGCGAGCAGCTTGCCAGCCTCGACGACACGCTTGGCAAGAGCATCGGCCTGACCGAGCCGACGCCTTACGAGGAGGTCCGCGACTTCTTCCATTTCGTCGACAACTACATCCATAGCCTTGATGTTGCCGCCGAGCGGCTGGCCAATGAACTCGGCATCGACGAGCGCGACAGCTACACGGCGCTTTCCGGGCATCTCGAAAGCCGCCACGGCGTGCGCATCGCCCGTGCCGACGCCAATGATGACGCGCTCAGGCGCTTCGATCCCAAGTCGGGCGTGCTGTTTCTCAACACCTATTCGCCGGTCGCCACCCGCAGTTTCCAGATCGCCTTCCAGATCGCCGAGATGGAGATGGAAACCGAGATTGCGCAGATCGCGCGCACCGCCGACTTCCGCACCAGCGAGGCACTGGAGATCTGCAAGATGGGCCTGCGCAACTATTTCGCCGGCGCGCTGACCCTGCCTTATCAGGCTTTCATGAAGGCAGCGGGGGAGCTACGCCACGATCTGGAACTTCTGGCGGCGCATTTCGGCGCCAGCATCGAGCAGGTCGCGCACCGCCTCAGTACCTTGCAGAGGCCGGGCCACAAGGGCGTGCCGATTTTTTTTGCCCGCATCGACCGCGCCGGCAACATCACCAAGCGCCATAGCGCCGCCAAGCTGCAGTTCGCCCGCTTCGGCGCGGCGTGCCCGCTGTGGAACGTGCACCAGGCCTTCGAGACGCCGGGACGCATCATCCGGCAGCTGGCCGAAACGCCCGATGGCGCGCGCTATCTGTGCATTGCGACGGAGATTTCCAAGGGCGGCGGCGGCTTCAACGCGCCGCATCGCCGCTACGCCATCGCACTTGGTTGCGAGGTCGCCTACGCCCGCGACTTCGTTTATGCCGACGGGCTGGAGTTGGGCAGCAAGACCGCCTTCGACCCCATCGGCATCTCATGCCGCATCTGCGAGCGCACCAATTGCCAGCAGCGCGCCGTGCCGCCGCTCAAGCGCAAGCTGGTCATCGACAAGGACGTCAGGCATCCGCTGCCGTACCGGATCGGCTGACGCTGAATTGCCCCTCACCCTTACCTCTCCCCGTGAAGGACGGGGAGAGGGGGGCGTCAGCGTAGCGGCTGAGCCTTCAACGTCTGATGTAAAGTGAGGCGTAGCGGCAGATGCCCCTTCTCCCCGTCGTTACGGGGAGAAGGTGCCGGCAGGCGGATGAGGGGCGGCGCAAGCCTGTCCGAGCCTAGTCCCTGCGCGCCACCACCCCGCCAACCGCCAGCATCAGCCAACCCAAAATCATGCCGGTGCCGCCGACGGGAGCGGCGAAAGGAAACAGGCGCTGGCCGAGAAATTCGCGGGCCAGAAGGTCGCCGGAAAATAGCAGGGCCGCCACGAGAAGAATGGCTGCGCCAATGTGGAGAATTCTCCTGCCGGCGACAACCAGCGACAGCGCGATCAGCGCTGGAGCGTGAAAGAGCAGGAAATTGGCGGCGGTTGCGACATTGGCGCTGCCGCCATGGGTTGCCGCCGCCGACAGCGCCACGCCCGCAGCACCAAACAGTGCGCCTGCCGCAAACAAGAACCGGTCGAATTTCATACTTTTTGCTCCTGCTTTCACACACCGGCGGCACCCCCACCCCTAACCCCTCCCCACAAGGGAGAGGGGAATTTCCCGCAACGTCCCGCGCCGATATCTAACGATGCAGAAGCCGCACAACAACGTCCCCCTCCCCCTTGTGGGGAGGGGTTAGGGGTGGGGGTATCTCTACATGCCATCATTGTAGCGTATGGTGCGCCGATTGCCGCAGGATGGCCGCTTTCCTGTGGACCTTGAACAAGCGCGGCTGATTGGGCGTTTGGCGTTCGCGCCGCCAGTCACTATGTTCGCGCACCGTTCAACAGGCACCAGGATTCCATGGCTGGCGACAACAGGAAAATCGCTGCGATCATCGCAGCCGAGATCAATGCGAAGCCCGAGCAGGTCGTGGCCGCGGTCGGACTGCTCGACGAGGGCGCGACCGTGCCTTTCGTCGCGCGCTACCGCAAGGAAGTCACCGGGGGCCTCGACGACACCCAGCTGCGCGATCTCTCCGAGCGGCTCGCCTATCTGCGCGAACTCGAAGCGCGGCGAGCGGCTATCGTCGACTCCATCACCAGCCAGGGCAAGATGACCGACGATCTGGCGGTGCGTATCGCCACCGTCACCACCAAGGCCGAGCTTGAAGACATCTACCTGCCCTACAAGCCCAAGCGCCGCACCAAGGCGGAGATCGCCAGGGAGCGCGGCCTAGGCCCGCTCGCTGAAACCATTCTCGCCGACCGGACTAAGGTGCCGGCCGAACTCGCAGCCGCCTATGTCAGTGGCGACGTGGCCGATGTGAAGGCAGCACTCGAAGGCGCGCGTGACATCGTCGCCGAAGGCATTTCGGAAAACGCCGAGCTTCTGGGCCGCCTGCGCAACCACATGAAGGAACGCGCGGTGATGCGTGCCCGCGTCGTCGACGGCAAGCAGGAAGCCGGTGCAAAATTCTCCGACTATTTCGACCATTCCGAGCGCTGGGCCTCGGTGCCGAGCCACCGGGCGCTCGCCATGCTGCGCGGCCGTAACGAGGACGTTTTGTCGCTCGACCTCGAGATCGACGCCGACGACACCTCGCCGGTCAAGCCGGTCGAGCGCATGATTGCTGCCTCTTATCAGATCGGCGCGACATTGCCTGGCGACCAGTGGCTGATGCAGGTCGCCGGCTGGACCTGGCGCGTAAAACTGTCGCTGTCACTGTCGCTCGACCTGATGCGCGACCTGCGCGAGGCGGCCGAGGAAGAGGCGATCCGCGTCTTTTCGCGCAACCTCAAGGACCTTTTGCTCGCAGCCCCCGCCGGCTCCCGCGCCACGATGGGCCTCGATCCGGGCATCCGTACCGGCGTCAAGGTCGCGGTCATCGACGCCACCGGCAAGGTGCTCGACACCACCACCGTCTACCCCTTCCCGCCCAAGAACGACGTGCGCGGCACCCAGGCTGAACTCGCCAGCCTGATCCGCCGCCACAATGTCGAGCTGATCGCCATCGGCAACGGCACTGGCAGCCGCGAGACTGAGCGACTGGTCGCCGACATGCTGGGCGACCTGCCGGCGCCCAAGCCGACGAAAGTCATCGTCAGCGAGGCTGGTGCGTCGGTCTATTCGGCGTCGGCCACGGCTGCCGCAGAATTCCCCAATCTCGATGTGTCGCTGCGTGGCGCGGTCTCCATCGCGCGGCGTCTGCAGGACCCGCTGGCCGAACTGGTCAAGATCGAGCCCAAGTCGATCGGCGTCGGCCAGTACCAGCACGACGTCGACCAGTATCGCCTCGGACGCTCGCTCGAAGCGGTGGTCGAGGACGCGGTGAACGCCGTCGGCGTCGACCTCAACACGGCGTCTGCACCCCTTCTCGCCCGAGTCTCCGGCCTCGGGCCGTCACTGGCGGAATCGATCGTCGCCTATCGCGACGCCTCGGGCGCCTTTGCCACGCGCCGCGACCTGCTTGCCGTGCCGCGGCTTGGACAGCGCGCCTTCGAGCAGTGCGCGGGTTTTTTGCGCATCCGTGATGGCAAGGAACCGCTCGATGCGTCCTCGGTCCACCCCGAAGCCTATGGCGTCGCCAAGAAGATCGTGGCGTCCTGCGGCCGCGACCTGCGCCAGCTGATGGGCGACAGTGCAGCGTTGAAGGCGATTGACCCTCGCGCGTTCGTCGATGAACGTTTCGGCCTGCCGACGGTGCGCGACATCATCGCTGAGCTGGAAAAGCCGGGCCGCGATCCGCGCCCGGGCTTCAAGACCGCGACCTTCGCCGACGGTGTCGACGACATCAAGGACCTGAAGCCGGGCATGCTGCTTGAAGGCACCGTCACCAACGTCGCCGCCTTCGGCGCCTTCGTCGACATCGGCGTGCACCAGGACGGCCTCGTCCATGTCTCGCAGCTGGCCGACAAGTTCGTGAAGGACCCGCACGAGGTGGTGAAGGCCGGCGACGTAGTCAAGGTCCGCGTCGTCGAGGTCGACATCTCGCGCAAGCGCATTGGGCTCACCATGCGCAAGGATGGCGGCGAGGCAGCACCCCGTTCGGCAGCCCCGGCAAAACCCCGCGACATGAAGTTCAGCTCGGCATCGCCCAAGCCGCAGCCAAACAAGCCGGCGCAACAAGGCGCCTTCGGTGCAGCGCTGCTCGAGGCGATGAAGCGGAAGTAGCGCGCGAGGCGCGACGTGGACGCCTCCCTCTCCCCGTTGTTCACGGGGAGAGGGTAAGGGTGAGGGGCAATCTCGGCCCGTTTGCGCTGCCCTCATCTGCCTGCCGGCATCTTCTCCCCGTAAGAACGGGGAGAAGAACGCTGTCCGCAACGCCGCATCCTTTCTGGAACGCACCGCACCTGCCATCCCGTGCTCCCCCAGCGGCATCATCGCCCTTGCCCGGCTCGCCGTTCGTGCTTAGAAAGCGCGGGAAAACGCGGCCCTGGCCGCATGCGAAAGGTGCCGTGATCCCATGTCCAAGTGGAAAGACGTCAAGAAGGTCGTGCTCGCCTATTCCGGTGGCCTCGACACATCGATCATCCTGAAGTGGCTGCAGACCGAACTCGGTGCGGAGGTCGTCACCTTCACCGCCGATCTCGGCCAGGGCGAGGAACTCGAGCCGGCGCGCAAGAAGGCCGAGATGCTCGGCATCAAGGAGATCTTCATCGAGGACGTGCGCGAGGAATTCGTCCGCGACTTCGTCTTCCCGATGTTCCGCGCCAACGCCGTCTATGAAGGCGTCTATCTGCTCGGCACCTCGATCGCCCGCCCGCTGATCTCCAAGCACCTCGTCGACATCGCCAGGAAGACCGGCGCCGACGCCATTGCCCACGGCGCCACCGGCAAGGGCAACGACCAGGTTCGCTTCGAGCTGTCGGCCTATGCACTGAACCCCGACATCAAGATCATCGCGCCATGGCGCGACTGGACGTTCAAGTCGCGCACCGACCTGCTCGACTTCGCCGAAAAACACCAGATCCCGGTTGCCAAGGACAAGAAGGGCGAAGCGCCGTTCTCGGTCGACGCCAACCTCCTGCACTCCTCCTCCGAGGGCAAGGTGCTGGAAGATCCGGCTGTCGAGGCGCCCGAATACGTCCACATGCGCACGATTTCGCCTGAGGCAGCGCCCGACAAGGCGACGATCATCAAGATCGGCTTCGAAAAGGGTGACGCGGTTTCAATCAATGGCGAGCGCCTGTCGCCTGCCAACCTGCTCGCCAAGCTCAACGACTATGGCCGCGACAACGGCATCGGCCGTCTCGACTTGGTCGAAAACCGTTTCGTCGGCATGAAGTCGCGTGGCGTCTACGAGACCCCCGGCGGCACGATCCTGCTTGTCGCCCACCGCGCCATCGAGTCGATCACGCTCGACCGCGGTGCCGCGCATCTCAAGGACGAGCTGATGCCGCGCTACGCCGAGCTCATCTACTACGGCTTCTGGTTCTCGCCGGAGCGCCAGATGCTGCAGGCGGCGATCGACCTCAGCCAGAAGGACGTCGAGGGTGAAGTGACGCTGAAGCTCTACAAGGGCAACGTCATGGTCATCGGCCGCGAGAGCGCCAAGTCGCTCTATTCCGACAAGCTGGTCACCTTCGAGGACGACCAGGGCGCCTACGACCAGAAGGACGCCGCCGGCTTCATCAAGCTCAACGCGCTGCGCCTGCGCACGCTGGCCGCGCGCAACCGGTAATCCAGGATTCCCCTCCCCCTTGTGGGGAGCGGTTAGGGGTGGGGGTGCTGTCGGCCGCATCGCCGGTGTCTTCAGTACGGGAATGGAATTACCCCCACCCTGTATCCCTCCCCACAAGGGGGAGGGAGGCGTCAGCGCCGCGCCATTCGATCCTGTCTGTTTGTCGGTTTTTTTAAGCCCCACCCTCATACATATCCGCGAGGTATTCCCGCTTGGCCGCGTCATCGCGCGCTGAATACAGATAGCGGCTGAACGCCTGGCGCTCGTGGTTGACCGCTGCCAGTTCCCAGACGCAGAAGGTCGCGCGGTGCGGCCCGGGCAGCGCAAACAGCGAGAAATCGGGCGCATCGGCCGTCTTGGCGTAAACAGTCTCCCACATCTCGTTGGCATTGCGCCACGAGCTCACTAGCAGGAAATGGAAATCGCCGCCGCAGCGGTGAAGGATGACGAAACCGAGCTCGCCATTGAGGTTAAGGCGCCCGGTCGCCGTCTCTGCGGCGAGGAAACGCTGCGCCAGCGCGCAGGTTTCGCGGGTCACCGGCGTTTCGGCTTCTGCTATGTCGTACCATTTCAGCAAGCCGCCGCCCGCCGGCACGGGCAGGCCGGGTGTCACCGATTTGGGGTAATGGGTGTAGCCTTCGACATTGCCGAAGTGCGAGAGATCGGCGGGCAGGCCGCTCTGGCTGTTCATGGCTAGATCCTCGTCCGCATCGAAAAAGCCCGGTGTTGCCACCGGGCTTTGTCACTCTGCGTCCGAGGCGCTGGCCTGGCCAGACTGCCCCAAAATGTCTCCTGACAGCGTCGTGTCAGGGCAACAGGCGTCAGTTGCCGTCGATCTCGGCACCGATGATGGCGATGGCCTGCTGGTAGACGCTGGCCGCGTTCCAGCCCTGCAGCGCGGCGAAATTGGGCTGGCCAGGCTGGTAGCCGGCGCCGGCCCGCCAGCCGTGGCCGCGCAGGAAGTTGGCGGTCGAAGCCAAGGCGTCGGCCCTGGAGCGGACCATGTCGATCCTGCCGTTGCCGTCGCCGTCGGCGCCGTATTTCAGCACGTTGACCGGCAGGAACTGCGTCTGGCCAATCTCGCCATGTGCAGCGCCGATTGCGTTGGGCGCCAGCGTTCCGTTCTGGACGAGCTTGAGCGCCGCGTAGAGCTGGTCGGTGAAATATTCGGAGCGGCGGCAGTCATAGGCCAGCGTGGCGACCGCCGACAGCGTGTGCTGGTTGCCAAGGAAAGCGCCGAAGCCTGTTTCCATGCCCCAGATCGCAATCAGCGGGCCGGCCGGCACGCCATAGCGGGCCTCGATGCTCTGGAACAGTGCCGCATTCTGCTTCTTGAGCGTCTTGCCCTTGGAAGCAATGGTCTTGCCGCCGCGCTTGGCCATGAACTGGTCAAGCGAGAGCTTGAAGCTCTTCTGGTTGCGGTCGGCGTAGATCGTCTTGGTGGCGTAGCTGGTCGCGGCCAGCGCGCTGAGCGCGTTGCCCTTGATGCCGTTGCCTGCCGCTTCTTGCGCAAACGAAGCTTTCCACGCTTCGAAGCCGCCAGCGTTGTTGCCGCACTGCGCCGCATACGCGCCGCTGGCCGAAACCGCCAGCATGGCGGTGGCCGCAGCAAAAGTCTTCACCTTGGCAGGTAGTGCCATGCCGTTCTCCTGATGCCTGAATCAATGCCCTTGGGAGGGATGTTGCCAGCCGCACGCTCTCTCGTCATCGTTAAGAAGGCGTTTACGTCCCCAATGTCCTGCAATGGCTGGTGGCAAAAAACTGGCACACGATCAAGCAGTGAATGTGGCGAGAGCAGGGAAAAACCGTGCAAGATGTCGATGTTGTGATCGCCGGAGCGCTTTTGCAGGTCTTTTCGGCGGCAAAACCGCACCGCTCGGTAAGGTTGAAGGCCAGGTGCAGGCCGGTCTCTGCGGTGCGCACGACAGGCTGTAAGCGTCGGCCTGCCACAATTCGTGAGCATCCCCAGCAGGAACTGATCGCCGATTGCGCCGTTTTCGCCACCTGAGGGACCCAAGAAAACGGAGCGAAAAGATGAAAAACAAACTGTTGTTGCCCGCCGTCGCGGGCGCGCTCGTCGCCTTCTCAGGCCCGTCATTTGCAGATGTTGCAGTACAGGCGGCCACCGATCTCAATGTTCGTGCAGGCCCCGGCCCGCAATACCCGGTCATAGGCGTCATCGGTGCCGGGCAAGGCACCACGCTGCGAGGCTGCCTAGAAGGCAGCAAATGGTGCAGCGTTGCCGATTCAGGCGGAGACGGCTGGGTCTATTCCGACTATCTGGTCGGTGATTTTGGCGGGCAGCAGCTGACACTTTCGGCCCGACCGGCCGATTCCGGCGTGATGGTGGTCGAACCGCCCAAGGGCGGCGGCGCCACTGGCGCAGTCGTAGGCGGTGTCACAGGTGCGATTGCAGGTGCCGTCGTCGGTGGTCCGGTGGGTGCTGCCGTCGGTGGCGGTGCCGGTGTCATTGCCGGCGGCACGGCCGGCACGGTGATCGATCCGCCGGGGAAGGTTCGCACTTATGTCGAGGCGCATCGCACCGAACCGGTCTATCTCGACGGCGAAGTGGTTGTCGGCGCGGGGCTGCCGTCCAATGTGCAGCTGACTGAAATTCCCGATTACGAATACCGCTATGTCTACGTGAACGGCCAACCTGTTCTGGTCGAACCTTCGACGCGCCGTGTTGTCTATGTCGTGCGCTGATTCATATGAGGTCGCCCGGCGTCCGCCCGGCGACCTCATTTTATTCGTTGTCCTGCCTTAGACATGCACCTGCGCCAACCCGGCTTCCGCAGCATCGTCGAACGGGCGGAAGGAAACATAGAGCAGCCAGAAGTAGAACCCGGCGACGCCAGAAATGATCAGCCATCCGGGTGCGAGGCCGAGGTTGGCATTGGCCGTGACCTCCCAAAGCGACGACACCAGATCGCCACTGCCTCCAGTGGCCTGAAGATTGGGCGTCGAAATCTTGAGCACCCAGGCCAGCAGCAGGATCAGGAACATCCAGATGTAGTTACGTCGCAGCCGCCGTGAGAATGCGTCGGCATAAGAAATGCGAAACTGGGGCTCCCTGAGGCTGTCGCCCAGCATCTTCCGCCAATTCACGTTCTCACCGGCCTCGGGCGAAAATATCTGGGCGAAGTAATAGCGTTCGAAGGTGCGGACGCGGGACCGGTAGACGTCGAAGAAACGGTAGCGCCGCGCCTCGATCCAAAGCAGCAGGAAAATGAGCAGCATGGCAAACAGCAGCACGCCGTGATGGGCGTTGGGCGTCGAAAGCGACACTGACAGCATCGCCGCCACGACCGTGATAGCCCAGTTGCTGGTTCGGTCGATACGGTCGCGCCAGCCGGCCATCCTGGCCATTTCCGCGCGATGGTAATGCGCCATGGTGTTGACGATTTCGGCCGAGGTCGAAGGCAGCGGCCCAAGCTGCGACAAATCTGGGTTGGCACTTTCCGGCATGGCAGCCTCCCTGGTGCTCTGGGACATCCCCTGAGTGTGCATCGGATAGGACACAAGGCACTCCTGGTGATGCTGTTGCGGCGTGGGACCCGGCTTGCGCTATATGCATGTTGCAGTGGCAGTCCGCGCTGTGGCCCGAAGGTCCGCCGCCGGCACCGATTCTATACCTGTTGCGGCGAGATCGCGCGAAAATTGGCCGCCGCCGCCCGGCTCAAAAGCGTATCGAAGTTCCCTTTTTTCCCGGCTTCGCGCTGCGTTTGAGCAGGCGCGCGAAATTGTCCGGCGGCAACGCCTTGGAGTACAGAAAGCCTTGGCCTGTTCGGCAGCCCATGGCGTAGAGCGCGGCCTCCTGCGCCCTTGTCTCGACGCCCTCGGCGACGACGGCAAGCCCCATGTCCTTGGCCATGCCGAGCACCGCGCGCACGATAGCGGCGTCCTGCCGGTTGCGGAGCATGTCGCGGACGAAGCTGCGGTCGATCTTGAGCACGGTAAGGGAAAAACGCTTGATGGTGCTGAGCGCAGCATGGCCGGTGCCGAAATCGTCGAAGGCGAGACCGACACCCGCCTTGGCCAGCTTGCGGAACGGCGCCAACGTGCGTTCCTCATAGTCGAGCGCGATGGTTTCGGTGACCTCGAGCTCCAGCGCCTTCGCCGGCAATTTGTGTCGCGCAAGCGTCGTCAGCACCGTCTCAGCCAGATTGCCGGCCTTGACCTGTGCCGCAAACAGATTAACCGCCATGCTGATGGGCGCCAGGCCCTGGGCGCGCCAATCGGCTGACTGGCGACAGGCTTCGTCGAGGATCCAGCTGCCCACCGTCAGCGCGCCCGTATGCGTTTCTAGCACGGCCAGGAAGTCGGCTGGCTCAAGCAGTCCACGGGTGGGGTGGCGCCAGCGAAGCAGAGCTTCGGCCCCCAGCACGCGGCCGCTCTCGAGGCAAACCTGCGGCTGGTAGTGCAGCACGAATTCCTTGGCACCGATTGCGTGCAGTAGCTCGTCCTTCAAGGCACGGCGCGCCGCAACGGCGTTGCGCATGTCTGGCTCGAACATGCGGTAGCTGCCGCCGCGTTGCCTTGCGCGGTAAAGCGCCAGATCGGCGCTGGCCACCAGCTCCTCCCGATTTCCTCCGTCGCCGGGCGCCACCGCGCCGCCGATGCTGGCGCCGAGCTTGAGCAGGTGATCGCCGATCTCGAATGGCTTGTCGAAGGACTGGAGCAGGCTGTCGGCCGCTGCCACAACAGTGGAGGGATCGTCGATACCGCGCAAAAGCACCGCAAACTCGTCGCTGCCGAGCCGGGCTACGACGGCATTGGTGTCGAGCGCAGCCGGCAGCCGGACAGCCAGCGCCTGCAGCAGCGTGTCGCCGGTGGCATGGCCGAGCGTGTCGTTGAACTTTTTGAAGCCGTCGAGGTCCAGCAGCAGTATCCCCGTCGCTTCGCCTGCCGCCAGCGCGTCCTCGAGCTGCATGTCGAACTGGAAGCGGTTGGGCATGCCCGTCAGCGTATCGTGATGCGCCAGGCGATGCAGCCGCATGTCGCGCTGCCGTCGCTCCGAGATGTCGCGGATGATGCCGCCCATGGCGATGCCGTTCGGTCCGCGCCAGATAGACAGCGAAAGCTCTATGGGGAATTCGCTGCCGTCGCGCCGAAGTGCCGCCACTTCCACTGTCTTGCCGTTCAGCCTCGACGGTCCGCCGGAGCCGACCCGGGCAATGCCCGCATTGTGGGCGCCGCGCAGCCTTTGCGGTATGATCAGGTCGAGCCTGTGGCCGAGCATCTCGGTCCGGTCATAGCCGAATATGCGTTCGGCTGACCTGTTGACATAGGTAATCGTGCCGCCGGCGTCGATGACAACCAGCGCGAATTCGATATTCTCGGCAAAGCCAGCAAGCAAGGTGTCGTCGCCGAAGCTAGGACCGTCTTCTTGGGGCAAAACATGCGAGCCGCCCGCATGATCACACATGGTGGTGAAATACCCTGAAATAATACATAAGCCCCCCGGCAGTCCGGCAGCCTAGTGGGGAAGTCTTAACAGGGCCTGAGCGCAGTGCACGGACTAGCGGGCCGAGCCGGTGCCGCGATGCGCGTTCCCTTGACTCTCGGGCCGTTTTCCTGTCTACAGCCCACAAATTCCGCGACGAGTTCCACTCCGAGCGGCCGACCGGGACACCCTTGGAGGGTAAAAACGATCCCGGAGGCCAACACCCGGCAGCGCAGTGCGCCCCCGGGTGCTTTTTGGTTTGGTTCGCGCGCGCAGAGGCATTACCTCTCGGTTCGACATTGTTTGGCTGAGAGAAGGGAAGTTGAATGTTTGAATCGCTGCAAGAGCGACTTGGATCGATCCTCAACGGCCTGACGGGCCGTGGCGCGCTGTCGGAGGCCGACGTCTCGGCAGCCCTGCGCGAGGTTCGCCGTGCCTTGCTCGAGGCCGACGTCGCCCTCGAAGTGGTCCGCTCCTTCACCGACCGCGTGCGCGAAAAGGCCGTCGGTGCGGCGGTCCTCAAGTCGATCAAGCCCGGGCAGATGGTCGTCAAGATCGTCCATGACGAGCTGGTCGAGATGCTCGGCTCCGAAGGCGTCGCCATCGACCTCAACGCGCCGGCCCCGGTCGTCATCATGATGGTCGGCCTGCAGGGCTCGGGCAAGACCACTACTTCGGCCAAGATCGCCAAGCGCCTCACCGAGCGCCAGGGCAAGAAGGTCCTGATGGCCTCGCTCGACACGCGCCGTCCGGCAGCGCAAGAGCAGCTTCGCCAGCTCGGCGAGCAGACCAAGGTCGCAACCCTTCCCGTCATCGCCGGCCAGTCGCCGGTCGATATCGCCAAGCGCGCCGTCCAGGCAGCCAAGCTCGGTGGCCATGACGTCGTCATCCTCGACACCGCCGGCCGTACCCATATCGACGAGCCGCTGATGGTCGAGATGGCCGACATCCGCAAGGTGTCGGACCCGCACGAGATCCTGCTCGTCGCCGACTCTTTGACCGGCCAGGACGCAGTCAACCTCGCCAAGAATTTCGACGACCGCGTCGGCATCACCGGTCTCGTGCTCACCCGCATGGACGGCGACGGCCGTGGCGGTGCGGCGCTGTCGATGCGCGCCGTCACCGGCAAGCCGATCAAGCTGATCGGCGTCGGCGAAAAGATGGACGCGCTGGAGGAGTTCTATCCCAAGCGCATCGCCGACCGCATCCTCGGCATGGGCGACATCGTTTCGCTGGTCGAGAAGGCTGCCGAAAACATCGACGCGGAAAAAGCCGCGGCGATGGCCAAGAAGATGCAGTCGGGCAAGTTCGACCTGAACGACCTCGCCGACCAGCTTGGCCAGATGCAAAAGATGGGCGGCATGGGCGGCATCATGGGCATGATGCCCGGCATGGGCAAGATGAAGGACCAGATGGCCGCGGCCGGCCTGGACGACAAGATGTTCGGCCGCCAGCTGGCCATCATCTCCTCGATGACCAAGGCCGAGCGCGCCAATCCCGACGTTCTCAAGCACTCGCGCAAGAAGCGCATCGCCGCCGGTTCCGGCACCGACGCCGCCGAAATCAATAAGCTGCTCAAGATGCACCGCCAGATGGCCGACATGATGAAAGCCATGGGCGGCAAGGGTAAGGGCGGTGGCCTGATGCGCGGCATGATGGGTGGTCTGGCCTCCAAGATGGGCCTCGGCGGCATGGGTGGAATGGGCGGCATGCCCGACCTGTCGAAGATGGACCCCAAGCAGCTCGAAGCCCTGCAGAAGCAGGCGGAAGCGGCAGGCCTCGGCGGCGGCCTCAAGGGCCTGCCTGGCAGTGGGCTTCCCGGCATGGGCGGCGGTTTGCCCGGCCTGCCCGGCGGCATAAAGCTTCCGGGGCTCGGCGGCGGCCTGCCCGGCCTTGGCAAGAAGAAGTGAGGAGCGCGCGATGACCGACATCACCCCGCAGGCACAGCTCCAGGACCTGCGCGCTTCGATCGACAATATCGACGCAGCCCTGGTTCACATGCTGGCCGAACGCTTTCGCTGCACAAAGGCAGTCGGCGTGCTCAAGGCGACGCACGGCCTGCCGCCAGCGGACCCGAACCGCGAGGCGACCCAGATCGCGCGGCTGCGCCAGTTGGCCGACGACGCGCATCTCGATCCCGATTTCGCGGAGAAGTTCCTGAACTTCATCATCCGCGAGGTGATCCGTCACCACGAAATGCTGGCCGCCGAAAGAAATGGCGGCTCAGACAGGACTACCTCCGCCTGATGGCGGAACAAGAAGAACAGACCAAACCCAAGACAGAACTATCAGGAGTAAGACAATGTCCCTTAAGATCCGCCTGGCTCGCGCCGGCTCCAAGAAGCGCCCCTACTACCACATCGTCATCGCTGACGCCCGCAGCCCGCGCGACGGCCGCTTCATCGAGGCGATCGGCGCCTGGAACCCGCTGCTGCCCAAGGATGGCGAGCGCATGAAGCTCGACGCCGACCGCGCCAAGTACTGGCTGTCGAACGGCGCGCAGCCGACCGACCGCGTTGCCCGCTTCTTCGACGAAGCCGGTATCGTCAAGCGCGAAGCCCGTTCGAACCCGACCAAGGGCGAGCCGGGCAAGAAGGCTCAGGAGCGCCTCGCCGCTCTGAAGAAGGCACAGGACGACGCTGCAGCCGCTATCGCAGCCGCTGCCGCCGCACCGGCCGAAGCTTCGGCAGAGTAATTTTCGCCGCTTTGGCGAATGGAAGACGGCGGGCCGAAAGGTCCGCCGTTTTGCGTTTCAGGCCAGCTCCTGCGCCGGTGCGGGGGGCGTGCTTGACCTCTGAAGAAGCAGGCTCCACCATTTCGCCAATGGAGGAGACGCATATGACCGACAAGAGTTCAGCTCTCAATGCCGACGGTGTGTCCGAGCCATTTGCCGCTGTTACAGCGCCGCTCGAAGCCTTTTCGCACGGCGAGCGTTTCGGCAGCAGCTTCAGGCATCTTTCAAGTTTCGGCGGCGGCGATCATGTCGGGGTGGCGCTTGAAGAGCTTGCGCCGGGCAAGGAGTCCAATCCGTCGCACTATCACTTGCTCGAGGAGGAACACGCCTACATCCTCGAAGGTGCGCTGACACTGAAGCTCGGCGCGCGAACCTATGTCATGAAGGCCGGCGATTATGTCTGCTTCCCCGCCGGCCAGAAGGTCGGGCATTCGCTGTTCAACCATACCGATGCTGCGTGCCGCTATCTCATCATCGGCGAGCGCAATCCCAACGATGTCATCGTTTATCCTGAATCCGGCCGGGTCAGCGTCCGGCTGACTGGCGAAGGCTACAGAAAGTCGGCGACCATGGATTATTGGGAAGGCATCGACCCGGCAGCCGCGAAGCCTGGCGCTCGTCAGGAATAGTAAAAGTTCTCCGCCGGCAGCATCTGCGGCGGGGTCTCACCCAGCGCCTCGAACACCGAGATCTCGCAGACCCGGCACAGACCGTCGAGCGCGAGGTCGTTGGCCTCCATGCCGAAGGGATCCTCCAGTTCTTCGGACAGCGCGTCGAGCCCGAAGAAGGTGTAGGCAATCAGCGCGGTGAACAGCGGGGTTGCCCAGCCGGCGGAAGCGGCCAGGCCGAACGGCAAAAGCAGGCAGAAGACGTAAGCCGTGCGCTGCAAGAGTAGCGTGTAGGCAAAGGGCAGGGGCGTGCCCATGATGCGCTCGCAGCCGGCCTGAAGTGCTGCGATTGCCGACAGCCGCTCGTCGAGAATGCGGTAATCCATTGCCTCCAGCACTTGGGTCCGCTTCAGCGCGCCGATCTTTGCGCCCATCCGCCGCATCACCGCGTCAGGCTTGTTGGTTGCGGCGTAGATCGCATCCACGGCATCGCCGACAAAGGGCCGGGCGGCGTCGCGCGTATCGATCCGGCGCAACTCGCCGCGCAGGAAATGGCAGAAGGCCAGCGAGTCCATCAGCAGGGGCCCCAACTGGTCGCGGTCGGAAATCATCGCGGTCGCGGCGCGGGAAAGATTCCTGATCTCGAACACCAGCTGGCCCCACAGCTTGCGTGCCTCCCACCAGCGGTCATAGGCGGCATTGTTGCGGAAGCCCAGATAGACCGATAGCGCGACGCCGAGCAGGGCAAAGGGAGCTACACCGGCATTGCCCAGGTCGAGTTTGAGCAGCTTGATTGCGGCGACCACCACGGCACCATAGAGCGCAAAGCCAAGAATTTGCGGCAGGATGCGCGGCACCACCGATCCGCGCATGACAAAGAACAGTTTCAGCAGGCCGGTGCGTGGACGAACGATCATATGGGCTTATACCCTTGCCTTGATGGTGGCCGCCATTGTGCGTCGGACGGGACGCCGGAGTCACGATCCAATCGCGACATGATTGGCAGTTTCGTCGAATTGTTTCAGGCGCTTGCCGGCTCTGTGCTGCTACGCCGCGTCGCCTGTACGGACGTATCGGATATCGGGCAGCCCTTCCTGGTTGCCCGATCCGTCGCCGAATGCTTCCGCTTTGAAGCCGTGCCGCTCATAGAAACGCCGCGCGCCGGCATTGGCCTTACAACAGAAAAGTTTCACGTGAGTCATGCCCATGGTCACGTGACGGAGCAAGTGGCTGCCGATGCCGCGTCCCGTCCAGGGCGGATCGAGATAGAACTGCTCGATCCAATCGCCCTTGACCGCGACGAAGCCGACGATGTCGTCCCGGATCGTCGCGACGGTGACTTGCTGGTCGTTGAGCAGGCTGCCCCTGACGAAGCGCAGGTCTTCATCAGGCGTTTGCAGCTGGGGCATCCAGTCAAAGGCGGCAAGCGCTGCCCTCAGGATGCGGGCGATGTCGTGTGCGTCTTGGGCCGAGGCCGGACGCAGCACGACATCGGGCATAGTGTCAGGCCGCCTTCTTCTTGGGCGTGATCAGGCCGCGCTCGACGAGCAATTCGGCGATCTGGACAGCGTTGAGGGCAGCACCCTTGCGCAGGTTGTCGGAGACGATCCACATGGCCAGGCCGTTCTCGACCGTGCCGTCCTCGCGGATACGCGAGATGTAGGTAGCGTCCTCGCCGGCCGAGTCGAGCGGAGTTGCGTAGCCGCCGTCCTCGCGCTTGTCGATGACCAGGCAGCCGGGTGCTTCGCGCAGGATCTCGCGCGCTTCGTCGGCGGTAATCGGCTTCTCGAACTCGATGTTGACGGCCTCGGAGTGGCCGATGAACACCGGCACGCGCACGGCTGTCGCCGTCAGCTTGATCTTGGGGTCGAGCATCTTCTTGGTCTCGGCCATCATCTTCCACTCTTCCTTGGTGTAGCCGTCTTCCATGAAGACGTCGATGTGCGGAATGACGTTGAAGGCGATGCGCTTGGTGAACTTCTTGGCCTCGACCGGATCGGCGACGAAAACGGCGCGCGTCTGGGTGAACAGCTCGTCCATGCCTTCCTTGCCCGCGCCCGACACCGACTGGTAGGTCGAAACGACCACGCGCTTGATGGTGGCGGCGTCATGCAGCGGCTTGAGCGCCACGACCAGCTGTGCGGTCGAGCAGTTCGGGTTGGCGATGATGTTCTTCTTGGAGAAGCCGGAAATCGCGTCGGGGTTCACTTCCGGAACGATCAGCGGCACGTCCTGGTCGTAGCGGAACGCCGACGAGTTATCGATGACGACGCAGCCCTGCTTGCCGATCTTGGGCGACCACTCCTTGGAAATGTTGCCGCCGGCCGACATGATCGCGATGTCGGTGTCGGAGAAGTCGTAGGTGTCGAGAACCTTGACCTTCAGCGTCTTGTCGCCGAACGACACTTCGGTGCCGAGCGAACGGCGCGACGCAAGTGCTACGACCTCATCGACCGGAAAGCCGCGTTCTTCGAGGATGTTGAGCATTTCCCGGCCGACATTGCCCGTGGCGCCGACGACTGCAACCTTGAAACCCATATCGAAAGTCTCCTGTCCCTCTCCGCTCGTTTTCTGGAGAAAACCCGCTGGCCGTTGCGGGTCTCGCCCCCGGGCCGGACCCGGGAGAGGGTGAGCAGGCCAAGGGAGATCAGACCGTTTTAGTGGTCATTTTGGCCATGGTTTTGGTCGAAAGCAGGGACGCGGCTCCGCGCCCGGCACAATGGTTGGCATTGTGTCCGGGGAAGTCGAATGCGAAAAGCGCCATCAAGAGGCCGCGCATCGGAGGGTTCCCTGTTCGCCGCCGCTTGTATCCGGTTTGTGTGGAGAGTCAATCGGTGTGCGAGGCGCGCGATGAAATCCTCGATCGGTTGTGATTTGACCTTTGCCGCGAGCCACCTAGGCTTGCTTGCGGATCCGTGACGGAGGAACCCATGGAAGTCCTGTCAAAACGTTTCCATCTGGCTGGCTCGTTCGCGGCCTTGACATTGTTTTCGTTGCCGGCGCTGGCGCATCACGGCTGGTCATGGACACAAGACGGCTTTTTCGAGCTCAAGGGCGTCATCGCCGAAATCTACATCGGCAATCCCCATGCCACGCTTGACGTCAACGTCGAGGGCGAAATCTGGCGCGTGGAGCTGGCTCCCCCGGCAC
Organism: Aminobacter sp. AP02; assembly: GCF_003148805.1. GTDB lineage: Bacteria > Pseudomonadota > Alphaproteobacteria > Rhizobiales > Rhizobiaceae > Aminobacter. The sequence goes on from NZ_QGGX01000002.1 coordinate 25,842, forward strand.
GGACCATCGCCGCCGGATTCACCGAAGAGGTCGCCAGTAAGGGTGACGAAGTGGTGGCAGTCGGAAACCGGTCGCGCGACGAAACGGAAAAACGCATGAAGGCGGTCCGGATCGTCGTCAACGGGAAGACCTACGACGTCTATTCTGACCGCGTTCCGCCAAGTTGAGCAGGATAGCGCAGGTGGAGCAGCTTCAGGGGATAGAGCAGCTCGCCCTGGTCAGGTTGTTCAAGGCCTCGTTCGTCGCCTACCCCATCGTCAATGCGGTCCATATTGCTGCAATCGGCTTGTTGCTTGCTGCGGTCACGCTGATGGATCTGCGTGTTATCGGTGCGTTTGCCGCTTTGCCCGAACGCGCCTTCATCCTGGTTCTGAGGCGGGTCGCTTTCACGGCTTTCGGCTTCGCCATTCTGAGCGGGCTTCTGATGTTTGCCGTTCGGGCCACGCATTACGCGCAACTGCCGGTCTTTCTCGTCAAGATGGCGCTCATCGCCCTGGCCGGAGCCAATTTCGTTGTCTTCGCTGCCGTCTACAACGGTAAACGCGAGAACAGCCGGCGGACGCTATTGCGCCTGCTCGCAGGAGTTTCGATCCTGTTGTGGTGTGGCGTTTTGCTGTGCGGCCGCTTCATAGGTTTTCTGTAGGGCAGAAGCGGTCACTTCTGCCTGAGCCGGATGCGTGGGAAACGCAGTGGCGGCCATTCTTCCTCAGGCTGCGGCTGGGCCAGAAGGGTGGTGAGTTCGGCCGGCAGGCTGGCCAGCGCCTTCTTGGTGCCCACGCCATCGGCGATGCTGAGAATGCTGTCGTAGAACTCCACGCCCATTGCCGATTTTGGCGGAACGCTCTCATGCATGACGCTGATCACCGTCACATCGGGACAATTGTCCTTGATCACCTGATGGAAGGCGATCTTGGCGTCGATGTCGAGGGCAGCGGTCGCTTCGTCGAGGAACAGCACGCCGGGTTGCAATAGCAGGATGCGCGCGGCCACCAGCTTTTGCTTCTGGCCGCCTGAAAGCAGCTGGTCCCAGGATTTGCCCTGGCGGCTTTCGTCGTCGAGATGTTCGATGAAGTCACCAAGCCCGGCCTTGTGCAAGGCAACTGCGACCTTGGCCTCCGAGTGGGCGGCGGGGGCGTCCGGCAGGCAGACAAGCTGCTTCAGCGAAAGCTGCGGCAGCTTGATGTCCTGGGTAGCGTAGATGGTCCTGACGCCTTCGGGAAAGACGACGGCGCCGCGCCCATATGGCCACAATCCGTTGATCGCCTTGACCAGGGAGGTCTTGCCGCAGCCGGACTGGCCCGAAACGAAGGTCCATTCGCCGCGCCGGAAGCGCAGATTGGCGACCGTCAGGAACGGGCTGGCGTCGCGGCCCTGGTGCATCAGCTCGAGATTGCGGACAGTCAGCCCGAACAGGGCGTTCTGGTTGCCGTAGCTGAAGTCGGACTGGCCGGTGGCGGCATAGAATGCAGGCGGTGTCTGCACCTTTTCGATTGCCTTGGCCAGATCGGTAACGCGCTCGCTGTTGGCCTTCAGCGTGGCGATCGCCGGCATGACCTGGATGAACCACGAGCATTGGCTGATCAGCGAATTCACCAGTTCGGCACCGGTGATGTAGCCCTTCAAGTTGATCTGGCCATGCATGTAGGGAACGAGCCCCGGCCCATAGGCGACAAAGCGGGCGGCGATGAAGCCGTAGATCGATTCAAACGACATGTAGCCGGCATTGACGGTGTTCAGCCGTCCCCAGGTCCGGTCGATATCGCGGTAGAGCCGGTCGTGCATCGCCTGCTGGACGCCTTCGCCGTGCGATGCCGCGACGTGGAAGCTACGCCTGAGCAGGATCGTCAGTTCGCCGCGGTAGCTGCCTTCGGCCTGTTGCATCCTGACGCTGAGGCGTTCCATCACGCCACCCAGCTTCAGGGCGATGTAGGTGTTCAGCGGCACGTAGGCTGCGACCGCCGCGAGCGCGAGGACGAAGCTGCCATAGTTGCCGAGGAATTCCAGCCCGCGTACCGAAGTCGAGGTCTCCAGCAGCTTCTGGCCGACGAAATACAGCGACGTGGCAACGCTCATGATGCCCATGGCAAGCCCGATCGCGCCGCCGGTCATGCCCTTGATAGAATCCTGGACGCGCTGGTCGATATTGTCGGGGGCGGCCGTGCCGACGCCGTTTGCGTCGACAGTGTTGTGCTGGACGTGGAAGTGGGTGTGGTTGGTGTCGAGCAGTGCCGCGTTGAAGCGACCGTCGAGCCAGCCGCGCCATTTGCGGTGCAAGGTGGTTGAAAACAGGTGCCGGATGCCGGTGAAGCCCGCATCCTTGATGACCACGAGAAGGAGCAGGGTGCCGGCGCTTGTCAGCAGGGACGCCAGGGGCGCCGCATTGGCTGGATCGTGGAAGAAGGCGATGGAGTTGACCAGATCGCCCGATGCTTCGGCCATCCAGACGGCGGCCTTGCTGGAAAGTGCGGTGAGGAGGGCGATCACCAGCGTCAGCCCCCAGGCTTCCTTCCAGCGATCCGAGAACCAGTAGGCCCGCATGAGGCCCCAGAAGCTGCGCATCGCCGAAACCGGCGTCCGGGGAGGCGGCCTTGCGGCGCCGCGACGCCTTTTGTTCGCCGATGGATATCGAGGTCTGTCGACCCGAATCACTGTGTTCCCTGCCCCAGTGCCCTTTTCTTTAGCAAAGGGTAACATGAGTTGGGCATTCTCAAATCGATTTGTCCGGTCGTTGGCCCGGTTTGGATTCACCTCCTTGTGATCCGTGGCCCAGCGGCAACGGTTTTTGGCGTTCGAATACCCCTTTCGGGGGACGCCGAAAGGCCGCGGAGGCTTGCGGCCAGCGCTGGAACCTTGCAAAGCGTGGCGCCCAACGTGGACGAGGGGAAAATGCGCGGCGAGGTGCTTTACTACGACGAAACCCAGGGATTCGGCTTCATTGCCGGCGCTGATGGCAATCGCTACGCCTTCGCGCGCGAAGATCTGCGTCGCGAGATGCAGATCAGCAAAGGCGCCGAGGTCGAGTTTCAGCCGAGCGGCGGCCAGGCGCGGGGCGTCTTTTCGATCGGCAGCCAAACCAGCGCGCCGACGGCAGCGCCATCCCCACAGCTTTTCGGCCGTATGGCAGTTAGCAGCGTCATCGAAAAGACTAGCCTGTGGTCGTATTTCTGGCGCGGTCTAACTGCCAACTACGCCAATTTCCGTGGCCGGGCGCGGCGCAAGGAGTATTGGGGTTTTTACCTCTACTGGGCAATTTCGGTGATGCTGCTCATGGCCTTGGGCCTTGGCATCGACGGCGCGCTCGGCAATCTCGAGGCGGGCATGGAGGCGCCGGTCGTTGTGCTCGGATTGCCGGGGCTGTTGCTGTTGGCCGGCATAGTGCCATGTATTGCCGTCACCGTGCGGCGCATCCACGACCTTGGCCTGTCGGGCTGGTTCTACCTGCTGATCCTGCTGCCCTATGCCGGCGGGCTGATCATCCTGGTGTTTTCGCTGATGCCTTCGCAGAAGCACGAAAACAAATGGGGGGCCGTACCGGCGGGGGTGAAGGTTCCCCCGCCTCCGGGCGCCTGAGCGTCTTTTAGGCGAAGAACTTCGCCACGATGGCGTCGCCCATCTGTGTCGTGCCGACCTCGGTCTTGCCTTCCGACATGATGTCCTTGGTGCGCAGGCCGTCTTCCAGCACCGAAGCGATCGCCGCCTCGAGCTTGTCGGCTTCGGCCACCATGTTGAAGGAATAGCGCAGGCACATTGCGAACGACGCGATCATGGCGATCGGGTTGGCGATGCCCTTGCCGGCGATGTCGGGCGCCGAGCCGTGCACGGGCTCGTAGAGCGCCTTGCGCTTGCCGGTGACAGCATCCGGTGCGCCGAGCGAGGCAGAGGGCAGCATGCCGAGCGAGCCGGTCAGCATCGCGGCAACGTCCGACAGCATGTCGCCGAACAGGTTGTCGGTGACGATGACGTCGAACTGCTTGGGCCAGCGCACCAGCTGCATGCCGCCGGCGTCGGCGAGCATGTGGTCGAGCTTGACGTCCGAATACTTGGCCTTGTGGGTCGCGGTCACGACCTCGTTCCACAACACGCCCGACTTCATGACGTTGCGCTTTTCCATCGACGTCACGCGGTTCTGGCGCGTGCGGGCGAGTTCGAATGCGACGCCCGAGATGCGTTCGATCTCGAAGGTGTCATAGACCTGGGTGTCGATGCCGCGCTTCTGGCCGTTGCCGAGATCGATGATCTGCTTGGGCTCGCCGAAATAGACGCCGCCGGTCAACTCGCGCACGATCAGGATGTCGAGGCCCTCGACAACTTCCTGCTTGAGCGAGGACGATGCCGCGAGCGCGGGATAGCAGATTGCCGGACGCAGGTTGGCAAACAGTTCCATGTCCTTGCGCAGGCGCAAGAGGCCGGCCTCGGGGCGCACCTCGTAGGGAACGGCATCCCACTTCGGGCCGCCGACGGCGCCGAACAGTACGGCGTCCGCTGCCATCGCCTTGGCCATGTCGGCATCGGAGATCGCCTGGCCATGCGCGTCATAGGCCGAGCCGCCGACGAGGCCTTCTTCGGTGACGAAGCCGGTATCCAGTTTCTCGTTCATTGCTGTGATCAGCTTGCGGACCTCGGCCATGGCCTCTGGGCCGATGCCGTCGCCGGGCAGGAGAAGAAGATTGCGCGTCGCCATGGAAAGCCTTTCCGAAAGATGCGTGAACCGCGGCCTTGCTAGCCTTCGAGGGGCCCGCGTGCAAGCAGGAAAGGCTCTGCCAGCCGCATGAAATGGCGGTTTGTCCGGGCTTTGACGGCGGTTTCGGCCGCCGGTACGGCGTCTTGACACATGCAGCCGCCGCCGCGTTATCTTGGCCGACATGACGCATCGTCATGTCGGCCGGGTCGGGGGAGCGGGGAAATGCGTTTGTTGCCGGTGCTTGTTGCTTCGACGGCCTTGCTTGCGGCGCCCGCCGCGCTCGCGCAGTCGCTGAAACCGGACGAGGTGTTCAGCTCGATCACGGTCCGACCGATCAGCGAACCGAACCCGGTGCTCGGCGCCGACGGGCGCGTGCACCTTGCTTATGAGTTGCTGGTGGTCAATCCGAGCCAGCTTTTCGTGACTCTCGAAAAGGTAGAGGCGATAGGCGAGGGCGACGGCCGCCTGTGGACCCTCGAGGGCGATGGTCTCGGCGCGATGACCACCGTCTATGGCAGCAAGGGGCGGACGCTGGCGCCGGGCGGATCGGCGGTGGTGTTCGTGGACGTCAGCTTTGCTGCAGGCGACAAGCTGCCGGGACAGCTCACCTCGCGCATCGCCGCGACACGCCAAGGTGCCGGGGCCGATGGCAAGCCGGCGCCGTTGCCTGCGGATAGTCCTATTCCATCGACCTTCAGCTTCGATGGCGCCGCAACGAAGATCGGCAAGCAAGCTGTCGTCGTTCAGCCGCCGCTGCGCGGAAAGGGCTGGGTCGCCGTCAACGGTTGCTGCGACGCGATCACGTCGCACCGCGGGGCGGTGATGTCGGTCAACGGCCAACTTCGCGTTCCCGAACGCTTCGCCATCGACTGGATCAAGCTTGACGATGAGGGTCGGGTCTTTACCGGCGACGGCTCCAAGCTTGAGAGCTACGCCTATTACGGCGCGCCCATCCACGCCGCGGCCGATGGTGTGGTGGCCAACGTCTACGACGAGGCCGGCGAGCAGGTGCCCGGCCAGGATGCCAAGGGCATCACCACTGCAAACATCGGCGGCAACATGTTAGCTGTCGACATCGGCGATGGTGCCTACGCCTTTTACGCCCATCTGCAGCGTGGCAGCCTGAAGGTGAAGCTCGGCGATCGCGTCAAGGCAGGCGATATCATCGGCCTGCTTGGCAACACCGGCAATTCGACTGCACCGCACCTGCATTTCCATGTCATGGATGGGCCTTCGCCGCTCAATGCCAATGGATTGCCGTTCGTCTTCACCGCCTTCTCCAGCCAGGGCGTGCTGGCGCCTGGCGGCGACGATGCCATCGAAAGCGGCGAGCCAGCCAAGATCGAAAGCGGGCTTTCTGGTACGCACAACAACCAGCTGCCGCTCAACAACGAGGTCGTCGACTTCGAATAGGCTTGCCGCACCGGCCGGCAGTTCTTCAGTTCGGCCGGTTAGCCACGCTTCAGCGCCGTCACCTCGATCTCGATCTTCATCTCGGGCTTGTTGAGCTGGCACACGATCATCGTTGCCGCAGGCCGGATGTCGCCGAATGTCTCGCCGAGGATCGGGAATACCAGGTCCACATGGGCCTGGTTGGTGATGTAATAGTGCGCGCGCACCACGTCCGCCATTTCGAAGCCACCCTCGGAGAGCGCCTTGGAGATGGTGGCGAGGCAATTGCGCGTCTGCTCCTCGACGCTGTCGGGCATCGTCATGGTGGCATAGTCATAGCCGGTCGTGCCGGAGACGAAGCACCAGTCGCCCTGGACGACCGCCCGAGAGTAACCGGCGGTCTTCTCAAACGGCGATCCGGTGGAAATCAGCTTGCGCATGGAATCTCCTCATTGGGGCGGGATCAGCGCCTTGGTCATGGCGTCCTTGACCTCGGCTGGCCATGCGGTGAGTGTCGGCCAGGTCTTCGGTTCCGGCTTGTCGCCCTGCTGGGCGAAATAGAGCTTCTTGCCGGCGACATCGACGCCGATGAAGGCATCGGAACTGCCACAGGCATGTGGAACGCAACCGCTGGTAAACAGGATGCCGGATGCGGTCTTTTTGGTTTCGCCTGCCACGGACAGGCCAAGTGCCACTTGTTCAAGCTCGTTGCCAAGCAGTACTTGGGCAGCGGCATAAAGTTCGGCATTGGCAAAGAAATCGGAAGGATAGGTGATCTTGTCGGCGACTATGTCGGCCCAGCTCGTCCCGGGCTGCGGCACGAAGCTCAACTCGCCCGCCACCTTCAACCCTTCCTGCGGTGACCATACACGCACGGGCGCACTGGCGCCGGGCCTGAGATAGGGAACGAAATACAGCGTATCGCCGGTGGCCGAGGCCGGTGGCGTGCCGCATTCGCCCTCGCCGACGACGGTCGACTGGATGCCCGCCTCGGTCTTCCAGGCAAGCACGGTTTGCGGGCCACAGGCATTGCCGCCGCCGCCGACGTCGAAGATCGCAACCTTGGTGCCGTTCAGGTCAACCGTGCGCTCGTAATAGGCAACGTAGTCGCGCGCCAGTTCCTTGCCATCATAAGCGAGAATCTTGTCGAGTTGCGGCGTCTCGGTAATGGTGAACGTGCCGCCTTCGAACGGGACCGTCTGCGGCGCGCTTTCCTGGGCCTGAACCGAAGAGGCGGTCAGCGCCAAAGCGAACGCGGCAAGAAGGGTGGAAGATTTCATGGTCTGCTCCTCGAGATCGACCTGCGATGTCACGGAGCGGTACGCACTCCGAATCCCGACGCGCGACAATGACATGGCAAGGTGAGCCTGTCAGCCGAAGCCTGCTGCTCCAGCAAGAAGCCCCGCCGCGATTTCAATCGGGACGGGGCTTTGGAATTCCAGCCTGGGCTGTTTGCGGGCTATCGAGGCTCAGGCCCAGGGGCGGCTCTCGGCGACCTTCTTTTCGTAGGTGTCGATCGAGCTAGCCTTTTCCATGGTCAGGCCGATGTCGTCGAGACCGTTGAGCAGGCAGTGGCGACGGAAATCGTCGAGGTCGAACTTGACCACTCCGCCGTCGGGACCACGGATTTCCTTGGCTTCGAGATCGACCGACACGGTCGCATTGGCGCCGCGCGAGGCGTCGTCCATCAGCTTGTCCAGGTCGTCTTGGCTGACGGTGATCGGCAGGATGCCGTTCTTGAAGCAGTTGTTGTAGAAAATGTCGGCGAAGGACGTCGAGATCACGCAGCGGATGCCGAAGTCGAGCAGCGCCCACGGTGCATGCTCACGCGACGAGCCGCAGCCGAAATTGTCGCCGGCGACCAGAATCTGCGCCTTGCGATAGGCTGGCTTGTTGAGCACGAAATCGGGATTTTCCGAACCGTCCTCATTGTAGCGCATTTCGGCGAAAAGCCCGGTACCAAGGCCGGTGCGCTTGATCGTCTTGAGATAATCCTTGGGGATGATCATGTCGGTGTCGACATTGACGATCGGCAGCGGCGCTGCGACGCCGGTGAGCTTGGTGAATTTTTCCATGGCTTTGTGCCCGTCTGGTTGTTGCGGGGATTTGGCTTGCCCCGCTTTACACAAGCTTGGCCGGGAATCAAAGCGTTTCGACGCAGGGTCAAGCGGCGCGCCGCAGCTTCGCGCGGCGCGTCGAAAAGGTGTGGCTTACTTCGAAGGCGTCACGCCATAGACGCGGGCGATGTCATCGAGCAGCAGGTTCGCCGCAATGGCGCCGCCGGCGGTGTTCCACACGGCATCGTCGACCGCTACGGCATTGCCTGCCTTGACCACCGGCAGGTTCTGCCACAGCGGCTCGGCCAGCCAGTCGTCGGCCTGGCTGCTCGCCTTGCCGTTGCCGGTCTCGTAGACGAAGTAGAACAGACGATCGCCGTCGAATTCGGGGATGCGTTCCTTGGTCACGTCGTCGGCGAAGCCCGGCTTGTCCTGGACCGCGGGCCGCTGGATGCCGATCTGCGCGAAGATCATGCCGGGGAAGGTGTCCTTGTAGTAGATGCGGGTCAGGCCCGGCATGAAGCGGATCAGCGACACTTTTTCCGCTTTCTTGTCGCCCAGTGCTTCACCCAGCTTGGCCGCCTTGTCGTCGAACGCCTTCAGCTGTGCGTCGCCTTCCGCCTTCTTGCCAAGCGCATCGGCATAAAGCGTGAAGTTCATCTTCCAGTCGCCGCGCAGGCGCTCCGACATGACCGTCGGCGCGATCGCCGAAAGCTGGTCGTAGATCTTTTCCTGGCGCGTCTTGTTGCCGAGGATCAGGTCGGGCTGCAGGCCGGCGATCAGCTCGAGATTGATAGCCGATTCCTCGCCCACCACTTCGACACCTTCCATCTTGTCGGCGATGTGTTTGTACCAGGGCGAGCCGGTCCACGAGCGGACCGCGCCGACAGGCTTGAAGCCGAGGGCCAGAACGGCCTCGGTGCCCTCGTTGGTCAGCACGACGATGCGCTGCGGATTTTCTGGCACGTCGGTCACGCCCATGGCGTGCTTGACTTCGTGGGCGAAGGCGGCGCTGACAGCCAAGGCCGAGAAGGCCAGGCCGAGGGCGGCTTTGACGAAGAGCTTCATGGCTATGCTCCAAAACTTGACGGGGTCGAGAAGGTTTGGCAAAGGGTCAGAACAAACCCTGACTGTCAAGATCATATTAAGGCCCGCGCGTGCCCCTCGCTTCGTCGACCACGAGCAACCGAGCGCCTTGGCGCATCGGCCAACGCGCGCTGTTCTTGCTGCTCGGCGCGTCGCTTCTGGTGCTGATGTATCTCAGTCTCGCGCTCGGATACCGCCTCTACGCACCGACCGAAATCTGGGGCGCGCTGACCGCGTTCGACGGCAGTGAAACCGACGTCGTCATTCGCGATTTGCGCCTGCCGCGCGCCTTGATGGCGCCGATGGTCGGTGCTGCGCTCGGCATCGCCGGCGTGCTGGTCCAGACGCTGGCGCGCAATCGCATCGCCTCGCCCGACACGCTTGGCCTGAATGCCGGTGCCGCCTTCGCGGTGGTCATGGCAAGTGGCATTTTCGGTGTCGCTTCACTGCCCGGCCTGTCCGTCGCCGCCGCTGCCGGGGCACTTGGCACCAGCTTCATCGTCTTTGGCCTCGCGGCCGCCGCCGGCGGCATCTCGCCGCTGCGCATCGTTTTGGTCGGCGTCACCTTCGCCGGGCTGTTCGACAGCTTCGTCAACGTCGTGTTGACCGTCAACGAAACCATGCTCGACCAGCTGCTGTTCTGGCTTGCCGGTTCGTTTGCCGACCGCAAGATCGAGCTGGCGCTCAACGGCCTGCCGTTCGTACTGGTGGGCGGCGTGCTGGCATTTTCCCTGGCGCGCTCGCTCGATATCCTGCAGACCGACGACTCGACGGCGCGTGGTCTTGGCGTGCCGTTGGGCGTGGTGCGTGGTCTCAGCTTCGTGTCGGTGGCGCTGCTGTCCGGCGCGGCAGTCGCCATGGCCGGGCCGGTTTTGTTCGTCGGGCTGGTGGTGCCGCATGCGGCGCGCGCGCTGGTCGGGCTCGACCATCGGCTGCAGATCGTCGCCGCTGCCCTCGTCGGGGCGCTCTATACCACGCTTGCCGACATCGTCGCGCGCTTCGTCATTTATCCGCGTGAGGCGCCGGTGGGGGCGATCACCGCCATCGTCGGCGGTTGCCTGCTGCTTGTCCTGCTCAGGAGGCGCGCCGCATGAGTGTGCTCTCGCCTCGCTTGTCGCCGGCGTTGCTTAGGCTCAATCGCCGCGCCTGGATCGCCGTGGGCGTCATTGCCGCCGTTGCCCTTGTGGTTGCCATTGGCGGCATCGGCTTCGGCTCGACCTGGATCGACCCGCGCCGCGTCGTCGAGATCCTGTCTGGCGGCGGCGCGCGCGGCGAACGGGTCGTGGTGCTGCAGTTGCGCGCGCCGCGCGTCGTCATCGCCGCCCTTGCCGGCGGCGCCATGGCCGTCGCCGGCTACCTCTTGCAGAAGGTGACACGCAACGAGCTGGCCTCGCCGGGCGTGCTCGGCGTCATCGGCGGCGCCGGCCTAGGCGTTGTGATCTTCCTCGCGCTGCTGTCGGACGAGAGCAATTCGCTTGTCACCTCGATCGTCTGGCAACCTGTCGCGGCGATGATCGGCGCCTGCGTTGCCATCTCGGCGGTGTTCCTGCTGTCGGGCCAGCAGGCGTCGTCTGCAGTGCGGCTGTTGTTGTTTGGCATCGCGGTGGGCGCGGTGTGCAAGGCGGCAACGCTGATCCTGATGATCGTCGGGCCGATCTATCGCACGACCCAGGCCAGCCGCTGGCTTGCGGGTGCGGTCAACGAGATCAACTGGGGCGAGGTCCAGGTCGTTGCCATCGGGCTCGCCATCGCCATGGTCGGTGTCTTTGCGGTCGCGCGTCGCCTGCCGCCCGCCGACCTCGACGAGGTCTCGGCGCGTGGCATCGGGCTCAACCTGCCGGTGTTCCGCATCCTGGTCTTCGCGCTCGCATCGGCGCTGACGGCACTCGCGGTCGCCTTCGCCGGCGGCGTCGGCTTCATCGGCCTGATGGCGCCGCATCTGGCGCGGCTGATCGTCGGGCGGCCGGTCCTGCCCGGCATCGTCGCCAGCTTTCTTCTGGGTGCGATCATGCTGATCGGCGCCGATCTGATCGTACGCGTGCTGTTTGCGCCGACCGAAGTGCCTGCCGGCACGGTCACGGCGGTGATCGGCACGCCCTATTTCCTCTACCTCGTGCTGCGCAGGGGAAGCACCAATGGATAAAGCCATCAGCGTTCGCGCCCTGACTGTCGCTTATGGCGCCACCACCGCGCTCGACAGCGTCGATCTTGGCATTCCCAAGGGCAAGATCACCGTGCTTGCCGGGCCCAATGGCTGCGGCAAGTCCACCTTGCTGCGCGCCATCCGCCGCCTGCATCAGCCGAAATCCGGCGACATCCATCTTGGCGACGTGCCGATATCGGGGCTCAAGGAAAAGGAACTCGCCCGCCACATCGGCCTGCTTGCGCAAAACCCTTCGGCGCCCGACGACATGAGCGTCGAGGAACTGGTCCGGCTCGGGCGCTACCCGCACCAGACCATGCTGCAGCCCTGGAGTGCCGCCGATGGCGAGGCCATCCAGGCGGCGATGTTCGGCACCGGTGTCTCGCATCTCGCCGACCGCCGCCTCGGCTCGCTGTCGGGCGGGCAGCTGCAGCGCGTCTGGATCGCCATGGTCCTGGCGCAGGAGACCGACGTCATCTGCCTCGACGAGCCGGTCAACCACCTCGATATGGCGCATCAGATCGATTGCCTCGACCTCGTCACCCGGCTCAACCGCGAGCACGGCCGCACCGTCGTGCTGGTCCTGCACGACCTCAACCTTGCCGCGCGCTACGCCGACCGGCTGGTGTTCATGAAAGGCGGCGGGCTGGTCGCCGAGGGCGAGCCCGACACGCTGATGAGCGAGGCGCTGATCGAAGACGTGTTCGGCATCAGCTGCCGGGTCATCGTCGACCCTGTGCACCAGCGCCCGCTGTGCATCCCGATCCGCAATTCGACGCCGCGCTTCCGCCCGGAACAGACTGCCTGAAGCAAAAAAGGCCGTGGATCGCCTCGACGTTCCACGGCCTTTTTTCAGGCTTGGCGCAGCCTCAGGCGCGTTCGAGCGCCATCACGCCGGTTTCGGTGCCGGTGAGGCGGCGCGAGCGGCCGTCGGCGCCGACCACCATCTGGATGCGCCGGCGTTCCGACGAAAACAGCTTCGAGGTCGATACGTCCACCGGCGGGTTGAAGGCGATGGTGACGCGCCAGAGATCCGGCTTGATCGTCTCTTCGAGACCGATGACGCGGCCTTTGGCCGGATTGCCGTTAAACGTCCCCGACACCGTTTCGCCGACGGCGAACGGTACGCCGGAAATAGCGCTCTCGGTTTTGGTTTCGCTGGGACGCGCGGCAAGCGTGTTCCAGTCACGCGCGCCTTCCTGGCGGGCGACGAGTTCCAGCGCCTTGGCGTGGCTGATCGAGATGCCCTCAGTGGCGAGCGCGCCGCGCAGCCTGCGGGCATTGGTCTTGTAGTCGGTCTGACCTGTGGTCATGGTTTCGCTCCTTCGCGATGGGCGAACGGCGTGGTGAAAGTCGGGAGCCCGCATTGCCGCTTCGGCCGTCGCATCGACAGGGAAACGAAACTTTCGAGGGAAGCTTCACCAGGCCTTGCGGCTGCGGACGGCAGGGGCTTCCCGCCCTTGATCGCCCTCAGATAGGATCAAGCAGGCGCCCCGTCAATGAGGGGCGCCAAAGGCTGAATTTCAGGCCGATCGCCTTCATCGATTTCCTTGCCGAAAAGACGCGCACGCCGTGAGGCCATTGCATCGCCGGGCGCACGCACTATTTTGAAGGGGTGCGATGGTCCGCGCGGAGAGGTTGAGGCTGTTGATACGTTCGATGGCGAAACTGAAGGCAGGTTTGGTGGCGGCAGGCTTGATGCTTGCCGGCGCACAGGCTACCTTTGCGCTTGATCTGACAGTTCAGACAGCCCCCAATGTGCTGACGGTGCAGCCGCTTCCCAATCTGCTTGCCCGCGAGGGAAGGCTCAACGAGTTGCAGATATTGCAGAGCCGTCAGGATCGTTTGAACTACCAGTTCCAACAGCAGCAGTATCGCGAGCAGGACCGTCAGGCCGTCGTGCCGATGCGGCCCGAGGTGCCAGTCATGAAGCCGAGCTGCCAGATCCAGCCTTTCGGCAACATTTTCCGGACCGTCTGCCGATAGGCGCTTGCCCTCACGCTCAGCATGTCGAAGCTTGTCTTGCGGGCACGCAGGATTATGTCGCTGCCAGCTTCTCCGCCAGCACGCCGTCCAGCCTGTCGTAACCGGCCTCGACACCTTTGGCCATGCCGATGGCGATCGCGCCGTCCCTGGCTTCGCGAGAGCTGTAGAGCATGGTGTTGACCGAGATCGTGCGGCCGTCCTTTTCCGTCAGCACCAGCGTCGAGCGCGCCTCGCCATCGGTCCAGTCCATGTCGAACAGCTCGACGCTGACGATCTTTTCGGGGCGGAGGATTTCCCAATAGGTGCCCGTCATGCCCATGTCGCGGCCATCGACGTTTTGCCACACGAAGCGGTATTTGCCACCGACCTTGAGGTCGACCTCGCAGACGGCGAAGGACCAGCCGTCGGGTCCGGTCATCCAGCGTTTCAAAAGTGCCGGGATCGTCCAGCAGTCGAAGACGAGATCGCGTGGCGCGTCGAAGACGCGCGTCATGGCGATCTCGCGGTCGCTCGGGGTCGTCACTTCCAGCCGGTGGCTCATCGTCCTCTCCCTTGTTGTCATCTCAGGCCTTGCCCTGGTTGGCCTGCAAATCGGCAAGAAGCGCGTCGAGGCGCTTGTAGTTGCCTTCCCAGACCTTTCGGTACTCATCGAGCCAGCCGGTCGCTTCGGCGAGTGCTTCGCCTTCGATGCGGCACGGCCTCCGCTGCGCGTCGCGGCCGCGCGAGATCAGCCCGGCGCGCTCCAGCACCTTGAGATGTTTGGAAATCGCCGGCTGGCTCATGGCGAATGGTTCGGCCAGATCCATGACCGATACCTCGCCCGACATCAGCCGCGCCAGGATCGCCCGCCGGGTCGGATCGGCAAGAGCGGTGAAGGTCGCGTCAAGGCGTTCGGACGGCGTCATTTCATAACCCTTTTATTCTATAACTATAAGGCTATGAAGAATGCAGGTTCCCGTCAAGACGTTTCGAAGTTGTTGCCGACAATGGGCGCCCCCGCGCACGGCCATGGGCCCTGTGCGCCCGCGCCCATCGGCATTCAGGCCGCCTTGCTGGCCTTTTTCGCCCGCACATTCTGGTTCATGCGGAAGACATTGTCGGGATCGTATTTCCGCTTCACCTCGAGCAGCCTGGCATAGTTGCCGCCATAGGCCGCCTCGACCCGGTCGGCCTCGTCTGCCGGCATGAAGTTGATATAGGCGGTGCCAACCGCCTGGGGTCTGGTGGCTTCGTAGATGCCGCGCGCCCAGTCGATGCAGGCGCGGTCCATCGAGGCTTCGCGCCAACGCGCATGCACGTTCATGACAAAGTGCGAATTGCGCTGTGGGAAGGCCGTGGCATCCGCCGCCACGCGCTCGGCGGCACCACCGACGTGGCCGATGAAGATCTCGCATTCGGGGCCAGGCAAGGTGCGGATCGCATTGTCGAGAATGTCGATCGTGGCGTCCGGCAGGTCGATGAAGTCGTGGCTCTTCCAGTAGTTGCGCGCGCCCGGCTGAAGCAGCGGGTCGAATGCTGTCTGCCATCCGGCAAAGGGGTTCGGCCCGACCACGTCGACGATCGGCTTGCCGATGGCGCGCAAGGCGGCGGTCGCCTTTTCGCCTGCTTCGAGCTCGCCGCAATAACACATCGCCAGAACCAAAACCTCCTTCCAGTGCCATTGCGCCGGCAGGAAGGGCAGGGGCGGCGCCTTGCGCATCACCGTCCAGCAGGTGAGCTCGTCGGGTGCGTCTTCAAGCGCCTTTCGATATTGCTGGAGAACCGACTTGGCATCGTCGAAGGGATGCACCACAAGCCCAGACAGCACCTGCGGGCCGAGCTTGTGAAGCTTGAACTCGAACGCCGTCACCACGCCGAAATTGCCGCCGCCGCCGCGCAGGGCCCAAAACAGGTCCGGATGCTCGGTCGTGCTTGCCCGCACCAGTTCCCCATCCGCCGTCACCACGTCGGCCGAAAGCAGATTGTCGATGGTCAGCCCGAGCTTGCGTGCCGTCCATCCAAAGCCGCCGCCGAGCGTCAGGCCGGCGATGCCGGTGGTCGAGTTGATACCGGTAGGCACCGCCAGGCCAAAGGCCTGCGTTTCCCTGTCGACGTCGGCAAGGATCGCACCCGGCTCGACCCAGGCCCGGCGCGCCACCTTGTCGACACGCACGGATTTCATCAGGCTGAGGTCGATCATCAGCCCGCCGTCGCAGACGGCACTGCCTGCAATGTTGTGGCCGCCGCCGCGCACCGCGACCAGCAGCTTGTGTTCGCGTGCGAACTTGACCGCCGCGATGACATCGCTGGCACCCAGGCAGCGTACGATCAGGCCCGGCCGGCGGTCGATCATGGCATTCCACACCGAGCGGGCCTCGTCATAGCCCGCATCGCCGGCATGGAGCATCTGGCCGCGAAGGTTTGCGGCGAGGGCCTCGAGGACAGGTGTGCTCACCGTCGCCAGTTCACCGTCCGGTGTCGTCAGGTTCAGGTCGTTCATGGCGCTTCCTCCGATCAGGGAAAAAAGGCCTCCTCATCCGCCGTACGGGGCAATTTATGCGCCTCGCATCGGGCTGCAACAAGGCCGCTACGGCCTTGTTGCAGAATGTGATGGGCGGCAAGAAATGCCGGGCTTTTCCCCGGCTTTCCCGGCACGCCGCCGCCTGCTCAGTAAGCGGTGTAGCCGCCATCGGTGGCATAAGTGCCGCCGGTCAGGTTGGAGGCCTCGTCGGAGAGCAGGAAGAGCATCACCGCCACCTGTTCGGCGGGCGTCGAGTCGCGCTTGTGCGAGTCCGCCGCCTGCAACAGGCTGTCGGTCTTGAGCATGCTCATGCTGGGCTGGTTGCCTGCCGCCGCCATCTTCATCCTGACCAGTTGCATGGCGCGCTCGACCATCGGCGTTGCGGTATTTGCCATGTTCACCGAGTTGATACGGATGCCGTAGGCGGCATAGTCGATCGCCGCCGAGCGTGTCAGCCCGTTCACAGCGTGCTTGGACGCGACATAGGCCGGGGTGCCGCCAAAACCGATGAGCCCGGTCACGGAGCCGACATTGACGATCGCGCCGCCGTCATTCTGTGCCACCATCTGCTTGAGTTCGGCGCGCATCGACTTGAACGTGCCGGTGGCGTTGGTCTTGATGCAGGCGTCCCAGTATTCGTCGGTAGCCTCGTGTACCTGGGCAAAGACAAGGTTCTTCTGCTTGTCGTAGTCGATAGGATCGCCGGGGAAGATGGCGTCCATCACACCGGCATTGTTGAGAGCATAGTCGAGGCGGCCAAAGCGGTCGACGGCTGTCTTCACCATCTTGTCGCAGGTTTCGTTCTCGCCGACGTCACCATGGACGAACTCGACGCTGCCGCCAGCCTTGGCGATGGCGTTCATGTGGTCGGCGCCTTCCTTGTCGAGCCAGTCGACGCCGATGACGTTGGCGCCCTCGCGGGCGGCGCGCTGGGCGGCCACGGCGCCCATGCCACGGGCACAGCCGGTGATGATCATCGTCTTGCCCTTGAAGCGGTCGGGGATGAAATAGTCGGGGCTGACGGGGGAGATGTCATGCACGCCGATGCCGCGGCGAGCCGGCGTCTGGGCCTGTGCCGGCGTCGTGAGGCTCAGGCCACTGGCCGTCGTTGCCGCGGAGGCCATGGCAATGGCCTTCAGCAAGTCTCTGCGTTCCATCTGGTCTTCCTTTCTGCCTTGGACGATCCCGGGGAGGTTAGCTTTCAGAAGGCCACGCGAACGAACAGCATCGTGCTCCACCAGGGATGCTGCTCCTGACCCAGCGCGGTCTTGACCGCATCGCCGGGCACGGTCGCCGCCACATGTCCCTGGACATACACTTGCCGCGATACGAACACTTTGCCGGTCAGGTTGATCTCGTAGCCCAGGTCATCGGAACCAAGGAAGGATAGCGCCGGATTGCCGCCGAGGTTGGTCGTCGAATCGGCCCTGAACAGCCAGACCTGCGGCACCAGTTCGATCATCGGCGTCGGCCGCAGCCGCATCTGGAAGCGGTGTGCGATGACGTTCGAATCCTGCCAGATCTTGAACTGGTTGATGCCCTGCACCCACTGTTCGCCGTTGCCGCCCGAAAGCAGCGGGTCCCAGCGCTCGAATCGGCTGGTGGCGGGGTCGTCGCCGGTAAAGCGGGCGTAGCGGTAGCTGAAGGTCGGCGTCCAGGGCAATTCCGCGAAATTGTAGCCGGCCTCGCCGTAGTAGCCGTAGGCACGCATGTCGAAGTTCTCGTTGCGCTGCACGGCGAACTCGCCGGCGACGAAAGGCCCGGACCGGCCGACCTCGTTGGGCTGCCAGCGGAAGCGCGCGTCGTAGACCTGCAGTCCCTCGCGGCTGAAGGTCTGCGTCGGCGTATAGTAACCGAAGTTGGACTCCGGCACGCGCAGGAAGCTCAGGCCTATGTCGAGGCTCGGGGTCGGCGACGTTTCGAAATTGATGCCCTGGATCTTCGTTTGGCTGTCGACGATCGGCAATTCGTCCGGATCGAGGTAGAAGGCCTCGACTTCGGTGCCGTTGTAGGAAAGCTGGGCAAGCACCAGCATGTCCGCCGCCCAACGCGGGTTGGCCTGGAGTGCGGCACGGTTGTAGCCATTTGCCGAGGTATTGGCGATCAGGAAGCCGTCGCCGAGCAGGAAACGCTGGCGCCCGGCCGAGGCATTGAAGGCCAGTCGGTTGCCTTCGCTTGTCGTCGTGCCGGTGACAAAGCCGGCATAGGCATCCTCGACGCCGATGAAGCCACGGGTCTCGTCGGTGAAGAGTTCCTGTCCGACAGAGCCGCTGGCGATGGCACTGACGCCGCCATAGGCATAAAAGCTCTCGGTCACCGGGGTGATGCCGTAGATGCCCCCCTGCACGAAGCCTTCGGCCCAGTGCTCGTAGCCCTTGCCCGAGGGTGTTCCCACCACCAGCGGGTTGCCCGCCAGCATCAGGTCGGGCCGGCCGTACCAGGCGTTGGCGTTGCCGTAGTGGAGGGCGGTGCTTTCGAGCTTGAGCTTCAGGAACGTCCCGTTGGAATCATACAGGATAGGAAAGTCCTTGGCCTCGCCGGTGGCGAGCATGCCGCGCGCCTGCGACAGCGCGCCCGGATCCTTCAGCGTGACTGTCACGTCCAGGATCACCCCTCCGGTGGGCCCGAACGCGACGGTGTAGCCGATGTCGCCGATCCGGGCGTCGCGTCCGGCGCGGGCTAGGGTGAAGTCGAAAGTATCAGGGTCGAAGCGCTGCGACGGAAAGGCGCCAATTACCCGCCGCACCTGGTCTTCGATGCGCGCGTTGAGCGGCTTGTCGGCCGTCGGGTTGGCGATGGACACGTGCACAGCTTCGATTCGCTGAAATTCTTCGCCATTGACCGTCTGGGCTCGCGCCGGTCCATTCGCGAGCACGAGCGTAATCCCGGCGAGTACCACCGCTCCCACCCGGGCGATGCCTGCAAGGGATCCCCAAAGCTTTGGCAATTGTCAGTCTCCGTCGCCGGTGTTTGTCCGCATGCCTAGGCCGTTTGGCACACGCTGACGCTTTCCTTGATCGTTTTAACCATTTGGAGCGCATCGAGCTGTTCTGGCGCGGCCATCAGCGGGTTGTCCGACGCCACGAGATCGGAGAGCTTGCCAGTTTGATTTCGGCGATTGCCGACCAACGTCTGCGACATGGCGAACCCTTCGGACTTGGCCTGTGGAGAATCCATTTGCATCGAGCCAGAGGGTTGGCGACGGGCGAGACAATGTCAATTCGTAAAGGTCAAGTCGCTTCGCCTCCTTGGCATTGCGCCGGCTAATTACCGAGCAAGACGATATCCATCCGTGCTAGCCGTTGAGGGTCCGCGATGGCATCGATGCCGACGATCCTGTCGCCTTCGATCTTGAGCACCAAAACCACGCGCAGCTTGCCCTGCGGAGCGACCAACAGGCCGATCGCGCCGTCGACGAGTGCCGGCAACGCGGCTTGCGCGCGGCCCTTGAAGCTGCCCGCCACCGCCTGCGCGCCCCGCAATTCGGCAATAGCGCCCAGTTGAGCGGCGATCGCGTCGGCGCGGAACACGACGCCGGGGTCGAGCACCTTCAGCAGGCCGGCGAAATCGCCGCCGCGCGAGGCCGCGAGAAACGCCTCGACCACCTGGCGCTGTCGCGTCCGGTCCCGATCTTGCGGCTCGTCGGTGCCTTGTACCCGGCGACGGGCACGGCTCGCCAGCTGCCTCGTGGCCACCGGCGTGCGCTCGACGATGGGAGCGATATCGTCGAAGGAAAGGTCGAACATGTCGTGCAGCACAAAGGCGATGCGCTCGGCCGGCGCCAGCTTTTCAAGCACGACCAGCAGCGCCAGCCCGACCGAGTCGGCCATCGCCAGCTCGCGTTCGGGGTCGATGCCGGCGGCCTCGCCTGCCGCAGGTTCGGGGCCATCGTCGTCCAACTGGTCCTCGCGCCGCGACTTGCGTCGGCGCAACATGTCGAGGCAGACGCGCGCCACCACGGTCGTCAGCCAGCCGCCGATATTGCCAACGTCACTCGTATCGGTGCGAGCCAGCCTCAGCCAGGTCTCCTGCACCGCATCCTCGGCCTCGCTGGCCGATCCCAGCATCCGGTATGCCACCGCTCTCAGATGCCCGCGTTTCTCGGCAAATCGCTCGGTCAGAAAAATTTCGTCGCGCATCGGTCACATTCCTTGCTGGCGTTCCGTCATGGCCATGACGAACCAATCCCGGCCGATGTGACACGAAACCGGTCTGGGGGCAGTGGCGTCAAGATTGCCCCGGCGCAAGGCTGGAACATGAACGCAGAGTTTTCGAGGAGATTTCCAATGCATGCCCGTATGACCAACCCCGCAATCGTCCTTCCCGATGCCATGCAGGCGCTGTTTGCGCTCAACAAGGCGACCAACAAGAATGGTTTGCCCGAGGTGACGCGCATACTCGTCCATCTGCGCGCCAGCCAGATCAACGGTTGCAGCGTATGCGTCCACATGCATTCGCTCGAACTCAGGAAGCTGGGTGAAAAGGACGACCGCATCTTCGCGGTCGCAGCCTGGCGCGACACGCCCTGGTTCAGCGACGCCGAGCGTGCCGCCTTGGCGCTGACCGAGGCCGTCACCCGCGTCGCCGACAAGTCCGACCCGGTGCCTGACGATATCTGGCAGGAAGCCACGCGCCACTATGACGAAAAGGCGATCGCGGCGCTCATTCTGTCCATCGCGCTGATCAATGTCTGGAACCGTCTCAACGCCGCCGTCCGGCAGGTCGCCGGCGCCAGCTGGAGCTAGG
This sequence comes from Aminobacter sp. AP02, assembly GCF_003148805.1. Taxonomy (GTDB): domain Bacteria; phylum Pseudomonadota; class Alphaproteobacteria; order Rhizobiales; family Rhizobiaceae; genus Aminobacter. The sequence continues at coordinate 46,433 of NZ_QGGX01000002.1, forward strand.
CTTTCATGCGCTCTTCCATCCCGCCCGTCGGAAGGGAGAGCGCCCTATACCACCGCCCGGCGATAGAGATGCCAGGTGGCGTGGCCGAGTATCGGCAAAACCACCAGCAATCCGAGGAAGAACGGCAGGCAGGCGGCGAGCACTGCGAGCGTCACCACCAGCCCCCAGCCGAGCATGACCGCCGGGCTCGCCAGTACCGTGCGCACCGAGGTGATCATGGCCGTGATGAAATCGACCTCGCGGTCGAGCAGCATCGGGATCGAGATCACGGTAAGGGAAAACAGCACCAGGGCAAGTGCAGCACCCACGACATGGCCGACGCCCAGGAACATCCAGCCTTCGTTTGTCGTCGTCACCACATGGACGAAGCGGTCGAGCGTGGCAAACGACATGCGTCCGAGGATCAGCGCGATCAAGAGACGGATCTGGTACATCCATATCCAGAACACGAACAGCATGACGAACGCCATCCACGACACCTCGCGCCGCCGCTGCGCCCACACCACGGCCAGCACCTCGCGCAGGCTTGGCGTGTGTCCGGCTTCGAGCTGGCGGCTGACCTCGTACAGGCCGACTGCCGCGAAGGGGCCGACCAGCGGAAAGCCGATGGCGAAGGGATAGATCAGCCAGGGTTCGTGCAGCACCGCAAGCAAGACGGTAATCGCCATGCCGATCACGGCGAATATGGCGCCGATCAGAAGCCCGATCGTCGGCCGGCGCGCAAAGTCCGCCGCTCCCTCGGCGAGGCTGGCCCGTATGTCGGCCACGCTGAGCGCCCGCACCTCCGGCAGCGTGCCCGGACGCTTGCTTGGCTCTGCCGCCTTGTTCACATTGACCATCGCTTCCTCCCTCGCGTCGTCGCAGTTTATCAGACCATGCACGGCCAGGTGCAAAGTGTATTGATCAGGATCAAGAGCTTTCGCCGCTGGCGCAATTCAGGCCGAAGCCAGCCCGAAAGCCACGGCCGCTCCCACCAGCAGCATCGCTATCAGCCCCTGGAACAAGGTGACGACCACCTTGAGCGCCGCACGTGCCAGCGGCAGCTCCAGGTGCTTGGCAAACCAGCGCGTTTCCACCGTCACGTACCAGAGCGTGGCTAGGCCGAACAGCATGAGCCCCGACAGCAAGGTTGCGGGCCTGTCGATGCGCGTCAGCACGCCGCCGATGCTGGTGACCAGCGCGAAGGGGGCGGCGACATAGCACTGGCTGTAGAACGGCCGCTTCAAAGTCTTGCGGTCGATGCGGATGCCGCGATGGCGCAACAGCTTCAGCGCCATCAGCAGCGGGAAGATGCTGAAAGCCACGGCGCGAAACAGCAGCAGGTTGGAATCGCTCGCCAGGAACGACGGCGGTGCCCAAGGTATTTCCTGGCGCACCAGCGCCAGTTCGAAACCATGCGCGATCAGCAAGGTGATCAGCAAGAACAGCGGCGGGCTCAGCGTGTCGGCATATTGCTCGTGTAGATCGTCCGCCAATTCCACGTCGGCATAGCGCATCATCGCCTGGGGGTGGCGCAGCGTCCGCCACATGGTGATGGGGTAGAACAACAGCCACGAAGCCATCTCGTAGAGCAGCTCCTCGAGCGATTTCAGCAGTCGCATGAAATCCATGCGTCATCCCCTTAGGTTCCCCAGCGGCGCATCATGGCGGGGCCCATGCCGTCTGGAAAGAGCAGCCGTGCCGATCGTGCCTTTGTGCCAGGCACAGCCGATCTCGTGACAGCACGTTCACGGCGCCTGTCCGTCAGGCTATAGCAGGGCAAACCTCTCCCGTTGGATCTCGCCCAAGGATTCGCCTCATGACCACCGACACCGTGCTCGACCGCTTCCTGCGCTATGTCGTCATCGACACCCAGTCGGACGCGAGCTCACCGACACAGCCCTCGACCGAAAAGCAGAAGAACCTCGGCCGCCTGCTGGTCGACGAGCTGTTGGCGATCGGCCTGACCGACGCCCATCTCGACGAGCATGGCTATGTCTATGCCACGGTGCCCGCCAACACCGACAAGCAGGTGCCGGTCATCTGCTTTTGCTCGCACATGGACACAGCACCCGATTTCACCGGCACCAACGTCAAGCCGCAGCTCCTGCGCAACTATGCCGGCGGCGACATCCAGCTCAAGGGCGACCCGCAGCAGGTCATCCGCGTCACCGATCACCCCGAGCTGAAAAACCAGATCGGCAACGACATCGTCACCACCGACGGCACCACGCTGCTCGGCGCCGACGACAAGGCGGGCATCGCCGAGATCGTGACGGCGGCACAGTTCCTCATCGCCAATCCCGACATCAGGCACGGCACCATCAAGCTCCTGTTCACCGCCGACGAGGAGATCGGCCGCGGCGTCGACAAGGTCGACTTCAAGAAGCTCGGCGCCAAATTCGCCTACACCATGGATGGCGAAACCGCCGGCCATATCGAGGACGAGACCTTTTCCGCCGACGGCGTCGAGATCGCCATTTCGGGCGTCGCCATCCATCCCGGCTTCGCCAAGGGCCGCATGGAAAACGCCATCAAGATCGCCGGTGCCATCGTCGACCGGCTGCCGAAGGAGCTTGCGCCCGAAACCACCGAGGGCCGCGAAGGCTTCGTCCACCCCACCGCTTTGTCGGGCTCGATGGAAAAGGCCGCGCTCAGCCTGATTGTCCGCGACTTCACCGACGAAGGCCTCGCCACCAAGGAAAAGATGCTCGAAGACATCGTCAAGGATGTCATGAAGGCCTATCCCGGCTCGACCTACCGCTTCGAGGTCAAGCAGCAGTACCGCAACATGAAAAAGGTGCTCGACCGCCATCCCGAGATCGTCGAAAACGCGCTCGAAGCCGTCCGCCGCGCCGGCATGGCGCCTGTGCGCGGCAGCATCCGCGGCGGCACCGACGGCTCGCGCCTGTCCTTCATGGGCCTGCCCTGCCCCAACATCTTCGCCGGCGGCCACGCCTTCCACTCCCCCCTCGAATGGGTCAGCCGCCAGGACATGGAAAGAGCGGTGAAGACCATCGTGGAATTGGCGCGGGTTTGGGAGGAGAGGGCGTAAGGGGTTAAGCGCTGACTGGCTTGATGACATAGCCCGAAAAGATCGTTTTCTTACATTTGATCCGGGACAGTATGTCCTTTAAGGTTTCGAGATCTTCGCTTGTGGAGACGATCACTTGCTGATCGCTGCGCTGACTTGCAGCAGCTCGTTCTAACAGATGTCCAAAACTAATCTTCGACGAGGACTGCTGACGCGGCTCGTCAAGCAGCAACATGCCGGGATGATGCGTTGGATGTTGATGGCCAAGCTCTAGAAGTCCGAGCTGGTAGGCCCACTTTAGGCGGATCGCGTCGCTCGCGGACGTCTCGAATCCGATCTCGTAGCCTTCCTTTTGCGGTCGGTACGTGTCCTCGTCGATCGTCAATTCATCGGGGTCGAAGGTCGAGAAACCAAACGCGCGTGCCTGCTGACGCAACAATGTTGTCAAGGTGTCGAACTTAGCCCGATCGAGCGGACTCATCTTATCTGCCGGCAGGTCCGCACGGGCTTGTAGTAAATTCGAGAACGTTGCCGCGAGGGTCTGCATTCGCTCAACGGTGTCGTCAAACATCGATTGGATCGATTCCAGCTCACGAATGCGAGCTTCGGCACGCACCCGCTCCTCAATGGCAACAGCGGAGGGATTGCCCGTGGGCGCAATGAGATCTGCACGGATTGTCCGGATTTGACTATAGTATTCGTTGAGCTCGCGATCGGCTTGCGCAGCTCGCACCTCAAGCTTCCTCTGCTCGTCCTGCTCACGTTTCAGGATGTCCTGGAACATCTTCAACTGAGAGCGAAGGTATTCAATGTTGTCTTCGATCGGCATCACTGCCGTCAGCACCTCCTGCGACAGGAGCGAGTCGACCAAGGCCTGCTCGCATGTGGGGCATTGGTCCGGCGTAAGAGCTCCCACGCTGCCAGAATAGCGTTGGAGCTTCTGGACGTCCTGATTCTTCTGCATGTCGTCGGTCAACGACTTAATGCGCCGTTCCAGAGACGCGACGTCGGCCTCCTTCAATTGCTTAGCCATGTAAGCCTCGATGCGTAGCCGATTGGCTGCCTCGACTTCCTTATTCAGCGATTCGAGTTGGCGCACGAGGTGGTCCGCTGAGGCCCCTACCGCCGGCACGGCGATGGCATTGAGTTCGGCCACCCGAGTGCGAAGCTGGGTCAACAGACCTCTTAGCGTGACCCACTCTGCTTTCTCGGCAATCAGGACGTGGCCTCTGGCGAGTTCATCGAGCACAACGGTCGGTCGTTGTGGCAGCGCTTCCGTCTTGCCGCCGCTGCGTCGCGCGTAGCGATCCATTTCGTCCCAAAGATTCCCCCAATCCCTGGCGTTCTGATCAAACTGTTCCTGCAGGCGTTGCCGCTCCAGTTCGAGCTTATGAATATCGAGATCCATGATGAACTCGACCGCTCGTTTCTGAACCTCTCGGATCCTCAAGTAAGTGGGTATGGCCGCCGGGATCGCCGACCACCCAGCCTTCTGCTCGACCCAGAACAGTGGGAAGATGGTCTCCAGGTAGAGCTTACCATCCGGGGCGTCGTAGCGCCGAACCGTCGGCAACTTCCAACCCAAGAAATCCTCGAGAAAACGGTGGAAGCCATCTTCGCGCTGCGCGGCTCCCCCATCGAAGACGAAGAAGTTTCGACTTTCTGGACGAGCCTCAGGATTGGTCAGCGTCGCCCCGAAATCGACCGTGATCAGGCGGTTGTCGACATTGGTCCTTTTGATTGGCCGATGCACCGTCACAACGTGGCCAGCGCCGTTCTCAATCTCTAGCGACACGGCCGATTCTAGGACCGTCTCCGAGGTCTCATCGTCGTTCTTCAAGAAAGACGTCATGGCGTGCGGCAACGGCACCTCTCGCCGAGGGCTGAGCATCTTTTCCATGCCTAGGGCGTAAAGCATTCCCTGCATGCAGGTTGACTTGCCCTTTGTGTTGTCCGCCCAGATCACGTTCAACCCAGGCGCGAATGGAATGTCCGCCCCATAGGGGCCAGCGGAGGTCACCGCGCGCATGCGTAAATGCCGAAGGCGAAGCGTCACAGAAGGTCCTCCATTCGCCAAATTTTTGTCAGCTGAGCCTCTGTCAACTTCCTTGCCACTTCGGCCAGAAAAGTCCGCTCCTCCAAAAAGATGTCTTTGTTGGCATCGATCTCGGCGGCCACCTCGCGCCCTTTGTCCGTGAGCGCTACCGATTTACCCTTGGTCACGTCTACGAGGCCCAGTCCGTGGGCTAAGGCAACCGCACGATTGAGCCACGGCTCGACTCGTACTGAAATTTCCGATGTGCGAAGATCTCCCTTGAACATCGCGCGCACATCGTCTCGTCCTTCCCGAATTCGGACAGCATGGGCCAAGAACTGTAGCTTCGGAAAACTGCCCTTCTTGCCGTGGCTGTAGAACAGACTGAGCAGTAGGATGCCGATCCCCCACGACATCCGCAGGTCACCGGCAACGGGTTCAGGGCGAGCGGTGAAGGAGAACGCTGCACCTTGGATCGCCTGCCTAAATGAAATGTCAGACCGCATCGCTTGAGAAATCCAGCGGGCAGCGCATGATCCAGTCGGAGACGGCGCCGAGAGCGATATCTTCGGCGTTGGCATGTGAGAGCGTCGGTGCAGCTTCCTTGATCACGCTGATCAACGTGTCGAGTTCTGTATTGAGAATATTACTTGGCGCTGGCCCTCCTTGCGGACCCACATAGGTCAAACGACGCGTTCGACTTGCGACTGCAGCCGCCACTTTCTCATGCAGATCTGGCGCACTTGTCCGAAGAGCGTCGATCAACGCGTTGCCCTTCAAGAATAACTCTACACCATCATTCACGGCGGCCTGCACATCGTTCGGACCCGTGCGTTTGGCGAGTTTCTTTGTAGCGTTGGCCAGGAGGTTGGGCGAGCCGGCTTGCCAAGCATCCAACTCCTCCTGTGTTGGGGGTTGGATGTTGAGCGATACGTTGGTTAGCTTCGCCATGGCTGCGGACAAGGCCGCACCCGGGAACGAGTTCTGATCATGGATGCAGACCTCAAATCGATTGTCCAAATGGGCCATGTCCTTGGCGCGCAGATCGGTGGTCTTTTTGGCGCAATGAAGGTTCACGTCCTTGCTGTCGTGAACCGGCGTAAGCAGAATCCATTTTCTCACGGGTGTTCCGAGGAAGAGCTTGGAAACCTCGGTAGCTCCATCGACCATCTTTTTCAGATCAGTAGTGATCTTGGATTTTTGGCGGTTCGCGCGCGTCAGAATGTCGACCGGCTCTTCCACGGCAAAGCACTGATAAATAACCGCCTCGTTCGTGCAGTAGAAATCGATGCCAAAGTCGCCCTTATGAGTGGCCGGGACCTTATGGACGTCAAGTGTGCCATGCCGCACTTGCAACAGACTTAGAGAAAACATCTCCCAATCATCGGGATTCCACTGATGTACGACATTAACCACCTACGCGCCCCCCAAAGCGAAGCAGCTACTTATGCACGTTCGCAGCCTCGTCTCAACCTACCCGTTCATATGAGTCTGATTGGGCCAGGGTAGAATTTGACAACTGGCAAGCAGCCTTCCGTCAAGCGAACGCTCCAGACGCCAACTACGTAGCCGTAGTGAACAAATTTTTGGCCTCCTTCTCCCCAACCCCTTGTTCCCGCTCACCTTTCAAAAAAACTTTCGCCAAATTTATCCACGCCCCCCAAAAGCCGGCTTAACATCAGCCCATCTCCCTCAAGGGAAACCTGGTGCGCACCGGGTATCAGGTGAGGGGGACGGTGTCTTGGCCGGCGGCGCTGACGGTGGCGTTGCTGGGTGATGAGCCCCCAGGCCAAGGCCCTGCCAGCCGTTACGCGAAAATGCGTTGAACGGCACGAGGGTGGGGCAAGAGCACCGGCGGACGCATGGTGGCGTGCCGCATTCAGAATACTGAAGAAGGCGCGCCCCATGCGTCGGCTTCCCTGACAAATCCGGCTGGTTCGCCAGGCCGGCGGTTTTCGTGCACGCTCCCTCAAGCAAAAAGGTGTTTGACATGAAACGACCAAGGCGAATGGACGACCGCAAAAATGTAGTCGACGAGCGGCTGCCTTATACTGTGCGCAAGGTGGCCGGGCTTGCCGTGCGCATCGCCGCCACCCGCGACGGGGCGGCACAGCGCTGCGCGCCTGCCGCAAGGACCAATGCTGCCGCGCCGACCTCTACGGCGCCGAAGGCGCCCGCTGCACCGGCCGCCCCTCGGTCAAGGCAGCGTCCGAAGTCGAAGCGATGATGACCTTCCTCGCCGCCCTGTCGATGGGGGCCGTGGAGGTTTAGGTGCGGGCGGGCCCCTCATCCCCCTGCCGGGACCTTCTCCCCGCAGGCGGGGCGAAGGAGGCTGGCCGCAACGCTGACGTCCCCCTCTCCCAGTCATTCACGGGGAGAGGGTAAGGGGGAGGGGCAAGATCGACTGGAAACGACCCTAGATCACATTCAATTCCCGAAACGCCCGGCCTTCGGCAATGCGCTGGTAGCCGAAGGCGGAGCAGTCGATGGTCCGGTAGCCGCCATGCACGATAAGCTCGGCCAGCGCCTTGCCCACCGCCGGCGCCTGCTGCAGGCCATGGCCGGAAAAGCCGTTGGCGAAGATGAAGTTTTCAACCTCGGGATGCGGGCCGATGACGGCGTTCTGGTCGAGCGCGTTGTAATCGTAATGCCCGACCCAGGCCTGCGTCGCCTTGATCGCCTCGAAGGCCGGCACGCGCGTTGCCAGAGCCGGCCAGATCACCTCCTCGAACAGCGACCAGTCGGGGTTGAAATCCTGGGGATCGGCGGCCTGTTCGCCGTCCTCGCTCTCGGCGCCGCCGGTGATGTAGACCGAACCCTCGGGCCGGACATAGACGCCGGAGGGGTCGACCATCAGCGGCATGTCGGCGAATTTGTCGCGCGCCTCGAAGACAAAGACGTTGCGCTTGCGTGGCTCGACCGGCAGCGCGATGCCGGCCATGGCGGACACCTTGCCGGCGTTCGGCCCGGCCGCGTTGAACACCGTGCCGGCCTCCAGCCGCTCGCCATTGGCAAGCGTGACGGCGGTGACGCGGTCGCCCTCACGCTCGATGCCGGCCACTTCGGCGGTGATCAGGTCGACGTTTTTGGTCTTGAGCGCCTTGCGGAACAGGCCAAGCATGGCATGCGCGTCGAACCAGCCTTCGCCGGTGCGGCCGTAGGCGCCGGCGGAAATGCCCTCGGTCGAGATCCAGGAAAAGCGCTTTTGCAGCTGCTCGGCGTCCTCAAGCACGATGTCGGCGCCCTCGGCCATCTGTGCCTCGTGATTGGCCTTGAGGATGGGGAAACCGTTGTCGCCGGCAAGAATCAGATAGCCGCCCTCGCGGAAGCCGATGTCGGCGTCGGGGCCGAACTCGTCCTTGAGGCGCCGGAACAGGCCAAGCGTGAATTGCGACAGGCGGATGTTTTCGGGGATCGAGAATTGCTGGCGGATCGAGGCACAGGACAGCGTGGTCGCCGCATGGGCGAATTGCGGGTCGCGCTCGATCAGCGCGATCGAGCCGGTGAAACCCTCCTCGCGCAGATAATAGGCGATCGAGCTGCCGACGATCGCGCCGCCTGTGATGACCACGTCGTAGCGTGCCATGGAGTGTTCCCGTTGGTTGATGATGGAGGACAAAAGCAGTTACGCCACCACCCCGCAAGACCTTGCAAGGGCCAGCATTGCCGGGCAAGAAGACCAGATGTCACATTCTGTCTCGCGCCCGCGCCGTTCGGTGCTTTATGTGCCCGCCACCAACGAAAAGGCGCTGGCCAAGCTCGCCTCGCTTGCCTGCGACGCCGTCATCCTCGACCTCGAAGACGCGGTGCTGCCGCAGGAGAAGGTTGCGGCGCGCCAAAGGCTCGGCCAGTTCCTGACGCAGCGCCCGGCCAGCAAACGCGAATACATCGTGCGCATCAATGCGCTGTCGAGCGAGTGGGGCGCCGACGACCTTGCGGCCGCGAGTGCATGGAATGTCGATGGTGTGCTGTTGCCCAAGGTCGCCACGCCGCGCGACATATTGGAGGCCGGCGACGTGCTCGACGACAATGACGCGCCCGACGAGATGAAGCTGTGGGCGATGGTCGAGACGCCGCGCGCGCTGATCAATATCGGTGCCATCGCCGAGCTCGGCCGCGACCCGGCCTCGCGGCTCGCTTGCCTGGTTGCCGGCACCAACGACATCGTCAAGGAAACCGGCGTGCTGATGACGCCCGACCGGCGCTATCTGATGCCCTGGTTGATGCAGATGGTGCTCGCCGCGCGTGCCGGCGGGCTCGACATGCTCGACGGCGTGTCCAACGATTTCCGCGATCTCGACGCTTTCGTCAGCGACTGCGCCGAGGCGTCCGCCATGGGTTTCGACGGCAAGACCGTCATCCATCCCGCCCAGATCGAAGGCGCCAACGCGGCGTTTTCGCCGTCCGTGGAAGCGCTTGCCGAGGCGCGTGCCGTGGCCGACGCCTTCGCGCTTCCCGAAAACGCCTCGCGCGGTGTAATCTCGCTCGGTGGCAAGATGGTCGAGCGGCTGCATCTGGTCCAGGCCGAGAAGGTGCTGGCGAGGGCCGCGATGATCGCTGAGATGACGGGAGACGAAAAATGAAACTCTACCGCTTCCTGACCGGCCCCGACGACGCCACCTTCTGCCACAAGGTCACCGCTGCCGTGAACAAGGGCTGGCACCTGTTCGGCTCGCCGACCTATTCGTTCGACGCCGAAACCAAGACGATGCGCTGCGGCCAGGCCGTGGTGAAGGATGTCGAAGGCCACGACTACGAGGCCGGCGTCACCAAGCTCAGCGATTTTTGATTTTTCGGGGGGCGGCCGCCTATTCGGCGGCCTCCTCCAGCCGTTCCATGTCCTCGTCGGACAGGCCGAAATGGTGGCCGATCTCATGGATCAGCACATGGGTGACGATGTCGCCCAGCGTCTCCTCATTCTCGGACCAGTAGTCGAGAATGGCGCGGCGATAGAGTGTCACGCGGTTGGGGCCTTCGCCGGTCTGCGGGTTCCAGCGCTCGGCGATGCCGCGCCCCTCAAACAGCCCAAGCAGGTCGAACGGCGTTTCCAGCGACAGGTCGTCCATGATCTCGTCGGTGGGGAACTCCGCCATCTGGATGACGACCTCGCCGGTCAGCTGGCGAAACTCCTCCGGCAGATGCGCATAGGCTTCGAGCGCCAGAAGCTCCATCTCCTCGATCGAGGGCGAAAGCTGGTCGTGCCAGGCGCGGGTCTTGTAGATGCGGGCCATTATTGTTCCTTTTGAGGGCATATAGCCGTTCACTGGCGCGCTTACGAGGCCTTTGCCGCGCAGGCGACAAATAAGCGGTGAGGCAAGCTTCCCGGGAGAGGAATAAATTCCCCATGAATCGGCTTGACTCTCATGGGCGCCTCTGGAATCTATAAGAACATAACAGGAACAACTAATCGAAGGCAGATCGACATGGCAACCAGCGCCGTGGCGCGGGACGTCGTTTTTGCCCTGCGCCAGAAGATAGCGAAGATCGAGGGCACGCTGCCCGAACTACTGGTGTTGCCCTCCGACAGCACAGCGCCTTCGGGCATTCTTGTGCGTCGCAACGGCCTGGCATCGTCGCGCGATTTCCTCCTGCCCACCGGCGTCGAACGGCTCGACGAAACCCTGGGCGGCGGGCTGCCGAAGGCTGCGCTGACCGAAATCCATGGTACCCAAACGCGCAATGCGGGGGCTGCCGCAGGCCTGGCCCTTTGCCTTGTCAGCCTCATGATCAAGGCCAAGCCGGGTGCACTGGTGCTGTGGATCGGCACCGCCGAAATCTTCAGGGAGGCGGGACTTCCTTATGCGGGGGGCCTGGAATGGCTTTTCGGCCTTGCGCCGGAGCGCCTGCTTATTGCCGAAGCGCCCAAGCCTACCGATGCGCTGTGGATCGCCGAAGAGGCCGCGCGCATCGACGAGCTGACCGCCGTCATCGTCGAGTTGCGCGGCAACCCGCGCGGGCTTGATCTCACTGCCACACGGCGGCTCCACCGCCGTGCCCAGGAGGCTGGCCGTCCGGTGCTTCTGCTGCGCCAGTCGGCCGAGCCGGAACCGACCGCAGCACCCGTCCGCCTCATCGCCTCGCCGGCGCCGGCCTCGCTTCGGCGCACGCTCGCTGGTCCGCTCGCCGGCTCCATCGGCCCGCCCGCCGTCACCGTCGAAATCGGCAAGAGCCGCGCCGCACTTGCCGGCAAATTCATTCTGGAATGGAACCCAAATGCACACACCCTCGCAGAAAGAAGAGATGAGTCCGTCCCAGAGAATCGTGTCGCTGTGGTTTCCCCATCTCGCGGCCGAGCGGATCCTGCGGCGGCGGCTGGGACGGTCCTGGCGTTCAGGCCCACGTCCGAGCCAGCCCCTGGTGATCAGCCATCGCGAGAACAACACCCAGCGCATCGCCGCCCTCGACGAGCAGGCTGAAGCCCGCAGGCTGAGGCCGGGAATGGGCATCGCCGAGGCGCGCGCCATGCATCCCGACATCGATATCGTCGAGGCCGATCCCGAGGCTGACCGCCGGCTGCTTGAAAGCCTCGCCGACTGGTGCGACCGCTACACGCCGCTTGTCGCGATCGAGGGTGAAAGCGGGCTGTTCCTCGACATCACCGGCTGCGCCCATCTTTTCGGTGGCGAAAAGGCCCTGCTCGCCGATCTGATGGCACGGTTTTTCCATCAGGGTTTCGACGTGCGTGCGGGCTTGGCGTCCACGCCTGGGGCGGCGTGGGCCGCGGCGCGTTTTGCTGCCGGCCAGATCATTGCGCCGGGCGGCGAGCGCAATTTCTTCGCCCGCCTGCCGCTATCGGCGCTGCGGCTCGATCCGAAAACGAAAACAAGCCTCGAAAGCGTCGGACTGCGCACTGTCGGCGCGATCATGGATGGGCCGCGCGCACCGCTTGTCCGGCGTTTCGGCGCAACGCTCATCGAGCGGCTCGACCAGGGCCTTGGGCGTCTGGAGGAGGCGGTTTCGCCGCGCCTGCCGGTCGCACCCCTTTCGGTCGAGCGGCATTTTGCCGACCCGCTTTCGCTGATCGAAGATGTCGAGCGGCTGGTCGGCCTGCTTGCCGCGACGCTCAAGGTCGATCTCGAGCGTCGGGAGGAAGGCGCGCGAAGGCTTGAGCTTTTGCTGTTCAGGGTCGACGGCATGGTCAGCCGCATCACCGTCGGCGCCTCTCGGCCGATCCGCGAACCCGCGCTGATCCGAAAGCTGTTTCATGAACGGCTGACAGCGCTTGGCGAGACCATCGATGCCGGCTGCGGCTTCGATCTCGTGCGCCTGTCGGCACTCTCGACAGCCGGCTTCGATGCGCGCCAGGGCGATCTTGCCGGCGAGGTCGAAGATGATGGCGAAGGGCTGGCGATCTTCGCCGACCGCGTGACGGCCCGGCTCGGCGAGGTAGCCGTCCTCGAGCCTGTTCCGGCTGAAAGTCATCTACCTGAGCGTGCCGCTACTGTGGTTTCTTATGCGCAGGAGGAAAACAGGAAGGCCTTCGCAAAGGCAGGCAAGGCGCGGCGCGGCACCGTCAGCCAGTCCGGCCGGCTGGAGCGGCCCATTCGTTTGTTTCGCTTGCCGGAGCCCATCGACGTTCCGCTGACCGAGGTGCCCGATGGTCCGCCGCCGCATTTCCGCTGGCGCCGTGCCGTGCATCGCGTGACGCGTGCGGAGGGGCCGGAACGCATCGCGCCCGAATGGTGGCGCGAGGGGAACGAGGCGCCAACGCGGGATTATTACCGGGTCGAAGATGCCGATGGTCGTCGTTACTGGCTCTACCGGCAGGGCCTCTATGGAGCTCAGGCAGCGGCCCCGCGCTGGTTCCTGCATGGGGTCTTCGCATGAAGATGGTCGCTGCCATGAGCTACGCCGAGTTCGGCATCCAGTCGAATTTTTCCTTCCTGCGCGGTGCATCCGCGCCGGAAGAGCTGGTCATCGCGGCGAAGTTTCTGGGGCTTTCGGCGATCGGCCTTGCCGACTGCAACACTGTCGCGGGCACCGTGCGCGCCTGGAAGATGGCCGACACTGAAGGGCTCGCCTATCACCCCGGCTGCCGCCTGGTCTTTGCGGACGGCACGCCCGACATTCTTGCCTATCCGCAAAACCGCAAGGGCTGGGGCCATCTGTGCCGCATGCTCACCCAGGCCAATACAAGGCCTGAAAGCGAAAAGGGCGCCCCGCTTCTTTATCGGGACGACCTTTTCGAGTGGGGCGACCTGCTGTCGCTCGCGGTGCTGCCCGACGTCACGGTTGCCACGGAAGACGATCTGGCGCTTCTGCGCAGCCTCAAGGAACGTTTCGGTGCCTCCTTGTGGCTCGCGGTCGCCCCGAATTTCGGCGGCAATGATCGCTTCAGGATCGAGCAGGCCGTTGCCATGGCAGCGATCACCGGCCTGCGGCTGATGGCGACCAATGATGCGCTCTACCACGCGCCGGCCCAGCGCCCGCTGCATGACGTTCTGACCGCAATCCGTCTCAATGTGCCGGTCACCGAGGCGGGGTTCGAATTGAAGGCGAATGCCGAACGGCACTTGAAAGGGCCTTCGGATATGAGCCGGCTTTTCCGGAGGCATCCCGAGGCTCTGGCCGAGACGCTACGCTTTGCCGAAAGTCTGCATTTTTCGCTGAAAGAGCTCAAATACAACTATCCCGACGAACCCACGGAATCAGGCCTCGAACCGCAGGCGGAACTGGAAAGGCTGACATGGGAGGGGGCGAAAAGGCGCTACCCGGATGGCGTTCCGGAGAAGGTGCAAGGCATCATCCGGCATGAGCTCGGCATCGTCGAACAACTCAATTACGCCCGCTATTTCCTCACCGTGCATGACATTGTCCAGTTCGCCCGCTCGAAGGATATATTGTGCCAGGGGCGCGGGTCGGCGGCCAATTCCGTCATCTGCTTTTGCATCGGCATCACCGATGTCGGGCCAGACATCGTCGATGTCCTGTTCGAGCGCTTCATTTCCGTCGAACGTGGTGAGCCGCCAGACATAGACGTCGATTTCGAGCACGAGCGGCGCAGCGAGGTGATCGAGTTCATCTACGAAAAATACAGTTCCAAGCGCACCGCGCTCGCGGCGTCCGTCGTTACCTATCGCGGACGCTCGGCCCTGCGCGAGGTCGCCAAGGCGATGGGCCTGTCGGACGATGTCAGGGGTGCTTTGTCGGGGTCGATCTGGGGCTGGTACTCATCCGAACTTGGCGAGAAGGAAACGACGGCCGGCGGGCTCGACAAGACCGATCCGCTGACCCGGCACGTGATCGAGCATGCCAACAACATCATGGGTTTTCCGCGCCACCTGTCCCAGCATGTCGGCGGCTTCGTCATCACCCGCGACCGGCTCGACGAGATCGTGCCGATCGTCAAGACGGCGATGGACGAGCGCAAGATGGTCGAGTGGGACAAGGACGACCTCGACGCCGTCGGTATCCTGAAGGTCGATATACTGGCGCTCGGCATGCTGACCTGCCTGCGCAAGGCTTTTGGCTTGCTGACGGAAAAATATGGTGTCCACGACAAGCATGGCCGGCCGCTCGAGCTGGCAACGCTGCCGCCGGAGGACCCGAAGGTCTACGACATGATCTGCCGCGCCGACACGCTCGGCGTTTTCCAGATCGAGAGCCGGGCGCAGATGTCGATGCTGCCGCGCCTCAGGCCGCGCGAATTCTACGACCTCGTCATCGAGGTGGCGATCGTGCGGCCCGGGCCGATCCAGGGCGACATGGTGCATCCCTATCTCAGGCGCCGGCAAGGCAAGGAAAAAGTCGAGTTCCCTAAAAGGGAACTCGAAGACATCCTCGGCAAGACGCTCGGTGTGCCGCTGTTCCAGGAGCAGGCGATGAAGATCGCCATCGTCGCCGGCGGTTTTTCGCCCGGCGAGGCTGACCAGCTCCGGCGTGCCATGGCCACCTTCAAGCGCACCGGCACCATCGGCAATTACCGCGACCGCATGGTCAAGGGCATGGTCGACCGCGGTTACGAGCGCGACTTTGCCGAGCGCTGTTTCAAGCAGATCGAGGGCTTTGGTGAGTACGGCTTTCCCGAAAGCCATGCCGCGGCCTTTGCGCTGCTCGTCTACGCCTCCTGCTGGTTCAAGGCCTATTATCCCGACGTCTTCTGTGCGGCGATCCTGAACTCGCAGCCGATGGGCTTCTACCGGCCGGCACAGCTGGTCCGCGACGCCGAGGATCATGGCGTCGAAATCCGTGCCGTCGACATCAACCGCTCTGACTGGGACTGCACGCTCGAACGCTCCGGCTTCGATCCCAAGCGGATTTTTGCCCGCCACGCCGGAATGCGCGACGTCATCAAGACCAGTCACGCCGTTCGGCTGGGTTTCCGCCAGATCAAGGGTCTGGGCGAGGAGAAGATGAAGATCTTCGCCAAGCGGCGCGGCAAGGGTTACCAGTCGGTGCGCGATGTCTGGCTGCGTTCCGGCCTCAATGTCGGTGAGATCGAGCTGCTCGCCCAGGCCGATGCCTTCCGCTCGATCAATCTTGACCGGCGCGAGGCGCTATGGGCAGTGCGTGCGCTCGACGGCAAGAGTGCAGCCGAAATGCTGCCGCTGTTCGACCAGCCCGAGGTTCATTTGCCCGATAACGAACCGCAGATGCTTTTGCCCGCCATGCCGCTCGGCGAGCATGTCATCCACGATTACCGTTCGCTCGGTCTTTCGCTGAAGGCGCATCCGGTGGCCTTCCTCAGGCAAAGGCTGGACAAGGCCGGCATCACCCCGAATGGCCGGCTGCATCAGGTGCCTGATGGCAGGCGCGTCTCAGTGGCAGGGTTGGTGCTCGTTCGCCAGCGCCCGGGCAAGGGCAATGCCATTTTCCTGACATTGGAGGACGAAAATTCGGTCGCCAACATTATCGTCTGGGCGCGGGTCTTCGAACGCTTCCGGCCTGTCGTCATGGGATCGAAGTTCATCCGCGTCAGCGGCAAGCTGCAGACGGAATCGGGCGTGATCCACATCGTTGCCGACAAGATGGAGGATTTGACGCACTGGCTCGCCGCCATGTCGGAAGAGATGCAAATGTCAGCGGATGAAAAGGCGCAAGCAGCACTTGGCCAGGCAAGTGGTACCAGGCAAAGCGCCGCTGTAAAAGCCGCCAAAGACCCGCGTGTCGTGCAGAGCTATGAAAGGCTTGCCCGCAAGGCCAGCAGCGTCATGCCCAAGGGGCGCAATTTCCAATGACAGAAGGTGCGAGGTCAGTCCGTCGGCGAGGTTTTCCTGGGCGCAACCTCGGTGTCGAGAATCTGCCGCGCCTCGGAAGGCAGCATGACCGGGATGCCGTCGCGGACAGGATAGGCGATGCGCGCGAGCCGGGACACCAGCTCACCACGCTCGGCGTCCCAGGTCAGCGGCCCCTTGGTCAGCGGACAGGCGAGCAACTCGAGCAGCTTGATGTCGATATCGCGCTTGTTTGTCGCCTCAGCCATCATTGCTCCCCAACCGGCCCTCGCTATTGCAGGCTCGATCCGAACTCGTCGTTTTCGCGTGCCAGCGTCATTTCGGTGATGGCGATCAACGTTTCGGCGCGGGTCTTGAGATCGGGTGCTTCAAGCAGCGCCTGTTTTTCGGCCGCACCATATGGCGCCATCATCGACAGCGCGTTGACCAGTATGGCGTTGTCGGCGCGGCTGACGCTTTCCCAGTCGGCCTCGAGTTCATTGGCCTGGAGGTACGTACGAAAGGCCCTGAGCAGGGCTGGCCGATCGACTTCGGCGCCGGCCTTGTCCTCGGTGAGGTCAGCTGCAAACGACGTGATCTTGCATTGCCTGAACGGCGTCTTGACCATCAGCTCCTGGGCAACGCGGAAGCGGCACACGCCCTGCAACGAAATCAGGTAGCGGCCGTCGCCGGTCTCGGCAAGCGAGGTGATGCGGCCGATGCATCCGACCGGGCACAGCGACGGCTCGCCGTCGGGACGCAGCGTGCCGTCGAGCGAGGGCTGGATCATGCCGATCAGCCGGGAGCCGGCCATCGCGTCGTCGATCATCTGGAGATAGCGCGGCTCGAAGATGTTGAGCGGCATGCGCCCGCCCGGCAAAAGCAGAGCCGCCGTCAGCGGGAACACCGCCAATGTCGTCGGCAGATCGCTGTCGAGCCGGTAATGCGCGTTCCCTGCCTGCATCTTGCCCTCAACTGGCTGCCACTCAATCTGGGATTGCTGCGGTCATACGCAAAGACCGCAGCGAGGTAGCCCTCACGAAAACAGCAATGACGACAGCTTGCGCCGGGTGGCAAGTGTCACCTCGTCGGTGAAGCCCCAGGCCTCGAACAGCTTGAGCAACTGTGCCCTTGCACCGTCCTCGTTCCATGTCCGGTCAGCCTTGACGATGGCAAGCAGATTGTCAGCCGCTTCGGCGCGCTGGCCGTTGGCGTTCTGGATCATGGCGAGATCGAAACGCGCCTGGTGATCGGCGGGGTTTTGCGCCAGCCGGCGTTCGAGTTCGGCGGAATCGCCAAGGGCTGCGGCTTCTTCGGCGAGCGCGATCTTGGCGCGGACCGAAACAAGCGCAGGGACCGATTTCTTGTCATCTGGCGCGCGAGCCAGCACTTCGGTTGCGCCCGCGACATCGCCGGCCTCAAACAGGATGTCGGCGAGCGCAGCGATGGCGTCGACATTGTCGGGTGCCTGCTCCAGCACGGCATCATAGATCTGTGCAGCCGTCTGCAGGTCGCCTGCGCCGCGTGCTTCGGCAGCAGCTGCGAGTGCTTCGGCGATTTGCGGCTGGCCGCCATCCTTGCCTGCGATCTTGTCGATGAAGTCGCGGATCTGGCTCTCGGGAACGGCGCCCATGAAGCCGTCAACCGGCTGGCCGTTCTTGAAGGCGATGACGGCGGGGATCGACTGGATGCCAAGCTGGCCGGCGATCGCCGGATGATCATCGATGTTCATCTTGACGAGCTTGACACGGCCGCCAGCGGCCTGGACGACACGCTCGATCACCGGGGTCAATTGCTTGCACGGACTGCACCAGGGCGCCCAGAAATCGACAAGCACCGGTTGGTTGCGCGATTCCTGGATGACGTCGGCGCTGAAAGCGGCGGTCGTCGTGTCCTTGACGAGATCGGCTGCCGGTCCAGCACCATTGGCGGCGGCAGCGCCAAACTGCACGTTGGTGGCGTACTGGCTGCTCATGCCGCCGAAGGGATTGGTTTCGTTGCTCATCTTCACTCTTCCGGTGTGTCGTTCTCGCATGCAGCCCGTTCGACCGCGCGGCTGTCAGGCAACCATGTGGCGATCAGCCCGAGACTTTCAAGATAACAGCATCGTGGCCGGTTGCCTCTACGAATCGCAACAGGTCGCCGCTGGCGATTGAGGTTGTGGCTTCATTGGTCAGCGGGTGGGCGTTGATCATGGCGTTTTCCATCAGGGTACTGTCCAGCACCAGCTTCACCTTGCCTGAGGTGTCGTTGATCAGCCCGAAGACGGTGACCGAACCCGGCGCCACGCCGAGCAGTTCCATCAAGGCCTCGGGCTTGCCGAAGGAAACCCTGCTCGACGCGCCGATCAGCTGATGGATCTGCTTGAGGTCGACGCTCGCCTCTTCGTCCACGGTGACGAGAAAGAAGTTGTCCTTCTTGTCCTTGAGAAAAAGGTTCTTGGTATGCCCGCCGGCGATCGTGCCGCGCAGCGCCTGAGAATCGGCGACCGTGTAGAGCGGCGGGTGATCGTGCGTCTGGACAGTGATTCCGAGGGTGTCGAGGAAGGCCAGAAGCTCAGCCCTGGTCTTGGGATTCGTCGCGCCGGTCATGCAAGCCTTCGCCAAAAATTGCTGGGTGGCAGGGTTTATGGGCAATGGTCGTGACCAAGACAAGCCCGCCTTGTTCATCCACAGGCGTGGTTCGGCGGAAATGCAGGCTTTCCCGTGCGTCAGCAAAATTGCAAAAAAACTTCTCGTTTTCCCCGTTGCATTCGCGGCGGGCTTCGGCCATATAGGCGTCGTTGCGGCGACGAGCCGTGCGAGCGGGTGTAGCTCAGGGGTAGAGCACAACCTTGCCAAGGTTGGGGTCGAGCGTTCGAATCGCTTCACCCGCTCCAGTTTTCCCAAGGGAAAACCAACACCAAAAACGGCCACCTTCGGGTGGCCGTTTTGCTTGGCGCCATGTCTCACAGTCCATTCGAACCTGTTTGCTAGCTTTCACGGCATGCCCGGCCGGGCGGCGATTTTGACAATATTAGCCGTACCTCATAGGCTTCTCGAATTCAGTAGCTGTCGGCTCGTAGCTGGCAAGGCGATGAGTCGAACTGTTCCCGACGAAATCCGGAGGAGCGCTGAAGCCTTTCGGCGTTCCAGGCAAGGTTCGGCAACGAGATGAACCCGGCGATCATGGCGCTGCCTTTGGCAGTTTTCACCTTTTCCGCAGCAATCGCGGACGAGAAGGATTTTCTCGAAACCCTCTCGGGGAATTGGCACGGCTCGGGTCAGATACGGCTGAAACCCGAAGCGATGGAGATGGCCGTTTCATGCAATCTCGACTCTCGCGCTGACGGTGCCGAGTTCAAGCTCGATGGTGCCTGCCGGGCAAAGGCTGTCTTTTCGCGCCATATCGGTGTCGATCTGATTGCCAACGGCCAGCATTATTCCGGTTCGTATCTGGGTTCCGTGCACGGCCCTGCTGAGCTTACCGGTACGCGCTCTGGCGATACGCTCAACCTCAAGGTCAGGTGGCCGGACAGGGGCTCTGGTCCGCGCGTGGCAAGCATGCGGGTGGCGAACCTGGGCACGGGGCGCATGCGGATCGTGACCGTGGAGGCGCATCCCCGCACTGGAGTGCAGGTGGAGACGGCGCGGATCGAGTTCAGCCGGAACTAGGGAAAGGGCTTCGAAGCCTGTGGAATCGCCTGGCCGAATCCGCGTGCATTGATCAACGAGGCACTTTGAGGGATAGTTGGGCTGCGTGGTTCAGGAGCCTCGGGCGTATGCGTACACCGGTTGCCAACCAGATCAGGAAGCGCAGGGCCGTCTCTGACGCGCTTGGCCGCCACAAGGTTTTCGTCAGTTCAAGGCTGTTTCGTGGTGACGGCCAAACCGTTTCCCGGGTTCTGGTTTCCGGCCAGTACTACGACGTCAACGACGCCTTGCTCGACAAATTGATGGCCGGTGCGACGCCCAGAGAGCTGGAACTCGAACCTGCGCCCGATGACGCGGGCAGCCTGCGCTAGGCTGGGATGGCAGCGGAAAAGCTTCGCAACTACCGGCAAAAGCGCGATTTCTCCAAGACGCGCGAGCCGCGCGGCGTCGAGCAGGGCGGCGAAGGCAACCGCTTCGTCGTGCACAAGCACCATGCCACAGCCGATCACTACGATCTGCGCCTCGAACTCGATGGCGTGCTGAAGAGCTGGGCGGTGCCGCGCGGGCCCTCGCTCAACCCAGCGGACAAGCGCCTCGCTGTCGAGACCGAGGATCATCCGCTGGACTATATCGATTTCGAAGGGCTCATCCCCGAAGGCGAATATGGCGGCGGGCCGATGATCGTGTGGGATGCGGGGGTGTGGGCGCCGATGGAGGATGCGGCGACGGCACTGGAGAAGGGCGCCTTCAAGTTCCGGCTATGGGGGGAAAAGCTCAAGGGCGGCTGGATGCTGGCCCGGCTGAAGCCGAAGCCAGGCGAAGACAAGCGCAACTGGCTGCTGTTCAAGGAGCACGACCCGGCCGCCGACGAAAGCATCGATATTCTCGAGGCGAGCCCCGAAAGCGTGAAGTCGGGGCGGCGCATCGAGGAACTGGCGGCGCCGCCGAAGACGCGGCCGTCGAAACCCGAAGATATCAAGCCCGGAAAGCTTGCCGGTGCCGTGAAGGCGCCGATGCCGGCGCGGATCGAGCCGCAATTGGCCACGGCCTTGCCGAAGCCGCCCAAGGACGAGGGCTGGCTGCACGAGATCAAGTTCGATGGCTATCGCACCATGGTGCATCTCGCTGACGGGGCGGCAAGGCTGATCACCCGCAGCGGCATCGACTGGACAAAACGTTACGGCAAGCTGGCGCAGGCCTTCGCCAGACTGCCTTGCAGCGACGCCGTCATCGATGGCGAGATCGTCGTGCTCGACGACAAGGGCATCAGCCGGTTTGCCGCCTTGCAGGACGCGCTTGCCAGCGGGCACGACGAACTTCTGGTGTTCTACGCCTTCGACGTCGTGCATCTCAACGGCTGGGACTTGAGCAAGGTTACGCTCGACAAGCGCAAGGGCCTGCTGGAGCAGCTTCTTGCCGGTCATGTCCACGCCCAGTCGGCGCTGCAGCTCAGCGGCCATGTCACGGGCGACGGCCAGGCGCTCTACGACCGGGCAACCGAGATGGGACTTGAAGGCGTCGTGTCCAAACGGGACTCGGCGCATTACACGTCCGGACGCTCGCATAGCTGGACCAAGACCAAGGCGCTGAAGAAGGATGACTTCGTCATCGCCGGCTACACGACATCTCAGGCGGCTGAAGGGCTGGCAGCGCTTGCACTCGGCGAATGGGTCGATGGCGAACTGCACTATCGCGGCAAGGTTGGAACCGGCTTCGACGCTGAGACGTTGGTGACATTGCTGCACCGGCTGGAAGGCTTGCGCGAGGGTGCGGCAAAGCTCGATGGAGCGCCAAAGGAGGTGACCCCGGTGCGGCCCGTGCTCAATGCCCGTATCCACTACGCCAATCGCACGACCGACAATTCATTGCGGCATGCGGTGTTCAAGGGGCTGCGCGAGGCGGAGCTGTCGGAAGCACCCCAGGCCCCGCGCAAGCGGCTGATCACCGACGCCGACCTTGCCAGCATCTCGATTACCAACCCTACACGCCGGGTTCTCGGCAAGTCAGGGCCGACCAAGCTCGATATCGCCGTCTATTATGCCGCCGTCGGCGATTTCATGTTGCCGCACATCATGGGACGGCCGGTGTCGCTGTTTCGCTGCCCGACCGGACAACAGAAGGACTGTTTCTTCCAGCGGCACGCCTTTTCGGGCATGCCGCCGACGATCGCCTCATTCGAGACAAAGAACTCTGACGACGAAACCAAGACCTATATTTCGGTGGAGGATGCCAAGGGGTATCTGGCGCTGGCGCAGTTCGGCGTCGTCGAGTTCCATGTCTGGGGCGCGCTTCGCAAACGCTTGGACAAGCCTGACCGGATCGTCTTCGACCTTGATCCGGGTGAGGGCATCGGCTGGCGCGAGGTGGTCGAGGCGGCGGTGCATGTCCGCGACGAACTCGCGAAGATGGGCCTGGTGCCGTTCGTCAAGACGTCCGGCGGCAGCGGCATCCATGTGGTCGTGCCAACGACGGGCAAGCTCGGCTGGAAACCGTTCCACCAGGCAAGCGGCCAGATCTCGTCGCGGATCGCCGCGACAGCGCCCGACACCTTCACCACGGTGATGGGCAAGGACAACCGCAAGAAACGCATTTTCATCGACTTCCACCGCAACGCGCGCAGCGCCACTGCTGCGGCGCCTTATTCGCTTCGCGCCCGCACCAACATGCCGGCTTCGACCCCGCTGAGCTGGACGGATCTCGAGTCCATCGACGCTCCTCAGGATTTGAACTATTCTTCGCTTCCCGGACTTGTGGCCAGGTCCGGCGATCCCTGGGCAGACATATCCGATCATGCCCGGGACTTGCCGGCCGAGGTCATCGTCAAGAGTAAGTCTTGACCAAGAGTATGTCTTGAGTTGTGTCGCGTAGGAGACAAGCATGGCACCAAGGGCAAGTTGGAAGGGATATTTGAAGCTCAGCCTCGTCAGCTGCCCGGTACGGCTGTACCCGGCGACGAGTTCGAGCGAGCGCATCAGCTTCAATCAGCTGCACAAGGAAACGCATAACCGGATCAACATGAAGCCCGTCGACCCGGAGCTTGGCCTTGTCGAGCGCTCCGACCTCGTCAAAGGCTACGAATACGAAGACAAGAAATACGTGGTCATCGACGAAGCCGACATAGACAGCGTCAAGATCGAATCCAACCACACCATGAACATCGAGGCTTTCGTCGACGAAGATTCCGTCGACGTGATCTACCAGGATGCGCCCTACTATCTGGCGCCCGATGGCGCGATGGCCGAAGAGACGTTTTCGGTGCTGCGCGAGGCGCTGCGCAAGTCGGGCAAGCTCGCCATTGCCCGCCTGGTTCTGTCGAGCCGCGAGCGCGTGGTGACCATCGGCGCGCGCGAGAACGGCATGTTCGTCTGCACGCTGCGCAACCCGAGCGAAGTGCGCGGCACGGCCGAATATTTCGGCAACATTCCGGCTGGCAACCCCGATCCCGAGATGCTCGAGCTTGCCGAAGCGCTGATCAAGCAGAAGCTGACGACCTTCGATCCGAAGAACTACGAGGACCGCTACGAAATCGCCTTGATGAAGATGATCAAGGAGAAGCTGAAGGGTCACAAGCCGATCATCGCGGCGGCGCCCGAGCGCGGCAATGTCATCAACCTGATGGATGCGCTGAAGGCCAGCCTGGGCCAGGCCAAGCCGCCGGCCAAGAGCAAGACCAAGGCCGAACCGGCTGAGAAGCCGGCTGCCAAGCTTACCGCGGTTGCCGGCGGCAAGGCTGCGAAGAGCAAGAAGTGAAGGAGGCAGCCGGCAAGATCTTCGGCCTGGTGGGGGCGCTCGCAGCCTTCCCAAGGCGGCTAGCCGCACGGGAGGTGGTGCGGCAGGGCGGCGAGCTGCAGCACGGGGTTACGCGGCGAACGACGCATGTCGTGCTCGGGCGGACATGGCTCGGCAAACTTGACGAAGCGAAGCTGGAGGCCCGGATCGACGCGGCATCGGTCTCCGGTCGTCCGGTGCTCAGCGAGAACGGCTTTCTTGGCATCCTCGGCCTGCTGGAGGTAGCAGAGGCGCCTGCAATGACGCGCCAGGCGCTGATCGACCAGTCGCAGATTTCGCCTCGCGCCTTCGATCTTCTCGCGCTGTTCGACGCCTTCGAAAACCCCGCCGAACCCTATGCCTTCCGCGACCTCATCCTTGCCAAGAAATATGCCGGGCTTTTGGCGGGCGGAGCGACGTGGAGCGCGATCGCAAGGTCGGTCCATCGCTCTGGGCCAGTATCGTCGCTCACTGCATTGTCGCTCCATGTCGACGGTCGCGACACGATCTATGCGCGCCTGGGTGAGGACCTGGCCGAACTCGACGGGCAGCGGCTGCTGCCCCTCGGACGTTTCGACGATGCCGAGCTTGAAGACATTTTCGCCCTTGCCGAGGAGGCGGAGGAGGACGGCCGTTACATGGAGGCGGCTGCGCTCTATGGGCGCTGCCTTGCCTCCGATCCGAGCGACAGCGTGGCGGCCTTCAACCGGGCAAACTGCCTGCGTGCGGCCGGCCACGGCCAGGAAGCGATGCAGAGCTATCTCAGGGCGATCAAGCTCGATCCGAAATTCGTCGAGGCCTGGTTCAACCTCGCCGGCCTGTTCGCCGCGCAGGGCAAGGCGCATACGGCCCGGCGGCATCTCAAGAAGGCGGTGGCGCTCGATCCATCCTATGCGGATGCCGTGTTCAACCTCGCCAACCTCGAATATGAGGCGGGCGACCTTGCCGAAGCCAGGCGCTGGTGGTCGCTCTACCTTGAACTCGACAGCACCTCGGAATGGGCGAGGACCGCGGCCAAGGGCATCCAGTATGCCGACCTCCACCTCAGGGAACGGACGGCAAGCTAGATGGGCGTGAACTTTCTTTTCGACGGTCCCGAAGACGCTGATATCACCTTGCTTCTGGCCCATGGCGCCGGTGCGCCGATGGACTCGGCTTCGATGACGGCGACGACCAATGCCCTCGTTTTGGCCGGCTTTCGCGTGGCGCGTTTCGAATTCGGCTACATGGCGGCCAGGCGTACCGAGGCCGGTCGCAAGCCGCCGCCAAGGGCGGAGACGCTGAACCCCGAATACAAGGCAGCGGTCGAGCAGCTCGGCGCCAAGGGGCCGCTGATCATAGGCGGCAAATCGATGGGTGGGCGTGTTGCCAGCATGATTGCCGACGAGCTGTTTGCGTCGGGCAAGATCGCCGGGCTTTTGTGCCTGGGCTATCCCTTCCATCCGCCGGCCAAGCCCGAGCAGCTGCGTACCGGGCATCTTGCGGGGCTAAAGACGCCGACGCTGATCGTTCAAGGCACGCGCGACGAGTTCGGCACGCTTGAAGAGGTTCCGAATTACGAGCTGTCAGACAGCATCGAGGTGCTCTGGCTCGAGGATGGCGACCACGATCTCAAGCCGCGCAAGAGCATCTCGGGTTTTTCCGCCGCCGACCACCTGAAGACCTTGGGCAACGCCGTTTCGGCATGGGCCGCGCGGCTCGCCTGATCCCCGGATGAAGATCGCCACGTTCAACATCAACAACGTCAACCGCAGGCTCGACAACCTGTTGGCTTGGCTGAAGGAGGCCAAACCCGACGTGGTGTGCCTTCAGGAGTTGAAGGCGGCGGATGCGCAGCTGCCGCGATCCGCCATCGAGGCGGCCGGTTATGGTGCCGTGTGGCTGGGACAGTCGACCTGGAACGGCGTGGCGATCCTTGCCCGCGACACTGATCCGATCCCGACCCGGATGGAATTGCCCGGCGATCCCGACGATCGCCAGAGCCGCTACATCGAGGCGGCGGTCAACGGCGTGCTGATCGCATCGCTCTACGCGCCCAACGGCAACCCGCAACCGGGGCCGAAATTCACCTACAAGCTGGCCTGGCACGCGCGGCTTGAGGCGCACGCGGCCACGTTGCTTGCCGCTGACGTTCCTGCCGTGCTGGCCGGCGACTTCAACATCGCTCCGGAGCCCCGCGACGTCTATGCGACCAAGTCCTATGACGGCAATGCGCTGGTCCAACCCGAAAGCCGCATCGCCTTCCGGCAGCTGCTCGACCAGGGCTGGACCGACGCCATCCGCAAGAAATTTCCCAGTGATACGGTCTACACCTTCTGGGACTACAGGCGCAATCGCTGGCCACGTGACGCAGGCCTCAGGCTCGACCACCTGCTGCTCAGCCACAAGATGGCCAAGCGCCTGACAGGCGCTGGCGTGGATCGCGAGGTACGTGGCCGCGACGACGCGAGCGACCACGCCCCGGTGTGGATCACCACGAAATAGGGCGGTTCAGTTGACCGGTTTCGGTTCCGGGAACTGCCACTTGCCGTCGAGAATTTCCTGGCGCGGGCGATAGAGGCGAACGGTGTAGTTCCAACCTTTCATGATCGGCAGGCAGTTGGCGATCTTGCCGTCGCAGCCGCCGAACTGGATGGCTACCCATCGGCGCCCTTGCGGCGGTGACGTTGTTGACCGAATAGGCGTCGTAGGGGTTCTTTTCGAAATAGCCCTCGGCATTGTAGAGGCTGACCGACCAGAACGCATCGACGGGAACGTCCTTCACGTCGAGTTTATGAACGGTCGTACCGTTGTTGTTAGCCGGCGTAACGTTGAGATACGTCGCGTCCTTGTCGGGATTACCGCCCATCCGGCTGCGGTCCCGATCAGGTGCCTGACGGGGTCTGCCTCCTGCTTGGTGCCGAACGCCTTGCTGAAGTCGGGTATGGTGGTGGCGAGGACCAGCAGCGCAGCGCGGACCTTTTTCTGGCTCGCCTGATCCCAGTTGGGAGCTTCGAATGTGCCGGGGCTTGCCTGCTCGGTCATTATCCCTGGTGCTCAGTTGACGTGTTTCAGCGGTGGGGCCGTCCACTCGCCGTCCAGTGCGTCCGGCTTCGGCCAATAGAGCCGCAACGCCATGAAGAAGGGGCCTGTGGGTGCGGGCAACCAGTTGGCTTGCTTGTCGGTGCCCGGGCTGTCGTGCTGGATGTAAAGGGTCACGCCACCGTCGGCGTCCTTCTTGAGATCCGGCACCATTGCCGAGTTGATCAGGTAGCGGTTGAGTTCGTTGGCGTAGAGCAGGCTGGCCGGCAGCTCGTACAGGGTGAGCGACCAGAAGGCATTGGCCGGCGGCAATTTTCCGGGTTCGAAGCGCAGCGTATATGTGTTCGCTCCCGAGAGCGGCTTCTTTTCCTCGTCGACGAAGTAGGCCGGGTAGATCGCCTCGTCCTTCGAGTTGCCGTAGATGCCCAGCACGGCTCCCGCCATGCGCGCCATGTAATTGCCGTTGAGGTGCTCGCGCGTTCCAAAGGAATCGGCACTCGACAGCTTGCCCGTGTCGAGCTGCGTTTCCTTGTATTGCTTGAACGCGGCCCAGGCGTCAGCCATGCCGTCGGTCACGGCCTTTTGCGTCTCGGGGGGCAGGGCCTTGAAGTCGAAGGTCTTGCCCGCGCCGATGTCGAGCTTGGCGAAGCGCGCCATCAGCTCCGTTTCGGAGGGGTTGGTCGGAGCAAACTGCAAGATGAAATTCAGGACGTTGAAGAACTCGGGCGACTTCTTTTCTTCTTCAGCGCTGAGCGGTTTCATGAAGTCGACGGCCGGTGCAGCAGGAGGCGAGGGCTGGCCAAGGAATTTCGACAGCGGTTCTACCTTGTAGCCGGCCTGGATCTTCTTGACGTTGTCGATGTCGGCCGGATTGAACAGCTGTGTGCGGTAGAGCACGAAGGCGAATTCGGTTTCCGAGCGGATCACGCCCTTGATGCCGGGAGGTGTTTCGCCTTTCCAGTTCGGGCCGGCGAGCAGGAAGCTGCCTGCTTCGTTGCCGGTCGCGCGGCTGCCGACATAGGCGAAGTTGAAGGTGTACTGGTCGATGAACTGGAGCGAATAGTAACGCTCCTTCTCGATCGCCGGCACGGTGAACACCAGGGGTTCCGCCCGCAGATCGGCGCCGACATAGGAATAGGGCGTATCGGAGTTGGGCGACTGGATCGCCTTGTCGTCAGGAGTGTAGACCCGCGCATTGTTGAAGATCGTGTTGAACGGCGCCTTGAATTCGGGACCGCCCGTATCGACGAAATAGGAATGCTGGACGCGGTAATTGTCGACCAGCGGGAAGCCGTAGACGGTGGCCTCCTTGGCGATGGCGCGTGCCTCTTCCGGTGCGAGCGCCTGCGCTTGGCCCTTCGCGGGAAGAATGGCGGCGATGGCGGCCAGACCTGCAGCGAGGAGCCAGGCGAGCGCCCCGTCACCAATCTTGAATCCAGGACGCCGAACGAGCGCCTCCGAAGTTGGAGTACACGATGTCATGACGTCTCCCCAAGCTGCTACAGCACTGAATTGCTAACATGCCTCCGGCATGCTCGCCAGCCAAGCTAGTTCGCCTGAAATCAGCTTGTCACCCCCATGCCGGATCGTTCATTCCTCCAAGGTTACGGTATCCTTGCGCGCCCAACGCAAAAAGGCGGCGCACGAGGCGCCGCCTGTTCGTCGGTTCGATGTCTTGGCGTCAGTTGGCGGCCGGCATCTTGCAGTCGGCGGCGTAGCTGTCGCTATGGGCGGTCAGCACCTTGCCATCGGTCTTGAGCACCATCTTGCCGTCGGC
Source organism: Aminobacter sp. AP02 (assembly GCF_003148805.1). Lineage (GTDB taxonomy): Bacteria > Pseudomonadota > Alphaproteobacteria > Rhizobiales > Rhizobiaceae > Aminobacter. The sequence goes on from NZ_QGGX01000002.1 coordinate 74,832, forward strand.
CCCCTTTTCGGCCTTCAGCGAATACCAATCCTGCACCGGGTGCTGGTTGGGGCCGAACTTGAACGAGCCGCGCACCGAGGGGATTTCGGAGGTCAGCAGCGCGTTGCGGAAGGCAGGCAGGTCGTCGACGCCTGACTTTTCGAGGCCCGTGCCGATCAGCAGTGCCGCATCGTAACCCTGGGCGGCGTAGTAGGTGATCGGGCGGTCACCGAATTTGGCGCGCCATGCCTCGACGAAGGCCTTGTTGACCGGATTGTCGAAATCGTCGTTCCAGTGGCTGGTGACCTTCACGCCCGTAGCGGCGTCGCCGACCGCCTGGACGATGACCTGGTCGAGGGAGGCTGGATGGACGACCATCGGGATGTCCTTGAGCAGGCCTGCCTGCTGGTACTGGCGCATGAAGGCGATGCCAAGGCCGCCGGGCTCGAACTCGTAGACAACGTCCGGCTTGGCGGCGCGGATCTGCGCCATCTCGGCGGCGAAATCGGTCTGGTCGAGGCCGGTATAGGTCTCGCCGACAACCTCGCCCTTGTAGAAGCGCTTGAAGGCGCCCATCGTTTCCTTGCCGGCCTGGTAGTTCGGCGCGATCAGGAAGGCCTTCTTGTAGCCAAGCGACTGGGCGAGTGCGCCAGCACTTTCACCCTGGCTGTCGTCCTGCCAGGAGCTGACGAAATAATTGGGGTGGCATTCCTTGCCGGCAAAGGTCGCGGACGCGGTGTTGGCGCTGACATAGATCGCGTCGCCATCCAGGATGTCGGGCAGCGCGGCGAAGGCGACATTGGCGAACACCATGCCGGTGAACAGCTTGATGCCTTGCTCGGACAGCATCTTGTCGGCGATCTGCTTGGCGTTGCCCGGCTTCAGGCTATCGTCTTCGACCACCAGTTCGACGGTCTTGCCGCCGAGTTGGCCCTTGTTGGCATCGATGGCAAGCTGGAAGCCATCGCGGATGTCCTGGCCGAGATAGCCGGCAGGCCCCGAAAGCGTGGTGATCATGCCGATCTTGAGCGGGTCCTCGGCATAGGCCGCGCTTGCCGACAAGGCCAGAAATGCAGCCGACAAAATTCCCTTGAAATGCATAAGGTCAGTCCCTCCAGGTGAATGTTCTCCGACCGGTCCGGTGCGGCCGCCGCGTCTCCCGATCGCGGTTTTGCGCGGCACCCTTGCGGCCGGTGGACGTAATAAAACGGGGATGTCGCAGCGATGCGCGCGATCAGGACATTGAGCGCACATGCGCGGGCCTTGGCACCAGTCCAGAGATCGCAGGCACAACACGCTGCTCCTCCACGGTGTTGTCCAACCGCAAAACTTGGCGCAATCGCAGGCGTGGTAAATGGAAAATTCGTCGCCTGGACATGACGAGCAGGAATATCGGCTGATCGCTGATTGCTAATGCGTCATTGCGCGAGGTCGCGGGCGGTGCGCCGCAGCGTCTCGACCAGCACCTCGGCGGCGGGAGACAACCGGGCATTGGTGCGGGTGGTGATGCCGATCGGCATGGCGGTGGCGCGCAATGTCACCGGCAGGATGGTGATGGCGCCGGAGGCGGCCTCGCGGCGCGCGACCTGGGCGGGGAAGACGCCGAGATAGTCGGCGTCGATCAACAGCCCGCGGTTGGTCAAAAGCGATACGGAATCCACCGCATGCGGCGGCGGCTCGAGCCCTTCCTCGCGGAAGGCGATGTCGATCTGACGCCGCAAGCTGGTTTCCTGCGGCGGCAGGATCCATTCCCAGCCGATCAGGTCGGCCAGGCTGACATGCTTGCGCTCGGCGAGCGGATGGCCGCGGCGGGCGACAACGCAGGCGATGTCGTCCATCAGCACCTCTTGCACGACGTTGAGCCGGTCTCGCTGTTCGGACAAGCGCCCCACCACCATGTCGAGTTCACCGGCGCGCAAGGCGGGGATGAGCACGTCGTTGGTGCCTTCGACGATCTTGACCACCAGCTTGGGCCGCTCCTTGCGCAGGCGGGCAATGGCCGTGGGCAGCAATTCGGCCGAGGCCGAAAGCAGCGTGCCGATGGCGACACGGCCGCCGGTACCGTCGCGCAGGTCGGCGAGATGCTCCTCGGCATGGGCAAGCTGTGTGATGACGAGACGGGCATGCTCGGCCAGCGTGTCGCCAAACATCGTCGGCACGACCCCGCGATTGGTACGGTCGAAGAGCCTTGCCTTGGTCAGTGCCTCGATTTCCTGCAGCGCCTTGGTGACGGCGGACTGGGTCATGTTCAGCCGCTTGGCGGCGCGCACGAGGTTGCCTTCCTCGACGATGGCCACGACCATGCGCAGATGGCGGATGGTCAGGCGGCTGGTGACAAGTTTCATCGCGGCATCATCCTCCCAAATGACGATTGTGATTTTGATATTCCAAATCCTCATAGAAATATCCAGAGAATTCACTTGTTTGAATTTCCATTCACTGGGACCTTGCCACGAGGAAGGGCTGGCGGCGTGAGGAACGTTGCCGGCTCATGGAGGTATTTGGGCCTGAGGTCGCACTTTGCGACCCGCGCAGCGGACGTCGGCAGCATCTACCGCACGGGGAGGAAATTCACGATATGATGCAGAAATCCGGAGCAGCACGCCGCGCGGAAATCGCAGGTGCGGGAATTGGCGGCCTGACCACGGCCGCGGCACTGGCCCAGCGCGGCTGGTCGGTGACCGTGCATGAACGCGCGCCGACGCTGCGCACTTTCGGTGCGGGCATCTACATCTGGAGCAATGGACTGCGCGTGCTCCAGGCCATCGGCGCCTACGACCAGGCGACGGTCGGCGCGCATATCGGCCCGCAGTTCCACACCCGCGACCACAACAACACGACGATGGAAGAAATTCCGATCAACGGTCCTGGCGACGCCAGGCTGATCACCATCCTGCGCGAGCAGCTGATCAATTCTCTGGTCGACACCTGCCGCAGGAGCGGCGTCGAGATCCTGACCAGTTCTGAATCGGTGGGCGCCACGCCGGAAGGCGAGTTGCTGCTGGCCGATGGTTCGAAGCGCAAGGCCGACCTGATCGTCGGCGCCGACGGCATCAATTCCAAGGTCCGGGATTCGCTCGACCTGATGATGTACCGCAAGCATCTCGGCTATGGCGCGATCCGCATGCTGATTTCGCGTGACGACGGCGACGTGCCGGCGGAAGACCGCGAGCGCTACATCGAATATTTCACCGGCTCGCGCCGCATCCTCTATACGCCGGCGAGCGCCACCGACCTCTATGTTGCGTTGTGCTGCGCGGCCGACGATGCGGCGGCGCTGAAAGTCCCGGCCGACCACAAGCTGTGGACGCAATCCTTTCCGCATCTTGCCAATCTCGTTGCCCGTTTCGGCGACGCCGGCCGCTGGGATGCCTTCGAGGTGGTCAAGCTCAAAAAGTGGAGCAAGGGGCGGGTCGCCATCCTCGGCGATGCCGCGCATGCCATGCCGCCTTATCTCGGGCAGGGCGGCGGTTGTGCCTTGATGAACGGTCTTGGCCTTGCCGCGGCCGTCGACGAAGGAACCGACGTGGCGCATTCGCTGGCCGATTGGGAAGCGCGCGAGCGCCCGATGACAGAGCACACCCAGGATACCGCCGAGCGACTTGGCGACATGAACTTCTGGCCCGACGACGTGCGTTCGCAGGTGCTCAAGATCACCGGCCAGAGCCGCGAGATCGGCGCCGAGCGCATGAAGACGGCGCGCCATGCCCCGACCGCGACCGTGCCGCTCCCCTGACCAGCGAACATCTGGGCGCCCGTCGCCCCATCATTCGGAGAAAATAGATGAAATCCATCGAGATCGGCGCTAACACGCTGTCCTACGACGAAGCCGGCGAGGGCGATGTGCTGCTGCTTCTGTCAGGCTGGTGCCAGGACCACCGCCTGTTCAAGACACTGGTCCCCGAGCTTGCCAAGACCCATCGGGTTGTCCGTCTCGACTGGCGCGGCCATGGCGAGCATCGCGAGCATGACGGCGACTTCACTACGAGCGAGCAGGCCGACGATGTCATCGCCTTCCTCGACAAGATGAAGATCGACAAGGTCGTGCCGGTTTCGACCTCGCATGGCGGCTGGGCCAATATCGAGATCACCGACCTCCTTGGCAGCTCGCGCATTCCACGCTCGGTGGTGATCGACTGGATACAGACGACGCCTGACGAGGCCTTCTTCTCGATGATCGAACACATCCAGGATCGCACCAACTGGGAAAACGGCCGCGGCGACTTCTTCAACTACTGGATCGGCGACACCGAAAACCAGGACATTATCGACCACGTCAACGAAGAGATGGCGAAATACAGCTTCGAGATGTGGGCGCGTTCGGGCCATGAGATCGCCAAGGCCTACCGCAAATGGGGCAACCCGATGCAGCGCATGGCGGCGCTGCAGCAAAAGCGCCCGATCACCCACATCTACTCGCAGCCCTTCGAGCCGGAATACGCACAGGCGCAGGTCGACTTCGCGGCGAAAAACGACTGGTACAAGCCCAACAAGCTGCCGGGAAAGACTCACTTTCCCACGCTCGAGCAGCCGAAGGTCGTGGCCGAGACCATCCGCGCCTTCGTGAAGTAGGAGTTTTTGCATGAGCGCGCTTGCCGAAGAAGCCAACTGGCCGCGAGAGATCATCGACCGCGACTACGGCGCGCGTGCTTCGGTCGCCCCTGAGGTGTTCGACGCCGAGATGCGCAATTATCGCGGCCGCTCGGAGGAGATGCGTGTCCATGCATCGCATCTCGACGTCGTCTACGATGCCGGGAGCGGACAGACGATCGACATCTATGGTACCGGCGAAGGTCCGCGGCCCGTGTTTGTCTTCATCCACGGCGGCTACTGGCGCATGCTGTCCAAGCACGATTCCGCCTTCATGGCCGGGATGCTGGCCAGCCACGGCATCGCCACCGCTGTCGTCGACTACAGTCTTGCCCCCGATGTGACGCTCGAGGAGATCGTGCGCGAGGTCCGGGCGGCAATTGCCTTCCTGGCCAAGAATGGGCGCCAATACGGCATCGACCCGGACCGCATATATGTTGGGGGGAGTTCGGCTGGGGGCCACCTGACAGGTACGGTGTTGGCCGGCGGTTGGCACCAGCAGTTCGGTGTGCCCGAAAACCTCATCAAGGGCGCGATGCCGATCAGCGGCCTGTTTCATCTGGCGCCGATCGCCAATTCGTTCGTGCAGGATTGGCTGTCGCTCGATGCTTCCGAGGTCGAAGCGCTCAGCCCGGCGGCGAACATTCCAGATGTCGGCTGCCCGGTCGTTGTCGCTTATGCCGATGGCGAGCCGGCCGGATTCAAGCGCCAGTCGGCAGAATATGACCGGCTCTGGCGCGAGGCGGGTTTTGCCTCCGAGCTGATCGAGGTCGCCGGCCGCAACCATTTCGACGTGCTGCTCGACCTTGCCTCTGACGATACGGTTTTGTCCAAGGCGCTGGTCAAGTTGATCAAGGGTTAAGCGGTCTCGCGCGGCGTCAGCTGCTGGGCGTAGCGCCGTACGACGGCGGCGAAAGCGGAGACGGCCGGTGAGATCGAACGGCCGGTGGCGTGGATCATCACCACTTCGCGCGAGATGTCGGGCTGGGTCAGCGGCTTGCCGACAACCTTGCGGTGGCGGGCTGCGGCAAGCGCATAGGTGGGCAGAACCGCAACACCAAGCCCGGCCTCGACAAGGGCGATTGCGGTCGTGATCTGCGTGACCTCATAGGTTGGCTTGAGCGCGATCTCCGCCGTTTCGAAACCGACTTCCACCAGCAAGCGGATGCCGCTGTCGCGCGTAAGGGTGATCAGCGGCTGCTCCTCCAGTTCGCGCCATCGCACCGAATCCATGGCGTTGAACGGGCTGTGCTGGTCGCAGAACAGCATCAGGCTGTCGCGCACCAGAGGCAGGCGCTCGATGCCTTCTTCCGCCGGCGAAAAGGTGCCCAGGCCGCAATCGGCCTTGCCGCTCCTGACGCTTTCAACGATCAGCTCGGTGCCGACGTCGGCAAGTTGGACCGAGATGCCGGGATAGCGCTTGCGGAAGTCGGCGATGGCCTGCGGCAGCACGACGGCAGCGAGCAGAGGCGGGGCGGCAATGCGCAGGCGCCCGCGCCGGCGTTCCGCCAACTCATGCACGCCTTCGACCGCGTGTTCCAGTTCCTCCAGCGCCTTGGCGGCGGAGTGGCGGAACTCGCGCCCGGCGTCGGTCAGCTCGACACGCCGCGTCGTGCGATCGAACAGGCGCACGGCAAGCTCCGCCTCGAGGTCCTTGATCGCTTGCGATAGTGCTGGCTGCGCCGTGTTCAGCCGCTCGGAGGCGCGCGAAAAGTTGCCGAGATCGGCGACGGCGAGAAAGCTCTCGATCTGCTTGATGGTGATTTTCACGAGGCCTCCTGATTTATCGGAATATCATCTCAATTAATAACATGAATGACGATTGTCATATAGATGGCACCCGTGTTTTCTGGGCTCGGAGTGAGGGGCGCCAAATACGGCGCGGATGGAGGATTTCTTGGCGAGCGCGATCAGCGACGCGACGGACGGGGCAATGGGGCGCAGGTAGGCCGATGCGCTAGCGTTGTTTGGCGCGCACAATCCCAAGCTGGCTCTCAGCGTAAAAATCTGGCTCGCAACACATGGACGCGCGGGCGACGACATTCAGGTGGATGACCGATGAAATATACCAAGAAGGACGCCAAGGCCTATTCGCGGGCCACGATGAAGGGCATCTGGGCCGCCGGCCTGATGCCTTTCAAGGACGACCTGTCGATTGATGAAGCCGGCTTCCGCCACAACATCGATCACTGGATCGAGGATCTCAAGATCGATGGCTTCTTCATCGCCGGCAAGCAGGGCGAGTTCTTCTCGATGTCGCTCGACGAGCGCAAGCGCAGCTTCGACCTAGCCGTCGAGGCCTGCGCTGGCCGCGCCCAAACCATCATGTCCTGCTCCGACCAGAACATGGACGTCGTCATCGACCTCGCCAAGCATGCGCAGAAATGCGGCGCCGACTATATCGTCGTGCATGCGCCGATCCTGCATTTCTTCAAGCAGCAGGACGAAACGCTGCTCAACTATTACCGCACCATTGCCGACAAGGTCGACATCGGCATCGCGCTGTGGAGTCATCCCGACAGCGGCTATCTGATGAGCCCCGAGCTTTGCAACAAGCTCGCGGACATCGAAAATGTCGTCGCCATAAAGTACTCGGTGCCGCGCCCGATGTACAAGGAACTGACGGCGCTCGCCGGCGACCGCATCCTGGTCAGCACGGCCTCTGAAGAGGAGTGGCTGGACAACATCCTCGAGCTTAACTGGCAGCTTTATCTCTGCTCGTCGCCGCCCTACCTGATCCAGACCAAATACGACACGCGCATGCGCCAGTACACCGATCTCGCCTTCGCGGGCGAGGCCGACAAGGCGCGCGCCGTGCGCGATAGCCTCGACCCGGTGCGCGCGGCGCTCAAGGATACAAGGCCGGCCGAAAAGCCGCATTCGCATCAGAAATACTGGCAGGAACTGCTTGGCCAGACAGGCGGCAGGGTTCGCCCGCCGCTGCTCGAACTCACCGAAGAAGAGAAGCGCGCCACACGTGCCGCCTTCGAAAGCTGTGGCCTGAAGACCACGGCCTGATCCGTACAACCGACGTGCCCGCGCCGCCCAACAGGAGGAATGACCATGACCAGACGCCTAGCAGCCTTCAGCTTCTCCAAGTGGATCGACGAGCACCAGCATCTGCTCAAGCCGCCGGTCGGCAACCAGCAGATCTGGGAAGACGCCGACATGATGGTGACGGTCGTCGGCGGTCCCAACAAGCGCACCGACTATCATGACGATCCGGTCGAGGAGTTCTTCTACCAACTCAAGGGCGACATGATGCTCAAGGTGGTGGACAACGGCAATTTCTACGACGTGCCGATCCGCGAAGGCGAAATCTTCCTGCTCCCGCCGCATGTGCGCCACTCGCCGCAGCGCCCGCAGGAAGGCTCCATCGGTCTCGTGGTCGAGCCGAAGCGCAATGACGGCCTGCTCGACGCCTTCGAATGGTACTGCTTCGACTGCAACGCGCTGGTCAAGCGTGTCGAGGTCTCGCTGAAGAGCATCGTGCGCGACCTGCCGCCGATCTACCAGGCGTTTTACGCCGACGAGAAGGCCCGTACCTGCCCGAACTGCGGTTCGATCCATCCGGGCAAGGCCCCGCCGGAAGGCTGGGTCAAGCTCTAGCGGCTTCGATCGATGGACATGGCCCGCCCGACGGGGGCGGGCCGGCTCACCCAGGATTTCCAAGGCAATGACATTGAAGCAGGCATCGGTCCGGAGTCCGCAAGGATGAAGGTCGTCAGGCGATATTTGCAGGAACTCGACATCGAACTGGAGCGGCTCGAGGCCGGTCCGGTCGCGGTGACCTGCATTCCCGACATGGCCAACGTCGCCTGGCCGGCGAAGGCGATCTTTGGCGGGCTTTCGCGCGGCGACCTGGAAGCAGCAGCAGAAAGGTCGCCGGCTGGAACCGTCGACCCGGCAGGCGATACGGTGGCGCTGAGCTTCAATTGTTATGTCATCCAGACGCCCGATTACGTCGCGCTGATCGACGGCGGCATCGGTGATAGCAAGGAGCGCCCGCACCGTCCGGCCTGGCATCGACGCGAAACCAGATTCCTCGACACGCTGAAGGCCATCGGCATCGCGCCCGAAGATGTCGACATCGTCATCAACACGCATCTGCATGCCGACCATGTCGGCTGGAATACAAGGCGGGAAGGCGAAACCTGGCGGCCGACCTTTCCCAATGCCCGCTATGTCGTGTCCGAGATCGAGCTCGCCCACTGGACGGCCGTCCACGAGGCTGAGCCGTTCGGCACCACATTGCACGGCGCCTTCGCAGATAGCGTGTTGCCCATCATCCGCAGTGTCGGCTTCGAGCCGGTCGCGTCCGATGCCGAGGTCGTGCCTGGCCTGAGGCTGCGTCCAGCACCGGGTCATTCGCCCGGCATGGTGGTGGTGTCGCTGTCGACGGAAGAAGGAGACGTGCTCTTCCTCGCCGACGCCGTGCATCACCCGCTGCAACTCGGCGACGACTCCATCGCGTGCAATTTCTGCGGGGACCCTAGGCAGGCGCGCGCGACACGCGCAGCCCTGCTCGCCGATGCGGCTGCGGCCAATACGGTGCTAGCGCCCTACCACTTTCCCGCTCCCGTCTTCGGCCGGCTCGAGGCGGATGCGGCATCCTTCCGGTTTTGTCCTCTTGAGATCGAGGCGACTGGTCAGCCGGCTAACAAAAACGCGCCAACAAGGCGCCACCCAGAGGAGAACTGAGCCATGAATTTCAGACGTATGTTGCTTGCCGCTTCCGTCTCAGCCTTGGCGGCGCTGCCGGCCTTCGCCGCCGAACCCGTCAAGATCGGCATGATCACCACGCTGTCAGGCCCTGCCGGCTATCTCGGTCAGGACATCCGTGACGGCTTCATGCTTGCTTTGGAAGAGGGAAAGCTCGGTGGCGTGCTGGTCGAACTCGTCGTCGAGGATGACGGCCTGAAGCCCGGCCAGGGCAAGCAGATCGCCGAGCGCTTCCTCAGCGAAAACGGCATCAAGCTGTTCACCGGCATCGTCTTTTCCAACGTCGCCGGCGCCACCATTCCCGATATCGTCGACAGCGGTGCCTTCTATGTCAGCCCAAATGCCGCGCCCTCGAATCTGGCCGGCAAGGAGTGCAACGAAAACTACTTCGTCGTCTCCTGGCAGAACGATTCCCTGCATGAGAGCGCAGGCCAGAACGCCACCAATCTCGGCTACAAGAAGGCTTTCGTGCTGGCGCCCAACTACCAGGCCGGCAAGGACGCGATCGCCGGCTTCAAGCGCTATTTCAAGGGCGAGATCGCGGGTGAGATCTACACCCGCCTCGACCAGACCGATTTTGCGGCTGAACTCGCCCAGGTCCGCGCTGCCAAGCCTGACGTGGTGTTCCAGTTCCATCCCGGCGGCCTCGGCATCACCTTCCTGCGCCAGTACGAGCAGTCGGGCCTGATGAAGGAAATCCCCATGGTCGTGGCCGAGCCGTCGATGGACGGTGTGACACTTGCTGCCGTCGGCGATGCCGCCATCGGCCTCAACGTGTCGAGCCACTGGAACTCGGACTTCGACAACGCGGCCAACAAGAAGTTCATGGACGCCTGGAACAAGACCTACAATCGCCCGGTGACCTACTATGCCAGCCAGGGGTATGACGCGGCCCTCGCCTACGCTTCGGCACTGAAGGCGACCCGCGGCAATATCGACGACGCCGACGCGTTCCGTGACGCGCTGCGCAAGGCCGATTTCGAGTCTGTTCGCGGCAAGTTCGCCTTCGGCCCGAACCAGCACCCGGTGCAAAACTGGTACGCGTTGAAGGTCGAAAAGGGCGCCGACGGCAAGCCAGTGCTGAAGACCGTCGGCGAGGTTTTCAAGGACCATGGCGACGCCTACGCCGCCGACTGCAAGATGTAATCTCGGCCCGCTCTTTGCGGCGGGCGGCAAGACTGCCGCTCGCCCTCTTTCCCACCTTTCCAATCGAAGCGACAGGCGATGACGCTCTTCCTCGAACAGATGCTCAATGGCGTGCAATTCGGCGTCATGCTTTTCCTGCTGGCGGCCGGGCTGACGCTGATTTTCGGCATCATGGGCGTCATCAACCTGGCGCACGGCTCGATCTACATGATCGGCGCCTATGCCGGCACTTGGGTTGCGACCGAAACCGGTTCGTTCTGGCTCGGCATACCCGCAGCCCTTGCGGCAGCCGCCTTCACCGGCGCAGCGATCGAGTTTCTCGTCGTGCGGCGGCTTTATGGGCGAGACCATCTCGACCAGGTGCTGGCGACCTTCGGCCTGATCCTGATCTTCAACCAGACCATCACCATCCTGTTCGGGCGCCAGCCGCTGTTCGTGTCGATGCCGGCCTTGCTCGACGGCTCGGTCGAGCTTTTGCCGGGGCTCGTCTATCCGATCTACCGGCTTGCGATCATCGCTGTCGGCCTGCTGGTGGCGCTCGGGCTCTACCTGCTGATCAACAAGACGCGCATCGGCATGCTGGTTCGCGCCGGCTCGACCAACCGCGAGATGGTGCGCGCGCTCGGCGTCGACATCCGGTTGCTCTACACGCTGGTCTTCGGTCTCGGTGCGCTGCTTGCCGGCCTTGCCGGTTTCATGGCCGGGCCGATCCTTGCGGTGCAGGTCGGCATGGGCGAGCAGATCCTGATCACCACCTTCGTCGTGGTGGTGATCGGCGGCGTCGGCTCGATCCGCGGTGCGTTCTTCGCCAGCCTCATCCTCGGCATCGTCGACACCGGCCTGCGCGCTTACCTGCCTGGCCTTCTGCGTCAGGTCATGGTCGGTCCCGAGGCCGACGCGCTTGGCGCCGGCATCTCGTCGATGGGCATCTATCTCTTGATGGCGATCGTCCTTCTCATCAGGCCGAAAGGCCTGTTCATCCGAAATTCCTGAACTAGGCGCTGACTGGCCCATGGAAAAATCACTCAAGCGACCCGCTCTGCTTGCCGGCGTGCTGATTGCGCTCATCGCATTGCCTGTGGTCGCCGACGCTACCGGCTATGCCGCGCTGACGTCGCTGGCGACGCGCGTGCTGATCTACGGCATCGCTGCGGCGAGCCTCAACTTCGTGCTCGGCTATGGCGGAATGGTGAGCTTCGGACATGCCGCCTTCTTCGGCATTGGCGGCTATGTCGTCGGGATCCTCTACCAGCACTATTCGCTGGGCGAGCCGCTGTTCGGCTTCATATCAGGCACCAACCAGCTCCTGATCACCATTCCGGTGGCGCTTGTGGTCTCCGGCCTGATGGCCGCGCTCATCGGTGCGCTGTCGCTGCGCACCGGCGGCGTGCAGTTCATCATGATCACGCTGGCCTTCGCCCAGATGCTGTTTTTCCTGTTCGTCTCGCTGAAAACCTATGGCGGCGATGATGGGCTGATCATCCGCCGGGCCAACGAGCTGCCGGGTCTCAACATGCGCGACAAGCAGACCGTCTACTACGTCTGCCTCGCGATCACGGTGCTGTTTTTCGTGATCCTGTGGCGCATCGTCAATTCGCGCTTCGGCAATGTCATCGTCGGGCTGCGCCAGAGCGAAAAGCGCATGGCGGCGATCGGCCTGCCCGCCTATCGCTACAAGCTGATGGCCTTCGTCATCTCGGGCATGGGCTGCGGCCTTGCCGGCGCGCTGATGGCCAACTTCCTGCGCTATGCCAGCCCCGACATGATCCACTGGACCAAGTCCGGCGAGCTGATGGTGATGGTCATCCTCGGTGGCGTCGGCACGCTGTTTGGCCCGCTGCTGGGTGCTGCCGTCTTCATCGTGCTTGAATCCATCCTCGCCTCGTGGACCGAGAACTGGCAGCTCGGCCTTGGCCTGATCCTGCTGTTCGTCGTGCTCTACACCCAAGGCGGCGTACAGGCGCTTGGCGCCCGCATGTTCGGGAGACGCGCATGACCCCGGTCCTCAATGTCCAGGGCATGGTCAAGCGCTTCGGCGGCTTGCTTGCCACCGACCATGTCGACTTGACCGTCAAGCCTGGCGAGATCCATGCCCTGATTGGCCCCAACGGGGCCGGCAAGACGACGCTGATCTCGCAGCTTATGGGCGAGCTCAAGCAGAACGAAGGCACGATCGAACTCGACGGCCAGCCGATCACAACCTTGCCGACGGCAAAGCGCGTGTCGATGGGGCTGGCCCGCACTTTCCAGATCACGTGCCTGCTGCCCGACTATACGGTGCTGGACAACGTCGCCATCGCAATCCAGGTGCGGCAGGGCCACAGCTTCCGCTTCTGGGGCAATGTCCGGCACGAGGCAGGCTTGCGTGAAGACGCGCGCAGCTATCTCGCCGGTGCGGGGCTCGCCGACCGTGCCGACGAGCTGGTCGCCAACCTGTCGCATGGCGAGCAGAAACAGCTCGAGCTGGCGGTAGCGCTCGCCACCAAGCCGCGACTTTTGCTGCTGGACGAGCCGATGGCCGGTCTCGGCCATCTCGAAAGCCAGCAGATGATCGAAATGCTGCGCGGCCTCAAGAATCAGGTCTCGATGCTGCTGGTCGAGCACGACATGGAGGCGGTGTTTGCGCTCGCCGACCGCATTTCGGTGCTGGTCTATGGCCGGATCATTGCCACCGGCTCGGTCGACGAGATCAGGGACAATCCCGAGGTCCGCACCGCCTATCTGGGCGAGGGAGACGAGCTATGCTGAGCGTCGCCAAACTGCAGTCGGCCTATGGGCGGAGCCAGGTGCTTTTCGATGTCGCGCTGGAGATCGGCGATGGCGAGGTGGTGACCTTGCTCGGCCGCAACGGCATGGGCAAGACAACCACGGTCAAGTCGATCATGGGCCTGCTCAAGCCGCTGTCGGGCGAGGTCAGCTTCGGCGGCCGCGATGTTTGCGGTGCCACGCCCGAGACCGTGGCGCGGCTTGGCGTCGGCCTCGTGCCGGAGGGACGCCAGGCGTTCTCCACGCTGACAGTACGCGAAAACCTCGTTGCCACCGCCGCCAATCGTCTTGGCCGCAAGGATGCCTGGACGCTGGAGCGCGTCTACGCGCTGTTTCCGCGCCTGCGCGAACGCGCCAGCCAGGCAGCGGGCACGCTATCGGGCGGCGAGCAGCAGATGCTGGTCGTCGGCCGCGCGCTGATGACAAACCCCAAGCTGCTGATCCTCGATGAGGCGACCGAAGGGCTCGCCCCGGTGATCCGCGCCGAGATCTGGGCCTGCATCGAGGCGCTGAAGGCCGAAGGGCAGTCGATCCTGTTGATCGACAAGAATCTCAACGTGCTGAAGCGGCTCGCCGATCGCCATTACATTTTGGAGAAGGGCCGCACAGTCTGGTCCGGCACCGGCGACGACCTGACCCGCAACGCCGAACTGGTGCAGCGTTATGTCGGGCTCTGACAAGCGGCAACGCCGGCTGCGGATCTGCTTCGTCGGCTGGGGCGCGATTGCCAGCCGCGTCGGCGAACTGATCCGCGAGCGCAAGCCTGAAGGCGTCGAGATCGTTGCGGTTGCTGTCCGCGACGCTGGGCGCGAGCGTGGGAACCTTCCTCAAGGTGCGCGGCTGATCTCCGATCCGCAAGACCTTGCCGGGCTCGACATGGACATGGTGATCGAGGCCGCTGGCCGGCCGGCCGTCGCCCTTTGGGGCGAGGCGGCATTGCGGCATGGCGCAAGCCTTGTCGTCTCCTCCACCAGCGCCTTCTGCGACGACGCACTCTACGAGCGGCTGCTTGGCGTGGCCTGCGAGACCGGCAGCCGTATCCTCGTTCCCTCGGGCGCGCTCGGCGACCTCGGAGCGCTGGTCGCCGCCTCCATCCTGCCGATCGACGAGGTCACGCACACCATCGTCAAGCCGCCTTTGGCCTGGCTGGGTACCAAGGCAGCCGAGACCGTCGATCTCGACACGCTTGCGGAACGCACTGTGTTCTTTACCGGCACGGCGCGTCAGGCGGCGGATGCGTTTCCCCAAAACGCCAATGTCGCCGTCATTTCCGCTTTGTCGGGTATCGGCCTCGACCGCACGCGCATCGTGCTGGTGGCCGATCCGGCAGCGGTGCGCAACGTCCACGAGGTCAGCGCCTCCGGTGCCTTTGGCCGCCTTGACCTGCGCCTCGAAAACGAGCCGCTCAAAGACAATCCGAAATCATCCGAGATGACCACGCTCAGCCTCGTCAGGCTTATCGAAAACCAGCTTGCCCCCCTTGTGCGTTAGCCGCCAAGGACCATGGAGACTATCATGACGAAAACTTACCCCGACCTCATGCTTTACATCGGCGGCTTCTGGCGCAAGACCGTCGACACCCAGCCTGTGCTCAATCCGGCTGACGAAACCGTCATTGGCGCGGTGCCGGTCGCCACGCGCGCGGACCTCGACGATGCACTCGATGCCGCGGCCAAAGGCTTTGACGTGTGGCGCAAGACCTCGCCGGCGAAGCGCGCAGAGATCATCCTCAGGGCGTCCCAGCTGATGCGCAAGCGCATCGACGAGATCGCACATGCCATCACCCTGGAGCACGGCAAGCCGCTCGCCCAGGCTCGTCTCGAGGTCATTCGCGGCTGCGAATTCTTCGAGTGGGACGCGGCCGAGGGCCAGCGCACCTATGGCCGCGTCATCCCGAGCGAGCCGGGTATCAAATACATCGTGCACCACCAGCCCATCGGCACGGTCGCGGCGTTTTCGCCGTGGAACTTCCCGATGAGCCAGCCCTCGCGCAAGATCGCCGGCGCGCTTGCCGCCGGCTGCTCGATCATCCTGAAGGCGGCGGAAGAAACGCCTGCCGGCGCCTTCCATATAGCGCGTGCGTTCCACGACGCGGGCCTGCCTGCCGGCGTCTTCAATCTGGTCTTCGGCGTGCCTGCGGACATTTCGGGATACCTCATTCCCCAGAGCCAGGTCAGGCTGGTCGCCTTCACCGGCTCGACTGCGGTCGGCAAGCACCTGACCGAAATGGCGGCGCGCCACATGACGCCGGTGCTGATGGAACTCGGTGGACATGCGCCTGTCATCGTCTGCGACGACGTCGACCCTGTCGCTGCCGCGATCGCCTCTGCAGTGCGCAAGGCGCGTAATTCCGGCCAGGTCTGCACCTCGCCGACGCGCTTTTACGTGCAGGAGCGCATCTATGAAGCCTTCACCAAGGCATTCGCCGAGACAGCCCGTGCGATCACCGTCGGCAACGGCCTGGATGCGGTCACCCAGATGGGGCCGGTGGCGAACCATCGCCGGATCGAAGCGCTGGAAGCGCTGACGGCGGACGCACGCGCCAAGGGCGCCCGCGTGCTGACGGGCGGCGAGCGGCTCGGCAATCGCGGTTATTTCTTCCCCGTTACCACGATCTCCGACCTTCCGGACGACGCGCGCGCCATGCGCGAGGAGCCGTTCGGGCCGATGGCGCTGATCAATCCCGTCGGCTCAGTCGAAGAGGCCATCGAAAAGGCCAACGCGCTGCCCTTCGGCCTGGCGGCCTACGCGTTTACGCACAACGCTCGCACCGCCGACCAGCTTGCGGAAGGGATCGAGGCGGGCAACTTCTCGATCAACACGCTGGAAGCGTCGGTTCCCGAAACGCCGTTCGGCGGCGTCAAGGAAAGCGGTTACGGCCGTGAAGGCGGCCTCGAAGGGCTGGCGCAGTACACCGTCATCAAGAACGTGTCGCACCGCATGACGATCGCCTGACGCAGGCGGGCAAAGTGGCCGGTGCCCGCCCGGGCATCGGCCGTCTCAACACCGTTGCAGGTCAGTCCAGAGCGCGGTCGAGATGGGTGTAGCCGCCGTCGACGAACAGCCATTGGCCCGTGGTGTGGCTCGCCTTGTCGGAAAGCAGGAAGATGATGGTGTCGGCAATTTCCTCCGCCGTCGTCATGCGTTGTCCCAAGGGGATGCGCCTGGTGATTTCGGCAAGCCGTGCCTCGGGATTGTCGAAGGTCTTGAGCCATTTTTCGTAGAGCGGGGTCATCACCTCGGCCGGAATGACCGCGTTGACGCGGACGCCGTCGCCGCGCAGCGCCGCCGCCCATTCGCGTGTCAGCGACAGCTGCGCCCCCTTGGCGGCGGTGTAGCCGCTGGTATTGCCCTGGCCGGTAAGTGCGGTCTTGGACGACACGTTGACGATCGAACCGTGCGCCGTCTTGAGCCACGGCAGGCAGTGATGCGCTGTCGTGTAGTAGTGCACCAGATTGCGTTCGAGGGACTCGCGGAAGGCTTCGGGCCCGGCATCGAGGCCGATGCCGTCATTGATGCCGGCATTGTTGACCAGCCCGTCGATGCGGCCGAATGTTTTCGCTACATCCTTCACCGCCGCTTCGATCTCCGGGTCGTGCATCAGCTCGACCTGGACGAACATCGAGCGCGGCGCGGCTGCCTTTAGCGTGCCTGCGAAATCTGCTGCCAGCGGGCTGCGGCCGAAGACGACCGGAATGGCGCCTTCGGCGGCAAGACCGAGCGTGACCGCACCGCCGATGCCGGCGCCACCCCCGGTGACGATGACGACCTTGTCTTTGAGACCCAGGTCCATCTGCGTCAGCCCTTGAACTGGTAGTCTACAAGCGTCGCCGGCTTCATCTCGATGGAGAAGCCGGGTGCAGTGGGAGGCATGTAGGCGGCGTTGCGCACCACGCAGGGTTCCTTGAAGTGTTCGTGCAGGTGGTCGACATATTCGACGACGCGGCCCTCGCGGGTGCCGGCGATGCAGACATAGTCGATCATCGACAGATGCTGGACGTATTCGCACAGGCCGACGCCGCCCGCATGGGGGCAGACCAGCAGATTGTACTTCGCCGCCATCAACAGCACGGCGAGGATTTCGTTGACGCCGCCGAGACGGCAGGAGTCGATCTGCACGACGTCGATGGCGCCGCGCATGATGAACTGCTTGAACATGATGCGGTTCTGGCACATCTCGCCGGTGGCGACCTGGACCGGGGCGACGCCCTCGCGGATCTTGCGATGGCCCTCGACGTCGTCGGGATTTGTCGGCTCCTCGATGAACCACGGCTTGGCGAAGGCGAGGTCGCGCACCCAGTCGATCGCCTGGCCGACTTCCCAGACCTGGTTGGCGTCGATCATCAGCTGGCGGTCGGGGCCGAGCACCTCACGCGCGATGCGCAGGCGCCTGATGTCGTCGGCCTTGTCGCGGCCGACCTTGAGCTTGACGTGGTTGAAGCCGGCATCGATGGCTTCCTGGCAGAGGCGGCGCAATTTCTCGTCCTCATAGCCGAGCCAGCCGGCCGAGGTGGTGTAGCAGGGGTAGCCCTCGCGCTCGAGCGTGGCGATGCGCTCGGCCTTGCCGGGTGCTTGCTCGCGCAGCATGGCGAGCGCTTCGTCAGGCGTGATGCAGTCGGTGATATAGCGAAAGTCGATGCAGCGCACGAGCTCTTCCGGAGACATGTCGGTGACAAGCTTCCACACCGGCTTGCCCAACATCTTGGCCCAGACGTCCCAGACGGCGTTGACCACAGCGCCGGTTGCGAGGTGGATCGCGCCCTTGTCGGGCCCGATCCAGCGCAACTGGCTATCCGAGGTGACATGGCGCCAGAAGGCGCCCATGTCGGCTGCGACGTTGTCCATGTCCAGCCCAACGACGAGGTGGCGCATCGCCTCGATTGCCGCGCAACAGATCTCGTTGCCGCGGCCGATGGTGAAGGTCAGGCCGTGACCCTCGACGCCAGGCGTGTCGGTTTCCAGGATGACGTAGGCCGCCGAATAATCGGGGTCCGGGTTCATCGCGTCGGAACCGTCGAGATGCTGCGAGGTCGGGAAGCGCAGGTCGAGCACCCGCATATCGATGATGCTGGTCATAGCTGGGTCCCTAAGGTTCAGGCGGCGACGACGCGCTGCCGCTGGGTGCCGAGGCCTTCGATACCGAGGGTCATCGTCTGGCCGGCCTTGAGATAGACGGGTGGCTTCTGGCCGAGGCCGACGCCGGGCGGCGTGCCGGTGGAGATGACGTCTCCGGCCTGCAGGCTCATGAAGCGGCTGAGATAGGATACGACCTGTTGGACCGTGAAGATCATCGTCTTGGTCGAGCCGTCCTGGAAACGCTTGGCGTCGACGTCGAGCCACATCTTGAGGTTCTGCGGGTCGGCGATCTCGTCAGCCGTGACCATCCATGGGCCGGTCGGGCCGAAGGTGTCGCAGCCCTTGCCCTTGTCCCAGGTGCCGCCGCGCTCGATCTGGTATTCGCGTTCGGAGACGTCGTTGATGACGCAGTAGCCGGCGACGTGGGACATGGCGTCGGCTTCGTCGATGTAGCGGCCGGGCTTGCCGATGACGACGCCGAGCTCGACTTCCCAGTCGGTCTTGAGCGAGCCGCGCGGGATTTCGACGTCGTCGTCGGGACCGACGATGGCCGACGTCCACTTGTTGAAGACGATGGGCTCGGCGGGAATTGCAGCGCCGGTTTCGGCGGCGTGGTCGGCATAGTTGAGCCCGATGCAGATGAATTTTCCGATGCGGCCGACGCAGGCGCCGAGACGCAGATCCTCCTGGGGCGTGCCGGCGACGAGCGGCAGCGTCTGGGGATCGATGCCGCGCAGGCGGGCAAGGCCTTCAGGCGTCAGCACGTCGCCGGCGATGTCGTCGACGATGCCCGAGAGGTCGCGGACGCGGCCGGTGGAGTCGAGAATGCCGGGCTTTTCGTTGCCCTTGGGGCCGTAGCGGAGCAGTTTCATTGAAATCACCTTGTTTGGAAGAGCCGGAGGCGGCGAGCCGCCTCCGGGTGGTTTGGACCAGGATCAGTCGTACAGGACGGCTGCGATCTCAGGCTTATCGATGTTGGTCTTGTCATAGTAGTAGAAGCCGGTGTCGATGTTCTTTTCGACGGCTTCACCCTTGGCTGCCTTGACCGCAGCTTCGACGGTCTTGTAGCCGATGCCAACCGGGTTCTGGGTGATGGCGCCGGCCATCTGGCCGTCGCGGATTGCCTGCTTCTGCTGGGCGCCGGAATCGTAGCCGATGATGACCAGCTGACGGCCCAGTTCCTTGGCGCCGTTGACGACGCCGATGGCCGAGCCTTCGTTGGCACCGAACATGCCCTTGAGGTCCGGATTGGCCTGCAGGATCGCCTTGGTGATCTCGGTCGACTTGAGATGATCGCCCTCGCCATATTCGATGGCGACGATCTCGATCTTGGGATGGGCTTCCTTCATGCGGTTGACGAAGCCGTCGCGACGGTCGACGCCGGTGCGGCTGGTCTGGTCATGCACGACAAGCGCCACCTTGCCTTCGTCGCCGATCAGTTCGGCCATCTTGTCGGCGGCGAGGGACGCGGCCGCGATGTTGTTGGTCGAGGCGGTGGCGACCGGAATGTCGCTGTCGACGCCGGAGTCGAAGGCGACGACCGGTATCTTGGCATCCTTGGCCTGCTGCAGCAGCGGGATCGCCGCCTGGCTGTCGAGGGCCGCGAAACCGATCGCCGCCGGCTTCTTGGCAAGCGCCGCGGCCAGCATGTCGATCTGGCGGTCGACCTGCGTTTCCGAATCCGGGCCTTCGAAGGTGACAGTGACGCCGAGATCGGTGGCGGCCTTGTCGGCACCCGCCTTCACGGCCTGCCAGAACTGATGCTGGAAGCCCTTGGAGATCAGCGGGATGTACATCTTGTCCTGGGCCAGTGCCATGGTCGAGCCGTAGCCGAGGATCGTCATGGCGCTTAGGGCGCCGAGCATTGTGCGTCTGGTGAACATGTTTCCTCCGATTGAACTTTGGTTGATCGTTGCCGGGGAGCGCTCTCGCTCTCTTCTTGGTGTTGGCGCAGGGCGATGCACTGCGCGAAGCAAGCCTTCCTCAAAGCCTGCGGCGCCGCAGAATGTCGGTGTAGACGGCGAGAATGATGATCGAGCCGGTGACGACGGTCTGCCATTCCTGGGCGACCGAAAGGATGCGCAGGCCGTTGGCGAGCACGGAGATGATGAGCGCGCCGATGAGCGTGCCGATGATGGTGCCGCGGCCACCCGACAGCGAGGTGCCGCCGATGACGACCGCTGCGATGGCGTCGAGTTCGTATCCCTGGCCAAGCGCCGGCTGGGCCGAGTTGAGGCGCGAGGCGATCAGCAGGCCAGCGACCCCGCAGATGCTGCCGGCAAGCGCGTAGACGGCAATCTTCCAGCGGTCGGTGTTGACGCCGGAAAGGCGCACGGCCTCCTCGTTCGATCCGAGCGCGAAGGTGAAACGGCCTAGAATGGTGCGCTCGAGGATGAAGCTCGTCGCAATCGCCACCAGAAACAGGATCAGCACGCCGTTGGGGATAGGCAGGCCGGGGATGACGGTGCCGATCAGCGAGCCTTGCGAGATCTGGGTGAAGCCGGGCGTGTTGTTGAAATAGATCGGGCGCGTGCCTGAGATGACGAGGGACAGGCCCTTGAGGATCAGCATCATGCCGAGCGTGGCGATGAAGGGCGGGATCTTGAGCTTGGCAACGAAGGTGCCGGACAAGGTGCCGCTGGCAGCACCGGCGAGGATCGCGGCCAGCACGCCGAGGCCGAGCGGCATGCCCCAGAAGGTCAGCACCACGCCGGCGACGACCGCGCAAAAAGTCATCAGCGTGCCGACCGACAGGTCGATGCCGCCCGTTATGATCACAAGCGTCGCCGCGATTGCCAGCACGCCATTGACCGACGTCGCCTGCAGGATGGCGATGATGTTGGAGGTCTGCATGAAGTTGGGCGAGGCAAGGCTGAAGACGACGATCAGCGCGATCAGGCTGGCAAAGGCGAGCAGTCGGTGAGCGCCGGAGAATTTCGAGCCGATCGAGATCGTTCCGGTCGATGCGGTCGCACTCATTTGGCCTCTCCCTTTGCCGGCTTGGTATGTTTGTTGTTGTTCGCAGCGTCGCCGCGCAGCGTGGCGAGGTGCATGATCTCTTCCTGGCTGGCGCCGCCGGGCAGGACGCCGGTCAGGCGGCCTTCGCACATGACCGCAATGCGGTGGCTGAGCCTGAGAACCTCGGGCAGCTCGGACGAGATGACGATGATGGCGCGGCCCTGCTGGGCAAGCGCGTTCAGCAGCTTGTAGATTTCGTTCTTGGCGCCGACATCGATGCCGCGTGTCGGCTCGTCGAAGATCAGCACCTCGCAATCGCGCAACAGCCATTTGGCGATGACGATCTTCTGCTGGTTGCCACCGGAGAGCAGGCGAACTTCCTGCCGGTCTGACGGGGTCTTGATCGCAAGCTGGTCGATGTAGCGGCTTGCCGCGTCGTGCATCGCGGCTTCCTTCAGCAGGCCGCCGGGACCGGTGAAGCGGCGAAGGCTGGCCAGAACGACATTGTTGCGCACGTCCATGCCGGTGGCGAGGCCGAAATGCTTGCGATCCTCGGAGAGGTAGCCGATGCCGGCGCGCACGGCGTCCTGCGGCATGCGGATGTCGACCTTGTTGCCGTGCATGAAGATGTCGCCACTGTCGCGCCGGTCGGCGCCGAAGATGGCACGCGCAACCTCGGTGCGGCCGGCCCCCATCAGGCCGGCGAAACCGAGGATCTCGCCCTTGCGGACGGAAAAGCTGACATCGCGGATGACCGTGCCGCGATTGAGGTTCCTGACCGCCAGCACGACCTCGGAGTTTTCATGATCCGGCACATCGGGCCGCTCGTCGGTGAGGGCGCGGCCGACCATCATCGAGATGATCTTTTCGACCGGCGTCGTTTCGGCCGGCACGGTGCCGATGTATTCGCCGTCGCGCATGACGGTCACGCGGTCGGCAATGCGCTTCAGCTCATCCATCTTGTGCGAAATGTAGACGATGCCGACGCCCTCGGCCTTGAGGCGGGCGATGATGGCGAACAGCTCGTTGATCTCGGCGTCGTTCAAGGCGGCAGTCGGCTCGTCCATGATCAGCACGCGCGAGCGGTAGGACAGCGCCTTCGCGATCTCGACCATCTGCTGGCGGGCGATGGTCAGGCCACCGACGAGCGTGCGCGGATCGAGCTTCAAGTGCATACTGGCGAAGATCTCTGCGGCCTGGGCGTTGAGCTTGCCTTCATCGAGCAGCAGGCCGGCGGCCTTGCGCGGCTCGCGGCCGATGAACATGTTCTGCGCCGCCGTCAGATGCGGCATCAGGTTGAGTTCCTGATGGATGATGCCGATGCCGAGCTCCTGCGCCTGGCGTGGCGAGTTGATCTCGACCGGCTTGCCGTCGAGCAGGATTTCGCCGGCGTCGCGCCGGTAGATGCCGGCGAGGATCTTCATCATTGTCGACTTGCCAGCGCCGTTTTCGCCCATCAGCGCATGGACTTCGCCTGACAGCAGTTCGAGCTGGGCGTTGTGCAGCGCACGCACGCCGGGGAACGACTTCTCGATGTCCTTCATGACGACGAGGGCGTTCATGGGCGTCCTCCTTCGAGACCGTAGAAGCGTTCCGCCGTCCCAGACAGGATCTGCGTCCGCTCGTTCGCGCTTAGACCTTCCAGCAGGAGGCCGGTGACCTCGATCCAGAAGCCGAAGCTTGCAGCCAGGGTCAGGACGGGCCAGTCTGATCCCCAGACGATGCGGCGGGGACCGAACCACGCCAGCAGCTTCTCGACGGTTGGCCTCAGCGCCGCTACGGCTTTTTCAGGCGTGGAGCGAAGCTCGGCGGGCAGTTCGGTGAGCAGGCCGGAAAGCTTGCAGTGCACTTGCGGGTGCCGGGCGAGGGCGGCCATGCCGGTCTCCCACAAGGCATGGCGGGGGTCATTGGCTTCAGCCGCAAGCGCGGGTTTGGCAGCATGGTCGATGATGACCGGAAGGTCGGGGTTCGCATCGACGAAACGCTTCAGTGCCGCGAGATGCTGGGGCATGACCAGCGCGTCGAAGCGCAGGCCAAGCCGCTTCAGCGCGGCGATCGCTTCCGGGTGCGGGCGGGTGGCGATCCAGTCGGGATCTTCGAGGTCCTGCAGCATCGGCCGCACGCCCTTGAGCAGCGGGTCTTTCGCCAGGTGCTCCAATGACGCCACGCTTTCGGCGGCCGACAGATCGACCCAGCCGACAACGCCCGCAACTGCTTTGTCTTCGTGTCCCTGATCAAGCAGGAACTGTGTTTCCGCCTCGGTCGGGGCCGCCTGGACAAGGATGCGCTGGCCTATGCCAGCCGTGTCGGCGAGGGGCCGCATGTCGGCGGCGCCAAAGTCGCGATAGATCGGCGCGAGATGGGCGGCATCCGGCGTCAGCCAGCCATAGTCGCCGCGCCGGAGCGTCCAGTAGTGACAGTGGCCGTCGATCCTTTCGATCATGGCCGCCGCCTCGCCTAGATGGTGACGCCGCCGTCGACCAGGACTGCCTGGCCGGTGACGAAGCGGGATTCATCGGACAACAAATAGACCACCAGCGGTGCGATATCGTCGACGGTGGCCAGCCGGCCGATCGGCTGGCGGGCGATGAAGTCCTTCTCCGCCTGTACCGGATCGGCGGCAGAGGCGATGCGGCCACGCAGCGACGGCGTGTCGACGGTGCCGGGACACAGCGCATTGCAGCGGATGCCGCGGCGGACATAGTCGGC
The DNA here is from genome assembly GCF_003148805.1 of Aminobacter sp. AP02. Classification (GTDB taxonomy): domain Bacteria; phylum Pseudomonadota; class Alphaproteobacteria; order Rhizobiales; family Rhizobiaceae; genus Aminobacter. Next base: position 98,778 of record NZ_QGGX01000002.1, read on the forward strand.
GGCCATGCCCTTGGTGAAGCCGATCACCGCAGCCTTGGTCGCGCCATAGAGCAAGCGGTTGGGGAAGCCTTTGATCGAGGACGCCATCGAGGCCATGTTGAGAATGGCGACGCCACCGGTCTTTTCCGCCTGCTCCAGCATGCCGGGCAGGAAGGCCTTTGTGGTGCGGTACATGCTCTTGACGTTGAGGTCGAAGCTGAAATCCCAGTCTTCGTCGCTGCAGTCCAAAATGGTGCCGTTGTGCACGAAGCCGGCGCAGTTGAAGAGCCCGTCGAGCGCTGGCTGCTGCTTGGCGAAGGCGGCAACGGCCGCGCCGTCGCGCACATCCAGACGATGAGTCTCGATGCGGCTGCTTTCAGCGGCAAGTGCCGCCAGCGCCTGGTCGTTAATGTCGGTCGCAATGACGTGTGCGCCCTCTTTGGCGCAGGCCAGTGCACTGGCGCGGCCGATGCCCTGGGCGGCGGCGGAAATGAAGATGCGTTTCCCGCTCAATCGCATAACCGTTGCCTCCTCCCAGCAAACTGCTTGCGTCTGTCTATATACGAACATACTATTCATAAATGAACCGACCTTGCAACGGGAAATGTGAGGCGGTCGACCGGGAGGATTTCGAGCGATGCCCAAACGGCCCGCCTACGCCGCAAATGACCAGGACAAGGACGAGCGCTACCGGGCGCCGGCGCTCGACAAGGGGCTCGATATACTGGAACTGCTGTCCGAGCAGCCGGGCGGGTTGACGCGCGCCGAAATCGTCAAGGCGATGGGGCGCGGTCCGAGCGAGGTCTACCGCATGCTCGAACGGCTGGTGGCGCGCGACTATGTCAGCCGCTCACCCGAAGGCGACCGCTACGCCCTGACGATGAAGCTGTTCGTGCTGGCGCACAGGCATCCTCCGGTGCGCAGGCTCGTCGCGCGCGCCTTGCCGCTGATGGACGGATTTGCCAGCGACGCGGGGCAATCGTGCCATCTGGTGGTTCCGGAAGGCGGTGCTGCCCTCGTGGTTGCGCATGCCAGTTGCCCAGGCAATTGGGAATTCGGCATCAGGATCGGCGCGCATATCGACCTTTTGGCGACCGGCTCGGGCCAGACCTTGCTCGCTTTCCAGGATGAGCACTCCCGGGCGGAAGCGACGATACGCTGGGAGGGAACGAAGCTGGCAATCGCCCGGGCCAAGCTCGAGCCGGTGCTCGAAGGCTATCGCAAGGCCGGCCACCGCATCGGCGAAAGCCAGCAGATCAGAGGCGTCGACGACATCTCCGTGCCGATCCTGTCGCCAGATGGCTATGCCATCGCGGTGCTGACCTGTCCGTACATCCAGCGGCTGGACGACGCACAGGCCGATATCGACCAGACGCTTGTATTGCTCAAGGACGTGGCGGCGAAGCTGTCGCTGTCGTAGGCGCAGACGCTGGCGCTTGGGAATACCCCCAACCCTAATCCCTCCCCACAAGGGGGAGGGGGACTTTGAAGCTTAGCGCCGCCCCTCACCCTTACCCTCTCCCCGTGAAAAACGGGGAGAAGGTCCCGGCAGAGGGATGAGGGGCGGCTGTTCGCTTCAGAAGGAGGTGCCGAGCCTGAATTCAGGATCGCAGCTCAGGCGGAGCGCCATCAAGCATCCGGCGGGACGACACCCTTGCGGACGGCGAAGTCGGCGTAGAAGCGGCGTTCCTGGGTCTGGATGACGGCGTATGCTTTCTTGGCGCGCTCGTAGAAGGCGAAGCGCTCGATGCCGACCATCTTGGTGCCCGTGCCGTCGATCAGCTTGCCGACCTCGCGCTGGACGTCGGGGATCTCGTCGGGATTGCCGACGACTTCCATGCGGCCGAAGGCGTCGTCGACAAAGGTGTCGACAGGCATCACCGAAAGCACCGCCTTCATCACCCGGACGATGTCGGCGTCGATGCGCAGCGGGCGGCCGAACACTGTCTGGCGCGAGATCGCTTCGGCCGGGAAATTGGCGTCGGCAATGATCAGGTCATCGCCATGTCCCATCGAGCGCAGCGCGTAGAGCACATCGGGGCTGAGCAGTGGATCGATGCGGAGTAGCATGGCGGATACCTGATGATGCGGGTTGCAACTGGGCGCAATGTGCAGGGACACGGGGCAACAGGCAAGCGATAGCCTTGGCTCAGGGCTCGCGGACGAACCCCTCGCTGGCGACAAGCAGATTGCGCGTATAGTCCTTGGTGACATTGCGGCTGGCAAGATCGCTGGCTTCGAGCCGCTCGACCTCCGCGCCGGTTTGCATCACCATTAGCCGCTCGCACATATGGGTGATGACGCCGAGGTCGTGGCTGACCATGACGAAGGTAAGATTGCGGTCGCGGCGCACCTGTTCGAGCAGGTTCAGCACCTCGGCCTGCACCGAGGCGTCGAGCGCCGACGTCGGCTCGTCGAGCAAAAGCACCGAGGGTTCGAGGATCAGCGCACGGGCAATCGCTACGCGCTGGCGCTGGCCGCCGGAGAGCTGGTGCGAATAGCGGAAGCGGAAGCCGGAGCCGAGGCCGACCTCGTCGAGCGCGCGCTGGATGCGCTTTTCGGTGTCGGCAAAGCCATGGATGTCGAGCGGTTCGAGCAGCAGCCGGTCGACCGTCTGGCGCGGGTGCAGGGAACCATAGGGGTCCTGGAACACCATCTGCACCTGGCGATAGAATTCCTTGTCGCGGGTCTTGCCCAGGCGCTTGGCGCCGACGTCGATGGTTCCCGAGGTGACAGGTGCCAGGCCCGCGACGGCGCGCAGCAGCGTCGACTTGCCGGAACCGGATTCGCCGACGAGGCCGAAGGACTCGCCCTTGTCGACGGTCAGGCTGACATCCTTGAGCGCGATGAAGTCGTCATAGACGACGCGCAGGCGGTCGATGGAAAGGGCAGGGGTCACAGCAGCCACTCCGGCTGGCGGTCGAGCACGGGCAGCGGGTGCCGGCTCGTGCCGATCTTGGGCATGCAGTTGAGCAGGCCTTGCGTATAGGGATGCTTGGCGCGGGACAGTTCCGAGGCCTTGAGCTCCTCGACGATCTTGCCGGCATACATGACGATCACCCGGTCGCAGAAGGTCGAGACCAGGCGCAGGTCGTGCGAGATGAAGATCAGCCCCATGCCGCGGTCGATGACCAGCCGGTCGAGGATGCGCAATATGTCGAGCTGGACGGTGACGTCCAGCGCCGAGGTCGGTTCGTCGGCGATCAGAAGTTCGGGGCCGGCAATCAGCATCATGGCGATCATGGCGCGCTGGCCCATGCCACCCGAAACCTCGTGCGGGTAGAGGTCGTAGACGCGCTTCGGATCGCGGATCTGCACGGCCGCAAGCATGTCGAGCGCGCGTTCGCGCGCCTCCGACTTGCCGATCTTCTCATGGGTGCGCAGCGTCTCCAGTATCTGGCGGCCGATGGTCATGACAGGATCGAGCGAATATTTCGGGTCCTGCAGGATCATGGCGACGCGGTTGCCCCGCAGCGCCCGGCGCTCGGCCGGCGACGCCTTCAAAAGATCGATACCGCTGAATTCGAGCCGCTTCGCCCTGATCTCGGCCTGTTGCGGCGTCAGCCCCATGATGGCGCGGCCGGTTTGCGACTTGCCGGAGCCGGACTCGCCGACGATGCCGAGCCGCTCCTGGCCAAGCGAAAAGGATACGCCGCGCACCGCCTCGACAACGCCGGTACGGGTTGGGAACGAGACGCGCAGGTCGTCGACATGCAGCAACGTGTTCATTGGCCACCGCTGCGTGTGTCGAGTGCGTCGCGCAGGCCGTCGCCGAGCAGGTTGAAGCCGAGGCTGACGATGAGGATGGCGGCGCCGGGGGCGGCTGCCACCCACCACTGGTCAAGGATGAAGCGGCGCCCCGAGGCGATCATGGCACCCCATTCCGGCAGCGGCGGCTGGGCGCCGAGGCCGAGGAAGCCAAGGCCCGCGGCGGTCAGGATGATGCCGGCCATGTCCAGCGTGACGCGCACGATCAGCGAGGAGATGCACAAGGGCATGATGTGGCGCAAGACGATGCGCATCGGCGAGGCGCCCATCAGCTTGACGGCTGCGATGTAGTCGGAGTTGCGAACAGTCAGCGTTTCGGCACGCGCGATGCGGGCGTAGGGCGGCCACGACGTCAGCGCGATGGCGATGATGGCGTTTTCGATACCAGGCCCGAGCGCGGCGACAAAGGCGAGCGCCAGCACAAGCTTGGGAAAGGCGAGGAAAATGTCGGTGATGCGCATCAGCACAGCATCGATCCAGCCACCGGCGTAACCGGCCGCCGTGCCCACAAGCAGGCCGATGGGCGCTGCGATGATCGCCACCAGCACGATGACCTGCAAGGTCAGGCGCGAGCCGTAGATCAGGCGTGAGAGGATGTCGCGCCCCTGGTCGTCCGTGCCGAGCCAGTTGGTGGAACTCGGCGGCAGCAGGCGGGCGTTCTTCAGGTCACCGATATAGGGCGAGTATGGCGAGAGAAGCGGCGCGAAGGCGGCGACGAAGAGCAGGAGAATGATGATGCCGAGGCCGATGACGGCCAGCTTGTTTGCGGCAAAGCGGCTCCAGGTCAGATAGGCGCGGCCAAGCCGGGCCTGCAGGCGCGACTGCGGCCTGTCGGTCAAAAGCCATTCGCGGCGGGTCATAACAGCGTCGCTCATCGTATACGCGTCCTTGGGTCGAGCAGGCGATAGAGCAGGTCGGAGAGCAGGTTGAGCGCGATGAACACCGAACCGATGACGATCGTGCCTCCCAACACCGCGTTCATGTCGGCGTTCTGCAGCGAGTTGGTGATGTAGAGGCCGAGCCCGGGCCAGGCGAAGACGGTTTCGGTCAGCACCGAGCCTTCGAGCAAGCCGGCATAAGACAGCGCGATCACGGTGACCAGCGGCACGGCGGCGTTGCGCAGCGCATGACCCCAGATGATGCGCGTTTCCGACAGGCCCTTGGCCCGGGCTGCAACGATGTATTCCTGGCTCAGCTCGTTGAGCATGAAGGAGCGCGTCATGCGGCTGATATAGGCGAGCGAGAAGTAGCCGAGCAGCGAGGCCGGCAGGATGATGTGGGCGAAGATGTCCTTGAAGGCAGCCCTGTCGCGGTTGAGCACCGCGTCGAGCAGGAAGAAGCCGGTGATCGGCGTGAAGGTGTATTCGAACACCACGTCGATGCGGCCGGGGCCGGCGGTCCAGCCGAGGCGGGCGTAGAACACCAGAAGCGCGAGCAGGCCGAGCCAGAAGATAGGCACCGAGTAGCCGATCAGGCCGATGATGCGGACGATCTGGTCGGCGAGGCTGCCGCGCTTGACGGCGGCAAGCACGCCGAGCGGGATGCCGAGGGCCGCTCCGATGATCGTGCCGACGGTGGCGAGTTCCATCGTCGCCGGGAAGACGCGGCGGATGTCGGCCATGACGGGGTTGGTGGTCAGCACGGAGGTGCCGAAATCGCCCGACAGCACGCCTTTCACGTAGAGATAGAACTGATGGTAGTAGGGCAGGTTGAACCCCATCTCTTCGCGCGTGCGCTCGACGACGTGGGCCGGCGCCCGGTCGCCGACGATGGCGAGCACGGGGTCGATTGGCACGACCCGGCCGATGAAGAAGGTCACCGCCAAAAGGCCGAGATAGGTGGTGCCCACGATCACCACGAAACTGGCGATCGCCTTGAGAATGGCGGAGGCGCGCTTGTTGGCGCGCCTCGCCGGCGTCTGTGTGTCAGCAGTGCTCAATGGTCAGATCCTTTTGCGCGCAACCCCTATGGCTGGAGGTCATGCGCAGTTCCGAATGGTTACAGCGTCGCGTTGCGCGCCCCTGAGGGCGCGCTGCGCTGCAAAGGATCATTCCTTGGTCACGGGGGCGACGAAGTTGGAGTCGAAATTCGGCCCCAGCTTGTAGTTCTTGACGTTGCCGCGCAGGCCGGCAACCTCGGTCTGCTGGAAGATCAGCAGGAACGGGCTGGTGTCGAGCGCCGCCTGCTGCAGCTCCTTGTACATCGTGGCGCGCTTGTCGTTGTCGCGCTCCAGGAGGGCCGCCTTGGTCTTTTCGGTCAGCTCCGGAACGTCCCAGGCGTTGCGCCAGGCCAGCGTCTTCACCGTGCCGTCGTCGGCGTTGTTGGGGTTGGAGGTGAAGGTCTCGGCGTTGGAGTTCGGATCCCAGTAATCCATGCCCCACTGGCCGATATACATGTCGTGGTTGCGGGCGCGGTACTTGGTCAGCGTCTGCTTGCCGTCGCCGGGAATGATCTCCAGCTTGATGCCGGCCTGGCCGACGGTCTGCTGGAAGGATTCGGCGATGCCTGTCACCGGCTGGGTGTTGCGCACGTCCATGGTGACGGTAAAGCCGTCCTTCAGGCCGGCCTTCTCCAGCAGTTCCTTGGCCTTGGCGACATCGAAGGTAAACGGGTTGGAGTCGAGCGCACCGAGCACGCCCTTGGCCTGGTAGGTCTGTCGGATCTCGCCAATGCCCTTGATCAGCGTCGAGCCGATCGCGTCGTAGTCGACCAGGTACTTCAGCGCCTGGCGAACTTCCGGCTTGGCAAGGTTCTCGTTCTTCTGGTTAAGGCTGATGTAGTAGACCGTGCCCTTGGGCGCGCTGGTGGTGGTCAGGTCGGCCTTCTTGGAAATAGCTTCCAGGTCGCCCGGCTCGAGATTGCGGGCGACGTCGATGTCACCGGCTTCGAGCATCAGGCGCTGGGTAGCGCTTTCCTTGACATGGCGATAGATGACGCGGGCCAGAGCCGGCTTGTCGCCATAGTAGTTGTCGTTGCGCTCAAGCACGAGGATTTCATTGGCGCGCCAGTCGCGGATCTTGAACGGACCCGAGCCGGCATAGCCGGTCTTCAGCCAGCCATTGCCGAAATCGTTGTCGAACTTGTACTCGTCGGTCGGAGTGACCGGGGCTACATGCTCCAGCACCAGTTTGCTGTCCATCACGGCACCGACGGTGGCAGTCAGGCAGTTGAGCACGAAGGACGGCGCGTAGGACTTGTCGACGGTGAAGACGAAGGTGCCGTCGTCGACGGCCTTGGCCTTTTCGGTGACGTTGTCCTTGGTCAGGCCGAACTGGGTGAGGATGAAGGCAGGGCTCTTGTCGAGCTTGACGACGCGCTCGAACGACCAGGCGACGTCCTTGGCGGTGATCGGGTTGCCGGACGCGAACTTCAGGCCGGGCTTGAGCTTGAAGGTGTAGGTCAGGCCGTCATCGGACACGGTCCAGCTCTCGGCGACGCCTGGACGTACCTTGGTGGTGTCGCTGATGTCGAGGCGTACCAGCATGTCATAGGCATTGCCGAGAAATTCGGCCGGGCTCAGCTCGAACGATTCAGCCGGGTCGAGCGTGATGGTGTCGTCGATGGCCCAGGCCTGGACCAGTGTGTCGGCCGGCGTCGCCGCAAGCGCGGGTGCCGCAAAGACCATTGCCGACAAAGCGGCGCCTGCAAGCATCAGGCGGAAATGCCCGTTCATTTTACCGATCATCATTTTTTCAGTTCCCCAAGTTGACGATAGTTTGTTGTTAGACCGCCGTTTCGTGCCACGCCGAGCGCAAGACCCTCAGCCAGTTGCCACGGCAGATTTTCGCCAGATCGGCGTCACCATATCCAGCGTTCCCAAGAGCGGCAACGAGCTTCTGCAGGCCGGCGGCGTCGCCGATTTCGCCTGGCACGGTGGCGCCGTCGAAGTCAGAGCCCAGCGCCACGCCGTCGATGCCGACATGCTCGACGAGATAATCGATGTGGCGGATCATGTCGGAGAGCGGGGTGTCGACGCTCTTTGCGCCATCCTCGCGCAGCATGGTGACGGCGAAGTTCAGCCCGACCAGGCCGTTGCTTTCGCGCACCGCGGCGAGCTGCTTGTCGGTCAGGTTGCGGCTGATCGGCGTGATCGCATGGGCGTTGGAATGGCTGACGATCAGCGGCTGGTCCGAGAGCTTGGCGACGTCCCAGAAGCCCTTTTCGGTGATATGGGCGAGGTCGATCGCGATGCCGATGCGATTGCATTCCTTGACCAGCCGTTTGCCGGCTTCGGTCAGGCCGGGGCCGGTGTCGGGGCTTGAAGGAAAGGCAAATGGAACGCCATGGCCGAAGACGGTGTTGCGGCTCCACACCGGGCCGAGCGAGCGCAGGCCGGCGGCGTAGAACACGTCGAGCGCTGCAAGATCGGCGTCGATCGCCTCGCAGCCTTCCATATGCAGCACGGCGGCGAACTTGCCTTCGGCCCGCGCGGCGTCGATGTCAGCACCGTTGCGGCAGATCTTCCAGCCGCCGGCGCGCTCGATCCTGAAGGCAATCGAAGCCATGTCGAGGGCAATGTCGAGGGAAGGCGCGCGTTCGAGCGGCTTGCACAACGGAATGGCATAGTGGCCGTTTTCGTCGCGCGCTTCGTCGGGCATGTTGGCGGAGGTGATATAGATCGCGCACAATCCGCCGACGAGACCGCCCTTTTGGGCGCGGAGCATGTCGATATGGCCCTGCTTGGTGCCTTCGATGAACTCCGCGACCGGGTCGGCGCCCTTGGCGGCGTTGTTCCACAACCGATAAAGCACGTCGTTGTGGCCGTCGAAAACTGCCTGCATTACCTACTCCTGTCTGCGGCGGTAGTTGAAGGTTGAAGTGTCAGGCAAGTCAACCTGTCCGTTGAGGCGAGCCTTGGACCGGCGCCGCAAATCCGCTTCGGCCGCGTGTCCAGGACCAACAGGAATCCTCGCCTGGACCACTAGGGCGCGGGAAATGACACGGGCCCCGAAAATGCACGGAATTTTCGGCTGATCGGGCGCTCCGATGCTCGAGGCAGATGACCTTGCGGCAGCCTGCGTCTTTGTACGGCATTGAGTTCTGATCAAAATTTGTGCAGGCCACCGCAGGCGATTTTTCAGTCGCTCGCCGAACTGCAATTTCATTGATCAGGTTAGGAAGTTTTATATGTCAGAAGTCAGTCTTCTCGATCATGCACTCGTGCGCCTTGATGAGGCGGCAAAACACCTGAACGTCGATGCTGACGTTATCGAGAAACTGAAATTTGCCCGCGAGACCACCAAGGCCCGTCTGATGATCCGCATGGACGACGGATCGCGCAAATCCTTCATCGCCTGGCGCTGCCGCTACGACGACACGCGCGGACCGACCAAGGGCGGCATCCGCTTTCATCCGGAGTCGACGGCCGACGAGGTCGAGATGCTGGCCTTCTGGATGACCTTCAAGTGCGCCGTGATGAACCTGCCCTATGGCGGCGGCAAGGGTGCCGTGCAGGTCGACCCGCGCAAGCTGTCCAAGGCGGAGCTGGAGCGTTTGTCGCGCGCCTACATCCAGGCGTTTGCCCGTATCATCGGTCCCGACCGCGACATCCCCGCACCAGACGTCTACACCAATTCGATGATCATGGGCTGGATGGCCGATGAGTATGCCCAGATCGTCGGCCAGGCCTCGCCCGCCGTCATCACCGGCAAGCCGCTGGCACTGGGCGGTTCGCTCGGCCGTGGCGACGCCACCGCGCGCGGCGGCTACTACCTCGTGCGTCACCTTGCCGAAGAACTCGGCCTCAAGGGCAGCCTGCGCATCGCCGTGCAGGGCTTCGGCAACGCCGGCCAGCACATTGCACGCCTGCTCGCCTCGGACGGTCACAAGATCGTCGCGGTTTCCGACTCCGAAGGTGCCGTGAAGGCTGCTGGCGGGCTCGACCTAGACCGGCTGTTCGTCGCCAAGGACAGCGGCCGCTCGGTCACCACGACAGCTGGCCACGCCGGCCATGAATTGCTCTACGGCGATGCGCTGCTGGGCGTCGAGTGTGACATTCTGGTGCCGTCGGCGCTGGAGAACATGATCCGCATCGACAATGCCGACCAGGTCAGGGCACGCATCGTGCTCGAACTGGCCAACGGCCCGGTCACCGCGGAAGCGGACGAGGTTTTGGAGAAAAAGGGAATCGTCGTCCTGCCCGACATCCTGGCCAATGCCGGCGGCGTCACCGTCTCCTACTTCGAGTGGGTACAGAACCGTCAGGGCTATTACTGGGCGATCGACGAGATCCACGACCGCCTGCGCACCATCATGGAACGCGAGGGCCGTGCCATCTGGGACGTTGCCAAGGCCAAGGACGTGTCAGTGCGTACCGCAGCCTACGTGCATGCGCTCGCGCGTCTCGGCGAGGCGATCGAAGCCCACGGCACGCAAAACTACTTCGCGAGCTGAGCCATCAAGCCGCCGGATCGAGAGGTCCGGCGGCTTCCTGGACCGCAACTTTCCGGTTGAAGCGCCGAAATGGTGCGGGTAGGTCTTCTGCCGGAAATCCTGACAACCCTTGCCTTTCAGGCGCAACCGGTGGCCCGACAATGTCCTTCATTCCCGATTGGTCGACCATCATCCAGTTTGCGATCGCGACCTTCATCATCGCGATCACGCCTGGTCCCGACATGACCTTGTTTGTCGGCCGGGCGCTGTCGGAAGGCCGCAAGGCGGGCTTTGCCTGCATGGCCGGTGCGATGACGGGCATCGTCTTCCACACCACGCTCGTGGCGCTCGGGCTGTCGGCGCTGATCGTCGCTTCGCCGCAAGCCTTCATGGCGCTCAAGATCGCCGGTGCGGGCTATCTCGTCTGGCTTGCCTTCCAGGCGGTTACCAAGGGTTCGGCCTTTTCTCCCGACACCGCCAAGCGCGAGCCGCGCTCGACGTTCCAGAACTGGGCGACCGGGCTTGGCATCAACCTGCTCAACCCGAAGATCATCCTGTTCTTCATGACTTTCCTGCCGCAGTTCGTTTCCGCGCACGACACCAATGCACCGGGAAAGCTGTTCTTCCTCGGCGCGATGTTCATCATCCTGTCGCTGCCGATCACGGCACCCATGGTGATTGCCGCCGACAAGTTCGCCGGCCTGCTCAAGAAGAGCCCGCGCGTGACGCGCGTCGTCGATTACCTGTTTGCAGGTGTGTTTTCGGCCTTCGCGCTGAAGATCCTTACGGCGCAGGCGAAGTAGGGCGCAACGTCCCGGCAAAGCGGCCGGTGACGAACCAGTAGGCTATGCCGCCGACGAGGCCAGCCCCGATGATGGAAACCGGCACCAGCGGGGCCATGTAGGCGAAATCCGGGTTGCCACCCTGGTAGGCGAGGCCGTCCAACACCAGGCCGACAAACCCGCCGGCCAGTGTGTAGAACAGCCAGTCGCGCTTGCCCAGCAGTTCGGCGAGCACCATGACCACGATCGCTGGTATGAAGGCGAAATACGCGACGACAAGCGCGGTGAAGGGTATCGAAAAGATCATCGATCCGCTGATGACTTCGGGCGGCATGTCAAGCGTCGCGAGCCTTGTCGCTCCAAGGAAAACCACGCTCAGGAAGGCGCCGGCGGCAAGCGCCGCCGCGAGATAGCCCAGCACCATGTGCGCGAATTTGCCGAGGTAGAGCAGGAAGCGGTTCACGCCTCGCCGTGTCCAGCGATCATCATCGCCTCGAGCGCCAGGCGCTCGGTCTTTTTCATGCGCTCGGATTCCGACTTGAGCTGGCCGCAGGCGGCGAGGATGTCGCGGCCGCGCGGGGTGCGGATCGGCGAGGCGTAGCCGGCATTGTTGATGTAGTCGGCGAACTTTTCGATCTGCTCCCAGTCCGAGCACTGGTAATTGGTGCCGGGCCACGGGTTGAACGGGATCAGGTTGATCTTGGCGGGAACGCCGCGCAACAGCTTGACCAGCGCCTTGGCATCCTCGAGGGAGTCGTTGACGTCCTTGAGCATCACATATTCGAAGGTGATGCGGCGCGCGTTCGACAGGCCGGGATAGGCGCGGCAGGCCTCGATCAGCTCCTTGAGCGGGTACTTCTTGTTGATCGGCACGAGCAGGTCGCGCAAATCGTCGTTGGTGGCGTGCAGCGAGATCGCCAGCATGACGCCGATTTCCTCGCCGGTGCGGAAGATTTCCGGCACCACGCCCGAGGTCGACAGCGTGATGCGGCGCTTGGACAAGGAAAGGCCGTCGCCGTCGGAAGCGATCAGCAGCGCCTTCTTCACCGCCTCGAAATTGTAGAGCGGCTCGCCCATGCCCATCATGACGATGTTGGAGATCTTGCGGCCCTCGGCCGGCACGATCGCGCCGTCGGGCGTGTTGCGGTCGGGGAAGTCGCCCAGCCGGTCGCGCGCGGTCATCAGCTGCGTCAGGATTTCTTCCGCAGTCAGGTTGCGCACCAGCTTCTGCGTGCCGGTGTGGCAGAACGAGCAGGTCAGCGTGCAGCCGACCTGGGACGAGATGCACAGCGTGCCGCGGCCTTCCTCGGGAATGTAGACGGTCTCGATCTCCACAGGGCGACCGGCGCCACGCGGCGGAAACCTAAACAGCCACTTGCGCGTGCCGTCGGAGGAAATCTGCTCCTCGACGATCTCGGGGCGCGCGATGTTGAAGTGCTTGGCCAGTTCGGCGCGCAGGTCCTTGGAGATGTTGAACATGTCGGCGAAGTCGGAGACGCCGCGGACGTAAAGCCAGTGCCAGAGTTGCTGGACGCGCATCCTGGCCTGGCGCTCGGGAACGATGCCGGAGGTGATCAGGGCTTCGGCAAGCTCCTCGCGGGTGAGGCCGATCAGCGACTCCTTGACGGGCGCAGCCGCGCGGGCGCGCAGCGCGTCTCGGGTAGCATCGGTGGTGAGGTCGAGCGAAAGGGTCATTCGGGCTCAGCTAGGTTCATATCGCGGCAAATGTAGGATTTTGGGGCGACATATCACAGGTCTGTCGCCGCGTCACGTTTTGGCGGCCATGCATTTGTGCCGCAGCTTTGCACTCTGTTAGGCATTGGCCGGGATGCTGGGCCGATGAGCAACATCTTCCATATCGTCATGGTGGTGCTCGCCGTCAACGGCGCTGCGTTCGCCGCTTTCTGGCTCGACAAGCGATGTGCACGCAATGGGGCGCGGCGAATCCCCGAAAAAACCCTGCTCTGGCTCGCCTTTGCCGGCGGCAGTCTCGGTGCGGTCGCGGCCCAGCATTTGTTCAGGCACAAGACGCGCAAGGAGCCGTTCCGGTCGCGTCTCTATGGCATCGTGTTGCTACAGGCGGTCGCCGTCACCGCATTGGCGATCTGGCTGATCGCGCCGCAATGGGTCGAAGGGCTGATGTTGCTGTCGCGCGGGCCGACAGTTTCTTGAGCCTTTCAGGCCAGGGGCAACACATAGCGCTTTTCCAACCGGCCGGTGCGGGCGTGCGGCACCGGCACTCCGTCGGCATGCCAGCCCATGCGCTCGTAGAGCCGCACGGCGCGCTCGTTGTCGGCATAGACAGATAGGCGAACCTCGTGGAAGCCGCCCCGGCGCAGCGGTCTCGGACACCAGCAGCAGCGCGTCAGGCCCGAGCACCCTCTCGATGACCGGCCGCGCCTCCTCGAGCGTCGCCGGATCGTCGTCATTGTCTCGGGCGGCGGTAGCTCGCGCCCAGATCGATGCTGCGGCATCGAGATGCGTCCGGGTGCCGTCGATGACCTTCAACTCGTTCCCCCAAAATGAAAAAGCCGGGCATTTGTTGCCCGGCTCTCGTGGATCCGCTTGTTTTGCGGTTCTTACTTGCAGGTGGCGATCGAGCCGAGCGCGGCTGAAATGCCCTTGAGCGAGAAGACATAGGTGGTGGGGTTGCCGCGGCCCGATTTGGCCGCCACCTTCATGTCCGAACCACCGCGCATGGCAGCAATCAGGGCCGGCTCTTCCGCAGCGTTCTCGACCCAGGCGGACTTGCCCTTGGTGAACATCGAAAACGACTTGTCACCGATGGTCACGGAGACCTTGGAGTTTTCCTGGAAATTGTAGCCGGCGATGAACTGCGGCTCGAACGAGACCTTCTGGCCCGGGCGCTGGCTGACGAAGAAGAACATGTCGCCATGGTCGAGCGTCGGCGGCTGCTTGTCGGTCGGCACCGTCAGCACGTAACAAACCTTGCCGTTCTGTGCCTGGTAGCTGTAGGTGCCCCAGGCGTTGTGCTGACCGATCTTGGTCGCCGACTGGGCGAGCGCCGGCATTGCCGACACGGCAAGCACCAGACCCGAAATTGTAGCTATCAAACCGCGCATCGCTTTTCCTGTACCTAAAATGGAGCGGGGCAGGCCGACTGCGCGCCCGCCCGTTCGCTTCATTTTGATTTAATCTGGGTTACCAAAGGGTGAATGTCCTTGCACAAAGGACACGCCGCCATGTGGAACCCCGCCTAACTGCCTGTCGAAAAACAGGCAACTTGTCCCTGATACGGTTGAAAACCACGAAAACGGCAACAGTTTGACTTTTCGTTTCAGGGTGAAACAGGCCGGCCCATGCCTTACCAGTCCTGCGACAGCGCTTCCCTGGCGGCAAGCCGGTGCGCGGGAGTCATGTGCGCGCGCACCGCGGTGATCGCTGCCGTCAACACGGCGATGTCGTCGGTGAAGCCGAGGCCGAGGATGACGTCGGGGATAGTGTCGACAGGCAGGATGAAATAGCCGAGCGCTGCCAAAAGGATGCCCTTGGCACGGAGCGGGGTCTGTTTGTCCATGGCGCAATAATAGGCCGCAACGACTTCTTCCATGAACGGCACATGACGCGCGGCGCGCTTGGCGGTGCGCCAGAACTTTTCGCGCACTTCTTCCTCGCTTGGCGCAGCATCGTTGGTGCCGCCGCGGAAGCCGTCAAAGCCAGGGATTTTCACCATCCAGACAGTCTCCTTTGTCCGAACCTATTTGCCATGGATGTGGGAAAGTCGAGGCCGCGCTGCAAGATGCCGCCCTCAGGAACCGAAATAGCTGTTCATGCGCTTTGCCAACTTGAAGTCGAGTTCGGTCAGCCCGCCGGCGTCATGGGTGTTCAACTTGACGTCGACGGTCTTGTAGACGTTGGACCAGTCGGGATGATGGTCCATCTTCTCGGCGACAAGTGCCACGCGGGTCATGAAGGCGAAGGCCTCGCTGAAATTCTTGAACACGAAGCTGCGCGACATCGACAGCCCATCGGCGGCTAGCGTCCAGCCACCGAGCTCCTCAAGGGCTCGTTTCAGTTCGGCGGGTTCAAGTTTCTCTCTGGCCATTTCACGCTCCCGTGGTAATCGAAGTCCCCCCTCACCAGCATAGCGCGGGAACGATGAGCGAGAAGCCGGTAAAATCCATCCTCTTCGTCTGCCTTGGCAATATTTGCCGTTCGCCGCTGGCCGAGGGCGTGTTTCGCGCCGTACTTGCCGAACGCGGCCTGGAAGACGCTTACACGATCGATTCCGCCGGAACCGGCGGCTGGCACGCCGGCTCGGCGCCCGATCCGCGCTCGATCGATATCGCCGCACTGCACGGCATCGACATATCGGCGCAGCAGGCGCGCAAGGTTGTGGCCAGCGATTTCGACAGCTTCGACCTCATCCTCGGCATGGACCGCTCGAATGTCGACGACCTCAACGCGCTCGCACCGCAACAGGGCAGTGGGCGGGTTGCGCTTTTCCTGGGTCACGCCACAGGCCGGGCACAAGACGTGCCCGATCCCTATTACGGCGGTGAAGACGGGTTCGTTGCGGTCTACCGCATGATCCGCGAGGCCTCGGAGGCGCTTGCCGAACGGCTCGCCGCGCGAGCGTCCGTGCCATTGAGCGGCCACGCCTCCTCGACGATGTAGGGACCGCCGCCGACCGAGTCGCGCGACGACATCAAGACGAAGCGGCCGACACGGAAGGGCAGGGTGGCGAAGTTGCCGCGCGCCGACAGGTAGTGCGCGACGTCGAGCGGGCTGGTGTTCCTCAGCCGAGCCAGCGTGACATGCGGAGTGAACTTGCGCGGATCAATCGGCAGACCGAGGCGCTTGCTGATGCGCTCGATTTCGGCCTGCAGAGCATTCAGGCCCGGTGACGGCATGACGCCCGCCCAGACCGCATGCGGCTTTTTCTGTCCGAAGGCTCCGACCCCCGACAGCGTGAGCGAAAAACCGGCGCGGTCGACACGGTCGAGCGCATCGACGATCTCGTCGGCGACATGGCCTTCGATATCGCCGAAGAAACGCAAGGTGAGGTGGTAGTTCTCGACATCGATCCAGCGAGCGCCCGACAGGCCGCCCCTGAGCAGGGACAACGATAGTGCGGCGTCACGCGGAATCTCGAGGGCGGTGAAAAGTCGCGGCATGGCCAGGCTCCCTTCCTCGAATCGCAATCCGTAGCCTCAGCGAATCATCGATCGCGGCGCTCGGCAAGTGGTTTGTTCAGCACTTGCTGTTTCGTTGCTACACGTGGTGTGTTGCAACGTCGCATTGTACAGTTCACTTGGTCGCAATTGCTTTCTCCACCGTCGGCAGCGCATTCTCGACCATGCGCTCGATACCTTCGGCGCTCGGGTGCATGCCGTCTTCGAGCAAAAGCTTCCGGTCGGCGACGACGCCGTCGAGGAAGAACGGGTAGAGCGCGACACCGTATTTTTCGGCAAGGCGCGGATAGATGCCGTCGAAGGCCGCCTGGTAGTCGGCGCCGAGATTCGGTGCCGCGCGCATGCCGGCGAGCAGCACCGGGATGTTGCGCTGCTTGAGGCGCGAGATCATCGCGTCGAGGTTCTTTTCGGTGATTCCGGGCGCGATGCCGCGCAACATGTCGTTGGCGCCGAGTTCGAGTATCACCAGTTGCGTGCCGTCTGGCACCGACCAATCGAGGCGCGAGAGCCCGCCGCTGGTGGTGTCGCCCGACACGCCGGCATTGGCGATCACCACATCGTGACCGCGGGCGCGTAGCGCGGCTTCCAGTTTTTCGGGAAAACCCTCGCCAGGGCCAAGGCCGTAGCCGGCCATCAGGCTGTCGCCGAGTCCTACGATACGAAACGGCTCCGCCGACGCCGGCGCGCCCAGAGCTGTAGCAAGAATAAACAGGGCGGCGGCGAACAGTTGTTTGAAAGCCATGAATTAGACCCGATATGACGAAGACGGTCCCCGCCCAGCAATTTTCATATAGGACATATTTGCCGTGACAGAAGCAGTCATCGAACTGAGAGACGTATCGCTGACGCTCGGCACGGGGCCCTCATCAGTTCACGTGCTCAAGGGCGTGAGCCTCGACGTTGCCGCCGGTGAGGCGACCGGGATCGTCGGACCTTCGGGATCTGGCAAGTCGACGCTGCTGATGGTGCTGGCCGGTCTGGAGCGGGTCGATTCGGGAACGGTACAAATCGCCGGCGAGCTGCTCAACGGCCGTAGCGAAGACCAGATCGCATCGTTTCGTGGCCGCAACATCGGCATCGTGTTCCAGTCTTTCCACCTGATCCCCAACATGACGGCGCTCGAAAACGTCGCCGTGCCACTCGAGCTGGCCGGCAAGCGCGACGCTTTCGCCATCGCCGCGCGTGAACTGGCAGCGGTCGGTCTCGCCGATCGCGTGACGCACTATCCCGGCGAACTGTCGGGCGGCGAGCAGCAGCGCGTGGCTATAGCGCGTGCCCTGGCGCCGGAGCCGCGCATCCTGATCGCGGACGAGCCGACCGGCAATCTCGACCAGGCGACTGGCCGCCAGATCGCCGACCTTTTGTTCGCCAAGGCAGCCGAGCGTGGCATGACCCTGGTTCTGGTTACGCACGATCCCGCTCTCGCCGCCCGTTGCGACCGGCAGGTGGCGATGCGCTCCGGGCGGATCGAGGTGCCCGCCGTGGCCCAAGTTGCCGAGAAAGTGCGGGCATAGACAATGGACGACGTGACCTACTCATTCGGCATTGCGGTGCGCCCATGCTGAAGGACCTGCCTCTCGCCTTTCGCTTCGCCTCGCGTGAAATGCGCGGCGGTCTGCGCGGCTTCCTGATCTTCCTGACATGCATTGCCCTTGGCGTGGCCGCCATCGGAGGGGTCAATTCGGTGGCGCGTGCCATTACCGCCGGCGTTGCCAGCGAAGGCCAGGCGCTGCTCGGTGGCGATATCCGCTTCCAGCTGATCCAGCGCGAGGCGACCACCAAGGAGCTGGCTTTCCTCGAAAGCCTCGGAACCGTGTCGCACAACGCCGGCATGCGCTCGATGGCGCGGCTGGAGGACGGTTCCGACCAGTCTCTGGTCGAGGCCAAGGCCGTGGACGGCGCCTATCCGCTCTACGGGGCGTTGATCACCGAACCGGCGCTGCCGCGCGACCAGCTGTTTGCCGAAAAGTCGGGCGTCTTCGGCGCCGTGGCGCCGGACCTGTTGTTCGAACGGCTCAATCTCAAGCTCGGTGATCGCATCAAGCTTGGCGGCTCGACCTTTGAGCTCAGGGCAACGCTCTTGAGCGAGCCCGATGCGGTTTCTGACGGCTTTGGCTTTGCGCCACGCTTGCTGGTTTCCATGGAGGGCCTGACCGCTTCCGGCCTGGTCCAGCCGGGCAGCCTTGTCGAGCACGCCTACAAGATCCGCCTGCCAGTGGGCACGAGCGAGGCCGAGGTCAACGCTGTGCGCGAACGCGCGAAGGCCGAATTCCCCGAGGCCGGCTGGAGCGTGCGCACCCGCACCAACGCCGCACCGGCACTTTCGGCCAATATCGAGCGCTTCACCGAGTTCCTGACTCTGGTCGGGCTGACGTCGCTCGTGGTCGGCGGGGTCGGCGTGGCCAACGCCGTGCGGGCCTATCTCGACGGCAAGCGCGGCGTCATCGCTACCTTCAAAAGCCTGGGTGCCTCGGGCGGTTTCGTGCTGAGCGTCTATCTCATCCAGATCCTGCTGATCGCAGCCGTCGGTGTTGTCATCGGGCTCGTGCTCGGCGCGCTGATGCCGTTCGCGGCAAGTGCCGCGCTGCAATCGGTCATCCCCGTTCCGGCCGAAGCGGGCGTCTATCCCGCCGCGCTTGCCATGGCGGCGCTGTTCGGCATCCTGGTCACGCTTGCCTTTGCCATTCTGCCGCTCGGCCGTGCCCGCGATGTACCCGCGACAGCACTTTTCCGCGAGATGGGGTTCGAGGGTCGCGGGCTGCCAAGGCTTGTCTATATCGCGACCGCGCTAGGCATTGCGGCTCTGCTTGCGCTGCTCGCCATCTGGTTTGCCGGCGACCGCCGCATCGCCACCATCTTTATCGGCGCCACCGTCTTTTCGTTCCTGGTGCTGCGTGCCGTGGCCAGTGCCGTGCAATGGCTGGCGCGCAAGAGCCCGCGTGTGCGCTCGACGGCCCTTCGGCTGGCGATCGGCAACATTCACCGGCCGGGCGCGCTGACGCCGTCGGTGGTGCTGTCGCTCGGTCTCGGGCTGACGCTTCTCGTGATGCTGGCGCTGATCGACGGCAATCTGCGCCGTCAGATCGCTGGCAGCCTGCCCGAACGCGCGCCGAACTTCTTCTTCGTCGACATCCAGCCAGGCGAGGTCGATGCTTTCGCCAAATTGGTCGAGGCCGAGGCGCCTGGCGGCAAGCTTGTGCGGGTGCCGATGCTGCGCGGCCGTGTCATGGCGCTCAACGGCACCGACGTGCAAAAGCTCAACGTGCCGCCGGAAGGCGCATGGGTGCTGCGCGGCGACCGCGGCCTGACCTACGCGAAGAACCTGCCGGAGAATTCGACTCTGTCGCAAGGCACGTGGTGGCCGGCCGACTATTCGGGCGAGCCGCTGGTGTCGTTTTCCGCACAGGAAGGGCGCGAACTTGGCCTCAAGCTTGGCGACATGGTGACGGTCAATGTGCTTGGCCGAAACGTCAGCGCCAGGATCGCCAATTTCCGCGAAGTGCAGTGGGAATCGATGGGCATCAACTTCGTCATGGTGTTTTCGCCCAACACATTCGCCGGTGCGCCGCACAGCTGGCTCGCCACGCTGACCGAAGACAAGGCGGCACCGGCCGACGAATCGCGCATCCTCAATTCGGTGACGCGCAGCTATCCCACGATCACCACGGTGCGGGTGAAAGACGCGCTCGACGTCGTCAACCGGCTCGTCGCCCAGCTTGGCACGGCAATCCGCGCGGCTGCCGGCGTGGCCCTGATCGCCTCGGTACTGGTGCTGGCCGGCGCGCTCGCCGCCGGCAACCGCGCGCGCATCCATGATGCGGTGATCCTGAAGACGCTGGGGGCGACGCGGCGGACGCTGATATCGGCGTTTTCGCTTGAATACATGCTCATCGGCCTTGCCACGGCGGTGTTTGCGCTTGCCGCCGGCGGGGTCGCCGCATGGTTCGTCGTGGCCCGAATCATGACGCTGCCATCGTCGTTCCTGCCCGAGGTCGCGGTCGCAACGATCGCCTTCGCCCTGGTGCTGACGGTCGGCTTCGGCCTCGTCGGAACCTGGCGCGTGCTTGGCCACAAGGCGGCACCTGTGCTGCGCAACGAGTAGCAAAATGGTTCTTTGGGCTGGACTTCAACGACATTTGTATGAGAAATGTGCCCTCACAGCGGGTTTCAAGCCGTAACGGGCCTTGTTTAGACCAGAAAGAACCATCATATTTCGCCGGAGGCATGCTGGAGTCCCGCCAGCGGCGCCTGGGTTTCGGCCTGACACCCGACGGGGCAGAAGCAACAGAGGAAACCATGTCCGACTTTAGAAACTACCAGACGCGCATGGCGACGGCAGGAAGCCGCATCGACGCGTCGATCGACGAGGGCCTGCGCGCCTACATGCTGAAGGTTTACAACCTTATGGCACTCGGTCTCGTCATCACCGGCCTGGCTGCGTTCGGCACTATGATGCTGGCGACCACCAATGATCCGGCCACCGCCGTGGCAACGATGGGCAACGGCAAGATGCTGACCAGCCTCGGCGTCGCGCTCTACGGTTCGCCGCTGAAGTGGGTCGTCATGCTGGCACCGATCGGCATGGTGTTTTTCCTGAGCGCCCGCATCCAGTCGATGAGCGTCTCCGGCGCGCAGACCGCGTTCTGGGTCTTCGCCGGCCTGATGGGCCTGTCGCTGTCGTCGATCTTCCTGGTCTACACCAGCGCAAGCATCGTGCAGACCTTCTTCGTGACCGCTGCCGCCTTCGGCGCACTGTCGCTGTTCGGCTACACGACCAAGCGTGACCTGACCGCCATGGGCTCGTTCCTGATCATGGGCGTGTTCGGCATCCTGATCGCGATGGTGGTCAACATCTTCCTGCAGTCCTCGGCCCTGCAGTTCGCCATCTCGGCGATCGGCGTGCTCGTGTTCGCGGGCCTGACGGCCTACGACACGCAGAAGATCAAGGAGATGTATTTCGACGGTGACGACGTGCTCGTTTCCGGCCGCAAGGCGATCATGGGCGCACTCACGCTCTATCTCGACTTCATCAACCTGTTCTCGTTCCTGCTGTCGTTCCTGGGCAACCGCGAATAACACTGCTGGACCAGTCTTGATTTGAAGGGCGGCCTAACGGCCGCCCTTTTCATTTGCGGCGATTTTTGCTCATATGAAGGCAGAAGAAATGGTTGCCTAAAAAATGAGCATTACAATACGACACGCCTTGCCGGACGACCTCGATCAGATCACGCGGATCTATGCCGATGCCGTGCTGAACGGCACGGCCAGCTATGAACTGGCGCCACCTAATCGTGCCGAGATGGGCGAGCGCTTCGAGGCGCTGATGGACGGCGGCTACCCCTATCTCGTCGCCGAACGCGATGGCGCGATCATAGGCTACGCCTATGCGGGGCCGTTCAGGGCGCGTCCGGCCTATCGGTTCATCGTTGAGGATTCGATCTACATCGCACCCGAGGCCAAGGGTGCGGGCATTGGCAAGGCGCTGATGCAGGCGCTGATCGACGAGTCGACCGCGCTTGGTTTCCGCCAGATCGTCGCCGTCATCGGCGACGGCCATGCCGAAAGCGCGTCGGTGCGGCTGCATGAGCGTCTCGGTTTCCACCACACAGGGCGCATGGAAGGCTCGGGCTATAAGCATGGCCGCTGGCTCGACACCGTGTTCATGCAGCTGGCGATGAACGGGGGCAACGCGCTTCCGCCTGATGCCAACTCAATGCCGGAGCGCAGGTTCCGGGCAAAGGGCGGCAAGGGCTAGCCAAGCCCCGCAATCAGCGGCACGAAACGCACGCCGACGAGGGCGCTTTGGCTGTAGGCGTTCTCGCCCAGGCGCGTGATCTTGACCAATTGCTGGTCGCCGAGCGGGCCGAGCGGCAGGATCAGTCGGCCGCCGGTCGCCAACTGCTGTTTCCAGGCCCGGGGTACCTTGCGGGTGCCTGCGGCCGACAATATGGCGTCGAACGGCGCGTGGCGGTCGCATCCCGCTGTTCCGTCGCCCGAGATAACTTCGACATTTGTGTAACCCAGCCGTTGCAACCGGGCCCGCGCGGCTTCAGCCAGCGTGTCGATGCGTTCGATCGTGACCACGCGCCCCGCGATCTCGGCCATCACGGCTGCCGCGTATCCCGAACCGGTGCCGATCTCCAGGACGGTGTCGCCGGCTCGCAGCTCCGCCGCCTGCGCCATCAGCGCCACGATGTAGGGCTGCGAAATCGTCTGGCCATGGGCGATGGGCAAAGCCGTATCTTCGTGGGCATGGTCGCGAAGCTGAAGCGGCACGAATTCCTCGCGCGGCACCGCAGACATGGCTTCCAGCACCGCCAGGTCGGTCATGCCGCGCCGGGCGATCTGGTATTCGATCATTCTGAGGCGTGCCGCCCGGTAGTCGATCATGGCCTGCCTGCCGTTGCCCTTTAACTGGGGCGGAGGCGCAAGGTTCCGTCATGGCGTGGTTGCCGTAGCGTTCCCTTGATGTTGCAATGCGACAGGCAGTGCTGCATTGCACAAAATGCAAAGCTCCTATGCAATATCAACACTTTAATTCCCGGCTCACCGGAGCTAGATATGGGGCATCGAATTTGTCGGGCCTACCTCCTCCCAGGTTTCCGACGAATAGGTCAGCGCCTACCTCCTCCCAGACGCTGGCCACAAATACGACACCCGCCGGACCTCCTCCCCCGGCGGGTGTTGTTTTTTCAGCCCCTCCCCAGCATCGACATCTTCGGCCCGCGATTCACCGCTGGGCTTGTGGACCACATCGGGCCAAAGCGCCGGTCAGCGTTCGCGCCGCAATGACTGGTGTGGCGCTCAGGGGGGCGAACAGGCTATAGGCAGTGCCAAGCGTCTCCCGGCTCGCTGCCGATGAGAAACGAAACGATGATGCCCCGGCTGGCAACGTGCTGGCAAAGCCGCGCCAAACGGCCCGGGGCGGGTGAGGAACGAGGAAAGGAATTCAGCATGAACGTGACCAGCGAAACGGCTGCCCTTCTCGAGCGGCTGGGTGTTGCCAGGGGCGATTTTGGCGGCGGCGACCTGATCGTGCGCAGCCCGGTGACGGGCGAACAGATCGGCGCACTGCGCTCGATTTCGCCTGTTGAGGCGGGCAAGGCCATCGAGTGCGCCGACAAGGCGTTCAAGGCCTGGCGCAACGTGCCGGCGCCCAAGCGCGGCGAACTGGTGCGCCTGCTGGGCGAGGAACTGCGCACTTCCAAGGCCGATCTCGGCCGCCTGGTATCGATCGAAGTCGGCAAGATCCCGTCCGAGGGCCTCGGCGAAGTCCAGGAAATGATCGACATCTGCGACTTCGCCGTCGGCCTGTCGCGCCAGCTCTATGGTCTTACCATCGCCACCGAGCGTGCCGGCCACCGGATGATGGAAACCTGGCATCCGCTCGGCGTCGTCGGCGTCATCTCGGCCTTCAACTTCCCGGTCGCGGTGTGGTCGTGGAACGCGGCACTCGCCTTTGTCTGCGGCAATTCGGTGGTGTGGAAGCCGTCGGAAAAGACACCGCTGACCGCCCTTGCCTGCCAGGCGATCTTCGAGCGCGCCGCAAGACGCTTCGGCACGGACGCGCCCGAAGGCCTGTCGCAGGTGCTGATCGGCGACCGTGCCGTCGGCGAGGTGCTGGTCGACCACCCCAAGGTGCCGCTGGTGTCGGCCACCGGCTCGACCCGCATGGGCCGCGACGTCGGCCCGCGCCTGGCAAAACGTTTCGCCCGCGCCATCCTCGAGCTCGGCGGCAACAATGCCGGCATCGTTTGCCCCTCGGCCAATCTCGACATGGCATTGCGGGCGATTGCCTTCGGCGCCATGGGCACCGCTGGCCAGCGCTGCACCACCATGCGCCGGCTGTTTGTCCATGACAGCGTCTACGACCAGCTCGTGCCGCGCCTGAAGAAGGCCTATGAGAGCGTTTCGGTCGGCAGTCCGCTGGAGACGTCTTCGCTCGTCGGCCCGCTGATCGACAGGGCGGCCTTTGACGGCATGCAGAAGGCGCTCAAGGGTGCGGCCGAGCACGGCGGCGCCATCACCGGCGGTGCGCGCGTCGACCAGGGCCATGACGGCGCCTATTACGTCAAGCCGGCCCTTGTCGAGATGCCCGGCCAGGTTGGCCCGGTGCTGGAAGAGACCTTCGCGCCGATCCTCTATGTGATGAAGTATTCCGACTTCGACGCCGTGCTCGACCTGCACAATGCCGTCGGTGCCGGCCTGTCGTCGTCGATCTTCACGCTCGACCTGCAGGAGGCCGAGCGCTTCTTGTCGGTCGAGGGTTCGGACTGCGGCATCGCCAACGTCAATATCGGCACCTCGGGCGCGGAGATCGGCGGTGCGTTCGGCGGCGAAAAGGAAACCGGCGGTGGCCGCGAGTCCGGTTCGGACGCCTGGCGCGCCTACATGCGCCGCGCCACCAACACGGTCAACTACTCCAAGGCCCTGCCGCTCGCCCAGGGCGTGTCCTTCGACATCGACTGAGCCGTAGCCCAGCCTGCCTGACATCAAGCGCCGTCCGCGAAAGCGGGCGGCGTTTTTGTCTCTGCGGCTCAGAGCGCGAGGCCGGGCACGATCCAGCCCGCCAGCTCGGCCTGCGCTGCCGGCGCGATGGGCAGCAGCCGGCGCGTTTCCAGGTCGAAGCAGATGGCGACCACCTCCATGGTGCCGAAGGCGTGGCCGGAGAACGGGTCGAGCATCCAGTTGACGATGTCCATGGTGCGGCCGTCGGCGCGGGCAAGGCCCGAGCGCACCTCCCAGCAATCGCCATTGCCAGGTAGGTCGTCGATCCGGATCAGGAATTCGAGCGCCGCAGCACCAAAGTGCGGTCCGCCGCGGTCGCTGTGGCGGGCACAGAGTTCGCGCAGCGGCGTGATGATGTTGCGGACGCTGTCGGCAATGGCGCCGACGAAGGCGTGCGGCAGCATCTTTCCATTGTTATCGCAGGCCGGTTGCAGCACGGCACCCTGGCCAAGCTGGCGCAGGCTCAGCTCATCCGCCCGCGCGCCGGAGGCCGATGTCTCGGCAAACAGTTCTCCCGTGCCGCGAGGCATCGCCAGCTTCGGCGTCTCCACGAGTTCGTCTGCGATCCGGGTCGCAACGGCTTCCGGCCAGGCACGTGCAGTGCGGTCGGCAACGGCGATGTGGCCGAGCCCGATGCGGAAGGTCGCCGCGCATTCGCCCGATGCGCTGTCGAACATCATGGCGACGACTTCCGCAGTACCGTCGCCGACTGACGTAAAGCCAGCGGAAATGTGCATCGACGTGCCGGCACGTGCTTCGCGCAGGAAGCGTATGTGCATGGTCCTGATAGCCAACGTCGTATCGGAGCCGGGCGCGAACAGGCGGGGCAGACCGGAAAGCCCGAATAGCATGGCGGCGGCTTCCACGCAGCGCGCCACATAAAAGCGCGTGTTCATGTGGCCCATCTCGTCGCATTCCCAGGTGGCGACGCCGCCACGCCAGACATCGCGCAGCCCCGATGTGCTTGCCGTCATGGCCTTCCTCCGGTTCCTGATGCGATCAGGCTAGCGGCGGTGACGGGCAGGCTCATCGTCGCATCGGACGATGCCAGGGGCACGGCAATGTCGGGTTCTCGACCGGTTCAATGCGCCAGATCAAAGAATATGTCGCAGTATCGGCTAATTTCGCGGCCATGCCGTCGATGCTATGAACGGCCCATTGAAGCTGAAGGTCACGACGCTTGGTCGGATATCGCCGCAAGGGAGCAGGGTTTGGGGTCGCGCTTGCCGCGGCGCTGATGCTCATCCTGCAGACGGTGGCCGGCGCCGTGGCGCTCGGGCAGGGCACACCGCCGCTCGATATCTTCGGCAACCCGCTCTGCATCAGCTCGGCAGGCGGGCACACCGCGCCGGCTAAAAGCGAACATCCGAGCCTGCCGGAATGCTGCACGCTCGGCTGCAACATGACGTCTGCGGCGTTCTCCACGCCGCCCGAAGGCGTGGCGTTGGCGACAGCGTTGCCCGTCGAGCTGGTCGTTCGGTTTCCCGCGACATGGCTCGACCTTTCGACGGCGCCAAAATATGCTCCCGGCAATCCGCGCGCGCCGCCACTGGCAGCCTGACCTTGCCTGCCGCGCGTGACCGCGCGGATCTCGCTACCAAAACGAACATTGCGCCACGCGCATTGGCGCCGCATATCATGTTGGAGAATCCAATGACCACTTCCGCTCGCGCCTTCGCGCGTCCGTCTTTCCGCAGCATCGAAGAGCGCCTTGGCATGGTCGTCCTTGCCGCGATGCTGCTGTTTGCCTCGACCCACGCCTTCGCCCATGGCTTCAAGGTTGGGGATCTCGAGATCGGCCACCCCTGGTCGCGCGCAACGCCTGCCGGCGCCAAGGTCGCGGCCGGCTATCTGACCGTCAAGAACAACGGCAGCCAGCCGGACCGGCTGGTCTCGATCCAGTCCGACGTCTCCGACAAGGCCGAGATCCATGAGATGGCGGTCGATGCCAAGGGCGTTATGACCATGCGCCAGATCACCGGCGGCGTCGAAATCCCAGCCGGCGGCGAAGTCGCATTCAAGCCGGGCGCCTATCACATCATGTTCATGGGCCTGAAGGCGCCGGTGAAGGAAGGCGAAAAATTCTCCGGCACGCTGACCTTCGAGAAGGCGGGCACGGTGACGGTCGAGTTCCAGGCCGACAAGATGGGCGGCCAGAGCCAAGACCACTCCGGCCACTAAGAGATGGGCGCGGACAAGCCACTGCCTCGCCGTGGCAGCCTCGTGCTGCCCGATGGCGTACGCCGGTGGCTTGCTGGCCTGATGCTTGCGGCTGCTGCCCTCGTCGGCGCTACGGCAGCGGCAAGCGCCCATGCCTCCCTCATTCGTTCGACACCTGTCGAAGGCGCTGTCGTCGGGCAGATGCCGGCGCAAATCATGCTGACATTCAGCGAGCCGGTGACCCCGCTGGTGGTCTTGCTCATGCGTCCGGACGGCCGCTCCGACCGGCTCGAGGGCGTTGACTCCGGTGACGGTGTCGGTGTCGACTTGCCGGCGACGGATATGCCTGATGGCACTTATCTGCTGTCGTGGCGGGTGGTGTCCTCAGACGGGCATCCCGTCGGCGGTACCGTGACATTTTCGGTGGGCTCTGCGAGCGCGACGGCGCCGGCGATGCCAGTCGCGGCCGACGAGAGGCTGCGCGCGGCACTTTGGGCTGCAAAGCTCGCGCTCTATCTCGGGTTTTTCTTTGGTGCAGGCAGCGCCTTTGCCTCGTGCTGGCTCACGCCGAAAACCCGCCATGGCGCTGGCGCTGCCACCGCATTCACCATTCTCGGCCTTGTCGCTGCACCGGTGTCGTTCGGCCTGCAAGGACTCGATGCGCTCGGCGCACCACTAGGCTTGTTCGGCCAGTCGCTGGCCTGGCAGGCTGCGGCTGCGACCAGCTATGGCTTCACCGCGGCAATCGCCTTCATTGCATTGGCGCTCGCGCTGCTGGCGCTGGTTGCCGAAGCAGGATTGGCGCGCTTGATGTCGCTGGCTGCGCTCGCCGGCGTGGGTTTCGCATTCGCGGCCAGCGGTCATGCCAGCGCCGCTGCGCCGCAATGGCTGGCACGGCCGATGGTCTTCGTCCATGGCGTGGGGATCGCATTCTGGCTTGGCGCGCTCCTGCCTCTCGGTCTCAGCCTCCGCCAAACCCCTGATGCCTCCGAGGCGCTGCGGCGTTTCTCCGCGACGATACCTTACGTGTTCGCCGCCCTGATCGGGGCGGGCATCGTGCTCGCGCTGATCCAGGTCGGCAGTTTCGCGGCCCTTTGGCAAACCGCCTATGGCGAGTTGCTGATGGCCAAGCTTGCCTTAGTCACGCCGCTGCTTTTGCTTGCGGTCGTCAATCGCTGGCGGCTGACCAAGCCGGCACTGGCCGAACAAGCAGATGCGCAGCGCCGCTTGGCGCGAAACATCGCGGCCGAGGCGCTGCTGATGGTGGCGATTCTTGGCGTGGTCGCCGGCTTCCGCTTCACCCCGCCACCGCGTGTTCTCGCTGTCGAAGCGGCCGAACCAGCGTCGATCCACATCCATACCGCCGATGCCATGGCCGAACTCAGCATCACGCCCGGCCACACCGGCAAGGTATCCGCCTCGATCGTGGTGATGACCGGCGATTTCGGACCGCTCGATGCGGAGAGCGTCGTCCTGCGGCTCGGCCACCTGGACGCGGCGGAAATCACGGCCAGCGCATACAAACCCGGCGACGGCACCTGGCGGGTCGACAATATCGACCTGCCAATGCCGGGAAAGTGGACGGTGTCGATCGATATCGGAATTTCCGGGGCACAACGGACATCGCTTGCCGGAGATGTCACCATCCGGCCATAGTGCCGGTTCGCGGGCAGGGCCTGCCTCTGGCAGCACGCGACTGGCAGTGCCGCGCCGCAGCTTCAGAGTTTCGCATTCCGGTTGCGAATCCGGCGCATATCTCCCACAAATGGTGTCTGGAGTGTCCTTTGCGCACCGAACGCGCGGCGCTCCAGGGCGAAGGGAGCAGGCATGGCCGAGGGAAAGACCAAGCGTTTCGACGCGACGCTGGTAGCGTTGCGCGGCATTCTGATCGTGGCCGCCGCACTGGTGGCGTTCTTCTATCCCGTTCAGGCGGTGCAAGTTCTGGTCATGGTCGGCGGCGGGCTTTTGCTCGTCGATGGCATCTTGGGGTTGGCGACGATCGACTATGCGGCGCCGCGAACAACCGGCCACTGGCTGGCGCTCGCCCGCAACCTCTTGTCCATCGCGGCCGGCGTGATCGTCTTGTGCAGCGGCTTGCTCGTCAGCGTCTTCACTTTGACTTTCCTGGCCCGACTTGTCGGGTTGCTCGCTCTGCTCGTCGGGCTGATCGAGATGGCATCGAGCTTCCTCGGCAGCGACCGCCAGACGCGGCTGTGGCCGACCCTGGTGGGCGGCGCTGTCTATGCCGCCTTCGGCCTGGCGCTGATGTTCGTGCCGCTGACAAGCGCTTCGACGCTGATGCGCATCGCCACCATCCTGATGCTGCTCTACGCCTTGCTTTTGCTCTATCGGGCCTGGCGCATCCGCACCGCCGTTTGATCAGTTCGTGCCGGCAAAGCTGGTGAGGAAGGCGGTCAAATTATCGCCCAGGGCGTCGCAGAGGTAGCCGCCTTCCTGGACGATGACGGTGGGCAAGCCAAGCTTGGCGATCGCCTCGGCGATGCGCGAAAAGCCTGACGTTGTCACCGACAGCCCGCCGAACGGGTCGCCTTCGAAGGCGTCGAGCCCCAGCGCCACGACGAGCGCGTCGGGGGCGAAGGCCCGGATGCGGCGATTGGCATGGCCGAGGGCTTCGAGGAACTCGGCGTCGCCCGATTTGCGCGGCAAGGGCAGGTTGCAGTTGTAGCCGAGGCCGGCACCTTCGCCGCGCTCGTCGGCGTGGCCCCAAAAGAAGGGGTAGAAGCGGCTCGGGTCGGCATGCAGCGACACGGTCAACACGTCGGCCCTGTTGTAGAAGATACCTTGCGTGCCATTGCCGTGATGGAGGTCGACATCGAGGATGGCCACGCGCGCGGCCGTGGCGCGCAGCCGTTGCGCGGCGATGGCCGAATTGTTGAAGAAGCAAAAGCCGCCCGCGACATCGGCAAAGGCGTGGTGGCCGGGCGGGCGGCACAGCGCATAGGCCGCTGGCTCGCCTGAAAGCACGGCCTCGGTGGCAGCTACAGCACTCCAGGCGCTCCAGCACGCGCTTTCGAAGGTTTCGGCCGAGATCGGGCACGCCGTGTCGGCCATGTGATAGCCGGCCTGGCCAGCGGCGCCCGCCGGATAGGTACCATTGCGGGCGATCGGGTGGATGTTGGGAATGACTTCGGCCGAGGCGCCTTCCATGCGCTGCCAGCGTTCGAATATGTGGGTCAGGAACTCGATATATTCCGGCGTGTGGACCGCGGCGATCGGTCCAAGGCCGTAATTTGCCGGGCGATGGATCGCGGAGCCTGCGCCGCGCGCGCCCAAAAGCAGGCGCTCGACACGCTCGGGCTGTTCCGGATTGGGCTTCTGCGCGCCCATCGACAGGAAGGCCTTGGGGTCGTGGCGTTTCTGCTCTGCGGCGTAGAAGGTCTTCATTTCGGCTCCGGGATGGCTTCGCTCAATGCTGTGAAAGTCCGTTCGTCGGCAATGTAGGAGCGCTGGTCGCTCGTCCATTCAAAACCGAGCCGGGCATAGAAGTCGCGCGCACGCGGCTTGGCCTCGTCCACCGCGAGTCTCATGTAGACGCCGGCTCGGTCTTGGGATCGCCTTGCCACCGTAAAAGGCGCTCGCCAATGCCGAGGCTGCGGAACTGCCCGTCCACGAAGAGGTCCTGCACAAACACGCCAGGACGGCCATACCAGCTCGAAAAAATCGGGAAAAACAGGCACATGCCGGCGAATGCGCCGTCGGCCTCGGCAATGACCGCCTCAAAGGCCGGGTTTTCGCCGAAACCGAAGCGCTGGAGGTCGGCCTCGGTGCATGCCACCTCGTTGGCCTCGCCGACATGGCCGGCAAGGTCGAGGATCGCTTGCATCAGCTGCGGCACGTCGTGAGAATTCGCCGAGCGAATGGTGACGGCTGGTCGGGTGGTGATGCTCATTTTTCCAATTCTGCCTGGACGCGGAATTGACAGCATTCGAGCGGCGGTAGCGAGGGAAAACAGCTCCTGGCCGCAAGGATCCTGCCGCCATGGCCCGATGGGTCTACGCCTCGACGAGCTTCAATCGCTTGTCGAAGACGCCAAGCACGCGGGCCAACTCATGGCCGCGCTTGAGGATCAGTCCGCCAGCGGCAACGACGCTGAACGCGCCCTGCTTGCGGGCGAGCTTCGGGTCCTTGACGATCTGGAATAGCGGGGTTTCGCTGGTGCGGCGGAAAACCGAGAAGACGGCGCGGTCGCTGAGATGGTCGATCGCGTAGTCACGCCACTCGTTGGCGGCGACCATTCGTCCGTAGAGCCTGAGAATCTGGTCGAGTTCGCGTCGTTCGAAAGCCACCGGGAGGTCCTGGCGCTCCCTGCGGGCCTCATGGAGCGGGATTAAAACCGCGGATGGCTCTCCATCCTCCGCCCCAGCGCCGCGATCAATCATCAATCGTTCCCTTGCAGAATACGACTTCGGCTCGTGCGTGAGGCGTTTGCGCGTCTCATTGGTGCACGGCTAACAAAGAATCGCGCATTCAGACCCCAATTGCAAGCCGCAGCCGCGAAGGATCGAATCGAAGGGCGCGCAAGCTTCCAGTTGCGGTAACGGTTGCAAGACAAACTGTTGGAATTGGTGATGACTCGCCACATTCCTGCCGTTTTTTATCCGCGCTGACGCCCCAATGTCCGACGAATTTACCCGTGTTGCCTGAGACGGTTCGGTCCGGCACCGGCTCGTAAACCCCAAGCCCCCCGCCCACGGGTCTGAGTCGGATCGAACCAACCTCGGTTCTGTTGCAGAGCCAGAGGCGACGATCCCAAAATCTGAAGCCGACGTCTGGCCCCAAGTCGACGTCGGCTTTTTTGCGTCACAGAGCGGTCACCGGCTTGCGCACGACAGCTGCACCGAGGATCGGTCCAGGCAAGCCATCCTTGCCGACCGCCTGCAGCAGCACCGCGCAGCCGCCTTTCTTTTCCACCTCGCTCTTGGGCAGTTCAAAACGCTGCGCCTTGCCGTGCCACATGCCGGCTGTGTGCAGGTCGGTGACGGCGTTCCAGTAGGTGACGCTGCGACCCTTGTTTTCGCCCTTCTGCAGGTCGACGACCTGTGGCGGCTGGTAATGCACGACAACGACATGGGCGGCCTCGTTCGCCCCTTTGGCTTCACCGACGTCGATGGTGTAGGTGTCGCCATTGTCGGTGACCTTCAGGGCGACATTCATGCCCTGTCCGGTCTTGGCAAGGTTGTCGAGCGCTGCGGTGACTTCCTCGCGCTTGGCGCCATTGACATGGGTGCGGCCGTTGATGACCGCCTGGGGCGTGTAGACGGAGCGCGAGCCGAAGGCGCGCATATACGCATACTGACGTTCGGTGTTGTCTGTGCTGCCGAGCTTGTCCTGCCAGCCGAGATAATCCCAGTAGGTGACGTGATAGGCGAGCGCCACCATGTCGTCCCTGGCGGCGAATTCGGCAAACAGCTCGTCGGCAGGTGGACAGGAGTTGCAGCCCTGGCTGGTGAAGAGCTCGATCACGCCGAGCGGGCGTGTCGGTTCGGCATCGGCCGCGCGCCCAAGCCCAACAAGGGCCAGCGCTACGGCTGCCAGCCGAAAATATCTGCGAAACTCCATGACCAATCCGCATCCTCAGCCGGCGTAACCGGCCTTTTTTGTGATTGCCGAAATATGTGGCAGATGCGCCCTTCAACGGGAAGTCACGTTGCGGTGAAAATTTGACAGGAGGCCGGTTCCGCAGCGTCACCTCGCAATGACGGAATTTCTTATCGGAAATACCCCGATCGGGTTAGAATTCGCAAACCGGCGGGGGAAGCTTTTGATGCTGGAACAATTCAGCCAACATCTCGACCTTTATTGCGAGCGCACGGATATCGGGCTCTGGGCCGAACCGCTCAACGCGTTGAGCAATCTTGCTTTTTTCGCGGCGGGTCTGTGGGGCGTCTACGAAGCCCGGCGGCGCAATGCCGGAGCTTTCGCCGAAGTGCTGGGTTGGTGGGTGGTAGCTATCGGCATAGGCTCGACGCTGTTCCACACCTTCGCCACCGAAGGCACGAAATGGGCCGACATCATCCCCATCGCCGGCTTCACGCTTGCCTATACGTTGTTCAATCTTCGTCGTTTCGCCGGCATGGGCTGGCCGAAGGCGCTTGCCATCTTCCTCGGCTTCTACATCGCCGTCGGTTTCCTCACCTACATGGTTCCAGGCTGGCTGCGCGAGGCGTCCAACGGAACCACGGGCTATCTGCCGCCGTTCCTGGCGCTGGTCTTCTTCGGTGGCCTGGTCATCGCCGCAGGGAGCCGCGCCGGCTGGTACAACATCGTCGCCGCGGGGATTTTCCTCGGTTCCATCACCTTCAGGGTTGTTGATCCGCTGGTCTGCGCCGCCTTCCCGCTCGGCTCGCATTTCATGTGGCACGTGCTCAACGGACTTATGCTCGGTGTGCTGCTGGCCGCGACCACGCGGTATGGGCATCCCCGGCCAGGGAGCCGGGCTGGCATGCAGGCCGTGAGCGCGTGAAGGGGCGCCGGGTTTATCCAGCCAGGGGCGCCACCGGCTTCGAATGTTTCTCGGCCCAGGCATCGAGCCATTCGCTGCCCTGCATCTCGATCAGACGCGACGAGGTCCGGTCGAATTCGAACGCCTCGTGGCCGCGCTTGCCGGCATAAAGCTTGTCGGGCGATGCCGCAGCGCTCAGCACCAGCCGCGCATGCTGGTCATAGAGCGCGTCGATCAGCAGGATGAAACGCTTGGCCTCGTTGCGGTTGGCTTCCGCCATGACAGGCACATGGTCGACAAAAACGGTGGGATATTTCGCCGTGATCGCCAGATAGTCGCGTGCCGCAAGCGGTTTCTCGCAGAGATCTGAGAAGGAAAAGCGCGCGCATCCATCGACGGCTGCCGGCACATGCACCTTGCGGCCCTTGACGGCGACGATGGCCGGTTCGGCGGCAAGGCCGTGCGTCACCTTTGCCCAGGCCTTGTCCATCGCCTGGTCCGCGGCTTCGCCGAGAGGCGTCAGATAGACCGGCACGCGGTCGAGCTTTTCCAGCCGGTAGTCGGTGTCGGCATCGAGATTGAGCACCACGGTGTTTTGCTCGAGCATGCCGATGAACGGCAAGAACAGCTGGCGGTTGAGCCCGTCACGATAGAGATCGCGCGGCGCCACGTTGGAGGTGGCGACAAGGACCACGCCAAGCGCAAACAGCGCCGAAAACAGCCTCGACAGAATCATCGCGTCGGCGATGTCGGTGACCGAGAATTCGTCGAAGCACAGAACCCAGGCTTCATCGGCAATGGCCGCTGCCACGGGCGGGATCGGGTCGTCGTCGCGCGAGGTGCCGTTCTTGCGTGCCGCGCGCTGCTTTTGGATGCGGTCGTGCACATCGGCCATGAAATCGTTGAAATGGACGCGGCGCTTGTGCTTGACCGGCACCAGTTCGAAGAACATGTCCATCAGCATGGTCTTGCCGCGACCGACGCCGCCATGGACGTAGAGGCCCTTCACCGGCTCGTGGCGCGGCTTGCGCTTGGCAAACAGCCAGCCCAGCGCGCTCGACTTGCGCGCCAGCCTTTTATCGGAAATCTCGTCGATCAGGCGGTCGAGGGCCGCGACGATCGCAAGCTGCGCCGGATCGCGGCGAACGCTGCCCAATTCGACCAGGTGGTCGTAGCGCTGCCTGACGGTCACATGGGTCTGTAGGCCGTCACGCAGGTGCATGGCTCACTCTGGCCGCTAAGATGCCGCGTCAGCGGTTGAGAGAGATCGGCAGGCCGTTCGAGGTCTGCCCGTCGAAGCGGCCTTCGCCCGACGAATAGAGCCTGGCCAGCGCGGAGCCGCCTTCATCGTAAAGCGTCAGCTGCTTGCCGGCGACGTTCCACGACTTGACGCCATCGATCGGTGCCGGGCAGCGCAGAGGGCCGGCGCGGAAGCCCTGGCCGAACTTGGTCTGCGGCGTCGCCACCTTGCAGCTCTGGCCCGAAACCGAGGCACTCCACACGCCGGCAACGGAGGTTGCGGTCAGGTCGGGTGCGTTGGCGGCAGCTGCACCACCGTCGGCGGGCAGGGCCGCCACCTGGGTCTGCTGCTGCGGAGCTGCCGGGAATTGCGAGGCACCGGCGGCACCGGGTGCCACGGGCGGAGGCAGCTGGCCGCTGGTCACCGTACCTGCGGGAGCCGCGGGCAGTGGGGCCGGCTGGGTGTCCATCGACGAAAGGCGCGTGCTGTTACAGCCGGCGGCCGCCAAAAGCGCCACCAGCGATGCGGCCAGCAGGCCGGTTTTCGAAAAAGCCATTGGATTCCCTCCGTGGGGCATTTCTGGGGGCGCCCCCGCGCGATCGATAATTCGCCTGTAAAGCGGCGAAGTTGGCACAATTTCAACCGCATATGGTTAAAATAGGGTTTGCGTTAGAATTTGTTGCAAAATTGTCGCAAGCCTTGAGCGGCCCGCCAAGACTGGTAATTCGCAGACGTTTCCGCCATATAGGCGCCAAACAGCCGCGAGAAATTTCCACCATGGCCAATATGGCCCCATTCGCCAAGATGAACGGGCTCGGTAACGAGATCATCGTTGCCGACATGCGCGGTCGCGCCGACCGCGTCACGCCTGCTGCCGCGGTGGCGCTGAACGCGGATGCGGCGACCAAGTTCGACCAGATCATGGCGATCCACGATCCTCGCACGCCAGGCACCGCGAACTATATCGAGATCATCAATTCCGACGGCAGCCATGCCCAGGCCTGCGGCAACGGCACGCGCTGCGTGGTGCAGGCGCTGGCGGCCGAGACCGGGCAGAAGGTGTTCACCTTCGAGACTGTCGCCGGCATCCTCAATGCCGAGGAGCATGAGGACGGCTTGATCTCGGTCGACATGGGCATTCCGCGCTTCGGTTGGCAGGACATTCCGCTGGCCGAGGAGTTTCGGGACACGCGCGCCATCGAGCTGCAGATCGGGCCGATCGACGCGCCTGTGCTGCACTCGCCCTCGGTCGCCTCGATGGGCAATCCGCACGCCATCTTCTGGGTCGACAACGACGTCTGGTCCTACGACCTCGACCGTTTCGGCCCGCTGCTCGAAAACCATCCGATTTTCCCGGAACGCGCCAACATCTCTATCGCCCAGGTAACGTCAAGGGAGACGCTGAACCTGCGCACCTGGGAGCGCGGCGCCGGGCTGACGCTGGCCTGCGGTTCGGGGACCTGCGCGGCCGCCGTTTCGGCCGCGCGTACCGGCCGCACCGGACGGACTGTCGCGGTCACCGTGCCGAGCGGCGGCACGCTCAAGATCGACTGGCGCGACGACGATCACGTCGTCATGACCGGCCCGGCCGAATGGGAATTCTCCGGCAGCTTCGACCCGGCCACCGGCGCCTCGCGCCGCGACCAGCAGGACGTCGCCTGATGGCAGTGGATGTCGTTACCTTCGGCTGCCGCCTCAACACCTACGAGTCAGAGGTGATGAAGCGCGAGGCCAAGGCCGCCGGACTCGAGGAGCTCAAGGGCGGCGCTGTCATCTTCAACACCTGCGCGGTGACAAGCGAAGCGGTTCGCCAGGCCAAGCAGTCGATCCGCAAGGCGCGGCGGGAGAACCCGGACGCCCGCATCATCGTGACCGGCTGTGCTGCCCAGACCGATCCGGCCGCTTTCGCCGACATGGCCGAAGTCGACCTGGTGCTGGGCAATGAGGAAAAGCTCAAGGCGCACAATTACCGGGCGCTGCCCGATTTCGGCGTCAACGATTTCGAGAAGGCCCGGGTCAACGACATCTTCTCCGTGCGCGAGACCGCCGGCCACATGGTCGATGCCATCGAGGGCCGGGCGCGGGCGTTCGTGCAGGTGCAGAACGGCTGCGACCATCGCTGCACTTTCTGCATCATTCCTTATGGGCGCGGCAATTCGCGCTCGGTGCCGATGGGCGCTGTTGTCGAGCAGATCAAGCGCCTCGCCGGCAACGGCTATGCCGAGGTGGTGCTGTCGGGCGTCGACATGACCAGCTACGGCGCCGACCTGCCGGGTGCGCCTCGGCTGGGCAAGCTGGTCAAGACGATCCTGCGCCAGGTGCCGGACGTTCGCCGCCTGCGGCTTTCCTCCATCGATTCCATCGAGGCCGACGAAGACCTGCTCGAGGCCATCGCTACCGAAAACCGGCTGATGCCGCATCTGCACCTGTCGTTGCAGTCGGGCGACGACATGATCCTGAAGCGCATGAAGCGCCGCCATTTGCGCGACCAGTCGATCCAGTTCTGCCAGGACGTGCGGAGCTTGCGCCCCGACATCGTCTTCGGTGCCGACATCATCGCCGGCTTCCCGACCGAGACAGACGAGATGTTCGAGAACTCGATCCGCATCGTCGAAGAATGCGGGCTGACCCATCTCCACGTCTTCCCGTTCTCCCCGCGCGAGGGCACGCCCGCCGCGCGCATGCCCCAGGTTAGGCGCGAGATCGTCAAGAAGCGCGCCGCAAGGCTGCGCGCCGCCGGCGAGGCGGCCTATCTGCGCCATCTCGAAGCTCAGGCCGGCACACGCCAGCAGGTGCTTGTCGAGCGCGAAGGGCTTGGCCGCACGGAGGGCTTCACGCTTGTTGCGCTCGATCAGGGTGCGCCGGGCGAAATCATAGAGGTCGACATCGCCGGACATGACGGCGAGCGGCTTACAGCGGCATCGGCCGCCGCACGCGCGGCCTGACGAAAGCGACCGCATGGCATTCGGGTTCATCAAGAAAGTCTTTTCCTTCGGCAAGAAGGAAGCTGTCGAGCAGCCGGCCGAAGACGAGGCCCTGCCGCCGCTGAATTTCGATGCGCTCGAAGCGTTGAAGCCTGCCGAAGAAGCGCCTGCAGCGGCGGAAACGCCCGTTGCCGTGGACACGCCGGCCATCCCGGTCGAGGAACCCAAGCCGGAACCGGCGCCGCAAACCCCGCCTGCGCCGCCTGTCGTGCCCGAGCCGAAGCCTGCCGAACAGCCGGTGCCGGTCGAGCCTGAGCCGCAGCCTGTGCCTGCCGAGGAGCCCAAGCCCGAAGTCGAGCCGGAGGTTCCGGCGACTGAGCCCGCAAAACCTGCCGAGCAGCCTGCGCCCGCGCCGACCCCTGTGGAGCCCGAGCCTGCTCCTGCGGAGGTTCCGCTACCGCCGGCAGAACCGTCCGCGCCCGATCTGCCCGACGAAGTTCCTGCGCAGCCGGCCCCCCCGGCAGCGGAGCCCACGATGCGCGCTCCCGAGCGGCCCGCGATATCCCTCCCCCTTGAGGGGAGGGTGGCCGTGGAACGGCCGGGTGGGGTCGCCCAATCATCGGACGCGACGCCGAGCCCTGCCGAGGTGACCCCCTCTGGTCCTTTGGACCATCTCCCCCTCGAGGGGGGAGAGGAGGTCGCGCCAGTCGAGACCGCTCCGGTTGAGTCCGAGCCAGCGCCACCCTCGACAGAGCCAAAACCTTCCGCCGGCAAGGTTACCGTCAGCAAGAAGGTCGAGCAGAAAGCCGAGGTCGTCGAGACCGCCGCACCAGCACCCCGGGTCAGCTGGTTCCAGCGCTTGCGGCAGGGCCTGTCGCGCTCGTCCAAGGAACTGTCTGGCAACATCGCCGGCATCTTCACCAAGCGAAAGCTCGACGAAGACACG
Source organism: Aminobacter sp. AP02 (assembly GCF_003148805.1). GTDB lineage: Bacteria > Pseudomonadota > Alphaproteobacteria > Rhizobiales > Rhizobiaceae > Aminobacter. The sequence continues at coordinate 137,076 of NZ_QGGX01000002.1, forward strand.
CTGCAGGACCTCGAAGACGTGCTGATCCGCGCCGATCTCGGCGTCGAGACAGCCCTTCGCGTCACTGACGCGCTTGCCGCAAGCCGCTATGGCAAGGACGTGTCCGACCACGAGGTCCGCTCGATCATGGCGGTCGAGGTCGAAAAGGTATTGAAGCCGGTGGCGTTGCCGCTGGAACTCGACCTGTCGCACAAGCCGCATGTCATCCTGGTCGTTGGCGTCAACGGCACCGGCAAGACCACCACCATCGGCAAGCTCGCGGCAAAACTGACCGATGGCGGGCTGTCGGTAATGCTGGCTGCCGGCGACACGTTCCGAGCTGCTGCCATCGAACAGCTCAAGATCTGGGGCGAGCGAACAAAATCTCCCGTGATCGCCACCAAGCTTGGCGCCGATGCCGCCGGGCTTGCATACGACGCTTTCGAAAAGGCCAAGGAAGCCGGCTCGGACGTGCTGATCATCGACACGGCCGGACGCCTCCAGAACAAGGCCGAGCTGATGGCGGAACTCGAAAAAATCGTGCGGGTGCTCGGCAAGCTCGATCCTGAGGCGCCACATACGGTGCTGCAGACGGTCGATGCCACCACCGGCCAGAACGCGCTCAACCAGGTCGAGATCTTCCGCAACATAGCGGGGGTGAACGGGCTCGTGATGACAAAGCTCGACGGTACGGCGCGCGGCGGTATTTTGGTCGCAATCGCCGCCAAACATAAGCTGCCGGTCTATTTCATCGGCGTCGGCGAACAGGTCGACGATCTCGAACCATTCTCGGCAAGCGATTTCGCCAAGGCGATCGCCGGCGTTGCCTGACCAGGCAAGCCCAGCGACGCGGTAGCAAGGAAGCCAATGAACGCCCCCATCCTCGAAAGCGATCCTTCGGACCCGAAAACGAAGAAGGAAGAGATCAGCCCGTTGCTCAAGCTGGCGCTGGAACTCGGGCCGCTCGTCGTGTTCTTCTTCGCCAATGCGCGCGGCGAATGGCTGGCCTCGCATTTTCCAACCCTTGCCGAACTCGGCGGGCCGATCTTCATCGCCACCGGCCTGTTCATGGCGGCGACGGCGATCGCGCTGATCGCATCCTGGCTCCTGACCCGCTCGCTGCCGATCATGCCGCTGGTCTCGGGCGTCGTCGTCTTCGTCTTCGGCGCTTTGACGCTCTATTTGCAGGACGACGTGTTCATCAAGATGAAGCCGACTATCGTCAACACTTTGTTCGGCGCGATCCTGCTGGGCGGCCTGCTTTTCGGCAAATCGCTGCTTGGCTACGTCTTTGCCTCGGCATTCCGGCTGGATGCCGAGGGTTGGCGAAAGCTCACGTTCCGGTGGGGCCTGTTCTTCCTGTTCCTCGCCGTGGTCAACGAGGTGGTGTGGCGCTCGTTTTCGACCGACACCTGGGTGGCGTTCAAGGTGTGGGGCATCATGCCGATCACGCTGTTGTTCACCTTCAGCCAGATGCCGCTGATCATGCGGCATTCGCTGGACGATCATTCATCGAAATAGGAGAGAGATCAGTGGAGTTCATCACCGACCGCGAGACTCTGCGCCAGCATTACCGGGCGCCCGGTGACGGCGCGGTGAAGAAAGAACTCCACTGCCTCGATCATCACGCCAGAAGCTTCCTGGCGCGTAGCCCCTTCGTTCTGGTCGGCTCCTCCGACGGGAAGGGCAATGCCGACGTCACCCCCAAAGGCGACAAGCCAGGCTTCGTTGCCGTGCTCGACGATGTCACCATCGCCATTCCCGACCGGCCGGGTAACAACCGGCTCGACACGCTGGAAAACGTCGTCGTCAACCCGGCGGTGGGCCTGCTTTTCCTGATCCCGGGCATGAACGAGACGCTGCGCATCAATGGCGAAGCGCGCCTGACGGCCGATCCGGGCCTGCGCGAGCAACTCGCAGCCGAGGGCAAGCCGCCGGTCACGGTCATGGTCGTTGCCATCAAGGCGGTCTACATGCACTGCGCGAAGGCGTTCATGCGCTCTGAGCTCTGGGCCCCTGCAACCTGGCCCGACCGTGCCAGCCTGCCGACGCTTGGGCAGATCCTGCGCGATCAGCTGGCGCTTGCCGACAACGCCGAGGCGCTGGATCGCTCGCTGGACGAATCCTACCGCAAGACAATGTGGTAGCCCGCGCGGAAACCCATCCATACCGACATGTTGAGACTGCGTTAACTCGTTATGCGTGGTGTGCATTGCTGCGTTGCAGCATCTTATTTTGCGGCGCAGCAGTTCCTATGTCATCTATCAGATTGATCAGGGAGGTCATATCGCGCCGCGAAGAGCGGCATGATGAAAGGAACGAACATGTTTTTCGACAGCCTTCTGACCCGTGCCCGCGAAAGCGCTTCCAAGCGCAAGCAGTACAAGCGCCTCGTCGCCGAGATCGACAGTTTCTCCGGCCGTGACCTCGCCGATATGCGTGCTGACCGCAGCGAAATGCTGTTCCAGGCCTACAAGCAGGTTTACGGCTAAGCTTCGGCTAGAAGCGTGGGCCCCGGCGTCGGTTTCGCAAAGCGCGATGCGCGGGGCACGCTAAAGCCACTCCATCCAGCGGCCATGATAGTCGCAGCGGGCGAGCGCCCTTGTGGTGCCGCCCGGCCATGATGTCAGGCTGAGCGTGGCATAGGGGTCGCCCGCCGCAAGCGGCTCCATCCTGAGCCAGTAGAGCGGCGATCCGGCATTTACGGCAGATCCTTGCGTCTCCAACAGCTCGACGATCCTGGCCCGCGTGGCCGGCGGCATGTATTGCCACATGATCGAGTGAAACAGCACGAAGGCTCGATCCGGGCTTCGCGCCGACAGCCGCTGCTCAACAAACTCGGCGGCACCTAGCTTCACCAATGTTGGCGGTTCGCGCTCGGCGAGGCTGATCGCAGCGTCGAGCCGTTCGAGCCGCAACGTCTGGTCGGCCCAGACATAGGCCCGCAGCCTGAGCCTTTGCGCCGGGTCCGAGATGCGGATCGGCGCCAAATCGCAGCCCGCCCGGTCAACAATTTGCAAATCACCCGACATCGAAGGGGCCTGCCCCCTGACTTCGGGCGCGAGGCGTACCGGTGAGCCGGCATTTCCCCATTCATTTTTCCCGTAGCGGTAATGGAACCTGTCAAAGAGCAGGTTGAGCCCGGCACTGGCGCCGATCTCGGTGAGTTCCAGCGCCAGGCCACTTTCCCTCGCAATCGCCAGGAAGCCCGGCAGGAGCATGCCAGAGCGGGCGATCTCGTTTGTCTGCGGCGGGCTTTCGAGCATAGCAAGCAGATGGGCCTCGTTGCGCGCGAGGGCCGCTGGTAGAGCCAACGCGAGGTCGCGGTCGCCGGTCTTCTCAGGTGGATAGATCCTTGCCAACTCGGCGTCGGCACCTGACAGCACGAGCGCATGCAGGCCGCCGCAGAGCCTCAATGCCAGCGCGTCGGCGCGCGGGTCGCCGGCCCAGCCGAGCACCTTGCGTCCGACCGCGCTTTGGTCGTCGAGAACCTTCGCCAGCACCCGGCACAATCGCGCCGTGAATGGCGAGCCGAGTTGGTCGCAGGCATCGGCCTGATTGTGAAAATGGGTGCTGACGCGGGAGGGGAGATCGCTGTCGGACATGGCGGGCACACTAGCCCGCACTGCAGTTCATTGGGAAGCGGCGGCCGCCTTTTCGATCTCGGGCATCAGGGTCGTCGCGACAGCCTCGGGTGACAGAGGCCCGACATGCTTGAACGCGATCTTGCCGTCCTTGCCGACGAGGAAGGTCTCCGGAATACCGTACACGCCCCAGTCGATCGCCGCGCGGCCGTTGGGGTCGACGCCAACCGCATCGAACGGATTGCCAAGGTCGCCGAGGAACCGGCGCGCGTTTTCGGCCTTGTCCTTGTAGTTGAGCCCGACGATGGTCAATCGCTCGTCCTTGGCCAGGTTGACCATCACCGGATGTTCTTCGCGGCAAGGCGCGCACCACGACGCCCAGACATTCACCAATGTCACCTTGCCGATGAATTCAGCCGAGTTGAGGCCCGGAAGCGAAATACCTTCGAGCGGCGGCAATTCGGTCTTGGGTGCCGCATGCCCGATCAGCGCCGAGGGCACGACTGACAGGTCGCGGCCCGACAGAAGCTGCATCAGGAAAACAACCGCCAGCGCGAGGAAAACCAGCAGGGGCAGCAGTACGACGAGTGTGCGCGGCCGTGCCGGCCTTTCGGTCTCGGTGCTCATGCTTGCTTTCCCCGGTCGGAACGGCGGCGATGGCCTGCCGCCTCGAGTTCGGCCAGTTCTCGCTTGCGGGCACGCTGGTCAGCGAGGATCCACAGGATCAGCCCGGCGATGGCCAATGCCGAAACACCGTAGGCGGCAGTGACATAAAGGGCGTGCGCGCTCATCGAGCATCCTGGCAATATTCGTTCATGTCGCTGTATCCGAGCATGGTCCTTCACTTAGCCGTGGGTGTGACGCTAGGCAATCGGACGCCGCGCCGCACCGTGAAAGTTGAAGCGATCGTGATCAGTCGGTGCCCGAGCGCAAGGCGACCGCAGCGGCCAGCGGCCCGATGACGGCCAAAAACATGGTCAGGGCACACAGGATCATGAAAGGCGGGGTGAACGGGTCGGGATCGTTGACCGCACCGTAGGCGGCGGTGACGCCGAAGATCAGCACCGGGATGACCAGCGGCAGCACCAGCACCGAGATCAGCAAGCCGCCGCGCGGCAGGGCGACTGTGACAGCCGCACCGGCGGCGCCGATGAAGACGATGGCCGGTGTGCCGACGAGCAGCGTCAGCGCGGCAGCCCCGATGCCGAGCGGCGACATGTTCATGAACAGTCCGAGCAGTGGGGCCGCGATGACCAGCGGCAGCACGCTTGCCGTCCAGTGTGCCAGGCATTTGACGAACACCGTCAGCGCCAGCATGTGCCGGTCGGCGTTGAGTACCAGGAGATCGAGCGAGCCGTCCTCGCGGTCGGCCTGAAACAGCCTGTCGAGGCCGAGCAGGCTGGCGAGCAGGGCGCCGATCCACAGAATCGCCGGGCCGATGCGGGCGAGCAGGTTGAGATCGGGGCCGACGCCGAAAGGAATGGTGACGATGACCGCCAGGAAAAACAGCACGCCGGTCAGCGCTCCGCCGCCGGAGCGGATGCCCATGCGCAGGTCGCGAAGGTAGAGGGCTAGCATCAGTGCCCACCTCGCATGGCCAAATCCTTTGCGCCCACCAGCCCTAGCGGCAGATGCGTCGCGGCAATGATGATGCCGCCTGCCAGGCAGTGCGCCTTCATCAGCTCGGCGAACCGCGTTTCCGAAGCCTTGTCGAGGCCCGCGGTGGGTTCGTCGAGCAACCAGACCGGACGGTGGCTGATCAATAGCTTGGCGATCGCGGCACGGCGCTTCTGGCCGGTCGAAAGGTAGCCGAAGGGCAGGTGGCCAAGCCCGCCTAGCCCGACCTCTTCGAGAGCATCCGATGTGCCGAGCGCTCCGTCACCGCAAAAGTCGCGCCAGAAGGCGAGGTTTTCGTTGACGGTAAGGGCAGCTTTCATCGCGTTCTGATGGCCGAGATAGTGGCAGGCAGCGGCCACGGTCGAAAACTCCTCACCGCCGCCTTCGACAGCGATTCGTCCAACCGTATGCGGCAAAAGGCCGGCAATCACGCGCAGAAGCGTCGACTTGCCCGAGCCGTTCGGACCGGTGACGACAAGGGCGGCACCATCCTCGAGCGTAAAGCCGATGCCGGCAAAAACCGCCTCGCCGGCGCGTTCCCCGCTTAGATTTTCGGCGATCAGCCGCATCTGTTCCCCATCGCCGAAAGTCTTGTCGCCGCCACTTTGCGTTGCGGCAAAATAGGCGAATCTCGGTCTAGAACTATTCCAATAAATTCTCTATATGCCACTCGACCATGCCAGCGGTCGGCATGGAAACAGAATTTGCGCCGAACCAGCGCACGCGCCGCCTTGAACGGCTCGGGTTGCTTGGGACCGGACAGCGGAAATGGCCGTACCCGCACCTTTGCGCGTGATTGCATGCCATCGGAGTCCGTTCCCGTGTAGGCTGAACAGACAAGGATGGATCGCACGTGTCCAAATCACTCGACAGTTTCAATTGCCGCCGCACGCTTACCGCTGCTGGCACCGACTATGTCTACTACAGCCTCATCGAGGCTGAGAAGAACGGCCTGACCGGCATTTCGCAGCTGCCCTATTCGATGAAGGTGCTGCTCGAAAACCTTCTGCGTAACGAAGACGGCCGTACCGTCACCAAGGAAGCCATCCAGGCGGTTGCCGGCTGGCTGGTCGACAAGGGCACCGCCGGTGTCGAGATCGCCTACCGCCCGGCCCGCGTGCTGATGCAGGATTTCACCGGCGTTCCCGCCGTGGTCGACCTCGCCGCCATGCGTGACGGCATCAAGACCCTTGGCGGCGATCCAGAGAAGATCAACCCGCTGGTCCCGGTCGACCTGGTCATCGATCACTCGGTCATCGTCGACGAATTCGGTACACCGCTGGCATTTGCTCGCAACGTCGAGCTCGAATACGAGCGCAACGAAGAGCGCTACAAGTTCCTGAAGTGGGGCCAGCAGGCGTTCCGCAACTTCCGCGTCGTGCCGCCCGGCACCGGCATCTGCCACCAGGTCAACCTCGAATACCTCGCCCAGACCGTCTGGACGAACACCGAGGACGGCGTCACCACCGCTTATCCCGACACCTGCGTCGGCACCGATTCGCACACCACCATGGTCAACGGACTTGGCGTGCTGGGCTGGGGCGTGGGCGGCATCGAGGCGGAAGCGGCGATGCTCGGCCAGCCGGTCTCCATGCTTTTGCCCGAGGTCATCGGCTTCCGCCTGACCGGCAAGCTCAAGGAAGGCGTCACCGCCACCGACCTGGTGCTGACCGTTACCCAGATGCTGCGCAAGAAGGGCGTCGTAGGCAAATTCGTCGAGTTCTTCGGCCCGGGCCTCTCCAACATGACGCTCGCCGACCGCGCCACCATCGGCAACATGGCTCCGGAATATGGCGCGACCTGCGGCTTCTTCCCGGTCGACTCCGAGACCATTCGCTACCTCAATATGTCGGGCCGCGCCGAAAACCGCATCGCGCTCGTCGAGGAATACTCCAAGGCCCAGGGCATGTGGCGCGACGCTTCGTCGGCCGATCCTGTCTTCACCGACCTGCTCGAGCTGGACATGGCAACAGTCGTTCCCTCGATGGCCGGTCCAAAGCGTCCTGAAGGCCGCATTCCGCTCGAAGGCATCGCCTCGGGCTTCGCGACCGCTCTCGAAGCCGAGTACAAGAAGACCGTCGACACCGCCAAGCGCTATGCCGTCGAAGGCGAAAACTTCGACCTCGGCCATGGCGACGTGGTGATCGCCGCGATCACGTCCTGCACCAACACTTCGAACCCGAGCGTATTGATCGGTGCCGGCCTTCTGGCCCGCAACGCCAACCGCATCGGCCTGAAGCAGAAGCCGTGGGTCAAGACCTCGCTGGCACCCGGTTCGCAGGTTGTGGCCGAGTATCTCGAAAAGGCCGGCCTGCAGAAGGAGCTTGACCAGATCGGCTTCAACCTCGTCGGCTTCGGCTGCACGACCTGCATCGGCAACTCCGGCCCACTGCCGGCGCCGATCTCCAAGACGATCAACGACAAGGGCCTGATCGGTGCGGCGGTGCTTTCGGGCAACCGCAACTTCGAAGGCCGCGTATCGCCAGACGTGCAGGCCAACTACCTGGCTTCGCCGCCGCTGGTGGTTGCCTACGCGCTTGCCGGCACGGTCACCAAGGACCTGACGACCGAGCCGCTGGGCGAGGATCGCGACGGCAACCCGGTGTTCCTCAAGGACATCTGGCCGACCAATATCGAGATCGAGCAGTTCATCGCTGAAAACGTCACCCGCGAGCTGTTTGCCCGTAAGTATGCCGACGTCTTCAAGGGCGACGAGAACTGGCAGAACGTCCAGGCGCCGGAAGGCCAGACCTACACCTGGGACGACGACTCGACCTATGTGCAGAACCCGCCTTACTTCGTCGGCATGGGTGCAAAGCCGGGCCAGATCGGCAAGATCGAGGGCGCGCGCGTGCTCGGCCTGTTCGGTGACAAGATCACCACCGATCACATCTCGCCGGCCGGTTCGATCAAGGCTGCTTCGCCTGCCGGCAAGTACCTGACCGACAACGGCGTCGGCGTTGCCGACTTCAACCAGTACGGCACGCGTCGTGGCAACCACGAGGTGATGATGCGCGGCACCTTCGCCAACATCCGCATCCGCAACCACATGCTGGGCGAAAACGGCCGCGAGGGTGGCTACACCTTCCACTATCCCTCGAAAGAAGAGCTGCCGATCTACGACGCCGCCATGCAGTACCGCAGCGAAGGCACCCCGCTGGTGATCTTCGCCGGTGTCGAGTACGGCAACGGCTCGTCGCGCGACTGGGCTGCCAAGGGCACGAACCTGCTGGGCGTTCGCGCTGTCATCGCCCAGTCGTTCGAGCGTATCCACCGCTCGAACCTGGTCGGCATGGGCGTGATCCCGTTCACCTTCGAAGAAGGCACGTCGTGGAAGACGCTCGGCCTCAAGGGCGACGAACAGGTGACGATCGACGGTCTCGAGACGATCAAGCCGCGCCAGAAGATGGTCGCCAAGATCACCTTCGCCGACGGTTCGGTGAAGGATGTACCGATCCTCTGCCGCATCGATACGCTTGACGAGCTCGACTACTACAAGAACGGCGGCATCCTGCAGTACGTTCTCCGCGACCTGGCCGCGTAAGCAGCCCGAGACTCACGTGAAACAAACCGCCGGGGCGCAACTCCGGCGGTTTTTTTGTTTCCCTCGCCCGTTTACGGGGAGAGGGTGACCGAACGAAGCAACGCGTAGAGGCAGTCCATCCCGGCCTTGCCGGCCTCCGCCTTGCTCCGGTTTCCGGGATGAAGGTCAACGTTTGCGCCGACTTCCTTCACGATCGAGACCGTCCTCCCATCCTTCGACAGGCTCAGGATGAGGGAAGAGCAAGAGGCAAGCTTGTTCATCGCCACACCCCGTTTCCGGTCTGGCCATTGTCATCCTTCGGCGAGCTCATCCTTCGACAAGCTCATCCTTCGACAAGCTCAGGATGAGGGACTCGGGAAGCGGGGCGCGAGGCCGTGCCTTCCGATAGTTTGTATGTGGCGCGAACCTTCGCGCCCCGCCCGGTGTTCTTGCCCCGCTCAGTCGCCTCAGTGCTTGTCGCACCGCCAGCCGCCGCAAGGCCCGGGCTTGGGGGCTCATCACCCAGTGGGAGAACCGACCTCCCACCAGCCCGGCACCGACGCTTCCCTCCGACACCCGGTGCGCACCGGAGTCCCGTAGAAGATCGCGAGATGATGATACGGCGGGTTTCGAGGGCGTGGAAAAACCGGTGCCGTCTATCCACGGTGTCTGCTGACAAAGGGTGACAATTTGCCAGTCGGATCATGGCGTTGAAGTGCCTGGGGCATCTCCGGGCGTGCCTTAAATCGCACGCTGCGACGCCCAAACTGTTGCAGCGCGGCTACACGGGGCGCCTAAAAGCCACCGCTGACAGGACGGATCGGGTGTCCAGCGCCGCCGGGTATGCTATGTATTAGGCGGGGCTAAAGTGGAGTATGATCGTGAAGCAACTGTTCCTTACTTCCGCAATCTTGCTCGGTCTTGCCGGCGTAGCCTCGGCGGCTGACATAGCTGCGGTCGAGCCGGTACCTGCCCCCATCGAGGTGGCACCACCCATCTTCAGCTGGACTGGCGGCTATTTCGGCGTGCAGACCGGTTATCTCTGGGGTGACGGGTCCTTCGAAGTTCAGGGTCTGCCAGGCCTCTCCGCCGACGGTAGCCTTGATGGCTGGCTTGGCGGCATCTATGCCGGCTACAACTATCAATTCACCAACAATGTCGTGCTCGGCGTGGACGGCGATATCGCCTGGACGAATTCCGACGGTTTTGGCGAAGCGGCGCTGAACGGCGTTACCGGGCCGCTTGATGCCGGCGTTCTCTACGAGCTCAACTGGACCGGCGCGCTGCGCGCGAAGGCGGGTTATGCGATGGACCGCTTCCTGCCATACATCGCGGGCGGCCTGGCCTTTGGCGGTGTCGATGCGACAAGGTTCAATGCTGGCGGCGCGGTCGCGGCCTCCGCTGACGATACGATGGTCGGCTGGACGATCGGAGCGGGCCTCGAATATGCATTCACCGAGAGCCTGATCGGCCGGTTCGAGTATCGCTACACCGATTTCGGCAATTTCGACATGTCCGAAGGGATTGCTGCTGGCGAGGTCGGCCTGACGACCAACGATGTGCGGTTTGGCCTAGCCTACAAATTCTGATTGGCGCGCTTCCACAAGACAAAAACCCCGGCCTCGCGCCGGGGTTTTTGTATCCCGGCCGGGTTCCTCGGGGGCAGGCGCAGAGACATTCCACGCCTAGCCGGTCAGCCGTCTCTGTTGAGATCGTAGACATACATGACGAAGGTTTCCGCCGCCCCTGCTGCCGCCTTGCGTGAAGCGTAAAGCGCCCGGGCGGGGACATTGTCCAGTTCGGTGCCAAGCCAGGCCTCCTCGCAACCCGCTTCGCGCCCGGCAGCAACAGCGCATCCATGATCCGGGTAGCGATGCCGCGCCGCTGCCACGCCGGAGAGACGCCGATCTCATCGACATAAAGCTCGGACGCCTTGTCGGGATGACGGTGAACCATGGCCGCGGCCTGTGCCACACCCTGGCCATGATCGAGGGCCACGAAAAGAAGATGGCCTGGGGAAGCAAGGCATGCAGCGAGCCTGACAGGATCGACGGCTTCATCGAAGACGTCATCGGCGACGTTGTCGAGCAGGTGCTCGTCGCCAGGAGACAGCCTGCGGATTTCAATCGATGGCATCGTGCTTCTTCACCATTTCTTCGTAAAGGCGTCACCAAACTTTGACGTTTACGTAAATCCCGTTGTTTCTAACCGATTGAAAAAGTTGAGGTCGAAATAATCGGTTGAATTTTTTTGGCCGCGGAGCTATTGCGAGCCGCTATTTCTGGCTGCATTCTCGCGGCCTCTCTGGCCCAAACCTACTCCACCCCGCCGCCAAGGCGTCGTTAAAGGCAAAGGGAATTCCTTCATGGCACGCAACAAGATAGCCCTCATCGGCTCCGGCATGATTGGCGGCACGCTCGCCCATATGATCGGCCTCAAGGACCTCGGCGACGTGGTCCTGTTCGATATTGCCGAAGGCACCCCGCAGGGTAAAGGCCTCGACATCGCCCAGTCTTCGCCGGTCGATGGCTTCGACTCGCGCTTCACCGGCGTCAACGACTATGCCGGCATCGAAGGTGCCGACGTCTGCATCGTCACCGCAGGCGTGCCGCGCAAGCCCGGCATGAGCCGCGATGACCTGCTCGGCATCAACCTCAAGGTCATGGAACAGGTCGGCGCCGGCATCAAGAAGTATGCCCCCAACGCGTTCGTGATCTGCATCACCAATCCGCTCGACGCCATGGTCTGGGCACTGCAGAAGTTCTCGGGCCTGCCCAGCAGCCACGTCGTCGGCATGGCTGGCGTGCTCGACTCGGCGCGTTTCCGCTACTTCCTGGCCGAAGAATTCAAGGTCTCCGTCGAAGACGTGACGGCCTTCGTTCTCGGCGGCCACGGCGACACGATGGTGCCGCTGGTTCGGTACTCGACGGTTGCCGGCATTCCGCTGCCTGACCTCGTCAAGATGGGCTGGACCAGCCAGGAAAAGCTCGACCAGATCGTCCAGCGCACCCGCGACGGCGGCGCCGAGATCGTCGGACTGCTCAAGACCGGCTCGGCCTACTATGCCCCGGCCGCATCGGCGATCCAGATGGCGGAGGCCTATCTCAAGGACAAGAAGCGCGTTCTGCCCTGCGCTGCCCACCTGTCGGGCCAGTATGGCGTCAAGGACATGTATGTCGGCGTGCCGACGGTGATCGGCGCCGGCGGTGTCGAGCGCATCATCGAGATCGACATGGCCAAGAACGAGCAGAAGATGTTCGAGACCTCGGTCGCGGCCGTTGCCGGCCTCTGCGAAGCCTGCGTGAAGATCGCGCCGAACCTCGCCCAAAAGTAAGGATCACGCGCATGAACATCCACGAATATCAGGGCAAGCAGCTCCTGAAGGGTTTCGGTGCGCCCGTCGCTGACGGCGTGCCGGTGTTCAAGATCGAAGAAGCGGAAGCAGCGGCCAAGGCGCTGCCGGGTCCGCTCTACGTGGTGAAGAGCCAGATCCACGCCGGTGGCCGTGGCAAGGGCAAGTTCAAGGAACTGCCCGCCGACGCCAAGGGCGGCGTGCGTCTTGCCAAGTCGGTCGAAGAGGTCGTGGCGTTTGCCAAGGAAATGCTCGGCAACACGCTGGTGACCAAGCAGACCGGCCCGGCCGGCAAGCAGGTCAACCGCCTGTACATCGAGGACGGCGCCGACATCGACCGCGAGCTGTACCTGTCGATCCTCGTCGACCGTTCGGTTGGTCGCGTTGCCTTCGTGGTTTCGACCGAAGGCGGCATGGACATCGAAGCGGTCGCGCATGATACGCCCGAAAAGATCATCACAGTTGCGATCGACCCGGAAAAGGGCGTGACCGCTGACGACCTCAAGGCGCTGAATGCAGCACTGAAGCTTTCGGGCGAGGCTGCCAAGGACGGCGAGACGCTGTTTCCGATCCTCTACAAGGCGTTTGTCGAGAAGGACATGAGCCTGCTCGAGGTCAACCCGCTGATCGTCATGAAGAATGGCCGCCTGCGCGTGCTCGACGCCAAGGTGTCGTTCGACAACAACGCGCTGTTCCGTCACGCCGACGTGCTCGAACTGCGCGACACGACCGAAGAAGACGCCAAGGAAATCGAAGCGTCGAAGTATGACCTGGCCTATGTCGCCCTCGACGGCAACATCGGCTGCATGGTCAACGGCGCCGGTCTCGCCATGGCGACGATGGACATCATCAAGCTCTACGGCGCCGAGCCCGCCAACTTCCTCGACGTCGGCGGCGGCGCTTCCAAGGAGAAGGTGACCGCGGCGTTCAAGATCATCACCGCCGATCCGGCCGTGAAGGGCATCCTGATCAACATCTTCGGCGGCATCATGAAGTGCGACATCATCGCCGAAGGCGTGATCGCGGCCGTCAAGGAAGTGGGCCTCAAGGTTCCGCTGGTGGTTCGCCTCGAAGGCACCAACGCCGAGCTTGGCAAGAAGATCATCAACGAGAGCGGGCTGAACGTCGTTTCCGCCGACGACCTCGACGACGCGGCGAAGAAGATCGTCGCTGCGGTGAAGGGAAACTGAGCCAATGTCCATTCTCATCGACAAGAACACCAAGATCCTGGTGCAGGGCCTGACCGGCAACACCGGTTCGTTCCACACCGAGCAGGCGCTGGCCTATCACGGCACCAAGATGGTCGGCGGCATCCACCCCAAGAAGGGCGGCGAGAAGTGGGACGGCTCCGTGCCGCTGCCGATCTTCTCGACGGTTGCCGAAGGCAAGGAAAAGACCGGCGCGAATGCTTCCGTCGTCTACGTGCCGCCGGCAGGGGCCGCCGCTGCGATCATCGAGGCGATCGACGCCGAGATCCCGCTGATCGTGTGCATCACCGAAGGCATCCCGGTCATGGACATGATCAAGGTCAAGGCGCGTCTCGACCGCTCGACCTCGCGCCTGATCGGCCCGAACTGCCCGGGCATCGTCACGCCCGACCAGTGCAAGATCGGCATCATGCCGGGCAACATCTTCCGCAAGGGTTCGGTGGGCGTTGTTTCGCGCTCCGGCACGCTTACCTATGAGGCGGTGTTCCAGACGACGAACGCCGGTCTCGGCCAGTCGACGGCTGTCGGCATCGGCGGCGACCCGGTCAAGGGCACGGAATTCATCGACATGCTCGAGATGTTCCTGGCCGACGACGAAACCAAGTCGATCATCATGATCGGCGAAATCGGCGGTTCGGCCGAAGAGGACGCAGCGCAGTTCCTCATCGACGAAGCCAAGCGCGGCCGCAAGAAGCCGATGGCCGGCTTCATCGCCGGACGCACCGCACCGGAAGGCCGCACCATGGGCCATGCGGGTGCTGTGATTTCCGGCGGCAAGGGCGGCGCGGAAGACAAGATCGCGGCCATGGAGGCAGCGGGCATCCGCGTGTCGCCATCGCCTGCACGTCTCGGCACTACGCTGGTCGAGGCGATCAAGGGCTAAGTGAATAGCCAATAGAGAGTAGCGAATAGTGAGTAGAGAAGAGCGATGAGCGACCACGCACAAGCGAAGTCCTACTCGCTATTCGCTACTCACTATTCGCTCTGAAAAGGAGAGGAGCCAGAGGCTCCGAGCGATAAGATGGCACGATCAGATCAGGCCAACGACCAATTTTCCCTCACTTCGTTCCTCTATGGCGGCAATGCCGACTATATCGAGGCGCTGCACGCCGCCTATCTCGACGACCCTGAATCGGTCGATTCCGAATGGCGAGACTTTTTCGGCGCGTTGAAGGACGACGCCGGCGACATCCGCAAGAACGCCAAGGGCGCTTCGTGGTCGACGCCGAGCTGGCCGCTGCAGGCCAATGGCGAACTGGTTTCCGCACTCGACGGCAACTGGGGCATGGTCGAGAAGCTGATCGAAAAGAAGGTCAAGGACAAGGCCGTCGCCGCGACCGGCACCGCGCCGTCCAAGGCCGACGTGCTGCAGGCGACGCGCGATTCCGTGCGCGCCATCATGATGATCCGCGCCTACCGCATGCGCGGCCACCTGCATGCCAATCTCGACCCTCTCGGCATCGCCAAGCCGCTGGAAGACTATAACGAGCTGTCGCCGGAGGCTTATGGCTTCACCGACGCCGACTACGACCGGCCGATCTTCATCGACCACGTGCTGGGGCTCGAATACGCGACCATCCGCGAGATGCTCGAGATCCTGAAGCGCACCTATTGCTCGACGCTTGGCGTCGAGTTCATGCACATCTCCGATCCCGAGGAGAAGGCGTGGATCCAGGCCCGCATCGAGGGGCCGGACAAGGCGATCGAGTTCACGCCCGAGGGCAAGAAGGCGATCCTGTCGAAGCTGATCGAGGCAGAGGGCTTCGAGCAGTTCATCGACGTCAAGTACAAGGGCACCAAGCGCTTCGGCCTCGACGGTGGCGAGTCGCTGATCCCGGCACTCGAGCAGATCGTCAAGCGCGGCGGTTCGCTCGGCCTCAAGGAGGTCGTGCTCGGCATGGCCCACCGCGGCCGTCTCAACGTGCTTACCAACGTCATGGCCAAGCCGCACCGCGCCGTGTTCCATGAGTTCAAGGGCGGCTCCTACGCGCCTGACGACGTCGAGGGCTCGGGCGACGTGAAGTACCATCTCGGTGCCTCGTCCGACCGCGAGTTCGACGGCAACAAGGTCCACCTGTCCTTGACCGCCAACCCCTCGCACCTCGAGATCGTCGATCCGGTGGTGATGGGCAAGGCACGCGCCAAGCAGGACCAGCTGTTCGGCCGCGCGCGCGGCGAGATCGTGCCGCAGGAAGAGCGCGCCAAGGTGATGCCGCTCTTGCTGCACGGCGATGCGGCATTCGCCGGCCAGGGCGTGATCGCGGAAATCCTCGGCCTGTCTGGCCTGCGCGGCCATCGCGTGGCCGGCACGCTGCACTTCATCATCAACAACCAGATCGGCTTCACGACGAACCCGCGCTTCTCGCGCTCGTCGCCCTATCCGTCCGACGTTGCCAAGATGATCGAAGCGCCGATCTTCCACGTCAACGGCGACGATCCGGAAGCGGTGGTGTTCGCGGCCAAGGTCGCGACCGAATTCCGCATGAAGTTCCACAAGCCGGTCGTCGTGGACATGTTCTGCTACCGCCGCTTCGGCCACAACGAAGGCGACGAGCCTGCGTTCACGCAGCCGATCATGTACCGCAACATCCGCACCCATAAGACCACGGTGCAGACCTATGCCGACAAGCTGATGGCCGAAGGCCTGATGAACCAGGCCGAGCTCGACAAGATGCGCGCCGACTGGCGCGGCCATCTCGAGGCTGAGTTCGAAGCCGGCCAGGCCTACAAGCCCAACAAGGCCGACTGGCTGGATGGCGCGTGGTCGGGCCTGCGCACGGCCGACAACCAGGACGAACAGCGCCGCGGCAAGACCGCGGTGCCGGTCAAGACGCTGAAGGAAATCGGCAAGAAGCTGACCGAGGTGCCGAAGGACTTCGAAGTCCACCGCACCATCGGCCGCTTCCTCGAAAACCGCCGCCAGGCGATCGAATCCGGCGAAGGCATCGACTGGGCAACGGCGGAATCGCTGGCGTTCGGCTCGATCCTGCTCGACGGCAATCCGATCCGCCTGTCGGGCCAGGATTCCGAGCGCGGCACGTTCTCGCAGCGCCACACCGTGCTTTACGACCAGCGCGACGAAAACCGCTACATCCCGCTCAACAACCTGTCGGCGGCACAGGCCGGCTACGAGGTCATCAACTCGATGCTCTCGGAAGAGGCCGTGCTCGGCTTCGAATATGGCTACAGCCTGGCCGAGCCCAAGGCGCTGACGCTCTGGGAAGCGCAGTTCGGCGACTTCGCCAACGGCGCGCAGGTGGTGTTCGACCAGTTCATCTCGTCTGGCGAGCGCAAGTGGCTGCGCATGTCGGGTCTCGTGTGCCTTCTGCCGCACGGCTATGAAGGCCAGGGTCCGGAGCATTCGTCGGCACGCCTCGAGCGCTTCCTGCAGCTTTGCGCCGAAGACAACATGCAGGTCGCCAACGTGACCACGCCGGCCAACTATTTCCATATCCTGCGCCGGCAGCTGAAGCGCGACTTCCGCAAGCCGCTGATCCTGATGACGCCGAAGTCGCTGCTGCGCCACAAGCGCGCCGTGTCTTCGCTGTCGGAGATTTCGGGCGAAAGCTCGTTCCACCGCCTTTTGTGGGACGACGCCCAGTATCTCGGCAATCAGCCGATCAAGCTGGTCAAGGATTCGAAGATCCGCCGCGTCGTGTTGTGCACCGGCAAGGTCTATTACGACCTCTACGAGGAGCGCGAGAAGCGCGGCATCGACGACATCTACCTGTTGCGCGTCGAGCAGCTCTATCCGTTCCCGGCCAAGGCGCTGATCACCGAACTCAGCCGTTTCCGCAATGCGGAGATGGTGTGGTGCCAGGAGGAGCCCAAGAACATGGGCGCGTGGTCGTTCATCGACCCGTATCTGGAATGGGTGCTCGCCCATATCGACGCCAAGCACCAGCGCGTGCGCTACACCGGCCGTCCGGCCGCCGCCTCTCCGGCGACGGGCCTGATGTCCAAGCACCTGGCGCAGCTCCAGGCATTCCTCGACGACGCCCTCGGCGAATAACAAAGAACGGACAGGCAAAAAAATGGCTACCGAAATCCGTGTCCCCACCCTCGGCGAATCCGTCTCCGAGGCAACCATCGGCAAGTGGTTCAAGAAGGCCGGCGATGTGATCGCCGTCGACGAGCCCTTGGTCGAGCTCGAGACCGACAAGGTCACCATCGAAGTGCCGGCGCCTGCAGCTGGCGTGCTGGTCGAGCTGACCGTCAAGGAAGGCGAAACCGTCGGCGTTGGCGCGCTGCTCGGCACCATCGGTGCCGGTGACGGCGCAGTGGCTGCTCCCAAGCCCGCCGCCGTCGCCCAGGCCTCGGCGCCCAATGCCGCTTCGACGGTCAAGGAAGCCGCCGTGCAGACGGCATCGGTTGCAGGTGCGCCGCCGATCGAAGAGCGCAAGATGCCGCCGGCACCGGCAGCCGCCAAGCTTTTGGCCGAGACCAACCTGTCGGTCGACCAGGTCGCAGGCTCCGGCAAGCGTGGCCAGGTGCTGAAGGGCGACGTGCTCGAAGCCATAGCCAAGGGCGTTTCGGCGCCTGCCGCCGCTCCGGCTCCGGCTGCAGCACCTGTGGTTGCGCGTGTGCCGTCGCCCACCGCAGACGCTCCGCGCGAAGAGCGCGTGCGCATGACCAAGCTGCGCCAGACGATCGCGCGCCGCCTCAAGGAAGCGCAGTCGACCGCAGCCATGCTGACCACTTTCAACGAGGTCGACATGAGCGCGGTCATGGCGCTGCGTTCGAAGTACAAGGACATCTTCGAGAAGAAGCACGGCGTGAAGCTCGGCTTCATGGGCTTCTTCACCAAGGCGGTGACGCACGCGCTGAAGGAAATCCCGGCGGTCAACGCCGAGATCGACGGCACCGACATCATCTACAAGAACTTCGCCCATGTCGGCGTTGCCGTCGGCACCGAAAAGGGCCTGGTGGTTCCGGTCGTGCGCGATGCCGACCAGATGTCGATCGCCGAGATCGAAAAGGAAATCGGCCGCCTCGGTCTTGCCGCGCGAGATGGCAAGCTGTCGGTCGCCGACATGCAGGGTGGCACCTTCACCATTTCCAATGGTGGCGTGTACGGTTCGCTGATGTCGACGCCGATCCTGAACGCGCCGCAGTCTGGCATCCTCGGTATGCACAAGATCCAGGATCGTCCGGTCGTGGTCGGCGGCCAGATCGTCATCCGCCCGATGATGTATCTCGCGCTCAGCTACGATCACCGCATCGTCGACGGCAAGGAAGCCGTGACCTTCCTCGTCCGCGTCAAGGATAGCCTGGAAGATCCGGAGCGCCTGGTTCTCGATCTCTGATCGGACAAGCTTCGAGGGGCCCGGCTGACCGGGCTCCTTTGCTTTCCCTGACCTTCGTCGGACTTGCCAGCGGTCGGAAACGCCGTACTGATCAGCTATCTTGCGCTTCGGGGCGGAGGGATGATGGAAGCTGCAGCGGAATCGACTGAAATCTGGGTGCTCGGCTGGAGTGCGGTGCTTGTGATCGCGCACATACTGGCGCAGGCGCTGTCCCTCGATCTCTCCGGCGATCTCAGTACAAAATACCTGCTCGGCCCGCGCGACGAACAGCGCGTGTCAAAAAGCGTTGTGGCGGGGCGGCTCATGAGGTCGCTCAACAACATGCTGGAGACCTACCCGGTCTTCATCGGGCTGGCACTGGCGCTGGCCGTCACCGGCAAGACCGGCGATCTGGGTGAAGTCGGGGCGGTGGTGTGGATCGTCGCGCGCGTTGGCTATACGATCCTCTACGTGACCGGCGTGCCGGTGCTGCGCTCGATCGTCTGGTTCGTTTCGATCGCCGGGCTGGTCCTGATGGTCGTCCGCCTGATGACGTAAGCCTGACGCCTGAAGAAACGGAAACGAGACGTTCGCATGGCATTCGAACCCGAAATTCCCCCGATCCAGGTGCACCTCTGCGTCAAGGATGGCAAGGATGCGATCGCGTTCTACGAGAAGGCCTTCGACGCGGTCGAGACCTTCGAACAGATGGCTGATGACGGGGTCCGCGTGCTGCATGCGAACCTTGCCATGTTCGGCGGCGAAGTGATGCTGCACGACGAGTTTCCCGAATTCGGCGCCGATGTTCTGTCGCCGCTGAGCCGGGGCGGCGCCGGCATGACAGTCAACATCAATCTGAAGCTGCCGGGTGAAGTGGACGCCGCCATCGAGCGCGCGGTCGCCGCCGGGGCCGAGATCACCATGGAACCGGACGACGTCTTCTGGGGCGCCCGCTACGGTCGCATCCGAGACCCGTTCGGCCATGTCTGGGCCTTCAACGCGCCCCTCGGCAACGCCGCCCTGGGCGCACAGGCGGGGAGTGACAAGGCATGACGCAATACGCGTTCGAATTTGCCGGCCTGATGGCGGTGTTTTCGGTGCTGATGGTGATGCCGGGCGCCGACTTCGTCATGGTGGTGCGCCAGAGCGTCGTGCATGGCCGCCGTGCCGCCATCATCACCAGTTTCGGCATCGGCGTGTCGCTTTTGTTTCACGTCAGCTATACGATCCTGGGCATCGGGCTGATCGTGTCGAAGTCGCTGCTGCTGTTTTCGCTGATCAAGTGGGCCGGTGCGGCCTACCTCGTCTATCTCGGCATCAGGGCGCTGCGCGCGGGCCCGATGGAAATGGCTTCCGTCGACGTGCAAGAGAGCGCCAGCGAGGCCAGGGAAATTTCGGCGGTGCGCTGTTTCCTCATGGGGTTCGTCACCAACGCGCTCAACCCCAAGGCCGTGTTGTTTTTCCTTCCGTTGTTCACGGCGATGGTCAGCCACGAGACGCCGGCTGCGGTGAAGGGCGTCTACGGCCTGCTGATGGCCGTGGTGCTGATCGCCTGGTTCGTCGGTGTGTCGATGTTCTTCACCATGGCCTCGGTGCGTGAGCGCTTCGTTGCCTGGGGACGCTGGTTCAACAAGGCGACCGGCATGATCTTCATCGGGCTTGGCGTCAAGCTCGCCACGGTGCAGGCCGGCTGATGCGGATTCAGGCGCTGATCACGGCTGTGGCGATGCTGTCGGCGACGACGGCCCATGCCGCATGCCCGGTCGAGCTTGCCGTCTATGGCGACCGCGACAAGGTCGCCGAGATCGACTTCAGGCCGACGCTGGAATCGGCAACCGTGACCAATAGTTTCAAGATGGTGCTGGACAATGACGTCGTGCTTGACGGCGTCGTGATGTGGTCGCAGGACGTGGCGCGGCCGAACGGCATGCTGATGCACCAGTGCCCGGAAGGCGACGTGACCGGCGAGGAGATCGAGGCCTGCACGGTGTGGCAGGGCGTGATCTACAGCGTCGACGATGAGGGCAATGTCGGGCTCCTGCCACGCGAACGCACCGCCTCGGCCGCGCCCAGGAAACTGATCTTCTCCGACCTCGGCCATGCGTTGCGGACATCCGCCGCCTATGGCCCCGACGGGTTCTCCAAAGTGCCGTGGGACGTGTTCGAGATAAAGGGGTGCCAGGAATGAGCGCTCAAGGCAAAGTTCTGCTGGTGACCGGCGGCAGCCGCGGCATCGGCGCCGCCATCTGCCGGCTGGCGGCAAAGGCCGGCTACCGCGTCGCGGTCAACTACGCCTCCAACGAGACCGCCGCCAATACCCTGGTGGCCGAGATCAAGGCTGCCGGCGGCGAGGCGTTCGCCGTCAAGGGCGACGTCGGCAACGAGGCCGACGTCCTTGGAATGTTCGGCGCTGTCGACGCCGCCTATGGCAGGCTCGACGCCTTCGTCAACAATGCCGGTATCGTCGACATGAAGGCACGCGTGGACGAGATGGATCTGGCGCGGCTGGAGCGCATGATGCGCATCAACGTCATCGGCTCGATCCTGTGTGCCCGCGAGGCGGTCAAGCGCATGTCGAGCCTGCATGGTGGTGCAGGCGGCGCGATCGTCAACATTTCCTCGGCTGCGGCCCTGATCGGTTCGCCCGGCGAATATGTCGACTACGCCGCCTCGAAGGGTGCCATCGATACCTTCACCATCGGGCTTGCCCGCGAGGTTGCCACCGAAGGCGTGCGCGTCAATGCCGTGCGCCCAGGCATCATCGACACCGAAATCCATGCTTCAGGCGGCCAGCCGGACCGAATCGCCGCCATTCGCGGCGCAGTCCCGATGAAGCGCGAAGGCAAGGCCGAAGAAGTCGCACACGCCGTCATCTGGCTTTTGTCGGATGAGGCATCATATACGACGGGCTCAATTTTGAACGTGAGTGGCGGCCGCTGAGCGCGCCAGGCAAGAAGGACAGAACAATGGCATATGACGTCGTCGTTATCGGATCGGGCCCAGGCGGCTATGTGTGCGCCATCAAGGCGGCACAGCTCGGATTGAAGGTCGCCGTGGTCGAGAAGAACGCGACCTTCGGCGGCACCTGCCTGAATATCGGCTGCATTCCCTCCAAGGCGCTGCTGCATGCTTCGGAGATGCTGGCCGAGGCACAGCACTCGTTCGACGCGCTCGGCGTCGAGGTCGGCACCCCCAAGCTGAACCTCACCAAGATGATGGCCCACAAGGATGCGACGGTTGCCGCCAACGTTAACGGCGTGTCGTTCCTGTTCAAGAAGAACAAGATCGAAAGCTTCCAGGGTACCGGCAAGGTGTTGGGCGCCGGCAAGGTTGCCGTCACCGGCGCGGACGGCAAGACCCAGGAACTCGAGACCAAGAACATCGTCATCGCCACGGGTTCCGACGTCGCCGGCATTCCAGGCGTCGATGTCGCCTTCGACGAGAAGGTGATCGTGTCGTCGACCGGCGCGCTTGCGCTGGAGAAGGTGCCGGGCCACCTGGTGGTCGTCGGCGGTGGCGTCATCGGCCTTGAGCTCGGCTCGGTG
This sequence comes from Aminobacter sp. AP02, assembly GCF_003148805.1. Classification (GTDB taxonomy): domain Bacteria; phylum Pseudomonadota; class Alphaproteobacteria; order Rhizobiales; family Rhizobiaceae; genus Aminobacter. Next base: position 159,169 of record NZ_QGGX01000002.1, read on the forward strand.
TGGGCACGCCTCGGCGCCAAGGTGACGGTGGTCGAGTATCTCGACACCATCCTGGGCGGCATGGACGGCGACGTCGCCAAGCAGTTCCAGCGCATGCTGGCCAAGCAGGGCTTCGAGTTCAAGCTCGGTTCCAAGGTGACGGGCGCCGCCAAGGCCAAGAAGGGCGCTGTCGTGACCTTCGAACCGGTCAAGGGCGGTGCGGCGGAAACCATCGAGGCCGATGTCGTTTTGGTTGCCACCGGCCGCCGGCCCTACACCGACGGCCTCGGCCTGAAGGAAGCCGGCGTCGAGATGGACGAGCGCGGTCGGGTCAAGACCGACGGCCATCTGCGCACTAACGTCGCTGGCATCTATGCGATCGGCGACGTGGTGGTGGGTCCGATGCTGGCCCACAAGGCCGAGGACGAGGGCGTGGCCGTTGCCGAGATCATCGCCGGCCAGGCCGGGCACGTGAACTACGACGTCATTCCCGGCGTGGTCTATACCAGCCCCGAGGTCGCTTCGGTCGGCAAGACCGAGGAAGAGCTGAAGAAGGCGGGTGTCGCCTATAAGGTCGGCAAGTTCCCGTTCACCGCCAACGGCCGGGCACGCGCCATGCTGCACACCGACGGCTTCGTGAAGGTTTTGGCCGACAAGGACAGCGACAAGGTGCTGGGCGTACACATCGTCGGCTTCGGCGCGGGCGAGATGATCCACGAAGCGGCGGTGCTGATGGAGTTCGGCGGCTCGTCGGAAGACCTCGGCCGTACCTGCCATGCGCACCCGACGATGTCGGAAGCCGTGAAGGAAGCGGCACTCGCCACCTTCTTCAAGCCGATCCACATGTAGGACCGGCGAACATCGAAAGATACGAAACGGCCCGCTCGATGAGCGGGCCGTTTGCGTTTGATATCGACTTCAGCCGCCGGACGGCGCTGGAGCAGTAGTGCCGCCACCTGAAGGTGCTGCCGGAGCCGGTTCGGTGGTGGTGCCGCCGGAAGGCGCTGCGGGTGCAGGGGCCATGGTGCCCGATGGCGCGGGTGCCGCAGGCTCGGCCGGAGCGGGAGCGATGGTGCCCGATGGCGCGGGCGCCGCGGGCTCGGCCGGAGCGGGAGCCATGGTGCCCGATGGCGCGGGTGCGGCTGGTTCTGCAGGCGCTGGGGCGGTTGCGGCCGGCGGTTCGGCTGGAGCGGGCGCCTCGGCCGACCTGGGGCCAAAGATGTAGTAGGCCACGGCAGCCAGCAGCACGACGATGATAGCTATCAGCCAATTGCTGCCCATGCTCGACTGCCTGGCGGTAGGGCGTCCTGGATCTGGATTGTTCACCATTGAGAGTCTCCCTCAGCTGCGCCCCGCAACCATTGTTGAACATGTCATTCAACGCGCGATTGGCATTTCGGTTTCACATTGACGTGAATTTTCGAAACGAACATTCCAGCGGCGGCGTTTCGCCACACGTGAAGGGCGATGAATCGGATAAGCTCGGCCAGATTGCAATGAACGGAGGCGAGAACCCGTGGTGACTGTCCTGCCCATTGCCGAGCAAATTTTACCCGGAGCGAGTTTCACCGATCGTTTCGCGATTGTGGTCAGTGGCCAGCGCCTTGATGTCGGGGCGGCTGCCGAGCGGGTGTTCCGTCACCGTCCGGGCTGGATCGGCGCCCTGATGGCGCTGCGCAACATATTGGTCAGGCCTTTCGGCTTGAAGACGCGGGATGAGGACCTTGCGCCGGAGCTGGAACGGAAGGGCATGTTTCCTGTGCTGAGCCAGTCCGGGCAGCGGATGGTGCTCGGGCTGGACGATCGCCACCTCGATTTCCGCCTGCTTGTCGAATTGAAGGAACTCGGCGACGAGCGGCAGGAGGTAAGCGCTACGACGCTGGTCAGGCCGCACAACTCGCTGGGGCGGGCCTATCTCGCAGCGGTGATGCCATTCCACAAGATCATCGTGCCGGCGATGCTGGCGCGGGCTGCCAGGCCGTAGCTGCAATCAGCGATCGGCCACCGTCACGATGTAGCCGGCCTTGCGGAACAGCTCGACCAGCCCGTCGGGCCCGGGCAGATGCAGCGCGCCGACAGCCATGAAGGCGTCGCCTTGGGCAAGCAACGGTTCCGCGCGCTCGACCATGGTCTTGTTGCGTGCCGTCACCATTGCTTCTTCGAAGGCCGCGTAGCCCGAATCGTCGCCTGCAGCGCCGGGCAGGGCATTGCGGAACAGCGGCCAGAACATGCCGGTGTCGCCGCGCTCGTAGAGCACGACCATGGTTTCGATGACGTCGTCCATGCGCTCGCCAAGCTTGAGGGTCTCGACGAGGCCCTTGATGTGGAACTCGAGCGGCAACGAGGCCATCGCCGACAGCTGGTCGGCGGCAGTCTCAAGCCCTTTGACCTCCTTGCCGGCGGCCTTGGCCTGCTGGGCCAAAAGGATGTCGAGCACGGGAGCGCCCCCCGCCTTGCGGGTCAGTTCGCAGGCTGGCAGGGCCACCATCGCCGAAAGCATCCACGGCTTCATCTTGGTGACGCTGGCAAACGGAATGCCGCGCGCTTCGAGTGCGGAATTGACGAGTTTGGCGTCTTCCGGCGACAGCAGCGAAGGCAGCGTCGTGGCGTCGGTGAACATCATCAGTTCGGGCTGCTTCATCAGGCTGGCGAGCATGGCGTTCTGGTCGAGAACGTCGGTGGTTTCGATGACCAGCGTATGCGCGCCGTCGAACGCAGTGTGGGCCTGAGGTTCAAGCCTGGTGACGCGCGCGTCGGTGACATGCATGGTGCCGTAGAGCCAGGACGGCTTTTGGCCGGGCTTTTCGAGCTTCCACAGCAGGCCTTCGCCGTTGAGCGTATCCTTGGCCTCGGCCTCGATCTTGGCGAGCAGTGCCGGATTGTCCCTGGCAAGAGCTGCCAGCATGTCCGAACCCGTGCAGGCGGGAGCTTCGGCATGCGCCTTGCCCGCGAGCAGGAGCGCAACGGTGAAGAAGAGGATAAAGAACAGCACGTTGAGCGCTGCAAGCAGCTTCAGCGAGAAAGTCGCGGCGCGGTCTGTGAAGTCGGTCGTGCGTCTCATAGACATTTGTGTAGCCATCAAAAGCGGCAAAACGGTTAATTCCGCAGCGACAATTGTCGGGCTTCGCGTGCGTTTTGCTAGGCACGCGGGTGGGCTGCCTCGTAGATCTCCAGCAGTCGGGCCGTGTCGACGCCGGTGTAGATCTGGGTCGTCGACAGGCTGGCATGGCCAAGCAGCTCCTGAATGGTGCGCAGGTCGCCGCCGCGGCCAAGAAGATGCGTGGCGAAGGAATGGCGCAGCGCATGCGGGGTGGCCGTATCCGGTAGGTTCAAGGCCGAGCGCATCTTGCGCATGTCGCGCTGGATGATCGCAGGGTCGAGCTTTCCGCCGCGCGCGCCACGGAACAGCGCGCCATTGGCGTCGAGATGGTAGGGGCACAGCCTGCGGTATTCGGCGACGGCGGCGAGCGCCACGGGCAGCACCGGCACGAGCCGCGTCTTGCCGCCCTTGCCCGATATGCGCAGTACCGTGTCTTCGGGCGAAGCCAATTCGGCCCCGGATAGATTGAGCGCTTCGGAAATACGCAGGCCGGCACCGTAAAGCAGGGTCAGGACAGCGGCATTGCGCGCGGCGATCCACGGCTCTTCGGCAAGCTGTTCGTCGGCCGAAACGACGCGCTTGGCGTCGACCGCCGTCAGCGGCTTGGGTAGCGATTTCGGCTGCTTGGGTGCGCGCAGTGCAGCGGAGCCAGCGGCGTTGACCAGGCCCTGCCGCTCGAGAAAGCGCAGCAGCGACCGCACGCCTGCCAGGCCGCGCCCGAGCGTGCGCGCACCGGCACCATTGGCACGGCGCGAAGCGAGGAAGCCGCGCAGATCGGCCGGGCGCAGGTCGCGGATGTCAGCGATGCCGGGCGCACCGCCGCAATGGCCGGTGAGGAACTGCAGGAACTGGCGCGTGTCGCGCTCGTAGGCGTCGACGGTCGCGGCGGAGAGGCGCCGTTCGCCGGCGAGTGACTTGAGCCAGCCCTCGCGGGCCGACTGCAGGTCGGGTTTTGCGGCGATGAGGAATTCCTGCATTGGCAGTGGGCGTCCGATTGGAATAAGGCAGTGTTGAACGAGTGAAGTTAGCAAGCAGTGAAGCAGGCGATGGCCAAACCCCAAAATCCTATCCAGATGGCCGTGATCGGCGCCGCCCATGGCATCAAGGGCGAACTGCGCGTCAAGACCTTTACCGGCGACCCGCTGGCCTTGGCCGACTATGGGCCGCTTTATGCCAAGGACGGTCGGGCCTTCGAGATCGCCGCCATCCGGCCGGCCAATGAGGTGGTGGTTGTGCGATTCAAGGGCGTCAACGACCGCAATGCCGCAGAAGCGCTGACCAACACCGAGCTGTTCGTCGACCGTTCGGCGTTGCCTGACGATGGTGACGAGGGCGAGTTTTACTATACCGATCTGGTCGGGCTTGCGGTTCGCAACGAAAATGGCGAGCCGGTCGGCAAGGTGTTTGCCGTGCAGAATTTCGGCGGCGGCGACATTTTGGAAATCCAGTATCAAGGCCGCAAGGGTGTGCTGATCCCGTTCACCAAGGCCGCGGTGCCGGTGGTCGATGTGGCAGGCGGTTTCGTTGCCATCGACACGGTCGCTGCGGGGCTGGTCGAGGACGAGGACGACGATGACGCGCCCTCTGATGGCGAATTCGACAAGCGCCCGCGCGGACCGAAGGACGCCGGGGGCAATCGCTGATGTTCCGAGCCAGCGTACTCACGCTCTATCCCGAGATGTTTCCCGGCGCGCTGGGGCTGTCGCTGGCGGGGCGGGCGATGGAGCGCGGCGACTGGGCGCTGGAGGCGGTGCAGATCCGCGACTTCGCCACCGACAAGCATCGTACAGTCGACGACACGCCGGCTGGCGGCGGTGCAGGCATGGTGATGCGCGCTGACATTGTGGCCAAGGCGATCGACCATGCGTCGCCTGAGGGCGATGAGCGCCCACGCATCCTGATGAGCCCGCGCGGCAAGCCGCTGACGCAAGAGCGCGTGCGGGAACTCGCGGCCGGGCCGGGTGCGGTGATCCTGTGCGGACGTTTCGAGGGTGTCGACCAGCGTGTCATCGACGCGCGGGAGCTGGAAGAGATCTCGGTCGGCGACTTCATCCTGTCGGGTGGCGAGCCGGCGGCACTGGTGCTTCTCGATGCGGTCGTCAGGCTTTTGCCTGGCGTGATGGGCAATGAGGTGTCAGGCGACGAAGAAAGTTTCGAAGGCGGGCTGCTGGAGCACCCGCACTACACCCGGCCGCAGGAATTCGAGGGGATGGCTATTCCCGAGGTGTTGACCTCGGGCAATCACGGCAAGATCGCCAAATGGCGACGTGCCGAAGCCGAGAAGCTGACGGCTGAAAGGCGGCCGGACCTTTGGGCCGGGCGGGTTGAGAAGAAGGGGTAAGGTCGTCACCGGGACACTTGGGTCTTACGAAGCCCTCTCCGCCTCGCTGTGCTCGGCACCTCTCCGCAGGGGGCGACGAACCCAAATCCTGCGAGGTTGCCTAAGACCTGTGACTGACAGAGGCGACCTGACGCTTCGCTTGTTTCCTCGCGGGGCGGCCGGCATCCGCAGCTGCCAGGTGATAAGGCTGGACAAGTGTCTCCGCCGGTATCTTCCAGTGCGCGTGCAGCCGCTGGATCATGTCGACATTGAGCATGCGCTTGCGGTTGACGATCTCAGACGCCCGCGACGCTGAGCCGAGGACTTCGGCAAGATCGCGCTGCTTGAGGCCTCGCATCTCCATATGCGAGACGATGGCAGTGACGGGGTCAGGCGTTTCTATCGGATAGTGCTTGTCCTCATAGGCCTCGATGAGGGTGGACAGCACGTCGAAGCGCGCCGCGTCGGCGCTGCCGGGCGCGGGCTCGTGCTCGAAATAGCGGGCAACTTCCGCGACGGCCCATTCGAGGTCTTCGTCGTTGCGGATGGGTCGAATGTTGTCCATCACACCTTCTCCACGTCAATCTTGTCGTAGTCGGCATGTGTGCCGACGAACTTGATCAGCACCCGCTTGAATGTGTAGCTGACATGCAGGACCAGCCGATATTTGTTGCCGGCGATGTCGAAGACGATGCGGTTGTCGGCGACAAAGTCCACACTTGGGCCGAACATTGCCTTGACGTCAGCCGGTCCTGTCCATGCGGAGGCATCGACTGCCTGATACCATGCCGTGAGCGGACGCTGCGCTTGCGGATGCTTCTCCCAGAAGTCGCGCAACGTCTTCTTGCTCAGTATCTGCATGTCTTCATATAGCGCTTTCCCAATTTGGGAACAAGGTCAATTCTCCCAATTTGGGAAATCGATAGCGGGCCACTACCTACCCCTTGGTAAAGTAATAAAAGGCCAAAAACAGGCCGATTGCGACGACGAGCGCGCGAACGATGCCTTGCGGCACGCGGCGGGCGGTCCAGACACCTGCATAGCCGCCGAGTGCCACGCCTGGCACCATGGCGGCCGCGGCCGTCCAGGTCACCACGCCGCCGGAGGCGAAGATGACTATGGCGACGGCGGCGATGACGATCGAGAGCAGGTTCTTGAGCGCGTTGAGGCGGTGGTAGTCGCCGCCCTCGGTGAGACCGAGCGTTGCCAGCATCATCACGCCCATGCCGGCACCAAAGAAGCCGCCATAGATCGAGGTGAAGAACTGGACGATGCGGCCGACGAGCGATGCCGGAGCATCGGGCGCGCGCTCGGCGAGCTTTTTCGGGCGCAGCCACGGGCCGGCGGCGAACAAAGCGGTTGCGGCGAGCAGCAGCCAGGGCACCAGTGCCCCGAAGGCGGCATTATCGAGCGAAAGCAGGATCAGGGCGCCCGCCAGCGCGCCCACCGCCGAGATGATGGCGAAGACGATGGCCCCGCGCCACATCACCCTGATGTCGTCGATATATGCCCATGTCGAGGTGATGTAGCCGGGGAACTGTGCGATGGAGGAGGTGGCGTTGGCCGAGATCGGCGGGACGCCGAGCATGGTCATGGCGCCGAAGGTCAAGAAGGTGCCGCCGCCGGCGATGGCGTTGACGACGCCTGACAGGAAGCCCGCGAGAAAGAGAATGCCGACTGTAATGAGGGACACGGGCTGCCTGCCTTGATCGGTTGCTTGCCCGGTCTGTAGGAAGCAAGGGCGCCGGATGCAAGCCATGGCTTGCCGTTGCCCGTCGCGTGGCCCAAGGTGTCTTTGGCAGCATCGAAAGTTTGCCAGCAAGCCGTCGTTGCAAAAAAGAAGCGGCGAAGGCGTGACAAATGGCCGAAATAGCGCTATGTGCCCGCCCGAACCGGACGAATAATCGACCGGACCCGTCAACAGTGACGGTGTAGTCGCCCCTGCCGGAAGGCCCGCAAGGGAAGAAGGCATACCCAAGCGGTCATTGGAACTGCAAGGCGAGCGTTGGGCGCTCTGGCTGTCGGAAGAACAAGAAGTGGATTTTTGAGATGGATATCATCCGCCAGCTCGAGGCCGAACAGGCCGCCAAGATCGAAGCCAAGCGCACCCTGCCTGAATTCCAGCCCGGCGACACCGTCCGCGTTCAGGTGCGCGTCACCGAAGGTTCGCGTACCCGCGTCCAGGCCTATGAGGGCGTCGTGATCGCCCGTTCGGGTTCGGGCTTCCAGGAAAACTTCACCGTCCGCAAGATCTCCTATGGCGAAGGCGTGGAGCGCGTGTTCCCGGTCTACTCGCCGATGATCGAGGGCGTCGAGATCGTCCGCCGCGGCAAGGTGCGTCGTGCCAAGCTGTACTACCTGCGCGACCGTCGCGGTAAGTCGGCTCGTATCGTCGAGAACACCGGCGTGCGCGCCCGCAAGCTGAACGAAGCCGAGCGCGCGGCGCTGGCTGCCGAGAAGGCGCGCATCGAAGCCGAAAAGGTTGCCGCAGCCCAGGCGCTGGCCGCCGAGAAGGCAGCTCAGGAAGCAGCCGAGAAGAAGGCAGCCGCCGAGGCCGCCAAGGCAGCTGAAGCCGCCGCCGAATAATCTCCGGCGTATTGATTTCGAAAGGGCGGCTTCGGCCGCCCTTTTGCGTTCTGGGAACTACCTGGGGCCTTTGTGGGAGCTCAGCGAAGGGCGGCCAGCATCCAGCTTGCTTCGTTGCCGGAGCCATGGCCGCGAGGATGATCGACGACAGCCGAAGGGCATGCGGCAAGCCGTCTGGTGCCTGGTGCGGTCGCATAGGTTGCCGCGCTGGAGCAGATAACCGGTTCGGACCGGGTCGCCAACTGAAGGCCCCAAAGCGCGAGGATGAACGGCCCGCAGACGGCGACCGCCAGTGCCGACGACAGTAACCTGTTTCGCATCATTGCCCGCAATCCCAATTGCGTCCTTGCCGATGGACGGTCAAACCCGAACATCAAGATAAGGCATCACCGTAACGGCGAGACGCCGTTGACCGAGCCGATTGTCTCCAGCGTGTTTCACGGTCGAAATACCTCCCCACCAGGCAGGTGGCCGAGAGGCACTTTCGTTTCGGCCGGCAAAGGCGCAACTAACAACTGTGGGATGGGGGCACAGTAGAGCAAGCATGCTTGCAACGGCGTGGGGGGAGTCTAAAGTCTGCCGCAAATGGACCGGTGAAGCCGGTCTTGAGTTTTTGGGGAACGCATGATGAAGAATTTCAAGCTGTCATTGGCCGGCGCGCTGGCCGTCGTGCTCATGCCCATTGCCGCCATGGCCCAGAGCTTGCCGGATCTCGGTGGCAAGACCGTGGTCGTGGTGACGGAAAACGCCTACCCGCCGCTGCAATTCGTCGATCCCAAGACCGGCAAGCAGATCGGCTGGGAATATGACGCCATGGACGACATGGCCAAGCGCCTCAACTTCAAGGTCGAGTACCAGAACACCTCGTGGGACGCGATGATCCAGGCAGTGGCCGACGGTCAGTACCAGATCGGCATGACCGGCATCACCATCAAGGACGACCGCAAGGAGAAGGTCGACTTTTCCGATCCCTATATCCATTCGGAAATGCGCATGCTGGTGCGTAGCGATGAAAGCCGCTTCACCGACCACAAGGGCTTTGCAGCGCTGAAGGATGGCCTGATCGCGGCACAGCCGGGCACGACCCCGTTTTTCGTTTCGGTCTACGACGTGCTCGACGGCAACGAGCAGAACCCGCGCATCAAGCTGTTCGAGACTTTCGGCGCGACCGTGCAGGCGCTGAAGACCGGCGACGTGGACCTGGTGCTGACCGACGGCGTGGCAGCGCAAGGTTATGTCGACGCTTCCGAAGGCAAGCTCAAGATCATCGGCGAGCCGCTCGGCGGCGAGGATTTCGGCTTCATCTTCAAGAAGGGCTCGGACCTGGTCCAGCCGATCAACGCGGCGATCGCGGCGATGAAGGCCGACGGCACGATCGACGCGCTGAACAAGAAGTGGTTCCTCGACTACAAGATGGGCCAGTAAGCGGCCGACATGGCTTTGGCGGGCGGCCTAGGCGCCGCGCGCCGCGCCGTAGAGGCTGGCGCCGACATGGTCGACGACATAGAGCCATGTGCCGTCGGCCTGCCTGCGCACGATTTCGGCGGTGAAGCCGGAATAGAGGGTTGTGCCTTCCTCATTGACGATTGCGAAATCGGCGCGCAGCAGCGCCAGGTCGCCATGTTCGACGCAGAAGGTGTTTCTGGACGTCATGGTGCCGGGAATGCGCACCAGCCGTTCGAATTCCTCGGCGATCGCAGCCTTGCCCGTGAAACCAGAACCGCTGGCATCGACCAAAAGCTGGCTGTCTTCCTCGTAAAGCGCCAGCAGGCCTCCGACATCGCCGCTGTTGCGAATGGCGGCGAAGGTTTCGTTCATTTCGGTTGGCCGATAGACTTTTGATGACATTGGCTTTCTCCTGTTTCGGCGACAGAAACATGCCGATTCAGAACTATCCAAACGGGTATCTCGAATGATTGCCGACATGACTACCGAGATCGAGCGCGAAGCGCCCACGCCACGGCGGCCGGAAATTTGCCCCCTCGAGGATTGGCTGGCCTTCCTCGGTCACCGCTGGAATGCGCTAGTGCTGTGGCAGCTCTCGATCGGTGCGAAGCGCCATGGCGAGTTGATGGCGCACCTGCCCGGCGTCACCGCCAAGGTGCTGTCGGAGCGGCTGGACGGATTGCAGCGGCGCGGGCTTGTCGAGCGTGACGCGGTCGCCGCCTTCCCGCGCGGCGTTTTATACGCGCTGACAGACGGCGGACGCCGGGTCGTTGCACTGCTCGATCAGTTCGAAACGCTGCCGTCCAGCTTTGCCGCGCCGCGACAGGATGCGGCTGCGGCATGAGCCAGTATCCGGTCAAGAAGGACGATTTTCCCTGGTGGCTGGTGGCTGCCGCGACGATCGCTGTCGTGGCGGGCGTGGCCATCGCCGCCAACGATCTCTACAGCCAGGTCTTTTCGGTTGTCACCAAGGGCCTCGGCATCACCGTATTCGTCACCATCGTCGGCTTCGCGCTGGCGTCGGCGCTGGGACTCGGCATTGCCCTGATGGGGTTGTCCGGCTCGATCTGGTTGCGCCAGTTCTCGCGCTTCTATGTCGAGATCATTCGTTCGGTACCGATCCTGGTGCTGCTGTTTTGGGTGGCCTTTGTCGGTGCACCAGCCTGGGTGGCATTCTGGAACTGGGCGACTACCCCGTTGCAGGCGGCGGGGCTGGTCGAGCCGATGCAGGTGCGCGACTTTTCGCTGTTGTGGCGGGCGATCATCGCCTTGATGATCGCCTATTCGTCGTTCATCGCCGAAATCTTCCGCGCCGGAATCCAGGCCGTCGACATAGGCCAGATCGAGGCCGCCAAGGCGCTGGGACTGTCGCGCTACCGGCGCTTTCGCCACATCGTGTGGCCGCAGGCGTTCAAGACCATCCTGCCGCCCTACAGCAACGACTTCATAGCCATGGTCAAGGATTCCTCGCTGGTCTCGGTGCTCGGCGTCGCCGACATCACCCAGATGGGCAAGGTTTATGCCTCGGGATCGTTCCGCTTCTTCGAGACCTATTCTATCGTGGCTTATGTCTACCTGATCTTGACGGTCAGCCTGTCGCTGGCGTTGCGTGCGCTGGAAAAGCGCCTGAGGCGGAGTTCCGAGCCGCGCGGATAGAGGAGTGGGGTTGTGGGTTCCAATAGGGCGGAGGCGGCACTTCACGCGGTTTATTCGGCCGAGACGCCACAGGAGCTTGAGGCGGCCTATGCCGCCTGGGCAGCGACCTATGACAGCGAAACCGCCTCGCTCGGATATCTCCTTCCCTTCTTGATCGCGGCCTGGGTGGCGCGCCATGTGCCGGTGGGCGAAGGTCCGCTGCTCGATGCCGGCTGTGGCACTGGCCTGTCGGGCCCCTCGCTCACGGCACTCGGCTACACCGATCTCGCCGGGCTCGACCTGTCGCAGGAGATGCTGGCGGTGGCAAAAAGCCGCCAGAGCTATGGCGAGCTGAAGCAGGCTGAACTGGGTGGGCCGTTGCCGTGGCCGGACGGGCATTTCCGCGCCTTCTTTTCGACAGGCGTGTTCACCATCAGCCATGCTCCGGCATCAGGCCTGCACGAACTGGTGCGCATCACGCGCAAGGGCGGCCACGCCATCTTCACGGTGCGCGACAAGGCGCTCGAAATCGGCGGTTTTCCGGCTGTCTTTGCCGAGCTGGAACGGCAGAAAAAGTGGCGGCCGATCGAGGAAAGTGCGTGGTTCCGCTGCTACGCGGTCGCTGAACCGGAAGCGATGGTGAGGACTTTCGTGTTCGAGATCGTCTGAGGCTTCCGCGACAATCGGCCCTGCGACAGGGTGGACGATTGCGCGCCGTCAAGGCTCTGACAATCTCCAGACATGACACATATCAGCAGATTCCTCACCGACCCCTTGACCCGCTTGCGCTGCGCCGGACTGTTCGAGGGGACGACGCTGCTCTTCCTGCTTTTGATCGCCGTGCCGCTGAAACACCTCGCCGGCTATCCCGGGATCGTCAGTGCCGCGGGGCCGGTTCACGGCCTCGCCTTCGTGCTCTACATCGTTGCCCTGGTCGACAATTTCTCCGGCGGTGGTTGGTCGCGCAAGGAGATGCTGCGCACGGGACTTGCCTGCCTTGTGCCGTTCGGCACCTTCATCAACGACCGCTACCTTGGCGTCAGGGCTGCCGCCCAGGCGGGTGGCCAATGAGCTATCTCGTCATCAAGACACTGCATGTCGTGGCGATGGTGGTTTGGCTGTCGGGCATGATCTTCGTGCCGCTGACCCTGTCGCGCATGGCGGCGGGCGGCGGCGTCGACGCCAAGCAGGTCGCGCACCTGCGGGCTGGCTTTGCCATGCTGGTGACGCCCGCGATGCTGGCGGTCTGGGGGCTCGGCCTCTACCTCGCTTATGACGTCGGACTTTTCGGCGACGCCTGGCTGCATGCCAAGCTCACGCTGGTCGTGGCGATGTCGGGCCTGCATGGCGTGTTGTCGGGCCAGCTCAGGCAGATGTCGGGGGCTAGGCTGGCGAAGCCGGCGCCGCTTGTCCTCAAGCTGCACTGGCTCGTTGGCCTGCTGTTGGTTGGGATCGTCGGCCTGGTGATCGTCAAGCCGTTCTGAACGACATGGGCGTGTTTCGTCGCTTCTCGGCCTAGGACTGCGGGAACCACCTCGGTCATGGCGCGTTGGGGGCCGAACCAGCTTGAGGGCCCCATGGAACAACTCGTCGAAGAATTCGGCCATCCCACCTACACTTCGTTTCCGGTGATCGTCGCCAGGCTCTTGCTGGCAACGATCTTCGGCGCGGTCATCGGTTTCGAGCGCGAATGGCGCAATCGGCCGGCGGGCCTCAGGACACATGTTCTGGTGTGCGTTGCCGCGGCGACCTTCGGCATCCTCACCATAGAGATCGTGCATGCGCCGATGTTCGCGGCGGACGGGATGACAGAGATGATCAAGGTCGATCCGATCCGTGCCGTCGAGGCGGTGACGGCCGGCGTCGCGTTCCTTGCCGCGGGCACCATCTTGTTCGCGCGCGGCGAGTTGCAGGGCCTGACCACCGGTGCCGGCATGTGGCTGGCAGGTGCCATCGGCCTCGCCGCGGGACTCGGTTTCTGGCAGATCGCCGGCTTCGGCACCTTCATGGTGCTTGTCGTCCTGGGGCTGATGCACACGCTCGAGGTCAGGTTCAACCTCAGCGAGGACAAGAAGGACGAAAAACCCGCCGCGCGGAAATCGCAGGCCAGGCCGAGGCGCGGCTAGCTCTCGGCAGATGGGTTGAAAGGGCGCTTCCACTGCAATTGCCGGAAGCTCAAAAGATTGATATGAGCAGGCCATGGAAGAGCTCTTTGGAGATCCGGCCTACAAGGGTTTCGTGCTGCAGGACCACAAGCGCCTGCCGTCGCGCTTCTTTGCCCGGATTTCAGGCGCGTTGACCAGCCGACTTATCTAGTCGTTTTCGCCGAGCCGACGGGCTTTCGGCGCCTCAGCCTTCCCCAGTTCATATCGACGGATCCAAGATCATGAGCGCACCGCGCACCCTCTACGACAAGATTTTCGACGACCACGTTGTCGACCGCCAGGACGACGGCACTTGTCTGCTCTACATCGACCGCCACCTCGTGCACGAAGTGACGAGCCCCCAGGCCTTCGAAGGCCTGCGCATGACGAACCGCAAGGTTCGCCATCCCGAGAAGACGCTGGCCGTTGTCGACCATAACGTGCCGACCTCGCCGGACCGCAAGAACGGCATCAAGAACGAGGAAAGCCGCATCCAGGTCGAGGCGCTGGCCAAGAACTCGGCCGATTTCGGCGTCGAGTACTACTCCGAGAACGACAAGCGCCAGGGCATCGTCCATATCGTCGGCCCCGAGCAGGGCTTCACGCTGCCGGGCATGACCATCGTCTGCGGCGACAGCCACACCTCGACGCATGGCGCGTTCGGCGCGCTGGCGCATGGCATCGGCACCTCTGAAGTGGAACACGTCCTGGCGACCCAGACGCTGATCCAGAAGAAGGCCAAGAACATGCTGGTGCGTGTCGACGGCCAATTGCCGGAAGGCGTGACCGCCAAGGACATCGTGCTGGCCATCATCGGCGAGATCGGCACCGCCGGCGGCACGGGCTACGTCATTGAATATGCCGGCGAGGCGATCCGCGCGCTGTCGATGGAAGGCCGCATGACGATCTGCAACATGTCGATCGAGGGCGGCGCCCGCGCCGGCCTGATTGCGCCTGACGAGACCACCTATGCCTACGTCAAGGACAAGCCGCGCGCGCCCAAGGGCAAGGCGTGGGACATGGCGCTCGACTACTGGAAGACGCTGCACACCGACGAAGGCGCGCATTTCGACAAGGTGATCGTGCTGGACGCCGGCAAGCTGCCGCCGATCGTCACCTGGGGCTCGTCGCCCGAGGACGTGGTCGCCATCACCGGCGTGGTGCCGGATGCCGAAGTGATCGAGGACGAAAACAAACGCAACTCCAAGAAGCGCGCGCTCGACTATATGGGGCTGACAGCGGGCACCAAGATCACCGACATTTCGGTTGATCGCGTCTTCATCGGCTCGTGCACCAACGGCCGCATCGAAGACCTGCGCGCCGTTGCCAAGGTCGTCGAGGGCCGCAAGGTTGCTTCGACGGTCAGCGCGATGATCGTGCCGGGCTCGGGCCTGGTCAAGGAACAGGCGGAAGCCGAGGGTCTGGACAAGATCTTCGTTGCCGCCGGCTTCGACTGGCGCGAGCCGGGCTGCTCGATGTGCCTGGCCATGAATGACGACCGGCTCAAGCCACATGAGCGCTGCGCCTCGACCTCGAACCGCAACTTCGAGGGCCGCCAGGGCTTCAAGGGCCGCACCCATCTGGTGTCGCCGGCGATGGCTGCAGCCGCAGCGATTGCAGGTCATTTCGTCGACATCCGCGACTGGCACTAAAAGCCAAGCCGGTGAGCCGGCCGACTGCAGAGAAGGCGGCGGAGCATTGTTCCGCCGCCTTTGCCATTTGTTGAGGATGACTTGAAACGGGCCGCTGCCACGAGGTCACGTTAACGTCTTTTTCTCGCTGGTGTGTTTTGGTCTCACGAGGGAAGAGACGGCGTCAAACGATGAGCGGTGCAGAGTTCATTCTCACGATCAACGTGTTCGTCGCGGGCCTGCTGGCCAGCGCGTTTATGGCGATTGCGATCTATGACCCCAAGCGCGTCGCGGCGCGCTGGTTTGCGTTCTGCTACGTCATGGGCATCGTCTATATCGGCACGGAATTTTCCATTCCGCTGTTCGAAGACACGCGGCTGATCACGGCGATAAACTTTGCTGCATTCCTGGCGACGCTGCTGGTGATGAATGTCGGGCTGGCGCGCCGTTACGACGCTGCGCCGCCATGGCGGTCGATGACGGCGTTCTTTGTCATGGCGATCGGTGCCGTCTACGTCACGCAAGGGTTCGAGCGCGACTCGCTGCTGCGCATGATGACCTTCCAGACCCCCTATGCCATCGCCCAGGTGATCGGCGCTGTATTGGTCTTGCGGTCGCGCCAGGCGCTCAGCCAGTTCGACTACGTGCTGTCAGGTGTGTTGCTGGCAAGCGCGCTGCAATTCTTCTCAAAACCCTATCTGGCGCTCGCCGTCGGTGGATCCGGTGCCGACCCGCATTATTACCTGCAAAGCACCTATGCGATGGTCTCGCAGGCGCTCGGCACGGTGTTTGCACTGTCGATCGCGCTGTTGCTGCTGGTTATCCTGGTGCGCGACATCCTTGCCGATGTGACGCAGAAATCAGAGACCGACGCATTGTCGGGCCTGCTCAATCGGGGCGGTTTTGAGCGCCGGGCCGAAACGGCGTTGCGCGAAGCCGCGCGGCAGGGACTGCCGGTGACACTGATCATCTCCGATCTCGATCATTTCAAGTCGATCAACGACAATTATGGCCATGCCTCGGGTGATCGTGTCATCGAGGCGTTCGCGCGCTTCATCAGCGAATCCAAGGCTGGGCACCATGTCGCCGGGCGCATCGGCGGCGAGGAATTCGCCATCATGCTACCCGGTGCGCATCTGGCTGCGGCGCGGTTGTTTGCCGAGGGCGCGCGCAGCGCCTTCTCCGGCCTGCCGATCGAGGGTCTGCCGCCACATTGCCGCTTCACGGCAAGCTTCGGAGTCGCCGAGCTCGCAGCAGGCGAGGGCATAGATCACCTGATGATCCGTGCCGATGCAGCACTCTACGAGGCCAAGAAGGACGGGCGCGATCGCGTCAGGGTTTCGGGAACGGCGGCACTGTTCAGCGATTCGACCGTGGTGCCGTTCGGCGTCAAGCCGCCGAACCGGTAGTCGTTGCAGCTGTCGATCAGCGGCAGCGCAGACCGGGTTGCGGAATCACACCCTCCGAAAAGCCGTACATGTAGCCACGGCCTTTCAGCAGCGTCGGCGGACGATAACAATTGCTGACGATGCCTTGGTCCTGCTGGTCGAGATAGACGACCTTGGGTGCGCCAGCGTTCAGGTAATTCGACATCTTGCGGGCCGAGCCGCCCTGGCCGACGAGGATGCGCTTGTAGCCGGCTGCGCCGTCGACGACGAGGTTTCCGAACGAATCAGCATGGACGCGATCGCGGTCCCAGCCACCGGCCGTTGCGGGTGCCGAAAAGCCAATGATTGCGGCGAGCGATGCAGTTGCGGTCAAGGCCAGTGCCAGACGCATGACGCCATCTCCGTGGTTGGTCGAATCGGAGATTAATCGTTTCTTAATCTTTGTTAAGGCTTGGGCGGCAAAGATTAAGAAACATGGTTAATTTTACCTGAAGGATCTGGCTTCTGACCGTGCCAACGGTCGGGTAGGGCGCAATTGCGCTATCGGGGAGGCGTTTGCCGCCGGTTTTGCCTTGTCGATCAGGCGCCGGCATACCCATCCGGGTGGTGGCTTGGGGCTTCAATCGATTGAAGGCGAGCTTGGTCATCGGCTGCGACTAAATAGGTGCGCCAGAACGGTTTTCCGACTTTGACGCGGTGCAAAAAGAGCATTAGAAAGCGCGCAGTCCGACGTCGCAAAACGGTGCGGCGGCGCCGTATTCAAACATAGCCACGCTCGGATGCAGACCGGGGGAGCCATGAGCAAATCACAAGCAACCCAATCAACGGCACGAGCGCGGCCTTTGTCGCCGCATCTGACGATATATCGCCCGCCGATCACCATGACGACGTCGATCCTGCACCGCATTACCGGCGGAGCGCTCTATTTCGGCACGCTCCTGGTCGCCTGGTGGCTGATCGCGGCGGCGACCTCGCAGCATTATTTCGAATTCGTCAGCTGGGTGTTCGGCACCTGGATCGGGCAGCTGGTTCTGCTCGGCTACACCTGGGCGCTGATGCTGCACATGCTGGGCGGCATCCGCCATCTGGTCTGGGACACTGGGGCCGGGCTTGAGAAGCACACGGCATCGAAGGTCGCCTGGACGTCGCTGGTCACATCGGTGGTGCTGACGGCGCTGGTCTGGATCGTCGGCTACATGGTGCGGGGAGCCTGAGATGAGCGGCAGCAACAACAACGACATGCGCACGCCGCTCGGCAAGGTGCGCGGCCTCGGCTCCGCCCGCGAAGGCACCGAACATTTCTGGCGCCAGCGCCTGACTGCGGTCGCCAACATTCCGCTGATGCTGTTTTTCGTCGGGCTCTTGATCGCGCTCAACGGCGCGGATTTCGAGACCGTGCGCGCCTCGCTCGCCAATCCGTTCGTGTCGCTGGTGACGGCACTGATGCTGATTTCTGGCCTGTACCACATGCGGCTCGGCATGCAGGTGGTGATCGAGGACTACATCCATGGCGAGGGTCTCAAGGTGATCCTCATCATGCTCAATACATTCTTTACCGTAGCGGTCGGCGTCGCCTCGCTGTTCGCCCTGCTCAAACTGGCATTTGGAGGCTGACAAGGTGGCCAAGGACGGCAAGACCAGCGGAGCTTCCGCCTATACCTATGTCGATCACAAGTTCGACGTCGTTGTCGTCGGTGCCGGCGGTGCCGGCCTGCGCGCCACGCTCGGCATGGCCGAGCAGGGGCTGAAGACCGCCTGCATCACCAAGGTGTTTCCGACCCGTTCGCACACGGTCGCAGCACAGGGCGGTATCGCCGCCTCGCTGCAGAACATGGGCCCTGATTCCTGGCAGTGGCACATGTTCGACACCGTCAAGGGCTCCGATTGGCTCGGCGATGTCGACGCGATGGAATATCTGGTGCGTGAAGCACCCGCCGCCGTCTACGAGCTTGAGCATTACGGCGTGCCGTTCTCGCGTACCGAAGAAGGCAAGATTTACCAAAGGCCCTTCGGCGGCCACATGATGAACTATGGCGATGGTCCGCCCGTGCAGCGCACTTGTGCTGCGGCCGACCGCACCGGCCACGCCATCCTGCACACGCTGTATGGCCAGTCGCTGAAGCACAACGCGCAGTTCTTCATCGAATATTTCGCCCTCGACCTGATCATGGAGCCGGACGGCACCTGCACGGGCGTGGTTGCCTGGAACCTCGATGACGGTACCATCCACCGCTTCTCGGCGAAGATGGTGGTGCTGGCGACTGGCGGCTATGGCCGCGCCTATTTCTCGGCGACCTCGGCGCATACCTGCACCGGCGACGGCGGCGGCATGGCCTCGCGTGCCGGCCTGCCCCTGCAGGACATGGAGTTCGTGCAGTTCCACCCGACCGGTATCTACGGTTCGGGCTGCCTGATCACCGAAGGCGCACGCGGCGAAGGCGGCTATCTCGTCAATTCCGAGGGCGAGCGCTTCATGGAGCGCTATGCGCCGTCGGCCAAGGACCTGGCCTCGCGCGACGTGGTTTCGCGTTGCATGACGTTGGAGATCCGCGAAGGACGCGGCGTCGGCAAGAACAAGGATCACATCTTCCTGCACCTCGATCACCTCGATCCGGCGGTGCTTCACGAGCGGCTGCCCGGCATTTCGGAATCGGCGAAGATCTTCGCCGGCGTCGACGTGACCCGCGAGCCGATCCCGGTGCTGCCGACGGTCCACTACAACATGGGCGGCATCCCGACCAATTATTGGGGCGAAGTGCTGAACCCGACCAAGGGCAATCCCGACCGCGTGTCGCCCGGCCTGATGGCCGTCGGCGAGGCGGGTTGTGCTTCGGTGCATGGCGCCAACCGCCTCGGCTCCAATTCGCTGATCGACCTGGTGGTGTTTGGCCGTGCAGCGGCGATCCGCGCCGGCGAAGTGGTCGACCGCAACGCGCCGATCCCAGCGCCGAACGCGGCCTCGGTCGAGAAGATCATGGACCGTTTCGATCGCTTGCGTCACGCCAATGGCGGCACGCCGACGGCGGTGTTGCGCGAGAAGATGCAGAAGGCGATGCAGGAAGACGCTGCCGTGTTCCGCACCCAGGACTCGCTCGAACAGGGTTGCAAGCGCATCTCCAAGATCTGGAGCGAGATGAAGGACATCAAGGTCTTCGACCGCTCGATGATCTGGAACTCGGATCTGGTGGAGACGCTGGAACTCGAAAACCTGATGTCGAACGCGATCGCCACCGTCTACGGTGCGGAAGCGCGCAAGGAAAGCCGCGGCGCGCATGCGCGCGAGGACTTCTCCGCCCGCGACGACGAGAACTGGCGCAAGCACACGCTGGCAACCGTCGCCGAGGACGGCAAGGTGACGCTGACCTATCGGCCGGTGCACACCGAGCCGCTGCTCAAGGAAGAAGACGGCGGCATTTCCCTGGCCAAGATCGCACCCAAGGCACGGGTGTACTGAGCCATGGCGCTGGCGGCGGCCGGATATTCGCTTGTGCCGCTTGCGGCCAAGCTCGGCCTCAAGGACGGCCAGAGCGTGGTGTTCGTCGACCTGCCGGAAGAGCTCGGCGAGCTGGCTTCGTCGCGCGATTTCGCGGCGAAGCGGCTGACGGGCTGGCCAGCGCTTGCCGAAGCAGGCGAGGGCCATGACGTGGTTCACGCCTTCACCAAGCGCCGCTCCGATCTCGACGGCAATGTCGAGACATTCAAGAAGATGATCGCGCCCGACGGCGCTGTCTGGATTTCCTGGCCCAAGAAGGCGTCGAAGATCGCCACCGACATCAGCGAGGATGTCATTCGCGACGTCGCGCTGCCGAAGGGGCTGGTGGACGTAAAGGTCTGTGCCGTGGATGCCGTGTGGAGCGGGCTCAAGCTCGTCATCCGCAAGGAACTGCGCCAAGCTGTGAGGAACCGATCGTGGTCGAACTAACACTCCCCAAGAACTCGCAGATCAAGCAGGGCAAGACCTGGCCGAAGCCGGAAGGTGCAACCAACCTGCGCGAATACCGGATCTACCGCTGGTCGCCGGACGATGGCGAAAATCCGAGCATCGACACCTATTTCGTCGACGTTGACGATTGCGGGCCGATGGTGCTGGACGCGCTGCTCTACATCAAGAACAAGATCGACCCGACGCTGACGCTGCGCCGTTCCTGCCGCGAGGGCATTTGCGGTTCCTGCGCGATGAACATCGACGGCTCGAACACGCTGGCCTGCACCAAGGGCTGCGACGACATAACGGGTGCGGTGAAGATCTACCCGCTGCCGCACATGCCTGTCGTGAAGGACCTGGTGCCTGACCTCACCAACTTCTACGCCCAGCACCGCTCGATCGAGCCGTGGCTTAAGACGGTGTCGCCCGAGCCGGCAAAGGAGTGGCTGCAGAGCCATGAGGACCGCCAGAAGCTCGACGGCCTCTACGAGTGCATCCTGTGCGCCTGCTGCTCGACCTCGTGCCCGAGCTACTGGTGGAACGGCGACCGCTATCTTGGACCGGCGACGCTGCTGCAGGCCTATCGCTGGCTGATCGACTCCCGCGACGAAGCCAAGGGCGAACGCCTCGACAATCTCGAGGATCCGTTCCGGCTCTATCGCTGCCATACGATCATGAACTGCGCCCAGACCTGCCCGAAGGGTCTGAACCCGGCCAAGGCGATCGCAGAAATCAAGAAGATGATGGTCGAACGCCGGGTGTGAGGCGAAAGCGGCTGACATGACGGACACAGAACTTCCCCAACTTACCCCGGTCGAAGCGCGTGTGCTCGGCTGCCTGATCGAGAAGAAAGAACTGACGCCCGACGTCTATCCGATGACGTCGAATGCGCTGGTCGCCGCCGCCAACCAGAAGACGTCGCGCGAGCCTGTCATGGCGCTGGAAATGGTCGACGTTACCCGGGCGCTCGCCACGTTGCAGGCGAAGGGGCTGGCGAAGCAGCAGTTCGCCTCGCGAGTCGAGCGCTACGAACACCTGATGGCGCAGAAGTTCTCTCTGACGCGCAACCAGGGTGTGCTGATCGGCCTGCTTCTGCTGCGCGGACCGCAGACGGTCAACGAGTTGCTCGCTCGCTCCGAGCGCATGGCCAACTTCACTGACGCCGACGCGGTACGCGGCGAACTCGACATGCTGATCGGCCGCCGGCCGGCCTTGGTCAAGGAGATCGGCCGCGCCCCCGGCCAGCGCGAGGATCGCTTCGCGCACCTCTTGTCAGGCGATGTCGATGCAGCAGCCATCACGACAAGGGCGCCGAGCGCCCCTGCAGGGTCAGCTGTTGCGGAACTCGAGGAGCGCGTCCGGCTGCTGGAAGAGGAAGTGGCGGCGCTGAAGGCGCGGCTCGACGCCGTCGGCGGATAGGCGCGCGGCAGAACAACAGCCAGCTGTCGGCACAGCAAATGCAGTCATCTCGCCGTAATCGGGATAGCAAAACGGTCCGGTTGCCAAGGCAGCCGGGCCGTTTGTATTTGTTGCCGGGACGCGATCGCCGGTAGTCACAGAGGGAGGCTCTGCCCCTCATCCGCCTGCCGGCACCTTCTCCCCGTAATGACGGGGAGAAGGGACCAAGTGGCCTTACTTCCGTGCGGCTTCGACGATCTCGCGCGCCATGGTTTCGGCGACCGCATCGGTGGTGCGGCCTTCGCGCTCGGCGCGCTGGAAGATCGTGGTCAGCGTGTCGGCGATCTTTTCCACGCGCGGCGTCACTGCCTCGACGCTGTAGCCGCCATCGGCCATCTCGGCCGCGACGTTGATCACCCCGCCGGCGTTGATGACGTAGTCGGGCGCGTAGAGGATGCCGCTCTCGAGGAGCAGCTTGCCGTCGTCGGCAGTGGCGAGCTGGTTATTGGCGGCACCGGCGACGATCTTTGCCTTGAGCTGCGGGATGGTGTCGGCAGACAGTATGCCGCCAAGTGCGCAGGGCGCGAAGATGTCGACGTCAGCTGCAATGATGGCATCGCCTTCAACGACCGTGGTGCCGAACTTGTCGGCAGCACGAGCGGTGCGGCCCGTATCGAGGTCGGAGACGGTGAGGATAGCGCCTTCGGCATGGAGCTTTTCGCATAGCGACCAGCCGACCGAGCCCAGGCCCTGCACGGCGACGCGCACGCCCGCCAGATTGTCGCTGCCCGTGCGGTGCCGAAGGGCTGCTTTAAGGCCAAGGAACGTGCCCTGTGCGGTGAAGGGAGAAGGATTGCCGCTGCCGCCCTTGGTGGTGCCGCTGACATTGGGCGCGCGCTCGGCAAGGAAGTCGGCGTCGGCCAAGCTCATGCCGACGTCCTCGGCGGTGATGTACTGGCCCTGGAGCGTGTTCAGCATCTCGGCATAGGCCTCGAGCATCTGGGGCGTCTTGTCCTTCTTGGCGTCGGCGATGATCACCGCCTTGCCGCCGCCAAGCGGCAGGCCGGCGATGGCCGACTTGAAGGTCATGCCGCGCGACAGGCGCAGCGCGTCGATGACGCCGGCCTCGAAGCTCGCGTGCGGCCAGATGCGTGTGCCGCCCAGGGCAGGGCCGAGCACCGTGGTGTGGATCGAAACAATGGCGGTCAGCCCGCGCGCCGTGTCGCGGCCGAGCCAGACCTGCTCGTGATGGTCGAAACCGTCGAGATGGGCGACGTCGGCGGTAATGTCGGTGATTTCGAGCGTGGTCGTGGGCGACAGTTGCGGGTTGCGCGGTTCAAGGACGTTCAGCATGAGGGTTCCTCCCGGTGAGCTGGTCCCTGGAGGGTAAACATTTCAGGCGATTTTTGGTTTCGAAGTGACCCGGTACCGCGACCGCGCATTGCGCCCGCGGGGCGCGGCGCGCAACAAACGAAAAGATCGCTGGCGAGGAAAAAATGGCCGGACGCTGGTCTGCCCCCCTGCGTCCGGCCTGCTGTGCTGCCGCGCGATGCCACTCCCATGAGCGTCTTGCTGCAGCCAACCTGTCATTTCATGGTGCGTCGCCGACGTGACGGTTCAGGGCTCCGCCTGTCCGGCTCGATCGGCGGCTCCTTCGCCGGCTTGCTGGATGGTTTCGGTTCGTCCGGCTTTGGAAGCCTTTGGCCGAATGCCCTCGGAGCCAGGAAGGCACGCGGGTTGAACCCCGCCGCGGCAAGGGCCGCGAGCGTCTTCAGGAACCGAAGATGGTGCATTCCCAGTTTCCTCGTTTCGCTGTCGGTCGACTTTCGAGCGGCAAACTAAATGGCTTTCTTGCCGCGATCTTGGACCGTGCGGCCCCATGATACGGCCCAGGCGGCACCTCAAATGGGCCTCGGTCGGGGCACCGAGTGCCGTATTGACGGATCGAATAACGCGAACTACAAGGCGCAACTTCACGTCTTGGTTGTGTTGCGTAACATGAGTTGATCCGATGACGAGAGATAACGGACAGTTCGCTTCATTCCGCCTGATGACTGACGACCTGCCTGCGCAGGACCGACTGCCGATGCTGCGCGAGGTCTATGGCCGGACCATCCTCAATGCCGATCTGGAGCAGGTCGACGATTCACCTATCCAGATGGACATGCGGGTGCGGCTGCTTCCGGGCATCGGGATAGCCACCGGATCCGCCTCTCCGATCAGGGTCGGGGTCACGTCGCAAATGGTCGACAATGACGACGTGATCCTGCTCGCGGCGCTTGCAGGCGGCAGCCACATGCAGATCGGCAGGCACGAAGAAAGCGTGCTGCCCGGCTGCGCGATGTTCGTTCCCGGCGGCCAGGTGGGGGCGAATGTGACGCGGCCCGGCTTCACCTATGTCAATCTGCGCCTCGAGCGAAAAGCCCTGCAACCTTTGCTGGGAGACGTCTCCAGGATGATGATGCGGCCGATACCGGTGCATGAAGGGCCGATGCGCCTGCTGTTGAGCTATGCCACCGCTCTTCAGCAGATGGATGAGGCATTACCGGGCAACATGGCACGCATGGTGGCCACGCATCTGCTCGACCTGACGGCGCTGACGCTGGGCGCGACCCGAGACGCTGAGCAGGTGGCGCTGGGGCGCGGCTTGCGCGCCGCGCGGCTGGCGGCGATCAAATCGGATATTGCGGCGCGCGCGGACCTGCACGGCATTTCGGCCGAAGAGATCGCCGCCGAGCACGGACTGTCGCCTCGCTATGTCAGAAAGCTGTTCGAAAGCGAGGGGTTGTCATTCACCGAGTTCGCACTGGGCCAAAGGCTGAAGCGCGCGTATAAGATGCTGGCCGACCCTGTCTGGGCATGCCGCAGCATCACCGATATCGCCTATGAGGCGGGGTTCAACGACCTGTCCTATTTCAACAGGGCGTTTCGCAAGCGCTACGACGCGACACCAACGGATGTCCGTTCCGAAGCGCTGGCGGCTTGAACGGCGCCGCGCGACCACGCGGCGCCCGTGGAAAATCAACTCAGGCGAGCCTGGCGTCGAGCGAGACCTTGATAGCACCGAGCGCCTTTGAGACCGGGCAGCCTTCCTTGGCCTTGGCGGCCAGTTCCTGGAACTTGGCAGCATCGATGCCGGGTACGGTGCCGACAAGCGTGAGCGCGCTTTCGGTGATGCCGGTTCCGGGGACCAGTGTCACCACTGCCTTGGCGTCGAGCTTGTCGGCCGGCGTGCCGTTTTCGGCGAGGAAGTGCGACAGCTGCATGGCAAAGCAGCCGGCGTGGGCGGCGGCGATCAGCTCTTCGGGATTGGTGCCGGACTTGCCGGTTTCATCCTCGAAGCGCGCCTTGAACGAGTAAGGCTGGCCCTTGAGTGCGCCGCTCTGCGTGTCGAGCGTTCCCGAACCTTCTTTCAGATTGCCTTTCCAGACGGCGTTGGCGCTGTGGTTCATGACTTTCTCCTGGTTCAAAGTGAGCGGCGAAGGAAAGACTATAGCGTTGCCGCGCGTGCATGCCACCTTCGCATGAGCGCCGGGCGAGAAAACCGTGGCCTTGGAAAAAACAGTCTCGCGAAAATGTCTGGATAGCTGTCGGCGCATCGTCCTTGGGAGGTCGCGGTCTGGTGCCGCAGCCTGTCGGAGGGTGAGATGCAACTGTTACCACATGGCAATCTCGGAAGAGGAATTGTCGCGGCGAATGCCCAGGGTGGCATTCATGTGCCGTGCGCGGGCGTCGGGCGGGTCCTGCTGGCATTGTGCATCGTCGTCGTGCTGGGGCTGCTTATGGATGCGACGGCAACGCGGCCGGTCGGCAAGTCCGCTACACCGGTGATAGACTTTCCAACGCAGCAAGGGAGAGAGGAATGAAGTATCTTTGCCTGGTTTATCACGAGGAAAAGCAGCTTGGCGCCCTGTCACGGGATGCGGCGGCAAAGCTCGATGCCGATTCGCTTGCCTATGACAGGATGCTGGAAAAGAACGGCACGCTGATTGCGGCGCAAGCGCTGCAGTCGGTGAGGACCGCGAAGACCGTCAAGCGCCGCAATGGCAAGAAGCTGGTCACCGACGGCCCCTTCGCCGAGACCAAGGAGCAACTGATCGGCTTCGTCATGATCGAGGCGGCCGATCAGGAGGAGGCGGTGGAGATCGCCTCGAACATCCCCCTTGCCGCGATGGGTCAGATCGAGGTCAGGGCGGTCTACGACATTCCTGGGGCATAGGTGAGCATTGCCTCCCCATTCAGCGGCTTCGGCCGATCAAAACGGGCCGAGGTGAGGCCTGGTTGTGCGTCCTTCGACAAGCTAAGGATGAGGACCTTCGGTGCTGCCACGCCCACATCGAGAAGTACAACGGGACATAGCGCCAACGGTCCTCATCCTGAGCTTGTCGAAGGACGCGCAGCCGACCAGCCTAGATCGCGTCGCCCTTGAGAAGGCGCGGTGTTTCACCCGTCAGGCCCGAGGCCTGGCGGATGAAATAGTCCTTGAGCCTTGGCACACGGTCGACCAGCCCCAGGCCGATGTCGCGAATGGCACGGATGGGTGCGATGTCGTTGGAGAAGAGCCGGTTGAGCACATCGGTGGTGACGCCCATGCGAACCGTGTCGAAGCGGCGCCACTGCTCGTAGCGCTCCAGCACGTCGAGCGAGCCGATATCCTGTCCCAGACGGTCGGCTTCAACGATGGTCTCGGCAAGAGCTGCGGCATCCTTGAAGCCGAGATTGAGGCCCTGGCCGGAGATCGGATGGATGCCGTGCGCGGCGTCGCCGGCTAGCGCGAAGCGGTTGGCGACGAAGGCGCGGGCCAGCGTCAGGCCGAGCGGCCAGGCGCGCGGCTTGTCTTCGACGCGGATCTCGCCGAGCTGGAGGCCGAAGCGTTGCTCCAGCTCGATCTCGAAGACGAACGGGTCGCCATTGACCAGCTTTTCGGCATCCTCTGTGCGTTCGTTCCAGACGATCGAGGAACGGTTGACGCCATCCTTCGTCGGCTTGAGCGGCAAGGTGGCGAAAGGCCCTGCCGGCAGGAAGTGCTCCTCGGCGCGACCGCCATGGGGGCGTTCGTGCGACACGGTGCAGACGATGCCGGACTGGCCATATTCCCAGCGCACGGTCTTGATGCCGGCCATGTCGCGCAGCTTGGAATTTACCCCATCGGCGGCGATCAAGAGCTTTACGTCGAAGCTGATACCGTCGGCGAGATGGACCTTGGAGCCGGCGACGCCGGCTTCGAAGGCCTGGACCGCGACGCCTTCGATGATGTCGATTCCGAGTTCGGCCGCACGGCGGCGCAGCGATCCGTTGAGCACCTTGTTTTCGACCATGTGGGCGAAGGGTTCGCCCGTGCCGACTTCGCCATCGAAGGTCAGGAAGACCGGGCGGACCGGATCGGACGTCTTGGAATCGGTGATGACCATGCTGGTGATCGCCTGCGCCTCGGGCGCGATCTCTTCCCAGCAGCCGAGCTGGTCGAGCATGCGGCAGGCGGCGGCTGCAATCGCCGAGGCGCGCGCGTCCTTGCGCCAGACTTCGGCGGGGGCGGCATCGACGATGGCGATATGCAGATTGGGCCGCGCCTGCTTGATCGAAACGGCGGTGGCGAGGCCGACATAGCCCGCGCCGGCGACCAGCACGTCGAGCTGCGTCGATTTATTGTCGTCAGATTGGCGCGTGACCATGGCGGCGTCCTTTACGACTAGGCTTCCCGCCTTGACTCGACGGGGGCTTCCTGCTGGAAACCGGGGATACTTCGTCCCGAAAAGGGGAAAGCATGCCGGCCGGAATACAAGAGCTTCTCAGCATTCTCAATCTCGAGAAGCTGGAACACAACCTGTATCGTGGTCGCAGCCCGCAGGTTCAGTGGCAAAGGGTGTTTGGCGGCCAGACCATCGCCCAGGCACTGGTCGCTGCACAGCGCACTGTCGAGCCCGACCGGCACGTGCATTCGCTGCATGGCTATTTCATGCGCCCTGGCGACATCACCGTCCCGATAATCTACGAGGTCGACCGCATTCGCGATGGCGGCAGCTTCACCACCAGGCGTGTAGTGGCGATCCAGCACGGCCATGCGATCTTTTCGCTCGAAGCCTCGTTCCAGGTCGAGGAGCAGGGCCTCGAATACCAGATGCCGATGCCGCTCGACGTGCCGGCGCCGGAAGACTTGAAATCGCAGCGCGAACTTTTGCAGGAAGCAACCCATGTTCCGGAGCAGATCAGGCTGTTCTGGGCCAAGGAGCGGCCGCTGGAACTGCGCCCGGTCTATGCCGAGCACTATTCGAGCCGTGACAAGCTGCCGCCGCTGCAGAAGGTATGGATCCGCCTGACCGGCCCGGTGCCGAACGACCGGGACTTGCGTGCCGCCGTGCTTGCCTATCTCTCCGACATGACGCTGCTCGATACGGCAACATTTGCCCATGGCCGCGGCATCTTCGATCCCGACATCCAGGCGGCAAGCCTGGATCACGCCATGTGGTTCCACCGTGAGCACGCGCTCGACGGCTGGCTGCTCTACACCCAGGACAGCCCCTCGACGAGCGGGTCGCGCGGGTTCACGCGCGGCGCGCTCTACGCCCAGGACGGCACGCTGATTGCTTCGGTGGCACAGGAAGGGCTGATCCGCCTGCGCACAAAGCCTACAAGTTAGGCATTTTAGCATTTCTGCACATTCTGTAGGCAGGTGCATTGCTGCACCTGCGAAGAATGCTGCACGCCTCCAGGTCATTCATATTAAATTTCAATGAGTTAGTTCGTGCCGGCGCAAACTGGCACGGAGCTTGAATCCTTGCTGTCAGTCACTGGTGGCTTTCGGGTCCGCTGGGGATGTCTGCAAACGCGGGGGACCCGCATAAGCAAGGGGTGAAACCTGATGAAAATCGTGATGGCAATCATCAAGCCTTTCAAGCTCGACGAGGTGCGTGAAGCGCTCACCAATGTCGGCATCCAGGGCCTGACCGTCACCGAAGTCAAAGGCTACGGGCGGCAGAAGGGGCATACCGAGATCTATCGCGGCGCCGAATATGCCGTGAGCTTCCTGCCCAAGATCAAGATCGAAGTCGCCGTCTCAACCGAACTCGCCGACAAGGCCGTCGAGGCGATCACCGCCGCGGCCAAGACCGGCCAGATCGGCGACGGCAAGATCTTCGTCTTCGGCATCGACCAGGCCGTGCGCATCCGTACCGGCGAAACCGACACCGACGCGCTCTGAGCTGGCCAACCAATTCTCATGGAGACCTCAATGCAAATTCCTACCTCGTTGAAGACGGCGGCGCGCTCGGCCTTGTTTGGCACGCTCGCACTGACCGCCCTGGGAACGGTCGCGGCCTTTGCCCAGGAAGCCGCCCCCGCAGCCGCCGATGCTGCCGCAGCAGCCCCCGCGCCAGCCGATGTCATGGACAAGGGCGACGTCGCCTGGATGCTGACGTCGTCGCTGCTGGTGCTGTTCATGGCCTTGCCGGGCCTGGCGCTGTTTTACGGCGGTCTAGTGCGCGCCAAGAACATGCTGTCGGTGCTGATGCAGTGCACGATGATCGTCGCGCTGGTGATCGTGATCTGGACGTTCTGGGGCTATTCGATGGCCTTTGGCGACGCGCCAAGCCCGTATTGGGGTGGTCTCGGCAAAGCCTTCCTGATAGGTGTCACGCCCGAAAGCATGGCGGCTACCTTCACCAAGGGCGTGGTCATTCCCGAATATGTCTTCATCGTCTTCCAGATGACCTTTGCCTGCATCACCCCCGCTCTGAT
Organism: Aminobacter sp. AP02; assembly: GCF_003148805.1. Lineage (GTDB taxonomy): Bacteria > Pseudomonadota > Alphaproteobacteria > Rhizobiales > Rhizobiaceae > Aminobacter. The sequence goes on from NZ_QGGX01000002.1 coordinate 188,455, forward strand.
CGTCGGCTCGTTCGCCGAACGCATCAAGTTCCCGGCGGTGCTGCTGTTCGTGGCGCTGTGGGTGACCTTCGTCTATTTCCCGATCGCCCACATGGTCTGGGATTCGGACGGCCTGATCTATGGCTGGGGCGCGCTTGACTTCGCAGGCGGCACCGTCGTGCACATCAATGCAGGCATCGCTGCCCTGGTTGGCGCCTTGCTGGTCGGCAAGCGCACGGGCTACGGCAAGGACAACATGGCGCCCCACTCGATGACGCTGACCATGGTCGGCGCCTCGATCCTGTGGGTCGGCTGGTTCGGTTTCAATGCCGGTTCCAACCTTGAAGCCAATGGCGGTGCGGCACTTGCCATGATCAACACCTTCACCGCCACCGCAGGCGCGATCATTGCCTGGGTGGTCATCGAAGTGGTGACCCGCGGCAAGGCCTCGATGCTGGGTGCGGCCTCGGGCATGGTTGCCGGCCTCGTCGCGGTGACGCCGGCTGCCGGCTTCGTCGGCCCGGTCGGCGCCATCGTGCTTGGCGCGATCGCTTCCGCGGTCTGCTACTTCTTCGTGGCGGTGGTGAAGATCAAGCTCGGCTATGACGACTCGCTCGACGTGTTCGGCATCCACGGTGTCGGCGGCATCGTCGGCGCGATCGGCACCGGCATCTTCAACGCCAAGGCGCTTGGCGGCGTCGGCTATGGCGAAATGTCGGTCGGTGGCCAGGTGTGGACGCAGTTCATGGCCGTGTCGGTGACCGTCATCTGGTGCGGCATCGGCTCGCTGGTGCTCTACAAGCTGGTCGACCTGCTCATCGGCCTGCGTCCGACCGTCGAAGCCGAACGCCAGGGCCTCGACCTGACGTCGCATGGCGAGGTGGCCTACCACTCGTAAAACCAGTCGGCGGCGAACGAGAAGTGCGCCGCCGCATCGATCTATCCCGTCGTGGCCGCCGAGAGGCTGCCACGCTTGAGGCCCGGAGCGATCCGGGCCTCCTTTTTCCAGCCATCCCGTGGTTCGGAAATCAGGCGAAGAACGCCTGGATTCGCGGCCACCAGCCAATTGCCGCGCGCACGCGCCGGGCGGCACTGGCACCCCTGACGGCATCGCCGAAATGGCAGTAGCAAACGATATTGTGCAGCTGCCGGTCGGAAAGGTCGAAGAAGCGCTTGGCTTCGCCATAGCTGTCGTCGGCGAGACCGGCTGCCCTGAAGCCCGGGTCCTCGAATGCCACGGTGAGCGGCGAGCCGGCGACCCGCATCATCTGCCGTTCGGCGCGAGGTGCGTACTCGGTGCCCGAAAGCGTTCCAAGGCGCCGTTCGGGCTGGCGTTCGAGCAATTGGGCCCAGCGTTCGAGGCGCTGGGTTCGCGTCATCGCCAGATAGGGCGTTGCGGGTTGGACATCAGCGAATGCCTGCAGTTGCTCGATGGTTTGGTGTTTCATCGTCGCCTCCTGTCTTAGCTTTTGCTAATATTGAAAGGTATGGCGATGCAGACGCGGGGGCAAGCCCGAATAGCGCTGCCCACGGAAAAACCCCGCTCAGCGGAGCCGTCGCTGTTTTCGACCGCGCCTAGCTCGGCCGCTGACAGAATGAACATGGTGGATCGAAGGTTCTAGCCTGCGTTGGGCGCCCGGGCAGGGTGAACAATGGCTTAACCTTAATGCCGCCTTAACCTTCGCCCCGATAGTCTGACGACCGAATCTGCCCGCGATGCGTTCGCATGTGGGCCACGGCATCAATGGACGGGGACGAGGCATGCGTTCTGGGGTTTCCTCACCGCTCGCGCTGACCGAATCGGGGCACGGCATCCAGGCATTCGCGCGACGGCAGGCAGGCCGCGCCGCGGGTCTGGGGCTGTTTGCCTTCGTGGCCTTCGGCCTCGCGGCACTAGGCACCTGGAACGTCGCCGATCCAAGCTTCAGCCATGCCACCGACAATCCCGTCACCAACGCCATGGGTTATCCAGGTGCCGTGTTCGCCGATCTCGCCATGCAGTTCTTCGGCCTCGCATCTGTGGCGGCATTGATGCCGGCGGTGATCTGGGGCGTGCTGTTTGCCACCGCGCGCGGCGTCGACCGCATGCCCAAGCGCGGCCTGGTGTGGTTCGGTTCGGCACTTCTTGCCGCAGCGATCGCCGGTTGCGTTGGCGCACCGCCGACCTGGCCGCTGCCGACCGGGCTGGGCGGCGTGTTCGGCGACATGGTGCTCAAGGTGCCGGGCCTGTTCATCGGCGGCTATCCGACGGGACTTATCGCAACCGTCATCGGCGTGCTGCTGATCGCCCCGGCGATCTGGCTGTTTGCATTCGGCGCCGGCTTGCTGAACCGTGAGAACGGTTTTGCGGTCGTCAATCCCAAGCCCAAGCCCGACATGCGCGAACAGGATTTCGCCAGCTTCGACGACGAGGAAGAAGACGACAACGAAGGTGTTCTGGCACTTGGCGCGATCGCCCATTGGTGGTTGTCGGCCAAGGCGTATCTGCGCCGCCGCGCCGCCAAGCGCCGCGAGCAGGACGACTACGACATGCCGCCTGTGAAGCGCGAAAGCGCCTGGCGGCAGGCGGCCGAGCGTGTTGAATCGGCCGAACGGGCCGAACAACGCGTTACAACAGGTGGCCGCGCACGGGTCGAACCCGAGTTCTTCGCCCAGATGGTGGCGCATGAGCGCTCCGTTTCCATCGATCCCGAGGACCAGGATGTGTTCGGCGACGACGACATGGGCATTCAGGTGTCGCCCGAGCCGCGCCGCGGCGCCAACGCCCAGGTTCAGAATTTCCGCTCGCCGGCGAATGGTTCAGGCGCCGCGCGGGTTGCAGCGCCGGCGCCTCGGCCGGCGCCAGGCGCCCGCGTCCAGCGCGAGGCACAGACCACGCTCATCGGCGCCGACACGTTCGAGATGCCGTCGCTGCATTTCCTGGCCGAACCCAAGAACGTGGTCCGCGATGCCTCCCTTTCAAAGGACGCGCTGGAACAGAACGCGCGCCTGCTCGAAGGCGTGCTCGAGGACTTTGGCGTCAAGGGCGAGATCATCCACGTCCGTCCCGGCCCTGTCGTCACCCTGTACGAGCTTGAGCCCGCACCCGGCATCAAGTCGAGCCGCGTCATCGGCCTCGCCGACGACATCGCGCGTTCGATGAGCGCGATCGCGGCGCGTGTCGCCGTCGTGCCGGGGCGCAACGCGATCGGCATCGAACTGCCCAACGCCAAGCGCGAAACCGTCTATCTCCGGGAGATACTGGCAAGCCGCGACTTCGAGACAACCAAGTCGAAGCTGGCGCTGGCGCTGGGCAAGACCATCAACGGCGAGGCGGTCATCGTCGACATCGCCAAGATGCCGCACGTGCTGGTCGCCGGTACCACCGGCTCGGGCAAGTCGGTAGCGATCAACACCATGATCCTGTCGCTGCTCTACCGCATGACGCCGCAGGAATGCCGCCTGATCATGATCGATCCGAAGATGCTGGAACTGTCGGTCTATGACGGCATTCCGCATCTGCTGACCCCTGTTGTCACCGACCCGAAGAAGGCTGTTGTGGCGCTGAAGTGGACGGTGCGGGAGATGGAGGACCGCTACCGCAAGATGTCCAAGGTCGGCGTGCGCAACATCGACGGCTTCAACGCACGCGTCAGCCAGGCCGAAAAGAAGGGCGAGCAGATCTCGCGCACGGTGCAGACCGGCTTCGACCGCGAGACCGGCGAGGCGATCTACGAGACCGAAAACCTCGATCTGGCGCCGTTGCCCTACATCGTCGTCATCATCGACGAGATGGCCGACCTGATGATGGTGGCCGGCAAGGATATCGAAGGTGCCGTCCAGCGCCTGGCGCAGATGGCGCGCGCGGCCGGCATCCACGTCATCATGGCGACACAACGTCCCTCGGTCGACGTCATCACCGGCACGATCAAGGCCAACTTCCCGACGCGCATCTCCTTCCAGGTGACGTCGAAGATCGACAGCCGAACCATCCTGGGCGAACAAGGTGCCGAGCAGCTGCTCGGCATGGGCGACATGCTCTATATGGCCGGCGGTGGGCGCATCCAGCGCGTCCACGGTCCGTTCGTCGCCGACGAGGAGGTCGAAAAGGTCGTTGCCCACCTGAAGCTGCAGGGCGTGCCGGAGTATCTCGACGCCATCACCGAAGACGACGGCGAAGACGAGGACGAGCCGTCAGGAAAGAGCGGCGGCAATGGCGGTGGCGGCAGCTACGAGGAGTCGGACGACCCCTACGACCAGGCGGTCGCCGTTGTGCTGCGCGATGGCAAGGCCTCGACCAGCTACATCCAGCGTCGCCTCGGCATCGGCTACAACCGTGCCGCCTCGATCATCGAGCGGATGGAGAAGGAAGGCATCGTCGGCGCGGCCAATCATGCCGGCAAGCGCGAAATCCTGGTGCCGACCGAAGACGACAAGATGTGAGAACGGAACCAGCGATCACGTTTTCGCGTTCATGACGTGACGCTGAGATGTGTCAAACTTCAGCCCCACTGGGCGGCGATAGCGTTGCCGAACTGGAATGAGACGAGAGTTATCGGCATGACAGACACACTTCTTGCCACCACGGGTGGCTTTGGCCTGAGCAGGCGCCGCCTGCTTGGTCTGGCTGCGGCGATGGCGCTGAGCGCCGTGCCTGCAATGGGGCTCAATTCGCCGGCGCAGGCGCAGGCCTCGGATGCCGCCCAGCGTATCGCCGACCACTTTTCCAGCGTGCGCGCCATGTCGGGCGAGTTCGTGCAGTTCGGCCCGCGCGGCGAACAGACGGGTGGAAAGTTTTTCCTCGAGCGGCCGGGCAGGATCCGTTTCAACTACGAGGCGCCGTCCAACTTCAAGGTCATCTCCGATGGCCAGTCGGTGGTTATCTTGAACCCGAAGATGCGGACCTCCGACCTTTATCCGCTGTCGAAGACGCCGCTGAAGCTTCTGCTTGACGATCGCATCGATCTGTCGGGCAGCAAGGTCAAGAGCGTCACCGAAGAAGACGACCTGACCACCATCAAGCTTTCGGACAGGCAGGTGTTCGGCAACTCGACCATCACCATGATGTTCGACCCCAAGACCTACGAGCTCAGGCAGTGGACGATCACCGATGCGCAGGGCAAGGACACCACCGTGATGGTATTCAACGTAAAGCAGGGCGGCTCGTTCCCCCCCGACACGTTCAAGATCGACTACAAGCTCAACCGCGAGCTGAACACCAAGAAGAAGAACGATTGACGTCTTCCTCCCCGGCTTGGTTGTGGACAGCGGTGCCAGTGACGCCGCGCCTGTCTTCTAGCCTTGTCATTGCAGGGTCGGGCTGGCAGGTTCCGCCGCAACATCTTGCCGGAACCTGCCATGTCCTTTTCCATTGCTACCTGGAACATCAATTCCGTGCGCCTGCGCATGCCGCTGGTCGAGCGGCTCTTGAGCGAGCATGCGCCCGACGTCCTGTGCCTGCAGGAAACCAAGTGCCCGGACGACCAGTTTCCGTCAGCCGCGTTCCGCAAGGCAGGCTACGAGCACATCGCGATCCACGGCCAGAAGGGCTATCACGGCGTCGCCACGGTGGCGCGGCGGCCACTGGAGATTGTGGAAAAGCGCCGCTTCTGCGAGATCGATGACAGCCGTCATTTGTCGGTGCGTTTCGATGCCGGCGGCAAGAAGGTGACGCTGCACAATTTCTATGTTCCCGCCGGCGGCGACGAGCCTGATGTCGAAATCAATCCGAAGTTCCGCCACAAGCTCGACTTCGTCTCCGAGATGAACGCGATCCGCGCCGACCATGACGAGACATCGGCATCGGTGCTGGTCGGCGACCTCAACATCGCGCCGCTGGAGCACGACGTGTGGTCGCACAAGCAACTGCTCAACGTCGTCAGCCACACGCCGGTGGAGACCGAGAATTTCGAGGCGATGCGCAAGGCCGGCGAATGGGTCGACCTGATGCGGCTCAATGTGCCGGACGACCAAAAGATCTACACGTGGTGGAGCTATCGGGCGAAGGACTGGGAGACGTCCAATCGTGGCCGCAGGCTCGACCATGTCTGGTCTTCCGCCAACCTTGCGCCTCAGCTTGCCGGTATCGACATACTGAGTGCCGCGCGCGGCTGGGAGCGGCCGTCGGATCACGTGCCGGTCATAGCGCGATTCGATCTCGGCTGAGGTCCAGGTGAGGCCGGCCTGCAAATGGCGGCTTTCAGTGCTTCCGGTGGTGACGTTGCGTGCTTGGACCTGAATTCAAGTCGAGCCGCCCCTCATCCCCCTGCCGGGACCCCGTATAGGGACGGGGAGAAGGAGGCTGGCCGCAACGTTCACGTCCCCCTCTCCCCGTTCTTCACGGGGAGAGGGCAAGGGTGAGGGGCGCTTGGTAGTGCGACAAGCTTTGAATTGTGCCCGGCGGCTACTTGCCGAACCGCGGGGCCATGCCTTCGATGCGGGCAAGCATGTCCTGAAGGTCTTCGAGGATGTGCTGGTGCAACCGGGCCGCGGCCTCGGGATACTCCTCGAGAATGCGGTGGAACATTTTCCGGTTGAGCCGGATGATTTCCGAATCGATTGCCGCTGCCGCACTGGTCAGCCGCTTGGTGTCGGCGATCAGCGCGAGTTCGCCGAGCATCGAACCAGGTCCGGCAGAACCGAGTTCGGCGCGCACGCCGTCAACCTCGCGGTAAAGCGCTATTCGCCCCGAGATGACGACATAGGCCGAATCGGCCTCGTCGTCCTCGCGATAGAGCTTGCGATCGGCGGGAAGGTGCACATTCTCCGCGCCAAAGGCCAGCAAACGCAGCTGTTCTTGTGTGAAGCCCTCAAACAGCCTCACGCCGGACAGGATGCGGATGTCGTCATCCAGCGCCATTATGTCCCCGACTTCTCAGACCGGCTCCCCTCCCTGTCTTCAGCCGGCGGCCCCACTCGCCGGGTAAACCAGTCAGGGGACCAGCTTGTATCCGCCGCTTTCTGTCACAAGAATTTCCGCATTGGAAGGATCGCGCTCAATCTTCTGTCGCAGTCGATACACATGCGTTTCAAGCGTATGCGTCGTAACGCCCGAATTGTAGCCCCAAACCTCTTCGAGAAGTACGTCGCGGGTGACCACCTTTTGGTCCGCTCGGTAGAGATATTTGATGATCGAGGCCTCCTTCTCGGTAAGCCTGACCTTGCCGCCGCGCGCGTCGATGAGAAGTTTCTGGCTCGGCTTGAAGGTGTAGGGCCCGACTGAGAAGGTGGCGTCCTCGCTCTGCTCGTGCTGGCGCAGCTGGGCGCGGATACGCGCCAGCAGCACGGCGAAGCGGAACGGCTTGGTGACGTAGTCGTTGGCGCCGGCTTCGAGACCGAGGATCGTGTCCGAATCGGTGTCGTGGCCGGTGAGCATGATGATGGGCGCCTTGTAGCCGCCCTTGCGCAGGATCTTCACCGCCTCGCGGCCATCCATGTCAGGCAGGCCGACATCCATGATGAGCAGATCGATGAGGCCGGCGCGCGCCGTGTTGACGCCCTTGGCGGCCGAGGCCTCTTCGAGGACTTCGAACTCCTCATAGAGCGCGAGCTGCTCGACAAGCGTGCCGCGCAGATCGTCGTCGTCGTCAACGATGAGGATGGTGCGTGAGGTCATGGAGCAATCCGTTGTTTTAAAATCAAAATTCTGTTGACCACAGACTATGGATGCGGAAGCTGACTGCGACAACCGTCGAGGGGGTGATTTGTTCCGCGACGCGATCATACAAGAAAAATCAAAGGCGTAATTGGGGCGGATGAACTTTTGCGAAACGGCATTTCCACAATCGTCGTAAGAGCGAAGCCCGGCGACCGGACCAAAGGCCTGCTGCAGGTGGGCGCAACGGTGTTTCCTTGTGCGCTGGGAGGAGGCGGCATCTCCGCCGGCAAACGCGAAGGCGACGGGGCAACGCCGCTCGCGACGATGCGTGTTTTGTCGGGCTATTTCAGGCGGGATCATTTTGCTGCGGGGCAAACGCGGCTGGCGATGCGCCCGATCAGGGCTGATCTTGGCTGGTGCGAAGTGCCTGATGACCGCAACTACAACAGGCCGGTGAAGATGCCTTATGGCGCGAGCCATGAGCGGATGAAGCGCGACGACCGGCTCTACGATGCCTGCATCGTGCTCGACTGGAACATCCGGCCGCGACGGCGAGGACGCGGCAGCGCCATCTTCTTCCACCTGGCGCGGCCGGGTTTCACTCCGACGCAAGGCTGCGTGGCGGTGACGGCACGCGTGATGGCGCGGCTATTGCCGTATCTTTCGAACCGCACGGTGCTGAAAGTGGTGCGCTAAAGAAAAGCGGCCCGAAGATGGGAGACTATCTTCGGGCCGAGTGTGCTCCCAGAGTGAGCTTGGGAGATCAGTTCAACGGTGGTCGTGGCGGCGCGGCCGTTGCCAGCCGATATCGAGCAGGCCGAGCCGGCCAAGATCGGCGTCGACTGCCTTCGCGATATCCTGGCAAGGGATGCCGGTGTCGCGGCGATAGTGTTCGGTCAGGCAGCCGAAATCCTGGGCGGGCACGTTGAGGGCTGCCTTCATCTGGCGGAACCAATCGATGACCGGCTGCAGCCGGGCCGGCTGGACAAATGGGGTTTTCAGGATATCGGTCGACATGGTCTTGTCCGTTTCGCCCGGATAACAAATCCGGTTTGACATTGCTCTAACTGGTCCCATGATGTGACTTTGAAAGACAAAAGAGAAACGAGTAGTTCTTTCTCGATCGTCAAATCCAGTTTGAAGATCCAACGATGCGCTTCGTACCCGGGACACGTGCACTGCGGACGCTGGAAGCTGCCGGCAGGCACCTGAATTTCACACGTGCTGCCGACGAACTTGGCCTGACTCCGGCTGCCGTCAGCCATCAGATCAAGGAAATCGAGGACCAGCTCGGCGTGGTCTTGTTCACCCGCACGAGCAGGAGCATCAGGCTGACCGAGGCGGGGGCGGCGCTGTGCGATGCCTCGTCGGACGCCATCGAACTGCTCAACCGCGCCGTCTCCAGGGCGCGCAAGCTGACACGCGGGACCGCGCAACTGAAGGTGACGCTCGACGCGCAGTTCGCCGGCAAGTGGCTGATGCGGCGTGTCGATGGTTTCCGCAAGCTGCATCCCGACATCGAGCTGAGGTTCGACATCAGCTACGATGTGCGCGATTTCGATCTCGACGACGTGGATGTCGGCATCCGGTTCGGAATGGGCAAGTATCCCGGGCTCTCCGCCGACCGGCTGTTCGACAACATGATCATTCCGGTATGCAGCCCAAAGCTCCTGGCGTCGGGGCCGCCATTGCGTGTGCCGCGCGACCTGTTCAATCACACGCTCGTTCACATCGAATGGTCGCAGCAAGGCGTGACCTGGCCGAATTGGCGGATGTGGATGGCGGCTGCCGGTGTCGACGATTTCGACGACAGCCGCTCGATCGTGTTCACCAGCTCGTCGGACGCCGTGCAGGCGGCGATCGACGGCAGTGCCGTGGCGCTCGCGGATTTTGCCATGGTCGCCAACGACCTCTCGGAGGGGCGGCTGGTACGCCCGTTCGACCTCGGCATCAGGGTATCGCGCGAGTTCGCCTATTTCCTGGTCTATCCCAAGGCCACTGCGGACGATCCGCGTATCGTTGCCTTCCGGGAGTGGATCCTGGAGGAGGCTGCGCAGACACAGACGTGATGCCTGAGCCCAAAGGATTTGGAGCGCGCTTTATGCGTCCAGTCGGCGCACGCGCCCTAGACGAATCGCCAGACGGTGGTGCGCTTGACCTCGGCATCTTCGAGCGCGCGGGTGACCGGGACCTCGTAGGTGGCGAGCTTTTCAAGCCGCTCCCTGGGGAGATAGGAGCGGCCGGGGTCGCCGACCAGAACCTCGGTGCCACGCTGGCGCAGGGCGGAAAACCACGGCACCAGCCGGTCGGCAAATGGTTTTTCGTAGAAGACATCGCCGGCAAGAACGGCATCCCAGCCGTCATCGTGGCCAACTAGGTCCGAGCCGGCAAAGCTTACGGTTACATCGTTGGCATCGGCGTTGAGCCGAATCGCCGCTTCGCAGAACGGGTCGATGTCAGCACCCACAATCTCGGCGGCACCTGCTTTCATGGCGGCGATGGCAACGAGGCCGGAGCCGGAGGCGAAGTCGAGCACGCGCTTGCCGGCGACCGTATCAGGGTGATCCAAGACATAGCGTGCCAACCCCTGTCCGCCTGCCCAGGCAAAGGCCCAGAAGGGCGGCGGCAGGCCAATCTCGGCCAGCTGTTCTTCGGTGCGGTGCCAGAGATCGTGCGCCTCGTCGGCGAGATGGAGCGTGACTTCGGGCACATGCGGGGGGCGCATCAGCGCCGTATTGGCGCGGATGAAGCCGGCCGCGGTTTCAGGCGAAAGCGGTTTCACGGCGCCTTCTTTAGACCGGCCATGCGGCAGACTTCCTGCCATTCGTCAGGGGTGACCGGCTGGACGGAAAGGCGCATCGAGGTGACAAGCGCCATCTTCTCGAGGGCAGGATTGGCCTTGACGTCTGCAAGCGTGACTGCCTGCGGAATCTCGCTGTGATAGCGGATGTCGACGCATTCCCAACGCGGGTCGTCGGTTGTCGTGTCGTGATGAGCCAGCGCGCAGACCTCGGCGATGCCGACGACCTCCAGCCCCTCATTGGAGTGATAGAAGAAGCCGAGATCGCCGATCTGCATGGCGCGCATGTTGTTGCGCGCGAGGTAGTTGCGCACGCCGTCCCATTGGGTGCCTTCCTTGCCCTTGGCCTTCAGCATCTCCCAGGAGAATTTGAACGGCTCGGATTTGAACAGCCAATACTTCTTGTCGCTCATTCGTTGCGTCCCCTCGATCTGCCCGGCTGGAATCAGGCGCTTGCCGGATTGTTGAACACCCAGTTCCACGGCCGGATCTGGACGCTGTCGAACAAGCCGGCCTTGGCGTAGGGGTCGGCGTCGGCGACTGCCTGGGCGGCGGATGCGTCAGCTGCCTCGATGACCACCAGCGAGCCGTCCGGCTTGCTGTCTGCGTCGAGGAAGGGGCCGGCGAATTTGAGGGCGCCCTTGGCGTTCAGGTCGTTGAGAAAGGCAACGTGATCGGGGCGCGCGTCGAGGCGAACCTGGAGATGGCCCGGCTTGTCCTTGCAGATCAGGGCGAAAAGCATGTTGTCAGTATCCTCTCAGGTTCAGGAATTCAGTCGGCTTCGGCGCGCAGCGGCCGGTTCATCAGGCCGGCGATCGCCTCGTTGATGGTGATGGCCTTGTCGAGCAGGGCTGCGACCGCCTCGACGATCGGCGCGTCGATACCACGCTCGCGGGTCAGGCGCGCGGCGATGTAGGCGGTGGCCACGCCTTCAGCGAGCGGCCGGCCCGACAGCTCCTCGCCTTTGCCCAGCGCCACGCCGTAAGCGAAGTTGCGTGACTGCACCGACGAACAGGTGAGCATCAGGTCGCCAAGGCCGGAAAGACCCATCAGCGTTTCGGGCCGTGCGCCGAAGGCAGCGCCAATGCGGCGCAGTTCGACGAAACCGCGCGTTACCAGCGCTGCCTGAGCGCTGGCGCCGAGACCGGCACCGGTGACGGCTCCTGCCGCGATGGCAAAGACGTTCTTCAGCGCGCCGCCAAGCTCGACGCCGATGAGGTCGTCGGTCGAGTAGCAGCGCAGATTGGCGGCGGAAAAGCGCAATGCAAGCGCAGATGCCCGGGCTTCATCTTCCGACGCGACGACAACGGCGGTCGGCAGGCCCCGCGCCACGTCGGTAGCGAAGCTTGGGCCCGACAGGGCGGCGACGGGGTTCTCGGGAAGGACCTCCGTGGCGATGGCCGACAAAAGCGTACCGGTGTCGCGTTCGATGCCCTTGGCGCAAAGCACCAGGGGCACGTGGGCGGCGACATGCGGCTTGACCTGGGTCAGAACGGCGCGCAGCGCCTGCGCCGGGGTGACAAGGAGCACGCAATCGGTGCCGGCAAGGCTTGCTGCGAGATCGGTGGTGGTGGCGATGCCGGTTTCGAAGCTGATGCCGGGGAGATAGCGCGGGTTCTGGCCTTTGCGGATCGCCGCGACGCTTTCCCCGTCGCGGGCCCACAGCGTGACGGCGTGGCCCGCGCGCAGCATGGCGAGTGCCAAGGCTGTTCCCCAGGCACCGCCGCCGAGAACCGTGACCTTGTATGCGCTCATGCCTTGGCTCCCCGCCTGCCGGAGCCGACGACCGGCGCTGACACACTGTCCAGCGGCCAGCGCGAGCGCGGCACAAAATCGAATGCGCCTGGTTCAACGAGATTGGCGCGCAGCCGCTCGATGCCGGCCCAGGCGATCATGGCGGCATTGTCGGTGCACAGCGCCATGGGCGGTGCGACAAAGCCGAAGCCGTGGTCGGCGCAGAGCTTTTCCAGCAGGGCACGGATCTGGCGGTTGGCGGCGACACCTCCGGCGACGACCAGGGAGGGCGCCTTGCTCTCGGGGAATTCGTCCCGGAAGCGGGCAAGAGCGCGCTTAACGCGGTCGCCGAGCGCGTCGGCGACGGCTGCCTGGAACGAAGCGCAGATGTCGGCGACATCCTGGTCGCTCAGAGGTGCCACGGCCGTCGCGGCCTGTCGCACCGATGTCTTGAGGCCGGAGAAGGAGAAGTCGGGCTGGGCCGAGCCCTTCATCGGGCGTGGGAAGACAAAGCGGGTGGCGTCGCCCGACTGTGCCGCCTTCTCGACATTGGGGCCGCCGGGATAAGGCAGGGCCAGCATCTTGGCGGTCTTGTCGAAGGCTTCGCCCAGTGCGTCATCTATGGTGGTGGCCCAGCGTTGGTAATCGCCGACGCCCTTGACCAGAACGATCTGGGTGTGGCCGCCTGATACCAGCAGAAGCAAATAGGGGAAATCGAGACCGTCGGTGAGCCGAGCGGTAAGCGCATGGCCTTCAAGGTGGTTGATGGCGATCAGCGGCTTGCCGGCGGCGGCGGCGATCGCCTTGGCCGTCATCAGGCCGACGATCAGCCCGCCAACAAGGCCCGGACCGGCGGTCGCGGCAACCGCGTCGATGTCGGCAAGCGACAGACCAGAGTCTTCAAGCGCTGCCTCGACAATGCCGTCGAGGGCTTCCACATGGGCGCGCGCTGCGATCTCCGGAACGACGCCGCCGAAGGCCGCGTGTTCCTCGATCTGGCTGAACACCGTGCTCGACAGAATACGCGGCGCTGCGCCTGCTTCGAGTGCAACGACGCTCGCCGCGGTTTCGTCGCAGCTCGTCTCGATGCCCAGAACACGTATCAATTGGTCGCTACCCTGCATGATTGCCCGGTGGTAAATTCCTAGATAGGAGGTACGGGACCGCCCCGCCAGCGCGGGGTTATCACGGACCAAGCGCTATGCAAACTAGAGCCATGAGAATCGGAACCCGCGGCAGCCTGCTGGCGCTCGCGCAGGCGCATGAGACGCGTGCGCGGCTGATGGCGGCGCACGGCCTGCCGGAAGAGGCGTTCGAGATCGTGACGATTTCGACCAGCGGCGACCGCATCCAGGACCGGCCGCTGTCGCTGGCCGGGGGCAAGGGGCTGTTCACCAAGGAGCTGGAAGAAGCGCTGTATTCGGGCGAGATCGATTTCGCCGTGCATTCGTCCAAGGACATGCCGACGCAGCTGCCGGACGGGCTGGAACTGTCGGCCTTCTTGCCACGCGAAGACCCGCGAGATGCGTTCATCGGCCGCACGGCCGCCAAGATCATGGACCTGCCTGAAGGCGCAGTCGTCGGATCGTCGTCGCTGAGGCGCCAGGCGCTGATCCGGCGCATGCGCCCCGACCTGGACGTGGTGATGTTCCGCGGCAACGTGCAGACGCGGTTGCGCAAGCTCGACGAGGGTGTTGCCGAGGGCACGATCCTGGCCAATGCCGGGTTGCGGCGGCTCGGGCTCGCCGAGATCATCACCGACCTGATGCCGCTGGAGGTTTTCCCGCCAGCACCGGGGCAGGGCGCAATCTGCATCGAAAGCCGCATCGGCGACAACGCAGTTACCGAGAAGCTTTCGGCAATCGATCACAAGCCGACCGGCCAGGCGCTGGCTTGCGAACGGGCATTTCTCGCCGCGCTCGACGGATCATGCCGGACGCCGATTGCCGGATATGCCATGATCGACGGCGACAGACTGTCATTCTCAGGCCTGATCCTGACGCCAGACGGCAACTTGTGGCACGAGGCCAAGGCCGAGGGTGCTGCCGCCGATGCCGCAACGATTGGCCGGAAGGCTGGCGAAGACGTCAGGGCGCGAGCCGGCGAAAAGTTCTTCGAGGGGTGGAGCTAGATGGCACAGCGTGTGCTGGTGACGAGGCCGGATCCCGGCGCCACCCGCACCGCGCGGCGCCTTGAGGCGCTTGGCTTCGAGCCCGTACTTCTCCCGCTATCGGAAACACGGGCCTTGCCGGTGGTCCGCGAGAGCGTTCCGAGCGATGCGACGGCAGTGGCTGTCACCAGCGCCAATGCGTTGCGCCATGCGCCGAGCGGGCTGATCGATCGCCTCCGGCGGCTGCCATGCCATGCCGTGGGCGCACGTACCGCAGAGAGTGCGCGCAAGGCGGGCTTTTTCTCCGTCAATGAAGGTCCGGGCGATGCAGCGGCGCTTGCCGACATGATCGCCATCGAGCTTGGCAAGGCGACGCTCGCCTATCTGTGCGGTCGGGTGCGCATGCCGGAGTTCGAACGCCGCCTCGGCATGAACGGCACCAAGGTGGTGCCGATCGAGACCTACGACACGATCGCTCTGGCACCTGATCCGACTTTCGTTCGTCATCAACTCGGCGGGCAACCCATCGATGCGGTCTTGATCTATTCGGCGCGGTCGGCCGCAGCGTTCAGCACCTTGATGGAAATGCACGCGGAGGCTGATTTGCTGATGCGGGGCGCAACATGTTTTTGCCTGTCCGGGCGCATCGCCTCGGCACTGGTCGACGGGCTCCGCGTCGCGGTTGCGCCTGATCCAAACGAGGACGCCTTGCTCGAACTTCTCGGGGCGCCGGATTGATGTTGGATTGACTGCGCCATCACGCGGCCTTTTTTCGCGGGACGGTGGGTGTTACTGATTTTGACCTTCGACCCCGCATTCCCCGCGGGACCTGTGCCAACGAAATCGCGGAGCCCCAAGCATGGTCAAGACGCCGAAGACGCGCCATTCGAAGTCGCATCGTGAGCCAGTGACAATCGAGCTGGAGCCAGGTGCTGTGTCGCGCGTCGAGGAGGCCGACAAGGCGGACGCCATGCAGGACGCCGTTTCGGCGACCGTGGGCGAGGAGGCGACGGCGGAAAATACGGTGAAACCGGCGCCCAGCGAGACGGACGCCAAGACCGATACGCAATACGCATCCTACGATTACAGCTTCGACAACGCGCAGCCGACACGGCCCGAGGCACAGGCGCCGAAAGATGCAGCTTCGTCGAGCACCGGCAGTTCGCACGCTTCCAGCGCGACCGCACCGGCACCGGCGCAGCGCCAGGTCACATCAGGCATGTTGCCCGGATTGGCGGGCGGTCTGATCGCGCTTCTGGTGGCAGGGGGGCTGCAATATGCCGGCGTGCTCGGTGCGCCCGGTGGCCCGGCTGGCGGCGATGCGCAGATGCAAAGCGAAATCGCCTCGTTGAAGTCCGAGCTAGCCGATCTCAGTGCTTCGAATGATGGCAGCGGGCTCAAGGGGGAACTCGACGGGCTCAAGACTGAAGTCGGCCAGGTGAAATCCGAAGTCGATGCGCTGAAATCGACCACAGGACAGGCTGGGTCGAGCGAAGCGCTCGCCGTGCTCGACCAGCGCATCAACCAGATCGAAACCGCTGTCTCGTCGCTGAGCCAGGGTGGAGCGACGTCTTCAGAGCTTACGGCGCTGAACGAGCGCATTGCCGCGCTCGACGCGGCCATCAAGGCGACAGGCGAGGCAACGACGGCGGACGACGGCAAGATCGCGACGCTGGAGCAGTCGGTTTCCTCACTGACCTCAAAGGTCGACGCGCAAGCATCGCAGCCCAAGATCGCGATGGCTATCGCGGCGTCCGCACTCAAGGCGGCGGTTGACCGTGGGGCGGGCTTTGGTGCGGAACTCGAAACCTTCGCTGCCATTTCGCCCGATGCGCCGGAACTGGCGGCACTCAGGGCGCAAGCCGAAAAGGGCGTGCCGACACGTGCCGAGATCGTGGCCGCGACCGATGCGGCCGCCAATGCGATGATCGTGGCGGCCAAGCCGGTCAATGACAACGCCGGCATCTTCGAACGGCTGGTTTCTAGCGCGGAGCAGCTTGTCCAGGTGCGGCCGATCGGTGCCGTCGAGGGCGCTGGCGTGCCGGAAACAGTGGCGCGCATGGAAGTGGCGGTGACCCAGGGTGATTTCGCCAAGGCGCTTGCCGAATATGACACGCTGCCCGAAGCTGCCAAGGCGGCCGGTGCGGACTTCATTGCCAAGCTCAAGGCACGGCTGGATGTCGAAACGCTGGTCGACAAGCTCGTCGCCGGCGCGATGAAGGCATGAGGGGCACCCGATGATCCGCATTCTGTTCTTCCTTGCCGTCGTCTTCGCGCTTGGACTTGGCTTTGCCTGGCTGGCCGACCGTCCGGGCGACATGGTCGTGACGTTCAGCGGCTATCAATACAAGGTCAGCCTGATGGTGGCCGCGGTGACGGTCACCGCCATCGTCGTAGCCGTCATGCTGTTGTGGTGGCTGACCAAGTCGATATGGAACAGCCCCTACACGATTGCCCGGCATTTCCGCGCCCGCAGGCGCGACCGGGGCTATCAGGCGCTGTCGACCGGCATGATCGCGGCCGGCGCCGGCGATGCTGCCCTCGCGCGCAAGAAGAACAAGGAAGCCGCCAAGCTGATCCGGTCCGACCAGGAGCCGCTGATCCACCTGCTCGACGCGCAGGCCTCGCTGCTCGAGGGCGACCATGACGGCGCGCGGCAAAAATTCGAGGCGATGCTCGACGACCCGGAAATGCGCTTGCTCGGCTTGCGCGGGCTTTATCTCGAAGCCGAAAGGCTAGGCGACCGGGCCGCGGCGCGCCACTATGCCGGTCGCGCCACCGGAATTGCGCCGCAACTCGGATGGGCGGCGGATTCGACGCTCGAGGAAAAGACCGAGCGCGGCGACTGGGACGGTGCGCTGGCGCTTGTAGATGCCCAGAAATCGACACGCCAGATCGAGCGCGACGTGGCCAACAACAAGCGCTCGGTGCTGCTGACCGCCAAGGCGATGTCGCTTCTCGACAGCGACTTCAACACCGCGCGCACCGCAGCGCTCGAGGCCAATCGCCTGCGGCCGGATTTTGGTCCGGCGGCGATCGTCGCCGCCAAGGCGCTGTTTCGCCAGAACGACGTGCGCAAGGGCTCGAAGGTGCTGGAAGCAGCATGGAAGGCCGAACCGCAGCCTGATATCGCCGAGCTCTATGTCCATGGCCGTCCGGGCGATGCCGTGCTCGACCGGCTGGCGCGCGCGAAGAAGCTGCAGTCGCTGAAGCAGAATCATCCCGAATCCTCGCTCGCAGTGGCACGCGCCGCATTGGAAGCGCAGGACTATGCGCTGGCCCGCAGCGAGGCCGAGGCTGCGGCCAGGATGCAGCCGCGCGAGGGTGCTTATCTGTTGCTAGCCGACATCGAGGAAGCGCAGACCGGCGACCAGGGCAAGGTGCGGCAGTGGCTTTCACGGGCGGTGCGTGCGCCGCGCGACCCGGCATGGGTTGCCGACGGTGTGGTTTCCGAGCGGTGGGCGCCGTTCTCGCCTGTCACCGGCAGGCTCGATGCCTTCGAGTGGCGCGCACCGGAGGAACGGCTCGGCCATCTGATCGAACAGCACGACGAGGAACCGGAGCCACGCGTCGCGATCCCAGCGATCCGGGCCGCGCAGCCCGCCGGGGACGATATCGTTGATGTGACGATGGACGATGCCGAGCCGGAAAAGGCCGATGGTATGTCGAAGGCGGTGCCACCCGCGCCCGACGCAGATGTCGTGGACGATGAGAAGGCCGATCCGATCCGCCTGCCGGACGATCCGGGCGTCGATCCCGATGCGGAACGGGAAAACGCGCAGAAGCGGTTTCGTTTGTTTTGATATCGCGCCGTGCCTAGATCTACAGCGCCGCGTGTCCGCTATGAGACAACGCTGCAGCAGCATTTGAAGCTGTGCATGGTCCCTTTCGGAAATCGATTCCGGTTTTCGGGATCATGCACTAGGCTTGGCTCAAACAGGATTCGGCGATGTTCGAACGCATGATCTCATTCTTGAAGGACTTGCCGGTGGCAGGTGGCAGACCGTCCCGCGAGGATGATCCGCGCGTCGCCGCGGCGGCGTTGATGTATCACGTGATGAATGCCGATGGCGACCGGCAGGACGTCGAGTGGGAACGCGTCAAGCAGCTTCTGGCCCAAAGCTACGGCGTTTCGGGCGCTGAACTCGATCGGCTGATCAAGGCTGGCGAACAGGCCGACAACGAGGCGATCGACCTCTACGCCTTCACCAGCGTGTTGAAGCGCGGCCTCGACGAGGAGGCGCGCAAGGACTTCATCGGCATGATGTGGGAGATCGTCTATGCCGATGGCGAACTGCACGAGATGGAGGACAACACCATTTGGCGCATCGCCGAATTGATCGGCGTCGACAGCCGGGACCGCATCGAGGCCAAGCGCAAGGCGGCGCGGATGGCGACGCGCTCGGACGAGTAGGCGCTCAATGCCGGGGAAGGCGAGCCCGAAGATTCTGGTCGTGCTGCATCAGGAGCATTCCAGCGCTGGTCGCGTCGGCCATGTGCTGGTCGAAAACGGTTTCGATCTGGACATACGCCGACCGCCGCTTGGCGATCATCTCCCCGAGACGCTCGACGGTCATGCCGGTGCGGTAGTGTTCGGCGGCCCAATGAGCGCGAACGACCGCGACGAGTTCGTGCGCCGCGAGACAGACTGGCTGGCCGTTCCACTCAGGGAGAACCGCCCGTTTCTCGGCATTTGCCTGGGCGCGCAGATGCTGGTCAACCATCTCGGCGGCAAGGTCGAGGGGCATGGCGAGGGGCTGGTCGAGATCGGCTGGTATCCGATCAAGGCGACCGAAGAGGGCCGCAAGCTGATGCACTGGCCAGACATGGTCTACCAGTTCCACCGCGAGGGTTTTTCGCTGCCTAGCGACGCCATATTGCTCGCCTCTTCCGACAGCTACCCCAACCAGGCCTTCCGCTACGGCGAAAACGCCTGGGGCATCCAGTTTCATGCGGAACTGACGCGCGTGATGATGCAGCGCTGGGTGGTGCGCGGGGCCGAGCGTTTCATTTTGCCTGGTGCCCAGCCCGGCCGCGATCACCTCGGGGGTCGGCTGATCTGGGACATGCATCTCAAGCGATGGCTCGACGAATTCCTGGCCAGGATCTTCGGCGAGCCGAGCCATGGGTAAGGCAGTAGGGGAGTAGGGCAGTACGCGAAACCCGTACTACTGCCTTACTGCCCTATTGCCCTGCTCCCCTAACTTCACACCCGCCCGTCCAGACGCCTGACCTTGCGCAAGGCGGGAAACGCCCAGGCCCAGACGCCCGCGACAGCCACGGCACCTATGCCTCCGAAGACGACGGCGGGTGCCGTGCCGATGAGCGCGGCCATGGTGCCGGCGCGGAACTCGCCGAGTTCGTTGGAGGCGCCGACGAAGACACCGTTGACCGCGTTGACGCGGCCACGGACATGGTCGGGTGTCCACAGCTGGATCAGGGTCTCGCGGATGTAGACGCTGACCATGTCGGTGGCGCCGATGAAGGCGAGGCAAACGATCGAAAGCCACGGGATGGTCGAAAAGCCGAAAATCGCGGTGAAGACGCCGAACAAGGCAACGAAGAAAAACATGACCAGGCCGGCATGATCGCGGATCGGATGGCCCGCGAGCCAGACGGCAACCATGATGGCGCCAACGCCAGGGGCCGCGCGCAACAGGCCTAGGCCCCATGGTCCAAGCTCGAGGATATCGCGGGCATAGACGGGCAGCAGGGCAACGGCGCCTGACAGGAGCACCGCAAACAGGTCGAGCGAGATGGCGCCGAGTACGATCTTTTCACCCCAGATGTAGCGGAAGCCGGCGAACAGCGTCTCGACCGAGGGCTTGGTGGTCTCGCTGCGTTGCCTGGGCTTGGGGATAGAGAAGATCAGGACCGCCGAGGCGAGCATCAAGCAAGTGGCCGCGCCATAGGCGGCAGAAGGCGAGATGCCGTAGAGCAGGCCTCCCGCGACCGGTCCAACAATGGTGGCGGTCTGCCAGGCCGATGAGTTCCAGGCAACCGCATTGGCGAAATCCTCAGGCGGCACAAGGTTGGCAACCAGCGAGGCCGAGGCCGGGCCAAAGAAGGCGCGCGCAATGCCGAACACAGCAAGCACGCCGAAAATCGGCAGCGGACTGGCGAGGCCGTGGAAGATCAAGGCAAGCAGAGCGGCAGCGCAGGCGGTTTCGACAAGGGCCGACAGACCCATGATGAGCCTGCGTCCGAAACGGTCGGCGACAACGCCGGTGACAAGCACCAGAAGCAGCGCTGGCGCGAACTGGATGACGCCGACGAGACCGAGATCGAAAGGGTTGCGGGTGAGGTCATAGACCTGCCAGCCGACACCCACGGAGATGATCTGGGTCGAGAAGGTGGCCAGGAAACGTGCGATCCAGAAACGCGAGAACGCGCCATGGCGAAACGCGGCGAAGCGCTGTTCAGGTGCTGTGACGGTCTGGGATGTCATCTGGTTCGGTGGATTGCCTATTGCGACGCCAGCCCGGGCCGTTTCGCGCCGACCGCGCTGCCATAGCGCAGTTTCCCGCCTGGCGGGCCGATTTTGCGCGGCTGGATCAACGCTTTTGCCGGATTGCCAGCCCGGCTCAAGCAGCCGGGCCGCCTGCCGTCATGAACTGTCTACTTCACGAAGACCGTCACTGCGCCGTCGGCCTCGATGTTGGCGGCAACGATGGCGGAGGTATCGATCGTTGCCTTGTCCAGCTCTGTCTTCAAGGCGCTATTGGCCATGATGGCTGCTTGCAGGCCGGTAATATCTGGCTCGTTGTCGGCGATTATCCTTTCCAGGGCCTGCTTGTCATCGCCTGCGACCTCGGAAATCTTGACGATGTTGACGGTGCCGACAGTGGTCATTGCCTGGATGGCGATGGCGCTGGTCCTGCTTGCCATGATGGCCGAAGTGACCGTGCCGAGGTCGGCCTTTGTACCGGTACTCGCAGTGACCCCCGGATCGACTGGTTTCGCAGCATCGGCTAGCACCGGGACGACAGCGCAAGCGGCCAGGAGTGCCGCGATGGCGAGTAGGCGTTTCATTGTTTTTCCTCTCGGTTTTCGCTGTTTCGCGTCGGTTAACCGATCACGGTGGCATCGGTTCCAAGTGGAATTGCGCCGGATGGAGAAAATTTCCGGCCTTCCGTTACGGCTTGAGGCGTGCGCAACGCCCCAGTTTCCAAGGGGCCGCGTCTCCTGGCGGGCCGGAATGGATGTTGCATCGCAACATAGTTTGAATTGCCCCGCGGTCCCCAGTCGCCGAACTTGCCGGCATGTCCAACAGGCTCAGCCCGGTGAATGCATGAATGCATCTGCGTCGACGTCGTTCAGGCCCGATATCGAGGGCTTGCGCGCCATCGCCGTAGGGGGCGTGGTTGCCTTCCATTTCGGCATGTCGGATCTCCCGGGCGGCTTCATCGGCGTCGACATCTTCTTTGTCATCTCCGGCTACCTGATCACCAGGCACCTGATGCAGGAGATCGGCCGAAGCGGCACGGTCGACCTGTGGCGTTTCTATGGCCGCCGGGCGCGCCGCCTGCTGCCGGCATCGCTGCTGGTAATCGTTGCCACCTTGGTTGCCGGCTACTTCATCCTCGCCCCATCGGAGCAGCAGCTTTATGCCAAGGGTGCACTGTTTGCTTCCAGCTACGTCATCAATCTCTGGCTGCTGCGGTGGTCGTTCGACTACTTCGCCGCCGACACGGCCAATAATCCGTTCCTGCATTTCTGGTCGCTGTCGGTAGAGGAGCAGTTCTACCTGCTGTGGCCGGCTTTCCTGCTTCTGGTCGTGCGGTTCCGGCCGGGCGAGAAAGGTATCGCGTTGTTCCTGGCCGTGGCGGCTGTGGCCTCCTTTGCCGCCTGTGCCTGGATGACAGCGGTGTCGCAGCCCTGGGCGTTCTATTTCTCGCCGCTGCGCGCCTGGGAGTTCGCGGTAGGCGGCCTTGTCTCGCTCGCGGTCGCCGAGCGATGGGCAGCGGGTTTTCGCTTTTCGCCTGTCATTGGCTGGGCCGGCATCGGGCTGATCGCTACCGCCTACCTGACGGTTTCGGAAACCGATCCCTTTCCAGGGCTCATTGCGCTGATGCCTGTTGCCGGCACCGCCATGCTCCTGCTTTCAGGCGCCCGCCGCAGTGTTGCAGCGCCAGCCGCGCTGCTGTCGCTGCCGCCTTTCCAATGGACAGGCAAGCTCTCCTACTCGCTCTATCTGTGGCATTGGCCGGTGATCGTCTTTGCCACCATCCTTGTGCCCGACCTATCATTCGGCGGTCGGCTGGTTTGCCTAGCCGCCACCATCGCGCTGTCGATGCTGAGCTATCATTTCGTCGAGAACCCCGTAAGGCTGAACGGCTGGCTCTCAACGAGTTCGGCACGATCCCTTGGGCTTGCGGCGCTCCTCACGTCGTTGGGCGTCACGCTTTCCTATGGCAGTTCGCAGCTGGCGGCGCGGGGGCTCGATCGGGACCAGCGGTTCATCATGGAAAGTGCCGCCCGCAGCTCTGCGGCGCGCGAACTGAACGCCGGGTGCGTGCTTGAACGCGAGCGCGTGGTTCCGCACCCTTGTGTGCTCGGTTCAGACAACTCGGACCGAACCATCGTGCTTTTTGGCGATTCTCATGCCGATCATTGGTCGACGCCTCTGGCCGGGATCGCGCGCGAGCGCGGCTTCAAGCTGGTCACCTACATGAAGTCGTCCTGCCCCGCGGCGAATGTCGAGGCGTGGAATGTGGTGATGGCGAGGGAGTATGCCGAATGTGACGAATGGCGCCAACGCGCCCTGGCCGAGATCGCTTCGCTCAAGCCCGACCTCGTTGTCGTCTCCCAATATTCCTACAGCTATGTCGACAACCGGGTAAACGATACGCTCGAACACACTGTCGACCGGCGAAGCTGGGCCGATGGCATCCGGGGCTCGGTCGAAAAACTGCGCCGGTCAGGTTCAGAAGTCGTTTTGCTCAGGGGTGTCCCGGTGCACAAATCATATCTCGACAAATGCGTGGCCCGCGCGCTTTGGCAAGGACGCAGTCCCTCGGTCTGCGACACGCCGCGCAACGAAGCTGTCGACGAGCGAGTCTACGAGACCGAGCAGGCGGCCATAGCCGGACTGACAGGCGTGCGCTATGTCGATCTGACCGGCCTGTTCTGCGATCAGGCGACCTGCCCGGCGATGATCGATGGCAAGCTGGCCTTTCGCGACCGCCACCATATCGCGACGCCTTTCGCGGCTTCGCTGGCCGCGCCGCTTGAGGGCGCCCTGTTCGGCGAACAGGTTGCAGCCCAAACTGAAGGCCGCCACGCGCCCTAGCCGCTCAGAGCTGGATGCCGGACGTCCCGAGCCCGCGCGTGATGCTGCCGGTGGTCGGCAAAAGCGGGATCAGGCAGGCCTGCAGCGCATGGTAGATGTCGGGCTTGCCGTAGAACGGGCCCGCATTGGGCTTGAGTTCATTGTCGAGCTGGGCGTGCCAGCCGCCATTGGTGCGATCGACGAAGCGGCTGGCGCAGAAGCTCCAGATGCGCCGATACCATTCCTCGTAGGCTTGATCGCCGTCGATGGCATTGAGGAAGCTGGCCGCGCCGATCGCTTCGCAGCATGGCCACCAGTAGCGGTCCTTGATGCGGGCCGAGCCGTCCCATTCGAGCGTGTAATAGAAACCGCCCCTGGCTGCGTCCCAGCCATCGGCTGTCGCCTGGCCGAACAGGTTTTTTGCGGCGTCGGGCAACCAGGCGAGCTTGCGGCCGCCGAGTTCCCAAAGCTGCAGCAACAGCCGCGCCCATTCGAGTGAATGGCCGGGTGTGGTGCCGTATGGGCGGAACATCGGGTCGCCGGAATAGTCGCGGTCGACCTTCCAATCGGCGCTGAAATGCTCGGGCAAGCGCCAGCCGGCGGCTGCCGAATGGCGGCGAATGATCAGGTCGGCGATGCGTTCGGCCATCGACAGATAGGTGCTGTCGCCTGTGGCTTCGAAGGCGGCCATCAGCGCTTCTGTCAGGTGCATGTTGGAGTTCTGGCCGCGATAGCTGTCGAAAGGTTTCCAATCGCGGGTGAATTCTTCCGCCACTGCGCCATGTCCCTCTTCCCAGAACTTCTCGGAGAGTATGGTGGAGATGTCGGTCAGCAGGCGGTCGGCGTCGGGATGGCCGGCCACCTTGGCGCTCGATGCGGCGAGCAGCACGAAGGCATGGCCATAGGCCTGCTTGGTGTCATTGGTAGGGCCCTCATACCCGACGCCCCAGAAATAGCCGCCATCGACCGCGTCGCGATGGCCGTTCCACAGGAACTCCATGCCGTGGTCGACGAGGGTATCGGCACCGGGCCGGCCAAGCAGATGGGCGATGGAAAAGCAGTGCACCATGCGGGTGGTGACGTGGATCTCGCGGCCGGCGAACTTGCCGGGGATGGCACCCGCCGCGTAGGGCCGGCCCTGATCGTCGAGCTCGTAAAACCCACCTAGCGGATTGAGACTCTCACGCTCAAAGAATGAAAACAGCGCGTCGGCCTGCTGCAGAAGCCACAGGCGATGGCTCGGGAGCTTGGTCCATTTGGATGCGCCGGCAGTAATTTCCAAAGAAGCCATGGCTACAAGTCCCCCGCGCTTTGAGGCGTCATCCTGACGTATGCCGACGACCTAAGACTTATTAGTTGCTTCACTCAACAGGAAAACGCCACGATTTGCATGCAGCGGTGCATAGATGCTGGATACAGCGAATATGCCACGGTCGTGCCACTAGCCATGGCGCTTGCCGCGCTTTATGGACAAATGGCGCGCTTGACCGAGTTGGCAGCGAGATTTCGGGGACTAAATGACGAAATTGATGTCGTCCAAGGCGGACGGCCTGCCCACTGGGTCTGCCCAGACTGCAGATCATGTCGCGGAAAAGGCGCTCGTTCGCCGGCTTGCGTCGCATTGCAACCGCTTTCGCGATCCTGACGACCGCCGCGCGGCGTTCGAGCTGGCGGTAACGCTTGTGCCATTCCTTCTGATGGGGGCAGCGCTGGTTTGGCTCGCTGCCTATGCCGAGCCAGTGCTTGGCGGCTGGCGCTGGCTTTTGCTGGCGCTTCTTTCGCCGGTCTGTGCTGCGTTTCTGGTCAGGCTGTTTGCGATCCAGCACGATTGCGGCCATGGCTCTTTCACCAGTTCGCGCGAGGCCAACCGCATGATCGGCCGGGTGCTGAGCGTCTTCACCTTCACGCCCTACACGCTTTGGCAGAAGGCGCATGCCGTGCATCACGGCTCGTCGGGAAATCTCGACAAGCGCGGCATCGGCGACATCGATACGCGCACTGTCGCCGAGTATGAGGCGATGACCACCAGCCAGCGGCTGATGTATCGTATCTACCGCAATCCGTTCATCCTGATCGTCATCGGCGTGCCGATCTACTTCCTGATCATGCACCGGCTGCCCTACAACGATGCCATTCCGCGCGTCGAGGCCTGGCGCAGTGCCGGCGGGCTCAACGCGGCGCTGGTCGTCGTCTATGGCGGGCTTGTCTTGCTGGCCGGCTGGGCGGTGATGCTGGCGGTGCTGCCCGTTGTGGTGATGGGAGCCTGGGTCGGCGGCTGGCTGTTTTATGTCCAGCATCAGTTCGAAGAGACGCGCTGGGATGCCGGCGACGCCTGGGATCTGCATGTCGCGGCCTTCGGTGGCAGCTCGTGGTATGACTTGCCCGCTGTGGCCCAGTGGCTTACCGGGTCGATCGGCCTGCACCACATTCATCATCTGTGCAGCCGCGTGCCGTTCTACCGCCTGCAGGCCTGCTTCGACAGCAATGCGGAACTGCGCGATGCGAGCCAGACCGTCAAGCTGACCTTCTGGAAGAGCGTGGGCTGCATCAATCTCGCGCTTTGGTGCGAGAACCGCCGACGCCTCGTCACATTCGCCGAAGCGCGGGTGTAGGGGCCAGCCGCCCGCGCCAGAATTCGGCGGCCTGGCGACGGGCGTCGCCGAAAGCAAGCATCGGGTTCAGCGTCACAAAAGCGGCAGCGGCGGTGTCGACGACGATCCGCTCCGCCGCTTCGTCCCTGGCTTTTCCGAACCATACCGCCCGCCAATATTCGAAACTTGTCAGGCCCGTCGGCAGCTCGGGCTTTGGTCGTGGCTGCGAGGGTATGATCAGCTCACCGGATTTGCCGCCGTCGAGCGTAAACATGGTAGTCGCCCGAAACGGGGTGGCCTGTGCCACATCGCGGCTGTTGCCCAAGACACAGAGCCTTGGCCAGTCTAGCAACATGGCGGCATCCCGGTGCAGATCGCGGTAGTTGGGCCGGAATGCCGCGAGCAGGCTTGCAGCGGCATTGAGCGGGTTGAGCAGGTGCACCACGGCGCTGAGCGGCGAGCGCATCTCCAGAAGACTGTATATGCCGAGAAGGCCATGAAGCTGCGGCGACATCGCCGCGAGCGGCATATAGCCGATGCGGTGCGCCTGTAGCGACTTCTTCGCCTCGGCGATGCTCGTCGTGACGGGGATGCCGATGGCGCCCGCGGCGAGCTCGAGCGCGCCGCTGGCTGCCCCGCCGCCGCTGTTGCCATGCAGCAGCACGCGATAGCCGGCATCCGCCACGAGCCGGGCTGACTGAAGAAACCATGGCGCCGATCTCGATTTCGGCGACACGTAGGCCGGCCAGTCGAGATCGGCAAACGTCGTCGGGTTCTGGGACGGGGCGAGGTGGCGCCGGCTTGCCCTTGTCAGGCCCGCCAGTTCGACAGCCGTCAATCCGCGGTATTGCAGGACCACCAGCAAGGCACCAAGCTGGATGGGGTCCGCCTCGCCCTCGAGCAGCAGCGAGAACGCCTCGTCGGCTTCCTCCAGGGATAGCGGCCGGGCGCCTCCTGCGCCGACACCGACGGTTGCGATATGCTTGGCCAGCCTTTGGCGTGGGGTGGCATCCGCACCGATCGATGCCAGTTTGCGTGCCAAGTCGGCAGGAAGCGGCTCTCCTTCGAGATAAAGGCTTGGGCGCATGGCGAGCGGAGGCGCATCGATGATCGTGGGGTGGTTCCAGCCGGAAATGCTCGAAGCCGCTACGCTTGTACCCACTCCTCGCTCTGGGTCGAGCAGCTGTTCGGTCTCCGCCGCCACCGCGCGCAAGCGCAGGCGCAACGTTTCGGCGAAGGGTGTGGGAACCATGCCGCGTGCGCTCCTGACCAGGATCGGATCGCCGTAGAGCTCGCGAATCTGTTTCAGCAGCCGGCTCATGGCCGGAGCGCCAAGGCCGATCCTTGCGGCGGCCTTGCTGACGCTGCCTTCAACCAATAACGCATCCAGCGCCACCAACAGCCGGAGCTGGCCAAGGCGTGGCTCGGGCGCCTTGGCGTTCAGGTTGGCCGCCATGTGCGGCAGATGCTTACACACTTCAGTTGTATCCATGCCCACTCGTCATCGAACGCGAAGCAAATCCCGGCGAGACGCGCCACCGGTCCAAATTGCGTTTTCCTGAATTTGGAATCGCTCGCAAACACCAAGGTTGACCGTCCCTATTCGATAAATAAGAAGACTTTTACACTCAAGTTTAAGTGATGGGGCGATTTCATGAATTGTTTCAACCGTCTGGATGCGGACCGGCCAAGCTGCAGGGGTTCCAGTCGAGAGCGCGTCAGGCCGGCCGGGTTGCCTCGGGTCAACATGCTGCTTGCTTGCACCTGCCTGTCAGGCCTGGCGCTGCTTGTGTCTTCGGCTGCATTCGCACAGTCCTCGCAAAAGCCGGCGCCTGCCAACAGGGACAGCACGGTCCTGCAACAGCTCGTGGTGACGGCGTCCGGCTTCGAGCAGAACGTCAAGGATGCCCCGGCGAGCATTACGGTTGTGTCGCGCGAGCAGCTGGAGAAGGGCACGTTTCGCGATCTGACGGATGCCCTGCGCGACGTCCAGGGTGTCACGGTGACCGGTCCGGCCAACGAAAAGGACATCTTCATCCGGGGATTGCCCGGCCAGTACACGCTGATCCTCGTTGACGGCAAGCGCCAGAGCACGCGCGAGGCGCGTGTCAACGGCAATGCCGGGTTCGAGCAGAATTTCCTGCCGCCGCTTTCGGCAATCGAGCGGATCGAGGTCGTGCGCGGGCCGATGTCGTCGCTTTACGGCTCGGATGCGATGGGTGGTGTCATCAACATCATCACGCGCAAGGTCGGCGAGACGTGGTCCGGCTCGTTCACCGCCGACGGGACAGTGCAGCAGCACGACGAGTTCGGCAGCTCCGGCCAGGGAACATTCTACCTGAACGGGCCTGTCCTCCAGGAGACGCTGGGCCTGCAGGTCTGGGGCCAGGGCCTGAAGCGCGGTGAGGATTCGCTGCTCGGGGGCATCACTGGCGCCAAGGAAGGAACACTGGGCGGGCGGCTGACTTTCGTTCCGAACGAAAATCACGAGTTCCGGCTCGAAGGAGGCCTGGCACGGATCAAGCGCGATGCCAGCGCCGGCCAGACAATCGCTGCAAACGGCGTTTCGACCTACAACACCAATGATCGCGACCACTGGTCGCTGACGCATATCGGTGACTGGGGCTGGACGACCTCCGAGTTCTCGTTCCAGCAGGAATGGGCCGAGCGCACGAATTTCAACTGGGACAAGAAGCGTCGCGACTTCGTGGAAAACCCCCGCTCGCCCGAAATCCGCAATTCGGTACTTGACGGCAAGTTCACCACACCGTTCGAGTTTCTCGGCTCGCACACGCTGGTGACCGGCGGGCAGGTGTTCGACGCAATGCTGACCGACCAGAACCCCGGTCGCCGGACAGGCCGCGACGAGCAGTTCCAGATCCTGCAGTGGGCGCTGTTTGCCGAAGACGAATGGCAGATCTCCGACAGCTTTGCCCTGACAAGCGGGCTCAGGATGGACAATCACCAGGAATATGGCTCGCATTTCAGCCCAAGGCTTTACGGTGTCTGGAACCCGACGGATCAATGGACGGTCAAAGGCGGTGTTTCGACCGGCTTCCGCGCGCCCGACGTGCGGGCGATCGCGCCCGGCTATGCCTACACGACCGGCGGCGGCAGCTGCACCTACGGACCGAACGGCACATGTGGGGTCATCATCGCCGACCCGAACCTAAGGGCCGAGACCAGCACCAGCTATGAATTGGGCGCGCTGTGGGACAGCCTCGGCGGCTTCACCGCCGGCGCGACCTACTTCTATACCGACTTCAAGGACAAGCTTGCCAACGCCATGGTCCTCGATGCAGCGGGAAAACCGGTGCGCTGGAGCGAAGACCCCAAGTACCGGCTCTGGTACAACTACAATATCGACGACGCCATCATACAAGGCCTGGAACTGACAGCGAGTTGGGAGGCGACCGATGCACTCTCGATCCGCGGCAGCTACACCTATACCCACTCGGAACAGCAGACAGGTACCTTTGCCGGCTTCCCGCTGGCCCGCACGCCCAAGCACATGGCCAATGTGCGGCTAGACTGGATAACGCCGATGGAGGGGCTTTCGGCCTGGGCGGCGGCGAATTATCACGGCTCGGAAATCAACGCTGGCCCTCGAATCGGAACAATCGGCAAGCCAGTGGTGCGCAACGGCGCGATCGGGCGCAAGTATGATGGCTATGCCACTGTCGATGTCGGCGCGACCTACGCGTTCACCGAAAACTTCGTCATGAACGCGGCCGTCTACAATCTGTTCGACGAGCGGGTCGAGACCGCCGAGAACAACGCGGTGATGGAAGGCAGGCGCGTGTGGGTGAGCCTGACCTCAAGCTTCTGAACCGTGCTCCCTTGTCCGCTTACTGAGCCTGGACAGGGGAGGGAACGCCGATGCGGATGAGCCGTGAAAAATCAGGGCCCAGCCCGGCTGCCCGCGCCTGCTCGTCGATATGGGCGCGGGCGCGCAGTTCCTGCATCGACAGCTGGCTGTCGAGCGCGCCGCGATCATAGGCGTATTCGGGAAGGTAGCCGTTGACGATGAGGCGCCAGTCGAGCGGGATGAGGTCGCCGACCGCTCGTATCATCTTGACGATGACGGTGGTGCAGTTGGTGGTGATGGAATTGTAAAAACGCGGCGTCTTTGCCAAGGCATTGGCATCGGCGACATATTCGAGCAGCAGCACCCTGGCGGCTTCTGGAGATACGTTGAGCCGGTAGAGCTGGACGTCCTCGCCGCGGATGTTCGAGCGAACGCCGACCACGTCGCGTTCTTCGGCGGCGACGATAACCAGCGCATTGCTCTTGAACAGATCGGCGAGCGGGGAGAATTTGCCGCCGTTGCGCCGCCGCACCTCGATCGACCACGCAATCTGCTCGCCGCCTTCAAAACCGAAACTCATGATGACATGGGCCATTTCCGGCCCGGCCCAATAGGACATGAACAGGTCGAGTGTCCGGACCTTGGTCAGGTCGTAGGTTTTGGTCGTCCAGCGCTCCGTGAAGTCGGTGTTGCTGCGCCATTCGAAGTCGCGAACATTGGTCAGCGTCAACATGTCTCCGTCGCGCGTTCCTGTCATCTGGCGCGAGACATCGGGCGCGAAATCGGCATGTTCGGGCGGCCGGATGGTGCTCCACCAGAGCAGAACTAAAGCGAAAGCGACTATGAAAAGCGCAATCGCATAAAGGTGCAGGCGGCCAAAGAGTGCGATGGAAGTGGCGATGCCGAGCAGCGCGAACAGGCCTGCGGCAAGCGCTCGAACCAGTTCCGGCGCCGGCACCCGGTACCATAGGGCAAGTGAAGCCCAGGCCGTTGCGGCGAGGACGATGAGCATGAGAATGATAGCGGAACCGATCCGCAAGGCGCCGCGCAAACTCACGTCCAGCCAATCCCCCCATGTTCGACGGCCTAGGGCAGCCAATCAGGCCACCATACGCCAATCGCTATCCGACGATGGTCGGGGAGTCGAGAGTAGGCTGACTGTCGCGCAAGACGTGAAGATGTCGTGCCACCTTGCTGCCGGCCAGATTTGACAGTCGACCTTGCCCAGTATTCGAGCCAGGCAGGCCTGCTCGTCAACTCTGCCTTTTGCCTGGCGCCAGAAGTACAACCTGGCAGTGACGGACCGCGGCGGCGTTGTTGTCATAGTCGGGTTGGTTTTTCGTAGCGTCAACGAATGTCAATGAGTCGCCTGACAAGCTATATTTCAGGATGTCGAAATAAATACTGATTCTATATCAGCGATGGACCGAAGCGTTGCTTTGCAACCGTCGCGCGAAAGCCTTCAGCCAATTCTCCTGACTCAAGGTCATTTCCAGAGTTCTGCGTGGAAAAATTGCGTTGTCGCCGGCAATTTCGTCGGTTGTGGGCGCGCGATCTCCACCAAGTTCACCAAACTGATCGGCAAGATTGAGGCAGATATCGCTCCAGCCGACCATCGAGTCGTCAACCAGCAACGGATCGACACGGTCGCAAAATCGGTCGATTCGACTGTCGAACGGCCGCAGCTTGGAGCCAGAGCGACTAGGATTCAGCCTGAGTCGTCCAGCAACTGATCTTCCCATCGGAACAGAATGACTTTGGCGCATCATGAACAGGCGTGGGTACTTACCTCCTATGTACTGTATCGGCGCCGCAGAGACTCATGACGCGTCCAGTAGAGAGGACTCAACGCCTTGAGATCATTACAATTCTTCATATTTGGGTAATTTCTTCTGCCTAGGTGGAGTCAACGAGATTGCTCGGACCTAAACGCGACAGGGAGGGGTTTCCTGTCGGCGTTTTCGGGGAATGTAACGTACAGGCAAGGCATGATTAGCTCTTAAAACGCCACTTTTGAAAAACTGCTTTTAAAACCTGTTTTCAAAACAATTCCGCTCGCGAAGCCGCTGGCGGAGATCCGCCAAATCACAATCTGCATGTCTTCAAGCGGTGGGAAGCTGAAAGCTTTTCGCCGGGCGGCCGGGCTTTGCCGGCACTGAAGACCTGCGGGCAACCAACCAAGTTTCGCTATCTCTACGGCAAGGGACGCCCAATGAGTATCACCTTCGACCAGACATCAGCCCATCACAGCGCGCCGCCGCGGCGAGCAGGGTTCTCGACCACCAATCTCAGTATTGTGCGCAAGCTGGCGCTCGCCTTCTCGGCGATCGTCATCGTCAGCGTCGTCGTCGCGTCCATGCTGACGCGGGCGCTCCAACAGATCGACGACGCCAGTGGGGAACTTCGGGTGGCAAGCAGCGTGCTCGCCACCATCGGAAAGGCGGAGGCGCTTCATCTCGACCGCTCCAACATTGCACGCACTTACGTGCTGGCGCTGCGGCCGGACATCGCGAAGCGCTATCATGATACGTCGCAAAACGTCGACAAGACGATCGCCGACGTCCTGGGCATGCCTATCACCGACAAAGACGTGGTCGATGCCATCGAAAAGTTCAAAGCGGCGGCCAACACTTGGCGCGTCGAAATCGGCGATCCGATGGTAGAACTCGCCCGCAATGCCGCGACCTTCGACCAAGGTCGCGACCTGGCAGCTTCGACCCGGGCGTCGGAAGTGCAGAGCACCGTTCGCAGCGCAGTTGCCGACATGCAGGCCGAAATCACCAAGTGGGAAGACGAGACCGCGGTCCTCAAGGACAATGCTATCGCAACGGCACAGTATCTGCAGCTCGGCGGCGCAGGCGCGACGATCGTCATTCTGCTGATCAT
The DNA here is from genome assembly GCF_003148805.1 of Aminobacter sp. AP02. Classification (GTDB taxonomy): domain Bacteria; phylum Pseudomonadota; class Alphaproteobacteria; order Rhizobiales; family Rhizobiaceae; genus Aminobacter. The sequence goes on from NZ_QGGX01000002.1 coordinate 221,210, forward strand.
CGCGGCTTGGCTATCGAACCAGATCGCCACGCCGGTCAACCGCATGACGCAGGCCATGCGCAGCCTCGCCGCCGGCGACCTCAAGGTCGCTATTCCGGCAGTCGAGCGCATGGACGAGGTCGGCCAGATGGCGTCGGCGGTGCAGACGTTTAAGGACGCCGCCATCGAAAAGGTGCGTCTCGAGGCAGAGGCTGCGGAAACGCGCCGGCGTGCGGACGAAGACAATGCGGCTCGCGCGGCGCAAAAGGCCGAGGAAGACCGCCAGGACAACATCGCCATCGTTGCGCTCGGCAATGGCCTCGACGCCTTGTCGAAGGGCGACCTGATGCACCGCATCGACGCACCGTTCCCCGACAAGCTGGTCAAGCTACGCTCGGACTTCAACGACTCGGTCGAAAAGCTGCAGCAGACGATGCTCAGCATTACTTCGAGCGTTAAGGCCATCCACGCAGGCACCGGCGAGATCTACACCGCTGCCGACGACCTGTCGCGCCGCACCGAACAGCAGGCTGCCAGCCTCGAAGAGACCGCGGCCGCGCTCGACGAGATCACAGCAACCGTCAAGAAGACGGCTGAAGGTGCAGTGCATGCCCGGGAAGTCGTCTCGACGGCCAAGGCCGATGCCGAGACCAGCGGCGTTGTGGTGCGCAAGGCCATCGACGCAATGGGCACGATCGAGAAGTCGTCGGAGCAGATCAGCCGTATCATCGGCGTGATCGACGAGATCGCCTTCCAGACCAACCTTCTGGCGCTCAACGCGGGTGTGGAAGCGGCACGTGCCGGCGATGCAGGGCGCGGCTTTGCTGTGGTTGCCTCGGAAGTGCGTGCGTTGGCCCAGCGTTCGGCCGAAGCGGCTCGCGAGATCAAGAGCCTGATCTCGACGTCTACGACCCAGGTCGGCGAAGGCGTCAAGCTGGTAGCCGAGACCGGCAAGGCACTGGAGCGCATCGTGGTGCAGGTGGCCGAGATCAACTCGGTGGTCACCAACATCGCGGCAAGCGCGCATGAGCAGTCGACGGGGCTCGATCAGGTCAATTCGGCGGTCAACCAGATGGACCAGGTTACCCAGCAGAACGCTGCAATGGTCGAGGAATCGACAGCGGCAAGCCACTCGCTGTCCCAGGAAACCGAAGAGCTGTCGCGTCAGATCAGCACCTTCCGGCTTGGCAAGGCCGTTGCGGTCGAAACAAGCCGCCCCTCAAGCCACAAGGCCCCAGTTCGCGCGCCGCGGCCTGAATTGAAGGTTGCAGTTGCCAGCTACGGGTCCAACGCCGCACGTGCGATCGCTCCGGCGGCCGACGACTGGCAGGAATTCTGAGGCATCCATGACGGCCGTTACCGATCCATCACAGCGGATACTCGAGCTTGCTCCGGTCTTGGACTTCAGGGCCGCAACGCCCCTGGCCGAAGGCTTGCTCGCAATGCGCGGAACCGCGCTGACCATCGATAGCTCGCGTGTGGAGCGGATCGGCGGGCAATGCCTTCAGGTTCTCCTGTCGGCAAAAAAAACCTGGAGCGCGGATGATACCGCGCTCTCCTTCACCAACCTGACGCCCACCTTCATCGAAGGCCTGCGGCTGCTGGGAATAGCGGAAGCGGATTTCACAAGGGAGGAAATGTCGGAATGAGCGCGACCATTTTGACCGTCGATGATTCTCGCACCATGCGCGAGATGCTGAAACTGGCGCTGTCGCAAGCCGGCTACCGAGTCATTCAGGCTGAGGACGGCGTACACGGCCTCGAAGTGCTGAAAGGCGAGTCGCCCCAGGTCATCGTGACCGACATCAACATGCCCAGGATGGATGGCTTCGGCTTCATCGAGCAGGTGCGCAGTGATGCCGCCTATCGGGGGATTCCCATCCTGGTCCTGACAACCGAGAGCGATGCCGAAAAGAAGGATCGCGCGCGGCGTGCCGGTGCAACCGGCTGGATCGTCAAGCCCTTCGACCCCGCCAAGCTGATCGACGCTATCCGCCGCGTGGCGGCTTGAACTGACTGGGAAACATGTCCGTGGACGCAATGGCAACGGTCAAACAGACTTTCTTCCAGGAATGCGAGGAGCAACTCGCTGAACTTGAAGCGGGCCTCCTCGCAATCGAACGCGGGGAAGCCGAACCGGACACCGTGAATGCGGTGTTCCGCGCGGTGCATTCCATCAAGGGCGGCGCGGGCGCCTTCAGCCTCGAAGAGCTGGTGCAATTCGCCCATGTCTTCGAAACCACGCTCGACCATCTCAGGACTGGCGCCCTGGAGCCATCGGCCGACGTGCTCGGGGTCATGCTGCGGGCTGCCGATCTGCTGGCGGATCTCGTGGTCGCAGCGCGCGACGGGCTCGCCGTCGACGGCGAGCGCAGCGATGTTCTCGTCGCCGAGCTCAACGCGCTGAGCCCCGGCGGAGCGGCTGACGCTGAGGCCGAAGAAGACGACATGAGCGACTTCTCCTTCACGCCGGTCACTGTCGCTTTCGACTTTTCCGACTCTGCGGCCGATGCCGGGCGCAGCTTCACCGTCAGCTTCAAGCCCAAGCCCGAACTCTATGCCAAAGGCAATGAGACCGCACTCGTGCTGCGCGAACTGGAACGGCTCGGCCAGATGGAGATCATCTGTGATGCCTCCGATCTGCCGCTCCTGGGCGAACTCGATCCGGAAGGGGCGTATCTCGAATGGGCGATCAAGCTCACGACCGAAAAGGGTGAGGACGCAATCCGCGAGGTGTTCGAGTTCGTGGAGTGGGATTGCAGCCTGAGCATTCAAGCCGACGACGCCGAGACCGGCTCGACGGATGACGCGCTCGCGGCATTGCTGCGCTCGATCCAGGCGGACGAAACCGTCGTTCCTGTGGCTTTACCTGATGCGGCTCCGCCCCCCGCGATCGAGGAGCCCGACCCAAGCGCTGCCGCGGCAAAGACCGGCGCGGCTCGCAACGAGCCGGGCGCCGCCGCACCGCAGACCATTCGCGCCGACCTCGAACGGGTCGATCGCCTGATCGACCTCGTCGGCGAACTGGTGATCAACCAGGCGATGCTGTCGCAGCGCGTGATCGAGGCGGGGCATGTGCCGGGTTCGGCGGTTGCCATCGGCCTCGACGAACTCGAACAGCTGACGCGCGAAATCCAGGAATGCGTCATGGCGATCCGCGCTCAAGCGGTGAAGTCGGTCTTCCAGCGCATGCCGCGCCTGGTGCGCGAAGTTGCGGGCATGACCGGCAAGTCGGTTCGTCTGATCACCGATGGCGAGGGCACCGAGGTCGACAAAACAGTGATCGACCGGCTGACCGATCCACTTACCCACATGATCCGCAATGCGATCGATCACGGGCTTGAGAAGCCGGAAGTTCGTGTTGCCGCCGGCAAGCCGGCGGAAGGTGTCGTGCGCCTTTCGGCGATGCACCGGTCGGGCCGCATCGTCATCGAGGTTGCCGACGACGGTGCCGGTATCGACAGGCAGCGCGTCAAGGCGCTCGCCGCCGGCAAGGGGCTGATCGCCGCCGATGCGCCGCTCACCGATGAGGAGATCGACAACCTGATCTTCCTGCCCGGCTTTTCGACGGCGTCGGAAGTGTCGAACATCTCGGGGCGCGGCGTCGGCATGGACGTTGTCAAGCGCTCGATCCAGTCCCTGGGCGGCCGCCTGTCGATCGCCTCGCGTCCGGGCAAGGGCTCGACCTTCACCATGAGCCTGCCGCTGACGCTGGCCGTACTTGACGGCATGGTGGTTACGGTCGCCGACCAGACGCTCGTCGTTCCGCTGACCGCCATCATCGAGACCTTGCAGCCGAAAGCTGCCGATGTGCATGGGCTTGGTGGCAGTGCCCGTGTCATTGCCATCCGCGACGCTTTCACGCCGCTGGTCGATATCGGCCGCGAGCTCGATTTTCGCAGTGCCGCGACCGATCCACTGGCCGGCGTCGCCATCCTTGTGGAAACGGAGGGCGGCCGGCGCAGCGCGCTGCTCGTCGACACGATCCAGGGCCAGCGCCAGGTCGTCATCAAGAGCCTTGAATCGAACTACAGGCACGTGCCGGGCATCGCCGCCGCCACCATCCTGGGCGATGGCCGTGTCGCCCTGATCCTCGATGTCGATGCGGTGATCGCCAATTCGCAATCCGACGTGACCAATCTTGAACCCGTTCTTGCAGCAGCAGGGTGATGCCATGACCGAGACCATCAAACACGACAACACCACCCGCGAGCTCATCGCGTTCCGCATCGGCGATCAGGAGTTCTGCGTCGACATCATGTCGGTCCGCGAGATCAGAGGCTGGGCGCCCGCGACAGTGCTGCCCAAGTCGCCAGCCTTCGTGCGCGGCGTGATCAACCTGCGCGGCGCCATCCTGCCGATCGTCGACCTTGCGGCACGCCTCGGCTTTCAGCCGCCCGAACCCACTGTCCGCCATGTCATCATGGTGGCTCAGGTTGGCCAGCAGGTGGTGGGGCTGCTGGTCGACGCGGTGTCCGACATCTTGTCGGTGACCGATGACGCGATCCAGCCGACGCCGGACGTTGCCTCCGACATGGCCAAGACCTTCGTGCGTGGGGTGCTGGCCATCGAAGGCCGCATGATCAGCCTGATCGCGCTCGACAACGTCTTGCCGACACTCGAGCCGATCGCGGCATGAGCAACGTCAAAAACATCGACGCGCCGCGCCACCAGCGCCAGAGTCTGGTGGCGGGCGAGTTCGTGCTGACCGGCGAGGATATGCGGCAGATCGCGGCGATGCTTCATGCCGACGCCGGCATCCACCTGACCGAGGCAAAGGCCGCGCTCGTCTATTCCAGACTGTCCAAGCGCCTGCGCGCGCTCGGACTGGAGAGCTTTCGCGACTACTGCGCGCTGATTGCCTCGCGTGAGGGGCTCGACGAACGCCAGAAGATGCTGGCGGCGCTGACCACCAATGTCACCAATTTCTACCGCGAGCCGCATCATTTCGAACATCTGGCCAAGCAGGTGCTGCCGCCGCTGCTAGATGCGGCGCGGCGCGGCGGACGCGTCAGGATCTGGTCGGCCGCCTGCTCGAATGGAGCCGAGCCCTATTCGATTGCGCTGACCATCCTGTCCTTGATGCCCGAGGCCGCCAACTACGACATCAGGGTGCTGGCCACCGACATCGATCCGAACATGGTGGCGATGGGCCGCGAAGGGGTCTACAGCGAGGCCGCGCTGCGCCCTGTGCCGCCGGATCTGCGCCGCCGCTGGTTCACGCCAGTGCGCTCGGGTGAGGGCAACGCGTTCGGCGCCAACGAAGAGATGCGCACGATCGTCGCGTTCCGCGAGCTCAACCTCATTGGCGCATGGCCGATGAAGGGCCTGTTTCAGGCGATCTTTTGCCGTAACGTCGTCATCTACTTCGAAGAAGCGACGCAATCGCGTATCTGGAGCCGTTTCGTGCCGCTTCTGACGGCCGGCGGCCACCTCTATATCGGCCATTCCGAACGGGTATCGGGGCCCGCGACGGCGGACTTCCAGCCCGAGGGTATCACCACCTATCGGCTACGCGAGGCAAGCCCCTCATGAAGCAGGTCCGCGTCCTCATCGTTGACGATTCCGCTACCATGCGCAGCCTGCTTTCGGCGGTGTTGCGGCTTGATCCGGCCATCGAGGTGGTCGGTCATGCCGCCGACCCCCTGGAGGCACGCACCAAGATCAAGGAACTCAATCCCGACGTCATCACGCTCGACGTCGAGATGCCCAACATGAATGGCCTCGAGTTCCTCGAAAAGATCATGCGGCTCAGGCCCATGCCGGTGATCATGGTGTCGAGCCTGACCAGCAGGGATGCGACAGCCACGATCACCGCGCTGGAGATCGGTGCCTTCGATTGCATCTCCAAGGCCTCATTCAGCGACGACCGGGCCTTCGGTGCGTTGCAGGCTACGGTCAAGGCGGCCGCGCGTGCCCAGATCCGCCCGTTGGTGGGGAACACGCAGGCCAATGGACACCGCGAGCAGCCGGCTGGAAATGCCGACTATGTTCCCAATGGCAAGATCGTCGCGATCGGCTCATCGACCGGCGGCGTCGAGGCGCTGATTACGGTGTTGTCGCAGTTTCCCCAGAACTGCCCGCCTACTGTCATTACCCAGCATATGCCGGGAGCCTTCACCAAGAGCTTTGCCGAGCGCCTCAACCGGATGTCGCGGCCGCATGTCAGCGAGGCCGTCGATGGCGCGCCCCTCACGACCGGCCATGTCTATCTCGCCCCCGGAGGCGCCACGCACCTTGAAGTATCGGGGCCTGGTCAGCTGCGCTGCCGGCTGCGCAGCACCGACACCGTCAACGGTCACCGGCCTTCGGTCGACGTGCTGTTTGCCTCCGTCGCCAAAGCGACCGGTTCCAAAGCTGTCGGCGCAATTTTGACCGGCATGGGCCGCGACGGCGCTGCCGGACTTCTGCAGATGCGGCAGGCGGGCGCCAACACGCTTGGCCAGGACGAAGCCACTAGCCTCGTCTACGGCATGCCCAGGGTCGCTTTCGAAATCGGCGCGGTCGAGCGGCAGGCGCCGCTGGACAAGATCGCCGCCCACATCCTGGCGCTCACGCGCTCGAATTCCAATGGAGTAAAAAATGGCATTCCTCGAACACTTTAAGGTTCTCGTGGTCGACGACACGACGACCAGCCGCATCCTCATCACCGATGCGTTGCAGGAAATGGGCATCCGCAAGATCGCCATCGCCAAGGACGGCGAGCAGGCGCTGCGCGCCATGATGGAACAGCCCGCGCATATGGTGATCTCCGATTTCAACATGCCGAAGCTCGACGGCCTGCAGTTGCTCAAGGCCATCCGTTCCTACGGCCCCACCCGCACGACGCCGTTCATCCTTCTGACCGGCAAGGGCGACCGCAAGCTGCTGGAAAGTGCGGTGGCGCTTGGCGTCAACAACTTCCTGACCAAGCCGTTCACCACGCCGGCCCTGAAGAAGGCGATCGAGGCCATCGTCGGAGTGCTTAAGTGACGCTGGTTGCCAAAAGCCACCGCGTCACCGTCATGCGCGGCGAGTACCACGTGGTCCATGAAGGGGACGTCGTGCTGACGACCATTTTGGGGTCCTGCGTCGCCGCCTGTATCCGCGACCCCTACGCCCAGGCCGGCGGCATGAATCATTTCCTGCTGCCGGGCAACAATGTCCGCCAGTCGCTGGATGCCCAAAGCTACGGCGTCCATTTGATGGAGCTTCTCGTCAACGGGCTGCTGCAGCGCGGCGCCCACCGTCACAGGCTGGAGGCCAAGCTGTTCGGCGGCGCGCGCACCATCGAGGGCCTGTCGGACATCGGTGCGATGAATGCGGAGTTCGCCGAAACCTTCCTGCGCAACGAAGGGATCAGCATCGTGGGGGGCGATCTGGGTGGTGATCGCGGCCGCCGTGTCGAATATTGGCCCCTGACCGGCCGCGCCCGCCAGGTCATGCTCTCCGGCGACAAGGGCTTCGTCGCCCCGGTTTCGCCCAGGCAACCGCCGGTCGCGCAATCGGGCGGCTCCGTCGAATTCTTCTGATCCGCAAAAGGTCGTCTCACCATGCAGAAGCATGCCAGCGCACATTCCCAATCAGCGCTCACGCCCGTCACCGACATGCTCGGGCGCGTGAGCGTCGAGTTGCATGACATTGCGGCGGCAGTTGAGCGGATGCATCCGCTGGTCTCCGCCCAAAGCGGGCAGGCCACCATGCACGACCCCACCTATCTGCAAGCGCTGCAGGGTTTCGACCACATCGAACAGAAATTGCACTGCCTCGCCGGCTTCCTCGCCGACCTGAAGCAGGCTGTGCCGCCTGGCTGGCAGCTCGACCTGACGAGCGCTCTTGCTGCCATCACCCTTTCAGACCTGGCTTCCCGGCTGGCAGGCGAGGACGCCCAGATAGCGCAAGATGCATCGTCGTTCGGCGACTACGAACTCTTTTAGGGCAAAACGCGCCTATAGCGGCTCACCGGCTGCTCACCAGCGCAATTTGTAGCCAAGGCCTTGATGTTTGATCCACTGGTGGAGCTGAGGAGGATCGAACTCCTGACCTCGTCATTGCGAACGACGCGCTCTCCCAGCTGAGCTACAGCCCCGTCCAGCGGATGGCCGCATTTATTGGCTGCGCGAGGCGTCTGTCAAGCGAGCAGTTGACGTAGCGGCGATATAGCCCGACCACTCGTCACCATGACATGACGCGGAAAGGTTCCTTGGGGAGAATGGCCCGGTCCCCGGGGGCGAAGTCGAGCCGTCATGATGGGCTGGAGCAAGACAATGGCCGGCTGCGGACCGGGTGCTGCCTGGCCAATGGGGGAAGGAGGCGGAGGAGGTTCGGCCGCGCGGGGCTTGCCGCTCAGGCATGCAATGGCTAAATGTCGGCAATTCATTGGAGAACGGCATGCTCGCCCTTATTCAGACGATCGTTCTGGCCCTCGACCTGTATTGGTGGATCATCATCGCTTCGGCGATCTTCTCCTGGCTCTACGCCTTCAACGTGGTCAATCCGCGTAACCAGGTCGTCGGCACCATCGGCAACATGCTGTTTCGGCTGACAGAGCCGGCGCTGCGGCCGATCCGCCGCTTCATGCCCGACCTCGGCGGGATCGATATCTCGCCGATCATCCTGTTGCTGGCACTGTTCTTCGTCAGGCAGTTCATCCTGACCACCGTGGCACCGCTCGTCATCTGACCACGCTGTGTCCGGCTTCTTCAGGAAGCGTGACGACGGCGTCGAGTTGTTCGTGCGGCTGACGCCACGCTCTTCGAAGGACGCCATCGAAGGCGTTGAACAGACGGCCGACGGGCGTGCCCACCTGTCAGCTCGGGTGCGCGCCGTGCCGGAAAAGGGCGAGGCCAATGGGGCGCTCGAAAAGCTGCTCGCGGCCGCGCTCGACGTTCCCAAGAAATCGGTCTCGGTCGTCGCCGGCGCCACGTCGCGGCTGAAGACCGTACGCATCGCAGGCGATGCCGGCGACCTGGCCAAGCTGTTGACGGGGCTGGCCAGCGGCTGAGCGGGCACACAGGATTGCGCCGCGGCGGGTTTTTCCCTGGCCAAAGGCGTGCCGACGCAGCCGTTCAACGCTGCCCACAGGTCAAAGAAAAAGGGCGCGGCCGGCTGAAAACCGACCGCGCCCGTACCGAATGACCGTAAGGCCGATCTCAGGCCTTGAGCTGCTTGGCGCGCTCGATGGCTTCGACGATCATCTTCTTGGCGTAGGCCGCGTCGTGCCAGCCGCCGATCTTGACCCACTTGCCCGGCTCGAGATCCTTGTAGTGCTCGAAGAAGTGCTCGATCTGCTGGAGGGTGATCTCGGGCAGGTCGGTGTGATTGAACACGTTCTCGTAGCGGCGGGTAAGCTTGGGCGAAGGCACGGCGATGACCTTTTCGTCCTGGCCGGCATTGTCTTCCATGACCAGCACGCCGATGGGGCGCACGTTGATGACGCAGCCGGGGACGAGCTGGCGCGTGTTGCAGACCAGAACGTCGATCGGGTCGCCGTCGCCGGAAAGCGTGTGCGGCACGAAACCGTAGTTACCCGGATAGTGCATCGGGGTGTAGAGGAAGCGGTCGACGACGAGCGTTCCAGCCTCCTTGTCCATCTCGTACTTGATCGGCTGCCCGCCAACGGGCACCTCGATGATCACGTTGACATCTTCGGGCGGGTTCTTGCCGATCGAAATGGCGTCGATGCGCATTGGGAAAGCTCCAGATTAAAGGTGCCTCCCGATAAACGCCTTGGGCCGCGTGTGCAATGCAATATTGATTCGACCAAAGCCATGGCGCTTTGGCCGGCCAAGGGTCATTCCCAGACGAAGGCGACCTTCTTGAGCGCCTTCTGGTCGAAAACCTCGACACCTTCGGCGATGTCGCGGCCGCCGGCACCGGCGTAGAACGACAGCGCGTTCTCGTTTTCTTCGAGCGCCCACACCACCATGCCCTTGAGGCCGTGGTCGGCGAGGCGCTGGCGGGCTGCAGCGAACAGACGGCTGCCGAGCCCGATGCCCTGGCATTCGGGACGGAGGTAAAGTTCGTAGATCTCGCCCTGCTGCTTGAGCTCACGGGCGCGGTTGCGGCCGAGGGTGGCGTAGCCGGCGACCTTGCCGCCGATCTCGATGACCAGGACGGTCGCGGCGCGCCTGATGGCGTTGGCCCACCATTCGCCGCCGCGGCGGTTGATCATTGTCGTCAGGGCGCGATGGGGAATGATGCCGGAATAGGCACCGCGCCAAGCCTCGTGGTGGACCTCTGCGATGGCGTCGGCATCGCGGGGCTCGGCTTTTCTGATGTCGATGGTCAGCGTGTTCATAGTTTCTTAACCATAAACCGCGTTTCGACAGTTGCAAAGAGTCCGCCAGGGGCTGGACCGGCCTTTCACACGATTGGGAACGTGGATCACGGCAAGGTGTGTCCAAATGGACTCACCATCGCGGCAAGCTAGATTTCGACGAGGTGATCGTCGAGTTCGTTGGCGTCGTCGGATGCTATCGGGAAATGCTCGGAAAGCAGGGCGCCGACAGTGGCGATTGCCGACACAAATCCATCGGCGAGGCGGTTTTCGCGCGCCTGTTCGATCAGGTCGCCGACGATACGGTCCCAGGCAGGCTGCGGCACCTTGGCGTTGATGCCGGCGTCGGCGACGACCTCGGCATAACGCTCGGCCAGCGAAACAAAGACCAGCACGCCGGTGCGTGAAGTCGTGAGATGGATGTTGCGGGCGTAGAACTGCCGGAGCGCGTTGGCGTGCGCTGCGCGCCAAAGCAGGCGGCGCGGCACCAGCCAGATGCGCAGGCCAGGTGCCCACCACAAAAGGGCGCAGGCAGCCGCGACCGCAAGCAATTGGACGATGACAAAATGCGGAAGCCTGACCGCGACCCACCAATGTTCGAGCGCGAAGGCGGCCAGCATGCTGACCAGCAGGATGCCGACGGTGACAGCAAAGGCAGAGGCGAAGAAATAGCCGTCGCTGCGGTGAGCGACGACACAATAGATCTCGCCCGCCGTTTGGGCTTCGGCGGCGCGGATGGCAGCGGCGATGCGTTCGTGGTCACCGGGGTTGAGGGTGGTTTGGGTCATGTCTACCAGCTCCCCGACGATCCGCCGCCACCGGAGGAGCCGCCTCCGCCGGAGAAGCCACCTCCGCCCGACGACCAGCCGCCGCCACCGCCCGACCAGCCTCCGCCGCCCGAGCTCCAGCCGCCACCCGAACCGCCCGAGCGCTGGTTGTAGTTGAACGTCATGCCAAGCCAGATGTAGCGACCAGGCCCGAGCTTGCGGCCGTAGATGCGCGGCAGGATCGCCATGGCCATGCCGCCGAAGAACAGGACGATCCAAAGCGCGATGAAGACGAAGAAGATGATGTCGTCTTCGCTCATGCCTGTCAGGGCGGTCTGTTCGTTGCGCTTGGCGCGAGCCTCGAGCTCGGCGCCTTCACCTTCGACCACCATGACGATGTCGTCGACGGCCTTGGAGATGCCGCCGGAAAAGTCACCCGCGCGGAAGGCCGGCACCATGGTGTTTTCGATGATCAGCTTGGTGTGCAGGTCGGTCAGAACGCCTTCGAGACCGTAGCCAACCTCGATGCGCATGCGCCGGTCATTGGGGGCGACGATCACAAGCACGCCATTGTCCTCGCCCGCCTGGCCGAGCTTCCAGGCGCGGTACAGCCGGTTGGCGTAGGGTTCGATCTCTTCACCATCGAGGCTGGGAACGGTGGCGACGACGATCTGGTCCGAAGATTTCTGCTCGAATGCCTGGAGCTTCTGCACCAGATCGGCCTCGGTGGCCGGGTCGATGATGCCGGCATTATCGACGACGCGGCCGGTAAGGGCGGGGAGTTCGGCGGCAAGGGCGGGAAGGGAGATTAGCAATGCCGAAACAATCAGGACCAGCAGCCGAAAAAACGCCCCAAGGAAAGGGTCGCGCCGCCCCTCATCCGCCTGCCGGCACCTTCTCCCCGTAGCGGACGGGGAGAAGGGACAAGCGGCAACGCCGACGCCCCCCTCGCCCCGTTTACGGGGAGAGGGTAAGGGTGAGGGGCATAGCTCGCCCATCCGCGAGAAAAGCACTGCTTTGACGCCTGACCGCTGCGGTCACCCGCCCTGCTTAGTGCCGAAATTGACTTTTGGCGCCTCGAGCTTGTCTTCGGCGACGGTGAAGTTCTGGAATGGCTGATTGCGGAACCACAGGGAGTTCCACAGCATGGAGGGGAAGGTCTTGAGCGAGGTGTTGTAGACGCGAACCGTCTCGATGTAGTCGCGACGGGCGACCGCGATGCGGTTTTCGGTGCCTTCAAGCTGGGCCTGCAGCGCCATGAAGTTCTGGTTGGCCTTGAGATCGGGATAGTTCTCGACAACCGCGAGCAGGCGCGACAGCGCGCTCGTCAGCCCCGCCTGGTTGTCCTGGAAAGCCTTGAAGGCATTGGGGTCGGTCAATGTCTCGGGCGTGACGGTGACCTGGGTTGCCTTGGCGCGGGCCTGGACGACGCCTTCGAGCGTGTCCTGTTCGTGCGAGGCGTAGCCCTTCACCGTTTCGACGAGGTTGGGGATGAGATCGGCGCGGCGCTGGTATTGGTTCAGCACTTCGCTCCAGGCGGCTTTCGCCTGCTCTTCCTGTGTCGGGATGGTGTTGTAGCCGCAGGCCGAAAGCAACGGCACGACGACGGCCAGGAAGACGAACGCTGGAAGCAGGCGGAAAGCAGGAAGTGCCGGCGAAGCTTGCATGCGCATCGGATTGTCCTCGACAAAGCAACTGATGCCACAGCATTATCACAAACATGGCCGGAAAAAACCGGCGTTCGATTTGGCGATGATGCCGGGAGAACTTTGACGATGGCGTCGCCTCGAGACAGCGACGGCGAAAAGGAATCGCGCCGTATCCTCGACCGCATTGCGCGTGAGAGCGATCCCGGCGGGGGATCTTTCGTCGCGCGCAAGACCAGCGAGATGCGCAATCATCTCAGCGCCGCCGACGTGAACAAGGCCGATCCTATCGAGCATATCGGCACGCGCATTGGCCGCATCCTAGGCTTCGTGCTGACCGTTGGCCTGACCCTGTGGCTGATCAACTATCTCGTTCGAGGCGGATAATTCCATGACATCTGAAGCCGGGACAGCCGCGCCACGCGCGGTGATCGTCGTGTCGAGCCATGTCGCGCGCGGGTCGGTGGGCAACCGCGCGGCGGTGTTCGCGCTTGAGACGCTGGGACATCCAGTCTGGGCGGTGCCGACGGTGATCTTGCCCTGGCATCCCGGCCACGGCCGCGCGACCCGCATCGTACCGCCGACCGAACAATTTGCCGCCTTCATGGCCGATCTCGAACGGGCGCCGTGGCTGGGCGAGGTGGCGGCGGTGCTGTCGGGCTATCTCGGCGAGCCAGGCCAGGTGGAGGCCGTGGCCTCGCTGGTCGAGACGGTGAAGGCGAAGAACCCGAAGGCGCTTTATGTCTGCGATCCTGTCATCGGCGATTCCGGCGGACTCTATGTCGCCGAGGCGCTGGCGGCAGGCATTCGTGACCGGTTGCTGCCCTTGGCCGATATCGCGACGCCCAATCGCTACGAGCTGGAGTGGCTGGCGGGCGCCAAGGCCGACGACATGCGCGCGACCATGGCGGCTGCCCTCGGGCTCGGGCCGGCAACGATGCTGGTAACCTCGGCGCATGCGATGATGGCCGGTGGCACCGGCAATCTGCTGGTCACCCAGACGCAGGCGCTGCTGGCCGAACATCGCACGGTCGAGCAGCCACCCAACGGACTTGGCGACCTCAGCGCCGCGGTTTTCCTGGCGCGGTTGCTTGCCGGCCAGACGGCAGGGAAGGCGCTGCAAACGACCACCGCTTCGGTCTACGAAATACTCGCCCGCACCTCCAAACGCGGCGGTGATGAACTGCAGCTGGAGACCGATGCGCAAAGCCTGTCGCATCCGATGGCGATGGTCGAACTGCGGACGCTGATCCATCCATCGCGGAGCCGAAAACCCAGTCTGGATTCAGGGGCGTGACGGTTGCCGGCGTCGATGGCTGCAAGGGTGGCTGGATCGCTGCGATCCGCAGCGACGCCGGGACACTTCCGAGAGCCGAGGTGTTCTCCAGCTTCGAGGGACTTCTGACGGCGTTGCCTGACGAGGCCATTGTGGTGGTCGACATGCCTATCGGCCTGCCTGACTTCACGATCAAGGGAGGGCGTGGACCCGAGGCTTTGGTGCGGCCGCTGCTCGGCCAGCGGCAGTCGAGCGTGTTTTCGATCCCCTCGCGAGCGGCAGTTCATGCCGAGACGGCCGACTTCACAGACCTTGAGGGCTGGTATGCCGCGCATCGCCGGGCGAGCGAGGTTGCAATGCAGACCTCCGAACCGCCACGTGGCGTGTCGATCCAGGCTTTCGACATCTTCTCCAAGATCCGCGAGATCGACGCGCTGATGATGGCGCGGCCGCACTTGCGCGAGCGCGTGATCGAATCGCATCCGGAAGTGGCGTTCTGGCGGTTGAATGACGGGCAGGCGATGAGCCTGCCGAAGAAGGTAAAGGGTCGTGTGAACCTCGCCGGCATGGAAGAGCGGAGGATGCTGCTGGCGCGGTGCGGCCATCACCGTGCTTTTCTCGATCAAACACCGCCGCGCGGCGCTGCACCTGATGATTTTCTCGACGCTTGCGCAATGATGCTGATTGCCGAACGGCACAAGCGCGGGGAGACCACAAGTTTTCCGTCGCCGCCTGGCAGGGATGCCTATGGCATTCCGGTCGCGATCTGGGTTTAATGGCCCGGACGTTCGTTGCGGAGGAAGCGGCGATGAAGGCTGTCAGGGCAATCGTTGCAGGCGCTGTGCTTGCCATGGCCATTTGCGCCGTGCCGCTCCAGGCGCTCGCCCAGCAAAGCATCATCGACCGTTGGTATGATGCCTTGCTGAAAGCCGATCGCGCCGCGCTTTCGGAGCTGCTGGCCGATGATGCGACGATCACGCTCGACGATCTCGACGTGACCCAGTCCAAGGCCGAGTTCATCGCCTCGATGGATGAATGGGAAACGGCGGCCAAGGGCGCCACCATCCGCCACAAGATCGAGAGCGAGGTGGGCGACACCACGATGGTGCTGACCTGCTACGACTTTCCCGGCAACGACATGACGATGCGCGAGATGTTCACGACGAGGGATGGACGCATCGTAGCCAATACGCAATCGACGGTTGGCGACGGTTGCGAAACGCCATGACGCGATTACTTCAGCCGCGTCATCAGTGAGGGTTCGGGCAGGCGGCGCCAGATCAGCCATGACACGATTGCGACAAGGCCCATTGCGGGAATGACCGTGGCGAGAGCGTTGACCGGATCACCCATCCATGCCGCCACCGCGCCGCCGACCATGCCGGCGCCCATCTGGAAGAAGCCCATCATGGAAGAGGCGGCACCTGCATTTTTGGGGAAGGGGGCCATGGCCGCCGTCATCATCGCCGGCGTTACCATGGCGATGCCGAAGGCGTAGGTGCCGACTGGGACCATGACGAGCAGGAACGTGGGCTCATATGTCCTGAGCAGGATGGCCATGGAAATGGCGCCGATGGCAACGAAGGTCAGGCCGACCGGCACCATGCACACGGCGCCGAAGCGGGGCATGAGCATGCGCATGACGACCGCTCCGGCCATGAAATTGGCCGTCTGCATCAGCATGCCGATGCCGAACTGGGTTGGAGTCAGGCCGACACGCTCCATCAGGATGAAGGCGAGCACCGTGGCCTGGGTGTAGATCGCGCCTGTAGTGCCGGCGATGACCAGGCAGCACAGAACGAAATAAGGGCTGCGAAACAGCGAGCCGTACGACGTGATGAGCGCCGTCGGGCGGATGCGGCTCAGGTCGCGCGTCACCGTCTCGCGCAGGACGAACATGGCGACCAGCATGACAACGATGCCGAGCAGCACCATGACGATGAAGATGGCATGCCAGCCGAAGAACTCCATCGTCAGGCCGCCCAGCGTCGGGGCGATGGCCGGGCCGAGCGCCAGAAGGATGCCGATCATGTTCATGATGCGGGCCGAGCGCTCATGGGTGAAGACGTCGCGCACGACCGCGCGCGCCACCGACACGCCCACGGCGGCGCCGACGCCCTGGAGGAAGCGGGCGGCGACCAGTGTTTCGATATTGGGCGCCATCAGCGCCAGCACGCTCGCCGCGAGATAGATCGCCATGAAAACCAGCGTGATCGGGCGGCGGCCGAAACCATCCGACAGCGGGCCGCAGATGAGCTGGGCAAAGGCGAAACCGCCGAAATAGAGCGACAGCGTCATCTTGACCGCCGCCTCGGTGGTGCCGAAGGCTTGGACGATCTCGGGCATGGCCGGGGTGAACAGCGCCAGCGAGATCGGGCCGATGGCGACCATCAGGCCCCCGATCACGGAGACCCGGCGTTCGCTCATGATCGGTGTGGCGGTAACTTCCAATGGTTCGGCCATGGCAATGTCGGTTCGCATGTTCATGCCGCCGCATCCTCGCTCGAAAGCGCTTCGGTGCGAACTGCAAGCAGGTTGGACCGGGCGGTGCGCAGCGCGGCCAGCACGCGCTGCCAGTCGTCGGGATCGATGCCGTGGGCGGCTTCGCTGCGGATCGATGCGGCGATCGGCTCGATCTGCTTGACCACCGTCGAGCCAGCGTCGGTCAGGGTGACGAGCTTGGCGCGACGATCGGCAGGGTCGGGCTGGCGTTCGACAAATCCCTTGGCCTCGAGCCGGTCGACCAAGCCGCTCAGCGTCATTGCCTCGATGCCAAGGCGATCGGCAAGGGCGGTCTGACGGATCGGGCCGGCGCGCAATACGTTGAACAGCGCACGGCCCTCGCCGGTCGTCAGGCCCAGGCCGGCTTCGGTTGTGCGGCGATCCATCTCGGCGCGGATGATGCGCGACAGATCATTGACGATGAACCCGAATGTGTCGGTGTCGAGGCCGGTGGGCATTTTGCTAAGTAATCCTTATTATATGTCTCACTTAGTTTGCCGCAGGCGACGAGTCAATCCGGTTGCGCAGCCTCAGGTACGGCCCTACATCGAGGCTGTTCGCAGTTATCAAGGAATCGCTTCATGTCTGCTCAGATCGATCTCGCGCGTCATCCACTGACCCATTGGGCCGGGCTGCTTGGCCTGCCGGATTTCACCAGGATCGAAGACGGCGATTTCGGGCCGGTGTTCGATGCGGCCCTTGCCGCGCACGCCGCCGAGGTCGAGGCAATCGCCAACAATGCCGAGCCGGCCACGATTGCCAATACGCTCGAAGCGCTGGAATTGGCGGGCGAGCCGCTCGACCATGTCTCGTCGATCTTCTGGTGCCGCGCCGGGGCGCATACCAATGACGCAATCCAGGCCATGGAGCGCGAAATTTCGCCGAAGATGGCCAGGCATTTCTCGGCGATTTCGATGAACGAGAAGCTGTTTGCCCGTATCGACGATCTCTACGCCCGCCGCCTCTCGCTCTGCCTCGATGCCGAGGCGTTGCGTGTGCTTGAAAAGACCTGGAAGGGTTTTGTCCGGTCGGGCGCCAGGCTCGACCCCGAAGGCAAGAAGCGGCTCGCTGCGATCAACGAAGAACTCGCCTCGCTGGGCGCCAAGTTCGGCCAGAACGTGCTCGCCGACGAAAAGGAATGGGTGCTGTTTCTCGACGAGGCCGACCTCGACGGGCTGCCGGACTTCTTACGCGGGGCGATGGCCCAGGCGGCGGAGGCTCGCGGCCAGAAGGGCAAGTATGCCGTCACCCTGTCGCGCTCGATCTACGAGCCCTTCACCACCTTCTCCGAGCGGCGCGACCTGCGCGAAAAGGCGTTCAATGCCTTCGCCGGGCGCGGTGAAACAGGCGGCGAGACGGACAATGCGGCCGTTGTGCGCGACACGCTGAGCCTGCGCGCCGAAAAGGCCAGGTTGCTCGGTTACGGCAGCTATGCCGCGCTCAAGCTCGACGACACCATGGCCAAGACGCCCAAGGCGGTGATGGAGCTTCTGGAGCCGGTGTGGAACAAGGCGCGCGAGAAGGCCGCCGCCGACGAGACCGAATTGCAGCGCCTGGCAGCGAGCGCAGGCAGCAACGACAAGCTCGCCGCCTGGGACTGGCGTTTCTACCAGGAGAAGCTGCGGGCCGAGAAATACGCCTTTGATGAGGCCGAGCTGAAGCCGTATCTCCAGCTCGAAAAGATCATCGATGCCTGCTTCGATGTCGCGACCCGGCTGTTCGGCATTACCTTCAAGGAAGTGCCCGGCATCGCCGCCTGGCATCCCGATGCCAGGGTGTTCGAGGTGTTCAACGCCGACGGCAGCAAGCGCGGGCTGTTCCTCGCCGACTATTTCGCCAGGCAGTCGAAGCGCTCGGGCGCCTGGATGAGCGCGCTCCAGTCGGGCTACAAGCTGGGCAAGGGCTCGACGCCGATCATCTACAACATCATGAACTTCGCCAAGCCTGCGGCAGGCGAGCCGGCGCTGCTGTCGTTGGACGAGGCGAAGACGCTGTTCCACGAGTTCGGCCATGCGCTGCACGGCATGCTGACCGACGTCACCTGGCCGTCGGTCGCGGGCACCTCCGTGAGCCGCGACTTCGTCGAGCTGCCGTCGCAGCTCTACGAGCACTGGCTGACGGTGCCGGCGGTGCTGGAAAAGCACGCGCTGCACTACAAGACGGGCAAGCCGATGCCGAAGGAGTTGCTCGACAAGATGCTGGCGGCCAAGACCTTTGGGGCTGGTTTCGCTACCGTCGAGTTCACCTCTTCGGCGCTGGTCGACATGGCCTATCACGCCCGACCGGATGCTCCTGCCGAGCCAGCGGCGTTCGAGGCCGAGACGCTGGAAAAGCTTGGCATGCCCGAAGCGATCGTCATGCGTCACCGCACGCCTCACTTCCTGCATGTGTTCTCGGGCGAAGGCTATTCCGCCGGCTATTACTCCTACATGTGGTCGGAGGTGCTCGACGCCGACGCCTTCGCCGCCTTTGAGGAGACGGGCGACGCGTTCAACCCTGATATGGCCGAGAAGCTGCGCAAGTATATCTATTCGGCCGGTGGCTCGGCCGATCCGGAAGAACTCTACAAGGCCTTCCGCGGCAAGATGCCGTCGCCCGAGGCGATGATGGAAAAGCGCGGCCTGGTGTAGGTCGCACGCTTCAGGTCAGGCTGGTTTGCTCCGCCGGGCCTGAAACGCCTGAGCTAGTGCGGATCTAAAACGACATATGGAACTACCAGCAACATTGCGGGCTGCCGTCGACCGGGCTCTCGAGGGCGTGGCGCTCGCCGAGCTGCAGCGCGCAGCCGACATTTTGTCGAGCCGTTATCGTGCCGAGACTCGAGACGGGCGGCTGCACCTGTCCGACGAGCTGTTTGCCAATGCCTATCTGGCGACCCGGCTGCCGGCGACGTTCGCCGCTGTTCGAGCCAGCCTGCAAAGCGCTGCCGAGTTGATGCCCTATTTCGAGCCGAAGAGCCTGCTCGATCTCGGTGCTGGTCCCGGCACGGCACTTTGGGCGGCTTCGGACTGCTGGCCGACAATTGCCTCCGCGACCATGCTCGAAGCAAGCCAGTCGATCCGCAAGGTGGGCATGGAATTGTCGGATCGTTCGGGCGTCGAACATGTCGAATGGCGCGCGGCGGATGCCTCCAAGAGTTTCCAGGCAGAAAAAGCCGACCTGGTGACGCTCGCTTATGTGCTGGACGAATTGTCACCGGCCGAAGGCTTGGCGCTGGCCGAGCGGCTGTGGGCGGCAACAACCGGCTTGCTGGTGATCGTCGAGCCGGGCACGCCGGCCGGCTGGCGGCGGATGATGGCGGTGCGCTCGCGCCTCGTCGAATTGGGCGCGCATCTGGCGGCACCTTGTCCGCACAGCCAGGCCTGTCCGATCATCGAACCCGACTGGTGCCATTTTTCACGGCGCGTGGCGCGCTCACGCTTGCATCGCCTGACCAAACGCGGCGACGTGCCGTGGGAAGACGAGAAATATATCTTCGTGGCCGCGTCGCGGACACCGGCCGAGGCATTCCGGTCACGGGTCCTGGCACCAGCGCGCGGCGGATCGGGAAAGATCCAGCTGAAGCTGTGCCAGGAAAATGGCTCGATCGACGAAAAGCTGCTTACCAAGCGTGACGGCGAGCTGTTCAAGACGGCACGGCGAGTCGACTGGGGCGACATTTTGTAGCCTTGCCGGGGCACGGAAAATCAGCCGATTTAACCGCCCCCCTTTCGCATTTGCGAAAAAACCTGTATGAGCCCGCCCACACGAAACGCGGCGCGTCGACAGGCAGTGCCCGCAACGCTCCCGAGTAGACATATGAACCTCCGCAATATCGCGATCATCGCGCACGTTGACCATGGCAAGACCACGCTCGTCGATGCGCTCCTCAAGCAATCCGGTTCGTTCCGTGAAAATCAGCGCGTCATGGAGCGCGCGATGGACTCGGGCGACATCGAAAAAGAACGCGGCATCACCATCCTGGCCAAGGCGACATCGGTCGACTGGAAGGACACCCGCATCAACATCGTCGACACGCCGGGCCACGCCGATTTCGGCGGTGAGGTCGAGCGTATCCTGTCGATGGTCGACAGCGCCATCGTTCTGGTCGACGCCGCCGAAGGCCCGATGCCGCAGACCAAGTTCGTGGTCGGCAAGGCCCTCAAGGTCGGCCTCCGTCCGATCGTCGTCATCAACAAGATCGACCGCCCAGACGCCCGCCACCAGGAAGTCATCAACGAGGTGTTCGACCTGTTTGCGGCGCTCGACGCCACCGACGAGCAGCTCGACTTCCCCATCCTCTACGGTTCGGGCCGCGATGGCTGGGTTTCCGAGAACCCGGAAGGCCCCAAGGACCAGGGCCTGGCGCCGCTGTTCGACCTCGTGCTCAAGCATGTTCCGGCACCGACGGTTCACCCCGGCCCGTTCCGAATGATCGGTACCATCCTCGAGGCTAACCCGTTCCTCGGCCGCATCATCACCGGCCGCATCGAGGCGGGCACGCTGAAGCCGAACCAGGCGGTCAAGGTGCTGCACCATGACGGTTCGCTGCTGGAAAACGGCCGCGTCACCAAGATCCTCGCGTTCCGCGGCATCGAGCGCCAGCCGATCGACGAAGCCCATGCAGGCGACATCGTCGCCATTGCCGGCTTGTCGAAGGGCACCGTCGCCGACACGTTCTGCGATCCGTCGGTGAGCGAACCGATGGCCGCCCAGCCGATCGATCCGCCGACCGTCACCATGTCCTTCATCGTCAACGATTCGCCGCTGGCCGGCACCGAGGGCGACAAGGTCACCAGCCGCGTCATCCGCGACCGCCTGATGAAGGAAGCGGAAGGCAACGTCGCGCTCAGGATCGAAGAATCGGCCGACAAGGATTCGTTCTTCGTCTCCGGCCGTGGCGAATTGCAGCTTGCGGTTCTGATCGAGACCATGCGCCGTGAAGGCTTCGAGCTCGCCGTTTCGCGTCCGCGCGTCGTCATGCAGAAGGACGAGGACGGCAACCTGCTCGAGCCGATAGAAGAAGTCGTCATCGACGTCGACGAGGAGCATGCCGGCGTCGTCGTGCAGAAGATGTCGGAGCGCAAGGCCGAGATGGTCGAGCTTCGTCCTTCGGGTGGCAACCGCCAGCGCCTGGTGTTCCATGCGCCGACGCGGGGCCTGATCGGCTACCAGTCGGAACTTCTGACCGACACGCGCGGCACAGCCGTCATGAACCGCCTGTTCCACTCGTACCAGGGCTACAAGGGCGAACTGCCCGGCCGCACCAACGGCGTCCTGATCTCCAACGAGCAGGGCGAGTCGGTTGCCTACGCCATGTGGAACCTCGAAGATCGCGGCCCGATGGTCATCGACGCCGGCGTGAAGGTCTACCAGGGCATGATCATCGGCATCCACAGCCGTGACAACGACCTCGAAGTGAACGTGCTGAAGGGCAAGAAGCTGACCAACATCCGCGCCGCCGGCAAGGACGAGGCAGTCAAGCTGACCCCGCCGATCCGCATGACGCTGGAACGCGCGCTGGCCTGGATCCAGGACGACGAACTGGTCGAAGTGACGCCGAAGACCATCCGTCTGCGCAAGCTCTACCTCGACCCGAACGAGCGCAAGCGCTTCGAAAAGTCGAAGGGCGCGGCATAAGCCACGCAGCACCAATCAAAAGGGCGTCTCGCTGGAGGCGCCCTTTCTTGCATGCGGCGGCGAGTGCTCTTCGTACTCACATATCAATGATCGGCGCGACCTCGACGGAGCCGCCGGCCACCAGGATCGGGCAACCCTTGGCGATGCGCGCAGCATCCGCAGGATCCTTCGCGTCGACAACGGTATAGCCGCTGACCGGATTGGCGCCGCCGTCATTGGTGACCGCGCCATTGGCTCCAACTGTCTGCGACTTGCCGACCGGAGCCCCGCCGTCGACGACGGATGCGCCAAGCGTGGCGAACCAGTCTGTCCAGGCCTTCATGATTTTCGCGCCTTCGGCCTCGGATGCCGGCTTGCCGCCGCCGTGATAGACGAAGAGAAACTTGCTCATGACATCTCCTCCGTGGCGTGCCGACATGCCGGCCACCCGGCATCGTGCCAGCGCGCGCGCTATTCATTCGCCGATCCCTTGCCATCGGCAACCCGCGCTGGTTCCCGTCGCGGAAAGTTGATGATCGGCAGCCGTGGCAAGCGCTCCGAAGTTCTTTGGTGCTGCTGTCGACATTACCGACCGCGCTTGGGTGTTTGAGGTGGCCAGGCAGCCAATTTCTGCGGCAATCCGGCGATTCGAATCACGAATCGGGTGAGCGCGACGGCCATGGCGGACGCGGCTGCTCCCGTTGCCGCAAGGGAAAGGCGATTTATTTAGTCAGGCTTTGGAATTGGCGTCCCTTTGGGACGCAGCGTAAGCCTAATTTATGGGCACTTTCTGCCCATTGCCTAGGCGTTTTTGCCAACCTTCCGTCAAACCTTTGTCGCTAAAGGCGGGCCATCTGCTACGATAGTCGTAAAAGCATGTGACGGGACGGGAGAAACTAGCGTCATGTCCGAATCAATGAAGTCGACGGCGAAATCCGCCAAGACTGCATCCGCCTCCAAATCCTCCGAGAGACCTCCCCAGCTCCTTGAATTGCTGCTTGCCCGGGCCCCGGCCGAGGACGTGGCCGATTACGAGCCCGGCATGCTGGAACGCGCGGCCGAGCTGGCAGAGCAGGCCGTGCTCCAGCATCGCAAGGGCTCGTCGGTGATCGATATCGCCACCGACGCCGGCATCCTTCGCCACGGTCGACCGGTAGCTGTCGTCACCGTCGTCAACGACAACATGCCCTTCCTGTTCGATTCGGTGCTCGGCGAGATCACCGAGGCGGCCGGCGAGCCGGTTCTGGTCACGCACCCGGTGATCACGGTCCGTCATGGCCGCACCGGCGTCGACGAAATCCTGAGCGACGGCGGTACGCACAGGGGCGAAGACGCTGCCAAGGTCAGTGTCATCCATGTCCATATTCCGGCACAAGGCAAGGAAGCGGCGGAGGCGCTACGCGAACGGCTGAAGAAGCTGCTCGGCCAGGTGCGCGCGGCGGTCGCCGACTGGAAGCGCATGCTGGCGCGGCTCGACCAGGCAATTTCGGAATTCCGCTACGCGCCGATCCCGCTCGACAAGAACCTTGTGACCGAAGCCATCGCCTTCCTCGAATGGCTGCGCGACGACAATTTCACCTTCCTTGGCATGCGCGAGTTCCAGTATTCGGGGGGCGAAAAGAGCGGCATGCTCGAGCGCGCCGACAAGCCCGGGCTCGGCATCCTTGCCGATCCCGATGTGCTGGTGCTGCGCCGCGACACCGTCGATGCGACGTCGACGACGCCTGAAATCCGCGCGTTTCTCCATGGTCCGGAACCGCTGATCGTGACCAAGGCGAATGCCAAGTCGGCGGTGCACCGCCGCGCCTATCTCGACTATATCGGCGTCAAGACCTACGACGCCGAGGGCCAGCTTTCGGGCGAACTGCGCATCGTTGGCCTGTTTACGTCGACAGCCTACACGCGTTCGGTGATGAAGATCCCCTATCTGCGTTCCAAGGCTGAGACGGTGATCCAGAAGTCGGGCTTCGACCCCGCCGACCATTCGGGCAAGGCGCTGACCAACGTGCTCGAATCCTATCCGCGTGACGAACTGTTCCAGATCGCCGTGCCGACGCTGCGCAAGCATGCCGAGGCGATCCTCGGCCTGATCGAGCGGCCACGCGTGCGCGCGCTTGTGCGGGTCGACCAGTTCGACCGCTTCGTCTCCGTGCTGACTTTCGTGCCGCGCGACCGCTACGATTCAGTGGTGCGCGAGAAGATTGGCGCATATCTCAAGAGCGTCTTCGAGGGCCGGCTATCGGCCTATTACCCGGCTTTCCCGGAAGGCGGGCTGGCGCGCGTTCATTTCATCATCGGCCGTTCCGGCGGCAAGACGCCGAAGGTCGAGCAAGCGGCGATCGAGGCGGCTATCCGCGACATCGTGACGACCTGGGAGGACGGGCTGCGCGAGGCTTCGGCTGAAGCAGGCTCACCGGCAGCACTCGTCAGTGTCGCCATGCATTTCCCGCAGGACTATCAAAACAGCTTCTCGCCGGCGGCGGCGCTGCTGGATGCCGAGCGGATCTCGACGGTCGGCCGGAGCAATCCGATCGTCATCGACTGCTATCGCGACACCGGGCAGAAACCGGAACAGGCTTCGCTGAAGATCTATCACCACGGCGCGCCGGTGGCGTTGTCACGGCGCGTGCCGCTGCTCGAGAACATGGGTTTCCGCGTCATCAGCGAACGCACCTTCGAACTCGGCGAGAAGGGCGAAGACCAGATCTTCATCCACGACATGGAACTGGAGAACGCCTACGGCCAACCGATCGACCTCGCCGACGGCGGCCTGCTGTTCGAGGAAGTGTTCCTGTCGGTGTGGAACAGCGATGCCGACAATGATGGCTACAACGCGCTGGCCCAGACGGCGGGGCTCGGTTCCAACCAGATCGTGATCCTGCGTGCCTATGGCCGCTATCTCCAACAGGCAGGCATTCCGCAGAGCCAGGATTTCATAGCCGCGGCACTCAACCGCTATCCCGATATCGCGCGTGGGCTGCATGGGCTGTTCCTGGCCAGGCTCGACCCGGCGCAGGAGAACGATGGGCTCGTCACCGCCAAGCACCTCAAGGCCAAGATCAAGGATGCGCTGGAAACGGTTCCGAATATCGACGACGACACCATCATCAGGCGCTACGTCAACCTGATCGAGGCGTCGCTCCGGACCAACCACTTTGTCTCGGGCAAGAAGGAAAAGGGCCAGTCGCTGGCGATCAAGCTCGATTCGCGCAGCATCGACGGGCTGCCCGAGCCACGTCCATGGCGTGAGATCTTCGTCTATGGCTCCGAAGTCGAGGGCGTGCATCTGCGCTTTGGCTCGGTCGCTCGCGGCGGCTTGCGCTGGTCCGACCGGGCGCAGGACTACCGCACCGAAGTGCTGGGACTGGTCAAGGCTCAGCAGGTCAAGAACGCCGTGATCGTGCCGGTCGGCGCCAAGGGCGGCTTCTTCCCCAAGCGCCTGCCTGTCGGCGGCAGCCGTGACGCCACCTTCGAGGCGGGCAGGGCGGCTTATGTCAACTTCGTCTCCTCGATGCTGTCGATCACCGACAATATCGACGGCGACAAGGTCGTGCCGCCGAAGGGTGTGGTGCGGCGCGATGTCGACGACCCCTATTTCGTCGTCGCCGCCGACAAGGGCACGGCGACTTTCTCGGATACCGCCAACGGCATCAGCGAGGCGCACGGCTTCTGGCTCGACGATGCCTTCGCCTCGGGCGGTTCGGCCGGCTACGACCACAAGAAGATGGGCATCACCGCGCGCGGGGCCTGGGAAGCCGTGAAGCGGCATTTCCGCGAGATGAACCGCGATATCCAGACGACGCCCTTCACCGTCGTCGGCGTCGGCGACATGTCGGGTGACGTGTTCGGCAACGGCATGTTGTTGTCTGAGCAGACACGCCTGATCGCTGCGTTCGACCACCGTGACATCTTCATCGATCCCGATCCGGACATGGCGGCGGCGTTTGCCGAGCGCAAGCGCATGTTCGACCTGCCTCGTTCGAGCTGGCAGGATTACGACAAGTCGAAGCTCTCGGCGGGTGGTGTGATCGTTTCACGCGCGCAGAAGTCGGTGACGCTGCCGACTGCGGCAGCCGCCGCCATCGGTCTCGACAAGACCACTGCTTCGCCGACCGAGATCATGAGCGCCATCCTGCGCGCGCCTGTCGACCTGCTGTGGTTCGGCGGGATCGGCACTTATGTGCGAGCCAGCGGCGAAACCAACCAGGAAGTGGGCGACCGCGCCAATGACGCGATCCGCGCCACCGCAAGCGCGGTGCGCGCCAAGGTAATCGGCGAAGGCGCAAATCTCGGCGCAACCCAGCGGGCGCGCATAGAGTTCGGGCTCAAGGGGGGACGTTGCAACTCCGACGCCATCGACAATTCGGGCGGGGTCAACTCGTCCGACGTCGAGGTCAACATCAAGATCGCGTTGGCGTCCGCCATGCGTAGCGGCGGGCTTCAGCGCCCCGCGCGCAACAAGCTGCTGGCCGAGATGACGGAGGAAGTGGCGGGCCTGGTGCTTGCCAACAACTACGAGCAGACGCTGGCGCTGTCTCTTGCCGCAAGGCGCGGCGTCCAGGACATCGCGCATCAGGGGCGCTTCATAAGCGCGCTCGAGGCGCGTGGACTGCTCGACCGCGCGGTCGAAAACCTGCCAAGTGCCGCAGCACTTGCCGAGCGCCAGACGCGCGGCGAGCCGCTGACCCGGCCCGAGCTCGGCGTGCTTTTGGCCTATGCCAAAATCGTGCTGTTCTCCGATATCGTCGCCAGCGACCTGCCCGACGATGCGCAGTTCGCCCGCGATCTGATGAGCTATTTCCCCGATCGCATGTCGAAGAAATACGAAGCCGAGATCAACGGTCACCGGCTGCGTCGGGAGATCATCACGCGCGTGCTGGTCAACGACCTGGTCAATCGGGGCGGGCCGTCCTTCGTCAACCGACTGCAGGAGGCCAGCGGTCGCTCCGCGGCGGACGTGGCACGTGTCTTCGCCGTGGTGCGCGACGGCTTTGCACTGCCCGCGCTTTATGCGGAGATCGATGCGCTCGACAATATTGTCGACGGCATGACGCAGCTCGACCTTTATCAGGCGGTGAGCCGGCTGCTCTTTGCCACCAGCGGCTGGTATCTCCGCAACCACCACGGCGATGCACCGCTGGCGAGCCGCATAGCCGAGCTGCATGAGGCGCGCGCGGCTCTCGAAAACAAGTTCGCAGGGATGCTGCCCGCCTTCACCCAGGACCGCATCCAGAAGCGCAAGGCGGGCTTCGCCGCGGCCGGGGCACCGGAGAAGCTGGCCGAGCGGCTGTCGCTGCTCGAAGTCGGCGAACTGGTGCCCGACATCGCGCTGGTGGCCAAGACGGCCAAGGCCGACATCGTTGCCGCCGCCAAGGCGTTCTTCGGGGTCAGCGAGGCGTTCCGCATTCCGCGCATCGAAGACGCCGCCAATGCGATATCGAGCTCCGACTATTATGAGGGGCTGGCGCTGTCGCGGGCATCGGACACGATCAGTGCGGCACGTCGCGGCATCGCGGTTGCGGCGCTGACCGGTTTCGGCAGCGCTCCCGATCCTGTCGCGGCCTGGCTCGAAGCGGGTGGTGAACGCATCAACCGCACCCGCGAAAGGCTGCAGGCGCTGACGGAAGGTGGCGACATCTCCGTGTCGCGTCTGACGGTTGCCGCCGGGCTGATGAGCGATCTGTCGGGCCGATAACGGTTTTCGACCTGGCCTGCCGCCATTGAGGCGGCAGGCGTTTTCCCGAGCGAACGAACTGCGCTATAGCTCCAAGCCGCGCTGATGCGGCGTGGTGGAGGGATGATGGCTGATTCGATGGTGGTTCAACGCACGCCGCGGCGCGGCGTCTGGGGCTGGATGTTCTTCGACTGGGCAGCGCAGCCTTTTTTCACCGTGGTGACCACTTTCATCTTCGGGCCCTATTTCGTTGCGCGCATGGCAACCGATCCAGCCATGGGGCAAGCTGCCTGGGGCTACGGTATTGCCGCGGCAGGCTTCGTCATCGCAATATTGTCGCCGGTGCTTGGTTCGATCGCCGACCAGACCGGCCCGCGCAAGCCGTGGATCGCGTTCTTTGCGGCGATCAAGATTACCAGCCTCTGCCTGCTCTGGTACGCGGCTCCGGGCTCGCCGCTCGTGCCGGTGGTGCTGCTGTTTTCGCTCGCTTCGGTGGCGGCGGAATTCTCCATCGTTTTCAATGATTCGATGATGCCGCGCCTGGTTTCCAAAGAAGAGATCGGCAAGGTCTCCAACATCGCCTGGGGCCTTGGCTATCTCGGCGGCATGATCGTGCTGATCTTCGTCGTTGCGTTCATGGCGGCATCGCCTGAAACGGGCAAGACCATCATCGGCGCAACGCCCGTGTTCGGGCTCGATTCCGCGCTCGGCGAGGATGCACGCGCCACAGGCCCTATTGCGGCGCTGTGGTATTTCGTCTTCATCCTGCCGATGTTCTTCTTCACGCCGGACAGCGGCAAGGGCATCGCCATCCGCCCTGCCGTGCGCCTTGGTCTTAGCGAGCTCAAGTCGACGCTGGGTGAAGTGCGCCAGCGCACCGGCATCTTCCGCTTCCTCGTTGCCCGCATGATCTACCAGGACGGCGTCAACGCGCTGCTGGGTCTGGGCGGCGCCTTTGCCGCGGCGATGTTTGGCTGGTCGATCACCGAGATCGGCATTTACGGCATCATCTTGAACGTCGTCGCCATCTTCGGCTGCCTGGTCGCAAGCCGGCTCGATACCGGCTTTGGTTCCAAGGTCGTGGTGGTGGCTTCACTGGTGCTATTGACCATCGCCACGGTCGGAATCGTATCGACCGGACCAGGCTACACGCTTTTCGGCCTGTGGCAGATGCCGGGCGCCGACACCGGAGGGCTGTTCGGAACGGCAGCAGAGAAGGCCTACATCGCCTTCGGGCTTTTGGTGGGCATAGCTTTTGGGCCTGTGCAGGCGTCGTCGCGCTCCTACATGGCGCGAAGCGTGTCGGCCGACGAGGCCGGGCGATATTTCGGGCTCTATGCGCTGTCGGGCAGGGCGACGAGTTTCGTTGCACCCTTCGTGGTTGCCACTGTCACGGCCTTGAGCGGTTCGCCACGCCTCGGCATGGCGACGATCATCATCTTCTTCGCCGTCGGGCTCGCCGTGCTCTTGCGCACGCCCTATCCGGCCGACGAGGTGAAATAGAACACCCTGCTCTGATCCACCGCCGGATCGACCCTCCCCGCAAGGGAGGGTGAAGGCCTCAGTGCCGGAAGTGCCTCACGCCCGTGAAGACCATGGCGATGCCATGCTCGTCTGCTGCTGATATGACGTCGTCGTCCCGCATCGAGCCGCCTGGCTGGATGACGGCGGTTGCGCCTGCCTCGACCGCCGAAAGCAGACCGTCGGCGAAGGGGAAGAATGCGTCGGAAGCGACGACCGAGCCCTTGGTCAACGGCTCCGCCATGCCGGCTGCTTCAGCCGCGTCGAGCGCCTTGCGGGCGGCGATGCGGGCCGAGTCGACGCGGCTCATCTGGCCGGCGCCGACACCAACGGTGGCGAGGTCGCGGGCATAGACGATGGCGTTCGACTTGACGTGCTTGGCGACGCGGAAGGCGAACTTCAGGTCTTCCAGTTCGCTCTGGGTCGGCTGGCGCTTGGTGACCACCTGCAGTTCCAGCGCATCGACGACAGCGTTGTCGCGCGACTGGACGAGCAGGCCGCCGGCAACCGATTTCACGGCCACGCCGGCGCGATCCGGGTCGGGCAGGCCGCCGGTGACGAGCAGGCGCAGGTTCTTCTTGGCGGCGATGATCGCCTGCGCCTGGGGGGTGGCGTCAGGCGCGATGATGACCTCGGTGAAGATCTTGACGATTTCCTCGGCAGCCTCGGCGTCAAGGATGCGGTTGAGCGCGACGATGCCGCCGAACGCCGAAACCGGATCGCAGGCCAGCGCCTTGGCATAGGCCTCGGCGAGGGTGGCGCCTTCGGCGACGCCGCACGGATTGGCGTGCTTGATGATGGCGACCGCCGCGGTGCGGACAGGATCGAACTCGCCGACGAGTTCGAACGCGGCATCGGTATCGTTGATGTTGTTGTAGGAGAGCTGCTTGCCCTGCAACTGGGTTGCCGTGGCAACGCCGGGACGCTTGTCGCCGGTCAGGTAGAAGCCGGCTGACTGGTGGGGGTTTTCGCCATAACGCATGACGCTCTGCAGTTTGCCGCCGAAGGCGCGCCAGTCGGGCGTTTCGATCTCAAGTGCCTCGGCGAACCAGCCCGAGATCGCTGCGTCATAGGCGGCGGTGCGCGCAAAGGCTTTGGCAGCGAGCTTCTTGCGGAACTCGTAGGACAGGCAGCCATTGTTGGCGACGATGCTGTCGAGCACCTCCTTGTAGTCGGCCGGATCGGTGACGATGGCGACATAGGCATGGTTCTTGGCCGAGGCGCGGACCATGGCTGGGCCGCCAATGTCGATGTTCTCGACGATCGAGGCGTAATGCGCGCCGGAATTGCGCACCTCCTCGAAGGGATAGAGGTTCACCACGACAAGGTCGATCGGCTGGATGCCGTGCTCGGACATGGCCGCCACATGTTCGGGATCGTCGCGGACACCCAGAAGCGCCCCATGGACCGAGGGATGCAGCGTCTTGACGCGGCCATCCATGATCTCGGGAAAGCCGGTCAGCTCCGAGACGTCTCGGACCGCGATTCCCTCGGCGGCGATGGACTTGGCCGTGCCGCCGGTGGAGACCAGCTCGACACCGACATTGGCGAGACATTGGGCGAAGCCGATCAGGCCGGTCTTGTCGGAGACCGACAGCAAGGCGCGGCGGATCGGTACCAGGTCGGGAGCGGGGATCTTCTTGGAAATCACGGCCATGGCGAGGGGGCCTTTCACGGCTGGGAGGGAGACGCGGTTACGCGCGGCCTAGCATACGAGGCCTCAAAATCAAGGCGCACGGCGCTTTTCACTCAGTTTTCGAGGCGGCCGATGATGCGGGTGCGCGAGAACTGCCAATGCACCTCGGAGATTTCAGAGGCCTTGAAGTTCAGCACGATCTGGCGCGAGCGGCGCGGCCCGCCGAGACCGGCGAAGTAGATCGATTCTTCAACCTCGGCAGGAACGTCGGGGGAGATGAAGACCCAGGTGTCGATATCGGGACCTGTCAGCACCAGCCGCTCCTTTTGGTCGCGGAACAGCTGGACGTCGGGATGGACATGGAAGCGCACCGTGACGAGGTCGCGGCCTTTCTTGATCGGCGTATTGCCGGCGCGAAGAATGCGGTCGCAGCCCGACAGGATGTTGCCGCCGGCGGCCAGGCTGAGCTCGCGTTCGTGGTGGAGACCGAAGCGCTGCGCGTAGCCGTCATGTCGAGCGGTGAAGCCGTGAATCCCAGGCTTGTCGGTCCGTTGCGACGGCACCGATTTCGGTCCGCCAAAAAGCGGGCTGCCAAGGAGGCCGCTGATACGGTGCGAATGGGCGAAACTTGCCGACGAGGTGTCGTTGATGGTGACGGTGGAGTGCGCGGCAGTGGCTCGTGCCAATGGCTTGAGTTCGGCCAGCCCATAGGTGTCGACGCCGGCATTGACGATGTAGTGCTGGCGGCCCGACGACATCTCGAAGGACAGGCACCCGGCGTGGGCATAGTTCGACACCTCGATGGGAGGTGCGGTGCCCGTGTCGGCAATGACGGTCGTGCCGCCCATCGCAAGGCGCTCGTAGCCCGAATGGGTGGCGTGCAAGGGCGGCGCGCCGGCGGTGTCGTCGTGGCGCAGGATAGCCGCGATGCGGTCATGGATGGTGGCGCCCATGCCGTTGAAACGGGCAAGGCTGCCGTCCTGGTGGCGGAAGAAGCGCAGCGCCGGCAGCATGCGCTCGACCGCGTTGATCAGCGCCAGGGGCGGCTGCTCGGCCTGGTTGGCATAGGTGTGGCGCAGTGGCAGCAGGTCGGCGAGGATTTCGAGCACAGCCATCGGATTGCGTGAGACATGGCCGCCGTCGGGCAGGATCTGGCGGTCGAGTTCGTCGGCGAGATTGCGGGTGGCCGAGCGCAGCGCGGAAACGGGCGCGGGCAGCGATAGGGCGGCAAAGGCGAGTGCGATGCGCGCCCTGAGCCGGTCCTTGCCGGCCGGCATCTCGCGCGCCATCGACCTGAGATAGCGGATCTGCATCGCCAGCGAGCGCAGGAAAGCGCGGTAGAAGGCGAATTCGGCGCCCTGCAGCACGACCGAGGAATGTTGCAGCCAAGCGATAATGCGCTTCGCGGTGGTCGCCGGTTCCCAGGCTGTGCCGGAGATGCGGTTGCCGTGCATGGCGATCCAGTCGGAGACAAGCGCGCGGGCGTTCGCCGCGGCAAGCTCGGTGCCGGCGGCGCGCATGTGGCGCAACCAGCGAAATCCATGCAGGCTGCGCTGCCAGCCTCTGTTGGGTACCTCCACGAGGAAGGGCGACTGGCCGCCCGTCTCGACCAGATGGCCCGACAGTGGAAAGCGGCCATAGTAGATTTCGAGCGCGATCTGGGGGTCGGCAAGGCGCAGATCGGGCGGGGCGATCAGGACGCGTTCGGGCGTGCGCCCGGAGTAGCGCCAGCGGTAAGCCGGGCCGGCGCGCAGACGCCTTCGTGTCTTGCGCCAAAACTCCTTGGCGACGAGTGCCCAAAGGCGCGTCGTGTTGTCCGCCGCGATCGACAAAATCCCTCCTGACGCAACCTACGTCGTGGTCAAATTAGGTTGTTTCAAAGGCGGGCGCGAGGGTGAATTTTCCGTAAACACCGGTTCTTCGCCTCAGGCGAGACGGCGGAACCGCGCGGCAAAGAAGCCGTCGAGACCTGACATGGCGGGGTCACCGAGATCAAATCCGGCCGGGGTGGTACGCAGGAAACCGGCTTCGGTGATGAAATCGTCGATACCTGCGACCTCGCCCCTAGGAATCGGATCCAGTTCGACCTTGCCCTTGTGGTCCGCGAGGAAACTAGCGGCGAGCGCTTCGCCTTCTTCTGGATCGAGCGAGCAGTTGGAAAAGACTATTCTGCCGCCCGGTTTTACCAGCTTCAGCGTCGCGTCGAGCAGGTTGCGCTGAACACCGGCGAGCTTGGTAATGTCGGCCGGAGACTTGGTCCACAATACGTCGGGGTGGCGGCGCACGGTGCCTGTCGACGAACACGGCGCGTCGAGCAGGACCGCGTCGAAGAGTTCTTCGGGCGCATAGGCGAGGATGTCGGCATTGACCTTGTCGGCTTCGAGGCCCAGGCGCTCGAGATTGCCGGCGAGGCGGGCAAGGCGGTTCTTCGAAGCTTCGACGGCCGTAACCCTGGCTCCCGTGAGCACGAGCTGCGCTGTCTTGCCGCCGGGAGCGGCGCAAAGGTCGGCGACACGCTGTCCGGATACGTCGCCGAACAGCTTTGCAGGCAGAGCGGCGGCGGCGTCCTGGACCCACCAGGCGCCCTCTGTGAAGCCGGGCAATTCTGCGACCGGCCCGGCCAAGCGCTCGATGCGTATCGAACCGGTGGGCAGCACGGTGCCGCCCAGTTGCTCAGCCCACTTGTACAGGTCGGATTTGGCCGTGAAATCGACAGGTGCCTCGATGCGGTGGGCGGCGAGGATCTGCTTTGCCTGCTCGGCACCGTAGGCGGCGGTCAGGCGCTCGACGAACCAGTCCGGAGCGTCGTTGGTCGTGGCCAGCATCTCCGGCAGTTCGGCAGCCTTAGCGCGTGCAAGGGTGCGCAGCACGCCATTGACCAGGCCGGAAAAGCGCACGGTACGCGGGTCGGCCTTGGCGTGGGTCACGGCGAGGTCGACGGCGGCACTGTCGGGAATGTCGAGGAACAGGATCTGCGCAGCTGCGACATGCAGGATATGGGTGAGCACCGTCGCATTGGCGGGTAGCGGGTTTTCCAGGCGGCGCGAGATCAGCTTGCCGATGGTGACGCGATGGCGCAGGGCCGTGGCGAGGATGGCGCGGACGAGACCGCGATCGCGCATGTCGAGCGCGCGGAATTGCGGATGGCCATGCTCGTGATCGGTGAGGCCATCGAGCGGTGTCTTGGCGTCGATCGTCGCGGCGAGCAGGCGCGCGGCGGCCATGCGCGCGGCGATGCCGGGGACGTCGGGAACGGCGGACGGGCGGCTGCCCTTGGCGTTATTAGTGCGCGCGCGGTTTCGCTTGGGGTCGCGCTGGTCGCCGCTCACGACCTCGGGCCTTTCGGCCCGGACGGGTTACGCCCCCAGGGGCCGGACGGACGTGGTTGCTCAGGTTGCTTCTGGTCGGCGGGACGGCCGCCCCAAGGACCCTGCTGGCCCGAAGGTGCTGCGCGCTGTGAGGTCGGCTGCTGTGCCGTGCGCTGGGCAGGACGACCGACACCCTCATTCGCCATCGCCTGAAGGGCGGCGATGCGGTTTTCGGTATTGGGGTGGGTCGAGAAAAGATTGTCCATGCGCTCGCCGGAAAGAGGATTGATGATGAAGAGGGGAGCCATCGCTGGATTGCGCTCGGCTTCGGGGTTGTGGATGCGTTCGACGTTGCGGGCGATCTTGTCAAGGGCGGAAGCGAGCCAGAGCGGATTGCCACAGATTTCGGCGCCGCGACGGTCGGCCGAGTATTCGCGCGTGCGGCTGATCGCCATTTGCACCAGCATGGCGGCGAAAGGCGCGACGATCATCGCCACCAGCACGCCGATGAAGCCGAGCGGATTGTTGTTGTCGCGATTGCCGCCGAAGAAAAATGCGAAGTTGCCCAGCATCGAGATCGCGCCGGCAAGGGTCGCGGTGATAGTCATGATCAGCGTGTCGCGGTTTTCGATATGGGCGAGCTCGTGCGCCATGACGGCGGCAACTTCTTCATGCGACAGGCGCTGCAGCAGTCCCGTGGAGGCGGCGACGGCGGCATTTTGCGGATTGCGGCCGGTGGCAAAGGCATTGGGCTGGGGGCTGTCGATCAGATAGACCTTGGGCATCGGCAGGCCGGCATTGGCAGCGAGGCCGCGCACGATGGCGTAGTATTCCGGCGCGTTGCGTTCGTCGACCTCGATGGCATGGTTCATGCGCAGAACCATCTTGTCGGAGTTCCAGTAGCTGAACAGGTTCATGCCCGCCGCCATAAGGAAGGCGATGGTCATGCCGCCTGTTCCGCCGATCAGGTAGCCGACGCCCATGAACAGCGCCGTCATGGTCGCCAGAAGCATCGCCGTCCGCATCATGTTCATCGTCTACTCCGTCCTTTTCCGTGCGCCAGGGTCGATCCTCGCGTCACGCTTCGCTATATGATGGGAGAGACAAGGTTCCGTTTCAATCATTTCCGAGGAATCCCATGAACGACGCCAAGCAGCAGACGGAGCTGGAGACACCCGCACCAAAGGAACTTTCGCCGGCCGCCAGGCGCGCATTGGCGGAAGCCCAGGCGCGGCGCGAGGCATCCGACGCCGAGCAGGCAAAGCTCCCGCGAGAGATCGGTGGGCGTGGCGGCAAGGAGCCCGGACGCTACGGCGATTGGGAAATCAAAGGCCTGACCAGCGATTTTTGAAGCGCCTGTCCAGCGATTGTCTGGCCTGAGCAGGCTGCTGGAACCCAAATCTCGAGCTGATCGTTTGCCTGGGTGTTCTAGAAGGAGCGACCATGATGAAATCGGTGATTGCGGGACTGTTTTTTGCTTCTGTGCTGGGTGGGCTGCCGGCACAGGCCCAGACCAAAGAGCCGCCGGTGCCGCCGGAGAAATCGCTCAAGCTTTCCGAGATCATTGGCAAGATCGAGAAACGTGACCAGTTCCGCTACATCTCCGAGATCGAATGGGAGAGCGAGGGCTATTACGACGTGGTCTACTACACGTTCGACAAGGCCAGGGTGGAAATGAAGATCGACCCGGTCAGCGGCGAGCCGAGGCTTTAGGCCAGCAAGGCTCAATATGAGCAATTGCAACTTGCCTAATATAGGAATAAATACCTTGAATGGATTCGATTTCCTTCAAGGTTGCAGCGATGTTGGCGGTCGTTTTCCTCACCCTCGGCCTGTCAACCACTGCCGAAGCCAAACGGCGCGACAATTTTGCCGGACCTGTGACTGCCCGCGTCGTCGAGGTGCTCGACGGCGACACCTTCCTGGCCGACGCCGAGATCTGGCCGGGCCAGACATTGAGGGTGAACATCCGCATCCGCGGCATCGACGCGCCTGAGATGAAGGCGCGATGCCAGTCGGAGCGCGACGCCGCACACGCGGCACGCGCAGCCTTGGCCCGGCTGATGGCCGAGGGTCCTGTGTCGTTGTCGAACATTGGTGGCGCCAAATATTACGGCCGCGTACTGGCCGACGTCAGCACAGAGGCCGGCGAAGCAATTGCGGCGACAATGCTCGAGAATGGTCTTGTGCGCACTTATGGTGGTGGCAAGCGTGCTGGCTGGTGCGGGTAGCGAGCGCCGTTGCCAGACGAAGGCCTCTTGCAAAGGAAAAGGCCGCTCCCCTTGCAGGGAACGGCCTCCGTGTTTCCGTCCATGGCGCGGCTCAGGCTGATTGAGTCACCAGCCGCGCATCTCGCGCCTTAACGGGAAGACTGCTTCCCGAAAGGGCAATCCGCTGAGGCCACGTTCTGGAAAACGAAATCACTCGACATCGGATCACCTCCTTTCAGTTCGTTGAACACAGATAGCAAGGTGGGGTCTTTCCAGCGTTTTGACAAGTGCGACCATCGCACTATGCGCCAGCCACTTATTTATGCCGCCACAGTGTGCTTTTGCTGGAACACGTCCTTGGCCGCGAAGAGGCCGTCGAGCGCTGCCGGAAAACCGGCATAGACGGCCATCTGCATGATAACCTCGGTGATTTCGTCTTGGCTGAGGCCAACATTCAGCCCCGCCTGGATATGCACCTTGAGCTGCGGGGCAGCGTTTCCGAGCGCGGTCAGGGCCGCAATCGTTGCGATCTCGCGCGACCTCAGGTCAAGGCCGGGGCGCGAATAGATGTCGCCGAACGGGAACTCGATGATGTAGCGGGCAAAATCGGGTGCGATGTCGGCTAGCGAGTCGACGACCTTGCGGCCGCCTTCGCCGTCGATTTCAGAAAGTGCGCGCGCGCCCCGCTCGAAGCGGCTTTCGTTCTGGTTGGCCATTTTCAATCTCGATCCTTTTTTCTGCGTCGGCATAGCCAGCGATCTTGGCGTCGAGAACGAGAAGGTTGGCTTGAAGGTTGGCGACATGCGCCCGCACCTTTTCGCGGTGGGCCACCAGCAATGCGCGCCGCTCCGCGTCCGTGCCCGAACCCTTCTGGCGAAGGTCCGCGTAGCGCAGCATCTCGCGGATCGGCATGCCGGTCGACTTGAGGCGGCCCAGAAATTCGATCCAGGTGAGGATCGATGCGTCATAGTTGCGCTGACCCGATGCATCCTTGTCGGCCAATGGCAGCAGGCCGATCTGCTCGTAGTAGCGGATCGTATAGGCGGTGAGGCCCGAGCGTTTTGCCAGTTCGCCGATCTTCATAATCAACCCAGTCTCGTTACGACGCTCGCAAGGCTAGAAGTTCGAGTGCACTCTAAGTCAAGGCCATTTCGACAAGCGGGTTGCGAACCGCCGGCCAAATGGGCCAACATCAGGTTTCGGACCAAGCTGTCGTTAGGCGCATTGGGGGCGGGACATGGATGCAGCAGACAAAGCCGCACGGATCGTTCGAACCGTTGTCGAAAGCCTGAACCCAGGATTTGCGGTCAAGTTGTGGACCGGAGAACGGATCGGTCCCGCTACCGGCCCCGTGCTCGCCATCAACGATCAGGATATCGTCTGGCAGGTGCTGCGCCGTCCCTCGCTGTCGACGCTGATCGAGATGTGGATTGCCAAGACGATCGACGTGGAAGAGGGATCGCTGTTCGATTTCTACGCGCTGCCATCAGGCAAGCTGAAGACGAAGCTCAAGTCGCTGCCGAAGCTCGCAATCCTTCGCGACCTGCCAGCCGTGTTGTTTTCGCGAAAACAGATGGCCGCGCAGGCCGGTCTTGCAGGACGCAATCCCTTCGTCAGCGGCTCAAGCAAGGAAGCGATCCAGCACCACTACGACATTTCGAACGCCTTCTACCGGCTCTTCCTCGACGAGCGCATGGTCTACAGTTGCGGCTATTTCACGGATTTCGCCAACAGCATCGACCAGGCGCAGGCCGACAAGCTCGACCATATCTGCCGCAAGCTTCGGCTGAAGCCGGGCGAGAGATTGCTCGACATTGGCTGCGGCTGGGGGGCGATGCTCATCCATGCCGCCAAACATTACGGTGTCGTGGGACACGGCGTCTCACTATCGGAAGCGCAGACCGAACTGGCGCGCGAACGCATCCGCGCCGAAGGGCTGGAAGATCGCATCACGATCGAGATCAAATCCTACACGGAACTCTCGGGATCGTTCGACAAGATCTCGTCGATCGGCATGTTCGAGCATCTGGGCCTTGCCAATCACGATGCCTATTTTTCGGCCGTCCATCGCCTGCTCGAGCCAGGCGGCATCTACCTGCATCACGCCATCACCAAGCGCAGCAAAGGCAGCGTGAAAAAGACCCTGCACAAGGGGGCGGAATTCAAGGCGCTGGTCAAATACATCTTTCCCGGCGGCGAACTCGACACGATCGGCATGACACTCGGCAATCTCGAGGCCCATGGTTTCCTCGTCTACGATGCCGAGAACCTCAGGGAGCATTATGCGCAAACGTGCCGTCTGTGGGCCGAGCGCCTGCACGCGCGCTTTGACGAGGCGATCGCCGAGGTCGGCGAGGCCAGGGCACGGCTTTGGCTGCTGTATCTGACTGGCTGCTCGGTGACTTTCGAGCGCGGTTCGACGCAGATTTTCCAGACCGTTGTCACCAAACGGGCGCGTGGGCCAAGCGGCTTGCCGCCGACGCGGGCGGATCTTTACCGCTGACCGAACTGCGCCAGAAGACCGGCTTGGGGGGCTCCCTCGCGCCTTTCGCCGCGAGGGTTGGGCTGTGCCGTCTATTACTCGGCTAGATCTACTGCCTCGAAGCGGTGCGATCCCAGCGGGTCCATCACATAGCCGCTGACCTTCTTCGACATCGGCAAGGAAACGGTCGAGTGATCGAGCGTCGCCCAAGGTGCCTGTTCCTTGAAGATGAGCTGGGCCTGCTCGTAGAGCTTTGCACGTTCTCCCTGGTCAACCGTCGTGCGCGCCTTCTGGAGCAGGTCCTCGAACGGCTGGTGGCACCAGTTGGCCATGTTCGCGCCGCCAACGCCGGCGCAGGAGAAGAAATAAGACAGCAGGTTGTCTGGGTCGCCATTGTCGCTGGTGCCGCCCAGGATGATTGCGCCGTCACGTTCCTTGTCGCGGGCACGCTTCAGATATTCGGCCCATTCATAAGACACGACTTCGACGCTGACGCCGACCTTTTGGAAATCGGACTGGATCAGTTCGGCCACCCGGCGCGCATTGGGCATATAGGGCCGGCTGACCGGCATCGCCCAGACCTTCATCTTGAGGTCCTTGACACCTGCGTCGTCGAGCATCTTCCGGGCGGTTTCCGGATCGTAAGGGTCATCGACGACCGCGTTGTTGTATCCCCACATCGCCGGCGGGATCGGGTTCTTGGCGACTTCGCCAAGATCCTGGAACACCGCCTGCAGGATGGCCTTCTTCTCGATGGCCATGTTGAGCGCCTTGCGCACTTCGATCTTGTCGAAAGGCGGGGTCAGCGTGTTGTAGGCGAGATAGGCGACGTTGAGGCCCGGCTTTTCCATGACTACAAGGTTGGGGTCGGCCTTGAGGCCAGGAACCTCCGCCGGCGCTGGGTAGGCCGCGATCTGGCATTCGCCAGCCTTCAGACGTTGCATCCGCGTGGTCTGGTCGGCAGTGATGGCGAAGACGAGTTCGTCCAGTTTAGGCTTGGTTCCCCAAAATGTCGGGTTGGCCTTGAAGCGCACTACAGCGTCCTGCTGGTAGCCTACGAACTGGAACGGCCCGGTGCCGACCGGCTCCGAATTCAGCTTTTCCGGAGTTCCCGCCGCCGCGAGCTTGTCGGCATATTCCTTGGAGACGATGGAACCCAGATCCATCGCAAGGTTGGAGAGGATCGAGGCGTTCGGCTGGCTCAAGACGAGCTTGACGGTGAGGTCGTCGACCTTGGTGATGTCCTTTACCGACGACTGCATGTCCATGCCGGCATACATTTCGTAGTTCGCGCCGGTGACATATGCGTGCCAGGGATTGTCGGTGAGGCGCTGACGGTCGAAGGAAAACACTACGTCGTCGGCGTTCATGTCGCGCGTCGGGGTGAAATAGTCGGTGGTCTGGAATTTCACGCCGGGGCGAAGCTTGAACGTATAGGTCAGCATGTCGTCGGAAACGGTCCAGCTCTCGGCGAGGCCGGGAACAAGGTTTGTCGTCCCGTTTTCGAATTCAACCAGCCGCCCATAAATCGGTTTCGAGGACGCATCCCAGGTGCTGTTGGTCGAGTAGAGGGCTGGGTCAAATCCCTCGGGTGCGGCCTCCGAGCAATAGACGAGGGTCTTGGCTGACGCCTGGCCGCCGAGCAGTATGGTCGCCGCCGCGGCAGCGGAAAAGTACATTGCGGCCCGAACCGAGCCGCGCTTCAAGGACTTCATCAGGTTCTCCCTATGGTTTTCTGACACCAGATCAGTGTTTGATTGGGTGCCGTTCAGGCCGTGCGCCCATCGCGTGTGTCGAGACCGCGGCCTGGCCTCCAGACCGGATCGGGCTGGGTCCAGAGGACTGGGTCGATGATCAGTTTCGCAAGTTCCCTGGCCTGCAGGTCGAGGAAACGTTCGCCCTTTTCCGCAGTCCCCTTTGCCGGGACGCCCCATGTGCCGGTGTTGGGCGCCCGTTCGGAAAACGAGTAGAAGCGATGCGCGCCATGCGGCGCCTCGTGTTTTCCGGCCTCGGCGGTGAACGCCTCTTCGAACTTGTCTGTCTTGACGGTGTCGGGCGAGATTGCCAGCATCACCGAAGCTTCGCCTTCGCACGCATGCTTGGGGCCATCGTCCGATTCAAACAGTGCAGATGTTTCCTCGGGCGCCAGGAACCATGGTGTCGTGTAGACGATCGGCATGTTGAATTCGACAGTCAGTTCGCGCGTCGACATGGCCAGCGGATCGATGTTGCCGCCGTGGCCATTGACGATGAGCAAGCGCGCAAAACCGATTGCCTTGAGCGAGCGGACGATCGACTTCAGGACGTGGAAATAGGCGGTGTAGTCGAGGCTGATCGTGCCGCCGAACGGCAAATGATGCTCGCTCATGCCAAGCCATAGCCCAGGAAGCACGGCGAGCGGCACTTGCTCGTCGACCAGGCGCGCCGCGCGCCGTGCTGCGGCCTCGGCACTCGCGGTGTCGGTGATGACGGGCAAATGGGGACCGTGCTGTTCCAGCGAGCCAACCGGCAGGATGGCGATGGCGTTTCCACGCGCCGCGATTTCGCGCAGTTCGGGCGCGGTCATTCGCGTCCATTCGATTTCCCGGGCCATGAAGCGTCCTAATTCGTATCTGAAAGATTTTTCCGATACGAAAATATTTTTCCTTAGGAGGCAGTTGTCAATAGCTAGTGCAAGCTAACGCATGGACCAAGCCCGGCGCTTGCCGGATCGTTTGTGGCCCGGACGCGGCGTCTCGCCCTTGGGTGCCGACTGCGCAGGGGATTTGATTGTCT
This sequence comes from Aminobacter sp. AP02, assembly GCF_003148805.1. Taxonomy (GTDB): domain Bacteria; phylum Pseudomonadota; class Alphaproteobacteria; order Rhizobiales; family Rhizobiaceae; genus Aminobacter. Next base: position 262,842 of record NZ_QGGX01000002.1, read on the forward strand.
GGATCGCAAGGTTATCGTGCGTCGGGCTTTGGGGGGCAGTGTTGCTTCAGACGTGCATGCGGATCGGATCGATCTTGGATTTATTGTAGTTGGTGAGGGCGCTGGCGGCATCTCGCGTGGAGTTCGGGGGAAATGAGGGCTCGCCGATTGTGATGGCCCAGGCACGAACTGCAAGCAGGTGAGCTCTTGTGCCGAGGCGGTGGAGCTCAGGTGCAGCGGCTATCGGCGTGCCGACGCCGACAATGACGGCATTCCGTGCGAAAATGTTTGTCCGTCGAAACAACTGATCGACGAATTGCGTCAGCAGATCGGCTGCTGACGCGGAAGGCGATCCCCTCGCACCTTGTGATGCGAGGGGACGGGCTGGATCAGCCCCGCTTGTTCTGCCTGTTGGCGACGAGGTCGTCGACGACGGCCGGATCGGCCAGCGTCGAGGTGTCGCCGAGTGCGCCGAAATCGTCCTCGGCGATCTTGCGCAGGATGCGGCGCATGATCTTGCCCGAACGCGTCTTGGGCAGGCCCGGCGCGAACTGGATCTTGTCGGGCGAGGCGATGGCGCCGATCTCCTTGCGGACATGGGCGACGAGTTCCTTGCGCAGGTCCTCGGTGGCCTCGATGCCCGACATCAGCGTCACGTAGCTGTAGATGCCCTGGCCCTTGATGTCGTGCGGATAGCCAACGACGGCTGCCTCGGAGACCTTGTCGTGGCTGACAAGTGCCGACTCGACCTCGGCGGTACCCATGCGGTGGCCCGAGACGTTGATGACGTCGTCGACACGCCCGGTGATCCAGTAGTAGCCGTCGGCATCGCGGCGGCAGCCGTCGCCGGTGAAATACTTGCCCTTGTAGGTGGCGAAGTAGGTCTGGATGAAGCGCTCATGGTCGCCATAGACGGTGCGCATCTGGCCCGGCCAGGAGTCGGTGATGCAGAGGTTGCCGTCGGCCGCGCCCTCAAGCGGGTTGCCCTCGTTGTCGACCAGTTCCGGCTTGACGCCGAAGAAGGGGCGCGTCGCCGAGCCGGGCTTGAGATCGGTGGCGCCCGGCAGCGGCGTGATCAGGATGCCGCCGGTCTCGGTCTGCCACCAGGTGTCGACGATCGGCACCTTCTTTTCGCCGACGACGTTGAAGTACCACTCCCAGGCTTCCGGATTGATCGGCTCGCCGACCGAACCCAGAACGCGCAGGCTCTTGCGCGAGGTCTTGGTCACGTGGTCGTCGCCGGCACCCATCAGGGCGCGGATGGCGGTGGGGGCGGTGTAGAAGATATTGACCTTGTGCTTGTCGACGACGTCCCAGAAGCGCGACGCGGACGGGTAGTTCGGCACGCCTTCGAACATCAGCGTGGTGGCGCCATTGGCGAGCGGGCCATAGACGATATAGCTGTGGCCGGTGACCCAGCCGACATCGGCGGTGCACCAGTAGATGTCGCCGTCATGGTAGTCGAAGACATACTGATGGGTCATCGAGGCGTAGACGAGATAGCCGCCCGTGGTGTGCAGCACGCCCTTGGGCTTGCCGGTCGAACCCGAGGTGTAGAGGATGAACAACGGATCCTCGGCCTTCATCTTCTCGGGCTTGCATTCGGCTTTCACCGAACGGACCTCGTCGTGGTACCAGTGGTCGCGGCCCGGCGCCCAACCGACTTTGCCGCCGGTGCGGCGCACCACCAGCACGTCCTTGACCATGACGTGATGCCTGGCGGCGATGTCGATCGCCTTGTCGGTGTTTTCCTTGAGCGGAATGGCCTTGCCGCCGCGCAGACCTTCATCTGCGGTGATCACGAAGGTCGACTCGCAGTCGACGATGCGGCCAGCCAGCGCGTCGGGCGAGAAGCCGCCGAAGACGATCGAATGGATGGCGCCGATGCGCGTGCAGGCGAGCATCGCGTAGGCAGCTTCCGGGATCATCGGCATATAGATGGTGACGCGGTCACCCTTCTTGACGCCGTGCTTCTTCATCACATTGGCGAGCCGGCAGACGTGCTCGTAGAGCTCGTTGTAGGTGATCTTCTTGTCGTCGTAGGGGTTGTCGCCTTCCCAGATGATGGCGGTCTGGTTGCCGCGCTTCTTCAGGTGGCGGTCGATGCAGTTGTAGGAGACGTTGGTCAGGCCGTCCTCGAACCACTTGATCGAAACCTTGCCGTCGAAGGAGGTGTTCTTGACCTTGGTGTAGGGCTTGAACCAATCGATGCGCTTGCCGTGCTTGCTCCAGAACTTGTCGGGGTTCGTGACGCTCTCGCCATACCATTTCAAGTAGGTGTCGTTGTCGATGAGCGCATTCTTCTTCCACGCCGGCTGGACGCGGTGGACACGGACTTCGGACATTTCTTTCCCTTCCTCCCGAATACGATCCGGCGGCGACTGAAGGCCGGCGGACGGCGACCTCAGGGCCGCACGTTGGGGCGCATTATTATCAATTCGCGGCGCGCCACAATATTAGACATTGGATTTGCCTCGCGTCATTCCGTAGCGGCAAATCGACGCCGGTATCCGGCGATTAGCAATACTCGCTGCCGGCTGCTAAAGTGCTGATATCTTGGAACTATCGCACCAGGATTTCGTTGTTTTTAGTAGACAGTTAACCGGCTCGGCGCAGACTCATGCCGTGGAGAACTGTTCGACACGGAAGGCTTGCGATGCGCGACGCTTCTGAACTGGAACTGATGCTCAAGGGCTACGGCCTGACCACAGCCGAGATACTCTACCATCTCCCCGACCACCCCCATGTGCTGCAGACATTCATCTGGCAGGACTACGACCTGGCGCCCAAATTCCCGATCCTGTTCGGCTTCATCGAGTTCTGGCGTGCCAAGCTCGACGGCCCGCTGCATTCGGTGCACTACACCCATCGTAAGCTGATCGCCCCCAACGAATGGCGCAAGGTCGACGGTGAGTTCGTGCTGCACTAGGCTGGCCCCGATGTTCCCTGGTGCGATCGATGACGCGCAATCTTGGGTGCGTCATCGGGAGCTCATGATAGTGTATTCTCATAAGATGGGCTCTTCTCAGAGAGAATTGACATGCCTGGAGCAGGGGATGCTTGGGTTCTGATCTTTTCCGATGGAACCGGTCAACGCGGTGTCCGAGCCGATCAGGTTGAAGAAGTCGAGGGCCAGCGGGTCAAGAACACCAATGTGTTTCAGATGTACTCGGCCGTCGATGGCAAGGCGGGGTTCAAGGCCTTCTACGACGCCGGGCTGGGAGCGCCGGAAGAGGGCAGTTGGGATTGGTTACGCACGCTACGTAATCTCTGGAGCAAGGCCACCGGCTGGGGCATCACCGCGAACATCGTCGATTGCTATGAAGCGCTGATCATTGCGTGGGAGCCGGGCATGAAGGTCGGCTTCTTCGGCTTCAGCCGAGGGGCCTACACCGTGCGTTGCCTTGGCGGCGTGCTGGCTACCTGCGGCATCGCCCAGGTGGACAAGGGCGCCCCCATTTCCAAGGACAAGGAGGGTGCCGGCGCCAAGAGGCGCCGCGCCATCGCCGCAGAGGCGGTTGCAGCCTACAAGATCAAGGAAAAGGCTGAGCGGCAAAAGGCGGGCGCCTATTTCACCATCAAATATGTCGCCGCGCCAGTGATGCCCACTGTGATCGGCGTGTTCGACACGGTGCGGGCGCTCGGCTTGCCTGGTATCATGAACATGGTTAATCCATACAAGCAGGAGTTCCACGACAACGAATTGTCGATACGAATACCCGTCGGGCTGCACGCGCTTTCGATCGACGAGAACCGCAAGACATTTGCGCCTGTGCCATGGGTAGATGTCGATGCCCGCGGGCGGGCGGCGGGGCAGGTGGTAGAGCAATGCTGGTTTCCAGGCGTGCATTCCGACATCGGCGGCGGATACGAGGACGACGACAATCTCGCCGCGCTCAGTCTTGGCTGGATGCTGGACAGGCTGCGCAAGCTGGCCAATCTCGACCTGCCCATGACCATCGACCTCAAGGACAAGGTGTTGGGCGAGGCCCATGACGAGCGAACGGGGTTTGGAGTTTTCTGGCTGCCCGGCGAACGCATCGTGCGGGGCGAGACCCGGGACATCGACATGCTGTGCCCCGATATCGAGGAGCGCTTCGACAGCTACGTGCCGTCCTATCGGCCGCCACCCCTGCGGCTGCATCCACGCGTGAAACGCTACTATTGACGGCAAGCTACGCATGGCGAGGCCGCTGGCACAACCAATTGCGGCCTCCAACCAGGCTGGGCCGATTGCAGCGCGGGGCGAGGACGGGTATTCCGCCACTAGAACTTTCCGCCAGCCCTTCACGGCTTGGCGAGTTAGAGGGAGAGTACCATGAACATGAAAACCTTTGCGGGCGTCACGCTTGCAGCGTCGCTTGCGTTTGCTTCGGCGGCGCGCGCCGACATCACCATCGGGCTTGTCGCACCGCTGACCGGCCCGGTCGCAGCCTATGGCGACCAGGTCAAGAACGGTGCCCAGGCGGCCGTCGATGCCATCAACGAAAAGGGCGGCATCCTTGGCGAAAAGGTCGTGCTGAAGCTCGCTGACGACGCCGGCGATCCCAAGCAGGGCGTTTCGGCCGCCAACCTGCTGGTTGGCGAAGGCGTGAAGTATGTCGTTGGTCCTGTTACGTCGGGTGTCGCGATCCCGGCTTCGGACGTCTTTGCCGAAAACGGCATCCTGATGGTGACGCCGACGGCGACCGCCCCGGACCTGACGTCGCGCGGCCTGACCAACGTGCTCAGGACCTGCGGCCGTGACGACCAGCAGGCCGAGGTCGCCGCCGCCTATGTTCTCAAGAACATGAAGGACAAGCGCGTTGCCGTCATCCACGACAAGGGCACCTATGGCAAAGGCCTGGCTGATGCCTTCAAGGCAGCCATCAATGCAGGCGGCCTGCAGGAAGTGCAGTACAACTCGCTGACACCAGGCGAGAAGGACCTGTCCGCGCTCGTCACCCGCATCAAGTCCGACAATGTCGACGTCATCTACTTCGGCGGCTATCACCCAGAGGGCGGTCTTCTGGCGCGCCAACTCCACGACGGCGGCGTCAAGGCACTCATCATCGGCGGCGAAGGCCTTTCCAACACCGAGTTCTGGGCGATCGCCAATGACGCCGGTGCGGGCACGCTGTTCACCAACGCCTCCGACGCGCTGAAGAACCCGTCCTCGGCGGATGCCGTCAAGGTTCTGAAGGACAAGGGTGTTCCGCCGGAAGCCTTCACGCTCAACGCCTATGCCGCAGTCGAAGTGCTCAAGGCTGGCATCGAAAAGGCTGGCAAGGCCGATGACACTGCGGCCGTCACCGCAGCGCTGAAGTCGGGCGAGCCGATCGCCACCGCCATCGGCAACCTGACTTATGGCGAAAATGGCGACCTGACCTCGCCGAGCTTCTCGCTGTTCAAGTGGGACGGCGGCAAGATCGTCGCCGCTGAGTAATCTCCAAAGCGTCCAATCAAGAAGGCCGGGATGAAAATCCCGGCCTTTTTTTTAACTATGCTCGGGGTCCGCGCGTTAGCGCGTGCCGAAGATCGCGGAGCCGACGCGGACGCTGGTGGCGCCAAAGGCGATGGCTGTTTCGTAGTCGCTCGACATGCCCATCGACAGCTTTTCGACATTCGCCTCACGGGCCAGTTTCTCAAGCAGCGCAAAATGCGGACCGGGATTTTCGTCGGCCGGCGGGATGCACATCAGGCCTTCGATGGCTAGGCCATGGACCTCGCGGCAGCGCTTGACGAAATCCACCGCGTCACGCGGCTCGATTCCCGCCTTTTGCGGTTCCGAACCGGTATTGACCTGGACATAGAGTTTTGGTGCGCGGCCTTGGCGTTGAGTTTCCTTGCTGAGTTCGACGGCGATCTTTTCGCGGTCGACCGTCTCGATGACGTCGAACAGCGCCACCGCCTCCCTGGCCTTGTTGGACTGAAGCGGACCGATGAGGTGAAGCTCGATTTCGGGGAATTCTGCCTTCAGCGCGGGCCACTTGCCTTGCGCTTCCTGGACGCGGTTTTCGCCGAAGACACGCTGGCCGGCCTCGATGACCGGCCGGATATGCTCGGCATCGAAGATCTTGGACACGGCGACGAGCGTGACGACGCCTGCGGGTCGGTTGGCCTCGCGCTCGGTCGCACCTATCTTATGCTTCACCAGCGCGAGCTGTTCGACCGAACTTTCCATACTTTGGCCCTGCTGCTTTTTGACCACCCCCGGCCTACCGGAGTTGACGGGTCCGGGAATCCATGGTGAACACCCGTAACGATTTCCTGAACCGCGGGTTTTCGCCCTGGTCCATGCACGCTTTTAAGTGAAAAACATCCTATGGCAACCGAACGATACAATCCGCGCGCGTCCGAACCCAAATGGCAGAAGGCCTGGGATGACGCAAAGCTCTTCGAAACGAAGAACGACGATCCGCGGCCGAAATATTATGTGCTCGAGATGTTCCCCTATCCCTCGGGGCGCATCCATATCGGCCACACTCGCAACTATACGATGGGCGACGTAGTCGCGCGCTACAAGCGTGCCAAGGGCTTCAACGTCCTTCACCCGATGGGCTGGGACGCGTTCGGCATGCCGGCGGAAAACGCCGCGATGCAAAACAAGGTCCACCCCAAGGACTGGACCTATCAGAACATCGCCACCATGCGGGCGCAGCTCAAGGTGATGGGCCTGTCGATCGACTGGTCGCGTGAATTCGCGACCTGCGACGTCGACTACTATCACCGCCAGCAGATGCTGTTCCTCGACATGGCCGCCAAGGGGCTGGTCACGCGCAAATCTTCCAAGGTCAACTGGGACCCGGAGGACATGACCGTGCTTGCCAATGAGCAGGTGATCGACGGGCGCGGCTGGCGTTCCGGCGCACTGGTCGAACAGCGCGAACTGACGCAGTGGTTCTTCAAGATCACCGACTGCGCGCAGGACCTGCTCGATTCGCTCGATGGTTTGAACGAATGGCCGGAAAAAGTCCGTATCATGCAGCAAAACTGGATCGGCCGTTCGGAAGGCCTGCTGATCCGTTGGCCTCTGTCCGCCGACACCGCACCCGCCGGCGAAACAGAGCTCGAAGTCTACACCACGCGGCCCGACACGATCTTCGGGGCATCGTTCATGGCGATTTCGGCCGATCATCCGCTGGCCAAAAAGGCCGCCGAAAACCGGCCGGAACTCGCCGCCTTCATGGAAGACGTGCGCCGCATGGGTACGTCGGTCGCGGCACTTGAAACGGCCGAGAAGAAGGGCATGGATACCGGCATCCGGGTCGTGCATCCCTTCGATCCGAGCTGGACGCTCCCGGTCTATGTCGCCAATTTCGTCCTGATGGACTACGGCACCGGCGCGATCTTCGGCTGCCCCTCTGGCGATCAGCGCGACCTCGACTTCGCCAACAAGTACGGCCTGCCGGTGGTTCCGGTGGTTATGCCGGAAGGCGGCGACGCCAAGACCTTCCAGGTCACCGAAGAGGCCTATACCGACGACGGCGTGATGATCAATTCGCGCTTCCTCGACGGCATGAAACCGAAGGAAGCCTTCAACGACGTCGCCAGCCGGCTGGAGCAGATCTCGACAGGCAATCGCCCGATGGGTGAACGCAAGGTGCAGTTCCGCCTGCGCGACTGGGGCATTTCGCGCCAGCGCTACTGGGGCTGCCCCATCCCGATGATCCATTGCCAGGAATGCGGTGTCGTGCCGGTGCCGAAGGCCGATCTGCCGGTCAAGCTGCCGGACGATATCGATTTCGACAAGCCGGGCAATCCGCTCGACCGTCACCCCACCTGGCGCCATGTGAAATGCCCGAACTGCGGCAAGGACGGGCGTCGCGAAACCGATACGATGGATACGTTCGTCGATTCGTCGTGGTACTTCGCCCGCTTCACCGCACCTTGGGAAAACGAGCCGACCGATCCGAAGGCTGCGAACGAGTGGCTGCCCGTCGACCAGTATATCGGCGGCATCGAACACGCGATCCTGCATCTGCTCTATTCGCGCTTCTTCACCCGCGCCATGCGCGATACAGGCCATGTCGGCATTGCCGAACCGTTCAAGGGCCTGTTCACGCAGGGCATGGTGGTGCACGAAACCTACCGTGCCGGCAGCGGCCAGAACGGGCGCTGGGTCGGCCCGAGCGAAGTGACGTTCGATGAGAGCGACGGCAAACGCAGCGCCAAGCTGATCGAAACCGGCGAGCCGGTCGAAATCGGCGCGCTGGAAAAGATGTCGAAATCGAAAAAGAACGTCGTCAGCCCGGAAGACATAACCGACGGCTACGGCGCGGATACGGCACGCTGGTTCATGCTCTCGGACTCTCCGCCTGAGCGTGACGTCGAGTGGACCGACGACGGTGCTGCCGGTGCGCATCGCTTCGTCCAGCGCGTCTGGCGACAGGTTTCGATCGCCGGCGAAACGCTTGCCGGCGTGGCTCCGGCTGCCTCGGCCGATGGTGCGGCCGGTGCGGTGTCGAAGGCCGCGCACAAGGCGCTGAAAGCGGTGGGCGAGGACATCGAGAAGCTCGCCTTCAACCGTGGCATCGCGCGCATCTATGAGCTGGTCAACAACGTCGCCGGACCGCTGGGTGAAATCGGCGAAGGCAAGGGCGATGACGCGCTCAAGGCAGCCGCACGTCAGGCGACCGAAATCCTTGTTCACCTGCTGGCACCCTTCATGCCGCACCTCGCCGAAGAGTGCTGGGCGACGCTTGGTGGCAAGGACCTCGTGTCCGATCGGGCGTGGCCGACATTCGACCCCGCGCTCGTCGTCGACAACGAGATCGTCTATCCGGTGCAGATCAATGGCAAGAAACGCGCGGATTTGACAATTGCCCGCGACGCAGATCAAGTGACCGTCGAAAAAGCGGCGCTGGCTCTGGAAGCAGTGCAGAAGGCGCTGGATGGTAAGTCTCCGCGCAAGGTCATCGTTGTGCCCCAGAGGATCGTCAATGTCGTTGCCTGAGGCGCGGAAATCTCCCGGTTCGTTGCGTGTTGCTGCACGAATGGTCCTGCTGGCTTCCCTTGCACTGGCTTCGGCCTGCACTGTGCGTCCGCTTTATTCGGACGGACCGGTGTCGGCCGGCGCCCAGACGGGCACCGCCACGCAGTTGGCCTCGATCAACATCAAGCCGATCAATACCCGTTACGGACAGGAAGTTCGCAACCATCTGATCTTCATGTTCAATGGCGGGGCAGGCCAGCAGGCCACGGCGCCCTACACGATGGATCTCGCAGTCGGGGCAATCAACGAGGCCGCGCTGCTGGAGCAGGTGACAACCAAGGACGACGAGCCGACGGCGGGCACGATGACGCTGACGGGCACCTATGTCATCACCGACATCAAGACCGGCAAGAGTGTCGCTCGCGGCCAGCGCAGCGTTACGGCGTCCTACGATCGACCGCGCCAGGAGTTCGCCAACGTGCGTGCGGAGCGGGATGCGCAAAACCGCGCGGCGCGCGAACTGGCCGAACTGCTCAAGCTCGCCATCGCCCAGGACATGTCCAAGGGCTGAACAAGATGGTTTGGATCGGTCGATGCGGCTGACCTCGTTCTCGGCCGCCGGCTACCGATCGCTCAGGTCGATCCGGCTCGACATCGGCCAGATCGCCGTTTTCGTTGGCGAGAACGGTGTCGGCAAATCCAACCTCTATCGCGCCCTGCAGCTCATCAAGGCGTCTGCCGAAGGAACCCTCGCCCGCGAGATTGCCGGCGAGGGCGGCATGAGCTCGGCCCTATGGTCGGGCCAGCGGCGGGCGGGGCAGCCGGTTCGCGTCGTCATAGACGCCAAATTCATCGATGACGAGACGGCGGCACTCTACGCCTACAAGGTCGAGATCGGCCTGCCGCCGCCACTTTCCGCCGGCTTTGCCTTCGAGCCTCACGTCAAGGAAGAGAGCCTGACCGTCGAGGCCGGCAGACGCCCGGTCGAGATGATGGCACGCAAGGGGCAGGCCGTGTTCGCCCGCGACGGCGACGGCCGGCGGGTGGAGCACCCCGAACGCATTCTGAATTCCGAGACGGCCTTAGCGCTGCTTGGTGGGGCGGGGCGCTATCCCGAGGTTGGCGACATGCGCGCCGCCGTTGCGGGCTGGCGCTTCTATCACGGCTTCAGAACGGACGCGGAGTCGTTGGTGCGCCGGCCGGCCCTGGCAACCACGGCGCCGATACTCGATGAGGATGGCGCCAACCTGGCAGCGGTCTTTGCAACGCTGAGGCATATCCGCGAGGACACTGTCGACCTTGACCGCTGCATCGGTGACGCGCTGGGCGGGGCTCAACTCGACGTTCCAGTCCCGGGCGAAATCGCAACGTTCGGGCTTGTGCTGCCCGAGTTTCCGCAGCGTGTGTTTCGACCGCAGGAACTGTCCGATGGGCAGATCCGGTTCCTGGCGCTGGCGGGAGCGCTGATGTCCTATCGCCTGCCACGATTGATCGCACTCAACGAACCGGAGGCGAGCCTGCATCCACGCATGTTGCCTGCCCTTGCCGACATGATTGCGCGGGCAACCGAACGCACGCAGGTCTGGGTAGTAACGCACTCGCGCGAGCTTGCCGATCTCGTGCGCGACCGCACCGGCTCCCGGGCGCTGACGGTCGTACGCGTCGAGGGCGCGACGATGATCGAGGGCATGAGGTCGAGCGGACTCATGCCCGACGACGACTGAAGTCAGGCGCGTACAACACGCGGCTTCACCACAGACCAGCCAAGCGTCATGCCGGCGGCGGCAATCAGGATCGCGGCGGCGCCAACAAGCTGCAGCGGCTGCAGGCGATGACCGAAGCCCAGGAAATCGGCGAGGATCGCCACTACCGGATAGATGAAGGACAGCGCGCCGACGAGGTTTGTCGGCAGCTTCTGGATCGCCCCATAGAGCAGTATGTACATCGCGCCGGTATGGATGATGCCGACGGCGACAAGCAGGGTCCAGGTCTTCGCGTCGGTCGGGAGTTCCGTGAAGTTGGCGAAGGGCGCAAGCATCACGATGCCGACCGCTACCTGGATCAGCGCGATGAGGTGCGGTGGCACGCCCTTGAGCTTCTTGGTGATGATGGCGGCGATCGCGTAGAAGAACGCCGCGCCAAGCGCCAAAAGCACGCCGCCGAGATAGTCTGTGCCAACCGAACCGGTGCCGGGCTTGGCCTGGACGATCATCAGCATGCCGCCAAAGGCGATGCCCAGCCATGCCAGCTTGGTCAATGTCAGGCGCTCGCCAAGAAACAGCGCGCCCAGCGCCACCAGCATGAAGGGCTGGACGTTGTAGACGGCTGTTGCGATCGAGATCGAAGCGCGTGGGAACGCGGCGAACAGCAGGATCCAGTTCGAAACGATCGCGACGCCACCCACGGCCGCCCAGGCAATCTGGCGGCGTGTCATCACCTCCGGCCGGAACAGGCCGAGCGCAGCGCAGACGATCAGCAACGTTATCGCGCCGAAGGCACAGCGCCAGAACACGACATCCATGACCGGCTGGCCCGAAAGGACCACGAACAGACCGATCGTTCCCGAGATCACCATCGCGGCGGTCATTTCTACGGTTCCGCGCATCCTATCCGACATTTTCGACCCCGTTGGTTTCAGGCTGTATTTGTACGCGTGGGGTCTGAGGGAATATATAGGTTTGCAGAGGCGTTTGCGGGGAGATGCCTAATCCTGTAAGCTCCAACGACAAAATTGCCTAAGAGGTTCGTATGCTGGACGACCTGGACAGGCGCATTGTCGAAATTCTTGTCGACGATGCCCGGATTTCGCTCAAGGAGCTGGCGCAGAGGGTGAACCTGTCGTCGCCAAGTACGTCGGAGCGGTTGCGGAGGCTGGAGGAGCGCGGCGTCATCCGTGCCTTTACCGTCGACATAGACCCACACGCCTTGGGCTATACGCTGCAGGCAATCGTGCGCATCCGGCCGTTGCCCGGCAAACTGCATCAAGTGCAAAAACTGATCGAAGAAATCGCGCAGTTTTCGGAATGCGACAAGGTGACCGGCGACGACTGCTTTATCGCCCGGTTGCATATCCGCTCGATCGACGAGCTCGACAAGATCCTCGACCAGATCACCGACAAAGCCGAAACCAATAGCTCCATCGTCAAGGCTCAGCCAGTGAAGCGGCGCTTGCCGCCGCTGGCCTAAGGTTCTACCAGGCACAAAAAAACCGGCGCATGGGTTGCGCCGGTTTGCGCTTGGAGCTGGAAGTGGTCAGCCGATCTTCTGGCCGGTCTTGGCCCAGTCGGCCAAAAACATCTCGAGGCCCTTGTCCGTCAGCGGGTGCTTGACCAGTGCCTTGAGCGTTGCCGGGGGAATGGTGGCGACGTCGGCGCCGATCAGGGCGGCGCGCTTGACGTGCTCGGTCGAACGGATCGAGGCAGCCAGGATCTCGGTGTCGAAGCCGTAATTGTCATAGATGTGGCGGATCTCGGCGATCAGCTCCATGCCGTCGACGGCCATGTCATCGAGACGGCCGATGAAGGGCGAGATGAAGGTCGCGCCCGCCTTGGCGGCAAGCAGGGCCTGGTTGGCGGAGAAGCACAAGGTGACATTGACCATGCGGCCTTCCGAGGTCAGGGCGCGGCAGGCGCGGAGACCGTCGAGGGTGAGCGGCACCTTGATGCAGATGTTGTCGGCGATCTTCGACAGGACCGCCGCTTCCTTCATCATCTCGGCATATTCGGTGGCAGCGACTTCCGCCGAGACCGGGCCTTCGACGATGTCGCAGATTTCCTTGGTCACTTCGGCGATGTTGCGGCCGGACTTGAGAATCAGCGAGGGGTTGGTGGTGACGCCGTCGAGAAGGCCGAGCTCATTGAGCTCACGGATGTCCTTCACGTCGGCCGTGTCGACGAAAAACTTCATAACTGTCTCCTTGGTCGTGGCGTTGTGCCACCGGGGCACTGAACGTGTCGGCCTTTGCTCTAAACCAAGTTCGGGGCAAGGTCACGCGCCATGACCGCCGATTCGCCAAGAACGAGGGCCGCACCTGTACTGGTGCCGATGCCCGCCGAGCGCGCCTACTCCTATGCAGTGCCCGACGGCATGCAGGTGGTGCCGGGCTCGATCGTGCGTGTGCCGCTGGGGCCGCGCGAAGTGGCCGGCATCGTGTGGGACGGTCCGGTCGAAGCGGTCGATCCCAAGAAGCTTCGCCCCATCGCCCATGTCTTCGATTGCCCGCCCATAACCGACCACATGCGGCGGCTGGTCGATTGGATAGCGCAGTACACGCTGTCGCCGCCCGGCATGGTGGCGCGGATGATCCTGCGCGCGCCCGAGGCCTTCGATCCCGAGCCATGGACGGAAGGCATCAAACGCAGCGACGGCGAACCCGACCGGATGACGGCGGCGCGCGCTCGAGTGCTCGAAATGGCCAATGACGGCATGGCCTGGACGCGCTCCGGGCTGGCCCATGCCGCCGGTGTATCTTCGACGGTCATCGACGGGTTGAGAGCGCAAGGCGTGTTCGAGACGGTAATGATTCCACCGCGCCCGGTGGTGGCCCCGCCCGATACGTCCTACGCAAGTGCCGAACTGACAAACGACCAGGAGGCGGTGGCGGCAAGCTTGCGTTGCCAGGTGGAGGCAGACCGATTCGCCGTCACCCTCATCGATGGCGTCACCGGCTCGGGCAAGACGGAGGTCTATTTCGAAGCTGTGGCGGCCGCACTCGACAAGGGCAAGCAGGTGCTCATCCTGCTGCCTGAAATCGCGCTGACCCAGGCCTTCCTCGAACGCTTCCAGAACCGTTTCGGAGCCAAGCCGGCCGAGTGGCACTCAGATCTCCCGCCAAGGATGCGCGAGCGGGTCTGGCGCCAAGTGGCGGAGGGCGGCGTGCGCGTGGTCGCTGGAGCCCGTTCGGCGCTATTCTTGCCTTTCAACAATCTCGGCCTGATCGTCGTCGACGAGGAGCATGACCCTGCCTACAAGCAGGAGGACCGCGTCTTCTACAACGCTCGCGACATGGCCGTGGTGCGCGGCCATATCGGCGGTTTTCCGGTCGTTCTGGCCTCGGCCACGCCCTCGGTCGAGAGCCGGGTCAATGCCGAACAGGGCAGATATGCACGCGCCGTGCTGTCGGCCCGATTCGCCGAGGCGGCACTGCCAAAGCTTGCCACCATCGACATGCGGCGCTCGCCACCTGCGCGCGGCGGGTTCCTGTCGCCGGTGCTGATCGGCAAGATGCGCGAGACGCTGGCGCGGCAGGAACAATCGCTGCTGTTTCTCAACCGTCGAGGCTATGCGCCGCTGACGTTGTGCCGGGTGTGCGGCCATCGCTTCGGCTGCCCGGTCTGTTCGGCCTGGCTGGTCGAGCACCGCTTCCGCGGCCAGCTCGTTTGCCACCATTGCGGCCACAATGAAAAGCGCCCCGAAGCCTGCCCGGAATGCGGTACCTTCGATCACCTGGTGGCATGTGGTCCCGGCGTTGAACGCATCGCCGAGGAGGTTGTTTCGCATTTCCCCGATGCGCGAACCATCGTGCTGTCGTCCGACATGCTGGGCGGGGTGAAGCGGCTGAGGCTGGAACTGGAGGCGATTGCCAATGGCGACGCCGATATCGTCATCGGCACGCAGCTTGTCGCCAAGGGCCACAACTTCCCCAATATGACACTGGTGGGCGTGGTCGACGCCGATCTTGGCCTGGCCAATGGCGATCCACGCGCCGCTGAGCGGACCTACCAGCTTTTGTCGCAGGTGACGGGCCGCGCCGGGCGCACCGGCAAGAAGAGCCTTGGCTTGCTGCAAACCTTCCAGCCCGACCATCCCGTCATGCGGGCGATCGTGTCGGGCGATTCGGAGGCTTTCTATGACCGGGAGATTTCCGAACGTGAGAAGGCCGCATTGCCCCCCTTTGGCAGGCTGGCCGGCATCATCGTCAGTGCGGCGACAAGGCCTGAAGCAGAGAGCCACGCGCGCGGGCTACGGCGAGCGGCCCAGGTTGCAAGGGACGTCCATGTGCTCGGTCCCGCCGAAGCGCCTCTGGCCTTGATCGGTGGGCGCCACCGCTTCCGGCTGCTGGTGCAGGCGGACCGCAAGGCAGACATTCAGGGCTACATCCGCGCGCTGCTGGCTGCCGGGCCGAAGGTGCGCGGCTCGGTCCGCGTGCAGGTGGATATCGACCCGCAGAGCTTCTTGTGATTCGGCTACGCTGCCGGTCTTGCAACCATTCCAAGCAGCGGCGGTTTCGATGTTGGGCCATGCATCGTTGTTTCAAGCGCGTAACCGGCCGCGCTGAGGCGCACCGCAACCGCGCGCTCGATGGTCGGTATCTGTTCGGCATTTGGCGGCTCGAAGAACAGCAACAGGCGCCCCTGCGGCGCAAGCAAGGAGCGGATCAGCTTGAGCTCGCGCGCGGCTTCGAGCCAGAACAGGTTGACGTTGATGGCGAACACCTTGTCGAAGCGCCGGTCCTGGCCGGACCAGTCCGCGAGAGCACCTTGGACAACGGCCGCCTTGCCCGAAGTGATGGCCGCCCGGTTCTTGTCCTCGGCCGAACTGACTGCGCTGTCTGATCGGTCCAAGCCGGTGATGTGACCGTCGATCAGGAGCGGCGTAATCTCCGCCATGGCGACGCCGCGTCCACAGCCGATTTCCAGCAGCCTGTCGCCTGGCCCGATGTCGAGATGGCCGATCGCCCAGATGATCCTTTCCGGTACTGCCATGGTCCCCTCCAGGGGCTCCTCTAACACAGCATATCCGTTTGTGCTGGCACAGTCAGTTGCGCTCTGGCGCTGGGCACGGCGTCGGCTATGATCGCCGCGGATTCGCCGCAGGTTTGGAGATGCGGCGCACTCATCGGAGGGGGAAGATGGAGTTCGCGTTTCCGTGGCCTACGAGCCAGGGCGAGTGGCTGGCGTGGAGCTCGGCGGCGGTCACGCTGCTGTTCGGCGTCATCTTGTTTTTTGCCCCGAGAATCGCCTTTCGCCTGCTCAGGCTGCAGGCCCGTCCCGACAACCCGGAAGCCATTGCCCAAGGGCGCGCCACCATGGCCGGTTTTTTCCTCGGCGTTGGACTGTGTGCGATTCTACTCGCCCAGCCATGGCTTTACATGGCGCTCGGTGTGTCCTGGCTGTTCACGGCCTTCGGTCGTATCGTCGCGATGATGTCCGACGGCGCCAACACCCCGTACAACTGGGTGGCCATCATTATCGAACTGGCACTGGCTGCCCTTCCGCTGGGGTTTGTTTTCGGCTTCTGGCCGTGAATCGCCATCGAGCAGCGGCCACTTCGCGCAAGATGCGACAATAGTGCCTGAAATGGCTGTTAGAGGAAGTGTTGCGGTCCTCAAAAGCCTGTGCTAGACGGCAATCGACTTTCGGCCGGGGGGATGCGGCTGACGCGAGCTCCGGGGTCAAAAAACGCAGTAAGGTCAAAGATTTAGCTAGAGTCTAACGCTCACGCCAACAATCTTGCGGCCTGTCAGACAAGAGAAAAGACGGTCCGTGACCCAATCTTCCTCGCCAATCTCCGGTGTTGCTGAGCGCTATGCGGGGTCGTTGTTCGATCTCGCGCTCGAAGCAGGCGCTGTTGCAAAGGTAGAAGCCGACCTCGGTCGTTTCGCTGCGCTGCTCGATGGCAGTGCCGAACTCGATCGCCTGATCAAGAGCCCGGTCTTTTCCGGCGAAGAGCAGGAAAAGGCCATTGCCGCGATCGCCGACAAGGCCAAGATCGCCGGTCTGGCTGGCAATTTCCTCCGCCTCGTGGCGCGCAATCGCCGCCTGTTTGCCCTGCCCGGCATGATCAAGGCGTTCCGCCAGATCGCTGCCGAGCATCGTGGCGAGGCTTCGGCTGAAGTGACGTCGGCGCATGCGCTGACGGCCGCTCAGCAGACTGAACTCAAGACGGCGCTGAAAAGCGTCGCCGGCAAGGATGTGGCGATCTCGGTTGCCGTCGATCCTTCGCTGCTCGGCGGCCTGATCGTGAAGATGGGCTCGCGCCAGATCGATACGTCGCTCAAAACCAAACTCAATTCGCTCAAGCTTGCACTGAAAGAGGTCGGCTGATGGACATCCGCGCCGCGGAAATTTCCGCAATTCTGAAAGACCAGATCAAGAATTTCGGCAAGGAAGCCGAAGTCTCCGAAGTTGGTCAGGTTCTGTCGGTGGGTGACGGTATCGCCCGCGTGTACGGTCTCGATAACGTCCAGGCGGGCGAAATGGTCGAGTTCCCGGGCGGCATCCGCGGCATGGCGCTGAACCTTGAAAGCGACAACGTCGGCGTCGTCATCTTCGGTGCCGACCGCGACATCAAGGAAGGCGACACCGTCAAGCGTACCGGCTCGATCGTCGACGTCCCCGTTGGTCCCGAGCTGCTCGGCCGCGTCGTCGACGCGCTCGGCAACCCGATCGACGGCAAGGGCCCGATCAAGGCAAAAGAGCGTCGCCGCGTCGACGTCAAGGCGCCCGGCATCATCCCCCGCAAGTCGGTTCACGAGCCGATGTCGACCGGCCTCAAGGCCATCGACGCGCTCATCCCGGTCGGCCGCGGCCAGCGCGAGCTGGTCATCGGTGACCGTCAGACCGGCAAGACCGCCATCATTCTCGACACCATCCTGAACCAGAAGGCGATCCACGTCGCTGGTCCGGAAAAGGAAAAGTTGTTCTGCGTCTACGTCGCTGTCGGCCAGAAGCGCTCGACCGTCGCGCAGTTCGTGAAGGTGCTCGAAGAGCGCGGCGCGCTCGAATACTCGATCATCATCGCGGCAACCGCTTCCGATCCGGCTCCGATGCAGTTCCTGGCTCCGTTCGCTGGTTGCGCCATGGGCGAATATTTCCGCGACAACGGCATGCACGCGCTGATCGGCTATGACGATCTGTCCAAGCAGGCTGTCGCCTACCGCCAGATGTCGCTGCTGCTGCGCCGCCCGCCGGGCCGCGAAGCCTACCCGGGCGACGTCTTCTATCTGCACTCGCGCCTGCTCGAGCGTTCGGCCAAGCTGAACGACGAGAACGGCTCGGGCTCGCTCACCGCGCTACCGGTCATCGAAACGCAGGCCAACGACGTGTCGGCCTACATTCCGACCAACGTGATCTCGATCACCGACGGCCAGATCTTCCTCGAGACCAACCTGTTCTTCCAGGGCATCCGTCCTGCCGTGAACGTCGGTCTTTCGGTGTCTCGCGTCGGCTCGTCGGCCCAGATCAAGGCGATGAAGCAGGTTGCAGGCTCGATCAAGGGCGAGCTCGCGCAGTACCGCGAAATGGCGGCATTCGCGCAGTTCGGCTCCGACCTCGATGCCGCTACCCAGCGTCTGCTAAACCGCGGTGCGCGTCTGACCGAGCTGCTCAAGCAGCCGCAGTTCTCGCCGCTCAAGACCGAAGAGCAGGTCGCTGTGATCTTCGCGGGCGTCAACGGCTATCTCGACAAGCTGCCGCTGGACAAGGTTGGCAAGTTCGAGCAGGGCCTGCTGTCGCACATGCGCTCGGACGGCAAGGACGTTCTGGACGGCATCCGTACGGAGAAGGCGCTCAGCGACGCTCTCCGCGGCAAGCTGAAGGAACACATCGACGCTTTCGCGAAAAACTTCGCCTGACACTGACGGATAAGGCATGGCCTCGCTAAAAGACCTCCGCAACCGTATCGCCTCGGTCAAGGCGACGCAGAAGATCACCAAGGCGATGCAGATGGTCGCCGCGGCGAAGCTGCGTCGTGCCCAGGAAGCTGCGGAAGCCGCGCGTCCCTATTCGCAGCGCATGGGTGCGGTTCTCGCGAACATCGCCCAGGCTGTCGGCGGCGGTGGCGATGCTCCGGCGCTGATGACCGGCACCGGCAAGGACGACGTGCATCTGCTCGTCGTCTGCACAGCCGAGCGCGGCCTGTGCGGCGGCTTCAATAGCCAGATCTCGCGTCTGGCTCGCGACCATGTCCGCAAGCTCCAGGCCTCGGGCAAGACGGTCAAGATCATCACCGTCGGCAAGAAGGGCTACGATGTCCTGCGTCGCGATTTCGCCTCGCTGATCATCGATCGCGTCGAACTGCGCGATGCCAAGCAGGTTGGCTTTGTTCATGCCGACATGATCGCCAAGAAGGTGATCACCCTGTTCAACCAGGGTGCCTTCGACGTCTGCACGCTGTTCTACTCCGAGTTCAAGTCGGTGATCAGCCAGGTACCGACCGCACAGCAGGTCATTCCGGCGGCAGCGCCGACATCGGCTGCCGACGCTTCGACCAGCGGCGGTGCTGTCTATGAATACGAGCCTGAGCCGGGCGAAATCCTCGGCGATCTCATTCCGCGCAACATTTCGGTGCAGATCTTCCGTGCGCTGCTCGAGAATGCGGCCGGCGAGATGGGTGCCAAGATGAGCGCGATGGACAACGCCACGCGCAACGCAGGCGACATGATCAACAAGCTGACGATCACGTACAACCGCCAGCGTCAGGCCCAGATCACCAAGGAACTGATCGAGATTATTTCGGGCGCCGAAGCGCTCTAGCCACGTGATGGCCCGCCGCAAGGCGGGTCCGCGTGAAACAACGAACGGACACAGAGGTTAGAACGATGGCTAAAGCAGCTACTCCGAAAGCCGCTCCGGCGGCGGAAAAGGCCCCGGCAGCAAAGAAGGCGGCGCCTGCCAAGGCAGCCGCTGCCAAGGTCGAAAAGTCGGCGGTCGTCGCCACGGGCGCCGGCCGCGTCTCGCAGGTCATCGGCGCCGTCGTCGACGTTCAGTTCGACGGCGAACTTCCGCCGATCCTGAACGCGCTCGAGACGATGAACGGCGACAACCGCCTGATCCTCGAAGTGGCTCAGCACCTCGGCGAAAACACCGTTCGCTGCATCGCCATGGATATTTCGGAAGGCCTCGTCCGTGGCCAGGCCGTTCGCGACACCGGTTCGCCGATCATGGTTCCGGTCGGCGACGAGACGCTCGGCCGCATCATGAACGTCATCGGCGAACCCGTCGACGAAGCCGGCCCGGTCAAGACCAAGTCGAAGCGCGCCATCCACCAGGAAGCGCCTGCCTATGTCGACCAGTCGACGGAAGCACAGATCCTCGTCACCGGCATCAAGGTGGTCGACCTGCTGGCACCTTACGCCCGCGGCGGCAAGATCGGCCTGTTCGGTGGTGCTGGCGTCGGCAAGACCGTTCTGATCCAGGAACTGATCAACAACGTCGCCAAGGCGCATGGTGGTTACTCGGTGTTCGCCGGCGTCGGCGAGCGCACCCGCGAGGGCAACGATCTCTATCACGAAATGATCGAGTCGGGCGTCAACAAGGACCCGCACGAAAACAACGGCTCGACTGAAGGCTCCAAGTGCGCCTTGGTGTTCGGCCAGATGAACGAGCCGCCTGGTGCGCGCGCCCGCGTCGCCCTGTCGGGCCTGACGATCGCCGAGCACTTCCGCGACCAGGGTCAGGACGTGCTGTTCTTCGTCGACAACATCTTCCGCTTCACCCAGGCGGGTTCGGAAGTGTCGGCTCTGCTCGGCCGTATTCCTTCTGCCGTGGGCTATCAGCCGACGCTGTCGACCGACATGGGCGCGATGCAGGAACGCATCACCACCACCAACAAGGGCTCGATCACCTCGGTGCAGGCAATTTACGTGCCCGCCGACGACTTGACCGATCCGGCGCCGGCAACCTCCTTCGCGCACCTTGACGCGACGACGGTTCTCAACCGCGCCATCTCGGAAAAGGGCATCTACCCGGCCGTGGATCCGCTCGACTCGACGTCGCGCATGCTCGATCCGCTGATCGTCGGCGAAGAGCACTACTCGGTCGCCCGTCGCGTTCAGGAAATCCTCCAGCGCTACAAGTCGCTGCAGGACATCATCGCCATCCTGGGCATGGACGAGCTGTCGGAAGAGGACAAGATCACGGTCGCCCGCGCCCGCAAGATCGAGCGCTTCCTGTCCCAGCCGTTCTTCGTCGCCGAAGTGTTCACCGGTTCGCCCGGCCAGCTGGTTCCGCTCGAAGACACGATCAAGAGCTTCAAGGGCCTGGTCGACGGCGAGTACGATCACCTGCCGGAAGCTGCCTTCTACATGGTCGGCGGCATCGACATGGCGATCGAGAAGGCCCAGCGCCTGGCTGCTGAAGCGGCATAATCAAAAAAGCAGCAGCGCGGGCCCCAAGGTCCGCGCTGTCGCGCCGATCACTGCCCGACTTTCGGGCAGCTCTGCTCGGAACTCCGTCCAAGCATTTGTGAGACACCATGGCTGAAGCTTTCAAATTCGAACTGGTCTCGCCCGAGCGTCTGCTCGTTTCGGAGCAGGTCGAGTCCGTCGTCATTCCGGGTGCGGAGGGCGAAATGACTGTCATGGCCAACCATGCGCCGGTCATGACCACGATCAAACCGGGTGTGGTGACAGTGAAGACCGTTGCCGGCAAGGAAGAGCGCTACGTCGTGTTCGGCGGTTTCGCCGACATC
Organism: Aminobacter sp. AP02; assembly: GCF_003148805.1. Lineage (GTDB taxonomy): Bacteria > Pseudomonadota > Alphaproteobacteria > Rhizobiales > Rhizobiaceae > Aminobacter. The sequence continues at coordinate 284,146 of NZ_QGGX01000002.1, forward strand.
GTTCCGGCTGGCTGCACGCTGCTCGCTGAATCGGCAACGCCAGTCAAGGATATCGATCGCGCGGAATTGCTGCGTCGTATCCAGGAAGCGCGCGAGGACGTCTCGGACGCCAAGGAAGATCAGGCCCGCACCAAGGCGGAAGCCTATCTCAACCATCTGTCGACGCTGGAAGCCGCGATCTAAGGCTTTCTCGCCTGGGCGCAGTGTCCAGGTCAAAGTATGCTGAAGCCGCCGGTGAACCCGGCGGCTTTTTGCGTTTTTAGCCCCTTAGCTACCAGAGATTATGCAACATATTAGTGTAATGATGATTGACATACGCGTATAAATAGCATGCAATGCTCTAACAAACGCGGGGGAGAGGCAGGGTGCAATCGTCGGAACAGATCCGCAAACCGCGCCTGGAGCTCGTCTGGATCAACAAGGACAAGCGTCCGAAACTCGAGCCTCGCATTCTGCATGACGATCCCGACCGTTCATACCCGCGCCATGCGTCAGGCTACGAGAATCGTCTCATCTTCGGTGACAATCTCCTGGCCCTGAAAGCGCTGGAGCAGGAGTTCGGGGGCAAGGTCAAATGTTGTTTCATCGATCCACCGTACAATACCGGTAGCGCCTTTGAGCAGTATGACGACGGATTGGAGCATTCGCTCTGGCTTGGACTAATGCGGGACCGGCTTGAGTTGATTCGCAACCTGCTGACGCTGGACGGATCGTTGTGGATCGCGATCGACGACAATGAGGCGCATTATCTCAAGGTGATGTGCGACGAGATCTTTGGCCGGCGCAATTTCGTCGCAAATGTTGTCTGGCAAAAGCGGACCTTGCCGGATGCCCGGTTGCGCCTTGGGGGTGCTCACGACCACGTCCTGGTCTATGCGAAGGACTTGGCGCGGCTGGCGTTCAACAGGATTCGGCGAAGCGACAGCCAGCGAAAGGCGTTCAAGAACCCTGATGCGGATCCGCGAGGACCGTGGGCGTCTTCGGACTACTCGGCGCAAGGCTTTCGACCCAACCAGATGTACGAAATCGTGACACCGGGCGGTGCTGCTTACCGGCCGGCCGTGGGCACTTGCTGGAAGAATACCGAGGAGGTCTTTCGCGAGCTAGTCGCCGAAAACCGGATCTGGTTCGGCAAGGACCAGCTGGGTGTTCCTCGACGCAAGACCTTCCTGTCGGAGCACGAGGATGTGACGTCTTGGAGTTGGTGGGAGAATGAGGAGGTCGGGCACAATCAGGAAGCCAAGAAGGAAAGCATCGCGCTCTTTGGCGCGGACAATGCCTTTGCCACGCCCAAGCCGGAACGCCTGGTGAAGCGAATCTTGGAGATTGCGACCTGTACGGGAGATCTGGTCCTGGATTCGTTCGCTGGATCCGGAACCACCGGTGCCGTTGCACATAAGATGGGGCGGCGCTGGATCATGGTCGAACTCGGCGCGCATTGCCACAGCCATATCTTGCCGCGTCTACGCAAGGTGATCGACGGGACGGATGACGGCGGGGTCACCCGTTCTACCGGCTGGAAGGGTGGTGGCTCGTTCCAGTATTGCCGGCTGGCACCGTCACTGTTCGAGTACGATGCCCACGGGCGCCATGTCCTTTCACCCTTGTTCGATGACGAAATGCTCATCGAGGCAGTATGCAAGGCACTTGGTTTCACCCGCATGCCGAGGGATACGACCTATTGGCGGCATGGGTTTTCGACCGAGCGTGACTTCATCTATGTCACGCGCCGCGAGCTTTCGGCCTGCGACTTGAGGCAACTGAGCGAGGAGGTTGGGCCGGGCAATACCCTTCGCGTCATGTGCAGTGCGTTCAACTGGCCAGCGACCGGACGCTTGGACAATCTTGATGTTCGAAAAATCACCAGAGAGCTGGTGCAGCACTTCGATATGGGCTGCGACAACTACAGCTTTGCGCTGGCGTCAGGGAATGGCGTGCAGGCGGACGAGATCTAGGGGCCGATCGATACGGATAATGTTGGAGGCCTGGGAGGCATGTCCGAGCGGAATGTAGAGGCGATTGCCGAACGGATGCGACTGCGGGCGCCGCAAAGGCAGGCGCTCGCCATCCTAGCCCGCCTGACCAAACTGCTCCCGTTGCGCCATATCTCAGCAGGCGTGGCTTCCGACCTCCGCGACGCTCAGGCGGCAGTACAGGCATGCTATCCAGCCTTTGCAGGCTTTGACCGCAACTTTCCCAGTTTCTGCTTTGCGCTTGCCACCGGGGTTGGCAAGACACAATTGATGGGCGCGTCTATTGCCTATCTGCAGTCGCTGCACCGCTTCAGGAACTTCCTGATCGTAGCACCGAACGTGACAATCTACGAAAAATTGATCACCGACTTTGCGCCAACCAGCCCGGAGTACGTCCTCAAAGCTGTTCCTGATTTTGTCGTGTCCCCGCCCAGAGTGATCACGGCTGAAAATCTCGGGCAGGAGATCCGTCGCGGCAGCGGCCTTTTGACCCCGGCGATCTACATCTTCACCATCGCCAAGTTGAATGCCGATTTTCGTGGGGGCAGATATTCGAAGACCACGCGTTTCCGAGAAGAAATCGGCGAAAGCCCATACGACTATCTCTCCGGCCTCAAAGATCTGGTTCTGCTGATGGACGAGGCGCACTGCTATCGTGGCGCGGAGGGAGCGCGCACGCTAAATGCACTGCAGCCGATGCTCGGGCTCGAACTCACGGCAACACCATTCACAGGCAAGGCACCGAGCCGGCGCCCGTTCAAAAACGTCGTCTACGACTATCCGTTTGCGCAGGCCATGGTGGATGGCTTCGTCAAGGAGCCGTCGGTCGTCACCCGCGAGAACTTCAAAGCGGCCAACATGTCCCCCGAAGAGTGCGAGCGTCTCAAGCTAGACGATGCCATCCTTGTCCACGAAAACACCAAATCTGAACTGGTGACCTTTGCGCGGCAGACTGGGCGGGAGTTGATCAAGCCCATCATTCTGGTCCTTGCACGCGATACGTCGCACGCAGCTTCGCTGATGCGTTTGATTGCTTCCCAAGCGTTCTGTGATGGCCGCTATGCCGGCAAGGTCATCCAGGTCGATTCGAGCTTCAGGGAAGAAGAAACAATCAAACGGCTACTTGAGGTCGAGCGCACAGACGAGCCGACCGAGATTGTCATTCACGTCAACATGCTGGGCATAGGATGGGACGTCCGCAATCTCTACACCATCGTGCCGCTGCGGGCGGGGCATTCTTGGACACTGGTGGTGCAGGCCGTGGGACGCGGCTCGCGTCTCCCCTATGGGAAGCGCACCGGCGTTGCGGCGATAGACCGGCTGAACATTGTCGCACATGACCGCTTTCAGGAGTTCGTCGATGAGGCTCGGCGTCCCGGCTCACCTTTCCAGTTGCGCGAAGTTGTCGTTGCCGACGGTGCTTTTACACCAGGTCCTGCGACGGTCGTGTGCGAACCAAACCTGATTGCAGGACTTGGTTTGGGCGAAGGCGAGGCGGCTGAAAGGATACGGGTACGATTCTCGGATGCTGAACGGCCCTATCTGCAATTGATCCTGCGAGCTATCGGCGAGCTCGAAGTCGAACTCGATACCGTCGCCTGCATTCAAGACCTCAACCATCCGTCTGTTCGGCTCATCTTGCGCGACAAGGTTCGCCGCATGCGTCCGCTGCAGGAACACTGCCAGCTCGACCTTGAAGGTTTGATCGAAAGGGTTGTCGGCGACGTCGTCGAGCACTCAATCGGCATACCCAGAATTGTGCCGACAGACCGCCAGCAGGCCGCATTTTCGTATCAGCACTTCAAGTTGGACGTGAGCGTGCTGCCCAACGATGTGCCGAGCGAGGCGCTGTGGCTTGCGCATTTGCGGACAGGGACTGTCGAACGCATCGGCATGCCGCCAGTCATGCATATGAAGACCGGAAGTGCCAAGGATGACCTTGTAGACCTGCTGGCAGAGTTGGATTGCGTCGCTTATGACCTCCACGCCGATCTGCTCTATGACCTCGCTGGCCAATACGTGCGACATTTGCGGACGAGGTTATCCGAAGACGAATTGCGCGGGCTCTTGAACCTGAGGGGCGGTGAGATCGCCCGCGCCATACAGGGGCAAATGCAACAGCATCGCCGAGAGTGCGAGACGCCAAGCGTCAATCTGCAAATCACGCGAGCCTTCACCGCCTTGCGTGCTGTCAGCTTCACCGCCGCTGCTGGGGAAGCACCTGTCGACTACCGCTCGCCGCCGGACAAGACCAATATCGCGCGTCTTTACTTTACCGGCTTCAGTCGGTGTCTTTACCGGTTCCAGAAATTCGACTCCGATGCCGAGCGAAGGATGGCCGTCATCGTTGATCGAGATGCGAACAAGTGGATGCGGCCCGCATGGAACCAGTTGCAACTCGTCTACAGGCTGGGAGCCAACGAGGCGCAGTATGTACCTGACTTCGTCGCGGAAACGGACGCGCAGCTGCTGATCATCGAAATCAAGGCGACGAGGAGCATGGATGACGCCGACGTTCGCGCCAAGCGCGATGCTGCCGTGGCATGGTGTGCGTTTGCGAGCGATCATGCACAACAGCATGGCGGAAAGCCGTGGCGCTATGTTCTTGTGCCGCACTGCGATGTTGCGGAGAATAGGACCCTGATGGGGTTGGTCAGAGCTTACGACCAGGCCGACGCCTGCGCTATTTGCCCGTCCAAGCTTGGATCGCGTCGGCCAGCGATAGCAGGTCGCGAGGACGGGCGCGCGCTTGTGTCGGTGTCGCGGAAAAGCGCGGTGCAGGAGCCGGCTGAGTGATGCCGTCGAGCTCGACGAAGCTCTGCCGGGCGACAAGATGCGGATGTTCTGCCGCCTCGTAGAGGTCGAGCACCGGCGAAACGCAGGCGTCGGAATGTTCAAGCAAGGCCAGCCATTCAGTGCTTTTGCGGGTGCGGATCAGCGTTGCGATGTTATCGCGAAGGGCTGGCCAGTTGCGTGGGTCCGCGCGCAGAAGGTGCGCATCTTCGCTCAGGCCGATCGCCTCGCGAAACAGCTCGAAGAATTGCGGCTCGATCGGTCCAACGGCGATATGCACGCCATCTGCGCATTCATAGGTGCCGTAGTAGGGGGCGCCGCCGTCAAGCAGATTGGCCTCGCGCTCAGCTCTCCAATGCCCTGCGGCAGCCATGTCATGGGCCATGGTCATCAGCTGAATGGTGCCGTCGCAGATCGCACTGTCCACCACTTGCCCGGTTCCGTTGCGTTGCGCGCAAACAAGTGCCGCCAGCATGCCACTGACAAGGAACATCGCGCCGCCGCCGAAGTCGCCGACAAGGTTGAGCGGCGGCAACGGCCGCTCGGCAGGCCCGATCGCGGCGAGCGCGCCTGTGATCGCGATGAAGTTGATGTCGTGACCGGCTTGAGCTGACAATGGCCCAGACTGGCCCCAACCGGTCATGCGGCCGTAGACGAGGCGAGGATTGCGCTCGAACAGCGGCTCCGGACCAAGCCCAAGCCGTTCCATGACGCCCGGCCGGAACCCTTCGATGAGTGCATCGGCATGATCGACCAGTTTTCGCACCGCCTCGACGTCGCCGGGGCTTTTCAGATCGGCCTCAACCGTAGGCCGTCCACGTCCGGAAATGGGGTCAGGGAGAGCCGGCGTCGCGCCTGGCCGGGCTATACGGATGACGTCCGCGCCCATGTCGGCGAATTGCATGGCGGCGAACGGAGCCGGGCCGAGGCCGATGAATTCGACGATGCGGATACCCGCGAGCGGACCCTTTGCCGGTTCTTGCACGACGCTCCTTTCCTGTTCAGGCGACTGCGGCCGCAGGCGTTGATAGCTTCGTATACCCAGGCTCCTACCGCGCGCCGGCGGCGACCAGGATTTTTTCGATGTCGCCGAAGCCATGCTTGCGCGCGTTTTGAAGCGGCGTCACACCTTCGCCGTCGGCGAGGTTGACGTCCGCGCCCGCATCGACGAGCAGCTTGACGATCGCAACGTGGCGAGGGCCGCCGTCGCCGAGTACGATGGCTTCCAGCAGGGCCGTCCAGTTGAGGTTGTTGACATGGTCTACGTCGACGCCGGCCTCAATCAGAGCGCGCACGGTTTCAACATGGCCGCGTTCGGCGGCCGGGATAAGGGCCGTGCCACCATAACGGTTGGTGCTCTTGAGATCGGCGCCATGCACAAGCGTCATGCGCAGGATTTCCAGATGGCCGCGAGCGCCGGCATAGAGGTAGGGGCTGTCGCTGATGGCGTCTTTGGCGTTGACGTCCGCGCCTGCGTCGATCAGCACCTTTGCAGCCTCGACCTGATTGGCATGGGTAGCGACCAGAAGTGCGGTGCGACCGCTCTGGTCGCGGGCGTCGATGCTGACGCCTTTGGCCAGAAGCTTCTGGATAGCGGGTACGTCGCCCTCCGCCGACATTGCGTGCAGTTCGCGTTCGAGCATTTCATCTCCAGCTGCAGGGGAAATCCACGCAACGACAGCGAGGAACACAAGATAAGCATAAGTAGGTAAAGCCTGAGTCATATTGGTGCCTTTCAATGCGCAGGGCCAGTCCAGGATCGGAGGCGGACTGTTATTCCCCACCTATTGTCTGATGAACCCAAATCCGCGCACCATTGTGGCCGAGGTGTGTGGTGTCTTGTTTGCCGCGGCCATACGGTCTATTGCAAAAGTCAGCCGGACGGGGGTCAAGGCAACGAGATCGGGAATCCAAAATTGAAGGGCATCATACTAGCCGGTGGTAGTGGCACGAGGCTCTACCCAGCCACGCTCGCGGTTTCCAAGCAGATCCTGCCGATCTACGACAAGCCGATGATCTATTACCCGCTCGGCGTTCTGATGCTGGCGGGGATCCGCGACATCCTGATCATCTCGACGCCGCGCGATCTGCCGCAGTTCCAGCAGCTTTTGGGCGACGGCTCGGCCTTTGGCGTGTCGTTTTCTTATGCCGCGCAGCCACAGCCCAACGGGCTCGCCGAAGCCTTCATCATCGGGCGCGAGTTCGTCGGCAACAGTGCGGTGGCACTGATCCTGGGCGACAACATCTTTTACGGCGACGGGCTTTCCGAGCGCTGCCGCACAGCGGTGGGCCGCGAAAGCGGCGCTTCGGTGTTTGCCTACCAGGTCGAGGATCCGCAGCGCTACGGCGTTGTCAGCTTCGACAAGGCGACCCAGCAGGCGCTGACGATCGAAGAAAAGCCGGTTGAGCCGAAGTCGAACTGGGCGGTCACCGGGCTTTATTTCTATGACAATTCGGTCGTCGACATCGCCGCGTCGATCAAGCCGTCGCCGCGTGGCGAACTCGAGATCACCGACGTCAACCGCACCTATCTTGACCAGGGCAAGCTGCATGTGGTGCGGCTGGGCCGCGGTTATGCCTGGCTCGACACCGGAACCCACGACAGCCTGCACGACGCCTCGTCCTTCGTGCGCACGATCGAACATCGCCAGGGCATCAAGATCATGTGTCCCGAAGAGATCGGCTTTGAACTGGGCTGGCTCAGCGACGACGAGGTGCTGCGCCGGGCCGCCTCGCTCGGCAAGACCGAGTATGCGCGTTATCTCGAACGCCGCGTCAGGGAGATTTCCCATGGTTGAGGTGCGCAAGCTTGGCCTGGACGGAGTCTTCGAGATCCGGCCGGCCAAATTCGAAGACGAGCGCGGCTTCTTTTCCGAGACCTGGAACGCCGAGAAGCTTGCCTCTGCCGGCATCGACGTCGACTTCGTCCAGGACAACCAGTCGTTTTCGCGGGCGCGCGGGGTCATGCGCGGCTTGCATTTCCAGACGCCGCCCTTCGCCCAGGACAAGCTGGTGCGGGTGCTCAGCGGCTCGATCTTCGATGTCGCCGTCGATATCCGCAAGGGTTCGCCAAGCTATGGCAAATGGGTCGGGCTGACGCTGTCCGGCAAGGACTGGAACCAGATCCTGGTGCCCAAGGGGTTCGCGCATGGTTTCGTCACGCTCGAGCCCGACACCGAGGTCGTCTACAAGGTGTCGGCGCCCTATTCGCAGCCGCATGACCGCTCGATCCGCTTTGACGACCCCGACATTGCGGTTGACTGGCCGGTGCCAACAGCTGAAATGACCCTGTCGGCGAAGGATGCTGCGGCACCCTTGCTGGCTGAAGTCGAAACCGGATTTGTCTATTCGTGAAGCAAGCTGTCCAAACTGTTCTGGTCACCGGCGGTGCCGGTTTCATCGGTTCGGCCGTCTGCCGCCATCTGGCCGGCACCGGCAACTACCGTGTCGTCAACCTCGACAAGCTGACCTATGCCGGCAACCTGACCTCGCTGCGCGATCTCGACGGCAATCCGAACTATGCCTTTTACCACGCCGACATCTGCGACACCGACACGGTGCGCAAGATCCTGGCCGACGAGAAGATCGAACTGGTGATGCATCTGGCGGCCGAAAGCCATGTCGACCGCTCGATCGACGGGCCGATGGCTTTTGTCACCACCAATGTCGTGGGCACCGCAAGCCTTTTGTCGGCCGTGCTCGACCATTGGCGTGGCCTTAGCGACGAGGCGCGCAGGCGCTTCCGCTTCCATCACGTTTCGACCGACGAGGTTTTCGGCGACCTGCCCTTCGATTCCGGCGTCTTCACCGAGGAATCGCCCTACAAGCCGTCATCGCCCTATTCGGCCTCGAAGGCGGCATCCGATCATTTCGTTCGCGCCTGGCACGAGACCTACGGACTGCCGGTGGTGCTGTCCAACTGCTCCAACAATTACGGACCTTATCATTTCCCCGAAAAGCTGATCCCGCTGGTCATTGCCAATGCGCTGGACGAGCAGCCGCTGCCGGTCTACGGCAAGGGCGCCAATGTGCGTGACTGGCTGTTTGTCGAAGACCACGCCAAGGCGCTGGAAGCGGTGATGACCAGGGGCCGGGTTGGCGAAAGCTACAACATCGGCGGCCGCGCCGAGCGCACCAATCTTGAGGTCGTTGAGACCATCTGCGCCCTGCTCGACGCGCGCCGGCCACGGGCTGGCGGTCAATCCCATCTCGACCTCATCACCTATGTCACCGACCGCCCGGGCCATGACCGCCGTTATGCCATCGACCCGACCAAGAGCGAAAAGGAGCTCGGCTGGACGCCCGAGGAAACCTTCGAGACCGGCCTTGCCAGGACCATCGACTGGTATCTGGCCAATGGCTGGTGGTGGCGGCCGATCCGAACACAGCGCTTCGACGGCACCCGCCAGGGACTGGTCGGCGCCAAGTGAAGATCCTGGTCACCGGAACGTCGGGCCAACTGGCCCGCTCGCTCAGCGAGCAGGCAAAGGGGCAGGCCGAGATCGTGCTTGTCGGGCGGCCCGATCTCGACCTTGAAAATCTCGCGACCTTCGCGCCGGTCCTGAAATCGGTCGCCCCCGACATGGTGATCAATGCGGCGGCGCATACCGGCGTCGACCAGCAGGAGGACGAGCCCGAGCGGGCCTTTCGCCTCAACGCCGAGGCGCCCGCAGACCTTGCGCGGCTGACCAGGCTCGCCGGCATTCCGCTGATCCAGGTCTCCACCGACTATGTCTTCGACGGCAGCTCTGCGCGCCCCTATGTCGAGACCGACTTGCCCAATCCGCAGACCGTCTATGGTCGCAGCAAACTTGCCGGCGAAGACGCGGTGCGCAGCGGCAATCCCGATCATCTGATCGTCCGCACCGCCTGGGTGGTCAGCCGCCATGGCCGCAATTTCGTCAAGACGATGTTGTCATTGGCAGCGACCCGCGATCACCTCAAGGTGGTAGCCGACCAGTTCGGCAACCCGACCGAAGCCCATGATCTGGCCGACGGTCTGTTGGCAGCGGCAACGCTTTGGCGCCGCGAAGGCGGCTTTCCCAAAGGCCTCTACCATCTCGCCGGCCAAGGCCGGGCAAGCTGGCATGAACTGGCAAGCCACGTGTTGGCGGTCAGCGCCTCGCTTGGCGGACCGTCGGCTACGGTCGAGCCGGTCGGCAGCGACCAATGGCCGGCCAAGGCCGCGCGTCCGGCAAACTCGGAACTCAATTCGGACGCCTTCGCCAGCGACTTCGGCTATCGCGCCGGTCAGTGGAAAGACAGGGTGCGAGCATTGGTGGTGGAGTTGAGGGCCAGCACTTGAGCTGTCACCAAGATTGACATTGCCGATTTCCCGGACAATTTGGCTTGGATGTGAGCTGTTTGAGGCGTTGGATTGGCGGCGTCGACTGCCGAACGCGGCGCATATGGAGCGAAGCTGACTAGCGCATGAAGATAGATGTCGATCTGGTTGTCGTTACCCATAACAGTGGGCGCGTAATGGGCGCATTCATGAGAAGCGTTCCCGATTGCGTGAATGTCATTGTTGCCGATAACGCCAGTTCTGACGATTCAGTCGCGCTTGCGTCCGCCAGTGGGGCGACGGTGGTCGAAATCGGCAACAACATCGGCTACGGCGGTGCCTGCAATGTCGGTGCAGCTGCCGGCACCGCGACGTTCCTGCTCTTTGTCAATCCTGACCTCAGGATCAAAGCCGGTGCCGTCGAGGCGCTAGTCTCTGCTGCCAATGCCTATCCCAATGCCGCGTTCAATCCGCAGTTTTTTTCCGGAGCGCGGCGGAGGTTCAAGCGCTGGTCGAGGCTGCTGCCGCAATCGGAGTCCTGGCGCGGAGCGCCGCCTCAAGGTGATTGCATCATCCCGGTTCTGCACGGCGCCTGTATTTTCATTCGCCGCGAACATTTCGAGCAGATCGGTGGCTTCGACCGGGAAATCTTCCTGTTTCACGAAGACGATGACCTCAGTCTGCGGCTGCGTCAGGCCGGCATCGAGTTGCAACTCGCCGCGAAAGCTGTTGTCGACCATGCGGAAGGGAACTCCAGCGCGCGCTCGATCGAGTCCGGCCGGATCAAGGGCGAGGCCATGGGCCGCTCGCTGGTCTATGTCATGAACAAGCATAAGCGCCCGCTGGATCTGCCTGCAGAGCGCTACCGCACGCGGCTGAGATTGCTGATGCCACATGTGCTGTTCAATAAGGCGCGCCGTGCCAAGCTCCAAGGATTCATGCGCGGGCTGAACGGCGACCCCATCGGTAACTTTGGAAAACATTCATGAATGCTCAGTCTGGCGCACCGTGGCGCGAGAAGCCCTCAGTGCTGCGCAGGCTGTGGACGGCACTTCGCGGGGCTGCGAAATCCGCGACCGCCAACCGGCCGGCGGCCAGCAGCCTCTACGACTGCTACGTCGACAACGCGCAGGCGAACTATCCGCCATCGGACTATGTGCCGATCGCCAGCAAAGGGCCATCGCCCGTCGATGTGCGCCTGATCGCCTACTACCTGCCGCAATTCCATCCAATCCCGGAAAACGACGAGTGGTGGGGCAAGGGTTTTACCGAGTGGCGCAATGTCGCGCGTGCATTCCCGGTCTTTGAGGGGCATTATCAGCCGCGTCTGCCAGGCGAACTGGGCTATTACGACCTGCGCGTGCCCGAGGTCATGCAGCGGCAGGTGGAACTTGCCAAGCTGTATGGCATCTCGGCCTTTTGCTTCCACTTTTATTGGTTTGGCGGCAAGCGCCTGCTTGAAGGTCCGCTTGATCATTACCTGCAAACAGCTGACCTCGATCTGCCATTCTGCCTGTGCTGGGCCAACGAGCCCTGGTCGCGGCGCTGGTCGGGACGTGAGCAAGACCTGCTCATGGCGCAAACACATTCAGCCGAAGACGATGTCGCTGTCATTCGCGGCCTCGACAGATATTTCCGTGACCCACGCTATCTGAAGATCGACGGAAAGCCGGTTTTCACGGTTTATCGCGCGAGCCTGTTTCCCGACCTCAAGGCGACTATAGCGCGCTGGCGTGGCGAAATGGAGCGGTTGGGATATCCGGGCATCTATCTCATCGCGACGAATGCCTTCGACTTCGCTGACCATGCGGAGTCTGGCTTTGATGCCTTGTCGGAGTTTCCTCCGCACGGTGTTAGGACACCGAACATCGAAAGCAGCCTGGCGGTTTCGGCGATCAAGAAAGGCGGGCGAATCCGTCTCTATCCAGACGTCGTGGCGGCCGAAAAGGCCGCGCCGGCCGCTGCTGGGGTGGTTCACCCAGGTGTGATGCCGTGCTGGGACAACAGTGCCCGTCGGCCGACGTCGGCCCAGATCTACCACGGGTCGACGCCTGCCTTGTTTCAGGATTGGCTTGGACACGCGATGCTGCGGGCCAGGGCCAATCCCGCAGCTGAGCGGATGGTGTTCCTCAATGCCTGGAACGAGTGGGGCGAGGGGGCGTATCTAGAGCCCGACATGAGATATGGCTATGCGTATCTCGACGCCTGCGCGTCGGCCGTCAGAGCTTATGCGGCGCAGACCGGCGACGACACGAAAACTGGCTGAGCTTGGCCCACAATGATGTGCGCTGCACAACATTTGGAGTTGCGCCCTAGCTGCTGCGAAAATAGGCTCAACCGTCCCTCGGTGCGCCTCCTGGCGCCAGGGCGTCAAACAACAGAGGCTTTCCATGACACGATTTCACACCCTTCTCGCGGCTGGCGTTGCCGGCCTCGCGACGGCGCTCGTCGCCGCACCGGCCCTCGCCCAGGGCAAGACGCTGACCATCTCCTGGTGGGGCTTCAACGGCGACAAGCTCGATGAGTACATCATCAAGCCGTTCAAGGAGAAATGTGGCTGCGAGGTCGTGTTCGAGACCGGCAACAATGCCGACCGCCTCAACAAGATCAAGATCCGCAATGGCGAGGGCGTCGACGTCGCCTACTTCACCGACGCCTATTCGCAGATCGGCATCAAGGAAGGCCTGTTCCAGCCCATCGACAAGTCGAAGGTGCCGAACCTCGAAGGCCTCTACGACATCGCCAAGGCACCGCAGGGCGAGTACGGCCCGGCCTACACCATCGGCCGCGTCGGCGTGATCTATGACAGCGCCAAGGTCAAGGCGCCGATCACCTCGTGGAACGACCTCTGGAAGGAAGACTTCAAGGCCTCGCTGTCGCTGCCGGGCATCACCACCACCGCCGGCCCGATGGCCGTGATGGTGGCTGGCACCCATGCCGGCGTCGACGCCTTCGCCGACGCAGACGCCGCCTTCAAGGCGATCGAGGATCTCAAGCCGAACGTCGTCAAGAACTACAACACCGGTTCCGAACTGGTGAACCTGTTCTCGACCGGCGAGATCTCGGCGGCCATCGCGCAGGACTTCACGCTGGCCCAGATCCAGGCCGCCGTGCCGACCGCCGCTTGGGCCAACCTGTCGGATGGCGCCATCGCCACGTTGAACACCATCAACATCCCCAAGGGCGCTGCCAACGTCGAGCTCGCCCATGAGTTCATCAACTTTGTGCTGTCGAAGGAAGTCCAGCAGAAGACCGCCGAGAACGGTGTTGATGCGCCGGTCGTCAAGGCGGTCGAGCTGACCCCTGAGCAGGCCAAGCTGTGGACCTACGGCGCCGACATGATCGCTTCGCTGAAGCAGGTCGATTACGAGAAGATGAACACGGCCAAGACCGAGTGGGTCGATCGCTGGAACGAAGTGTTCGGCATGTAAGACTGCGGAAGGAGGGGCCTCGCGCCCCTCCTTTTTTCTGTGCGTTTCCGGTGGCATCCGCCCCAATTTCCGCCTTGCATCTCACTTTGCGGCAATCTGCACCTTTCGCGATTGGTCAATGAAGGCTAGCAAGCTCGCAAGTGCCGCCGCCTCCGTGCCGCGCACCCTGGTAACTGGAAGAGATCGGACTTCATGCTGAAACGATATGCCGGATGGTGGCTCGCTGCGCCGGCCACGCTGGCGGTGCTGGTATTCCTGATACTGCCGGTGGCCGCTACGATCGCCACGACCTTCGGCGAGGATGGCGGCATCTTCGCGCCCTACGTCGCCTTCTTCAACAGCGGCTTCCGCCGCACCGTGCTCTGGCGCACCATCGAGATTTCGCTGGCGACAACCGCCATCTCGCTGGTCGTCGGCTTCCTCACCGCCTATGTCGTGTCGAAGTCGCCTGGCAAGCTGAAGAGCCTCCTGATCATCGCAGCCGTCTTCCCGCTCTTGACCGGCGTCGTCGTGCGCTCCTTTGCCTGGCTGATCATCCTCGGCAAGAACGGCATCCTGAACAACTTCCTCGTCAGCATCGGCGCGATCAGCGAGCCGCTGTCGATGCTCTACACCCAGGGCTCCGTTATCGTCGCGATGGTCTACCTGTTCGTGCCGCTGATGATCCTGACGCTGGTCGGCGTACTCGAAAACATCCCCGACGACGTCGTCCAGGCCTCGGCCTCGCTCGGCGCTACGCCGGCCGGAACGTTCCGCCAGGTGATCCTGCCGCTCGCCGTGCCGGGCCTCATCGTCGGTGCAGTGCTCGTCTTCACCGGTTCCTTCACCGCCTACGCCACGCCGCAGCTGCTCGGCGGCGAGCGCCAGATGGTCATGGGCACGCTGATGTACCAGCGTGCCATGGTCTCGTTCGACTGGGTCGGCGCCTCCACAATCGCAGCAATCATGGTGGTGATCACTGTCACTGTGGTTCTTGCCATGAGCCGCATCGCGCGGCGCCTCAACCCGATGGCGACATGATGACCAGCCGTATCAATCCCCTGCTGATCCTGTTCACCGTCCTGGTCTACATCTTCCTGATGGGGCCGCTGATCATCGTGCTCGGCGCCTCGGTCAGCGACACCACCTACCTGACCTTCCCGCCGCAAGGTCTGACGCTGCGCTGGTTCGAAAACATCTTCGCCATCAGCGCCTTCAAGCGCACGATCATCACCAGTCTGGAGCTTGCGTTCCTTGCGACCGGCCTGGCACTGCTGATCGGTATTCCTGCTGCCTATGCGCTCAACCGCTACCGCATCAAGCTGCCAACCTGGCTGTCGACCGTGTTCGTGCTGCCGATCCTGGTGCCCGAGATCGTGCTCGGCTTCTCGCTGCTGAAGTCGGTCGCCGTCGGCATGCAGACGCCGATCTTCCTGACGCTGCTCGTCGGCCACATGCTGCTCGTATTGCCCTATTGCGTGCGCGTCGTCTCGGCCAGCCTCGCCTCCTTCGACTTCTCGATCGAGGAGGCCGCCGTCAGCCTCGGCAGCCCGCCGATGAAGACCTTCTTCACCATCGTGCTGCCCAATGTCCGCTCCGGCGTGATCGCGGCCTTCATCCTGGCCTTCATCACCTCGATCAACGACGTGTCGACGTCGCTCTTCCTCACCGGACCCGGGGTCTCGACCCTGCCTATCCAGATCCTCGCCCATGTCGAGCAGTTCTTCGATCCGACGATCGCGTCGGTTTCGGTGCTGCTGATGCTGCTGACCGTCGCAGTCATGGCCATCGTCGAGCGCACGCTCGGCCTCACCTTCCTTGCGAAGTAGAACCTTATGACCCAGGCACTTACAGTCCAGAATCTCACCGCCCACTACGGCGCCACCAAGGTGCTGGAGGACCTGTCGCTGTCGGTCGGCAAAGGCGAGCTCGTCTCGCTGCTCGGCGCCTCTGGCTGCGGCAAGACAACGACGCTGCGCCTCATCGCGGGCTTCCTCGAACCGACCTCGGGCTCGATCCGCCTCGGCGACAAGGACCTGACCCGTCTGCCGGCTTACAAGCGCGACATTGGCCTGGTGTTCCAGAACTACGCGCTGTTCCCGCATCTTTCCGTGCTCGACAATGTCGGCTTCGGCCTCAAGCAGCGTGGTATCGCTCCTGCCGAGCGCGAAAAACGCGCCAAGGCGATGCTCGAACGCGTCGGCCTGTCGCAGCTCGCCGACCGTCTGCCGGGCGCGCTCTCGGGCGGCCAGAAGCAGCGCGTCGCACTTGCCCGTGCGCTGGTCATCGAGCCGCCGCTCCTGATGTTCGACGAGCCGCTGTCCAACCTCGACGCCAAGCTGCGTGTCGACATGCGCGTCGAGATCCGCCAGCTGCAGCGCGCCAACGGCACGACCTCGGTCTACGTCACCCACGACCAGGAAGAGGCGTTTTCGATCTCCGACCGTGTCGCCATCATGAATGCCGGCCGCATCATGCAGTTCGATACGCCCGAGACGCTGTACCAGCGCCCGGCCAACGCGTTCGTTGCCCGTTTCGTCGGCTTCGAGAACCTTGTGCCGATGAAAGTTTCGGCGCGTGACGGTGCGACCGTCACAGCAACGACGCCCGACGGCTCGCAACTCAAGCTGTCGCAGGATCGCTTTGGCGCGATCCCGGATGCCTTCGTTCTTGCTGCTCGTGCCGATGGCCTTGCCGTCAGCACTGATCCCAACGCTGAAGGCATTCCGGCGAAGCTGGGGCTCAGGACCTATCTCGGCCGCGCCTACCAGTATCAGAGCGATACGGCGGCGGGCATGCTGATCGCCAATGGCGCGCTGTCGAGCCCGCTTGAGCCGGGCAGCACCGCCAAGCTCGTGCCGGTGCCCGACCAATGCTGCGTGCTGAAGCCGGAGTAACTGAGGAGCGACCATGTCCATCCTCATTTCCAACGCCACCGTCCTGCCCTGCACCGAAGACATGCCCGTCCTCGACAGGGGCTGGGTCCATGTCGAGGGCGGCATCATCAAGGCGGTCGGAGCGGGCGAGGCGTCCGCAGTCGCCGGCGCTGAAACGCTCGATGCCGGCGGCGATCTCGTCATGCCCGGCATGGTCAACCCGCACTGCCACATGGCGATGACGCTGTTTCGCGGCCTTGGCGAGGACGTCGACGACCGGCTCTATCGCTACATCCTGCCCTTGGAGCGCAAGTTCGTGCGGCCCGAGGCGGTGCGTGCCGGCACGGCGCTGGCGGCGCTCGAACTGATCGAGGGCGGGGTCACCTCGGTCGCCGACATGTATTATTTTGAGACCGAGGTTGCCCGCGTTGTCGCCAGTGCCGGCATCCGTGGCGTGCTTGGGCAGACCATCGCCGACTTCGACCCGCCCGACCACAAGAACGCCGACGAAGGCTTCGCGCTGACCGAGGCGCTGGTCGCCCAATTCACCGGCCACACCCGCGTCAGGCCGTCCATCGCTCCCCACGCGCCCTATTCCACCGGCATGGCCGTCATGGAGCGCATCGCGCGCTGGTCGGACGATCATCCCGACGTGCCCGTGCAGATGCATCTCGCCGAGAGCGACCAGGAGATGGAGTGGGCGCACAAGACCCACGGCATGCGCCCGGTCGAGGTGGTCGAGAAGGCCGGGCTGCTTCGCAAGGGCCTGATCTGCGCCCATTGCCTGCATGTCGATTCGTCCGACATCGAGCGCATGGCCCATGCCCAGGTCTGCGTCGCCCACAACGCGCGCTCCAACGGCAAGGCCGGTCGCGGCATCGCGCCCGTCGAGGCGATGCGCAAGGCTGGCATTCCCGTGGGCATCTCGACCGATGGCGCGATGAGCGGCAACACGCTCGACCTGTTCTCGCAGTTCGCGCCGGTGTCGATGTTCGCCAAGCTGCTCGGCCACAGCCGCAAGCCGATGGCCTCGGTCGACGTCGTGCGCATGGCCACGCGAGACGGCGCCAAGGTGCTCGGGCTGGACGCAAAAATCGGTTCGCTCGAACCGGGCAAGCAGGCCGACCTCATCCGCCTCAGCCTGGCCGCGCCGCGCCAGCAGCCGATCTACGACATCTATTCGACGCTGGTCTTCGCCACCATGCCGACCGACGTGCGCGACGTCATGGTTGGCGGCGACTGGCTGATGCGCGATCGCGAGGTGCTTAGCCTCGAGCGCAAGAAGGTGCTGCGCGACGCGCTGCAGGTGGCCAAGAGCTTCAAGGCCGAGATGGCCCGCATCGACGCGGGCGGTTGAAAGGAAAAGACATGAACAAGACCGCAGCCACGGCGCGCCTCGATGAGGTGCTTGCCAATGTCGACGCCAACATCGACAACAGCCTTGAGCGCCTGTTCGACCTGATCCGCATCCCCTCTGTTTCAACCGATCCGGCGCATGCCGCAGACTGCAAGCGCGCCGCCGAATGGCTGACCAAGGAACTCGGCGAGCTCGGCTTCGACGCCTCGGTGCGCCCGACCGCGCGCCACCCGATGGTGGTCGGCCACGACCGCACGGGGCAGGGGGCGCATGTGCTGTTTTACGGCCACTACGACGTCCAGCCTGTCGATCCGCTCAATCTGTGGCACTCCGATCCGTTCGAGCCCATGCTGGTGCCCCAGCCCGACGGGGAGACCCATATCGTTGCCCGCGGCGCATCCGACGACAAGGGCCAGCTCTTGACCTTCGTCGAGGCGTGCCGCGCCTGGAAGGCCGTCTCCGGCAGCCTGCCGATCCAGGTGTCGGTGCTGTTCGAGGGCGAGGAGGAGATTTCCAGCCCAAGCCTGCCGCCCTTCCTCGACAGCACCGGCGCCGAACTCAAGGCCGACGTCGTGCTGGTCTGCGACACCGACATGTGGGACGCCGAGACGCCCGCCGTCACCACCATGCTGCGCGGCGTGCTGAAGGAGGAGATCGTCATCTCCTGCTCCAACCGCGACTTGCATTCGGGCATCTACGGCAACGCCGCGCGCAACCCGCTGCAGGTTCTGTCCGATATCGTCTCCAGCCTGCGCACGCCTGACGGCGGCGTCGCGGTCGAAGGCTTCTATGACGGCGTCACCGAACTGCCCGACGCCATCAAGGCGCAGTGGCAGCGCCTGCCCTTCGACGACAAGGGCTTTTTGGGCGACATCGGGCTGTCGATCCCTGCGGGCGAAAACGGCCGCTCGGTGCTTGAGCAAGTCTGGGCGCGCCCGAGCTGCGAGATCCACGGCATCATCGGCGGCTACACCGAAGAGGGCTTCAAGACCGTCATCCCGGCCAAGGCGCAGTCCAAGATCTCGTTCCGGCTCGTCGCCGGCCAGGACCCGGCGAAGATCCGCGACGCCTTCCGCGCCCATGTCCGCGCCCGCATCCCGGCAGACTGCTCGGTCGAGTTCATCGACCATGGCGCAAGTGCGGCGACCGTCATGCCCATCGACGGCGCTTTCCTGACCAAGGCGCTCGGTGCGTTGACCGAGGAATGGGAGCGCGAAGCGGCCGTCGCCGGCAGCGGCGGCTCGATCCCGATCGTCTCCGCCTTCAAGGAAAAGCTTGGCATGGATTCACTGCTGATCGGCTTCGCCCGTTTCGACAACCGCATCCATAGCCCGAACGAGAAGTACGACCTGACCAGCTTCCGCAAAGGCATCCGCTCCTGGGCGCGTATCCTTGCGGCGTTTGCCGAAGACAAGGGCTGAGGGGCGGTCGCTCCCCGCTAGCACCCCCTTACCGGTTCGCTGCGCGAACCGCCTCTCCCACTGCCTGGGGGAAAGGAATCGCCAATCTTGCAGGTCTGGCCTCTCAGAACTTGTTCCTCTCCCCCACGCAGTGGGGGAGAGGTGGCACGGCGAAGCCGTGACGGTGAGGGGCTTTCGAGCGAAACCGCTTCAGTAGCCCTCATGGTGAGCCTGTCGAACCACGAGGGCGCTAGACGCTACCTCCGTCAGCGCCAAGTCCCTCATGGTTCGACAAGCTCACCATGAGGGTGCGTGGTCGCTACCAGACCACCTTGTGGCTCTCGCCCGTCTGCACGTTCACAAACCCCTCGGGGACTGCATCCGTCGGCGCCACAAGCACCCAGCGCCACGGCGCGCAGGTCAGCGTGGCGAATTGCAGGCGCTCGGGGAAGCCGGGGAACCAGCGCGGCGAGAATGTAGGCTCGTAGAGCCAGTCGATCCTGTTGGCCTCGGCGTAGAGCTTTTCCATGTCGGCATCGAGCGCTTCGGCCGGCCGGTTGGTCATCAGCCCGCCGACCTCGTAATGCACGTCGGCCACCACCTTGCCATCCGTCACCAGCGCCCAGCCGCCCTGGTTCTCCGAAATGCGGTTGACCACCTCGGCCATGGCAGCATCGGACGAGCCGACGACCCAGATATTGTGCTGGTCGTGCGCCACGGTGCAGCCCACCGCGGTGTCAGGCGTCTTCGGGCCACAGCCGAGCCAGAACATCTTGGCCACCCGACCCTTGCCCGAATAACGGTCGACGACGGCGAACTTGGTGATGTTGCGCTCGGTGTCGCGCTGTACCTTGCCATCCGCCACGGGCAACTCCTTGGTGATAAAATTGTCGTCCCAATGGAATGGGCGCAGCAGTGCCGCCTGCATCGTCTCGCGGCCAGGCTTGGCCGGTATCGCGAAGTCCTGGGCGGTCAGCTTGCGGCCGACATTGACGGTTTTCGTCGCCCATTCCGGCCAGTCGATATCTGGCAGGTGGCCGGTGAAGCTCTTGCCCTCGGACACCTGCTCGCCGTCTGCCCAGACCTCTGAGATCGACGCCGTCGCCGCCTTGTCGAGCAGCACCATGTCGGCGAAGCGGCCGGGCGCGATCGAACCGACGAAAGGCGTCAGCCGCATGTGCCGCGCCGGGTTGATCGACACGCACTGGTAGGCGATCTCGGGCGAAAGCCCGCTCTCGATGGCGAGGCGGACATTGTGGTCGGTCGCGCCCATCTTCAGCGTGTCGGAGGCGCTGCGGTCGTCGGTGGCAAACGCCACCTGGCTCCAGTCGCGCAGGCCGCGCTCGAGCAGGCCCTGGATGATGTCGGGCATGGAATGCGGGCGGATCTCGATGAAGATGCCGCGCCTGAGCTTGTCCCACGCTTCCTCGGGCGTCCACGCCTCGTGGTCGGAGGAGAGGCCGGCGGCGGCGAAGGCGTTGATCGAGGCTAGGTCGCGCAGGCCCGCGCCATGGCCTTCGATCACGCCGCGCTTTTCAAAGGTCGCCTGGATCATGCCCCAGAGCCGGCCATAGGACGGGTTCTCGGGGTTCCACACGGCGGGCCAGTCCATGACCTCGTCGAGGCCGGCGACCATGGTGTTTTCGCCAAGGAAGCCGATCTGCTCGGCATAGCCGAAATGCCCGCCGCCGCCTTCATAGGCGGTCGGCGGCACGGCCGAGCCGGGAAGGGGAAAAATCTTCATCGGTGAGCCTGCGCGGCGGGCCGTCAGCCAGAATTCGAGGTTGTTGGGGCCGTTGACGTTGGAGAATTCGTGGCTTGCCTCGCAGGTCCAGGTATTGCCGCGCGGCATGACCAGCGCTGCCTCATGCTCGGGCGTCAAATGCGAGCTCTCGATGTGCTTGTGCACCTCGCCGAAGCCCGGCACGGCGGCGAGATGGGTGCGGTCGATGGTCTCGCGGGCCTTGCCAGGAAAGCTTCCCGCCGGGCCGACATAGGCGATACGCCGGCCACGGATCGCCACCTCGCAATCGTCCATCCAGGTGCAGGTGTGCACGTCGAGCACGCGGCCGAGCTGGACGAGGCGGTCGGCCTCGCGCTTGCCAAGTGCTGTGAGCACCAGATCCTGCCGGATGCGAATTTCGTCGGCGGGATCGATGAGGAGGTCGGCGGGCAGGGGGGCTGTCTTGGTCATGGCCTCGGCTCTACTGCATGCCGGGCGAAATCGGAACCGGTTTCCTCTGTGCCAGCCGGGATCGGCAGACCACTGGCGCAAGCTTTTCGGCTTGATTCACCCGGGGCGATGATGCGAAGCGGGACCGGACTTGATTTGAGACCGGAATGAAAGGCCGCGCCATGCAGCAGACCCAGACCCGCAAGGTGATCATCGACACCGATCCCGGCATCGACGATGCGGTGGCGATCCTGCTGGCGCTGAAGTCGGCCGAGTTCGACGTCATCGGCATCACCACGGTTGCCGGCAACATCGGCATCGCCACCACCACGCGCAATGCCGGCCGCATCCTGGCGCTCGAAGGCCGTGTCGACGTGCCCGTCATCGCCGGCGCCGCCGGGCCGTTGTCGCGCAAGGGTTTCGACACCGCCGACATCCACGGCAACGACGGCCTCGGCGGCGTGGCCTTCCCCGATGCATTGGCCCAACCGGTTGTCGGTGACGCCGTCACCTGGCTGCGCGACAGGCTTAAGGCTGCTGACGCCGGCACCATCGACATCCTGGCGCTCGGCCCGCTCACCAACATCGCGCGCCTCGCCACCGATCATCCAGAGGCTGCAAAGCGCATCGGCCGCGTCATCGCCATGGGCGGGGCGGTCTACGAGCCCGGCAACATCGGCCCGCGTGCCGAGTTCAACATCGCCGCCGACCCCGAGGCCGCCGAGATCGTCTTTGCCGCCGGGCTTGATTTCACGCTGATCCCGCTAGACGTCACCCGCAAGGTGCGCGCCACGCGCGACGACACCGCCATGCTTCAAGCATCCGGCGTGCCGGCGGCTGTCGCATCCGGCGCGCTGATCGACGCCTATTTCCAGTCGACGACGGGTGGCGAGAGCCGGCCGCTGCACGACCCTTGCGTCATGCTTCTGGCGCTCGACGAAGCGCTGTTCACCTGCGAAACGCTGAAGCTTGCGGTCGATACGGGCTCGACGCGGGATGCGGGGGCGCTGAGCGTTTCGGAAGACGGCTCGCCGGTTTCGCTGGCGCTGAAGGTCGAAAGCGCTGCTGTGCTCAGGCTGCTCTATGACAGGCTGAAGGCGGAGTAGCGGTTCGTCATCCAGGAGGCCGGAGGAACGCACAGGCCGTCACCGAATGGGCAGCGGGTAGGGCAGGACATACTACTCGTCGCCTAGCCAGTCGTTTCATACCAAGCCCCTTCACCGTCACGGCTTCGCCGTGCCACCTCTCCCCCACTTCGTGAGGGAGAGGAATCGCCAATCTCGCGACCTCACAGAACGGGAGTTCCTCGCCCCCCACAGAGTGGGGAGAGGTGGCACGGCGAAGCCGTGACGATGAGGGGGCTTTTCAATGCCCGCCTCGTCCAGCCCCTTACGCCTTTGCCAGTTCCTGTTCGACCAAGGTCGTCCAGAACTTCACGCCAGTTGCAATTGCCGCGTCGTTGAAGTCGTAGTGGCTGTTGTGGTGCAGCGCGCCGTCGACGGCGGGGCCGTTGCCGAGCCAGACATAGGCGCCCGGGACCTCCTGGCTGAACATCGCGAAGTCGTCGCCGGCGGTGGAGGGCGGGAACTGGGTCTTCACCTTGTCTGTGCCCAGTGCCGCCTGCGCCGCAGCCAGCGCGCGGCGCGTTGCGTCGCGGTCGTTCACGACCGGCGGCATCTGCCTGAAATAGCGGTATTCCGCCTCGATGCCGTACAGCCGCGCCGAACCTTCGGCCAGCGCCTCGATTTCTTCTTCCAGCTGGTCGCGCACTGCGGCCGAATAGGCGCGTGACGTGCCACCGATCCTGACCAGGTCTGGTATCACGTTGAGCGCCTCGAAGCTGCCGGCATCGATCGCGCAGGCGCTGACCACGGCCGGCTGCAGCGGGTCGACGCGGCGCGCAACGATGGTGTGCAGCGCGGTCAGGAACTGGCCGGCGGCGGTCATCGCGTCACGGCCGAGATGCGGCTTGGCACCATGGGTGCCGATACCCTTGAATGTAACGGTCCAGCGATCGGAGGAGGCGAGCTGCGGGCCCGCCACCACGGCCATGCTGTCGGGCGCGATGCCCGGCATATTGTGCAGGCCATAGACCGCGTCCACGGGGAACTGCTTGAAGAAGCCGTCTTCGATCATCGCCTTGGCACCGCCGCGGCCCTCTTCTGCCGGCTGGAAGATGAAGTGCACGGTGCCGGAGAAGTTGCGGCTGCGGGCGAGCTCGCGCGCAGCGCCAAGAAGCATGACGGTATGGCCGTCGTGGCCGCAGGCGTGCATCTTGCCGGCAACTGTCGACCTGTAGGGCCGCTCCTCGGCCATCTCAGGCATGGCGAGTGCGTCCATGTCGGCGCGCAGGGCGATCCGTCGCGAGCCCTCGCCGACTTTCAGTGTGCCGACCACACCGGTCTTGCCGAGGCCCGTCTGGATGGCGATGCCGGCATCCGTCAGCATCTTCTGCACGATGCCCGACGTCCGCACTTCGTCGAAACCGAGCTCGGGATGGGCGTGGATGTCGCGGCGCAACGCCGTCAGCATCTCGATTTCCGTCTTGTCGTTACCGCCGCCCGATGTCATCACGCTAAACTCCGTCCCCCGCAGCATGAACCGATGCGGCGCGCAGGGCAGGTCTCGCCGCGCCCCCTTTTGCAACAGAAAGCTCCGTAGTGCCACTCGCTCCGCATGAATTCTGGCAAACCGTCTATCCCGCTGGCACGTTCAATGCGGCGCCCGCGAACGGTTTTGGCGAGCTCTATCCGGCAACGCTCGCCGACGGGCGCCAGATCGCCTTGCCGATCCGCATCCTGCCCGGCGGTGACGATAAGGCGGTGGCGTCGCTGATCGTCAACCAGGCGAGCTTTGCCGTCGAGGACGCGCTGACGGATGCGATGACGGCACTTGCTTGTGCTCATGCTCCCGAAGTTGTCATCGGCGTGCCGACGCTCGGATTGCCGCTTGCCAATGGCGTAGCGCGGCGGCTCGGCCATTCCAGGATGGTGGCGCTCGGGACGTCACGCAAATTCTGGTACAGTGAAGAGCTGTCGCAGCCGATGAGTTCGATCACCAGCCCGACGCATGCCAAGCGCCTCTATCTCGACCCGCGCATGCTGCCGCTGCTCGCGGGCAAGCGGGTTGTCGTGGTCGACGACGTCATCAGCTCGGGCACGTCGATGCTGGCTGTGCTTCGGCTCTTGCGGACGGCAGGCATCGAGCCCGTGGCGGCTGTTTTCGCCATGCTGCAAGGCGACAATTGGCGTGCGGCGATCGGTGAGTACGACGCGGCGGTCGTTTCTCGGGTTCATGGCGCGATCAAGTCGCCGCGCCTGAACCGTACGGCCGATGGCAGATGGCAGGAAACAGTCTCGACATATTGACATAAAGATGTCTTTATGTGACAGCGCATTGCTGTCGCCGAAAGGACGTAAAATGTCGCAAAATGCCTCTTCCCTCGACGCCCTGTTCGGGGCCGTTTCCGCCAAGTCGGACGGTTCGGAGGTGATGGCGGCGCTGAAAGCGGCGGCGCGCGAGCGCATCCTGATCCTCGATGGCGCGATGGGCACGCAGATCCAGGGTCTCGGCTTCAACGAAGACCATTTCCGCGGCGACCGCTTCGGCGGCTGCGCCTGCCATCAGCAGGGCAACAACGACCTGCTGATCCTGTCGCAGCCGGCGGCGATCGAGGAGATCCACTACAAATACGCCATCGCCGGCGCCGACATCATCGAGACCAACACATTTTCGTCGACCTCGATCGCCCAGGCCGACTACGGCATGGAGGACATGGTCTACGAACTCAACCGCGACGGTGCGCGGCTGGTGCGCCGTGCCGTCATCCGGGCGCAGCAGGAAGACGGCAAGCGCCGCTTCGTTGCCGGCGCGTTGGGACCCACCAACCGCACCGCGTCGATCTCGCCAGACGTCAACAATCCCGGCTATCGCGCTGTCACCTTCGACGACCTGCGCATCGCCTATGGCGAGCAGTTGCGCGGCCTGATCGACGGCGGCGCCGACATCATCCTGATCGAGACCATCTTCGACACGCTCAACGCCAAGGCCGCGATCTTCGCCTGCGAAGAGATCTTCATCGAAAAGGGCGTGCGCCTGCCGGTGATGATTTCGGGCACCATCACCGATCTGTCCGGCCGGACGCTGTCGGGCCAGACGCCGACTGCCTTCTGGAATTCGATCCGCCATGCCGACCCGTTCACAGTCGGGCTCAACTGCGCACTTGGTGCCGCCGCCATGCGCCCGCATCTGGCCGAACTGTCTGATGTCGCCGAGACGTTCATCTGCGCCTATCCCAATGCCGGCCTGCCCAATGCCTTTGGCCAGTATGACGAGAGCCCCGAATTCATGGCCGCGCAGGTCGAGGAATTCGCGCGCGAGGGCTTCATCAACATCGTCGGCGGCTGCTGCGGCTCGACGCCCGAACATATCCGCGCCATCGCGCAGGCCGTCGCCAAGTATCCGCCGCGCCAGGTGCCGGAACTCAAGCCGCAGATGCGCCTGTCGGGCCTCGAGCCGTTCACGCTCACCGACGAAATTCCCTTCGTCAATGTCGGCGAACGCACCAACGTCACAGGCTCGGCCAAGTTTCGCAAGCTGGTGACCGCCGGCGACTACGCCGCGGCCCTTGAGGTCGCCCGCGACCAGGTCGCCAATGGCGCTCAGATCATCGACATCAACATGGACGAGGGCCTGATCGACTCCAAGAAAGCGATGGTCGAGTATCTCAACCTCATCGCCGCCGAGCCCGACATTGCGCGTGTGCCAGTCATGATCGACAGCTCCAAATGGGAGGTGATCGAGGCAGGGCTGAAATGCGTCCAGGGCAAGCCGATCGTCAATTCGATCTCGATGAAGGAAGGCGAAGAAGCGTTCCTGCATCACGCCAGGCTTTGCCGGGCCTATGGTGCCGCGGTCGTCGTCATGGCGTTCGACGAGCAGGGCCAGGCCGACACAAAGGCGCGCAAGGTCGAGATCTGTACCCGCGCCTACAAACTGCTCACCGAACAGGCCGGCTTCGCGCCGGAAGACATCATCTTCGACCCCAACATCTTCGCAGTCGCCACCGGCATCGAGGAGCACGACAATTACGGCGTCGACTTCATCGAGGCGACGCGAGAAATTACGCAGACGCTCCCGCATGTCCATGTATCGGGTGGCGTCTCCAACCTGTCGTTCTCCTTCCGCGGCAACGAGCCGGTTCGCGAAGCGATGCATGCCGTGTTCCTCTATCACTGCATCCAGGCAGGCATGGACATGGGCATCGTCAATGCCGGCCAGCTCGCCGTCTATGAATCGATCGACCCGGAGCTGCGCGAGGCCTGCGAGGACGTCGTGCTCAACCGCGTGCCCAAGGCGGGCGGAACGGCGACCGAGCGGTTGCTGGAGTTGGCGGAGCGCTACAAGGGCACGGCCGGCAAGGAGGCCAAGGAGCGAGACCTCGCCTGGCGCGACTGGCCCGTCGAACAACGCATCAGCCACGCGCTGGTCAACGGCATCACCGAGTTCATCGACGCCGACACGGACGAGGCGCGGCTGAGGGCCGAGCGTCCGCTGCACGTCATCGAAGGCCCGCTGATGGCCGGCATGAACGTCGTCGGCGATCTTTTTGGCGCCGGCAAGATGTTTTTGCCGCAGGTGGTCAAGTCTGCCCGCGTGATGAAGCAGGCGGTGGCTGGCCTGTTGCCCTACATGGAGGCAGAGAAGCTGGCCAATGCCGCCAACGGCATCGACAATGGCGAGCGCCAGAGCGCCGGCAAGATCCTGATGGCGACGGTGAAGGGCGATGTCCATGACATCGGCAAGAACATCGTCGGCGTCGTGCTTGCCTGCAACAATTACGAGATCATCGACCTCGGCGTCATGGTGCCGGCAACCAAGATCCTGCAGATAGCCAGGGAGCAGAAGGTCGATATCATCGGCCTGTCTGGCCTGATCACGCCGTCTCTCGACGAGATGGCGCATGTCGCCGCCGAAATGGAGCGCGAGGGTTTCGACATTCCGCTTTTGATCGGTGGTGCCACCACCAGCCGCGTGCATACGGCGGTCAAGATCCACCCGCGCTACAACAGCGGCCAGACCGTCTATGTCACCGACGCCAGCCGCGCGGTGGGCGTGGTGTCGAACCTGTTGTCGCCGGAGGCGAAAGGCGGTTACGTCGAGACCGTCCAGGCCGAATACAAGAAGGTTGCCGATGCGCACGCGCGATCGGAGGCCGACAAGCAGCGCTTGCCCTTGGCCAAGGCGCGCGCCAATGCGCACAAGGTCGACTGGACGTCCTACGATCCGCCGAAGCCATCCTTCCTTGGCACCAAGGTGTTCGAGAGCTGGGATCTGGCCGAGCTGGCTCGCTACATCGACTGGACACCGTTCTTCCAGACCTGGGAACTCAAGGGCCGCTATCCGAAGATTCTCGAGGATGAAGCGCAGGGCCCTGCGGCACGGCAGCTGTTCGAGGACGCGCAGGCGATGCTCAAGAAGATCATCGACGAGAAGTGGTTCGCCCCCAAGGCGGTCATCGGCTTTTGGCCGGCCAACGCTGTCGGCGACGATGTCAGGCTATTCAGCGACGATGCGCGCTCGCAGGAACTGGCGACCTTGTTCACGCTGCGCCAGCAGCTGACCAAGCGCGACGGCAAGGCCAACATGGCGCTGTCCGACTTCGTCGCCCCGCTCGACAGTGGCAAGCCGGACTATCTCGGCGGCTTTGTCGTGACCGCCGGCATCGAGGAGGTGGCGATCGCCGAGCGCTTCGAGCGCGCCAATGACGACTATTCCTCGATCATGGTCAAGGCGCTGGCCGACCGTTTCGCCGAAGCCTTTGCCGAGCGTATGCACGAGAAGGTGCGCACGGAGTTCTGGGGCTACGCGCCTGATGAAAATCTGGCACCGGACGATTTGATCGGCGAGCCATATCGCGGCATCCGGCCCGCACCCGGCTATCCCGCCCAGCCTGACCATACCGAGAAGGTGACTTTGTTCCGCCTGCTCGACGCGGAGAAGAATGCCGGCGTCAGCCTGACCGAAAGTATGGCGATGTGGCCGGGCTCGTCGGTCTCGGGCATCTACCTTGCGCATCCAGAGAGTTATTATTTCGGTGTCGCCAAGATCGAGCGCGATCAGGTCGAGGACTATGCCCGGCGCAAGGGTATGACCGTAACCGAGGTCGAACGGTGGCTCGGGCCGATCCTCAACTACGTGCCCGCGTCGTTTGCCGAAGCAGCCGAGTGAGGCACTGCTTCTGAACTGGCGGTGATCGACGCTTCGTTTTGAGGCCTGATGGGGCTCGCCGCTCCGCGTCGACGAGGACGTCGGGGTGGCATGCCCGTTTGAGTGCGGCCGATTCGTTGGCCTCGTCATCTCATCCCATCTTGCCGTCTTCGCTTGAGCGGTTGGCCTCAATGAGTGAGGCCGATACGCCCCGACTTGGTGTCTATCCGTGCTTTTTGGAAGGTGGGATGCTGCTTCACCAGCGGCTGCGCGCACCATGGAGACGCACGATGGAGCCTGACGAAAAAGTCGAGCGAGACATGATGGCCGACCAGGACGATGCGGACGTCGATGAATCCGGCGATCAAAACGACGACACCGTTCAGGATGTGGAGGACATCGACCTCGACCTGAAGCAGGACTCCGATATCGACGACGATGTCGACATCGATGTGCTGGTCATAGGTTCGCACCCCGTCATCGTCGACCTGGATACCGAAGTCGATCAGAACGGCGAGATGGATCAGGACGCCGATGTCGACAGTGACGCCGACGACGGTGAAGGTTACGACATCGGCATTGCGGGTGAGCAAAGACCTGAGGTCGATCAGCGGATCGAGGTCGATGTCGAAGTCAGCGAAGACAGCGACGGCAACATCATCGTCGAGATCGACGCCGAAGTTGAAGACGATGTCGAGATCGAAAGCGATCTCGACATCGACGTGGATGACGATGACCAAGACAGCATCGATGCCGAACTCGACCAGGACACCGAAACTGACGGGAACGTCGATGTCGACATCGAAATCCGCGATGACCTTGATGCCGACGTCGATGTGGACATTGCCTCTCTCATCGACACCTTGGTACGCGGTCTGGTCGATGTCGAAGAAGACGAGGACGGACCCGATATCGATGTCGACCTGGAAGATGAGGCCGGTGCTGACGCCGACGTCGACATCATCGTCGATCTGACCGACATCGACGCCTGAATTCCATTCGCCAGGGGCTGAAGATAGCCGAGTTGCCAGTCGGCTGTCGCTGCGCGTCGAATTCAACGCAGGTTCATCCGGATGACCCGAAGCGGTTCACCTATTCGGGCTACCTCACCGGATCGGGCGAGCCAATTGGTAGCATGGCCGACCCGTTTGGGCATGGTTCATATTGGCGCCTATTCTCCAAAGCTTTGAACAGGGATGCTTGGCCACATCGATGGATTGTCGCCGGGTCTGACTGACCGTCCCGGTAGCTGTCGATCCGCTCCGGAGGCAAACGCTCGCCAGGGCGGCTTTGCTCAACAGGGAGGGTAACCCCATGGCTGACATCAAAGACAATGATTTTGACATCGACATAGATGCCGACATCGATCAGGACCTCGACCAGGACCAAGACCAGGACGTTGACGTCGATACCGACCAGGACTCGGACGTAGATATCGACAACGACAATGACTCGGATGTCGACAACGACACCGACCAAGACGCTGACACCGACAACGACGCAGATGCGGACGCGGATGCCGATGCTGACAAAGACAGCGATGCGGACGCCGATGCCGACGCCGACGCCGACGGCGATGCTGACAATGACAACGACACCGACACCGATGTCACGCAATCCAACGACAACGACGTGGATGTCGATCAGGATCAGGACGTCGACGTGGATGTCGACCAGACTCAAACGGCTGATCAGGACGCTGACATAGACATCAACTTCGACTTCGACTTCGCTTGATTGCACTCGATGACATGAGGCGCCCGGATTCAATCCGGGCGCCGGCTCGCGCCACCATGGCGGCGAGCCGTGCCGGGCCTGACTTGTACGTGCCGCGGGCACCGGACCTTTCGCTGTGACGCCCTCGCGGAGACATTCATGGCTCTATCCAAGGACCGAACGATAACCGAAGTCGAACGTGCCTTTCACCGCTGCAGGGCATCGTTGGCGATGGTCTTCGCGCTCAGCTTCTTCGTGAACCTCCTGGCCCTGACGGTCCCGCTCTACCTCTT
This sequence comes from Aminobacter sp. AP02, assembly GCF_003148805.1. GTDB lineage: Bacteria > Pseudomonadota > Alphaproteobacteria > Rhizobiales > Rhizobiaceae > Aminobacter. The sequence goes on from NZ_QGGX01000002.1 coordinate 314,630, forward strand.
GCATGTCTATGATCACGTCCTGTCGAGTCACAGTCTCGATACACTGGTCATGCTGACCTTGATCGTGGTCGTGGCACTTGCCGTGCATGCCACGCTCGAGGCATTGCGCCGGGCGATGCTCGCCAGGATCGGCGTTTGGCTCGACGATCGGGTCCAGCCGTCGGTCCTCATTGCAGCCGTGCAATCGGCCTTGCGCAACGATGCAGCCGCCGCCGCCCAGGCCTGGCGCGACGTCAGCGGCTTGCGCTCGTTTTTCGGCGGTACCGCCAGCACATCCCTGTTTGACCTTCCCTGGACGCCAATCTTCATCCTTGCCATGATCCTCGTGCATCCGTTGCTCGGGACAATCGGTCTCGTCGCGTCGCTTATCTTATTTGGACTGGCGATGCTCAACGAGATGGTGACGCGCAAGCCGTTCGCCCGTGCGAGTGCTGCCTGGGGCGAGAGCCAGCACCGGTTCGAAGCGCTGCTGCGCAATGTCGAGGCGATCAGCGCCATGGGCATGCTCCCAGGGGTCGCCCGACTCTTGCGCAATGGTCAGGCCGAGGCGAAGGAAGCGCAACTCATCGCCGCCGCGCGTGCCAGCACCATTCAGGCGGTTGCCCGTTTTGTCCGGCTTTTCGCCCAGGTCATTGTCATGGCCTGCGCTGCCTGGCTAGTGATCTTGAACAGCGTCAGTCCTGGGGCAATCTTTGCCACGTCGATCCTGCTTGGGCGCTCCCTGGCGCCAGTGGAAGGAGCCATCGGCACCTGGAAAGCCGTTAGCAGTGTACGCCTGGGCTATGGCCGCCTGCGCAAGATACTGGCGTCTGCGTCGCAGCCGCGAAAGGCAATGGAGTTGCCGCGCCCCAATGGGCAACTCTCCATCGAACAGGTGACGTTCGTGCCGCCCGGAGCGTCCGCGCCGGCGCTGCGGCGGGTAACATTCCTCGTCAACCCGGGAGAAATTCTCGGTGTTGTCGGTCCCTCCGGTGCTGGGAAGTCGACCCTTGGTCGCCTTATCGCCGGCACGATCGGACCAACAGCGGGGCATGTGCGTCTCGACAATGCCGACATGGAAATCTGGCTGGCCTCTGGTGGTCACCGCTACTTTGGCTATCTTCCCCAGGATATCGAACTTTTCGGCGGCACGATCAGGGAAAACATCGCCCGCCTGCAGGATGCGTCGGCCGATGAGGTGATCGCAGCCGCATCAATGGTTGGGCTGCACGAAACGATCATGCGGCTTCCCCTGGGCTACGAAACAGATATCGGCGAGAGCGGCACGAGGCTGTCGGGCGGGCAGCGCCAGCGGCTCGGCCTGGCGCGCGCATTCTTCGGCCATCCGCGCATCATCGTCCTGGACGAACCGAACGCCAGCCTCGACGCCGAAGGCGAAGAGGCGCTGCGGGAGGCGATCCAGAACATGAAGGCGCGGGGATCGACGATCATCATCATCGCCCAGCGCCTTCAGATACTTAGCCTGTCCGACAAGATCCTGGTCCTCGACAACGGCATGATCAATGCCTTCGGCGACCGCCGGGAGGTCGCTGGCAAGATCAAGAGTGGGCGGACCGCCATTCCGGTCAGGCGTCCGCAAATCATCACTGCCCGCAAGAGCGTCAAGCAGCTGGGCCACAAGGGCTACCCTGAGATGGCGAATGGGCATGCGTCGGCAGGGGAAGCCGAAAGAGGCGGGGCATGAAGCGTCTGAAAGCCGGCGCCAAGAAAGGTGCCAACACTGCAACTACGGTGGACTACGGTGCCGGCCCAAATTGGCAGCCTGCCAAGTCGCGAGCAGGCCTTTCCAGCATCGTCGCGCGCCTTGCTGCGTTCAAGTCAACGGCGGTGGCAACCGGACAACGCGTTGCCCAGGGAGCCGTCGCCGCATGGGATAAAGCATCAGCGCGCTTCGTCGCGACATTGAAGGCATGTTCTGGAGCCGCCCGAAGCCTGGCCATGGCATTCTTCGCGGCCATGAAGGCGCCGACGCAGAGTTCATTCGAGCGGTGCCGCCCCGTTGCCGTAGGAGCTGCTGCCACCACAGGCGGCTTTGCAACCAATTGCAGCGGAACCATCAGGCGACAGCTGGGCTCTGCCTACAGTTCCCTTGAAGCGTGGCTTTCGTGGACATGGGATGGGCTCACTGTCTTGGCCACGGAGTCTGCATCGTCAGTGGCCTCTAAAACGACAGCAAATTTCAATTGGCTTGCCAACACACATCCCTTCGCAAGGTTTCGACAAGAACGCCTCATCGACGCCTCGAACAGGGCCGGCATGTCCGACCTTGCAATGGCGCCGATGCTGTCTGCTACGCCGTTTCATCGGCTACGTTACCTCGCCGCGAGCGCGTTTTCGATTGTCGGGGTGTTTGTCGTTGGCTTCGGTGTCTGGTCGATCTATGCGCCGCTCGAAAGTGCCGCGATTGCCGGGGGAGCCATCGAGGCGGAGTCGAGCCGCAAGACCATCCAGCATCTCGAGGGAGGGATTGTCGGGCGCATCATGGTGCAGGACGGCGATGTGGTGGCTGCCGGCCAACCCCTCATCGGCCTTGATGACACCAAGGCACGGGCGACCGTCCAGATGCTTCAAGGACAGTTGTGGGACGCGCAAGCCCTCGAGGCGCGCCTTGTCGCCGAGCGTGACAATCGCGAAACCATCCTGTTTCCAAAAGACATGATGTCGGCCGCTCAGCGCAATCCAGCGGTGGCGGGGATAATCGTCGCGCAAGACAAGATATTCGATACGCGGCGCAAGCTTCAGGCGTCTCGTATCGAAATCATCGAGCAGCGCAAGGCACAGACCGAGCAGGAAATCGCGGGCTTACGTTTTCAGGCAAAGGCGGCCGCGACGCGGGCTGCCATCGTCAAGGCAGAAATCGCGGAAGTTGCCCCACTCGTGGCCAAGCGCCTGCAGACGCGCGCGCGCCTGTTGCAGATTGAACGCGAGCAAGCCGAGATCGACGGACGGATTGGCGACACGATGTCCCAGATGTCCCGCGCGGGACAGGCTATTGGCGAGTCGCGGGCGATGATCCTCAAGCTCGAGAGCGACTATCAGACTGAGGTCGCGGAGGATCTTCGCGAGACCCAGTCCCAGATCCTTCAGCTCGCCGAGCGCTTTCAGGCCGCCAGTGACGTTCTCGCCCGGACGATCGTGCGCGCGCCCGAGGCCGGCACAATCACAGACTTGCGTATCCACACGACCGGGGGCGTGGTGGCGGCAGGCGAGCCGCTCCTTGATCTTGTCCCCAGTCAGGATCGCCTGATCGTTACGGCCCAGGTCAAGCCGGAGGATATCGACCTGGTTCATCCCGGTCTCAAGGCGCGCGTGCGCCTGCTTTCCTACAAGCATCGCCGCGTTCCTCCCGTTGAGGGGGTTCTCACCTATGTCTCAGCCGACCGTCTCATCGACACCGAGACGAAGCGGGCATTTTACACAGCGCGCATCCGCATCACCGAGGCATCGCTTCACGCGCTCCCCGAGGTGGAAATCATGGCGGGGATGCCGGTCGAGATATTGATCAACACCGGCACGTTCACCGTCGGCCACTATGCACTCCGTCCCGTTTTCGACAGCTTCAACCGAGCCTTCAGAGAGGACTGAGGCCAGATGGTTCCCTTCGACAGGGGCACACGTGATCTGTTGCCGCTCTTCGACGCGGGGCCGCGGGAAATCATCGGGGCAGTTTCGGAGGCCGGTGGTGGCCCTGCCCATGCCGACAAGTTCCCATCTTCGTCAGCTACCTCAAACGTGCATCGGCCTGCCGATCCACCGGCTGCCACGAATGACGGCGGTGGAGCGCATGGCACAATGCCGGTCAAGGGATCGTCATTGCCGGCCGCTGCGTCCCATGGCCTGGATGCGTCCGGCAAAGAAGCCGGGGGCCTTCACCTCATCACGATTTCCTTGCCTCGCGATTTGCACCCGCCAAAACTTGCCGGCCCTCTCCACTCGGAACCTGGCCGCATTGACGCCCATCACGAAGCAACGCAGGGCGACAAGCCCGCACCGGGCACCGATGTAGATGATGCTGCAAACCCCGAACTGGGCGAGCAAGGCAGCGCGTCGGAGGACGGTCACAGCATTCGCGTGACGCAGTTTGCTGAAGTCGACCAGGACGCCAGTATTATCGTCGAAGGTTATGTCGGCGAGGTCGTCGCGCGGCTGCACATTGACCAGGACCTGATGATGGATCAGGACGTGGACATTTCCTTCACCATCGATGGTGAAGGGCGCTTCGCGATCCTGGTGGATCAAGACATGCGGATCGACCAGGACACCCAGATCGACGTCGATTTCCATGACGACAAGGGGGTGCTCTACGTCGATGTGTTCCTGCATGATTCCATCACAGTGGAACAGGAAACCGCCGTCGACATGCTGATCAGCGATGGAGGTGCCGGTGGCACCGTCGACGTGCAACAAGACATCGAGCTTGATCAGGACGTCAACATTGACATCGACATCGAGGACGAACTGGAGGAGCGCTATGTCATCACGCTGGACGTTGAAGTCGTTCAGGACGTTGACGCAGCCCAAGACGCTGACGTGGATATCACCGACCGAAATGGCGAGATCGAGATGGACGTGGATGCCATCCAGACCGCATCGGTCGATCAGGAGATCATTGTACGAGCCGATTTCGCCCTGGCTTAGGCTGCTCTGGGAATAATCTGGCAGAAGTTATTGATATCTATACCATCGTGAGCCGGCTACTTCCCGGGCATTTGTATAAAATATGACCATTTTAACCATATCCTCAATCGCGGGTAGATTAGTGTCGACTAATTTGATTATATGTTAGCGGGCGGCAATAACGGGGAAGCGATTGACTATCTCGTTTTCGGCCGAACAGAACGGCTTCGCTCACGAAAGCCCCTCCATAGTCGTCGTCGACTGCCATCTCCTGTCGCGAAGTTGTCTCGCCAGGATATTTCGTAGCGAGTTCCACGAATTCGCTGTCGTCGAGGTCGAGACCGTGCACCGCTATGACACCAGCATGGCCGGCAGGCAGGTCTCGCTCGTCAGTCTCAACATACAGGGCTGCGCGATGACGGACATGCGTGTGATCGAGTGTCTCGCACACCTTCGTCAGATGCTTCCTGATGCTCCTACGGTGCTTCTCACGCAACTCGATGAATCAACAATCTCTGATGCCACGATCTCCGAAGTAACCCGATATGGCGTCCGAGGCTATATTACCGCTTCCGCCTCCATCGAGATCGCTCTTGCTGCGGTTCGGCTGGTCATGGCGGGGGGCGTCTACTTTCCACGGTCAGTGCCGACGGATTGCGCGAACGCGGCACCCGCGCAGGTCGAAAACATCTTCGCCTTGCAGCCGCTACCTGCCCTGAACGGCATGGCTACGGATCTTCCCGCCAGCACCGGCCGTACCGACGTCGCATTCACCGAACGAGAGCGTCAAGTGCTGGCGACCTTGTTGCGGGGCCTTTCGAACAAGGTCATAGCGAGCGAGTTGAATCTGTCGCAGAACACCGTCAAATCACACGTATCGCATATCATGCGAAAGCTGCATGCGACCAACCGAACCGAGGCAGTCGTTCTTTCTCAATACAACGGCCCAGCCACGGCGTAGGGAAATAGACCACGTCGGAGTGGCACTCTCATTGCGTTCCACCCGGGTTGCAGCCGTCGCGCGGACGGGCTGAAACGCTTCATGCCGTGGCGCGGCATCGCTATTCGACGTCTATTTAGTTTTCGACGCACATCGGCACGCGTCCTTACTCGTCGAACATCTTGTCGGGATCGTAGACCGGCTGACCCTGCAGCAACGTTGCCACGACTTTCGCCTTGCCGACTTGTTTGATCGGAATTGCCGTGATGTCGCGGTCAATCACCACGATATCGGCGAATTTGCCGACCTCGATCGAGCCGGTGGTCTTCTCCTGGTGCAGCAGCCGAGCCGGGTTGATCGTCATCCACTCGATGGCAGTGGCGACGTCCGGCGCACCGTCGGCCTTGCGCGAAACGGCCGCCTGGATCTTGACCAGCGGCGACAACTCGTCAGCGTCGAAATCGCTGCTCATCACCACCTCCGCGCCCATCGCCGCAAGCGTGCCGGCAGGCATCATGTGATCGGCCCGGTCGCCGATGAACTGGCGGATGAACTTGTTGTATTCGGGATCGAGCGAACTCGGGGCGAGCTGGAAATCGGCGACCGCGCCCAACTCCTTGAACCGGGGATAGTCCGCCTTGTCGAGCAGATAGAGATGGGTCAGGCGATGCGGTCCCGGCTTGGGGTCGGACCGTACGATGGCGTCGAGCGCGAGGCGCGCGCCGCGATCAGCCGTGACGTGATAGTGCAACTGGAAGCCCGCCTTCGACAGCTCCCTGGAGTAGCGGTCCAGCGTGTCGACATCGAAGTACAGGAAGCCGCTGTCGTAGCCATGGTCGATGCCGGCGCCCTTGAGGTAGGGGCGCAGTACCGCGCCGGTGCGTTGTTCGAGAATGCCGTCGACATAGATCTTTGCCTGGTTGAAGCGCAGCAGGCTGGTCGGGTCGTTCGAGTACAGTTTCTTCAGCGATGCCATCTGCTCGTCGAACGGCAGGTCCGGGTAGACATAGAGCGCGTTCGACGCGCGCACCGCCAGCGTGTCGTTGGCCAGGGCCTTCTGCCAGGCCTTGATGTGCCCCTGAGGCCAGAACCCGCCGGCGTCGCTGACCGAGGTGATGCCGTTCTCGGCGACCGTCTCCAGCGTCGGCAAGAGGCTCTCATAACCGAATTCGACATTGTCAGGCGTGTCGGGAAAGGCGAGGTTGCTCAGCTTCTGCTGCGCGTTCTCCAGCACCACGCCGTTGGGCTTGCCGGTCTTGGCATCGCGCAAGATGATGCCGCCGGGCGGATCTTCGGCCAAGGGGTCATAGCCTGCTGCACGCATCGCCACGGAATTCGCCCAGGCGCCGTGCCCGATGTCGTCGAGGATGAGCACCGGCCTGTCAGGCGAGATCTTGTCCAGAAGCGCAATCGGGTTGTCGCTCTGGTCGAGCAGATTGGTCATGCTGACGCCGGAGCCCAGCACCCATTCGGTCTTGCTGGTCTTCATGCAATCCTTGACCGTGGCAAGGGTGTCGTCGAGCTTGTCGAACGGTTCGAACTCGCAGAGGATCTCGTTCACGCCGGCTTCGACCAGGTGCATGTGGGCATCCTGGAATCCGGGTAGGACCATCATGCCCTTGAGGTCGACGACATCGGCGTCTTCTCCGGCGGCAGCCAGCGCCTCTTTTTCCGAACCCACGGCCAGGATCACGCCGTCATCTTCGATGGCAACCGCCTCTGCCTGTGGCGAACTCCGGTTGACGGTGTGAACCTTGGCGTTGGTGAGAACCATGGGCTTTGCCCAGGCTGCCGATGTCGTGGCCACGCCACCGGCAAGAACAGCTGCCAGCAAAGTCTTGGCGCCGTTGAATCTCATCTGTCGTTCTCCAATGGGCGCTCCAAAGTAGGCGTCGTCGGATACACCGTCCATTGCCCAGCGAGCGAAGACCCATTTTCGGGATATGGGAACCTCCGTCCGGCAATCGCTATCGCTGCAGTCGACGATACTTTCACGGCCGAAGCGCCCCTTTTCGGGGTCCGGGTCCGGTGATCAGCTTGGGAGATCAGACGCTGGCACGCAAATTGGGGAGGCGCAGAGAACCGATGGCGGAGAGGGAGGGATTCGAACCCCCGATGGGCTTGCACCCATGCCGCATTTCGAGTGCGGTGCATTCGACCACTCTGCCACCTCTCCGCGGTCGTGATCGGCCGTTGCCGGCGCGGCGCACTAGATAACGGCTCATCGCCCATCGCACAAGGCCAAATGTTGCCGAGATCAGCTATCTTTTCTGTCGAGGCGGAATTAGGCGCAAGACGCTGCGTCAGCTGTGTTGCCGCCATGCCCTTTTCGCTCCCTTTTGGCTCGAATGCTTCGGACCTTTCAGGTGCGGAGTGCCCACAAGACGTTTCCTTTCAGAACCTTCCGGTACCCCATCTGAGCGTTGCCTCATGCGGGTGGACCCAAGCCTTGGTCAACGGGCTGCGGTCGACGGAGGCGGCGGGCCCCGCGCCGCCACACGGGCGGTCCTGGGGTATGATAAGGCTTAGTGGAGTGAGGCCGCGTTTGCGCGATTGTCGGTTCTGGCACAGCCGTGTATCCGAGGGTTGCCCTCCATGACCTGATGGCAGGAGGGACGGCCGGCGGCCCCCGCGAAACGTCGGTTTGCCGGCGTGTTCGCCTTGACTTCATGGCAACCTTCGGTTACGGGACCCCCTGCATTCGGCGTGGAGGGTTCTCTGCGCCGTTTGTCATGAACCCGTAACGACTGACAAAAAGACGGCCCGAACCGCCCAGGTGGTTCAACAAGGCCGACCGAACAGCGAAAGGCATAAAATGTTCGCAGTCATCAAAACGGGCGGCAAGCAGTATCGTGTTGCCGCCAATGATGTGATCAAGGTTGAGAGGCTCGTCGGCGCCGCCGGCGACACCGTGGAATTCATTGAAGTGCTCGCCGTTGGCGAAGGCGACAATGCAGAAATCGGCGCGCCCTTCGTGGCCGGTGCCGTGGTGACGGCGGAAGTGGTCGAGCACGGCCGCAACAAGACCGTCATCGCCTTCAAGAAGCGTCGCCGCCAGAACTCGCGTCGCGCCCGCGGTCACCGCCAGCACCACACCACTGTCCGGATCTCCGAGATCCTGACCGGCGGTGCCAAGCCTTCGAAGAAGGTGGCAGTGAAGGCCGAAGCCGCAGCTGACGTTGCTGCAGAAAAGCCCGCGAAGAAGGCAGCGCCGAAAAAGGCTGCAGCCGTCGCGGAATCAGAGTAATCAGAGCGACTGAAGGAGAACATCCATGGCACATAAGAAAGCTGGCGGTTCGTCGCGCAACGGTCGCGATTCAGAGTCGAAGCGCCTTGGCGTCAAGAAGTTCGGTAGCGAATCCGTGATTCCGGGCAACATTATCGTTCGTCAACGCGGCACCACCTGGCATCCCGGCGTCAATGTCGGCATGGGCAAGGATCATACGCTTTTTGCGCTCGAAGCAGGCGCCGTGACCTTCAATAAAAAAGCCAATGGCCGAACCTACGTATCGGTGAACCCGATTCTCAAGGCCGCGGAGTAGCCGGTTCCGCACTACAACACCGGCGCCCCATCTCGGGAACCGGTGTCTGGCCAAGCCAGGAAAAGGATCAGGGGAGATGGGTTTCCATCTCCCCTTTTTCATTTCCTGGAGGATTTTTGACATGGTTGCCGAGAAGGAAGACAGCGAAGACGAAAGGCTGTCCGTCGATTGCCCGATATTGCTGACCGAGCGGCTGGTCCTGCGCCCGCCGCATGAAGACGACATCCCCGAACTGGTTGAGCTTGCCGACAACCGTCACATCGCCGAGATGCTGGCGCGCATGCCTCACCCCTATGGCGAAGCCGAAGCGCGGGCCTTCCTTTCGATGGCGCGCGCCCAGCGCGGCGGCGTGGTCTATGCGATCACCATTGCAGACACCGGTGCCTTCGTTGGGTCGGCCGGGCTCAATGTCACCGACCGCGGGCTCGAACTGGGCTACTGGATCGGCGAACCCTACTGGAAGTCGGGTTATGCCACCGAGGCCGCGCATGCGCTCGTCGATCTCGCCTTCCGGGCAACCGACACCAACGTTCTCAACGTCTCGTGCCGGGTGATCAACCCGGCGTCGCGGCGGGTGATCCACAAGTGCGGCTTCCAGTATGCCGGCCAGGGCATGCTGAATTCGATCGTCGCCGGCCAGGTGCCGGTCGAGCGCTACAGGCTCGACCGCAAGACCTGGGCGAGCCTCAGGTCGTGGGCACGCAGCTAAGGTTGCTCAGGCCAGTTCAAGCCACACCGGCTGGTGGTCCGAGCCGTTCGCCTCGCTATCGATGCGAACGGATTTGACCTTGGCGGCAAGGCTGGCCTGGACGAAGGCGTAGTCGATGTGGCGGCCCTTTTCCGGATGGGTCGTGTCGGTCCAGGTGACCGACCCGTCCGGGATGCCGCCGGCGAGCGCATAGGCGTCAACAGGGTTGTGGGCGACGATCTGGGGGCCTTCGAGAGGGTCGGGCGCGCCGGTCATCGTGAGATGCTCGGGCGAGCCGGGGATCATGTTGAAGTCGCCCAAAAGCACGAATTCTTCGGGGCAGGGGAGCTCGGGGAATCCGTACTCGGCAGCGCCTGTGATGGCGCCGCCTTCCATCGGATAGGCGTAGACCCGCTCCTTGAGGAAGCGGATCTGCGCCATTCTCTCTTCGAGATTGACGTGGTCGAGATGCACCGAATAGACGCGCAGAGGACCGGACGGCGCCAAGACGAGCGCTTCGAGCGCGGCGCGCTGCAGATTGCCTCGATTGAGCCGTCGGGTGCGCGGCAAAAGCATGCAGCGCGACGACACGATCGGCCAGCGCGACAATATCATGTTGCCGAACTGCAGGCGCTTGTTGGCCGGCTTGCCATCTTCGAGCAGGCCGAAATCGATGTCCATGGCGACTCCGTAGACATGGAAATAGTCGGGCAGCAACTGTGCAAGCCCCGCGACCATGTCCGCCATGTTGTTGCGCATGAAATTGCGGGTGACTTCCTGCAAGGCGATGATGTCGGCACCATCAACGCTGGCAGCGATACGCTCAAGGTCGTAGCGGCCGTCGCGCCCGATGCCATACTGGGTGTTGTAGGTGACCAGCTTCACTGTCGAAAATCTCCGTCATTCCAGGCGGTATTCAATCCGCACTCGCCCTTCGCTGCGCCTTGCGCTATGGCAGGTTCGCTGAAACAAACAAATAACAGCAAGAGACGAACAGTCCGATGAAATTTCTCGATCAAGCCAAGGTATACATCCGCTCCGGCAACGGTGGCGCGGGCGCGGTGTCGTTCCGGCGCGAAAAGTTCATCGAGTTCGGCGGGCCTGACGGTGGCGATGGCGGTCGCGGCGGCGATGTCTGGCTGGAGGTCGTCGACGGGCTCAATACGCTGATCGACTACCGCTACCAGCAGCATTTCAAGGCGCAGACCGGCGTGCACGGCATGGGCCGCAACATGACCGGCGCCAAGGGCTCCGACATCGTGCTGAAGGTTCCTGTCGGCACCCAGGTCTATGAAGAAGACAACGAGACGCTGATCTGCGACCTGACCCAGGTCGGCCAGCGCTATTTGCTGGCCAAGGGCGGCAATGGCGGCTTCGGCAACCAGCATTTCAAGACCTCGACCAACCAGGCGCCGCGCCGTGCCAATCCCGGCCTAGAGGGCCAGGAGATGTGGGTCTGGCTCCGGCTCAAGCTGATCGCGGACGCAGGTCTCGTCGGCCTTCCCAATGCCGGCAAGTCGACCTTCCTTGCCTCGGTAACGGCGGCCAAGCCAAAGATCGCCGACTATCCCTTCACCACCCTGCATCCGGGCCTGGGTGTCGCACGCATTGATGCGCGCGAATTCGTCATCGCCGATATTCCCGGCCTGATCGAGGGCGCGCATGAAGGTGTCGGTATCGGCGATCGTTTCCTCGGTCATGTCGAGCGTACCCGCGTGCTCCTGCACCTCGTCTCGGCGCAGGAAGAGAACCCCGGCAAGGCCTACAAGGTCGTGCGCGGTGAGCTCGAGGCCTATGGCCACGGTCTGGCTGACAAGATCGAGATCGTGGCACTTTCCCAGGTCGACACACTCGACCCGGATACGCGCAAGAAAAAGGCGGCCTCGCTGAAGCGCGCTGCCGGACGCGCGCCGATCATGCTTTCGGCGGTGACCCGCGAGGGCGTCGAGGAGACGCTGCGCGCGCTGATGAGCGTGGTCGAGGAAGCACGGCAGGCGAGCGGCGAAGTGGCGCCCTCCGAAGCGCGCTGGATGAAGTAGGCTGCCGCCATGACGATCCCTTCGCTGAAGAACTACAAGCGGATTACCGTCAAGATCGGATCGGCGCTGCTGGTCGACCGTTCCGCAGGGTTGAAGCGTGAATGGCTCGCTTCCATGGCCGACGACATTGCGGCGTTGGCGGAGGGGGGCGCCGACGTGCTGGTCGTCTCGTCAGGGGCGATTGCGCTTGGCCGTACCATCCTTGGTCTCGGCAAGCGCGCTCTGAAGCTGGAAGAAAGCCAGGCTGCGGCTGCCGTCGGGCAGATCGCGCTATCAGGCGCATGGGCGGAAGAACTTGGCCGCAAGGGGCTGAAGTCGGGCCAGATCCTGGTCACACTCGGCGATACCGAGGAACGCCGCCGCTACCTCAATGCGCGTGCAACGATCTCGACGCTGCTCAAGATGAACGCGGTACCGGTCATCAACGAGAACGACACGGTGGCGACGAGCGAAATCCGCTATGGCGACAATGACCGCCTGGCGGCACGTGTCGCAACGATGATGGGCTCGGACCTTCTGGTGCTGTTGTCCGACATCGACGGGCTCTACACGGCGCCGCCGGCGCGAGACCCGGACGCAAAATTCATCCCTGTCGTTGACCGTATCACACCCGACATCGAGGCAATGGCCGGGGCCGCCGCTTCCGAGTTGTCGCGTGGCGGCATGCGCACCAAGCTCGACGCCGGCAAGATCGCGACTGCCGCGGGTACCGCGATGATCATCACCGCCGGCACCAGGCTGTCGCCCCTGATGGCGATCGAGCGCGGCGAGCGCGCCACCTATTTCCGCCCGAGTGGCAATCCCGTGAAGGGCTACAAGACCTGGATCGCCGGCCAGCTCGAACCTGCGGGCCGACTGACCGTCGACGCCGGTGCCGTGGGCGCGCTGCTTTCTGGCAAGTCGCTGCTGCCGGCCGGCGTGAAGCTGGTCAGCGGCAATTTCTCCCGCGGCGACACGGTGGCGATCCTGTCGCCGGAGGGGCGCGAGATCGCACGCGGACTGGTTGCCTATGACGCAGCGGATGCCGTAAGGATCGCTGGGCTGAAAACGGCTGAAATCGAGACCGTTCTCGGTTACGAGGCGCGATCGGCAATGATCCATCGCGACGACCTCGTGGTCAGCCACACGGACAAGGTTGCGGTGCAAGCGGAAGGGTAAGACATGCTGAAGGCGCATGAGAAGTCCCATGAGGATACGGCGCAGTTGATGGCCGAGATCGGCCGCAAGGCTCGTGCCGCCGCCCGCCCACTCGCCATCGCATCTGCCGAACGCAAGCATGCCGCCCTGATCGGCATGGCCGAAGCTATCTTGCGCCGAGAGCATGAAATCCTCGACGCCAACGCCATTGACGTTTCCAACGGCGAGGAAGCGGGCCTGAGCGGCTCCTTCATGGACCGGCTCAAGCTTACGCCAGCACGCATCCGCGACATGGCCGAGGGTATCCGCGCGATCGCCGATCTGCGCGACCCGGTTAGCGAGGTCATCGCCGAATGGGATAGGCCCAACGGTCTGCATATCGAACGCGTGCGTACGCCGCTCGGCGTCGTCGGCGTGATCTACGAGAGCCGGCCCAATGTGACGGCGGACGCGGGTGCCTTGTGCCTCAAGGCCGGTAATCCGGTGATCCTGCGCGGTGGTTCGGACTCGCTCAATTCGTCGCTGGCGATCCATGCCTGCCTGGTCGAAGGCCTGAAATCCGCCAATCTACCCGAGGACGCGATCCAGCTCGTACCGGTGGCCGATCGCGCCGCCGTCGGCGAGATGCTGAAGGGCCTGTCGGGCAATCTCGATGTCATCATTCCGCGCGGTGGCCGGAGCCTGGTCGAGCGTGTGCAAAACGATGCGCGGGTTCCTGTCTTCGCCCATCTCGAAGGCATCTGCCATCTCTACATCGACAAGTCGGCCAAGCTCGACATGGCGGTGACGATTGCCGTGAACGCCAAGATGCGCCGCACTGGCATTTGCGGTGCAGCCGAGACGTTGCTGGTTGATCGCGCTGTTGCCTCGACCCATCTGGTGCCGGTGCTCGAAGCCCTGCGCAAGGCGGGCTGCGAAATCCATGCCGACGAAGACGTGCTCGTGGCGTTCGCAGACGCCAAGCCGGCTACCCACGCCGACTGGGTGACCGAATATCTCGACGCCATCATTTCGGTGAAGCTGGTCGAAGGCGTTGCCGGTGCCATCGAGCATATCGAGACGTTTTCCTCGCACCACACCGAAGCGATCGTCGCCGAGGACGCCAAGGCCGTCGAGCGCTTCTTCAACGAGATCGACTCGGCGATCCTGCTGCACAACGCCTCTACGCAATTCGCCGATGGCGGCGAGTTCGGCATGGGCGCCGAGATCGGCATCGCCACGGGTAAGATGCATGCGCGGGGACCTGTCGGCGTCGAGCAACTGACTTCTTTCAAATACCGCGTGCGCGGGTCCGGGCAGTTGCGCAGCTAGCTTGCCGCAGCGTTCGATTGTGCTACATTGTGCACATGAGCACACAATCCGAGACTGTGACCGTTCGTCTCGATAGCGAGACGAAATCGAGGCTTGAAGAATTGGCGCAGCACACGCGCCGTACCAAATCGTTTCTCGCCGCCGAGGCCATTGCCGACTATGTCGAGCGCGAATTGGCGATCATATCTGGCATTCAGCACGGGCTCGACGATGTGAAAGCCGGGCGGACAGTCCCGCATGAGGTGGCACGAAAGCGGATCATGAATACGCTTGCACGCAAGCAATGATACGCAGCATCGAATGGTCGGAGGACGCCCTCGCTGATTTCGAGTCAGCCATCGCCTATGTAAGTCGTAAAAACCTAGCTGCAGCTGCCAGGATTGCCGACCGCGTTCTTTCGACCATCGACAATCTAGCGGACCTTCCGACCGGCCATCAAGGCCGAATGGCTGGAACCTACGAGAAACTCGCTCAGAAAACGCCTTACATCGTCGCCTATTCGATGACGGACCTGACCATTTACATCCTGCGTATCATTCACGGCAGCAGGGATTGGCCGGAAGATCAATGGCCGACGGAATGAGTTCTTCCAATGTGTCGACGCCTTACCTCCGCATGCCACATGCGATGAAGGGCATGCAGGTCGGGCTGTTTGGTGGGTCGTTCAACCCGCCGCATGCTGGCCATGGCCTTGTTGCGGAAATCGCCATGCGCCGCCTGCAGCTCGACCAGTTGTGGTGGATGGTCACTCCGGGCAACCCGCTCAAGAGCACGCGCGAGCTTGCGCCGTTGGCAAAGCGCATCGAGCTGTCGGAGGCCATAGCCGAAAATCCTCGCATCAAGGTGACCGCCTTTGAGGCAACGCACAACGTGCGCTATACGGCGGATACCCTGGCCTTGATCAAGGCGCGCAATCCGGGCGTCGATTTCGTCTGGATCATGGGGGCCGACAATCTGCGCGACTTCCACCGATGGCAGCGCTGGCGCCAGATCGTCATGACCTTCCCGATCGCGGTCATCGACCGCCCGGGGGCGACGCTGTCGTTCCTGTCGTCGGTGGTCGCCAAGACCTTCGACTATGCGCGCGTCGATGAGGGCGATGCGCCGCGGCTGGCGCGGATGAAGGCCCCGGCCTGGACCTTCATCCATGGGCCGCGCTCGCTGCTGTCATCGACGGCTTTGCGAAACGGTTCGGCCAAGCAGGACTAGCTCTTGATCGGCAGCCAGAGCTCGTAGCCCCCATTGCCGGTCACCGGGTCGAAGCTTTCCGGGTAGAGCTCGAAATGTGGAGCGTCGGCAGCCTCATGGCCCGAACTCGGAAACCACTTGCTCCACACAGTGTTGGTGATGCGTCTTATCGCTGAAATGTGCTCGGTGGTGGCGAACACGACGTAGCGCTGTGGCGGGATGCGCAGGCGGCTGAATTCCGATGTCAGGCCGGAGAAGTCGGTGACCTCGACACCGGCGATGTATTCGAAGGTGTCATCGTCGAAATTGCAGCAGACGCCGTAGCCGACCATGCCTTTCTGGCCGGGCACGCTGCCGAAATGCGGACCGAAGCGCTGCCATAGCGACGGGATAGCCATGCTGGTCTCGCAGGTGTAGCGCTCGCCAAAGCCGGCGATGAGCAGGGGGCCGCCGTCGACAAAACGCGACGGGACAAGGTTTTCGACAAAGGTTTCGTCCATTTTGAGGTGCTCCACGCATTCGGGTTGGGGAACAGCACCCTTCGCACGCACCGCCTCGGGCGTGAGCCCGAAGCGGTCGCGAAAGGCCCTGGTGAACGCCTCATGCGAGCCGTAGCCGGCGTCGAGCGCGACCGCCAGAATGTCGGGCGCGCCTTTGGCCAGCGTGAACGCCGCGTCGGTAAGGCGGCGGGCTCTGATGTAACCCATGAGCGAATGGCCGGTGGCGGCACCGAAAGCGCGGGACATGTGGAAACGAGAGACACCGCCAATGGCGGCAATCTCGTCCAACCCGATGTCCCTGGAATAGTGGCTTTCGATGAACCAGATGGCTTTTTGAACGGGGGTCATTGGTCTTTCCTGCATGAGAACGCCGCTGGTATGCCCCTTGCCGGCGCGTCCCGTTTGATCGCTGTTGCTGCGACACGCTTTTTGCACGAAATATCGATCGGCATAAACGCGCGCTCGTTCCTTTGATCCAGGCCGGTCAATTGGCCGAGCCAGCCTGCCGATGTCGCTTTTGCCACTACGCATCGCAACCAAGGCAGGTGACAGTGGGGCATGAAACAAAAGCACGCGGCAGGCCAGGACGATGAACGGCCCGCACCAGTGATTGCGGTTGCCGGGGTCATTCTGGCGATGGCACTGGTGGCGGTCGGCAACGGCCTGATGTTCGGCTATATCCCGGTCAGCCTGGGCGCTGCGGGCTACGCGCCGACATGGGCCGGCACTATCCTCACCGGCCTTTCCGCCGGCGGCCTTGCCGGCTGCCTGTTTACCGGGGCGCTGGTGCGCCGGGTGGGGCATGCTCGTGCCTACATGGTGTTCTCAGCCCTGATCGTGCTCTCCAACGTCGCGATAGGGGCAGGAACGTTTCCTGTGGTCTGGATCGCAGCGCGTGTACTCTACGGCTTTGCCATTTGCGGCCTCTTCATTGTCGCCCAGAGCTGGCTCAACGATGCCGTAGGCAACGAGATACGCGGTCGCGTCATGGCGATTTTCTACGTTTCGTATGTCGTGGGCCTCGGTGTCGGCTCATTCCTGCTTGGCTTCATTGACATCGCGACATCCCAGGCGCCGCTTCTGGGCATCGCCTTCAATGCCGTTTCGATTCTGCCGGTTGGATTGACGCGCCTGCGCCAGCCCCCGCCGCCGCAGGCGGCCTCGGTGGTATTGGCGCGTGCCTGGCGTATTTCGCCGGTCGGCGTCGCCGGTATGCTGGCGGTCGGCGGGGTGTCGATGCTGGTCACCGGCTTCGCGCCGATCCATGCCACTGCAAGCGGCTTCAGCCAGCAGCAGGTGGCGACGCTGTTGTTTGCCATGCCGCTCGGCACCTTGCTGTTCCAGATCCCTTTCGGCTGGGTTTCCGACAGGACCGACCGGCGCTATGTGCTTGTGGCTGCAGGCCTGCTGGTGGTGGTCGCTGGTATTGCCGCGAGCCGCTTCGACGGCAGCGCGTTGCCGATCATGGTCGCGATCTACGTCGTGTGGAGCGGGGCAAGCGAGTCGATCTATTCACTGTCGAGCGCGCATGCCTCCGACCGAGCCAGCAAGGACGATCTGGTGGCACTGTCGAGCAGCATGCTGTTTGCCTGGTCGCTGTCGGGTTTCATCGTGCCGGGCCTTGGCACAGTGCTGACCGCTCTCTACGGCACCTACGCCTTCATGTATGTGGCGATTGCCATCGGTGCCATTTTCACGGCCTTTGTCCTGTGGCGGCTGCGAACGACGCGCGCCGTCCCAACGGCTGACACTGGCAGTTTCTCGCCGATGTCGGCGCAATTGCCCCCGCCGGTTGACCCGTAGCAGGTCAAGAAAGATGGGTGCTAACGGCTTGTTGTCAGGTGTTTGCGCCCCTTTGTCTTGAAACTGTAGCCCAACTCTGCCTATCTAAATGGTGTCGTCCGAGTTCAGGGCGATTTGGTTGTTCCTGTCGGAAAGGAAAGACACTGAGAACAGCACTTCGGAAGAGGGCGGAAATCCTGCCTTCGCCGGCCGGGATAGGCGAATTCGACGCCGTTGCCCGCGCCATCAAGACAGTCCTTGCCAGTCTGGAAGACTCCAAGGCCGAAGACATCGTCTCCATCGACATTCAGGGGAAATCGAGCCTGGGCGACTACATGGTCGTTGCCTCGGGGCGGTCTCACCGCCATGTCGCAGCGGTAGCCGATCACCTCCTCAAGGCGCTGAAGGATGCCGGCCTCGGCACCGCCCGCGTCGAGGGGTTGTCGGGCGCCGACTGGGTGCTCATCGATTCAGGCGATATCATCGTCCATATCTTCCGGCCCGAAATCCGCGAGTTCTACAACATCGAAAAGATGTGGCAGGCGCCGGATTTCGAGGAAGAAACGGTTCATTGAACCGTTAGACGTCAGGGATGAAGGTAGCGATACATGCCGTGGGCCGGATGAAAGCCGGCCCTGAGAAGGAACTTGCGGACCGCTATCTCGACCGGTTCGCCAAAAGCGGCAGCGCGCTCGGCTTCGACTTTTCCGGTGTCACCGAGATTGCAGAAAGCCGTGCCCGCGACGTCGATGAGCGGCGGCGCGAGGAGGCCGACAGGCTGCGCGCCCAGATGGGGCCGGGAACGGCGCTCATCCTGCTCGATGAGCGCGGCAAGAATCTCTCCTCGCAACAATTCGCCGACAAGATCGCCTCGCTGCGCGATGGCGGCCAGCGCGGATTGATGATCGGCATTGGCGGCCCCGATGGCCATGATGAGGCGCTGCGCAACGAAGCTCAGCTGCTGATTTCGTTCGGTGCCGCGACCTGGCCGCACCAGATGGTGCGCATCATGCTTGGCGAGCAGCTGTACCGTGCCGCGACCATTTTGTCGGGACATCCCTATCATCGCGCGTGAACGCCCGGAATTCGACAAAATGGCTGGTCAAATGTCCGCTTGCGGTCGTGCCCGACAGCATGGTTGATGGTTCGTTAACGATGCCGCCACTAAGGTCGCTGACATACAACCGGATCATTGCATGGCGCGGAATTCTCCACTGAAGGCGTGGCTATCGCCGTGTCGCGGCATTGTCGCGGCAGGGGCGATCGCGCTTGTCTGCGGAGCGGCTTCCTCCCAGGTCGGTCCTCCACTGCCCGACCCCGACCAGACGCGTTCGGTCTACGAGAGTGTCGCGCGCGACATCGAGTTGTCGGCCGAACGCCGCGAAAAGCTGGCCGCCGAGATCGCGCAGGTCAAAAAGGACCATGCCTCGATCACTGCAGCGCTGATCCAGTCGGCCAAGACCGAGCGCAAGCTCGGCCAGGATATCGAGGACATTGCCGGCAAGCTTGAGGGGCTCAAGGAGCAGGAAGCGGGCATCCGTACCTCGCTCAACATGCGCCGCGGCGTGCTGGCCGAGGTTTTGGGCGCGCTGCAGCGCATGGGCCTCAATCCGCCGCCGGCGATCCTCGTCAAGCCAGAAGACGCGCTGTCGTCGATCCGCAGCGCGATCCTGCTGGGTGCCGTGGTCCCCGAGCTGCGCTCGGAGACCGACATTCTGATGGCCGATCTCAAGGAACTGTCGCGGGTGGTTGCCTCGATCGAGGCCGAGCGTGACCGGCTGACCACGGCGATGACGGCCCAGGCGGGCGAGAAGGCGCGGCTCGATCTGCTGCTGGAAGCCAAGAGCAGGCTACGCGGCGAATCCGAGAACGCTCTGGCAGAAGAGACAAAAAAATCGGCCGAACTGGCGGCGCGGGCTGACAGTCTCAAAGAATTGATCGCAGCGCTAGACAAGCAGGCGGCGAAGAAGACCGCCGACGCGGAGGCAGCGCGAGTGGCTGCTGAGGAGGCCGCCAAGGCAGCAAGCCAACCTCTCGTTCCTGTGGTGCCGGAAGCCAACCAACTCGTTGCTTCCGCACCGTTTTCTCTGCTGCAGGGACAGGTGGCGTTGCCGGTGACCGGGCGCATCAAACGCCGCTTTGGCGGCTCCGACGGCATAGGCGGAACCATGCTTGGGGACATGGTTGCGACACAATCGGGCGCCATCGTGACAGCTCCGGCGGATGGAAGTGTTCTTTATGCGGGGCCTTTCCGCTCCTATGGTCAACTCTTGATCCTCAATGCAGGCGACGGCTATCATGTCGTCTTGGCGGGGATGAGCAGAATCAGCGTCGCGCCGGGTCAGTCCGTACTAGCAGGCGAGCCGATCGGCGCGATGGGTGAGGCGAGGGTGGCGAGCACCTCAGCTTCGGAAAATGCGAATGCGACGCCGGAACTCTATGTCGAGTTCCGCAAGGATGGAAAACCCGTCGATCCGACCCCATGGTGGGCGGACCGCACCTCTGGAAGGACATAAATGATGCGTAAACTGTCGCTTCTGCTTGCCGGGGCGCTGATGGGGGCCTCAGCGATGAGCCTGGTGTATGGTGCACCCGGTTCGACAGCGAATGCGGCGGGCTCCGAGACCTACCGCCAGCTTGCCATCTTCGGCGATATCTTCGAACGCGTGCGTGGCCAGTATGTGACCCCGCCGGACGAGAAGTCGCTGATCGAAAACGCCATCAACGGCATGCTGACCTCGCTCGATCCGCACTCGTCCTATCTCAACGCTGAAGCCGCCAAGGACATGCGCGTCCAGACCAAGGGCGAATTCGGCGGCCTCGGCATCGAGGTGACGATGGAAAACGAGCTGGTCAAGGTCATCACTCCGATCGACGATACCCCGGCCTCCAAGGCCGGCGTCCTGGCCGGCGACTACATCTCCAAGATCGATGGCGAAGAAGTTCGCGGCCTGACGCTGAACGACGCGGTCGAAAAGATGCGCGGTCTGATCAACACGCCGATCAAGCTGACGATCCTTCGCCAGGGTGCCGACAAGCCGATCGAGCTTTCGATCATGCGCGACGTCATCAAGGTCAAGGCGGTCAAGTACCGCGTCGACAATGACGTCGGCTACATGAAGATCACCTCGTTCACCGAGAAGACCTTCGACGACCTGCAGGACGCGATCAAGCAGATCAAGAAGCAGGTTCCGGACGACAAGCTGAAGGGCTATGTGCTCGACTTGCGCCTCAACCCGGGTGGCTTGCTCGACCAGGCGGTCAGTGTTTCGGACACCTTCCTCGACCGCGGTGAGATCGTTTCGACGCGCGGCCGTGACCCGAAGGACATCACCCGCTTCGACGCCCGTTCGGGCGACGACATCGACGGCAAGCCGCTGGTCGTGCTGATCAATGGTGGCTCGGCAAGTGCGTCCGAAATCGTTGCTGGCGCGCTGCAGGATCTGCGTCGCGCAACCGTGGTGGGCACGCAGTCCTTCGGTAAGGGATCGGTGCAGACGATCATCCCGCTGGCCGAGAATGGCGCGCTCAGGCTGACGACGGCGCTCTATTACACGCCGTCGGGCAAGTCGATCCAGGGCAAGGGCATCACGCCTGACATCAAGGTCGACCAGCCGTTGCCGGCCGATCTGCAGGGCCGCGACGTCACGCGTGGCGAATCCGAGCTCAAGGGCCACATCAAGGGCGTTGAAGAGAGCGACAAGGGTTCGGGCTCGGCAGCCTATGTCCCGCCGGAGCCGAAGGACGACCTGCAGCTCAACTACGCGCTCGAACTGCTTCGTGGCCAAAAGACCGATCCGTCTTTCCCGCCCAACCCTGACAAGGCTGTGATGAACCAGCAGTAAATCAGGTCGTCACCGGCCAGCGGGGCTGGTTGCTCGATCGAGGCAATGCCAATCTGCCGGGACCGCAAGGTTCCGGCAGTTTGATTCGGGGAGTTGGCATAGGGCGCGGCGTGGTGCAGATCGAAAAAGAAATCGACCGTCCGCTCGGGCAGGCTGCACGCCGCGAGGGCAGGCGCTTTTCCTGGCTGAGCAAGGGGCCGTTGCTGGCCAGCCTGTGCATTGTGGCAGTTGTCGCTGCGTCCGCGTCGATTGCGCTTCGCCAAAAGCCTTTTCGCACGCCCGAGGTCGTTGCGGTTTCAATACCTGAGACCGTTGCCCCATCCACCCAGCAGGCGGTCCAGCCGAATTCGACGTCCGCTCCAACCGCGAGTGGCCCGGCGATCATCCGCGTCAATCCACCCGCAGGCGAGAACGGTCTCGTTGTGATCCGTGATCCGTCGGCGGTCGGGCAAAATGAACGCATCGCTCACTTGCCCGACAAGGCGCTGATCGAGGACGGCGGCAGTGGGCCGCTGCCGATACGTGCCGCCGATGGACGGCGTCCGTTCGATGTCTATGCTCGCGCCTGGTCGGGCGCGCGGGGCGCACGGGTGGCTATCGTCATAGGCGGCCTTGGGCTTTCGCAGACGGGAACACAACAGGCGATTGGCAAGCTGCCACCGGAGGTCACACTCGGCTTTGCGCCGCAAGGCAACAGTCTTGGCCGTTGGATGCAGGCAGCACGGCGTGAGGGCCACGAAATCGTCATGCAGGTGCCGCTCGAGCCGTTCGACTTTCCCAACGTCAATCCTGGCCGCAATACGCTGACTGTCGATGCAAGCAGCGACGAAAACCTCAAGAACCTACGCTGGACACTGTCGCGGACGACCAACTACACCGCCGTGATGAACTATATGGGCGCGCGCTTCTCGGCGAGCCCGGAGGCGATGGGCACGATGATGGCCGAACTCGGCAAGCGTGGCATCGGCTACATCGACGATGGGTCGTCGGCTCGCAGCCTCGCACCCGAGCAGGCGTTGAAAAACGGCGTTCCTTTCGCGGCGGGCGACGCCATCATAGACACGGTCCAGGATCGTGGCGCGATCCTCAACAAGCTCGACGAGCTTGAGCGGACCGCGCGCGCCAAGGGCTTTGCCATTGGCACAGGCAGCGCGTTCGACGTCACGGTGGACGCCGTGACCTCATGGGCGAGCGAGGCGCGAAAGCGCGGCATAGAGATCGTGCCGATCTCGGCTGTCGCGAGCGACCCCGAACGAGGATAAGACTATGTCGAAGACCAAGGCCGCGCTCGAAGACCTGCCTTACCGCCCCTGCGTCGGCATCATGGTGCTGAACGCCAGTGGACTGGTCTGGGCCGGGCGGCGGATCGCCGAACCTGACAGCGAACTGTCCGATACCGATCAACTGTGGCAGATGCCGCAGGGCGGCATCGACAAGGGCGAGGAACCCTATCCGGCTGCCATGCGCGAGCTCTACGAGGAGACCGGCATGCGCAGCGTCACGCTGCTCGCCGAGGCGCCCCACTGGATCAATTACGACCTGCCGCCGCATCTGCTGGGCATAGCGCTCAAGGGTAAATATCGCGGCCAGACGCAAAAATGGTTCGCCTTCCGCTTCGAGGGCGAGGAAAACGAGATCGCCATCGACCCGCCTCCCGGCGGACATTCTGCCGAGTTCGATCGCTGGGCGTGGAAGCCGATGTTCGATCTGCCGGAACTGATCGTGCCGTTCAAACGCAAGGTCTATGACGAGGTTGTCGCCGCGTTCCGGCATCTGGCCGGATAGGCCTTCAGGCTGCCGCCCTTGACAAGCGAGGCAGGGTCGGCGACTCTTCGCCCATGTGCAGCATCGCTCATATCGGCAGCTTTGCCCTGTTTCGGGTCTGCCCTATCGCGGGATCCTAGCCCCGGCTCGGTCGCTATGCGACTTCCGAGCCCGTGGGGCCCATTCTTCAACGCATGAAATCATGAGCACCGGGGCCGCGTAGCGGCTCGGGCTCCATTTGGACACGTCCGTTCCACGGACGAACCGGTCGCGCGCCCTTCGATATGCGCCGATCGGACGACAACCTATGAGGCTTCCATTGCGCCAGAACATCAAGCAACGCCGCGAGCACGAGATCGTGGTGAGTGAAAACGACTACGCCAGGCTGACCGGCCTCGCTGAATCCAGTCTCGAACGCCTGCCCGGCATTGCCGAGGAACTGCTCTCCGAGATGGAGCGGGCCAAGATCAAGCCGCTGAGCCGCATCCCCGCCAATGTGATCCGCATGGGCTCGACGGTGACGTTTCGTGGCGGCGACGGCGAGGTCAAGACGGTGACTCTAGTCTATCCCGGCAAGGCTGACATCGCCGAGGGCAAGGTCTCGATCCTGACACCGGTGGGGGCTGCCCTGATCGGTCTTCGTGAGGGCCAATCGGTGGCCTGGACCTCGCGCGACGGCCGTCGGCTCGAACTCGAGATCATTACCGTGGAAGCGCCGCGCGAAGACACCAATTGACGGGCGCGAACCTCAACAACCCGATTTCGTACCATGCCAGTGCGGGGGCAAACCCCGGCGCTTGTGGAGATATGCCATGTCCAAATGCCAGCTGACGACCAAGGATTTCGCGATCGTCAAGACGATGCTTGACCGCCTGGCCTGGTCGGGCGGTCCCCTTGTCGCACTTTTGCGCCGCAAGCTGGCCTCGGCGCACGTCGTTTTTTCAAACGAGGCCGATGCCGACGTGGTCACGCTGAACAGCCGCGTGACCTTCAGCGTCGATGGCGGTGCGCCACATACCCGCATCGTCGCTCACGGCCCGATGGACGGCATGGTCGGCCAGATCATCCCGATCACCGTGCCGCGCGGGCTTGCGTTGCTCGGTCTGCGCAAGGGCCAGACGATCGTCGTCGATTGCGGTCGCGGTTCGAGCGAAACCATTCGTGTCGACGAGATCCACTATCAACCGGAGGCCGCGCGTCCCGGAATCGCCACGCCTGAAGGCGACATCAATTCATCTGGCCGCCGCTTCCCGGTGCTGGTGTTCAGCGCGGATGAACCACGAACCCTTGGCGTGCCGAGAAAAATCCGGCACACCTCCACAAACGGCGATGACCCGGGCCCATCTGCAGCCTGACGGGTGCCGCCTGTGAGGTCGCGCATGCCCGGTTCGGGGCGCGCGCGCATGGGGGCGCAATGAAGGTCATAGTCGTAGGCAGCGGCATTATCGGGGTGACGACCGCCTATTATCTTGCCGAGGCAGGACACGAGGTGGTCGTCTACGACCGCCAGGAGGGGCCGGGGCAAGAGACCAGCTACGCCAATTCAGGCGAGATTTCCTCCGGTTATGCCTCTCCTCTGGCGGCACCAGGCGTGCCGGCCAAGGCGCTGAAATGGCTCGCCATGAAGGATGGGCCATTTTCCTTCCGACCGAAATTCGATCCCAAGATGTGGATGTGGCTCGCAAGGACGCTACGCAATTGCACGGCGGAGCGTTATCAGGCGAACAAGGCGCTGATGATGACGCTCGCTGAATACAGCCGCGACATGCTGCGCGTCCTGCGCCAAGGCACCGGCATTTCCTATAACGAGCTCAGCCATGGCACGCTGCAGCTGCTTCGTACTCAAGAGCAACTCGACGGCATCGCATCGGACGTTGCGGTGCTCGACAGGTTCGAGGTGCCCTATGAGATTCTCGATGCGTCTGGCTGCATCACGGCCGAGCCGGGTCTCGCGGGTGCCGGCCACAACATCGTCGGTGGATTGCGCCTGCCCGACGACGAGACCGGCGACTGCCGGCTGTTCGCTGAACGGCTGGCCGAACTTTGCACCGAGCGCGGCGTGGGTTTCCGGTTCGGTAAGCGTGTCTATTCGCTGGAGCATGCGGGTGGGCGTGTTCATCACCTCGTTTCGGACGACGGTATCTCCACTGCCGATGCCTTTGTCCTGGCAGCGGGCAGCTATTCCGAGCGATTCATGCGCAAGCTGCACCAGCGCGTGCCTCTTTATCCGCTCAAGGGCTATTCTCTAACCCTGCCCCTTGTTGACGCCGATCGCGCGCCGGTGTCGACGGTCGTCGACGAAACCTACAAGGTGGCCATCACCCGGCTTGGCGACCGCATCCGTATCGGTGGCACGGTGGAGTTGTCGGGCTTCGACCTGACCTTGCATGAAAAGCGCCGCTTCCCGCTCGAGCGTTCGCTGCGCGAGCTTTTTCCCGGTGCAGGTGATCTGCGCCAGGCAGAATTCTGGTGTGGCTTGCGGGCGATGACGCCGGACGGACCGCCAATCCTGGGCCGGACGAAGCTACCGAACCTGTTCCTCAACACCGGCCATGGCATGCTTGGCTGGACCATGGCCTGCGGCTCTGGGAAAATCCTCGCCGACATGATCTCCGGCCGGGAGCCGGAGATCGACGCCCGCGGGCTAGGCCCCGAGCGCTTTTGGACCTGAGGCTTCAGGGGTTCGCTGTTGCCTTCAGCGATCGCGGCACTTCCGTCGACTGGTACATCGAGATGACGTGGCCGTCGGGATCGGCGAATTCGGACGACCATCCTCCCGGCGCATGACTCACCGGGGTGACGATGGTCACGCCCTTGGCGGCCAGCGACGAGACGACGTCATCGATGCCGCCGTCTGCGATCTCGAAGACGATGATGGGCGAGTTGCCCGCGTGTGATTCCATCCGGAAGAAGATCAGGTCGACGCCGTTGACGGTATTGGCGATGAGCCAGTCGCCCCCTGTCTCCTTGTCGCCGTCCATCCGCTGGACATCCAGCCCCATGACATCGCGATAAAAGGCCTCGGTGTTGTCGATATCGGAGACGTAGTAGCAGATGTTGCCGAGTTTGCTCTTGCCGAACATTTGGTCACTCCGTGATTTCAGTTGCACGTCTGTTGAGTTGCCGTACGGCAGGGTTTTGTGAGGTCCCGATCACAAAAAGATGTCCGTCGGGGTCGTGGCTTGCGAGCATCGCGCCCGGCTGCCTTGCCAGGGCAAGCAAGGCGCGCCTGATGCTGCCGAACTTATGCGCGCCGGCCAGGCCGGGCATTTCCGCGAACGAAGTCCCGCCGAAGGCCAGCCAGCGTCGCCGGATCTCGGCAATGCGCTGGCGAAGCGCCGGATCGGCGAGGCGCTGCAGCCAGGCGATTTCCTGCCGCGTATGACCGGTGAGGGCGAGGAGCGTCGTCGTGCGCAGGCTGGGCGGCAAGGTGGCGACAAAGCGTACTGGCACGGTTTCTCGGTGAGTTGGTTCGTAGCCGACGACGGAATATGGCGCTTCACGCTTCCTGCGCCGCACCGCCGAACGCGCATCAAAGGCCGCGCGGCGGCGAAGTGCCCCTTCCAGCCAGCGCCGGTTCTCGATTTTCGACAGGTCGGTGCGCCCGGCTTCGACCGCGGCTACAAGCACCGTTTGCAACAAGTCCTCGGCTTCCTCGGCGCGTCGCGTGGCGCGCTGGGCCTTGCGCAGCAGTTCTGCGTAGGGGCGGGGCAGCAAATCGGGTTCCTCGCGCGTAAATGCCAGTGTTAGCCGATGTCTGAAGTTGTCGGAAGAGGCGAGGCCGGCTCAGATAAACAACGCCCGCTCGCGTTCCACCGACTTGGTGATGAAGCCTGCTACCGTCTGGATACGGCGCAGCGGGCGGACCGATTCGTGATAGACGAGCCAGTACGCCCGGCGGATCGGCGCGATCGCGGTCACCGGCACGATCTCCGATATGGTGCGGGCAATGAAGGTATGCAGGATGCCGATGCCCGCGCCCGAACGCACCGCTTCGACTTGTCCGAGTGCCGACGAAATCGAAAAAGCGGATTCCCATGAGGGGCTGAACTCGGCGGCGTAGTCGAGCGATGGGCTGACGACGAGATCCGATACGTATCCGATCAGGCGATGGGCCGACAGTTCGTTCCGCGACGACGGCAGACCATACTTCTCGGCATAAGAGCGCGAGGCAAACAGGCCGAGCGAATAGTCGACGAGCTTTGCCGCCACCAGTCGGCCTTCGCTCGGACGCTCGGTTGTGATGGCAATGTCGGCTTCACGCCGCGACAGCGAAAAGGTCCTGGGGACCGGGACGAGTTGGATGCGAAGATCAGCGTGCTGTGCAGTGAGCGTACCCAGTCGCTGGGCCAGGAATGCGACGCCAAAACCGTCGGGCGCGCCGATGCGGACAGTGCCCGACACCTCGTCGCCTTCGCCGGAAATTTCGGCGCGAGCCGTGAGCATTTCGGCTTCCATGCGCTCGGCAATCTCAAGAAAACGTTCGCCGGAAGGCGTCAGTTCGCTGCCGGTGGTCAGCCGCCGGAACAGCTTTGTCTTCAGCGCATCTTCGAGTGCTGCCACGCGGCGCGAAACGGTCGCGTGGTTGAGTTCGAGGCGCCGCGCCGCGCCTAGAATCTGACCAGTACGCGCGACCGCGAGGAAGATGCGGACGTCATCCCAGTTCATCAATGCTTCCATCCCTCGAATGCATGGCGGCGCTGCGATCCACGGACCATACTATGCATGAAATCGCATTCAAGCTCTCCTCGATGTTTATTTCTTGCACAACGGTTGCGTTTGCGCTCGCGTTGCAAAGGCGCGCGTTAAGCGGGACAATGGCCCATCAACAAAGAATTGGGAGTGAAGCAATGGTCGACTACGGTCATTTTATCGGCGGCAAGCATGTCGCTGGCACCAGCGGGCGCAAGCAGGACGTGCTTCAGCCGATGGACGGTTCGGTGCGCGCAACAGTAGCGCTCGCCTCTGCGCAGGAACTGCGCGCCGCTGTCGAAAACGCCAAGGCAGCGCAGCCGGCCTGGGCCGCGACCAACCCGCAGCGCCGCGTGCGCGTGCTGATGCGCTTCCTCGAACTGGTCAACAAGGAATACGACTCGCTGGCCGAACTTCTGGCGCGCGAGCACGGCAAGACCATTGCCGATGCCAAGGGCGACATCCAGCGCGGCCTTGAAGTGGTTGAAGTCTGCATCGGCGCCCCGCACATGATGAAGGGCGAGTTCACCGACGGCGCGGGCCCCGGCATCGACGTCTACTCGATGCGCCAGGCGCTTGGCGTGGTCGCTGGTATCACTCCGTTCAATTTCCCCGCGATGATCCCGCTGTGGAAGATCGCGCCTGCCATCGCCTGCGGCAACGCCTTCATCCTGAAGCCCTCCGAGCGCGATCCCGGCGTGCCGCTGCGTATCGCCGAACTGTTCCTCGAAGCGGGTCTTCCTGCCGGTATCCTCAATGTCGTCAATGGCGACAAGACGGTGGTCGATGCGATCCTCGACGATCCTGATATCAAGGCCGTTGGGTTCGTCGGCTCGACGCCGATCGCGCAGTACATCTACAGCCGTGGCTGTGCCAACGGTAAGCGCGTGCAGTGCTTCGGCGGTGCCAAGAATCACATGATCATCATGCCCGATGCGGACATGGACCAGACCGTCGACGCGCTGATCGGCGCGGGCTACGGCTCGGCCGGAGAGCGCTGCATGGCGATCTCGGTTGCCGTTCCTGTCGGTCACGACACGGCAGAGCGGCTGATGGAAAAGCTGATCCCGCGCGTCGAAAGCCTGAAGGTCGGCCCCTCGACCGACTCGTCGGCCGATTTCGGCCCGGTCGTCACCCGCGAGGCGCTCGAGCGCATCAAGGGCTACGTCGACATCGGCGTCAAGGAAGGCGCCAAGCTCGTCGTCGACGGCCGCGGCTTCAAGATGCAGGGATACGAGAAGGGCTTCTACATGGGCGGCTGCCTGTTCGACCATGTCACCGCCGACATGCGCATCTACAAGG
The DNA here is from genome assembly GCF_003148805.1 of Aminobacter sp. AP02. Classification (GTDB taxonomy): domain Bacteria; phylum Pseudomonadota; class Alphaproteobacteria; order Rhizobiales; family Rhizobiaceae; genus Aminobacter. The sequence continues at coordinate 343,977 of NZ_QGGX01000002.1, forward strand.
AAGAGATCTTCGGGCCGGTGCTGTCGGTCGTCCGCGCGCCGAGTTACGAGAACGCGATCAAGCTCGCCAACGACCATGAGATGGGCAATGGCGTTGCCATCTTTACCCGCGACGGCGATGCGGCCCGCGACTTCGCTTCGCGCGTGCAGGTTGGCATGGTCGGTATCAACGTGCCGATCCCCGTGCCGATCGCCTACTACACCTTCGGCGGCTGGAAGGCTTCGTCCTTCGGCGACCTGAACCAGCATGGTCCGGATGCATTCCGCTTCTACACCAAGACCAAGACGGTGACCTCGCGTTGGCCGTCGGGCGTCAAGGACGGTGCGGAGTTCGTCATTCCGACGATGAACTGATTGATCCCAAGAGACCGAAAATGAAGCGGGCGCCTGGTGGCGCCCGTTTTTCGTTCTGGCGCGAACGTCTTGTTCGACGCGGATATGCGCCCGCATGCAATCGGGCGCAAATGTAGAAGAAGACGGCCGATGCCCGTGCGTCTGGTCTTTGTCTGTTGTGCTAGTATGGGGCGATACCTTTCCGCGCAGATGCGGCGGCAAGGAGGTGCCAAATGGCACTGGCAACAGCACTTCGCAGATGTGGGCTGGCTTCGTTTGGTCCTATGTTGTCGCTGTCGGCGATGCCGGCTTTCGCCCAGCTGTTTTGCAGCGACCATGACGCAATCATCGCGGACCTGCTGGATAACTTTCAGGAGCGGCGTCTCGGTTATGGCGTCGCCAGCGACGACGCCATAACAGAAGTCCACATCTCGGAAGATGGCACATGGAATGTGCTCATGACCGACGTCAAAGGGCGCAGTTGTGTGATCGCCGCAGGTGACGGATGGGAAAGCGCGATAGACCTCGTGCGCAAATCCGAGCCAAGGCGGTGATTGCCTGCAACGTGTGTCACCGAGTCGCCGCCGTCTCGGCATGGGTGCGCAGCATCGACATCAGCCGCTCGGCCTCGTGGGCCGCCGCATCCTCGTCCTGCTCGAGGATGGAGCGGATCAGTGCGACATGATGCTCGGCCGAGGTTGCCAGTTCCGTGTCGCGCTGGAAGCGAAACCAGAAGCGGCGGCTATGGGGCTGGAGGGGCGCTGCCAGCCGGGCCGCGAAGTCGTTGTCTGCGGCCAACGCAAGTGCCTCGTCGAGTGCCTTGTCGGCTTGGAGGAAGCCAAGCACGTCGCCTGCGATCACTGCTTTTTGCATCGCAAGGGCTGCCGCGTGGAACTGGCTTGCGGCGTCGCGGGTGACGAAACGCGCCGCCGAGCGGGCAAGGACGATCTCGATGCCGCGGCGCGCATCGATCACGCGCAGCCAATCGCCGGGGTGCAGCGGCGTGATCGCGAGGCCCGCCCGTGGCCTGATTTCGACCAGGCCTTCCCAGGCCAGGCGCTGGATCGCTTCGCGCACCGGGGTGCGGCCGAAGCCGAGCAGATCAATCAATCCGCCTTCGGTGGCGACGCTGCCGGGTGCAAGTTCGAGGGTCACGATCAGTCGCTCGAGCTCGTGATAGGCTCGCGGCGCAGCTGGTTGCAGTTTCTCAGCTTGCATGTTGAATCTCTTGAAAATACAATGATATTTTGCTGATATATTAGGATTGGGCGCGGATTCGCAACGTTGGTCGCCAAGTCATATATCGATGATATATCAGCCATCGGTGGCGATATGTGGGCGGGGATGCTGCGCGCTCGCCGTTGTAAATTCCGAGGTTCGGGACCGGCCTTCCCAAGGGAACATGCACCTGCTCACCGGCGCACGGAGTCCTTTGTGCCAATCCCAAAACGTTGATGCTGGCCGCAGGGTGACCATCTTCGGTTCCCCATCTCGAGTTCCGGCATGGTTGGGCACGGGCGAACTCGGCGCGGCGACATGCGCGAATCGGTCATTGGATCGCTGTTCAGGAAGGGTGTCTTGAAAGCCAGATCGAAGTGGCCGGAAAGAGGGCCATCGTTCCGACAATCGGCCGGTGGGCGCGGATGGCCGGATAGGACACGATCGTCATCGAAGACTGCGATCCGCTCGCCATGGTTTCATAGGCAAATAGTCGTATGGCAGGGAGACAGGACAGCCAATATGTCTAGACAATCTTAGAAGGGAGATCAGCGGTAAGGCGCAAGAAACTGTTGCGGTGGGTTGATGGAGCGCTACATTCTTCGATCTTGGCGCGCAAAATCACCGGAATCGGCAAAGACATTGCGTTGAGCCAATGATAGGTTTCGCAATGGTCCAGGGCCTGGACAACATAAAAACAGAGACGGCTTCAAATGCCGTCCGGCAGGCGGCAACGGGTGTAAGAATCACGTTGCAATCCAGGCTTGAAACATTAGGACTAGGGGAAATATCAAAAGGAATGCGTGCTTGGCGCGACATTCCAGGGGAGCCGCATTCTTATGCAGTATTTCGTCCAGCAGATGGTCAACGGGCTGACGCTGGGGTCCATCTATGGCCTCATCGCTATCGGCTACACGATGGTCTACGGCATCATCGGCATGATCAATTTCGCCCATGGCGACATCTTCATGCTCGGGGCCTTTGTCGCACTGATCGTGTTCCTGATCCTGACCAGCATCTTTGTCTCGGTTAATGTGGTGCTGTTCCTGCTCGTCATGATGGTCGTGGCGATGCTGATGACCAGCCTCTACAACTGGACGATCGAAAAGGTCGCCTATCGGCCGTTGCGCGGTTCATTCCGGCTTGCGCCACTGATCACTGCAATCGGCATGTCGATCGCGCTGTCGAACTTCGTCCAGGTGACGCAAGGTCCGCGCAACAAGCCGATCCCGCCGATGGTCTCCACGGTCTACAATGTCGGCGGCATCTCGATCTCGCTGAAGCAGATCATCATCGTGGTGGTAACCGTCGCGCTGCTGGCGCTGTTCTGGTACCTCGTCAACAAGACGTCCCTCGGCCGTGCCCAGAGGGCGTGCGAGCAGGACCGCAAGATGGCCGCTCTGCTCGGCATCGATGTCGACCGCACCATCTCCATCACCTTCATCATGGGCGCAGCCCTGGCCGCTGTCGCCGGCACGCTGTTCCTGATGTATTATGGCGTCGTTGCCTTCTCCGACGGCTTCGTCCCAGGCGTCAAAGCCTTCACCGCAGCCGTCCTGGGCGGCATCGGCTCGCTGCCGGGCGCCATGCTGGGCGGCCTGATGATCGGCTTCATCGAAAGCATGTGGTCGGCTTACTTCTCGATCGACTACAAGGATGTCGCAGCGTTTTCGATCCTCGCCATCGTGCTCATCTTCCTGCCCTCCGGCATCCTTGGCCGGCCCGAAGTCGAGAAGGTCTGAGACAATGGCCAATATCGCACAAGCTGTCCGCGAAGAGACCGCAACGCCGTTCCAGCGTGGCATCAAGGAAGCACTCTATGCGGGTGCCATCTCCTTTGGCCTGTTCTTCCTGTTCATCGGTCTCAGGACCGATCAGAACATCCGCAACGAGTTGATCCTGGTTCCGCGTTGGGGCCTGCTTGCCATAGTCGTGGCGTTGGTGATGGCCGGACGCTTCCTCTATGTCGCCTACGGTCAGCCGTTCATGGCGAGGCAAAATATCGTCGATGCCGCCAGCGGCCTGCTGCCCGACAGTGTGGCGACCCGGTTCTTCCGGCTGCCCTATTTTATCGCGGCACTGGCGATCGTGGCCGTGCTTCTGGTTCTCGCCGGGTCCCTCGACGGAATCTTCGGGCCCCATCTGGCCGGTTACATGCGGTTCCTTCGCGCGCTGGCAATCATCTACGCCCTGGCGTCGGTGCTGTTTTATTTCCGCGCCTTCATCCAGCAGCATTTTTCCGCCCTGGGCATCGGCGTCCTGGCTGTCTATCCCGTTATCGTCGTATTGGGGCTCACGCTTTACACGGGGTCGCTTGCCGGCGGCTTCCAGGGTTCGCTCAAATGGGTGGACAATTTCGGCATCCAGATCCTGATCTATGTGATGCTGGCATGGGGCCTGAACATCGTCGTCGGCCTCGCCGGCCTGCTCGACCTCGGCTATGTCGCCTTCTATGCGGTTGGCGCCTACGCCTATGCATTGCTGGCCACGCATCTCGGCTGGTCGTTCTGGATCCTCTTGCCGGTCGCAGGGTGCATGGCTGCCTTCTGGGGCGTCATGCTCGGCTTTCCCGTGTTGCGGCTAAGAGGTGACTACCTGGCGATCGTGACGTTGGCCTTCGGTGAGATCATCCGCCTCGTGCTGATCAACTGGCGCGAAGTGACCAATGGCGCCGCCGGCATCTCGGGCATTCCGAAGGTCAGCTTCTTTGGCCTGATGTCGTTCAACGTCTCGGATCCCAACTACATCGCCAAGGTGCTTGGCATCGCCCAGTCCGGTGCCTACTACAAGATCTTCCTGTATTACCTCATCCTCGCACTGGCGCTGCTGACGGCCTTCGTCACCATCCGCTTGCGCCGCATGCCGGTCGGTCGCGCCTGGGAAGCGCTGCGCGAGGACGAAATCGCCTGCCGCTCGCTCGGTATCAATACGACGACGACCAAGCTGACCGCCTTCGCCACGGGTGCGATGTTCGGTGGCTTCGCAGGCTCGTTCTTCGCTGCACGCCAGGGGTTCGTTTCGCCTGAATCCTTCGTCTTCCTCGAATCGGCGATCATCCTTGCCATCGTCGTGCTTGGTGGCATGGGCTCTCTTGTCGGCATCGCGGTCGCGGCTGCGGTGATGATCGGAGGCACGGAAATCCTGCGCGAACTGGAGTTCCTCAAGGTCGTCTTCGGGCCCGATTTCACGCCGGAACTCTACCGCATGCTGTTGTTCGGCATGGCGATGGTCATCGTGATGTTGTGGAAGCCGCGAGGTTTCGTCGGCAGTCGAGAACCCACCGCCTTCCTGCATGAGCGAAAGGCTGTCTCCAGTTCCTTCACCAAGGAAGGACACGGCTGATGAACGCGAGCGTTTCCATGAACAAGCCGATCCTGCAGGTCGAGCATCTGTCGATGAAGTTCGGTGGCCTGGTTGCCATCGGCGACCTGTCGTTCGAGGCCAAGCGCGGCGAAATCACCGCGCTGATCGGCCCCAACGGCGCAGGCAAGACCACGGTCTTCAACTGCATCACGGGCTTCTACAAGCCGACCGAAGGCATGATCCGTTTTACCGGACGCGAGGGCGGGGAATTCCTGCTCGAGCGCATGCCCGACTTCCAGATCACGGCCAAGGCCAAGGTGGCGCGTACGTTCCAGAACATCCGGCTGTTTTCGGGCATGACGCTGCTCGAAAACCTCCTGGTGGCGCAGCACAACAAGCTGATGAAGGCCTCGGGCTACACCGTCATGGGCCTGCTTGGGCTCGGCGGCTACCGCAAGGCTTCGGCTGAATCGGTCGATATCGCCAAGCACTGGCTGGAAAAAGCCGAGCTTATCGATCGTGCCGACGATCCGGCCGGCGATCTGCCCTACGGCGCGCAGCGCCGGCTCGAGATCGCGCGGGCCATGTGCACGGGACCGGAACTTCTCTGCCTCGACGAGCCGGCGGCAGGTCTCAATCCAAAGGAGTCATTGGCGCTCAACACGCTGCTCATCGACATCAAGGACACTACCGGGACGTCGATCCTGCTGATCGAGCACGACATGTCGGTGGTCATGCAGATCTCCGACCATGTCGTGGTGCTCGAATATGGCCGCAAGATTTCCGACGGCGACCCGACGTCGGTCAGAACCGATCCGAAGGTCATCGCCGCCTATCTCGGCGTCGACGACGAGGAAGTCACCACCGTCCTGGTCGAGGTCGGCGACGAGCAAGTGATCGAGGAACTCGAGGGCGTGCCCGATCCGGCGCATGGCCCAAGCTCGTCATCGTCGATGATGGCCGGACCGGTGAGCGACACGATCAGCCATAGCGATGGAGACGGCGAGATCGTCACCGTCTCCAAGGGGGCATCGAAGGCGGCACAAGTCGAAGCACTCGACGCCGCGCGTTCGGCAGCCGAAGCAACTCCGGTCAAGCGGAAAACGCCGAAAGCAAAGCCGGTTGCAGCACCTGCGGCCGGATTGATGGCCACGCCCAAGCCGGCAAAGGCAGCACCTGCCGTTCAAACAAAGGCGAAGCCAGCCTCGGCAAAGGCCAAGGCGCCGACAGTGGCGGCAAAAGCGGCCAATGCCCCGGAGAAGAAGGCATCGGCGGCAAAAGATGTGGCGAAGCCGGTAGCAGTGGCATCAAAGACCGCGGCACCCAAGGCAGCAACCAAGGCGGCTGCTGCGAAAACTCCGGTGAAGCCAGCGACCGCGCCCAAGGCCACGAAGGCAACTCCGGCAGCAAAGATCGCAGCGAAGCCTGCCGCGTCGCCGAAGGCAACGGCACCTAAGGCCAAGCCAGCAGAATCTGCCAAGACAACTGCCCCGAAGTCAGCGACTTCGCCGGCAACCAAGGCCGCTGTTGCGAAAATTCCGGTAAAGACAGCGCCCGCACCCAAGGCCGCGGTGAAGCCGGCGACAACGCCAAAAGCTGAGTCCGCCAAGCCTGCCGCGAAGGTTCCAGCCAAGACGAACAAGGCGCCCGCTTCCAAGGCATCAGCCAAGCCTGCGGCAAAGGCGCCGGCCAAGGCGCAGGTCGCCAAGACCATCTCAAATGTGCTTGCCGCACCGCGCGGCGGGGTGCCGGACCGGCTGATCGTGATCAAGGGCATCGGGCCGGTCAACGAACGAAAGCTCAACGAACACGGCATCTTCCATTTCGACCAGGTGGCGGCATGGAAGAAGGCGGATATCGCCGCGGCGGAGGCCTATCTCGCCTTCGACGGGCGGATCGAGCGCGAAGACTGGGTGGGGCAGGCCAAGGCGCTGGCGCGTGAAGCGGCCAAGCCGGCGAAAGCCAAGCGCGGAGGTGGCAAGTGACGGATAAGACCTTGCTCGACATCAAGGGTGTCGAGACCTACTACGGCAATATCCGTGCGCTGAATGGCGTCAATGTCTCGGTCAATGAAGGCGAAATCGTTGCCCTGATCGGCGCCAACGGTGCCGGCAAGTCGACGCTGATGATGACCATCTTCGGCACGCCCAGGGCACGCAGCGGCACAATCACCTTTGCCGGCACCAACATCACCGACCTGCCGACGCATGAGATCGCCAGGCTGCGCATCGCGCAGTCGCCCGAGGGCCGGCGCATCTTCCCGCGCATGACGGTCATGGAAAACCTGCAGATGGGCGCAAGCCTCGACAACCTCAAATACTACAATGAGGACGTCGAGAAGGTGTTCACCTTGTTCCCCAGGCTCAAGGAGCGCATCGCCCAGCGTGGCGGAACGCTTTCGGGCGGCGAGCAGCAGATGCTCTCCATCGGTCGCGCGCTGATGGCACGGCCCAAGCTGCTGTTGCTCGACGAGCCGTCGCTGGGTCTCGCGCCGCTGATCGTCAAGCAGATCTTCGACGCCATCCGCGAGCTCAACCGCGCCCAGGGCCTTACAGTGTTCCTGGTCGAGCAGAACGCCTTCGGCGCGCTGAAGCTCGCCACGCGCGGCTACGTCATGGTCAATGGCGTGGTCACGATGAGCGGCACTGGCAAGGACCTTCTCGCCAATCCAGAGGTTCGTGCGGCCTATCTCGAAGGCGGCCGCCACTAGGAGGATCCATCATGCAGGGTATCATCTACGAGGAACCCTCGATCTGGCAGTTCTTTTTCGTCACCTGCCTTCTGGGAGGTTGGGCGGCCTGGATGACCGGTCGAGCCTGCGCGCAGACGTGGCGGAGCTATGGCAAGCTTGTGCTTTACATATTGGGGCTTGGTATCGCGATACGCTTTATCCACCATGCCCTGTTCAACGGCACGATGTTTACGCTCCAATTCTACATCGTCGACACTATCGTTCTCATGGTGTTCGCAGTGATTGGTTATAAATACACGCGAACAAACCAAATGGTGACACAATACAATTGGCTTTATGAAAAGGTTTCGCCTCTTTCTTGGAGAGCGAAGTCCTGAGGGGAATGGGACAAATATCGGCGCCAATTCGCCAATGAATTGGCGTGACAACTGCCGGAAAATCGGCAAACTCACCTTTCTGCGATATGGGTGGGCATCGCAAGAAAGAAACTCCACGCCCACTCAATTAATGGGAGTGTTTCAATGAAAAAGTCACTTTTGTCGGCTGTTGCACTGACCGCGCTGGTAGCGTTCAGCGGCAGCGCATGGGCCGATATCATCGTTGGCGTTGCCGGTCCGATCACCGGCCCCAATGCTGCCTTCGGAGCGCAGCTCCAGAAGGGCGCAGAGCAGGCTGTTGCCGACATCAACGCCGCGGGCGGCATCAATGGCGAGCAGATCAAGCTTGTGGTTGGTGACGACGTCTCCGATCCTAAGCAGGGCATTTCGGTCGCCAACAAGTTCGTCGCCGACGGCGTCAAGTTCGTTGTCGGTCACTTCAACTCGGGCGTCTCGATCCCGGCCTCGGAAGTCTATGCCGAGAACGGCATCCTCGAAGTCACCCCGGCGGCGACCAATCCGAAGTTCACCGAGCGCGGCCTGTGGAACGTGTTCCGTACCTGCGGCCGTGACGACGCGCAGGGCGGCATCGCTGGCGCGTACCTCGCCGAGAAGTTCAAGGACGCCAAGATTGCCGTCATCCACGACAAGACGCCTTATGGCCAGGGCCTTGCCGACGAAACCAAGAAGGCGATGAACGCCGCCGGCGTGACGGAAGTCATGTATGAAGGCGTCAACATCGGCGACAAGGATTTCTCGGCGCTCATCGCCAAGATGAAGGAAGCCGGCGTTTCGATCATCTACTGGGGCGGCCTTCACACCGAAGCCGGCCTGATCATCCGCCAGTCGGCTGACCAGGGCCTCAAGGCAACGCTGGTTTCGGGCGATGGCATCGTTTCCAACGAGCTTGCCTCGATCGCTGGCGACGCTGTTGCCGGTACGCTCAACACCTTCGGTCCGGACCCGCGCCTGATCCCCGAAAACAAGGATCTGGTCGAGAAGTTCCGTGCTGCCGGCTTCGAGCCGGAAGCCTACACGCTCTATTCCTATGCAGCCATGCAGTCGATCGCCGAAGCCGCAAAGGCTGCTGGCTCGACGGACACGCAGGCCGTGGCAAAGGCTCTCAAGGAAAAGGGTCCGTTCAAGACGGCGCTCGGCGACATCTCCTTCGACGAAAAGGGCGATCCGAAGCTGCCCGGCTACGTCATGTACGAATGGCAGAAGGGTGCCGACGGCAAGTTCACGTACGTGCAGCAGAAGTAATTCTTCAAGCACGGCTGTCCAAAAGATGCCCGGCGTTCGCGCCGGGCATTTTTTTGTGCCGCAGAAAATTTCGCCATATGACGCTGGGGAAATTAAATCGATTTAGGAAGTCGCGTTTTCGGTTGCACCGCAGCATTTTCCCGCTAATCATTCGCCGCCTCTTAAATATCCAGTGCTTGGAGCGTTTTCGTGCCGATCAGCAAGATTCTCGTCGCCAACCGATCCGAAATCGCTATCCGCGTCTTCCGCGCGGCCAATGAGCTGGGGCTCAAAACCGTGGCGATATGGGCGGAAGAGGACAAGTACTCGCTGCACCGGTTCAAGGCCGACGAGTCCTACCAGGTCGGACGCGGTCCATGGCTCACCAAGGACATGGGGCCGATCGAGAGCTACCTGTCGATTGAAGAAATCATGCGTGTTGCCAGGCTGTCGGGCGCTGACGCGATCCACCCCGGCTATGGCCTCTTGTCGGAGAGCCCCGAATTCGCCGAAGCTTGTGTTGCCAATGGCATCACCTTCATCGGCCCGAAGCCTGAAACGATGCGACGCCTCGGCAATAAGGTGGCTGCACGCAATCTTGCCATCGAAGTTGGCGTGCCGGTGATCCCGGCGACCGACCCCTTGCCCGACGATATGGATGAGGTGAAGAAGCTCGCCGCCCAGATCGGTTATCCAGTCATGCTCAAGGCATCGTGGGGCGGGGGCGGCCGCGGCATGCGCGCCATCCGCAGCGAAGCCGACCTTGCCCGCGAGGTCGTCGAAGGCAAGCGCGAGGCAAAGGCGGCGTTTGGCAAGGACGAGGTCTACCTCGAAAAGCTGATCGAGCGTGCCCGCCATGTCGAAGTCCAGGTGCTGGGCGACACTCATGGCAATGCCGTGCACCTATTCGAGCGCGACTGCTCGATCCAGCGCCGCAACCAGAAGGTCGTCGAGCGCGCGCCGGCTCCGTATCTCGGAATGGCCGAGCGCACCGAGCTTTGCGAGCACGCACTGAAGCTCGCCCGCGAAACCGCCTATATCGGCGCCGGCACCGTGGAGTTCCTGCAGGACGCCGACACCGGAAAGTTCTACTTCATCGAGGTCAATCCGCGCATCCAGGTCGAGCACACGGTCACCGAGCAGGTGACCGGCATCGACATCGTCAAGGCGCAGATCCACATCCTCGACGGCTTTGCCATCGGCACGCCGGAATCGGGCGTGCCGGCACAGGCCGACATCCGTCTCAACGGCCATGCCCTGCAGTGCCGCATCACCACGGAAGATCCCGAGCAGAACTTCATCCCCGACTATGGCCGCATCACAGCCTATCGCGGCGCCACCGGCTTCGGCATCCGCCTCGACGGCGGCACGGCCTATTCGGGTGCGGTCATCACCCGTTTCTACGATCCGCTGCTGGAGAAGGTGACGGCCTGGGCCCCGACGCCGGAAGAGGCGATCGCGCGTATGCACCGGGCGCTGCGCGAGTTCCGTATTCGTGGGGTAGCGACCAACCTGACCTTCCTCGAAGCGATCATCACGCACCCGGCCTTTCACGACAATTATTACACCACGAAGTTCATCGACTCGACGCCCGAGCTGTTTGCGCAGGTCAAGCGCCAGGACCGCGCCACCAAGCTGCTCAACTATCTTGCCGACGTCACCGTCAACGGCCACCCCGAGACGCGCGGCCGTGCCGTGCCGAACCCGGAGGCCGTGGCACCCGTCGTGCCATGGTTCACCGGCGCCATCCCGGACGGCACCAGGCAGCGGCTCGATGAGATCGGGCCGGAGAAATTCGCTGCCTGGATGCGCGACCAGAAGCAGGTGCTGATCACCGACACGACAATGCGCGATGGCCATCAGTCGCTGCTTGCCACGCGCGTTCGCACCCACGACATCGCCAAGATCGCCGGCACGTATGCGCGTGCCCTGCCGCAGCTCTTGTCGCTTGAATGCTGGGGCGGGGCGACCTTCGACGTCGCCATGCGCTTTCTGACCGAGGACCCGTGGGAGCGGCTCGACAAGGTGCGCCAGGCAGCGCCCAACATCCTGCTGCAGATGCTGCTGCGCGGCGCCAACGGCGTCGGCTACACCAACTATCCCGACAATGTCGTCCAGCATTTCGTGCGCCAGGCGGCGGCCGGCGGCGTCGACCTGTTCCGCGTCTTTGACTGTCTCAACTGGGTCGAAAACATGCGCGTGTCGATGGACGCCGTGGGAGCCGAGGGCAAGCTCTGTGAAGCGGCGATCTGCTACACCGGCGATATCCTCGACCCGAGCCGGGCGAAGTACGATCTGAAGTATTATGTCGGGCTCGCCAAGGAACTGGAAGCTGCCGGCGCCCACATTATCGCCGTCAAGGACATGGCGGGCCTGCTGAAGCCGGCTGCCGCGCGTGTGCTGTTCAAGGCGCTGCGCGAGGCGACCGACCTGCCGATCCATTTCCACACCCACGACACGTCGGGCCTGTCGGCGGCGACGGTACTGGCGGCGGCGGAGAGCGGGGTCGATGCGATCGATGCGGCGATGGACGCTTTCTCTGGCAATACCTCGCAACCGTGCCTTGGTTCGATTGTGGAAGCACTGCGCGGCTCGGATCGTGATCCAGGGCTCGCGCCCGAATGGATCCGCCGCATCTCGTTCTACTGGGAGGCGGTGCGCAACCAGTACGCAGCTTTCGAGAGCGACCTGAAGGGACCCGCCTCGGAAGTGTACCTGCATGAGATGCCGGGCGGTCAGTTCACCAACCTCAAGGAGCAGGCGCGTTCGCTCGGGCTCGAGACACGCTGGCACGAGGTTGCGCAGGCCTATCACGACGTCAACCTGATGTTCGGCGACATCGTCAAGGTGACGCCGTCGTCGAAGGTGGTCGGCGACATGGCGCTGATGATGGTGAGCCAGGAACTGACTGTCGGCGATGTCGAGAACCCGGCCAAAGATATCGCCTTCCCGGATTCGGTGGTGTCGATGCTGCGCGGCGATCTCGGCCAATCGCCGGGCGGTTGGCCGGCAGCGTTGCAGAAGAAAGTGTTGAAGGGTGAAAAGCCGAACACCGCACGCCCCGGCTCGCTGCTCAAGGCGGCCGACCTCAAGACCAGCCGGAAGGAGGTCGAGGCCAAGCTTGGGCGGAAGCTTTCGGAAAACGAATTTGCCTCGTGGCTGATGTATCCGAAGGTATTTTCGGACTTCGTCGGCGCGCAGGAGAACTACGGCCCAGTCAGCGTCTTGCCGACGCCGGTCTATTTCTACGGCATGGAGCCTGAGGACGAGGTCTTCGTCGATATCGAAAAGGGCAAGACGCTGGTCATCCGCTGCCTCGCGATTGGCGACGTGGACGACAAGGGCATGGTCACTGTGTTCTTCGAGCTCAACGGCCAGCCGCGACGCGTCAAGGTTCCTGACCGCGTACATGGCGCCTTGGCTTCCAAGGCGCGGCGCAAGGCCGAGGCCGGCAACGATACCCATGTAGGGGCGCCGATGCCGGGCGTGGTCTCGACGCTCGCCGTTTCCGCCGGTCAGCCGATCAAGGCGGGCGACGTGCTGTTATCGATCGAGGCAATGAAGATGGAAACCGCGCTGCACGCCGAGCGTGATGGCACGATCGCCGAAGTGCTGGTGCGTGCCGGCGACCAGATCGACGCCAAGGATCTGCTTGTCGTCTACGGCTGAAATCAGGTCAGGCCAGGGGCTAGAACAGCCCTTGGCCGGCCTTAGCTTCGTCCGCCGCGCTGCGGCGGATGAGGTTCTTGTACATGTAGCCGCGCTGGCCCTTGTAGACGACCGTGCACCAGTTGCAGTCGGTTTCGGCGTCGATGGCGGCGTTTGCCGGCACGACCAGGATCACCTTGGACTCGTCGGCGGGGCCGTCGCGCAAATTGCCCCATTTGGCGGCCTTAGCCGGGCGCAGGTCGGGCAGGGGGCCGTCGAGCAAGCTGGTGCTGACCGGAGTGGCGCTTGCGGCGACCATGCCGGTCGATGCTTCCAGCATGGCAATCTCCGCGTCAGTCTCGGCAACTTGCACATCCAGCGAGCCGCGCAGATCGGCCGGGGCGCTCGCGGCTGCCGGTGCGGGATCGGACGTTGCGCTGAAGTCGCCGATGGCTGCATCTGTCATGGCCAAGGGCGTTACCCCTCGCTCGTCGGGACCGGCTGCCGGCTCCTGGTCGGTCGTCCTGAAAGTCGAGGCAATGGCGGCGACCGGAGTATCGGGGTGCGTCGCGGGCATGGCCGGGCTCCATTCGCGGTCGGTCTTGGCGTCGCCAGCTGCGCTCGGCGTAGTGGCTGGGGCCGCGTTGACCCCTGTCACCGAGCTGTTCGCCACGCTTGTGTGGGGCATTGCGGGGGGAGCTGGAACGGCGGCAGTCTGGGTAGGGTCGTGCGCGGAACTTCCGATGAGTATGGCGGATGCCACGACCAAGGCTGCCGTAGCGCTGCCACCGATGAGCAGCGCTTTCGGTGTGTTCAATTGGAGCGCCGGCAGCGAGCGGGCCATCTGCCCAAGGCCCTGGGCCCACTGATGGGATATTCCGGCGAGACGGAACGGTGGGGTGTTCATGGTACAAGACTCCACAACGGTGCGACGCGGCAAACAGCCGGCGTCGACCCCCAACCCATTTTGGTATGCAAAACGCAAAAATGCCTGCGAGCGCTCGGTGTTGCCTGTTCCGCTGCAGTTTCTCTGATTTCGCCTATATCTGCTATTGGACGGAAATCGGGCAGGGCGGTGTCGGCGTGTCCATACTGGCCCAATAAGTACTCGCGGTCGGGCGTTGACGGTTATCTAAATCGATTTAATATGTGGTAATGCGATTGCAGCGCTGCTTGTCTCTGTCGCGAGCAGGCTTGCGGTAACTTTTTGAATCTCCCGATCACGACGGCCTGAAATCGATTTCAGCCGTCGGACTCATATGTTAGGAGTTGCGCCCGATGAACGCCACCAACGCAACCGAAGTCGCAGCACGCATCGTCGCCACACGCGGCCGCTGGGCCGTGGCCGCAGCCTTTTTTATCAATGGCTTCGTCACCGGAAGCTGGGCGCCGCAAATCCCGCTGCTGCTTACCCGGTTGGACATCAGCGAGTTCGTGCTCGGCCTGCTGATCCTGGTTTTCGGCCTAGGGGCACTCACGGCGATGCCGTTCTCAGGATACCTGATGACCAAACGCGGCTCGCGGCCCGTGGTGATCGGCTTTGCCTGGGTCGTGGTCTTTGCGCTGTTGCTGGTCGCGCTCGCCCCCAACGTGTGGCTGGCGGCGCTGACGATGTTCGTCTTCGGCGGCTCGATCGGCGCCATGGACGTCGCCATGAACGCCAATGCGGTCGCCGTTGAAAAGAAGCTGTCGCGTGCGATCATGTCGTCGTCGCACGGTTTCTGGAGCCTTGGTGGCTTCGTCGGCGGTGCGCTTGGCGGCATTCTCATCCAGTATTTCGGCCACCTTCCGCATGCGATGTTCGTCACAGTGACGGCGGCCGTGATGACGGCATTCGCATTGCGTCACCTCGTTGGCGAGGACAGGCCCGTCACACATGAGCACAGGCATTTCCGTCTGCCACGCCTTCCGACCATCTATCTGGTCGGCATCATGGCGCTGTTTTCGATGATCCCCGAAGGTGCGGTGCTCGATTGGGCAGCGCTTTATCTCAAGCAGGAACTCGGTGCTGACATCGCCACCGCAGGTTTTGCCTTCGCCGCCTTCTCAGGCATCATGGCGCTGATGCGCTTCCTCGGCGACGGCGTGCGCAACCGCTTCGGTGCGGTCAACACGCTGCGTTTTTCGGCGTTGCTTGCCGCCAGCGGCATGCTTGCGGCCGGGCTCGCGCCCAATCCATGGGTTGCGATCGCGGCCTTCGCCATGTGCGGACTGGGCGTCGCCAACATGGTGCCGATTGCCTTTTCGGCTGCGGGCAACCAGCCGGGCATCGCACCGAATATCGGCATGAGTGTCGTCACCACCATGGGTTATTCGGGCATTCTGGTAGCGCCCTCTGCCATAGGTTTCGTTGCCGGGCATACCGGCTTCGCGCCGATTTTCGTCACGCTGTCAGGCTTCCTTGTGGTGGTCAGCCTGATGGCGGGTCTTGCGCGCCATGCCGACTTCAGGGCTATGCCGCAGGCAACCCCGGCGGAATAACGCTTCCATATTGCATGGCAAGCCACAGGTGCATGCCAAGCCATTAAGGCGGTGCGCGAAGCGTTGGTTCCGACAGCACGGCTTCGAGAACGGTTCGGTTGCAGGCGCAAAACAAATCACCCGGAACAATTCCGGGTGATTTGGCATACAGCCAAGGGTGTGGCGGTCAGATCCGGCCCATCAGCATCAGCACCAGGAGAATGACGAGCAACACACCGACGATGCCGGACGGTCCGTAACCCCATGCCCGCGAATGCGGCCACGCGGGCACGGCACCCAGCAGGATCAGGATCAGGATAATGAGCAGCAGCGTGGAAATCGTCATTGTTCATGCCTCGGATGGTTGTGTTTCATCGGGGCAGGAACGCAAAAGGCCGCCCGGTTGTTCCTGGGCGGCCTTTGCTCTTGGCGATAGCCGGCTGTTTATTCCGCAGCCTTGGGGAAGGCGATAGCGGGTTTGTCGTCGACCGGAGGTGGCGGTGTCGGGCTCGAAGAACCCTTGCCGAAACGCGCCTTGAACCTGCCGAACCAGCCTTGTTGGCCAGGTTTGCGCTTTTCGCGGGTGAACACCATCAGCATCGCCGGGGTTACTACCAGCGTCAGCACGGTGGCAAAGGACAGGCCGAAGACGATCGCGCTCGACAAGGCGATCCACCATTGCGTCGACGGCGCATTGATCGTCGTTTCGTGATGGAAGATCTCGAGGCCGAGACCGAACGCGATCGGCGCCACGCCCAGGATGGCCGACAATGCGGTCAGCACCACCGGTCGGGCACGCTCGCGGCAGGTTTGCAGCACCGCGTCCATCTTGTTCCAGCCTTCATCGCGCAGTCGGTCGTAGGTGTCGATCAGCACGATGTTGTTGTTCACGACAACGCCCGCCAGAGCGATCATGCCGATGCCTGACATGACGATGACAAAGGCCTGGCCGGTCAACAGCATGCCGAGCAGGGCGCCCACCGTGGCCATCACGACGCAGGACAGCACCAGCACCACGCTGGTGAACTTGTTGAACTGCGCCAGAAGCACGATGAAGATCAGGAAGATCGCCGCTCCGAATGCATTGCCGAGGAACGCGCTTGCTTCGGCACTGTCTTCGTTGGAGCCGGCAAGCTTCCAGTCTATGCCGGGTTGCGCCATGTCGCCGACGACCTTGCTCACTTCGGCCTGCACCGCAGCGACCTGATAGCCGGAGGCGACGTTGCCCTGGATGGTGATCGTGCGTTTGCTGTCGATGCGGTTCAGAATGCCGACAGTCAGCTCGGGCTTGCGCGACACGAAGTTCGAGATCGGCACCGAACCTTGCGGGGTCTCGATGCGCAACTGGTCGAGTGCCGCAAGCGTGCGGCGATCCTCGGGCAGACGAAGCCGGATATCGACGGCGTCATCGGCACCGGCCGGACGATAGTCGGTGAGCTTCAGGCCCGTCGTCACCAACTGGACCACGGTGCCGACAGCCGTCGGGCTGACGCCATATTGAGCAGCCTTGGAGCGGTCGACATCAAGCGCCCAGTCGATGCCGGGAGGCGGCAGGCCGTCGGAGATGTCGATGACACCGGGCACCTTGGCGACCGCCGCGGCGACTTTCTTTGCGTACTCGTTCAGCCCAGCCGGATCGATGGCGGATAGCTGCACCTGGATCGCCTTGCCGCTTGGCGGACCGGCGTCCGGGACGCGGACCTCGACGTCGACACCGGGAATGCCGGCCATCTTGGCGCGCAACTCGTCAAGGATGACGTGCGCCGACTTGCGCTCTCGCCAATCGATGAACTCGTACTGGATCACGCCGACGACGTCTTCGGGGATATCCTGGCCGCCGCGGGTCTTGCCGGAGCGGGTGTACACCGACTTGATGCCGGGCCAGCCCAAAAGCCGGTTTTCGGCCTCGCGCGTCGCACGATCCATCTCGTCGAGCGAGAGGTTGCCGCGCGCATGGACGTAGAGCAAGCCGTAGTCCGGCTCGACGGTCGGGAAAAACTCCACGCCGTTGCCGAACTTGACGTAGGAGTAGAACCCGCCGGCAAGCAGCGCCAGCGTCAGCACAAGCGCTGTGATCGGATAGTGGACGGCCTTCTTGACGACCGCCATGTAGACCCCGTCCTTGTGCTCTTCCTCCGCATGGGCGGGCGCCTTGGCAAACAGGGCTCCGAGCGTCGGCGCAAAGATCAACGCATAGGCCATCGACGCCGCCAGCGTCACGATCAGCGTGATCGGCAGGTACTTCATGAAGTCGCCGATGATGCCGGGCCAGAACAGCAGCGGCGAGAACGCGGCGATGCGGGTCATCGTGGCGGCAATGACAGGGCCTGCCATGCGCTTTGCGGCCAGTTCGAAGGCTTCCGCCTTGGGCATGCCTTCGGACATGCGCCGCTCGGCGAACTCGGTCACGATGATGGCGTCATCGACGAGCATGCCAACCGCCAGGATCAGGCTGAACAGCACGATCATGTTGATCGTGTAGCCCATCAGCGCGAGCGCCAGGATGCCCATCAGGAACGACGACGGAATGGCCAGACCGATGAGCAGCGAGGCTCGGCCCGACAACGCATACAGGATGACGATGAACACCAGGATGACGGCAATCAGAACGTGGTTCTGAAGGTCGTTCAGCAACTGGTTGACGAAGACCGACTTGTCTTGCGTGTAGGTGACCTGCATGCCTTCGGGGGCGGTCTTGACGAAAGCATCCGCCACCGCCTTTGCGCCTTCGATCGTTTGCACGATATTGGCGCCGATGCGTTTCTTGACCTCGATCGCGATCGCCGGTTTTCCGTCGAGGCGGGTGATCGTCTCGGCGTCCTTGAAGGTCGAGCGGACCGTGGCGATGTCTTGTACGCGCACCACCGCGTCGGGTGTCGCCACCACGGGCAGACGCGCAACGTCCTCGGGCGTTTCGATCAGCGCAGGCACCTTGACGGCATACTTGCCTTCCGAACCTTCGATGGTGCCGGCGGCGACAAGGCTGTTGGACTGCCCGATGCCCAGGATCATCTGGTTAAGCTGCAGGCCGTAGGACGACAGCTTGACCGGATCGATGATCGCCTCGACCAGTTCATCGCGCGAGCCCTGGAGCGTGCCTTCCAGAACGCCGGGCACTTCCTCGATCTGGTCGCGCAGCTTCTTGGCGGCGGCCGTCAGCGCGCGTTCGGGCACGTCGCCCGACAGCGTAACGACCAGGACCGGAAACTCCGACAGGTTGACTTCGTTGACGGTCGGTTCCTCGACGCCGGCTGGCAGGTCTCGCTTGGCGTCCTGCACCTTGTTGCGCGTGTCGATCAGCGCGTCGCCGAGATCCGTGGATGGGTCGAATTCAACGATGACGTTGGCGCCGCCCTGGTAGGCGTTGGACCGCATCTCCTTCAAACCCTTGAGGTTCTTGAGCTGCGATTCGACAGGCCTCAGAAGCAGCCGCTCGGCGTCCTCCGGCGAGATGCCTTGATAAACAAGGCTCACATACATGATCGGGATGGCGACGTCTGGTTCGGCCTCCTTCGGGACCGTGCGATACGCGAGCGTACCGGCGATCACCAGAAAGAGCAGGACCGACAGGGTCAGCCGCGCGTTGCGGATCGCAAGCTTGACGATGTCCATTGTTTACTGCGTCCCGGTCGCATCTTCGATGAGCTTCTTGACCATCGCCTCGTCGGCGAGCTGTGCCTTCACTTCGTCGCCATCCTTGACCAGGTCCTGGCCACGAATGATGATTTTGGCGTCGGCGGGAATGCCGCCCAGAACGAGGCCGTTCTGCGTGTCGTCGACAAGGTCGATCGGGTAGAACACCACCTTGGACGAGGCATCGACAGCGCGGATGCCGAGGTCGCCGTTTTCGTTCAACGTCACCACCGAGCGCGGCAGCATCACCGCATCGACAGGCTTGGCGCGCACGGTGATCTCCGCCGTCATGCCCGCGGGTATGGCGCCGTCAGCGTTGGGAATTGCAATCTCGACCGGGAAGGTGCGGGTCTGGGCCGTGGCGTCGCGGCTGATGTAGCGCAGCTTTCCCATTACCACTTCGCCATTGACCAGCTTCACTTCGGCTTCGTCGCCGATCTTGATGTAGCGAAGGTCGCGTTCGCTGATCTCGCCTTTGCCAAGGATCGGATCGAGGTTGAGGATGGTGGCGATTTCAGCGCCCTGAAGCACCGCGCTGCCGATCTCGACACTGACCTTGTCAACGACTCCGTCGAAAGGAGCCTTGACCTGATTGCGCGAAAGCTCGGCTTCGGCGGCCTGGATGAGTGACAGGGCTGTCGCATAGGCGGACCAGGCGCTGTCGGCCTGGAGCTTGGTCCTGGTACCGGCCACGACAAGCTTCTGCGCGGCTTCCCACTCGGCCTTGCGCTGGGCAAGCACGGCCTTTGCCGTATCGAGGGCGGCTGTCTTTTCCTCGGCGTCGAGCATCATCACCAGGTCACCCTGCTTGACGCGATCACCTTGCTTGACGGGCAGCTTGGCGATGACACCGTTGACCCGGCTGGCGAGCGTCGCCCGCTTGTCGGCCTCCGTCTTGCCCGAGACGCGAATGGCGCGGGCGTGCTCGAGGCGCGGCGGCACGACAACTTCCACGGTGCGCAGCGGCGCCTTGGGTTGTTCGGCCTGGGCGGGTTTTGCCTCTGGGTCGGACTGGGCGCTGCCCACCGAAGAGAATTCGCCTGTACCCATCCACGCCGCAAAACCGACGAGCACGACCAAGGCTGCAAGCTTGTGGAACCTAATCTTCGACATTGTCGTTATCCGTTGGGGACGGTTGCGGCCACCGCCATCTTGCTTGGCGCGTCGCCCCGATATGGTGGCGCGCAATGCCGCATTCAAATCCGCCATGGGGGCAAAGTAGCGGACGGGCGTCTTCTACATCAAATGCAGATCGCAAAATAGTGATAAAAAAAAATGGAAACATCATCCTGACAAAACTGGCAGGAGCTGTCAGCACGCTGTGGTTGCCGGTCCAAAATGGCAGGTTTTCGCGGGTTAGTTGTGCTGGCGAACGGCGGCCGGTTTGGTCCTGGTCGCCAAGAACTCGCGAACGCGGCGGCCTGTAGCTGGTCCGCGCAACGGCCTGAAGCCATCATCCAGTTGCCCGGATAGGTCGAGTGTGGCTTGTTTGCCAACCGAATCAAAGTTGTCTTCGAGCCAGTCGCTGGCTGCGGTGCGGCCAAGGTCGCGCAAGTATTCGAGGAACGCCCATTCAGCGTTTACCTTGGACGATGCCGAAAGATCCTTGAAGGCTTCATCGGCGTCGATGCGGTGCATGCGGATGTCGTGAAATTCGCCATGTGGCAGGCGTCCGGCGGCAATCAGTTCCTTGATGAAGGCGATCGCGCGGAATTCACGCAGCAAACCGGCATTGAAGGTAATCTCGTCGATGCGGTTCTGGATTTCGTTGGCGGTTTTTGGAGTCTGTTCACGGACAACCGGGTTGATCTGGACCAGCAGGACGTCGTCGGTCTCGTTGGCCTTGAAGAAAGGGTAAATCGCCGGATTGCCGCCATAGCCGCCGTCCCAATAGGGCACGCCCTTGATCTCCACCGCCTGGAAGACCTGCGGCAGGCAGGCCGAGGCCATCATCGTGTCGAGATCGATCTCGCCGTCGCTGAAGACGTGCAACTGGCCAGTCTCGACGTTGGTCGCCGAGATGAACAGGTCGATGTCCTTGCAGGCGCGTACATTGGCGAAGTCGATCTCTTCGGCGACCACATCGCGCAACGGGTTGAGGTTAAGCGGGTTCGCGACATAGGGCGAAAACACCCGCGACATGGTGTCGAACCAGATATAGCCGGGCGTGTTTTCGATCGACCAGTTGCCCCACAGCATATCCCAGGGCGAACGTTGCACCGGGCTGAAGCGACCCTTGCGCGCCACCGCACGCCAGAAATCATCGAGCTTGGCACGCGCACCTTCGGCGCCGCCACGCATCCAGCCGTCGCCCAGCGCCACGGCGTTCATCGCGCCGGCACTGGTGCCCGACACCGCCTTGATGTCGAGCCGGCCATCCTCCAGCAAGCGGTCGAGCACGCCCCAGGAAAAGGCTCCGTGCGAGCCTCCACCCTGGAGCGCGATATTGATGGGCTTCTTCTCCTCCGCCTTGCCGTTTCCAGTCATGGCGATGTTTTCCTTCTAGGCGGTCACTGAGCGGTCCAGCCGCCATCCACCGAGACATGCGTGCCGTTGATCTGGGCCGCTGCCGGGGAGGCGAGGAATACGGCGGTCGCCGCCACCTGCTCGACGGTGACGAACTCCTTGGTCGGCTGGCGGTCGAGCATGACTTCACGGACCACCGTCTCACGATCCATGTTGTGCGTCTTCATCTGGTCGGGGATCTGTGCCTCGACCAGCGGCGTCAGCACGTAGCCGGGGCAGATGGCATTGCAGGTGATCTTGTCCAGCGCCACTTCCAGGGCCACCGTCTTGGTCAGTCCCATTATGCCGTGTTTGGCCGAGACATAGGCCGACTTGTAGGCCGAGGCGACGAGGCCATGCGCGGAGGCGATGTTGATGATGCGCCCCCCACCAGCCTTCTTCATCAGCGGGATCGCGGCTGCGGTGGTGTGGAACGCAGATGTCAGGTTGATGGCGATGATGGCATCCCATTTCTCGGTCGGGAAATCTTCGACCGGAGCGACGTGCTGGATGCCGGCATTGTTGACGAGGATATCGACGGAACCGAACTTTTCGGCTGTCTTGGCCACCAGCGCACGGCAATCCGCGGCCTTCGACATGTCGGCCTGCAGATAGACGGCGGCGACCTTGTACCGCTCGGCGATCTGTTCGGCGATGGCGTGATCGGCCGGGGTGTCGGAGAACGAGTTGACGACGATGTTGCAGCCCTCGGCCGCAAATGCCTCGGCAATGGAGAGGCCGATGCCGGAAGTCGAGCCGGTGACGATGGCGGTTCTGGGCGCGGTCATGACGAAGTGTCCTGTGTCCGGAATGATGACATGCGACGTATATATTGCATTGCAGCATAAATTGCGAACGCGGCGCGACGGGCCGGGTGATCGTGCTGGCGTCAAATTAGTTGACTCAGTCAACTAATTTGACCATCGTTGAACAGATGCCGATGCGCCGAGGTTGAGCGATGAACGAATATCAAGCCTTGCCGGACAGACAGATCGCCGCAGTGAGGACCTTCAACAGGTTCTACACGCGGCAGATTGGCCTGCTGGAAGAGGGGCTGCTCAAGAGTGATTTCTCCTTGACTGAGGCGCGGGTGCTCTACGAACTGGCCCACCGCGACGGGCTGACGGCGAGCGACCTGGCGCGCGACCTTGGCCTCGATGCGGGGTATCTGAGCCGGCTCTTGAAGAAGCTCGAACTTCGCAAGCTTTTGGTCCGTACGCCGTCGCCGCTCGATGGGCGACAGACAGTGCTGTCGTTGACCGCCGCCGGCCATTCCGCTTTCGCACCGCTGAACCGGGCCTCGGAGGAGGAAGTCACTGCATTGCTTGCCAGACTGCCGCTCGAGGACAGGGCAAAGGTGGTGTCGGCGATGCGGACCGTGCAGCGTTTGCTCGGCGGGGAGCCCCGCCCCCCTTTTCTTTTGCGGCCGTTGCAGGTCGGCGACATCGGCTGGATCACGCACCGCCAAGGCGTACTCTATGCCAACGAATATGGTTGGGACGGAAGTTATGAGGCGCTGGTCGCCGAAATCCTCAGTGCCTTCGTCAGGGATTTCGATCCGAAATGGGAACGTGCCTGGATCGCCGAGCGCGATGGCGAAGTGATCGGCTCGGTGTTTATCGTGCGCAAGTCCGAAACCGTAGCCAAGCTCAGGCTGCTGTACGTCGATCCGTCGGCGCGCGGCCTAGGTATTGGCAGCAGGCTGGTCGAAGAATGCATCGGCTTTGCCCGCGCCAAGGGCTACAAGACCATGACATTGTGGACCAACGACATACTGGTTGCAGCGCGGCGCATCTATCAGGCGGCGGGATTCAGGCTGGTCGATGAAGAACGGCACCATTCCTTCGGCAAGGATCTGGTCGGGCAAACCTGGCAGCTCGACCTTTGAAGATGGTCGACCCACAGCGCTCCACTCTTGGCGGGTGCGGTAACCTGCGATATTGACATGACGCGCCGCGCGCGCCACCTCAGACGCTGATACCTCAAGCTTAAAAAGGCCGTCCGATGACCGGCTACTTTTCATCTCCATTTCCTCGCCGCAAATCGGTTGGCGTCAGCGTCGGCGGTGTGATCGTCGGCGGCGAAGCACCAGTCGTGGTGCAGTCGATGACCAACACCGATACGGCCGATATCGACAAGACTGTGGCCCAGGTCGCAGCGCTTCATCGTGCCGGTTCGGAAATCGTGCGCATCACCGTCGACCGCGACGAGAGTGCCGCCGCGGTTCCCCATATCCGCGACCGGCTTGCCCGGCTCGGCGTCAACGTGCCGCTGGTCGGCGATTTCCACTATATCGGCCACAAGCTCTTGGCCGATCATCCGGCCTGCGCCGAAGCGCTGGCAAAGTACCGCATCAATCCAGGCAATGTCGGCTTCAAGGAAAAGAAGGACAGGCAGTTCGCCGACATCGTCGAGATGGCGATCCGCCACGACAAGCCCGTGCGCATCGGCGTCAACTGGGGCTCGCTCGACCAGGACCTGTTGACACGGCTGATGGACGAAAACCAGGCGAATGGCTCGCCGCTCACTGCCAACCAGGTCATGCACGAGGCGATCGTGCAGTCGGCGCTGATCTCGGCCGACCTTGCCGAAGAAATCGGCCTGCCGCGCGAAAAGATCATCCTGTCGGCCAAGGTCAGCGGCGTTCAGGACCTGATTGCGGTCTACACCATGCTTGCCACTCGCTCCGATCACGCGCTGCATCTCGGCCTGACCGAGGCCGGAATGGGCTCGAAAGGCATTGTCGCGTCGTCTGCCGCCATGGGCATTCTTCTGCAGCAGGGCATCGGCGACACCATCCGCATATCACTGACTCCGGAGCCCAATGGCGACCGCACCCGCGAGGTGCAGGTATCGCAGGAACTGCTCCAGACCATGGGCTTCCGCCAGTTCGTACCGATCGTCGCTGCCTGCCCTGGCTGCGGCCGCACCACTTCGACGGTGTTTCAGGAACTGGCCCAGAGCATCCAGGACGGCATCCGCAAGAACATGCCAGCGTGGCGCGAGAAGTATCCCGGCGTGGAGGTACTGAAGGTCGCCGTCATGGGCTGCATCGTCAACGGCCCCGGCGAATCCAAGCATGCCGACATCGGCATCTCGTTGCCCGGTACCGGCGAGACGCCGACAGCACCCGTCTTCATCGATGGCAAGAAGGCCGCGACGCTGCGTGGTCCCGCCATCGCCGATGATTTCGAAAAGATGGTCGCCGACTATATCGAACAGCGCTTCGGCCGCGCTGGCCGGGCGGCAGCCCAATAGAGATGGTGACAAAAACGAGGACAGCGCTGGCTTTCCTCGTTTCGTCGGTCTTGTGCGCACCGGCATTCGCCGATCCGCCGCGATCACCCAGGAAGACTCATGTCGCGCGTGTCTGCGACCTCATCGATACGCACGCCAGGCGCCATGGCCTGCCGAGCGAGTTCTTCGCTCGCCTGATCTGGAAGGAAAGCCGTTTTGATCCCAATGCGGTGAGCCCCGCGGGTGCCGAAGGCATCGCCCAGTTCATGCCGGGCACCGCCGCCATGCGCGGCCTCGCCAACCCCTTCGACATCGAACAGGCGATCCCGGCTTCGGCAAGCTATCTCGGCGAACTCAAGTCCGGGTTCGGCAATCTGGGCCTGGCTGCTGCAGCCTACAATGCCGGCGAAAACCGCGTGTCGCGTTGGCTGTCGTCGGGCGGTTTTCTCCCGCTCGAAACCGAGGACTATGTGCTCGACATCATGGGCGAGCCGGCCGACAATTTTTCCGACAAGGCCTATGCCGGCACCAACAGGCCCCTCGATCCGAAAATGTCCTTCGCCGTCGCGTGCCAGAACCTGCCGGTCATCATGTCGGCGACTGTGCCGATGGCCAATATCAACATCAAGCCGTGGGGCATCCAGGTCGCCGGCAATTTCCGCCGTTCGGCGGCGATCAAACAGTGGCAGCGCCTGGAAGGGCGTTTTCCGAAGCTGCTTTCATCGCATGAACCGGTCGTCAGTCGAGTGCGCACGCCGATGGGGCGGCGTGGCATTTATGCCGTTCGCATCGGCGCCGACGATCGCAGCGAGGCCGCTGTCATCTGCCAGAGCCTGCACAGTGTCGGCGGCTCCTGCGTCGTGGTAAGGAACCGCTGAAACTTTCGCCTGTTCAGGCCACAGCCGTCATGGCTGTTGGTTGCTGATCGCTCGTGAGCATGCGATGGATGCTCTTGGCATCCTCGGCCTTGCGTAACCGCGCCACGTTGCCGGAATCGCGCAGGAAACGGGCGATCTTGGCCAGTATGTTGAGATGTTTCAGCGGAGCTGCCTCGGGCAGAAGCAGCAGCACGACAAGGTCGACATCCTGATCGTCGATCGCTTCGAACGGGCAGGGCGCTGCGAGCCGCGCAAACGCGCAGAACGGCTCTTGCAGCTCGCGCACCTTGGCATGCGGTATCGCCACGCCCTCACCAAGGCCCGTCGAGCCAAGCTTCTCCCGCCCTGAAAGCACCGACGCTATCTCAGCGGCTGGGCAGCCGGTGCGCTTGGCTGCGTGCACCGCGAGTTCCTTGAGCAACCGCGTCTTGCTGTCGGGCTTGAGGTCGAGGATCACGTCCTCGACCGAAATCACGTCGGAAATGTTCATCGTCAGCTTGAAAGCATCGCGGCAAGCGCCAGCCCGCCCAAAAGCAGGCCGGTGACGAAAAACAGGCGGGTAAACATGAAGGGTTCGGTCTGGCCCCTGACCGGGCTATGGTCGTTTGCCGACCGGGGACTTGCGGTTTCGACCGTCCGCGCGCTGACGAACCTGTCCGGCATCTGGGTGCGAAGCATCTGGGTCTTCCTTTTGTTCGCGCCGGAGCGGCAAGTTGCCGTCATCCGGTCGCGGTCAGGAAGGTAAAAGCCCAGACATCAGTATTCGAGAGAGGCAAATGCCCCAAGAAATAAGAAAGTCATAGCCATACGGCGGCCTTATGCCGACTGCACAAGCTCCGCGCTCTCACTCAACCAGGTGCCTATCTTGGCGCCAAGCTTGTCCGGCGACACCGGTTTGGGCAGATAGTCGTCCATGCCCGCGTCGATGCACTTTTCCCGGTCGCCCTTGAGCGCATGCGCAGTCACGCCGATGATCGGCGTACGGCTGCCACTGGCTGCTTCTTCGGCTCGGATCGCGCGGGTTGCCTCGTAGCCGTTCATCTCGGGCATCGAAACATCCATCAGGACAAGCTTGGGCTTGAAGGTGCGGTACATCTCCACGGCCGTGCGGCCGTTGCCGGCAATGCGATGGCTGAGACCAAGCCCGGAAAGGATCTGGCCGAAGACGAGCTGGTTGACCTCGTTGTCCTCGGCCACCAGCACGTCCAGCCCTCCGCCTTGCAGGGGCGCCGGCTCCGGATGGGCAACGGGCGCCTGCGCGGGGCCACGGATGACGGTGAATGCAGGCGATGCGTGACGAACCGGCTCGCGGACGAATTCCATCCGGCCAGCCTGCGAACGGGCCTTCTGCACCGCCGCAATCACCGTGCCGAGCAGCACCGCCGATCGTGCCGGCTTGGTCAGATGGGCCGAGATGCCAAAATCAAGCACCATGCGCGAGAAATCGACCTGGTCGACCGAAGTCAGCAGCACTACCGGGATTGACGAGATGCGGCTGTCGGCGGCAATCGCCTTGGCAACATCGGCGCCGTTCATGCCCGGCATCTGGTAGTCGAGGATGACACAATCGACGCTGGCGCCGAGCTGGGCCGCGCGGTCCAGGAAGGCAAGACCGATAGCGCCGCTTTCGGCGGCAGCGCAGTCAAAGCCCCAGCTTTTCAGCTGTTCGAGCAGGATTTCGCGGTTGACCGGGTTGTCGTCGATGACCAGGACGCGCGCTCCGGTGACATCGACGGGCACCATGCCGGTTGTCTGCTGCGCTTCATGCCTTGGCAGCATGGCGGTGAACCAGAACACGGAGCCCTTGCCGAGTTCGCTCTCGACGCCAATCTGGCCGCTCATCAAGTCGACGAGGCGCGCGGCGATGGCGAGGCCGAGACCGGTGCCCTCGTGGCGACGGGTCGAGCTGCCATCTACCTGGGCGAACTTTTCGAACACGCTTCTCAGCTTGTCCGAGGGAATGCCGATGCCGGTGTCTTCCACGCAGACCTTGAGCGATACCGTGTCGTCGATGAGTTCACCCGTAACGTCGACAAGTACATGGCCGCGTTCGGTGAACTTCACCGCGTTGCCGAGCATATTGGTGACGATCTGGCGGAAGCGGCCGACGTCGCCAACCACATGGCTCGGCAGGCGCGGATCGACACGGACGATGAGTTCGAGGTTCTTTTCGGCGACACGCGCTGAGATAAGCGTCGCGACATCCTCGACAGCCTCACCGAGATGGAAGGGGGCAGGGTCAAGCGTCAGCTGACCGGCATTGATCTTGGAGAAGTCGAGCACGTCGTTGATGATGGTGAGCAAGGCGTTGCCAGACTTCACGATCACGTCGGTGAAAGTCGTCTGTCGTGGGGTCAGGTCCGTACGCGCCAAAAGCTCGGCCATGCCGAGCACGCCGTTCATCGGCGTGCGGATTTCATGGCTCATATTGGCGAGGAATTCCGATTTGGCGCGGTCGGCGGCTTCGGCCTTCGACAGCGATTCTGCGCTTTCGGCGAAGGCGCGGCGGATGGCATGTTCCATGGGCCGGAACACCCACACGGCGACGCCGCCGATCACCAGGACGAGCAAGGCGGTGGCGGCCATCAGCAGCCGGTCGCTGCGCGCCTCGGCATATCGGCGCTCGTTTGCCATCGCGCTGCTGGCGCGCAGCAGCATCGGCTGCGCGAACAGGTCGTTTTGATTGCGGATTTCGCGCGAGCTCCACTCGTCGGGGGATTGGGCCGTGGCCAGTGCACCCAGGTTGCGGGCGATGTCACGCGCCGACCAGAAAAGGTCGCCGTTGACCGAGGCACTGTCGAGTTCGCGCTGCGACTTTTCCGACAGCTGCGGGCGTACCGAATTGATCGTGTCGGTCAGGGCCTCGATGCCGGCCTCGAGGCGTGCTGCGTGGTTGCGTCCGGCAATCGCGAGCGCCTCTTGGGTTTCAGGGCGCCAGGCGGTGGGTGTCGTTTCGGCGAAATTGGTGGCGTTGCGCAGCTCGCGGGCAAAAGACGCTAGCTCCGACGCAATGCTATCGACATCGCGCCGGTAGGAATTGCCCTGGCTGAAGGCAACCATGACGACCATGGAAGTAAGCGCGAAGATCAACAGACCCGACAGGTATCTGATCCGTATCGAACGGATGAAGGACGAGTGCTCCGGCATGCGCAACCCCAAACACATACGCACAATTTTACAGAGCCGGAATAGACACCATTAACATTAAGAGTTTCTGACCCGCAGATCGTACTGGGCCGGAAGTCGTTCTGGGGATTGTCCGCGGGTTCTCAGCGGAATCAGCTGTTGCGCTCGGCAACAAAACTGGCTGCCGCCTTAAGCATGATGGCGCTTTCGCCGAAGGGCTCGAGCAAGTCATGAGCCTGGCTGACCAGGCCTGAGAGTTGGGCGCGGGCCCAGTCGGCTCCGTGCAGCGAAACCAGCGTTGCCTTGCCGGCGGCCACGTCCTTGCCGGTTGCCTTGCCCATTGTCTGGGCATCGGCGGTGAGGTCGAGCAGGTCGTCGGCGAGCTGGAATGCAAGGCCGATCGCCGAGCCGAACTCGGCAAGCCGTTCGCGCTCATCGGTGGAGGCACCGGCCAGCATTGCTCCGGCCTCGCAGGCAAAGCGGATCAGCGCGCCGGTCTTCATGGCCTGCAAGCGGATGATTCCGGCCTCGTCGGGCTTGTTGCGTTCGGCGTCTAGGTCCAGCGCCTGCCCCCCGACCATGCCGCCCGGGCCGGCAGCACGTGCGAGCGCGAGCACCAGGGCTACCTTCCGTTCCGCCGGCAGCGGCGTCGCCTCGTCGGCAATGATGTCGAAAGCGTGGGTCAACAGCCCGTCCCCGGCCAGGATCGCGCTCGCCTCGTCGAAAGCCTTGTGCACCGTAGGCTGGCCTCGGCGCAGGTCGTCGTCGTCCATCGCGGGCAGGTCGTCGTGGATCAGCGAGTAGCAATGCACGCATTCGAGAGCTGTTGCAACGCGAAGCGCTGCTTCACCGTCGGCGTCAAATAGTGCGGCGCTCTCCAGCACCAGGAACGGCCTGAGCCTCTTGCCGCCGTTGAGTGCGCCGTGGCGCATCGCCGCCATCAAATGTTCCGGACGGGTGATTTCGCCCGTTAGGATGCGCTCGCCGAGCAATTGCCGGAGCTCAGCCTCAACGGCGTCGGCTCGTATGCGAAGGGCGGTTTCGAACATGATATCGCTGTCGATTGTCATGGCGGCGAGCGGTAGCCGACAGTCAGACGTTGCGCAAGAAGCCAAGCGCCTTTATGCCGAAAGGCTGACAGACAAGGGCGGGCGGGTTGGCCGAACCGATCATAGAGCCGGAAACCGAAGGGCTGGAGATGGCAGCTGCACGGCGCGGGGGCTTCTCGCGTGGAGGCCTGCGCCGCTGGGTGCGGCTCGGCGCGCTGATTGCCGCGACCATGGCAGCGCTGCCCATCGTGCTGACCATACTGTACCTGCCGCCCTTCGTCCGGCCGATCTCGACGCTGATGATCAAGGATCTCATCACCCTGCAAGGCTATGACCGGCAATGGGTGCCACTGGACGATATCGCACCGGTCATGGCGCACTCGGTGATCATGTCCGAGGACGGGCAGTTCTGCTCCCACAGGGGAGTCGATCTTGGCGAGTTGAGGGGCGTTATCAGCGACGCGCTGGAGGGCGAGCCGACTCGTGGCGCCTCCACCATTCCGATGCAGACGGTGAAGAACCTTTATCTGTGGAATGGCCGCTCTTTCCTGCGCAAGGTGGTCGAGTTGCCGCTTGCGGTCTATTTCGATGCGCTCATGCCCAAGCGGCGCATCATGGAAATCTACCTGAACATCGCCGAATGGGGCCCCAACATCTACGGCATCGAGGCGGCCTCCCAGCACTATTTCGGCAAGCCGGCGAGCCAGCTTTCCCGGCGCCAGGCCGCACTACTCGCCGTTACCTTGCCAAATCCGGCCGCGCGCAATCCCGCCAAGCCGGGCCCCGGGCTCAAGCGGCTCGCCTCGGTCATTGAGCGCCGCGCTGCCAAGGCTGGCGCTTACGTCCAGTGTCTGGACTAAGCTCGTATCCACGAGACCGAAAAAAGAGTCGCTTCGGGCTGGTCAAGCCAGCTTTCGCCGTGTATAGGCTCGCCAACTTTCTCAGTTTCCGGCCCTGAATGCGGCCCTTTCACGAGGGCGGACAGGGTCATTTGACCGATTGGTGGAGTATATCCATGGCTGTTCCTAAACGAAAAACCTCCCCGTCCAAGCGCGGTATGCGCCGCTCGGCAGACGCGCTGAAGGCCCCGACCTATGTCGAGGACAAGAATTCCGGCGAAATGCGCCGCCCGCACCACATCGACCTGAAGACCGGCATGTACCGCGGTCGCCAGGTTCTGACGCCGAAGGAAAGCTAAGCAGCTTTTCCTCCGCAAGCGTATTGAGAAAGGACCGGCCAGCCGGTCCTTTCTTTTTGCGTGTCTGGATGGATAACGAATCTCTTGACGCCAGGATGGCCGGAGATTCTAGAAGAGACCGGCGCAACGCGGAGACTGGTCCATGCTCGCGGGCATTCCCCTTCTGATCATCCCTTTCATCCTGTTCAATATCGGCCTGGCCGGCCTGTTCGGCGCTGGGCCTGCTGGCGATCCCTGGGCGAACGAAATCCTCTCGCTCAACATGATGTCGGGTGGGGTCTTCACGCTGACGCTCGGCGATCTGTTGATAGTCGTCGCCTTGCTCCTGCTTTTCGTGGAGATCGTGAAGTCGACGCGCACAAGCAGCGCCTCGGTGGTCGACCATCTGTTGTCGACGTTCGTCTTCGTCGCTTTCCTGGTCGAATTCCTTTTGGTGCGCGGGGCCGCGCACTCGGTCTTCTTCACGCTGATGGTCGTGGCTTTGATCGACGTTCTGGCCGGCTTTTCGGTTTCGCTCCGTTCCGCCAGCCGCGACGTCATGTTCGACCGCGAGTAGCTTTGCGCACACATTGGATGCGCAAAGGCTTAGACTTTCGCGACGAAACCGGCGGCTTCGATGCCGGCTATGGCAGCCAGCTCGTCATTGTCCGACGTATCGCCCGAAATGCCGACCGCGCCCAGCACGTCGCCATTCTTGTTGCGGATCAGCACGCCGCCCGGCACCGGCACGATCTTGCCGCCCGATACAGCTGAAAGTCCCTGGAAGAAGTGCGGACGCTCGACAGCGGCAACGCCAAGGGCCCGCGAGCTTGAGCCGACGGCGAGCGCGCCATAGGCCTTGCCGGAGGCGACTTCGGCGCGGATGAAGGGCGAGCCGTCCTGGCGCTGGAAGGCGAGCAGGTGGCCGCCTGCGTCAAGAACCGCCACGCCGAGCGGCTTGAAGTTCTTTTCCGCACCCAGCGCAAGCGCTGTGGCGATGACGGCGTTGGCCTTGGCCAAAGTCAGTTCGGTCATGGTTGGTTCTCCTGTTGATACGTGCATAGCAAGCACGCTTGGGATGCCGGGCAAACCCTGCATCCGGTTGAAACTGCCTTACCTGAATGGGTGGGAGAGGGGGCTTTTCCAGCCCTGGATCTTGAAGTCTCGATTTCACCTTGGGATTTGGCGAGGCTCTCCGGCCCTTTGCGGACGCTCCGGGCGTTCGACGCTCGGATGGCCTGGCAACGGGCTTGCGGCGACCTCGGGTCGACGGCGACTTATCCCATCGAATCGATTTTCCGCTGCATCGCGGCGAGCTGTTCCTTGAGCTCCTTGAGCTCGTTCGGCTTCTCAGAAGCTTCGTTCTTGGCCGGTTCGGCAGGTGCGGCCCCCGTGCCGGGCGCCGGGAAGGGGGTAAACATGCGCATCGCGTTCTGGAACAGCTCCATGTTGCGGCGCGTCTGTTCCTCCAGCGCTTTCATCGGCGTTGCGCCCTTCATCATGTCCATCGGCGTCTTGCCGAAGGCCGACTTCATCTGCTCGCGGAAACGCTCCTGCTCCTTGGAGAAGGCAAGCATCGACTGCTCGAGGAAGCTCGGCACGACCATCTGCATCTGGTCGCCATAATAAGAGATCAGTTGCCTGAGGAACGGGATCGGCAGCATGTTCTGGCCGTCCTTGTTCTCCAATTCGAAGATGATCTGGGTCAGTACCGGATGAGTGATGTCTTCGCCGGTCTTGGCATCCTGAACGGTAAACTCTTCGCCCTTCTTGACCATCTCGGCCAGGTCCTCGAGCGTGACGTAAGTACTCGTGCCGGTATTGTAGAGCCGGCGGTTGGCGTATTTCTTGATTACGATCGGCGTGTCTTTAGCAGCCATCAGCATCCTCCCCCGGAAGACCGGTATGCCATGTAAGCAGCCGGTAACATTTCGCCAGTCAGGAAGATAAGCGCAAAGCAATCGCAAATCCAAGCGGTTTGTGCAGTGCAAGAACGCGAGCCGGCCTGGTGCCGGCAAAAAAATGCTGCGCAGCATTGCTGCACTGCGGCTGCAGCATTGGCCGCCCTGCGATTTTCCGGTTTGACTCGGGTCCTGGAACGGGCAAGAAAAGTCATGAGCGCCAACGTCTTCGACGCGCAACAACCATTCGTCTCACGAAGTCTGGAGAGAAACATGTCCGCCTCATCCTCCATCGTCGTTGCCAGCGCGGCCCGCACGCCGGTCGGCTCCTTCAACGGCGCCTTTGCCAACACCCCGGCACATGAATTGGGCGCCATCGCCGTCAAGGAGGCGCTAGCCCGCGCGGGTGTCGATCCCAGGGAAGTCGATGAGGTCATCCTCGGCCAGATCCTTGCAGCAGGTGCCGGCCAGAACCCGGCCCGCCAGGCCGCGATGGCCGCAGGCGTTCCGCAGGAGGCGACCGCCTGGGGTCTCAACCAGCTTTGTGGCTCGGGCCTGCGCACCATCGCGATCGGCATGCAGCAGATCGCCATGGGCGACGCCAAGATCATCGTCGCCGGCGGCCAGGAATCGATGTCGATGGCCCCGCATTGCCAGCATTTGCGCGGCGGCGTGAAGATGGGCGACTTCAAGATGATCGATACGATGATCAAGGACGGCCTGACCGACGCTTTCTACGGCTACCACATGGGCAACACCGCCGAGAACGTCGCCCGCCAGTGGCAGCTTACGCGCGACGAGCAGGACCAGTTCGCGGTTGCCTCGCAAAACAAGGCCGAGGCCGCGCAGAAGGCCGGTCGCTTCGCCGATGAGATCGTGTCCGTCACCATCAAGGGGCGCAAAGGCGACACCATCGTCGACCAGGACGAATACATCCGTCACGGCGCCACCATGGACTCGGTCGCCAAGCTGAAGCCCGCCTTCGACAAGGAAGGCACTGTCACCGCTGGCAACGCATCTGGTATCAATGACGGCGCTGCTGCTGTCGTTTTGATGACCGAAGCAGAAGCCGTGCGCCGCGGCCTCACCCCGCTCGTGCGTATCGTTTCGTGGGCGACCGCGGGTGTCGATCCGCAGATCATGGGCACCGGCCCGATCCCCGCTTCGCGCAAGGCGCTGGAAAAAGCTGGCTGGTCGGTCGGCGATCTCGACCTGGTCGAGGCCAACGAAGCCTTTGCCGCGCAGGCCTGCGCGGTCAACAAGGACATGGGCTGGGATCCGGCGATCGTCAACGTCAATGGCGGCGCGATTGCGATCGGTCATCCTGTCGGCGCTTCGGGTGCGCGCGTGTTCAACACGCTGGTCTACGAGATGCGGCGACGCAGCGCCAAGAAGGGTCTCGCGACCCTGTGCATCGGCGGCGGCATGGGCGTCGCGATGTGTGTCGAGACGATGTAGACCGAAAAGAAAAAGGGCGGCCAATGTGCCGCCCTTTTCGTCTCTAAAAGCCTGTCGCAAGGGCACTTCATCCAGCAGCAGAAAAGGGGAAACGCATGAGCAAGGTTGCACTCGTCACCGGAGGATCGCGCGGCATTGGCGCTGCGATTTCAATCGCCCTGAAGGAGGCTGGCTATTCCGTCGCTGCCAATTACGCCGGCAATGACGAAGCGGCACAGAAGTTCAAGGCGGAGACGGGCATTCCGGTCTACAAATGGTCGGTCGCCGACTACGACGCCTGCGAGGCGGGCATCAGGCAGGTCGAGGCCGATCTCGGGCCGGTGTCGGTGCTGGTCAACAACGCCGGCATCACGCGTGACTCGATGTTCCACAAGATGACGCGCGAACAGTGGAAGGAAGTCATCGACACCAATCTGCATGGCGTCTTCAACATGACCCACCCGCTTTGGAGCGGCATGCGCGACCGCAAGTTCGGCCGTGTCGTCACCATCTCCTCGATCAATGGTCAGAAAGGCCAGGCAGGCCAGGCCAATTATTCGGCGTCGAAGGCTGGCGACATCGGCTTCACCAAGGCACTAGCCCAAGAGGGCGCGCGCGCCGGCATTACCGTCAACGTCATCTGCCCGGGCTATATCGGCACCGACATGGTCATGGCCGTGCCGGAAAAAGTGCGCGAGTCGATCATTGCGCAGATTCCGGTCGGTCGCCTGGGCGAGCCGGAGGAGATCGCGCGCTGCGTGGTGTTCCTGGCGTCGGAGGATTCCGGCTTCATCACCGGGGCCACGCTGACCGCCAATGGCGGGCAGTATTTCGCCGGGTAGTCGGCAATCTGCTGGCTTGAAAAGAAACGGCGCCGAAAGGCGCCGTTTCCATGTGTCTTATCGCTAGGGTTCAGTCTTTTTCCAGCATCGTCTTGCGAACAATGCCGGCGAATGCGGCGCCAACAATCGGAGCGACCCAGAACAGCCAAAGCTGCTGCAAAGCGACACCGCCGACAAACAGAGCCGGGCCGGTCGAGCGGGCAGGGTTGACCGACGTGTTGGTCACCGGGATCGAGATCAGGTGGATCAAGGTCAGCGCGAGGCCAATGGCCAGGGGCGCGAAACCTGCGGGCACGCGGCCATGAGTCGAGCCCAGGATGATCATCAGGAACAGGAAGGTCAGCACGATTTCGATGATCAGTGCCGACGCCGGGCTGAACTTGCCGGGCGAAGCATCGCCGTAGCCATTGGTTGCGAAGCCGCCGATGCCGGCAAAGTCGGCCTTGCCGCTGACGATGAGGTAAAGCACCGTCGATGCGAGGATCGCGCCAACCAATTGGGCGATGACATAGGGCAGCAGGTTCTTGCTCTCGAAGCGGCCGGCCACCATCAGGCCGACAGAGACCGCCGGGTTGAAGTGGCCGCCGGAAATGCCGCCCACCGCGTAGCCATGGTCAGGACCGTGAGGCCTAACGCCAACGCAACACCGGCAAAGCCGATGCCGAGTTCAGGAAACGCGGCTGCGAGCACGGCGCTGCCGCAGCCGCCAAAGACGAGCTAGAATGTGCCGAGAAACTCGGCGAATAGCCGTTTGGTCATCATATCCCCCTCCAATATTGCGGACCTGCGGCGCGCACCGCATTTTCGACGGACCCGTCTGGGCAACCCCCGCCGCGCAGACTCAACCCGCAGATGGAGGCATGGCCCAAAGCCGGGCGCAATGGGTGTAATTACCCTTGGGGTATGCAATCACAGGTATTTTGACCAAGCCGACGGTGTACCGGTATGGCACGCAAAAATTAACGGAGCTGTGGAGGAGCTGTGCACTGATCTGTGCGTGGCAAGTGGATAATCGGTGGATTAGCAGGATTGGACACAACATCTAGTGGTGAACAAATCAGGAAACTTATCCTATCAGTGATTCGTAGCCCGTTCGTTCCGTATTTGGTTCAAATCTTAACGAAACGTCGTCCGCAATCGCTCGGCCAGTTAACCGGCCGGTAGGAAACATCAACAAAATCATTATTTTGCGAAGAGGTGGCCGAGGTGTCCCGGTGCCTTGCCAGCAAAAGTTAACGGCCATGCGCCAAAGCATGAGGCCGTCACTTTAGAGAATCTGCATGTGGTGCGGTCTGTCGGCTGGAAATCAACATGTTGGGGTGAACAAAACCTGAATCAGCCGGAGTCAGTGATTCGTCGCTGATTCGTTCCAGACTCGTTCCAACTCTTAAATATGGAACATTCTGCTTTCGCTTCGGCCTACAAATCCCTATGTGTCCACCAGTCGCCACAGGCGGCGCAACGCCGGATGGGCCCGGCGCCGAGGGCGGTTCCCGAGAATGAATGTCCACTCCAAGCAAAATGATCCGCTGATCCTGTCGGGCCGCGATGTCACGGCGGTTTTGGGGCCGACAAATACCGGCAAGACGCATCTCGCCATCGAGCGCATGGTCGCGCATGAAAGCGGCATCATCGGCCTTCCGCTCAGGCTGCTGGCCCGCGAGGTCTATGGCAGGCTTTGCGAAAAGGTCGGCGCCCACAAGGTCGCGCTCGTCACCGGCGAGGAGAAGATCCTGCCGGCGGGTGCGAAATATTCCGTCTGCACGGTCGAGGCGATGCCGCGTCAGACAGACGCCGCTTTCGTCGCGATCGACGAGGTTCAGCTCGCCGGCGATCTCGAGCGCGGGCATATCTTCACCGACCGCATCCTGCATCTGCGCGGCAAACAGGAGACGCTGCTGCTCGGTGCCGCCACCATGCACGGCATCCTGCAACGCCTGCTGAAGGGCGTGTCGGTGGTGACCCGGCCACGGCTTTCGCATCTCGCCTATGCCGGCTCAAAGAAGCTGACGAGGCTGCCGCGCCGTTCGGCCATCGTCGCTTTCTCCGCCGACGAGGTCTACGGCATCGCCGAACTGATCAGGCGCCAGCAAGGCGGTGCGGCCGTGGTGCTCGGGGCGTTGAGCCCGCGTACGCGCAACGCCCAGGTCGCGCTCTATCAATCCGGCGATGTCGACTATCTCATCGCAACGGATGCCATCGGCATGGGACTCAACCTCGATGTCGACCATGTCGCCTTTGCCCAGAACCGCAAGTTCGACGGCTATCAGTATCGCCAGCTCACCGCAGCCGAACTCGGCCAGATTGCCGGCCGCGCCGGCCGCCACCTGCGCGACGGTACTTTTGGCGTCACCGGCCAGGTCGATCCGTTCGACGAGGAGTTGATAGAGAAGATCGAGGGGCATGATTTCGATCCGGTGAAGGTGCTGCAATGGCGCACGGCCTCCTTCGACTTCGCCAGCCTGGATGCGCTCAAGCGCTCGATCGACACAGTGGCACCCGTCGAAGGGCTGACGCGCGCGCTGCCGGCGGTCGACGCCCAGGCGCTGGAGCATCTTTCGCGCGATGAAAACATCCGTTCGCTTGCCACCAGTCGGGAGCGTGTCGCCCTTCTGTGGGAGACGTGCGCGTTGCCCGACTACCGCAGGATCGCGCCGGCCCAGCACGCAGATCTCATCGCCTCGATGTATGACGATCTGGCTCGTCGCGGGCATGTCGATGAGAACTACATGGCCGAGCAGGTGCGTCGTGCCGATTCTACCGAGGGCGACATCGACACGCTTTCGCATCGCATCGCCCAGATCCGAACCTGGACTTTTGTCTCCAACCGCCCTGGCTGGCTTGCCGATCCGGCACACTGGCAAGAAAAAACACGCGACATCGAAGACAGATTGTCCGATGCACTGCATGAACGGTTGACGAAACGCTTTGTAGACCGCAGGACTTCCGTCCTCATGCGCCGCCTTAGAGAAAACACTATGCTTGAAGCCGAAATCAGCCCGTCCGGAACCGTCCTCGTCGAGGGTCACCACGTCGGCGAACTGCAAGGGTTCCGTTTCACCGCCGACCAGAGCGCTGGCGGAGAGGACGCCAAGGCCGTGCGCACGGCAGCGCAAAAGGCGCTGGCCACGGAATTCGATTCCCGAGCTGAGCGTTTCTCGGCTTCGCCCAATGGCGACATCGCGCTCGGCTCCGATGGCGTGCTGCGTTGGATCGGCGCACCGATCGGCACGCTGGTCGAAGGCGAGGACGCGCTCAAGCCGCGCGTCATCCTGCTTGCCGACGAGCAGCTGACTGGCCCGGCACGCGACAAGGTCGCGGCGCGCGCAGAACGTTTCGTCAATTTCCAGGTAGAGTCGCTGCTCAAGCCGCTCGTCGATCTCAAGGCCGCCGAGCAGCTTTCCGGCATCGGCCGTGGCATAGCCTTTCAGTTGGTCGAGAATTTCGGCCTGATCAATCGCCGCGACATCGCCGAAGAGGTGAAGTCGCTCGATCAGGAAGGTCGTGCGTCACTTCGCCGGCTCGGCGTGCGCTTCGGCGCTTACCATGTCTTCGTGCCTGCGCTGATCAAGCCGGCTCCGGCAGGCTTGGTGACGCTGCTTTGGGCGCTCAAGAATGACGGCAAGGACAAGGCGGGCTTCGGCGATGTCGTGCATGCGCTTGCCGCCGGACGCACCTCCGTCGTCATCGACCAGACTTTCGACAAGACCTTCTACAAGCTCGCTGGTTTCCGCAATCTCGGCCGTCGCGCCGTGCGCGTCGACATCCTTGAGCGCCTCGCCGACCTTATCCGCCCGGCACTTGCCTGGAAGCAGGGCGTGGGCGCGCGTCCCGACGGTGCTTATGACGGCAGCTCGTTCATCGTCACGCCGCAGATGATGTCGATCCTCGGCGCCACCGGCGACGACATGGAAGAGATCCTCAAGGGTCTCGGCTATCGCGCCGAGCCGAAGCCGGCTGGCGAGGTCAAGGAAAAGCTCGAAACGATCGACGCCGCTGCCCGCGAAGCCTTGGCCAAGGCCCAGGCCGCAAAGGCGGCAGCAGCGGCCGAGTCGGCTGCCGGCAGCGAAGCTGCGGAAGTCTCCGCCGAGCCCTTCGTCGAGGCGGCCCAAGCCACTGAGCAAGTTGCTTCCGACGTCGCCGAGCAGGCGCCCGAGATCGAACAGGTCGAGCAGGGATCCGAGGCGGTTGCCGAGCAGGCAGAGGCCGTGGCCGAACCTGCGGTTGCAGAGACTTCGGTTGAAGTGGCTGCCGAGGTTGTTGCCGAGTCGGTGCCGGTTGCCCCTGAAGCTGCTATCGCCGAAGCAACTCCGGCTGTGGCTGATGAGGCCGCCGAAGAGCCCAAGCCGATCCTGTTGTGGCGTCAGGGCCGCTTCGAACAGCGCCCGCGTCACCGCCAGGACAACCGTTCGCGCGGCGGCTATCGCGATCAGCGTGCTGCCGGTGCTCCCGCCGCCCGTCAGGGCGAGGGCAATCGCGGTGCTGGACGTGAAGGTGGTGAAGGCCGTGATGGCGGCCGTCCGCGCTTCGATCGCAAGCCTGGCGGCAAGCCGCAGGGCGAGCGTCCAGAAAATCGCGGCCGTGGCGAGCGCCCGGGTGGCGACAAGCACGGTGGCGATCGCGGCGGCTTCAAGGGCAAATCAGCCTTCCAGCCGAAGCCGCGCGAAGAGCGTCCGGTGCGGATCGATCCCGATTCGCCCTTCGCCAAGCTCGCCGCGCTGCGCGACCAGCTCAAGAAGTAAGCGCCTTGGCCGGCGAGGGAAGACAGCGCATCGACAAGTGGCTGTTCTTCTCGCGCGCGGTCAAGTCGCGCTCGCTGGGCGCAAAGCTCGCTCAATCGGGCGGCGTCAGGAACAACGGCCAGAAGCTCAGCCAGGCTTCCGACATCGTCAAGACGGGCGACGTGCTGACAATCACGCTCGACCGCCGCATCCTGGTTTATAAGGTGCTGTCGCCGGGCGAGCGACGCGGCCCCGCCGAAGAGGCGCGCAAGCTCTACGAGGATATCTCGCCTGCTCCCACGCCCAAGGACCAGGCTCCACCCGACGCGAGGCCGCCGCTGCGCGAGGCCGGGAGCGGCCGCCCCACCAAGAAAGAACGACGCGCGACGGACCGTCTGCGCAGCGAATGACGCAAAGGCGTTCGAGTTGCCGCAATCAAGTTGAGAATTGCGTTCCTCCAGCAGCGTTCTGCGCGCAATGGCCGCCCTTGCAAGAGGCCTGTAAAGGGGCTACCTCACCGACAAAGATACAAAATACGGGAAGTCCCGGAGCCTGCCATGACCTATGTCGTCACTGACAATTGCATCAAATGCAAATACATGGATTGCATCGAAGTTTGTCCGGTCGACTGCTTCTATGAAGGCGAGAACATGCTCGTCATCCATCCGGACGAGTGCATCGATTGCGGCGTCTGCGAACCGGAATGCCCGGCCGACGCGATCAAGCCCGATACAGAGCCGGGCCTCGACAAGTGGCTGCAGGTCAACACCGAATATGCTGAAAAATGGCCCAACATCACGGCCAAGAAAGAGCCCCCTGCCGACGCCAAGGAATTCGACGGCGTACCAGGCAAGTTCGAGAAGTACTTTTCGGCGGAACCTGGCGAAGGTAACTGAGAGAGCACTGCTCCAGGAGGCGGTAGATCGTTCGATTGAGTCCGCTGCCGAGTCTTGACGCGGCAACACCTTGGCGTATCCACCAAAATCTTGATTCTTCCGACTTTTTGTGTTAGGGCTAGATCAACATGCCGATGACACAACGTCGATCTATGGCGCGAAGCCTAAATCACTGAAAGGTGACAACCCCAATTCGGACCTGAGTAATCTGGCCCGGAGGCCGCTGCTTTAGCGGTTTGCCGGTCCAAGCTCTCCGGTTGGGGGTCGAATGTCGTGCGGCACAAGGTCGCGTTAGTGACCATCCTCGTTCAGCCGGCCTCGGCGGGCCGGTGTTACAAGAAGGAGTTCAGGGCGTATGGCAACTTCCATCCCGCAGAAGAAATCCGCAGCACGTCACGGTTTCAAGACCGGCGAGTATATCGTCTATCCGGCGCATGGCGTCGGGCAGATCGTATCGATCGACGAGCAGGAAGTGGCGGGACACAAGCTTGAGCTTTTCGTGATCGATTTCCAGAAAGACAAGATGCGCCTCAAGGTGCCGGTCGCCAAGGCGACCTCCATCGGCATGCGCAAGCTTTCTGAAACCGACTATGTCGAGCGTGCATTGAAGGTCGTGCAGGGCCGTGCCCGCGTCAAGCGGACGATGTGGTCGCGTCGCGCGCAGGAATATGATGCGAAGATCAATTCCGGCGATCTGATCTCGATCGCGGAAGTCGTTCGCGACCTCTACCGCGCCGACAATCAGCCGGAGCAGTCCTATTCCGAGCGCCAGCTTTATGAAGCAGCGCTCGACCGCATGGCGCGCGAACTCGCGGCCGTCAATCGCCTGTCGGAAACCGAGGCAGTCCGTCTTATCGAGACCAACCTCAACAAGGGTCCGAAGCGCGGCACCAAGGCCGACAACGAGGAAGCCGAAGAGCAGGAAGAAGCTGCCTGACCTCGCCTTGCCCTGAGATTACGAAAAACCCGGCCATTGGCCGGGTTTTTTGTTCGATGAACAGCCGCAGAGGTTATCCTTCGCCGCCCCCGCCATGCTGATGCGTGATGGTGGCGATGAAGCGCCTGGTGCGTTCATGGGCAGGATTGAAGAAGACCTCGCTTGCCGGGCCTTTTTCGACGACCACACCCGCTTCCAGAAAAACCACCTCATGCGCGATCTTGGACGCCAGGCGCAGATCATGTGTCGCGATCACCATGGTCGTGCCCTCTCGCGCGAGTTGGCCGAGGACGTCGACCACCTCCTGCGCAAGCTCGGGGTCGAGTGCCGACGTCGGTTCATCGCACAACAGCACCTGTGGCTGCGGCGCGAGCGCGCGAGCGATCGCCACGCGCTGCTG
Source organism: Aminobacter sp. AP02 (assembly GCF_003148805.1). GTDB lineage: Bacteria > Pseudomonadota > Alphaproteobacteria > Rhizobiales > Rhizobiaceae > Aminobacter. The sequence continues at coordinate 385,988 of NZ_QGGX01000002.1, forward strand.
CTGGCCGCCTGACAGCGTCGCAGGCCAGGCATCTACCTTGTGTGCCATGCCGACCTTTTCAAGCAGCGACAGGGCCCGTTCGCGCGCCTTGGCTTCCGGCCATTTCAGCACGGTCACCAGGCCTTCCATGACGTTTTCGATTGCCGTGCGATGGGGAAACAGCTGGAAGTTCTGGAACACCATGCCGGTTTGGCGACGCAGTTGCTGGATCGCCTTGGTTGGGACCTTGATGTCCGGGCTGAACTCAAGAGTGTCGTTGCCGATGCGCACGCTGCCGGAGGTCGGGATCTCAAGCAGGTTTATGCAGCGCAAAAGCGTGCTCTTGCCGCCGCCCGAAGGACCGACAAGGGCGGTCACGCTGCCTTCCTTGATGTCGACCGACACGTCCTTGAGCACGGTGTTGTCGCCGAAGCGTTTGATGATGTGGGAGAGCCCGATCATGTCCGTGCCTCCAGGAAGCCGCCATAGCGGTTGAGCCGCTTTTCAAGCCTGACCTGCAGCGACGACAGCACCGAACTCATCGCGAGATAGAGAATGGCCGCCTCAACATAGAGGATCAGCGGTTCATAGGTGGTTGCGACGATACGCTGGGCTGCCTGGAACATCTCCGGCACCGTTATGGCGGCGGCAAGCGAGGTGTCCTTGACCAGCGAGATGAAGGTGTTGGACAGCGGTGGTACGGCAACGCGCATTGCTTGCGGCAGGATCGTGCGGCGCATCGCCTGCGACCAGGTCATGCCGATCGAATAGGCCGCTTCCCATTGCCCCTTGGCTACCGAGCCTATCGCGGCGCGGATGATTTCCGAGGAGTACGCACCGACATTGAGGGTGAAGCCGATCAGGGCGGCGGGGAAGGCGTCGAGCACGATGCCGACGCTGGGCAATCCGTAGAAGATCAGGAACAGCTGCACCAGAAGCGGCGTGCCACGGATGATCCAGACATAGAATCGCACGATCGCCGATAGCCACGACGGTCCAAACAGACGAGCGAGTGCCGCACCAAGCCCGACGGTGAGGCCGAAGGCGAACGACAGGAGTGTCAGCGGCGCGGTGAAGACGAGTGCTGCCCACAACAGGGGGCCGAGCGACTCCAGCATTAGTTGCAGCCAATGTGGCAAGATAATTGCTCCCTCCCCACGACAGAACTTGCCCGGAAAATCGCAGATTTTCCGGGCAAGTTCATGGGAAAAATGAGAGGTGAAGAAATGAGCGCCTGTCAGGCGACGGACTGCCCGCCCGCCGCCTGGCAAGCGATGTGGTTACTGCGAGACGTCCGCGCCGAAATACGTCTCCGAAATCTTCTTGTAGGTGCCGTCGGCCTTGATCTCGGCGAGCGCCTTGTTGATCGCCTCGACGAGCTCGGGCTCGCCCTTGCGCACGATGATGCCGGAGACATCGGCCTTGGCTTCTTCGGCGACGATCTTCACGTCGGCATCGGGCTTGTGCTTCTTGAAGTCGAAGAAGGACAGGGAATCGTTGATCGTGGCGTCGGCGCGGCCGTTGAGCACCAGCTGGATCGACTGGTCGAAGCCGTCGGTGCCGACGAGCTCGGCACCATTGGCCTCGGCGATCTTGCCGAAATTGCTGGTCAGCGACTGGGCCGACTTCTTGCCCTTGAGGTCGGCGAAGCCCTTGATGTCCTCGTTCTTGCCGCTGACGATCAGGACCGCCTTCGAGGCAATGTAGGGCTCGGAGAAGTCGTACTTCGCCTTACGGGCCTCGGTGATGCCGACCTGGTTGATGACGGCGTCGTAGCGCTTGGCGTCGATGCCGGCGATCAGGCCATCCCACTTGCCTTCGAGAAACTCGGCCTTGACGCCGAGGCGCTTGGCGACCTCGCGGCCGATCTCGACGTCGAAGCCGACCAGGGCTCCCGACGCGTCGTGATAGGTGAAGGGCGCATAGGTGCCTTCGGTGCCGATCTTGAGCACGCCGGCGGCCTTGATCTCATTGAGATTTTCACCGGCATGGCCAGCTCCGACGGCAGCAATCTGAAGCGTTGCGGCAACGGCCAGCGATTTCAACCAGTTCATTTAATGTGATCCCGAAATTGTGCCGGCCAAACAGCCGGTGCGTTGTGATTGGGTGCAATCTGTCAGAAGCCCGCGGCAAAGATAAGGAATGAAATTTCAATCATGGCACTATTTGAGAATATGAATCTACAGCGGCCGAGGCCGCGGCAAGCTGCGGGAACATTCGCCGAAATGCCGCGTTAATAACCTTGCGGGCAGCGCCCTATCGCGATGCGCCCGACTTGCTCACGAGACAAGGGGCGAAGCATGTATATGGACCGGGCGGGACTGTCTGGCGAACAGATGATGTTGCGGGCCGCATCGCGGGCACCTTATCTGGAGCGTGGCGAAGAACTCGAACTGGCGATCCGCTGGAAAGAACAGCACGATCAGGACGCGCTCAACCGCATCACCACAGCCCATATGCGCCTGGTCATCGCCATGGCGGTCAAGTTCAGGCGCTACGGTCTGCCCATGGGCGACCTCATCCAGGAAGGACATGTCGGCCTGCTCGAAGCGGCGGCGCGTTTCGATCCCCAGCGAGAAGTACGGTTCTCTACCTATGCCACCTGGTGGATCCGTGCCTCGATGCAGGATTACATTCTGCGCAACTGGTCGATCGTCAGGGGAGGCACCAGTTCGGCCCAGAAGTCCCTGTTTTTCAACTTGCGCCGCATGCGCGCCCGTCTCGCTCAAGGCGCGGGACCGCTCGGCAACAGCTCAGCCTACCAGGAAATCTCAGTGGCACTTGGCGTATCTGAAGCCGATGTCGCGATGATGGACATGCGCCTGTCCGTGCCCGACACATCGCTCAACGCGCCGCTCAGTGATGACGGCGATGCCGGTGAGCGCATGGATCTTCTCGTGTCGGATGCTCCCCTGCCGGATGAACTCGTCGGAGAGGCAATCGACGTCGAGCGGCGCTCTGGTTGGCTGCACGACGCGCTTGGCGTCCTCAACGCACGCGAGTTGCAGATCATCGAAGAGCGTCGGCTGACGGAAGAGGGCGCGACGCTCGAAGAACTCGGCACTTCTCTTGGTATCTCCAAGGAGCGGGTTCGCCAGATCGAGACCAGGGCGATGGAGAAGTTGAGGTTGGCCCTGGTGCGGCAAAACTCGGCGTTCCTTGCCGCCTGACCACTACCTGTCGGTGACGATCTTGACCTTGTCGCCGGCCGACAGCGTCGCGCCGGGCGCGAGCGCGTTCAGCACCCTGAACAGATCAAGCTTTCGGTCGACGCCAACCATGCTTGCCGCAAGCGACCCCATTGTCTGGCCCGGCTGGACGGTGACGACGCGGATGCGCAGCGGCCTGAGCGATGCCTTTTCTGCCGCCGTCATGACATGGAAGCTGGAACTGACCGAACGGGCGATACCTTCGAGCGTCGTGCTGGCGGTGGGAGCTGCCGTGAGCAGGCGATAGACCTGCGCGCCGTTGCGGATCACCACGATGTCGAACTGCCAGCCCTCGGCGCTGGCGCGCGCGAAAGCAGCGTCGTTGCCGTTGATATTCTCAGCACGCACACTTGCCGGATCGAGCCCAGCCACCCAACCGCTCTTGACATAGTCGGAAAGCGACAGCTTGGAGTCGATGGTCACGCCGTCGAAGCGGATGGCTGTATTGTCAGGGCCGGTTGCGGTGACGGCGGCTGCGGTGTTGTCGATAATGAAGCCCTGAGGCACCGAAAACGAGATGCCCAGCTTGGGGTGCATGAAGGTCGTTCCGCGGACATAGCCTTCATCGGGCGTGTCGCCGAAAAGTAGGCCGTCGATGCCGGCGAGGAACGAGTCGCGGTCGCGGGTGCCTATGCCCGGCGCGCCGAACTGGCGGGCGTGGCGCTGGGCAAGGTCGATGCGCTGCGGTGCGTTGGGATGGCTGGCCAGGAAGTCGAGGCTGGCGTCGGTGGCGCCGCTGACCGCGCGCAGGTCGGCGTAGGCGGCCATCGACTGCAGGAAGCGGCCGGCGGCAAATGGATCATAGCCGGCCTGTCCGCTCATCTTGATACCGATGCCGTCGGCTTCCAGTTCCTGGTTGCGCGAGAACTGGGCGAGCCTGAGCTTGCCTCGGATGAGTGCAGCCTTGGCCGTCGGGCTTTCGCCGAGTACGTCGGTGACGACCTTGGTCGCCAACACTTCCTCGGCTTCCTTCTGCTGGCGCTGGATGCCGTGATTGGCGGTGACGTGACCCATCTCATGCGAGATGACGGCTGCCAGCTCGGCCGAATCATTGGCCAGCGCCAGGAGCCCGCGCGTGACGTAGAGATAGCCGCCTGGAAGCGCGAAGGCGTTGACGTTGGGCGAATTGAGGATGGTGATGCGGTAGGTCTGGTTCGGGTTGCTCGACACCGTGGTCAGGCTGCCGACCACCTTGGCCACCATGCGTTCCAGCTTGGGATCGGAATACTCGCCGCCATAGGTTGCCAGGATGCGCGGATGCTGGGCCTTGGCGATCTCGGCAAGCTTGTCGTTGCGGGTGACGTTGTCGACGGTCACCGGATTGTTGGACGGCTGGAAACCGGATTCGCGAATGTCTGACGTGTTGAGCATCTGGCAACCGGAGACGAACGCCGACAGCGCTACGGCGATGGCTAGTCGCGCGTAGCGGGTCGTTCTCGTCTCGATCAGTACGTCGCGGCAGATGGGCAGAGCTCGCGTCCTTTCAAATTCCTTTGGTGGCGGGCGAAGCAGCCGGCCTGCGTCCGAGGACGTAGCCAGACTCAGCATGCCAATACAATAAGGCCATTACCGCCAATGTGGCGATTTGGCTGTAAATTATGTCCGCTTCCGGGCAACTCGGCGTGATCGTCTCATTGCCGTTCACTGCCGATATAGTGTCGGAACCCATCAGGTCCAGAATTGCCAAAGAAATCATCAGTCTTTCCCGTCGCCGCCACCGTGCCGAACTCAACGAAAACCATGTTTTCGGCGAGTTTTCGCGCGTCTTCGGGCTGGTGTGTCACGAAAAGCACGGTCATGCGGCGTTCTGCTTGGACGCTGGCCAAAAGGTCCAGCATGTCGGCCCGCAACGCTGGTCCAAGCGAGGCAAAGGGTTCATCCAGCAACAGAATCGGGCGATCACGTACAAGCACGCGTGCAAGCGCGACGCGTTGACGTTCGCCGCCCGAGAGTTCGCGGGGCAGGCGGTTTTCCATGCCGGCAAGGCCGACGCGCGTGAGCGCCGTGGCAACGTCGTGTCTGTCGGACGCACTCAGCCGCAGCGCTGGCGAACGCCCAAGACCGACATTCTTGGCAACGTCGAGATGGGCGAAGAGATTGTTTTCCTGAAACACCATCGACACCGGCCGGCCGGCTGGTGGGAGCGAGGTTACATCCGCATCGCCGATCAGCACGCGGCCTTCGCGTGGAATCTCGAAGCCGGCGACGAGGTTGAGCAGCGTCGACTTGCCGGCACCGCTCGGCCCCATGATCGCGGTGATCTCGCCGGGCACGAAATTGACGTCGAAGCGCACCATGGTGTCGCTGTAGCTGAACACCACATGCTCGAGGCGTACCGCCGCATTGGTCGAGGTCATTTCGAAGTCTCTTTCCCCAGCCGGTCGGCGAGCATCATCAGGGCAAGGCACAAAAGCCCAAGCATCAGCGCCAGCCCCGCAGCATCGTCGGTGCGGTAGCTGCCCATGCGGGAGAGCAGAAGATAAGGCAAGGTCTGCACCGCGTCGCTGCCGAACAGGGCAATGACGCCGAGATCGCCAAGCGACAGCGCCATGGCGAAGGCGAAGGCCGTGGCAAGGGGGCGGCGCAGCCCCGGCCAGTCGATCAGCCGCAGCCTGTTCCAGCCGGAAATACCGAGTTGGGCGCAAAGCCTTTCGTGACGTTCGCTCGCCGCATCATATGCCGGGCGGACGGCACGCACGGCAAAAGGCATCGCCATGATCGCGTTGACGGTGACGACCATGAACGGCGCCAGCGCAAACACATCGACCGACTGGCGCACCAGCACGAACCAGCCCGCGCCGATGACGATCGGCGGTACGACCAGCACGAAACCTGCGCCCGTGTCGGTGAACCGTTCGAGCAGCGATATCTTGCCACTCTGCCTGCTGCCGGCCAATGCCCGGCGTGCCATGACCAACGACAAAGCCAGTACGGCGGCCAGCGTCGCCGACAGCGTCGCCAGCACGATGCTGGTCAGCGTCGCATGTTGCACCGATGCCTCGCCGGCGAGGCGCGCGAGATCGGCCTCAAGGCCGGAGGCGACGGTCGCCAGCATCGGGCCGCCGACGAAGACAAGGGCAAGCAGGATCACCGCGATGTTGAATGCCTTTTCGCCAGCGCTCGCCTGGATGTAGTTGCGACCCGCCACCGGCAGGTTGGCGTCGCCGGTCGTGTTGGCGCCGAGCCGCATCAAGGCAACGACCACTACGGCGGTGAGTGCGATCTGGAGAAGGGTGAGGGCGACCGCGCGGGCGGGATCGAAGTCGAAACGCAGCGCCTGGTAGATCGCCACTTCCAGTGTCGTTGCCGCCGGTCCGCCGCCGAGTGTCAGGACGATGGTGAAAGAGGTGATGCAGAGCATGAACACCAGTCCGGCGATGCCGGGCAGTGCCGCGCGTATTGCCGGCCATTCGATCAGGCGAAAGCTTGCTCGCGCGCCCATGCCGAGCTGGCTCGCCAGCCGCCACTGGTCTGCCGGCACAGTCTGCAGTGCTTCCAGTATCAGTCGTGTCGCCAGCGGCAGGTTGAAGAAGACATGGGCAACAAGGATGCCCGAAAGGCCGTAGATGCCGGGCCAGGTGCCCCCGGTCAGAGCCGTCAGCGGTTCGGCGAAATAGCCGGCGCGGCCATAGAGCGACAGGATGCCAAGCGCCGCGACGATTGCGGGCAGCGCCAGCGGTACGGCAAACAGGCGAAGGATCACCCCACGGCCTGGAAAGATCGGGTGCCGCGACAAGGCCCGTGCGACGAGGATCGCGGGAGCGACCGAAAGCAAAGTCGATAGCAGCGCCTGCCAAAGCGTGAAGCGGGCGACGCGGAAGAGGTAACCGTCGAAAGCTGCTGCCGCACCTTCAGGGTTGCGCGCGGCCTCCACGCCCAGGCCGGCAAAGGCGCCACCGATCAGCAGGCCGATGGCAGTGAGTGCCGCGATGCCTGCGAGAATGCGAGGGTCGACGGTCGTTTTGGTCAAGGTTGCGCTGCCCCTCACCCTTACCCTCTTCCCGTAAATGGGGCGAGGGGGGCGGCGGCGTTGCCGCTTGTCCCTTCTCCCCGTTCACGGGGAGAAGGTGCCGGCAGGCGGATGAGGGGCAGCGCAGTCATGCCTGAAGAATCTCCGACAAAACGCCTTACTTGCTCATCACGTTGAGCCACTCGTCGACCCAGGCCTTGCGGTTGGCAGCGACCTCGTCGGCACTGAACAACAGTGTCTTGGACGGCTTGACCAGTCTGTCGAAGGCGGGGTCGAGCGGCTTGTCGGTCTTGCCGGCAGGCAGCATCCAGTTGGTCTCGGGCACGACGTCCTGGAAGCCGGGGCTGGTCATGAAGGCCATGAATTTCTCCGACAGCGGGTTCTTGGCGCCCGTGGTCGTGATGCCGGCGACCTCGATCTGCAGATAGTGGCCTTCCTCGAAGGAGGCCGCCTGGTAGCGCTCCGACTTGTCGGCGACCATGTGGTAGGCCGGCGAGGTAGTGTACGACAGCACCATCGGCGCTTCGCCCTTGGTGAACAGGCCATAGGCTTCGCTCCAGCCTGGCGTCACCGTCAGCACGCGGCCCTTGAGCTTGGCCCAGGCATCAGGAGCCTTGTCGCCATAAACCGACTTGACCCACAGCAGCAGGCCGAGGCCCGGCGTCGAGGTGCGCGGATCCTGGATGGCGATCTTTTCTTCCGGGTTGCCCTCGACCAGTTCCTTCAGGCTCTTGGGCGGGTTCTTCAGCTTCTCGGTGTCGTAGACGACGGCGAAGTAGCCGTAGTCGTAAGGCACGAAGGTGTCGTCTTTCCAATCGCCGGGAACCTTGACGTCGGCGCCTGCTGCGCCATGCGGCACGAACAGGCCCGTGGCCTTCGCCTCGGCGGTCAGGTTGGTGTCGAGGCCGAGCACGATGTCGGCCTTGGTCGAGGCCCCTTCGAGCTTGACGCGGTTGAGCAGGGCAACGCCATCGGCAACCGAGACGAAGTCGACCTCACAGCCGCATTCGGCTTCAAAGGCCTTCTTGACCTGCGGACCGGGACCCCACTCCGATGTGAAGCTTTCATAGGTGTAGACGGTGAGCTTGCCTTCGGCGGCGGCCGGAAAGGCAGCGGCAGCGAGTGCCAGTGCGGAAGACAGGGACAGGACGAGCGAGCGCATCGGCGCCTCCTTCATTGGTGTTGAAAGGGAATTTGAAGCGCCGGGCGTCCGAAGCATCTAATCCCTCCGCCGGTACAAACCGGATCAGGTTCAGCGGGTTGGCTGGATTCCCCATGCCTCTCAGCCAGCGCGTGTGAACGCGTCAGGCACCCCGTTAGAGCGGTTCCACAAATAGGGCCGTGAGGCAGGCCACGCAAGCGGTAGTTTGCCGGCCACGGACCATGTCACGGCCTTCCGTTTCGGCTGTCGGACTGGTAATGCGCTTGCCATGACCCGGTTCACCATACTCCTCGGTGGAGAGCTTTTCCGTACACCGCGCCTCGACCGTCAGGTCGCCGGCCGCCGGGTGATCGCGGCTGACGCCGGCATTCGCCACGCCACCACCCTGGAATTGACGCCGGAACTGTGGTTGGGCGACTTCGATTCCGTGCCCACCGATCTCGATCAACGCTTCGCCAGTCTGCCGCGCGAAACCTTTCCCCAGGACAAGGACAAGACCGACGGCGAGCTTGCGATCGCGGCGGCGCTCGATCGCGGAGCTACATCGCTGGTGCTCGTCGGTGCCTTTGGCGGCCCGCGCGCCGATCACGCCTTTCTGCATCTTGCGCTGGCGTTGCGGCTCGCCGAGGCTGGCACGGAAGTGCTGCTGACCAGCGGCCGGCAGGAGGCGCATCCGCTTTTGCCGGGTACGAAAAGCTTCGACTATGCCGACGGTACGCTGTTTTCCGTGCTCGCGTTTTCCGAACTGTCGGGCCTGTCCGAAGCGGGCGCCAAGTGGCCGCTAAACAACGTCGATGTGCCATTCGGCTCGTCGCTGACACTTTCCAACGAAGTGCGGGGCACCTTGCGTGTTTCGCTCGGTAGCGGCCGCGCGCTGCTTCTCGCCCATCCCTTTCCTGCCTCGGATTTCTGAACATGGCGCCACCGCTTCTCAACCTCGACGGCATCCGTCTGACTTTCGGTGGCACGCCACTGCTTGATGGTGCATCGCTGTCGGCAGCTTCGGGCGACAAGATCGCGTTGGTCGGGCGCAACGGCTCGGGCAAGTCGACGCTGCTCAAGATCGCCGCCGGAATGATCGAGCCGCAGGACGGAGAGGTGTTCCGCCAGCCCTCGGCAACCATCCGCTACCTGCCGCAGATGCCAGATATGGAAGGCTTTGCCTCGGTGCGCGCCTATGTCGAAGCCGGCCTCGGACCCGCCGACGATCCGCACCGCGCCACTTACCTGCTCGACCATCTCGGCCTGACCGGCGAAGAATCGCCAGCCGACCTGTCAGGCGGTGAGGCGCGGCGCGCCGCTCTTGCCCGTGTCATGGCGCCCGAGCCGGATATCCTCTTGCTTGACGAGCCGACCAACCATCTCGACCTTGCCGTGATCGAATGGCTTGAAGAAGAACTGATCCGCACTTCGTCGGCGCTGATCGTCATCTCGCACGACAGGCGCTTTCTCGAGCGCGTGAGCCGCAACACGGTGTGGCTCGATCGTGGCCAGACGCGCCGGCTCGACCGTGGCTTTGCCCATTTCGAGGAATGGCGCGACCAGATCCTTGAGGAAGAAGAACGCGACCAGCACAAGCTCGGCCGCCAGATCGTGCGCGAAGAACACTGGCTGCGCTATGGCGTGACCGCGCGGCGCAAGCGCAACATGCGCCGGCTCGGCGAACTGCAGACGATGCGCCAGCGCTTTCGCGGCCATCGCGGCGCCGAAGGCGTGGCGACGATGGTGGCGAGCGAGGCAGCTGAATCGGGCAAGCTGATCATCGAGGCCAAGAACATCGACAAGAGTTTTGGCGACCTTGTCGTGGTCAAGGGCTTTTCCACCCGCATCCAGCGCGGCGACCGTGTTGGTCTGGTAGGTCCCAATGGCGCCGGCAAGACGACCTTGCTCAAGATGCTGACCGGCGAGCTTGAGCCGGACGCGGGCACGATCCGGCTCGGCGTCAATCTCGAGATCGCAACGCTCGACCAGAAGCGCGAGGCCGTCGATCCGCACGAAACGCTGTCGAGCTATTTGACAGACGGGCGCGGCGAGAACCTCGTCATCAATGGCGAGCAGCGCCATGTCGTGTCCTACATGAAGGACTTCCTGTTCAAGCCGGAGCAAGCGCGCACGCCGGTGCGCGAACTCTCGGGCGGCGAGCGCGCGCGCCTCATCCTGGCACGTGTTCTCGCACGTCCGGCCAATCTTCTGGTGCTCGACGAACCGACCAACGATCTCGACATGGAGACGCTGGAGCTGTTGCAGGAATTGGTCGCCGGTTTTGCCGGCACCGTCATCCTGGTCAGCCACGATCGTGACTTCCTAGATCGTACGGTCACCAGCATCATCGCGCCGGATGGTGAGGGCCGCTGGATCGAGTATGCCGGCGGTTATGCCGACATGCTGGCCCAGCGCGGCGGCACCAAGCTCGATGACCGGAAATCGCGCAAGGCCGCCAACGCCCAGGCGTCAGCTGGCCGCAGTGAAGCAGAAGCCCCGAAAGCCGCATCCAAGAAGCTGTCGTTCAAGCAGAAGTTCGCGCTCGAAAACCTGCCCAAGAAAATGGAAGCGGTGACCGCGTCGATCTCGCGTCTGGAAAACCAGATAGCTGATCCAGCCTTCTACGAGCGCGATCCGCATGGCTTCCAAAAGACCATCGCCGCCCTCGACAAGGAGCGCGCGACGCTTGCAGCGCTTGAGGAGGAATGGCTGGAACTGGAGATGCTGCGCGAGGAACTCGAGGGATAGCACCAGTTGCCTTGGTTGGGTCATGCGCATATCATATGTGCATGACTTAGGAGGGCTTCATGCTCCAGAAAGCACCTAAACCTACGCGCAAGCCGACAAATGTGTCCCTCGATTCCAGGTTGGTCGAGGAGGCCAAGGCGTTGGGCATCAACATGTCGCAAGCCGCCGAAGAGGCGCTGATGAAAGCAATTTCCGAGGAGAAGTCGCGGCGTTGGCTTGAGGAAAATAAGGAAGCTATCGAGAGTTCGAACGAGTATGTGGAACGCAACGGATTGCCGCTAGCCAAGTACCGGCTGTTCTGATGGCGAGATTCGATCTGTATCGCAATGCAGACGCCGACGCATACATCCTCGATGTTCAGGCCGATCTCCTTCGGCATCTCAACACCCGTGTCGTGGTTCCAGTATTGCCGCCAAACTTGGCGCCCAAGCCGGGCTACAGACTGAACCCAATATTCGCGATTGGCGGCCAGGACTACGTCATGGTGACGCAATTCATTTCGGCCGTCATGACTTCCGAACTGCCCGCGGCAGTCGAAAATCTATCCGCGCACGGCGACAAGATCACCGACGCCTTGGACATGCTGTTCCAGGGGTTCTGACGCGAACTGTCGTTCGCGTCAGCTGGACTGCAAAGCCTGGCTTATCCCGCCGCCTTGGCCTGCCAGGCCTTCATCGCTTCTTCGAACACCTTATCGCCGGGGATGCCCTTTTCGAGGGTGAACAGCGCGCGGCGGCCTGACTTGTAGACCACGGGCACGTCTATCCAGCTCTGGCGACGCAAGAGGTTCAGGTTGGCGTCGACTTCGGCCTTGGTGTCATTGAGAGCGACAAGGAAGAAGCCGTCGGCGATCTTGGCCGGAATGCCGAGCAGCGAATTGCCGGCGTCCTGTTCGGAGCTCTTCATCGCCACGCGCAGGATGTTCTCGATGCCGCCGCCCTCGAAACCGTCTGGCGTCAGGAAGATCATCTCGAGGATATGGCTAGCCGGCAGCGTCTTGTCCGCGTTGCGGCGGATCGTCATGCGCAGCTGGATGTCCTTGCCCGGAATGGTCGCCTCGGCACGAATCGCAGGCTCCGGAGGAAGGTCTCCGCCAGGCGATTCCTGCACAACGGTCCACACAACCGAGCCGGGTTCTGCCGAACCCTGCGCCACATTGGTGCGCTCTTCGTAGAAAATGGCCTTTTGACCGACGGCAACCGACGCGTTTGCTGCCGGTGGCGTGGTCGCCGCCGCGCCCTCGGCGGGTACAGCAGGGGTCGCGGGCGTTGCAGGTGTCGGTTCGGGCGTGGCCGGGGGTGTCGCGGGCGGCGGCTGGGTCAAAGCGGCGACGGAAGTGCCTTCGCCGACGCCGTTGTTGGTGCCGCTCGCCGGACCCGGGTCGACTTCCTTGCCGTCGACGGTCATACGCTGGGTGAACTTGCCAGGCTCGTCATTGGCCGGAGCCTGGGCCGCCTGCCCGCCATTGGCCGGCGGTGGTGCTGGCGTCTCGTTTGCCGGCGGGGCCGTCTCCGCGGGCTTGTCGGCGCTGGAACCAGAAAAGGCGGCGCGGTTTGTCCATAAGCCATAGCCGCCGGCACCGACAACCACCACTGCCAGGGCAGCGGCGATGAGGCCGCCGCTGATGCGCTTGCGTGGGCGCTGCCGGGCGTTCTGGAATGGGTCGGCATCCTCGCTGGCCGTGTCTGCCACGCGGTCGTCGTCGCCGGTTGCCGGAACGTCGTCGTCCTGATCGTGGTTCGCGGAGAAGTCGGGCAGCGGATCGCGTGGTTGCGGCACGTAGGCCGGAGCAGGGGCGGCCGCGGGAGGCGGCGCAACCGGCGTTACCGGGGAGTGGCGGACTTCCGGCTCAGGTGCAGGACGGCTATGGGCCGGCTGGTCCTTGTTGCGAGCGATCGAAGTAAAGACGTTTTCCAGCTCGGCCAGCGGATCGTCTTCAGCCGGCCTTGCGTTGAACTCCGCTTCGACGACCGCGATGGCGTCCTCAAGCGATTTCGTCTGGCGTTCGGCGACGGCTGCGGGCGGCTGCGGATTTAGGGCGGCGAGCTTGGCCGCGATCGTGCTGCGGGCCTTGTCGTAAACCCGCGCGCGCATCGCCGGCGTGGTGTCGCCCATGCCATCCAGCGTCTTCTTCAGAACCGCTACGAAGTCTGCCATTCTCTCGTCGACCTATCTCTTCTTCTGGGCCGCGCTGCGTCCGGCGGCAAATCAGCCGCCGGAACACTGCCAAAACTAGTCTTCAAACGGGTCGGTCACAAGTATGGTGTCGTCCCGCTCCGGGCTGGTGGAAAGCAGGGCAACCGGCGCGCCGATCAGTTCTTCGATGTAGCGCACATACTTGACCGCCTGGGCCGGCAGCGCGTTCCAGCTGCGGGCGCCCGCAGTGGTGCCCTTCCAGCCCTCGAGCGTCTCATAGACGGGCTCGACGCGCGCCTGCGCGCCCTGGCTGGCCGGCAGGTAGTCGATCAGCTCGCCATCCAGCATGTAGCCGGTGCAGATCTTGATCTCGTCGAGGCCGTCGAGCACGTCGAGCTTGGTCAGCGCGATGCCCTTGATGCCGTTGACTGCAACCGCCTGGCGCACCAGCACTGCGTCGAACCAGCCGCAGCGGCGCTTGCGCCCGGTCACCACGCCAAATTCGTGGCCGCGGGTGCCAAGGAATTCGCCGACTTCGTTCTGCTGCTCGGTCGGGAACGGGCCTTCGCCGACGCGCGTCGTGTAGGCCTTGGTGATGCCGAGCACATAGTTGATCGCGCCTGGGCCTACGCCCGAACCGGCGGCCGCCTGTCCGGCAACGGTGTTGGACGAGGTGACGAACGGGTAGGTGCCGTGGTCGATGTCGAGCAGCGTGCCCTGCGCGCCCTCAAACAGGATGCGCTCGCCAGCACGGCGCTTGTCGTCGAGTACTTTCCAGACGCGGTCCATGTAGGGCAGGATCTTGTCGGCGACCGACGTCAGTTCGGTCATGATGGCGTCGTGGGTCACTTCGGGATGGCCGAGCCCGCGACGTATCGCGTTGTGGTGCGTCAGCAACCGGTCGACCTTCTGAGGAAGGGTGTCCAAATCCGCCAAATCCATCACCCTGACAGCACGGCGGCCCACCTTGTCTTCATAGGCGGGGCCGATGCCGCGACGGGTCGTGCCAATCTTCGTTCCCGAGTTGGATGCCGCGTCTTCGCGGAAACCATCCAGCTCACGGTGCAGCGACAGGATAAGCGCGGTGTTTTCGGCTATTTTCAGGCGATCCGGGCCGATTTCGACGCCCTGGGCGCGGATCTTCTCGAGTTCGGCGACAAAGGCGTGCGGGTCGAAAACCACGCCGTTGCCGATGATCGACAGCTTGCCCTCGCGCACGACGCCGGAGGGCAGCAGCGACAGCTTGTAGACCACACCGTCGACCACCAGCGTATGACCGGCATTATGCCCGCCCTGGAAACGCACGACCACATCGGCGCGCTCCGAAAGCCAGTCCACGATCTTGCCCTTGCCTTCGTCGCCCCACTGGGAACCGACGACCACCACATTGGCCATGATATTTTCCTTCCGACATCGCGGGCCAGCCGCGAACAGTGCAAAATGACAGGCCTCTATAACGCCAAGCAATTGGATGTGCGACCTTTCTTTGCCGTCCGAGGCACAACAAATTCCGCCTTTGTGCGCATTTACTTGTTTGGACCCAGCGCCTAGGCGGGGGCGGAACCCACCGCCAGCGAAAGTACGGTCGCATGAATCGAAAAGCCTATGTACTGCTGTTGCTGACCACGCTGTTCTGGGGCGGCAACGCGGTGGCGGGCAAGCTCGCGGTCGGCCATGCATCGCCGATGCTGCTGACGTCGCTGCGCTGGGCGTTTGCCGCGGCGATCCTCGGCGCTATCGGCTGGCCACGGCTGAGGGTCGACTGGCCTGTCGTGCGCCAACATCTCTGGCTGCTCGTCGCGTTGGGCGCACTTGGCTTCACCGCGTTCAACGCTGCCCTTTACTCGGCACTGAACTTCACCTCGGCGATCAATGCCAGCATCGAACAGGCGGGGATGCCAATGGTCATCTTCGCGGCCAATTTCATCCTGTTTCGCATGCGCGTCACGTTTGGCCAGATCATCGGCTTCCTGCTGTCGCTTGCCGGCATCGCGCTCACTGCCAGCCACGGTGATCTCAGGACGCTCGTTGCGCTCGACATGAACTTCGGCGATGCGCTGATGCTGATCGCGGTGCTAGTCTACAGCGCCTATACGGTGGCGTTGCGCTTCAAGCCCGACATCCACTGGCTCAGCCTGATGATCGTGATGACGTCGGCCGCCTTCATCACCTCGATTCCTTTTGTCGCCTGGGAAATCGCCACTGGCCGGTTGATCGTGCCCAACGCCCTGGGCTGGGCGATCACCGCCTACATGGTGATATTCCCATCGATCCTGGCGCAAATCTTTTACATCAGGGGCGTCGAACTGATCGGCGCCAATCGCGCCGGTCTTTTCATCAACATGGTGCCTATCTTCGGTACGCTGCTATCGGTGATGATCATCGGCGAGGACTTCCAACTCTACCACGCGGTGGCCATCGTGCTCGTGCTCGGCGGCATCTGGCTTGCCGAACACAGTGGGCGCAAGATGGCGCAAGCTTGACGGGAACGTAGGGCGTGGCGCGCATGCAGGGTTTGCGAACGGGGTTGCCGCATGCGAGGTCGCGCTTGCTGTTTGGTGCGCTGCAAGGCTGGAGGCGCGCGGATCTTGGCGGCGACATGGCTGCCGGATTGACGCTTGCGGCAATCGCCATACCCGAGCAGATGGCGACCGCCCGACTTGGTGAATTCTCCCCCGAGATCGGCTTTTTTGCATTTATCGCCGGCGCGGTGGCTTTCGCAGCCTTCGGTGCTAGCCGCTACCTCTCGGCGGGTGCGGACTCCACGATCACCCCGATCTTCGCGGGTGGGCTGGCGCTGGTGGCGACATCAGGTTCGCCGCAATATGCCGAGCTTGCCGCCATGCTGGCGCTGATGGTCGGGGTCATCGTCATTGCCGGCGGGCTGCTGCGGCTCGGCTGGATTGCCGATCTTTTATCCGTGCCGGTCACTGCCGGCTTCCTGGCCGGCATTTCCATCCACATCATCATTTCCCAGCTGCCCGAGTTGCTTGGCTTGCCATCGGGCAGCGGTGACGTCTTTCACAGGCTGGCGGCGATCTACGCCGATCTCGCCCAGGTTAATCTCATCAGCCTGGTGCTTGGCGTCGGCGTGTTCCTCATTGTGTTTGTCGGCGAGCGTATCAGTCCGCGCATCCCCGGTGCGCTGATCGCGCTGGCGCTGGCGATGTTGGCGGTTACTCTGTTTGACTTGCAACAACATGGAGTTGCCGTTCTGGGTGCGCCGCCGGAGGCCCTGCCCAAGTTTGCGATGCCAACCGTCGCGCTCGAGGATATGCGCACACTGGTGCCCATGGCGTTGCTGATCTCGCTGGTCATCATGGTGCAGACGGCGGCAACCACGCGTTCGTTCGCCGGCAAGAGCGGTACCGGGGTGGATGTGAACCGTGACTTTGTCGGCGTCGGTGCGGGCAGTCTCGTATCCGGCCTGTTCGGAGCTTTTCCGGTCAACTCCAGCCCACCGCGCACCGCCATCGTTGCTGAAACGGGCGGACGCTCGCAATTGGCGGGTCTGTTTGCCGCTACCATCGTCTTGCTGCTTTTGCAGTTTGGGACAAGGCTGCTCGCCAACGTGCCCCAGGCGGCCTTGGCCGGCATCCTCATGTTCATTGCGCTGCGGATATTGCGCTGGCCGACCTTCGTCGCGACCTTCCGCGAGGCACCGATGGAGTTCGCGCTCATCGTTGTCACGGCGGTCGCCATCGTGGCCTTGCCGATCGAGATCGGGGTCGCTACCGGCATCGGCCTGTCGCTGCTGCACGGTCTGTGGGGCATGACACAGGCGCAGGCGATCGAGTTCGAGCGTGTGCCTGGCACCTCGATCTGGTGGCCCCCGGCGGATGGTGCCGAGGGCGAGCGCATCGAACACGTGGTCGTCGTCGCGTTCCAGGCACCGCTGTCCTTCGTCAATGCCGAACGCTTCAAGCGTGGCGTCGAAGCTCTGGTCGCCGCGCGCGCCGGGTCGTTGCAACATGTTGTGTTGGAGGCAAACAACGTCACCGACATCGACTACACCGCAGCCGGCGCACTGTCGGAAGTAATCGCCTTTTGCCACGATGCCGGACTGACCTTCTCCATCGCCCGGCTGGAGTCGGTGCGCGCTCAAACCGCGCTTGCGCGTTTCGGCATAACGGTGGCCCTGGGGCCGGACCGGATTTTCCGCAGCGTCGACAATGCGATTGCGGCACTCAACGTCGAGACGCCTGTCAAAGGGAGCGACTGACATGGCGGAAGAAAACAGACCGACGCTGCAACCGGTACTGATCGAGGACCTGCGCCCCACCCAGATAACCGTTGGCCTGCGCGAAGTGGCTCTCAAGCGCCGCGAGCTACGAGCGATACCGGCCGGCAAGGCAGGTGCCTTCCTCGGGCATCATTTCATTCCCGTTGTCCTTGGACCGAAGGGGCGCAATTACATCGTCGACCACCATCATCTGGCGCGAGCCCTGTACGAAGAGGGACTGCGGGACGTTTTTGTCAATGTGATCAGCGATCTCTCGCGGCTCGACAAGGAGGCGTTCCTGGTCGTGCTCGACAATCGCGCCTGGATGCATCCCTTCGATGCATCGGGCAAAAGGCGGGCTCATGCCGATATCCCGAAGTCCGTCGACAAGCTCGTCGACGAGCCCTATCGCAGCCTCGCTGGCGAAGTCAGGCGGCTGGGCGGCTATGCCAAGGACACCACGCCCTTCGCCGAGTTCCTGTGGGCCGATTTCTTCCGACGACGGGTTCCGGCGTCGCTTCTCAACACCGATTTCGACAAGGCTGCGCGGCAGGCCCTGCAACTGGGAAGGCAAGCGGAGGCAAGCTACCTGCCGGGCTGGAGCGGACCGGAGGCTTGAGGATTGGAGACCCAAAATGAAAAAGGCGCGGAACAAGTCCGCGCCCTTTTAGCCTTGGGAGGCAATTTTCAGAACCCGTTGACGTCGAACTGAAGCCGCTTGGCCGACTCGATCGACTGGTGGTTGCGTACCTTGGCAAGCACGTCTTCAGGGAAGGGCGCGTCGAGATAAAGCAGCGCGATGGCATCGCCGCCCGGGCGGTCGCGGCCAAGCGAGAAGTTGGCGATGTTGACGCCGTTCTCTCCGCACACGGTGCCGAGCAGGCCAATGATGCCGGGCGCGTCGGCGTTGGTGGTGTAAAGCATGTGCTGGCCCACCTCGGCGTCGAGATTGATGCCCTTGATCTGGATGAAGCGCGGCTTGCCATCCGAGAAGCAGGTGCCGGCGATCGAACGCGTCATGTGCTCGGTCTTGACCGTCAGCTTGATGTAGCCGTCGAAGACACCCGACTTGTCGCGCTTGACCTCGGCGACGATGATGCCGCGTTCCTTCACCATGATCGGGGCCGACACCATGTTGACGTCGGAGACCTGTGGCCGGATCAGGCCGGCCAGGGCCGCACTGATCAGCGCCTTGGTGTTCATCTGCGCCGTCGAGCCGTCGAAAAGGATTTCGACCTCGGTGATGGGGTCTTCCGTCACCTGGCCGACAAAGCCGCCAAGCACCTCGGCAAGCTTGACGAAGGGCTTCAGCCGCGGCGCTTCCTCGGCGGTGATCGAGGGCATGTTGATGGCGTTGGAGACCGCGCCCTTGACCAGATAATCGGCCATCTGCTCGGCGACCTGGAGTGCGACGTTTTCCTGCGCTTCCGACGTCGAGGCGCCGAGATGCGGCGTGCAGACGACGTTGTCCATGCCGAACAGCTCGTTGTTCTCGGCCGGCTCGACCTCGAAGACGTCGATACCGGCACCGGCCACCTTGCCGCTCTTCAGCGCGGCGATCAGGTCCTTTTCGACCACCAGTCCGCCGCGGGCGCAGTTGATGATGCGCACGCCTGATTTCATCTTGGCGATGGCCTCGGCGTTGATGATGTTGCGCGTCTTGTCGGTCAGCGGCGTATGCAGGGTGATGAAATCGGCACGCGCGAACAACTCGTCGAGCTCAACCTTTTCGACACCCAGTTCCTCGGCGCGATGCTCGGAGAGGAACGGATCGAAGGCAACGACGTGCATCTTGAGGCCGACCGCGCGGGTGGCGACGATCGAGCCGATGTTGCCGCAACCGATCAGGCCGAGCGTCTTGCCGGTGATCTCGACGCCCATGAAGCGGTTCTTTTCCCACTTGCCGGCATGGGTCGAGGCGTTGGCCTCGGGAAGCTGGCGGGCGACCGCGAACATCAGGGCGATGGCGTGCTCGGCGGTGGTGATCGAATTGCCGAAGGGCGTGTTCATCACAATGATACCGCGCCGCGAGGCGGCGGGGATATCGACATTGTCGACGCCGATGCCGGCGCGGCCGATGACCTTGAGATTGGTCGCAGCCGCGATCAGCTTTTCGGTGACCTTGGTCGCCGAGCGGATGGCGAGGCCATCATACTGGCCGATGACTTCGAGCAGCTTTTCCTTGTCCTTGCCGAGGTCGGGCAGATAGTCGACCTCGACGCCACGATCCTTGAAGATCTGGACGGCGGTTGTGGAGAGTTTGTCGGATACGAGAACGCGGGGCGCCATTGCTGCCTCCTTGAAGAGTGTTCAAACTGTTCGGGGAAAGGGCGGCCCGGAGGCCGCCGCAGGTCTGGTCAGGCCGCAGCCTTGACCGCTGCCTTCTGATTGGCAAAGGCCCAGTCGAGCCATGGCATCAGGGCAACGAGGTCGGAGGTCTCGACGGTGGCACCGGCCCAGATGCGCAGACCGGGAGGCGCGTCGCGGTAAGCGCCGATGTCGAAGGCAACGCCTTCCTTTTCGAGTGCTGAAACCATGCCCTTGGCGAATGCCGCCTGGCCGTCCTTGTCCAGTCCGGCGACATCAGGATCGACGATCGACAGGCAGACCGAGGTGTTGGAGCGCGTTTCCGGCACGACGGCCAGATGGCCGAGCCAGTTGGACTTCTGCACGAAACCGTCGATGGCAGCGAAATTGGCGTCCGCGCGGGCGACCAATGCATCGAGTCCGCCCAGGCTCTTGGCCCATTTCAGCGCATCGAGATAATCCTCCACGCACAGCATCGACGGCGTGTTGATGGTCTCGCCCTTGAAGATGCCTTCGATCAGCTTGCCGCCCGAGGTCATGCGGAAGATTTTCGGCAGCGGCCATGCCGGCTTGTAGCTCTCGAGGCGTTCGACGGCGCGGGGGCTGAGGATCAGCATGCCATGCGCGCCTTCGCCGCCCAGCACCTTCTGCCAGGAGAAGGTGACGACATCGAGCTTGGCGTAGTCGAGGCGCTGGGCGAAGGCCGAGGACGTGGCGTCGCAGATGGTCAGGCCCTTGCGGTCAGCCGGAATGAAGTCGCCGTTTTCGACGCGGACGCCCGAGGTCGTGCCGTTCCAGGTGAAGACGACGTCGCGGTCGAAATCGACCTTGGCGAGATCAGGCAGCTCGCCATAGGCGGCTTCGAACTTGCGCACGTCCTCGAGCTTGAGCTGTTTGACCACGTCGGTGATCCAGCCTGCGCCGAAGCTTTCCCAGGCGACCATGTCGACGCCGCGCTCGCCAAGCAGCGACCACAGCGCCATCTCGACAGCGCCCGTGTCGGAGGCCGGAACGATGCCGATGCGGTAGTCGGCGGGAACCTGGAGAATTTCGCGGGTCAGCTCGATGGCCTGCTCGAGCTTGGTCTTGCCGACCTTGGCGCGGTGCGAGCGGCCGAGCGGTGCGTCGGCGAGTGCCTGGAGCGACCAGCCGGGACGTTTGGCACAGGGACCTGAGGAGAAATTGGGGTTTGCCGGACGGAGTCCGGGCTTGGTGACGATCGTCATCGTGGTTCTATCCTTCCAGATAGCTGGCCCCTCGTTGGGGAGGGGTGGCCCACGGACGGCGATATTCCCGGTTGCTTCCGGCGTCAAGAGGAAAGTTTGGGTCGCTGGCGGAACAGTTTTCCAAAAACGAAATCGGCGGGCTTTCGCCCGCCGATTTTATCGCATGTGAAATCAGTCGCTTACCAGAGGTCGTAGCGAAGGCCGACCTTGACTTGGTGGTAGTCGACACCCTTCTTTGTGGTGAGGGTGTTGAAGTCGAAATACTCGAGGTCGGGCGAAGTCAGGTACTGATAGCCGACATCGATGGACGTGTTCTGGGCGACTCTGTAGGCGACGCCGGCACCGACCGAGTACGCTATCTTGTACTGCGTGTCGTGCGAGTAGAAGTCGAGCGTCGGGTCCGGGTCGTTGATACTCACGCGCTGGCTCGAATAGATCAGGCCGAGGCCCGCGCCGACATAGGGCGTGAAGCCGGAGATCGTGCCGAGATCGGCATAGACATTGGCCATGCCGCTCCAGACGTTGTTCTCCAGAGAGATCGTGGTGATGCCATCGGTCGCGTCGTAGCGGTCGTTGGACAGGAAGCCGAGATTTAGCTCGCCGCGGAAGTAGTCAGTGAAGTGGTAGCCAGCGCCGATGCTGCCGGTGACATGCGTGTTGCGCGTATCGACGCCCAACAGCGTGAATTCATATGGTGTATCGTTGAAATTGTAGCCTATGTCGCCGCGCAGGTACCAGCCGGAGCCGACCTCGACAGGCACATATTCGGGCGCCTCCTCCACGACGATCGGCGGTTCGTAGTCGGCTGCGGTCGCAGCAAGCGGCCAGAGCACGGTCGCAGTCAGCGCCAGCGCTATGCGAGACGTCAATGTCATGATCGCATTCTCCCGATTTGGCGCCGGGGTGTTGCCTGAGAAACCAGCCGCCTTTCATGCCATCATTAACCATAGAGGTTAAGTCGCGGTTAAGGATAACAGGTAGTTAGCCGACGTTTCGCAAACAGTTGCGCAAAGAAAAACCGCCCGGCGAGGCGGGCGGTTTGGAAGTACGAAACGACCGAAGAGCTCTAGTTCAGCGAGTAGCGGACGCCAAGCTTCAGATCGTGCGAGACGATGTCCTTGAAATGCATGCCATCGTTTGGCTGGTTGAAGGCCGGATCGTCATTGTACATCGTGCCGGTCCGAGCATCGCCGAGATTGACGAAGCTGTAGCCGAGGTCGACGGTCATCCGTTCGGTCGCCTTTATGCCGAGGCCGGCATGCAGAGCCCAGGCAAAGTTCCACTGCGGATCCGAGCTTGCATAGGCAGCGCCGTTGTTGATGACGTTGACGTCGCGAAAGTTCGAAATCGTGTTGCGCGACGCGCCGATGCCCGCGCCGACATACGGCGTGACGCCGTAGAAGGTGCCCACGTCGGCATAAGCGTTTGCCAAGAACAGCCATTCCGACTTCTTGGCGCTGTAGTCATTCGTCCTGGTCACCACTTCAGTGCCAGTGTTGTAGGTGACGTAGTCGAGCGCGTTGAAGTCGGCTGCGCCGCGATATTCGGCGGTAATGTCACCACGCAGATAGTCGTTGAACTGATAGCCAACGCCGCCGCCGAAGATTGGCGCGGACGAAAAGCCGCCTTCGTCGAGCCAGCCATGCACGATGTCGGGATTATTGAAAGGGATTGAATCGAGGCTGCCGACCTGCTGGTTGCTCATGCCGATATGCCCCCGCAGATACCAGCCGCCAACGGCAATCGGTGCCGGATCGACGATCACAGGATCGGGCAGGTCGGCCGCGAATGCCGGTGCAGAAATGCCCGCAAGAAGCGCGGCGATGAACGCTTTCTTTCCAAAATCAAACATGCTGAAACCCCAAACGTGCGGACCCGCTACGCGCCCGATCATGACTAACCGGCGTGGATAATGCTTGGTATAGGTTAAGGCGCACTTAACCCTGTCGATTAACCACGAATGCTTGCGGACGACTGTTTGCGCCAAGCACAGCTATGTCATTGGCACACAAAAACGCCCGCCGGAGGCGGGCTTTTTGTTGAGGCTGCAGTAGTACCAGGTCAGGCTGCCGTACGGCTCTCCGAAATGACCCCGACAATGTCGTTGACCACTGTCTCGACCAGCTGCGGGTCGTCGCCTTCGGCCATGACACGGATCAAGGGCTCGGTGCCCGAAGGGCGGATCACCAGGCGGCCAGTCTTGCCGAGCCGGTTGCGGCCGTCTTCGATCGCAGCCTTTACCAGCGCTTCCTCAAGCGGCTTGCCGCCGGAGAAACGCACATTCTTGAGCAACTGCGGCACCGGTTCGAAGGTGCGGCTCAATTCGCTCATCGGCTTGTTGGAACGCTTGATGCAGGCCAGCACCTGGAGTGCCGCCACCAGCCCGTCGCCGGTGGTCGAATAGTCGGTCAACACGATGTGGCCCGACTGCTCTCCGCCGATGTTGAGGCCATGGGCACGCATGTGCTCGACGACATAGCGATCGCCAACCTTGGTGCGGTGCAGTTCGAGATCGATGTCGCCGAGGAAACGCTCGAGCCCAAGATTCGACATCACCGTCGCCACCACGCCGCCGCCGGCGAGGCGGCCGCTCTGCTGCCAGGACTGGGCAATCAGCGCCATGATCTGGTCGCCGTCGACGACGGTGCCGTTCTCGTCGACGATGACCACGCGGTCGGCGTCGCCGTCGAGCGCGATGCCGATATCGGCGCGCACCTCGTGTACCTTCTTCTGCAGGCCGGCCGGATGGGTCGAGCCGCATTCCTGATTGATGTTGAAGCCGTTGGGTTCGACATTGAGCGCGATCACCTCGGCGCCGAGCTCCCAAAGGGCAGCGGGCGCCACCTTGTATGCAGCGCCGTTGGCGCAGTCGACGACGATGCGCAGGCCCGACAGAGACATCGAGCGGGGCAGGGTACGCTTGGCGAATTCGATGTAGCGGTCATGCACGCCGTCGACGCGCTTGGCCCGGCCGAGCCCGTCTGAATCGGCAAGCATTGCTTCGACGTCCTGGTCGAGCATCGCTTCGATGCGTTCCTCGATCTCGTCGGACAGCTTGTAGCCGTCGGGGCCGAACAGCTTGATGCCGTTGTCATGGTAAGGGTTGTGCGAGGCCGAGATCATCACGCCGATGTCGGCGCGCAGCGAGCGCACCAGCATGGCGACCGCCGGTGTCGGGATCGGGCCGAGCAGGAACACGTCCATGCCGGCGGCGCACAGACCCGCCACCAGCGCGTTCTCGATCATGTAGCCCGACAGGCGCGTGTCCTTGCCGAGCACGACGCGATGGCGGTGGCTGCCGCGCTGGAACGACAGGCCGGCGGCCATGCCGACCTTCATGGCAATCTCAGCCGTCATCGGAAATTTGTTGGCCCGTCCGCGAATGCCGTCGGTGCCGAAATAGCGTCCAGCCATGTTTAGCCTGTCCCCGTGAAGTCCACCCGCGATTGCTTTGCCACAACCCGAGGCGACCAACGCATCACATTTGGTGAGCTTATGTCACAAAACCTTAGAAAAGGGTTGGGTTTTTGGAGGAGGAAATCTCTCGCTCTTGCTTGTAGGACTATTTTCCTATATCGTATTGTGCGATTTAGGAGGCTCTTGATATATCCGTTACTGAGATCACAGATAGCGACTTGGTAAGGCTCTCAAGAGGAATTCACTCGTTACGAAGTGAAACTCTGTCCCTTCGGCTGCATCTGATCCTTAAGGCTGGATTTCGTCCAGATCAACCACGTGTCCCGTCGGGCCGTCCAGAAGGAGGGCAGTGGACTGATGGCGGAGTGGTTAGAGTCAGTCGACGAACAACAGGAACATCGGGACCAATCCGTATAGGCAATCGCTGGCTGAATCCCACGCCGGCTCAGGAAATTCGCTTAGCCCAAAGCCTAGCCAAGAGCCAAGGTCGTGTCCCATCAGGTGGTGTAGCTGGACGGTTACGGAGCCGCTCGCGAGCGCGCCGTTAGCAGCGCCGTAGCGAGTGAGCGGCGTGTCGGTGGTCATCGGCGCTTTCCGGTAGGGTTTGGTTGTTGACGCCAACCCATTTCGGAAGGAC
>NZ_QGGX01000003.1 GCF_003148805.1 Aminobacter sp. AP02
CGGACACAAGGTACCGATATCGTTGATCAATCACGATGGCGCCACCAGCCCGTCATTGTGAAACAGCCGGGAAACTCCACCTTCCGGCGGTCCAATAAACGGTATCGGATCAAAACCGCCGAGGCTCTAATTGCCGCTGGATGACAGTTCAGTGGCAGGTCAAACCTCGCGGTGCAGTTGCCGTGATGAGATCGGATCGGTGCGGCTCCGTCCCGGGAACAGCCAGCCATGTGGGAGCATCACCCCGCGCTGCTTGCCTTCGCGCCACCACAGCCGCAGCAACTCCAGCAGTTGCGGCGAGAGCATGGCGTTGCGATCCTTGCGCCCCTTGCCCTGCTCAACGCGGATCAGCATGCGCGTGCTGTCGATGTCGTCGACCTTGAGATGAGCGACCTCGGACACACGAAGACCAGCGCCATAAGCGGTGCCGAGCGCGGCCTTGTACTTGATGCCTGGTGCTGCTTCGAGCAGCCGCGCCGCTTCCTCCTGGCCCCGGCGCTGGCAGAAGCCGCCGCGGTGGTTGCTATTTTTTCGTTGCGCTCGCCGCGCGCGTCTTTTTGGATTCGGCCGGCTTCAAGGCCCCCGCGGCACGATCTGCCTCTTCCTTGGCGAGCCGCAACTCGCGCAATCTGGCCGTCTTTGCTGCACGAGCCTTGGCTTCCGACTGATATTCAGCCATCGCGCTATTGCGCTCCGCTGTCTTTTTCTGCGCCTCTATTGAGCGATGTTGAGCTTTCTCCAGAAAATTTTCCATACCATTACCCACCGTTTGAAATTATCTTCGCTTCGCGGAAAATAAGATTCCACTCGTTATCAAATAGGGATTCTAGGCCGTAATTCAAATTTCTCCAAATTTGTCCGGGGATCTGGTCTTAACCGAACGTGTAAGCCTGTTGTTTTTTGATAAGTTCACGCGGCGCGGGGACTATTACCCACAATGTGGCCAATGGCAGGCACATAGAGATAAGCCTGCCACACTTTGCTTAGGGCGAGCGCAACAGTTCGGGGCCCCTGATCAGAATGATCTCGGCGAGTATCACGGCCACCACACCGACAAGGATCGAAGGTGGCCCAGCTTTTCGGCTCTCAGGAAACCAGCCTGCAGCACCGGCGTCCCTGAGCGAACGCTCGCGCTTCCTCATGCCAATTCCGCCTGCCAGTTCAGCGCACGGTCGAAAAGCTCAGGAAGCATTCGAACGAGTCTTGAGAATAGCCGAAAAACGCGGATCGAACGCCCTGCTGATCGGCTCGGTGGCGGCGCCAAGCGCGATCGACCATGGATCGGTGATGCCAAGCTGCAGGCGCGGGAAAGCCCTGTCAGGACGGGCGGCAATCGATGGCAGCAGCGGGTGCATGGCTTGCAGAATCAACCGAGCCAAGGCCTCGGGCGCACCGCTGGTCAGGATCACTGTTTGCGGATCGAAGACCGTTTCGATGAGTTGCACGCTCCAGCGCAGATCCTGCGCGGCTGCGTTGACCCAGCCATGCAGCGCCGCGTCTTCGGCGAGGGCCAGCGCGCTGACATGCGCATAAAGGGCGGGGTCAGACGGATCCAACTCCAGATGCTGGTAGAGCGAGGCAAGCGAGGCCCTATGTTCAAGCACAGTGCCGTCGACACCGCGCGGTGTGAGTAGCGCCATGCCGATCTCGCCGGCATTGCCGTGACCACCACGGTAGAGTTCGCCGTTGAGGATGAGCCCGGCACCAATGCCGTAGCCGACATAGAGGCAAACCGCGTGCTCGAGACCGTGTGCTGCGCCCACCATGCGCTCGGCGGTGGCGCAGGCGGCCGCGTCGTTCTGCAGGCTGACATCAAGCCCGGTGCCGGAAGCGAGTTCGTCCAGCAATGGAAACTTCTGCCAGGCCGGCATCATCCATTTGTTGTCGCCGAATCCCTCCAGGCCAAAGGGCCCGGGCATGGCGACGCCCAGGCCAACGAGGCGTTTTTCGGATTGCTCGGAAATCAGCGCCAGTTCCGCCCTGATGCCGTCGATCAGGCCTAGGATGACCTTGACGCCGCCGGAGGGATCATCGGGCGGCAGGTTTGCCTCGGCGCGCGCCAGGACAGTGCCGACCAGATCGACTCCAACGGCCCGGGTCAAATGCCGGTCGATCTGCAAGCCGATGGCGAAAGCGCCCTCGGGCACAAGCTTGTAGGGTGTCGACGGCTGCCCCCTGCCCTTTCTCACCGCCTCGAGCGACACGACAAAACCGTCTCGCTCGAGTTCCTCAATGATGTTGGACACGGCCTGCTTGGTGAGTTGCGTTGCCCGCGCCAGATCGGCGCGCGAGAGCGCCCCATTGAGCCGCAATGCGTCGATCATGACACGGCGGTTGTGGGCGCTCGTGCCTTCCTGATTGGTGCCGCTGGTGGCTCGGATCGGGCGAATATCGTTCACCGCTTTTTCCCCTCTTGACTTCAATAGATAATTGCAGAACTAATAAGTCAAGTCAGTTGACTTAATAAAAGGAGCCATAAGAGTTCCGGGGAATAAAATGACGGCTGGAGCCGTCGCGCATTTCGATCAGGACACCGCTTGGGCAAGTGCGCCGGGACCGTAGCGCGGCGCCACCCTCAAGCGAGATGGCGGCGCGTGGCGCTGGCATCACAATATTGCCCACGTCAAAAAAAATGGAGGAATGAATGTTGAAATCGTTTAGCAAGACACTGCTCGGTGCGGCCTTCGTTGGCGGCGCCTTCATGCCGCACGCTTTCGCCGAAACTTCGATCAATGCGCTGTTCATGGCGCAGGCCGCCTATAGCGAGGCAGACGTGCGGGCGATGGCCGAGGCCTTCACCAAGGCCAACCCCGACATCAAGGTCAATCTCGAATTCGTCCCCTATGAGGGACTGCACGACAAGACCGTGCTCGCCCAGGGTTCGGGCGGCGGCTACGACGTGGTGCTGTTCGACGTCATCTGGCCGGCAGAATATGCTTCCAACAAGGT
The DNA here is from genome assembly GCF_003148805.1 of Aminobacter sp. AP02. Taxonomy (GTDB): domain Bacteria; phylum Pseudomonadota; class Alphaproteobacteria; order Rhizobiales; family Rhizobiaceae; genus Aminobacter. The sequence goes on from NZ_QGGX01000003.1 coordinate 2,950, forward strand.
GCTGGTCGACGTCTCGTCGCGTATCACCGACGACATGAAGAAGGGCGTCCTGCCTGGTGCCTGGACCACCGTGAACTATGACGGCAAGTCCTATGGCATGCCCTGGATCCTCGATACCAAGTACCTGTTCTACAACAAGGAAATCCTGGAGAAGGCCGGCATCAAGAACCCGCCAAAGACCTGGGAAGAACTGGCCGAGCAGGCCAAGATTATCAAGGACAAGGGCATTCTTGCGACCCCGATCTCATGGAGCTGGTCGCAGGCCGAAGCCGCGATCTGCGACTACACCACGCTCGTCAGCGCCTATGGCGGGGAGTTCCTCAAGGACGGCAAGCCGGCCTTCCAGAGCGGCGGCGGGCTCGATGCGCTGAACTACATGGTGACGAGCTATACGTCGGGACTGACCAATCCGAACTCCAAGGAGTTCCTTGAAGAAGACGTGCGCAAGGTCTTCCAGAACGGCGAAGCCGCCTTCGCTCTCAACTGGACCTACATGTACAACATGGCCAACGACCCCAAGGACAGCAAGGTCGCTGGCAAGGTCGGCGTCGTTCCGGCACCTGGCGTTGCCGGCAAGAGCGAGGTTTCGGCCGTCAACGGCTCGATGGGCCTAGGCATCACCACGGCCAGCAAGCATCCTGAAGAAGCGTGGAAGTTCATCACCTTCATGACCTCGCAGGAGACGCAGAACCAGTATGCCAAGCTCAGCCTGCCGATCTGGGCCTCGTCCTACGATGACCCGGCGGTCACCAAGGGTCAGGAGGAGCTGATCGCTGCTGCCAAGCTCGGTCTGGCCGCGATGTATCCACGTCCGACCACGCCGAAGTACCAGGAGCTGTCGACCGCGCTCCAGCAGGCGATCCAGGAATCGCTGCTCGGCCAGGCCAAGCCTGAAGACGCCTTGAAGGGCGCAGCTGAAAACAGCGGCCTCTAATTTCTAACTGCCCCAACTTTCCGGACGGCTTCGGCCGTCCGGCCCTTCGGTTCCAGTAAAAGAGTCACCTCATGTCGGGCTCATGGATGACGACCCGCGCATGGCTGCTTATGCTGCCGTTGCTTGTGGTCATGGTATCGGTCATCGGCTGGCCCCTCGTCGACACCGTTCGGCTTTCCTTCACCGACGCCAAGCTTGTCGGCACCGAAGGCAACTTCGTGGGCCTCGACAACTATGCAAAGATGCTGTCAGGCTCCAATTTCCAGCGCACGTTGGTAACCACGACCTGGTTCGCGGTGATCTCGGTCGCAGCCGAGATGGTGCTCGGCGTTCTCGCGGCGCTTTTGCTCAATCAGCAATTTCGCGGCCGGACGTTGCTGCGTGCATTGATGATTTTGCCTTGGGCCCTGCCGACTGTGGTCAACGCGACGCTGTGGCGGCTGATCTACAATCCCGAATATGGTGCGCTGAACGCGGCGCTGACGCAGATCGGCCTGCTCGACGCCTACCGTTCCTGGCTCGGCGAGCCCAATACCGCGCTCGCAGCACTGATCGTTGCCGATTGCTGGAAGAATTTCCCTCTGGTTGCCCTCATTGCGCTGGCAGCACTCCAGGCCGTGCCGCGCGACATCACCGCAGCGTCCATGGTCGACGGAGCCGGACCCATCGCACGTTTCCGCTTCGTCATCCTGCCCTACCTCGTCGGGCCGCTTTTGGTAGCCCTGGTGCTGCGCACCATCGAAGCCTTCAAGGTATTCGACATCATCTGGGTGATGACCCGGGGTGGGCCGGCCAACTCGACGCGAACGCTGTCGATCCTCGTTTACCAGGAGGCCTTCTCGTTCCAGCGCGCCGGCTCGGGTGCTTCGCTGGCACTGATCGTCACCTTGCTCGTCACCGTACTGGCCGTCGCCTACGCTGCTCTTGTCAGGAAAGCCGCAGGGAGCACAAGTTGATGGAACGCAAGAGCCTGCCTTTCACCATCTTCATCTATGCTGCAGCCCTGCTGCTTGGCCTCGTGATCCTCGCGCCGGTGATATGGCTGTTCATCATGAGCATCTCGCCGGCGGCAGACCTGTCGGCCAAGCCGCTGCGCTGGTGGCCGCAACAGGTCGACTTCTCGCGCTATGCGATGCTGCTTTCGACGGTCGAAAACAGCGCGGGTGCTGCTTTCCTCGCATCGCTCTACAACAGCCTCAGGGTCGCCGGAATGGCAACGATCGCCGCGATCGCGCTCGCCATCCCGGCAGGCTGGGCGGTTTCGCGGACACCAACGGTGGGCTGGTCGCTATCGGTGGTCATTGCCACCTACATGCTGCCGCCGGTGGCACTCGCCGTGCCGCTTTACATGGGTCTGTCCTATCTCGGACTGCTCAACAACGTGTTTGGCCTGGCGCTGGTTTACCTGACAATCCTGGCTCCGTTCACCACCTGGCTGATGAAGTCGGGCTTCGACGCTATCCCGAGCGAAATCGAGGCGGCGGCGATCGTAGACGGCGCCAGCCTGTTCCAGACACTGCGCATCATCACCTTGCCGCTGGCGGCGCCCGTTGTGGCGACCTCGGCCCTGTTTGCGCTGCTGCTTGCCTGGGACGAATTCTTCTATGCGCTGCTCTTCACCTCGGACCTGCGCGCCAAGACGCTGACGGTAGCCATCGCCGATCTCGCCGGCGGCCGCGTCTCGGATTACGGCCTGATAGCCACCGCCGGCGTGCTTGCTGCCTTGCCACCGGTGCTCATTGGGCTTGTCATGCAACGCGCCCTGATTTCGGGCCTCACCAGCGGCGGCGTGAAAGGATGACCATGACACAAAAGACCAGACCCGCCGGCCTCGTGGCCATCGATCGTGAAATGGCGCGGCAAAATGGCGATGCACTGGCTTCCTTCGCCGAAGCCTCTGTGATGGCGGCCAGGGTCGCCGCCTCGCTCGAAAGGACCGGCAAGCTTCTATTACTCGGCATGGGCGGCTCGCACGCCGTCGGTCGGGCGGTGGAGCCGCTCTATCGCGCGCTCGGCATCGACGCCATCGCCCTGCCATTGTCCGAGCAGCTCGGGCAGCCGCTTGCACTTGATGGACGCACCGTTCTGATGACCTCGCAATCGGGCGAAAGTGCCGAGGTGGTGCGCTGGTTCGCCGAGACCGGCGGCCACGCCGAGACCTTCGGGCTGACGCTGGAGGTCGCATCCTTCCTCGCCCGTACAGCGCCATCGCTGGTCGGTGTCGGCGGCACCGAGCTCGCCTTTGCCGCAACCCGCAGCCTGACGGTTACCCTGGCGCTCCATCTCGCCATTCTGGCTGCCCTCGGCGAGCATCCGAGTGGTGCGCTCGTCGCGCTCCAAGCGCCCGAAGTCGTCGATGTCAGCCCAGCGCTCAAGGCGTTGACCAAAGTCGAGACGGTGGTCACCTCGGGGCGTCGCCTGCAAGGCGTTGCCGAGGCGCTGGCGCTTGGCCTGACCGAGTTGTCACGGCGCCCCTGTTTCTCGCTCGAAGGCGGACAGCTGCGTCACGGGCCGATGGAAATGCTGGGCCCCAAGATCGGTGTGGTGCTGTTCCGCGGCAAGGACCCAACCGCAGCGCTCGTCACGGCGATGGCCGTCTCCGCTGTCGAGACCGGTGCGCCAGTCGTCATCTTCGATTCCTCCGGCGAGATTCCGGTTGCAGGTGCCACGACACTCGCCTTCAAGCCTGCAAGCGGCATGGACGCCATCTTCGCGATGCTGCCGACGGCCCAGCGCCTGATGATCGCTTTCGCCGACGCCCGAGTCGACAACGCCGGCACGCCGGTACGCTCGACCAAGATCACGCGGAGCGAGTAAATGCGCCCGCTTGCGGTGATCGGCAACGTCAATGTCGACCTCATATTGGGCCCCACGGCTCCCTGGCCAAAGGCTGGCACCGAGATCATCGTCGATCACGACGAGTTGCGCGTCGGCGGCCAGGCGGGAAATAGCGCCCTTGCCTGGGAAGCGCTTGGCGTCGATTTCGCAATTGCCGCCAATGTCGGCAATGACCAGTTCGGCCTGTGGCTGCGCGATGCATTCGGCGATCGCGCCACCAAATGGCCCGTCTCTTCCGAGCGCACGACACTTTCTGTCGGCATCACTCATCCCGACGGCGAGCGAACATTCTTCACCACACTTGGCCACCTGCCTCGATTCAGCCTCGCCGACACGCTTTGCGTGCTTGAAGGCGCGCAGCTTTCCGGCGGTTACGCGCTGCTGTGCGGCTCGTTCCTGACCATCGACCTCGCGCGCGACTACGAAGCCTTCTTCGACTGGGCGCATGGCCGCGGCATCTCGGTTGTCCTCGATACCGGCTGGCCGCCTGATGGCTGGACGGAGCAGAACTGCGTTCTGGCGCGCGCCTGGCTTTCTCGCTGCGATTGCGCGCTCCTGAACGAGGTCGAAGCGACAACACTGGCCGGGCTCGAAAAGCCAGCCGAAGCGGCCGCAGCACTTTGGTCCAGCATGCCCAAGGGCGCGATCCTGGTCGTCAAATGCGGATCGGACGGCGCCATTGCGATCGGCCCCGACGGCGAGCTGGCCTCGGTGGCAGCGCCGGCCGTCAGGGTCATCGACACGATTGGTGCTGGCGACGTCTTCAATGCCGCCTTCCTGGCAGCGCTTGCCAAGGACCAGCCCCTTGCCGCTTGCCTGGTCGCCGGCGTGCAGGTCGCGTCGCTGGCCATCTCCACCTTGCCCCGCAGCTATGGCGGGTTGCCGGACTTTAGGGACGATGTTGCATGAGTGCGCTTGAAATCCAGAATATCCGCAAAAGTTACGGGGCCGTTGACACGCTGAAGGGCATCGACATCGCCCTTCAGAGCGGCGAGTTCCTGGTGCTGCTCGGCTCGTCAGGCTGCGGGAAATCGACACTGCTCAACATCATCGCCGGGCTGGCAGAAGCGACGAGCGGGGACATCAAGATCGGCGACCGCTCCATTATTGGTGTGCATCCCAAGGATCGTGACATCGCCATGGTGTTCCAGTCCTACGCGCTCTACCCCAACCTCAGCGTCCGCCGGAACATCGGTTTTGGCCTGGAAATGCGAAAGGTACCGCTCGCCGTGCGCGAGAAGGCCGTGCTGGACGCCGCGAAACTGCTGCAGATCGAGCCGCTGCTCGACCGCAAGCCGAGCCAGCTGTCCGGTGGCCAGCGCCAGCGCGTCGCCATCGGCCGGGCGCTGGTGCGCAAGCCTCAGGTTTTCCTTTTCGATGAACCGCTATCAAACCTCGACGCCAAGCTCCGGCTCGAAATGCGCACCGAGCTCAAGCGTCTGCACCAGATGCTGAAGACGACGGTTGTGTACGTTACCCACGACCAGATCGAGGCGATGACCCTTGCGACGCGCATCGCAGTGATGAAGGACGGCCGGATCGAGCAGCTCGGCACGCCCGAAGAGATCTACAACCAGCCCGCCACGCTCTACGTGGCCGGTTTCGTCGGCGCCCCGCCGATGAACATTCTGGACGTCGAGGTCGACAACGGGGCGCTGGCAATCGTCGGGTCCGACATTCGCCTGCCCCTGCCGGATCGCTTCAAACCAATTGCACGCGACGGAGCGCGGCTTGCGCTCGGCATCAGGCCGGAAGCTCTGAGGCTGGCACCGTCCGCCAGCCAGGCAGCCGGGATTACCCTTCCGGTACGAATCGAGGTGGTCGAACTGACCGGCCCCGAACTGGTCGCCACCGCCCGCGCTGGCCAGCAAAGGCTCACCGCCTGCCTTGCGCCCCGGACCAAGGTCGGCCAAGGTGACGTAACGGCATTTTCGGCCGACGACGACGCGCTGCACCTGTTCGACCCTGCGACGGGGCGAGCATGCCCAGCCTGAGGCATCGTCCAAACGGGTCGGATCCATCAACAAAAAAGCGAAACTGCTTCTAGCAACCGCCACTTGTGCGACGGCGGCAACGGGCAGAATTTAGGCCACGTTTGCGCTGGCAATCATGCCTAGCGCCATTTTGTTGGCGGAAGCCGGCTTGGGGTGGAGACGCACAGGGCGTCCCGGGTCGGCACGAGAGGGTAGCAGGAGTTCGGCAGGAAGGGCTGGCGGCCATGCGAAAGCATGGTTGCGTCGGTAATCCTGCGCCAGGACCAGGCAGCCCCCAAACCGTCCGGGAGGAAGCAAAGAGTGCTCGAGAAGTTTTTCAACCTGAAGGAACAAGGCACGTCGGTGCGGACGGAGGTGATCGCGGGTATCACAACCTTCCTGACGATGGCCTACATCATCTTCGTCAATCCCGAGATCCTGTCATCGACCGGCATGGACCGCAATGCCGTGTTCGTGGCGACTTGCCTGGCCGCAGCGCTCGGCTCGCTGATCATGGGGCTGGTGGCGAAATGGCCGATCGGCATGGCGCCTGGCATGGGCCTGAACGCCTTCTTCGCATTCACGGTCGTTGGCGCGATGGGCTTTTCCTGGCAGCAGGCGCTGGGAGCCGTGTTCATCTCGGGCGTCATTTTCCTGCTACTGACTGTAAGCGGTGTTCGCAGCTGGCTGATCGCCGGCATCCCGCACTCGATGCGCAGCGCAATCGCTGCCGGTATCGGCTTGTTCCTGGGCATCATCGCCCTGAAAAGCTCGGGCATCGTCGTTGCCAGCCCGGCAACTCTGGTTACGCTCGGCGACCTCAGCCAGACCGGAACGATGCTTGCGATCGCGGGCTTCTTCATCATCGCTGCCCTTGACGCGCTCAAGGTGCGCGGCGCGATCCTGATCGGTATCCTGGTGATCACCATCGCTTCGATGGCGCTCGGCGTCAGCCAGTTCAACGGCATCGTGTCGATGCCGCCCTCCATCTTGCCGACCTTCCTGCAGCTCGACGTCGTCGGCGCGCTGCATGCCGGCCTGGTGCACGTCATCCTCGTATTCGTGCTGGTCGAAGTGTTCGACGCCACCGGCACCCTGATCGGCGTTGCCAAGCGCGCCGGACTGATCGAGCCCGGCAAGCCCAACCGTCTCGGCCGCGCGCTTCTGGCCGACAGCACGGCCATCGTCGCCGGCTCGCTCCTCGGGACCTCGAGCACCACCGCCTATGTCGAAAGCGCTTCGGGCGTGCAGGCCGGCGGCCGCACAGGCCTCACCGCCCTGGTCATCGGCGTCCTGTTCCTAGCCGCGCTGTTTTTCTCGCCGCTCGCAGGCTCGGTGCCAGCCTATGCGACGGCACCCGCCCTGCTCTACGTCGCCTGCCTGATGATGCGCGAACTGGTCGAGGTCGAATGGGCAGACATCACCGAGGCGGCGCCCGCAGCGCTGACCGCGCTGATGATGCCGTTCACCTACTCGATCGCCAACGGCCTGGCGTTCGGCTTCATCAGCTACGCCGCGCTCAAGCTTCTGACCGGCCGTCCCGGTGAGGTCCACGCCGCAACCTGGCTGGTCGCAGCGTTGTTCATCATCCGCTTCGCTTTCTTCGCCTAGCCGACACGCTGCGCACCACCATATCCCGCCGGAGGCCGCAAAACGCAGCTTCCGGCGGAACTGTGTGATCAACCGGCGTCGCAGCTATTTGGGCGCAGCGGCAGCTGGTTCACCTGGCGGCAGTATCCTGAACATGAAAGTCGTGACCTTCTCGCCAGGCTTGAAGGGGCCAGGAACTGCATTGCTGACAGGCTTCACGTTCTGGAGGAATACAGCGATTGCTTCTGCGTCCTCAGGCGTGAGTTGCGCAAAGGCGTGCCACGGCATGATGGGTGCGAGCTCGCGGCCGTCCGGTCGCTGACCAGTCTGAATAGCCGCAACGATCTGCTTGGCTGTCCAGCTGCCGATGCCGGTTTCCTTGTCCGGCGTGATGTTGCGTCCGACGAAGACACCTAGCCCAGGGATCTCGAAACCGACATCCGAGCCCCCGAGAAACTTCTTCTCGTCAGGTCTTCCGAAGAAATAGCCTGGCGTATGGCAGTCGTTGCAGCCGCTTATCGTCACGAGGTACTCGCCCCGAGCCACTTGCGCGCTGTCGGCGATAGGCGCCGAGGATGCGGAGGTTGCTAGAGCGAGGAATGCAAGTCCAACCGACGTTCGAAACATCGCTTCACCCCTTATCTCTGCCTGTTTTTTTGGTCCCCTCGTAGATCCGCCGCTTGCCCTGACATTCCAGTGCATGGGCAACCAAACTCTCGCACTGTGGGAGTGCACTGACCAGAGGCAGCCAGATAAGGCATTGGATGTATGTCCGCGACACTCATTGGATTCGGGGGCTAGTGCCAAACCGTGGCTTTGCCGGTTGTTCCTTACCAAAAATCAACTTGACCGCGAATTGATGCAGCGCAATATGGCCCGGTCGGCAACAGGTGCCGATCTTAACTCAGGATAGCTCCGTAAATGGACGGTTCCAGTCGATCTAGCATCAGCCTGCTCGCCGCGACGCCGCGAACCTGACCATCTGCGTCCGGTTCACCTCGTCCGCGCCGGCAGGCAAAGGACAAGAGGTGAAACATGCGGGCGCCCCTCTTCCGCATCCGACAACCCGCCCTCAGGTCTGCAGACCGTGGGGACCGAATAAGACGCTGACACTACTGCCCACGCAGCGGTCGCCAGTCGCGCTTTCGCGCGGCCCTGCTCTTATTCGGCAATCGGGTTTTCAGACAATGACCATGCATCATCCGGCCCTCGAGGCCGGTCGGCGGCGGCGCTATGTTCCCAACCTCTGGGATGCGCTGGCCTTCGGCCTCCTCTTCGGCACGCTCATTCTCGTCATCCAGGGTGGCCGCGAGACGCTCGCCCCGATCTCGGCGCTTGACCAGGCGCCAATCTCGCTCGACCCAGCCATGCTGCCGGAATACGCGCTGCGCACCACCATGCGCATGTTGGCGGCGATCGTGGCATCTCTGGCCTTCACATTCGCCTATGGTGCGCTGGCAGCCAAAAGCCGCCGTGCCGAAATGGTGCTCATCTCGTTGCTCGACATCCTCCAGTCGGTGCCCGTGCTGGGTTTCCTGTCGTTCACCGTCGTCGGCTTCATGGCGCTCTTTCCAGGGCGGGTGCTCGGCGTTGAACTTGCGGCAATCTTCGCGATCTTCACCAGCCAAGCCTGGAACATGACCTTCAGCTTCTACCAATCCCTGAAGACGGTTCCCGCCGACCTCGACGAGGCCTCCCGCAGCTTCCGGCTCTCGGGCTGGCAGCGGTTCTGGCGCCTCGAGGTGCCGTACGCGATGCCCGGCCTGGTGTGGAACACCATGATGTCGATGTCGGGCGGGTGGTTCTTCGTCGTCGCCTCCGAGGCAATCTCGGTCGGCAACACCACGATCACCCTGCCCGGCATCGGCTCTTACGTTGCCCTTGCGATCGGGCAACAGAACCTGGCCGCCGTCGGCTGGGCGGTCATCGCCATGCTCATCGTAATCCTGATCTACGACCAGTTGCTGTTTCGGCCGCTGGTTGCCTGGGGTGACAAATTCCGCGTCGAGCAATCGGCGAGCGGCACGGCACCGCATTCGTGGCTGCTGGTCGCCCTGCGCCGGACCCGCCTGTTCCAGGTCCTGCTTGCCCCATACAAGGTTGTGTTCGGCGCCCTGCCGCGCCGGCGCTTCAGCTTGCCTGTCATCATACCTGGCGAGTTGAGCGCATTTTCGGCGACACGCTGGGCCGACCGGCTGTGGTTCGGGCTTGTATTGGGCGCAGCGGTCTACGCGATCTGGCTGATCGCCGGTTTCATAGCAACCGAACTTGCGTGGGCGGAGGTCGGCGAAGTCGTGTGGCTTGGCGTCCTGACGATGCTGCGCGTGATCGTGCTAATGACGCTGGCGACGTTGATCTGGGTGCCTGTTGGTGTCTGGATCGGGCTCAGGCCGCGTGTCGCCGAGCGGGTGCAGCCGCTGGCGCAGTTCCTGGCAGCCTTCCCCGCCAACATCGTCTTTCCATTGGCTGTCGTTGCGATCGTCAAATTTGATCTCAATCCCAACATCTGGCTGTCGCCGCTGATGGTGTTGGGCACCCAGTGGTACATCCTGTTCAATGTGATTGCCGGGGCGAGCGCCTTTCCCAACGATCTCAAGGAAGCGGCGGCAACGTTCCGCATCAGGGGTTGGTACTGGTGGCGCAAGGTCATCCTGCCGGGGATTTTCCCCTACTACATAACCGGCGCCATCACGGCGAGCGGCGGTTCCTGGAACGCCTCCATCGTCGCAGAGGTGGCGAACTGGGGCGGCACCACGCTTCGGGCGCACGGCCTTGGCGCCTATATCGCCGAGGCGACGGCCGCCGGCGACTATCCACGCATCGTGCTCGGCATCGCCGTGATGTCGCTGTTCGTCATCCTGTTCAACCGGCTGGTTTGGCGTCCGCTCTATGCCTTCTCAGCCAACCGTCTCCGCCTCAATTGAGGAGAGGAACCTCCCATGACCCTGCTTGAAGTCACCAACACCCATTCCAACCACGCCACAGCCCCATTGGTCGATATCTCTGGCGTGCGCATGGTCTATCCCAAGGGCGACAATGCCGAGCTCGTCGTGCTCGACAATGTGTCGCTGTCGATCCGTGAAGGCGAGATCGTCGGGCTGCTCGGCCGATCCGGCTCGGGCAAGTCGACGCTGCTGCGCGTGTTGTCGGGCCTCGTCACGGCAACCAGCGGCAACGTCAGCTGGTGCGGCAAGCCCGTGATCGGCCCTTGCGAAGGCATCTCCATGGTGTTCCAGAGTTTTGCCCTGTTCCCCTGGCTCACCGTGCTCGAGAATGTCGAGATCGGCCTGGAAGCGCTGGGCACTCCGGCAGCTGAACGGCGGCGCCGCGCCATCGAAGCCATAGATCTGATCGGCCTCGATGGTTTCGAGAGCGCTTACCCCAAGGAGCTTTCCGGCGGAATGCGCCAGCGGGTCGGCTTTGCCCGCGCGCTGGTGGTTCATCCGCGCCTGATGCTGATGGACGAGCCCTTCTCCGCGCTCGACGTTCTGACCGCCGAGACGCTGCGCACAGACCTCATCGACCTGTGGATCGAAGGGCGCCTGCCGATCAAGTCGATCCTGATGGTGACGCACAATATCGAGGAAGCCGTGCTGATGTGCGACCGGACCCTGATCTTTTCGTCGAACCCGGGACGGGTTGCCACCGAAATCAAGATCGGCCTGCCTCATCCGCGCAATCGCGACGATCCGACTTTCCGTCAGCTCGTCGACGACATCTATGCGCGCATGACCCAGCGCACGCCGGCCGAGAAAGCCGAAAAGCGAGCCGTTGAGGGATTTGCCGGCACTGGCATCGGGATGGCGCTGCCGCGTATCTCGACCAACCTGCTGTCCGGCTTGATGGAAGCGCTCGCAGCACCCGCCTATGGCGGCAAGGCGGACCTGCCGGATCTTGCCGCCACACTGCAGATGGAGGTGGACGAGCTCTTTCCGATCGCCGAGACCCTGCAACTGCTGCGTTTCGCCGAAATGGCGGAAGGCGATGTCCAGTTGACCGAGTTCGGCAGGCGGTTCGTCGATTCCGACATCGACACGCGCAAGCGGCTGTTCGCCGAACATCTTGTCACATACGTGCCGCTCTCAGCCCTCATCCGGCGTGTACTCGACGAACGGCCGAGCCATCGCGCGCCATTCACGCGCTTTTCAGAAGAACTCGAGGATCACATGTCGGAAGAGAGCGCCGAGGCAACCTTGAGGGCGACGATCTCATGGGGCCGCTATGCCGAGCTGTTCGGATATGACGAACATAGCGGCCAGTTCAATCTGGAGAACCCGGCCTGAGCGCTATCGAGCTTTATCAGTGGGAGGACCAGATTGTCGGCGCGTATCGACACGCTGGCCCTCTCCGCCGATTTGGCACATTCGTTTTCATGAAATGACTCCGATAACGAAGAACGAGGTGAGCCGCGGCCTTGCATTGCCTGCCACGGCCCCTTTCGCGGCCAGAGGTACGGAAAATTCCTTATGCGGAAAGCCATTCAGACTGCGCGCGCCTGCTCCCTTGCCACTCCTTGGTCTCGCCGCACACTGGACCCGTACCCTGGACGACGTCGTTACATTTCATTTGACATTCGTTTTCAGTTCGAAATAATCCAAAAACAGCTTCGAAAAATATTGAAATTGCTGCAGTGCGAAAACTCGACGAAGGCGCAGGGATGCCCGAAGTTCACGACATCTTCGTTATCGGCGGCGGCATCAACGGCTGCGGAATCGCACGCGATGCGGTCGGACGCGGCTACTCCGTCTACCTCGCCGAAATGAACGATCTCGCCAGCGGGACGTCGTCTTATTCGACCAAGCTGATCCATGGCGGCCTGCGCTATCTCGAGCACTACGAGTTCCGCCTTGTGCGCGAGGCGCTGATGGAACGCGAGGTATTGTGGCGAAACGCACCGCACATCATCTGGCCGATGCGCTTCGTCCTGCCCTACGCCAAGGGCCTGCGCCCGGCCTGGCTGATCAGGCTCGGCCTGTTCCTCTACGACCACATTGGCGGGCGCAAGCTTTTGCCGGCGACCAAGACGCTCGACATGCGCAGCGATGCCGCCGGCAAGCCGCTCAAGCCGATGTTTTCGCGCGCCTTCGAATATTCGGACGGCTGGGTCAACGACGCCCGCCTGGTGGTCCTCAACGCGCGCGACGCCGCCAACCGAGGGGCGGTGATCCGCACGAGAACCAAGGTAACAAGCGCGCGTCGCGACAATGGCCACTGGACAATCCGCGTCGAAAACCTGCGTAGCGGCGATATCCAAGAGGTGAAGGCGCGGCTGATCGTCAATGCCGCCGGACCGTGGATCGACCATGTCCTGACTGAAACAGTCGGCCAAAACAACGTCCACAATGTACGCCTTGTACAGGGCAGCCATATCGTGGTGCCGAAGAAGTTCGATGACCCGCGCGCCTATTTCTTCCAGAACAAGGATGGGCGCATCATCTTCGCCATTCCCTATGAAGAAGACTTCACCCTGATCGGCACCACCGACCAGGATTATGACGGCGATCCGCACATGGCAAAGATCAGCCAGGCCGAGATCGACTATCTCTGTGATGCAGCGAGCGAATATTTCGCCGAGCCGGTAAAACCCGAGCACATCGTGTGGACCTATTCCGGCGTCCGGCCGCTCTACGACGACGGCGCCAGCAAGGCACAGGAAGCGACGCGCGACTACGTGCTGAAATCGGATGGCGCCGAGGGCCAGGCGCCGATCGTGAACATCTTCGGCGGCAAGATCACTACCTATCGGCGCCTTGCCGAGTCGATGCTCGAGATCATCGAAAAGCATCTGGGCAAGAAGGGCAAAGCGTGGACGGCGACGGCTGCCCTGCCCGGTGGTGAATTCGCGGCCACTGCCTTCGACGCCGAAGTGGTGAAGCTCAAGGCCGCCTATCCGTTTATCGACATGCGGCTCGCCCGCCGCCTGACGAGGCTCTACGGCACGCGCGCAAAAGCCCTTTTGGGCCTCGCCAAATCAGAGGCCGATCTGGGGCGCAGTTTCGGCGCCGACCTCTACGAGGCGGAAGTGCGTTACCTCGTCGACAATGAATGGGCCGTGACATCAGAAGACGTCTTGTGGCGGCGTACCAAGCGCGGGCTGAAACTTGGCAAGGAGCAGGCCGCGGCTCTGGATGAATATATGCGAGGAATAAGCCCGGGCGTGCACAACGCCGCGGCTGAGTAGGCATCGTCGCCTGCATCTGCCCTGGGAGGTGGGGAAATGCTGGAACTGCGTGATGTAACCAAGACTGTGGCTGGCGCGGATCATATCCGCGGCGTGTCGCTCAAGCTTCAGCATGGCAGCCTGAACGTACTCCTGGGACCGACTCTTTCTGGCAAGACCAGCCTGATGCGGCTGATGGCCGGGCTCGACAAGCCGACTTCAGGATCGGTCTGGTTCGACGGTGTGAATGTCACTGGCGTTGCAGTGCAAAAGCGCAACATCGCCATGGTTTACCAGCAGTTCATCAACTATCCCGCGATGACAGTCTATGAAAACATCGCTTCACCGCTGCGGGTTGCCGGGGTCGACAAGGCGAAGATCGACAAAGAGGTAAGACGCGCCGCCGACCTCTTGAAGCTGACGCCATATCTCGAGCGCACGCCGCTGAACCTTTCCGGCGGCCAGCAACAGCGCACGGCGCTGGCACGTGCCATCGTCAAGAACGCCAAGCTGGTTCTTCTCGATGAGCCACTGGCCAACCTCGACTACAAACTGCGCGAGGAACTGCGTGCCGAACTGCCGAAGATTTTCGCCGAAACCGGGGCAATCTTCGTCTATGCCACCACCGAGCCGCACGAGGCACTGCTGCTCGGCGGCAACGTCGCGACGCTGTCGGAAGGCCGCATCACTCAGTTCGGCCCGACGATCGAGGTCTTCCGCAAGCCGAACGACCTGATCACCGCACGGACCTTTGCCGATCCGCCACTCAACACGATCGTGCTGAAGAAGAGCGGCCGCAGTTTCCAGCTTGATGGTGGGGTGGACCTCCCGGTGCCCGGCGACCTCGCCGGCATTGCCGACGCCAGCTATACGATCGGCTTCCAGCCCCACCATCTTTCTTTTGAAAAGCGCACCGCGGAAGCGGTCGGCGTCAAGGCGAAGGTGACGGTGACCGAGATCACCGGATCTGAAAGCTTCGTGCATCTCAACTATGCCGACGCCCGCTGGGTGATGCTTGCCCATGGCATCCGCCAGTTCGAGCCGGATGAGACAATCGAGGTATTCATCGACCCGCGCCACGTCATGGTTTTCGACGCCAATGGCCGCTCGGCGGCCGCGCCATCGCAGTTGGCAGCGTAGGAGGGCGGGATGGCACGTATTGATCTGAACCATATCCGCCACGCCTACGGCGCGAACCCGAAATCCGAAAAGGATTACGCGCTCAGGGAGGTGCATCACAGCTTCGAGGATGGCGGCGCCTACGCGCTGCTGGGGCCATCGGGCTGTGGCAAGACCACGCTGCTGAACATTATCTCGGGTCTTTTGCACCCGTCCCACGGACAGCTTCTGTTTGACGGCAAGGATGTGACGCGACTGTCAACGCAGGAGCGCAATATCGCGCAGGTGTTCCAGTTCCCGGTCATCTACGACACCATGACCGTCTACGACAATCTGGCCTTTCCGCTGCGCAACCGTGGCGTTGGCGAAGCCGATGTCGACCGCAAGGTGCGCGAGACACTCGACATGATCGACCTGGCAAGCTGGGCCAAGCGCAAGGCGCGCGGCCTGACCGCCGATCAGAAGCAGAAGATCTCCCTTGGCCGCGGCCTCGTGCGTTCCGACGTCAATGCGATCCTGTTCGACGAGCCACTGACCGTCATCGACCCGCATATGAAATGGGTGCTGCGCTCCCAGCTCAAGCAGCTTCACCGCCGCTTTGGCTACACCATGATCTATGTCACCCACGACCAGACCGAGGCGCTGACCTTCGCCGAAAAAGTGGTGGTGATGTATGACGGCGAAATCGTTCAGATCGGAACGCCGGCTGAACTGTTCGAACGCCCCAAGCACACCTTCGTCGGCTATTTCATCGGCTCACCAGGCATGAACGTCATGCCGGTAGCAGTCGAAGGCAGGCGAGCCAAGCTTGGCGGGCAAGTGATCGACCTGCCGGGTACGCCTTCGGCTGAAGGCAATGGCATCGAGCTGGGCATCCGCCCCGAATTTGTGCGGCTTGGTGCCAAGGGAATGCCGGTCACCGTGCGCAAGGTCGAAGACATCGGCCGCCACAAGGTGGTGCGCGCGATCCTCGAAGGCCGCGAGATCGCAGTCATCCTCGGCGAGGACGATCATGTGCCCGCCGAGCCGCGCGTTACCTTCGATCCCGCCGGCATCAACCTCTACGACAAGTCGTGGCGCGTCGAGATGGGAGCCTGACCATGGAAAAGACATGGAACAACAAGGCCTGGTTCATGGTGCTGCCGGTGCTGGTGCTGGTCGCCTTCTCGGCCGTCATCCCGCTGATGACGGTGGTCAACTATTCGGTGCAGGACACGTTCGGCGGCAACCAGTTCTTCTGGGCCGGCAGCGAGTGGTTCGAGGAAATGCTGCACTCGGATCGCTTCTGGGCGGCGATGGGCCGCAACCTCATCTTCTCGGCAATCATCCTGACGATCCAGATCCCGCTTGGCATCTTCATCGCACTCAACATGCCGAGGAAAGGCTGGGGCGTGCCGGTTTGCCTGGTGCTCATGGCGCTCCCGCTGCTCATTCCATGGAATGTCGTCGGCACCATCTGGCAGGTCTTTGGGCGCATCGACATCGGCCTGCTCGGCTACACGCTCCACGCACTCGGCTTCGACTACAATTACGTCAACGATCCGTTTGACGCATGGGTGACGATCATCCTCATGGATGTGTGGCATTGGACCAGCCTGGTCGTTCTGCTCTGCTATGCCGGCCTGGTTTCCATCCCCGACGCATTCTACCAGGCGGCCAAGATCGACGGCGCCTCGCGCTGGGCGGTGTTCCGCTACATCCAGCTGCCGAAGATGCAGCGCGTGCTTTTGATCGCAGTGCTGCTGCGCTTCATGGACTCGTTCATGATCTATACCGAGCCTTTCGTCGTTACCGGCGGCGGCCCCGGCAACTCGACGACTTTCCTGTCGATCGACCTCGTCAAGATGGCTGTTGGCCAATTCGATCTCGGCCCTGCCGCAGCGATGTCGATCATCTACTTCCTGATCGTGCTGCTGCTGTCATGGGTCTTCTACACCGTGATGACAAATTACGACGTGGAGAAGTGAGATGGCGGGCACAACGGACGTCGTCGTCAACCCAGACAAGGACAAGGTGATGCGAAGGGCCGCAACCCCGGCAGCATCGACCCAGGGAAATGTGCCGGACGCGGCGCTCGCCCGGCGTATGCGGCGGCGCGGCGAGGAGTCGCGTTCCTGGTGGGTGGTGCCGACGATCTACATCATCTTCTTGATGCTGCCGATCTACTGGCTCATCAATATGAGCTTCAAGTCGAACCAGGAAATCCTCGGCACATTTTCGCTCTGGCCCCAGAACCCGACGCTGCAGAATTACGCCGTGATCTTCACCGATCCGTCCTGGTACAAGGGCTATATCAATTCGATCATCTACGTGGTGATGAACACGGCGATCTCGATCTCGGTCGCCCTCCCCGCTGCCTATGCCTTCTCGCGTTACCGCTTCCTGGGCGATAAGCACCTGTTTTTCTGGCTTTTGACCAACCGCATGGCGCCGCCTGCGGTGTTCGCCCTGCCCTTCTTCCAGCTGTACTCGGCTTTTGGCCTGATCGACACGCATATCGCGGTCGCGCTCGCCCACTGCCTGTTCAACGTGCCGTTGGCAGTTTGGATTCTCGAAGGCTTCATGTCGGGCGTGCCCAAAGAGATCGACGAGACCGCCTATATCGACGGCTACTCGTTTCCGCGCTTCTTCATCAAGATCTTCGTGCCGCTGATCGCAAGCGGCATCGGGGTGGCCGCGTTCTTCTGCTTCATGTTCTCGTGGGTCGAACTGCTGATCGCCCGCACCCTGACCACCACCGCCGCCAAGCCGATCGCCGCGATCATGACACGCACGGTCTCGGCCTCGGGAATGGATTGGGGCGTGCTCGCCGCCGCCGGTGTGTTGACCATCATTCCGGGTGCGCTCGTCATCTGGTTCGTCCGCAACTACATCGCCAAGGGCTTTGCCCTGGGCCGCGTCTGAGGGAGCGTTTGTGATGGACTTTTCCTGGATGGCCTGGACGCTGCCAACAGCGGCGTTCTTCATCACCATCTTCCTGATGCTCGTGGGCATGGGCGTGTGGGAGTATTTCTCGCCCGGCGGCAATCCGCGCGTTGGCATCCTGAGGTTCGAGACGACCCGAGGCGACCGGCTTTTCGTATCGCTGCTCGGCGCCGCCTTCATTCATCTCGCGTGGTTGGGCATGATCGGGCCCAACCTGTGGTGGGCTCTCGCTCTCGCAGTGGTCTACGCGATCGGCGTATTCCGCTTCGTCTAGAGGGGGAAATGTTGGAACCGCCGCAAATGCGCGACGGAGCCAAATGGCAATGCAACCTAGTTTGGGAGGAAGTTAATGCGACGCCATATTCTAGCATCGACTAGCGCAATCGCCCTGCTTTTGGGTGCAAGCAATGCCTTTGCCGGCATGGAGGAGGCCAAAGCCTTCCTCGATACCGAGATCAAGGACATGTCGGCACTCGACCGCGCCGGCCAGGAGGCCGAAATGCAGTGGTTCATCGATGCCGCCAAACCGTTTGCCGGCATGGACATCAAGGTTGTTTCGGAAACCATCACCACGCATGAGTATGAATCGAAGACGCTGGCCAAGGCGTTCTCCGACATCACCGGCATCAAGATCACCCACGACCTCATCGGCGAAGGCGACGTCATCGAAAAGCTGCAGACGCAGATGCAGTCGGGCGAAAACATCTACGATGCCTATGTCAACGACTCCGACCTGATCGGCACCCATTGGCGCTACCAGCAGGCGCGCAGCTTGACCGACTGGATGGCCAATGAGGGCAAGGACGTCACCAATCCCAACCTCGACGTCGCCGACTTCATCGGCACCAAGTTCACGACCGCGCCGGACGGCAAGCTCTACCAGCTTCCCGACCAGCAATTCGCGAACCTGTACTGGTTCCGCTACGACTGGTTCAACGACGAGAAGAACAAGGCGGACTTCAAGGCGAAGTATGGCTACGACCTCGGCGTTCCGGTCAACTGGTCGGCCTACGAGGACATCGCCGAGTTCTTCACCGGGCGCGACATAAACGGCCAGAAGGTCTATGGCCACATGGACTATGGCAAGAAGGATCCTTCGCTCGGATGGCGCTTCACCGACGCATGGCTTTCGATGGCCGGCAACGGTGACAAGGGCCTGCCGAACGGCCTGCCGGTCGACGAATGGGGCATCAAGGTCAATGACAAGTCGCAGCCGGTTGGCTCTTGCGTCGCGCGTGGCGGCGACACCAACGGCCCGGCGTCGGTCTACTCCATCGTCAAGTATCTCGACTGGCTGAAGGCATATGCGCCGCCGGAAGCCCAAGGCATGACCTTCTCCGAATCCGGCCCGGTGCCGGCACAAGGTGCGATTGCCCAGCAGATCTTCTGGTACACCGCCTTTACCGCCGACATGGTGAAGCCCGGGCTGCCCGTGATGAACGAGGACGGCACGCCGAAATGGCGCATGGCGCCCTCGCCGCACGGTGTCTACTGGAAGGACGGCATGAAGCTCGGCTATCAGGACGTCGGTTCCTGGACAATCCTGAAATCGACACCTGAGGACCGGGCCAAGGCCGCCTGGCTTTACGCGCAGTTCGTGACCTCGAAGACGGTGGACGTGAAGAAGAGCCATGTCGGCCTGACCTTCATCCGCCAGTCGACGCTGGACCACAAGAGCTTCAGTGACCGTGCACCGCAACTCGGCGGCCTGGTCGAGTTCTATCGCTCGCCGGCCCGCGTGCAGTGGTCGCCGACCGGCACCAACGTGCCTGATTATCCGAAGTTGGCTCAGTTGTGGTGGCAGGCGATTGGCGATGCGTCGTCGGGTGCAAAGACAGCACAGGAAGCGATGGACTCGCTCTGCTCAGAGCAGGAAAAAGTCATGGAACGCCTTGAGCGCGCTGGCATTCAGGGCGACATCGGCCCCAAGCTGGCGGAAGAACACGACCTCGCCTACTGGAACGCGGAAGCGGTCAAGGCCGGCAACCTCGCGCCGCAGCTGAAGATCGAAAACGAAAAGGAAAAGCCGATCACCGTCAACTACGACGAGCTGGTGAAGAGCTGGAGCAAGTAAGCGCCCGGGCGCATGTTTACGCCCGGCTGACTATCTGGGGAGACGGCGCAGTGCCGTCTCCCCTATTTTTGCACGTGACTGCAGGAGAGAGACATGAGCGGGTTCATTCTGGCGATCGATCAGGGCACGACGTCGAGCAGGGCGATCGTGTTCGACCAGGCGATGAAGGTCGCAGGTGTGGGCCAGAAGGAATTTGCCCAGCATTTCCCCGCTTCAGGCTGGGTCGAGCACGATCCGGAAGAAATCTGGGACAGCGTGGTTTCGACCTGCAAGACAGCGCTGAAGAAAGCAGGCAAGGACGCCGCTGACATCGCGGCAATCGGCATCACCAACCAGCGCGAAACCATTGTCATCTGGGACAAGGTATCAGGCAAGCCGATCCACAATGCCATCGTCTGGCAGGACCGGCGCACCGCGCCTCTGTGCGCAAAACTCAAGAAGCAAGGGCTGGAGCCACGCTTCACCAAGAAAACCGGCCTGCTGCTCGATCCTTATTTCTCAGGCACGAAAATCGCCTGGCTGCTCGATCATGTGAAGGGCGCACGCAAGCGCGCCGAGCGCGGCGAGCTTCTGGCAGGCACAATCGACAGCTTCCTGATCTGGCGCCTCACAGGCGGCAAGGTGCATGCGACCGATGCCACCAACGCCTCGCGCACGCTGGTCTACAACATCGAAAAGAACGCCTGGGACGTTGAACTCCTCGACATCCTGCGCATCCCCGCTGTCATGCTGCCCGAGGTCAAAGATTGTGCCGCGGACTTCGGCGTCACCCAAAAATCGCTGTTCGGCGCAGAGATCCCGATCCTGGGTGTGGCCGGCGACCAGCAGGCGGCTACCATTGGTCAGGCATGCTTCGAGCCGGGCATGATGAAATCGACCTATGGCACTGGTTGTTTTGCCATCTTGAACACCGGCAGCGACATCGTGCGCTCCAAGAACCGCCTGTTGACCACCATCGCCTACCGGCTGGACGGCAAGACGACCTATGCTCTGGAAGGATCTATCTTCGTTGCGGGTGCTGCCGTGCAATGGTTGCGTGACGGCATCAAGGTGATCGGCAGGGCCGAGCATAGCGGCGAGCTGGCGGCCAAGGCCGACGACACCCAGCATGTCTACCTCGTACCTGCCTTTGTCGGCCTCGGAGCGCCGCATTGGGATGCCGAAGCGCGCGGAGCGATCTACGGGCTCACCCGCAACACAGGTCCTGAAGAATTTGCACGCGCCGCGTTGGAGTCGGTCGCCTACCAGACCCGCGACCTGCTCGATGCCATGAGGAAGGACTGGAAGACCGGGAACGGCAAGACGGTGTTGCGTGTCGATGGCGGCATGGTCGCCTCAGACTGGACGATGCAGCGGCTGGCGGACATCCTTGATGCACCGGTGGATCGGCCAACCGTGCTCGAAACCACCGCCCTTGGCGCCGCCTGGCTCGCCGGTTCACGCGCCGGCGTTTGGCCCAAGGCCAAGGAGTTCTCCAAGGCGTGGGCGCTCAACCGGCAATTCACGCCTCAAATGGAACCGAAACTACGAGCCGCCAAGCTGAAAGGCTGGCACGATGCCGTACGGCGCACGCTTTCGCCGAACTGACTTGGATCGAGGCGGCCCTATCGGGCAAATCTTGCCAGCAGCAGCTGTGCTTCATCAGCCAGGGCTCGCGTCAGTTCGGCCGCCGGCATTTCGCGGCCGAGACGCGCCGCCTGTCCCGACCATAGGGACATGAAATCGCCTGACCCAAGCGGCTCCGACTTGGCTCGCAGCGGCGCCAGCGCGCCGCCCGCAAGCGGGAACGCCGGTGCCAGGTCAGACATCGGGCCGACTTCGCGCATGATGCGGTTGACGATGCCGCGCGCCGGCCGCCCGGTGAAGACGTTGGTCAGCGCGGTGTGGTCGTCCTTGGCCGTACGCAACACCTCCTTGTGGGGAGCGGCAACTTTTGCCTCGGGGCAGAACAGATAGGCAGTGCCGATCTGAACCGCAGATGCACCCAGCACGAAAGCGGCAACCACGCCGCGCGCATCGGCAATGCCGCCGGCAGCGATGACAGGCACTTTGACGGCATCCACCACCTGCGGCACCAGCGCGAAGGTCCCTGGCTGGTTGGCGACGTCGTCGGTCAAGAAGATGCCGCGGTGACCACCTGCCTCGGCGCCCTGGGCGATGATGGCATCGCAGCCTCTTTCTTCCAGCCACACCGCTTCATCGGCGGTCGTTGCCGAAGACAAGACCTTGGCACCGGTCGCCTTGACGCGGTCAAGCAGCGCTGCATCAGGCAGGCCGAAATGGAAGCTGACCACCTCGGGGCGGAACTCCTCGACGATATCGCAGAACTCGGCATCGAAGGGCGCACGCGCCGATCGCGGCGCGGGAGCCGACGGATCGATACCAAGCTCGAAATAAAATGGTTCCAGGCGGCGTTTCCACGCGGCTTCGCGAGCAGGATCGTCCTCGGGCTGCTTGTGACAGAAGAAATTAATATTGATCGGCCGCGCGGTGCGCTGGCGGATGATGCCAAGCTCGGCGCGAGCCTTTTCCGGCGTCATCAAGGCGCAAGGCAGACCACCCAGGCCGCCAGCCTCCGAAACGGCGATCACCATCTCCGAGTCGACCGGCCCCGCCATCGGCGCTTGCAGGATAGGAAGTTCGAGGCCCAGAAGATCAAGAATTCGCCGATCGGGCCACATGGTGTCTTCCTTCCTTGATGAGCGGTCAGGCTTGCTGGCGCTCGGCCCTGCGGGCTGCAATCTGACGCATCGCGATGACACGGCGGCGCCAAATCTCGGTGCGCATCGCCATGAGATGCAGAGTGAAGAACATAAGGGTAAAGCCAAGTGCCATGGTCATAAGGGGCCACAGCATGCTCGGATCGATGGTCGGACCGTCGAGACGGAACACCGAAGCCGGCTGATGCAAGGTGTTCCACCACTCGACCGAAAACTTGATGATCGGGATGTTGACGAAGCCGACAAGGGTGATGACGGCTGCCGCGCGAGCTGACCGCGCCGGATCATCGAGCGCGCGGGTCAGGGCGATGATGCCGAGATACATCAGGAAAAGCACAAAGACCGAGGTCAGCCGGGCGTCCCAAACCCACCAGGTGCCCCACATGGGCTTGCCCCAGATCGATCCGGTGAGCAGTGCGAGCGCCGTGAACACGGCACCGACAGGTGCCGCCGATTTCAGCGCAACGTCTGCCAGCGGGTGGCGCCATACCAACGTTCCAAGCGCTGCTATCGCCATCACCGAGTAACACATCATTGCAAGCCAGGCGAAGGGCACGTGGATGTACATGATGCGGACGGTGATGCCCTGCTGGAAATCCTCGGGCGCTGCAAAGCCGAGATAGAGCCCGGTTGCCAGCACCAATGCCGAAGCCCCGGCGAGCCAGGGAACGATCTTGTCCACCAGCGCAATAAAGCGGCTCGGGTTGGCCAGGTCGCTGAAACGCCACGCCTGTGAAGTCGTCTGTGTCATGGACGCTAAATAGCCTTGGCTGGTTTTCTTCGCAATCGGTTCCGACGTCGCGGCCGTTACGAAAAAAACGGGGCGCCTTAGCGCCCCGTTCGTATCCGATCGGAAGCCTTACCAAACTAAAGCTCTAGGCTGCTTCCTCGACATGGGTAACGCGGCGAACTTCCTCGTCGTTGAGCAGGCCGCCGGCGCGCAGCAGCGATGCAAAGCGTCCGTTGCGAGCCGACAGTTCGCCAAAGCCGCCCATCTCGATAACATGGCCGTGATCCATGAACACCACGAGATCCGCGTCGCGAACGGTGCTCAGGCGGTGAGCGATGATGAAGGTCGTGCGACCTTCGCGCAGCATGTCGATGGCATCCTTGACCCTGTTCTCGGTCTCGACGTCGAGCGCGCTCGTCGCCTCGTCGAGCACCAGGATCGGTGCGCTCTTGAGGATAGCGCGGGCAATCGCGATACGCTGGCGCTCGCCGCCGGACAGTTGTCCGCCACGCTCGCCGACATTCGTATCGTAGCCTTCGCTCTTCGACAGGATGAAGTCCTGCGCGGCCGCGGCACTTGCTGCGGCATGCACCTCCTCATAGGTCGCGCTGGCGCGGCCAACGCGAATGTTGTCTTCGATCGAGCGGTTGAGCAGACCGGCATCCTGGAACACGGTGGCGATCGAGTGGCGCAGCGACTTCTTGGTCACGGTGCGCGTATCGATGCCATCGATGAGGATACGGCCTTGCTGCGGCGTGTGGACCCGCTGCAACAAGTTGATCAGCGTCGTCTTGCCCGCACCGGTCGGACCAACGATGGCGACGGTCTGGCCGGCGCTAACCTCGAAGGAGACGTCGGTGACGCCCTGCCCCGAATTCGGGAACTCGAAGCTGACGTTTTCGAAGCGGACGTGACCTGTGACGCTGTCCAGTTCGCGCAGGCCTTCCGGCTCGCGGTGGTCGCCTGCGGCGTCCTCAAGGCGGTAGAATTCCTCCAGCTTCGAACGAGCGTCGAAGATCTGGTTGGCGAAATTCGAGACCTGGTCGAGCCGGCTGATCAACAAGGCGGCAAAGCCGGTGAAGGCAACGATGTCGCCAATACGCAACTGGCCCTTGCTGACGAGATACGCACCGATCAGCAGCACGACCATCATCGAGATTGTCGAGGCCAGGCGATGCATGGCCGAAGCCAGGGCCCACCAGTCGAGCACCGGGTTCTGCGTGGCGATCAGGGCCTTCACGTAGCCGCGAAGCGCTTCGGTTTCCTGGGTGACGCGGTTGTAGCTTTGCAGCACCGCGACATTGCTGACCGAATCCGAGACGTGGGAAAAGACCTTGTGATAGTGGCGCTCGACCGATGCCTGACCTTCCTTGGTCTTGCGCATGACGAGCCGGCCGATCGCGACATAGAGCGCTCCAAGCACGATCAGCACCAGCGACATGCGAACGTCGAGCGAAAACGCCGTCGGCACAAGCAGCACCAGCGCTACTGCTGTCGACAGATGCGTGCGCATGAATTCGAGCCAAAGGCTGAACAATGCTTCGACCGCGCGCAACAGCGTATGCAGCGAATGCGACGTGCCACGCTGCTGATGCCAGGCCAGCGGCATGGTGATGACGCGTTCGAACGACTGGCAAAGCACCTCGCCGCGCCGCGCATGAGCGAGGCGATCGGCGCCGCGCGCCACCAGCACGAAAGCTACGATGTTGAACGCGCCGAAGCTCGCCCACAGCGCCATGGTCGGCACGACTTCCGTCTTACCGGCAATGGCATCAATGATACGCCCGAACAGGATCGGCTCAGCAATGGTGACGATTGCCAACACGACGTTGGCAGCGCAAATCAACCCGACTTTCTTGCCATCTGCGGCAAGATAACGAAGGGCTCTCCAATAGACTTCAAGCAACGACACTTTGGTACCCCTTGAGTCCCGTTCGTCCCTTTATTGTGCACTGCACCATGGCCGACAAATAGCGACCCCAGTTCCGCAAGACAATGCGCAGATAGCCGTTGAGTTCAAAAAAATCGAACAACACATGACAACGGCCAGTAATCTGGTGTGATCCGATAAGGAATTGAGAACTAACGAAAAAAGGCATCGTTGCGGCGAAATGATGACGAAGCAGGCCGACTAGCCCATTGCCTCGAAAAAAGGCAAGCCCGATTTGCTGTTTGAATGAAAAAGAGCGCCGCACGTCCCGTTCGACGCGCGGCGCTCCAATGTCGTCGTGATCTTGCTGGTCAGGCCGGAATGCGGACTACCACCTCGACCTCACCGCTGTCGCGCATGGCAAAGGACGCGTCCTTGCCCTTCACACCGTCGACCTCGGCCTTCGCAGCTTTAGCGGCTTTGTCCCTCACCACCCGCAACCTGTAGACGGCACCGCCCAAACGCAGGGTCGCCTGATAACCTTCCCAATGCTTGGGAATGGCCGGCGTCACGACCAGCCTGTCGCCGCGCTGGCTGATGCCAAGGATGCTTTCGACGGCCGCGCGATAGAGCCAGCCGGCTGAACCGGTATACCAGGTCCAACCGCCTCGCCCTGCCTTGGAGTCGTCGGCATAGACGTCGGCCGCCACTACATAGGGCTCGACCCGATAGGTCTCCGCCGCATTTTCATCGAGCGCATGGTTGACCGGGTTGAGCATGGAGAAGCACCGGTAGGCCTCGTCAACCTGCCCCATTTCCGCCAAAGCAATGACAAACCAGGTCGCCGCATGAGTGTACTGGCCCCCATTTTCGCGCACACCGGGCGGATAGGCTTTTATGTAACCCGGGTCCTTTTCCGTCGCTGAGAACGGCGGTGTAAACAGCTTGATGAGTTGCAACTCGTCGTCGACCAGCATCTTTGTCGCCTGCGCCATGGCAGTTTGTGAGCGGGCCGGGTCGCCCTCGCCCGAAATCACGCTCCAAGATTGCGCGATCGAGTCGATCTTGCATTCGTCGGAACTGCGCGAACCAAGCGGCGTGCCGTCGTCGAAGCTGCCTCGGCGATACCACTCGCCGTCCCAGGCGGCATTCTCCAGCGCCCGCTTCAACGCGTTGGCGTGCTTCTCCCAGGCGTTGGCACGCTTGGAATCGCCCTCGGCCTTGGCCAACGGGGCGAAGTCTCCGAGGGTCCGCAGCAGGAACCACCCAAGCCAGACGCTGTCGCCCCTGCCCTCTTCGCCGACCCGGTTCATGCCGTCGTTCCAGTCGCCGCCCAGGATCAGCGGCAGGCCGTTCTTGGCCGTCCGCTTGATCGCAAGGTCGAGTGCACGCGCGCAATGCTCGTAAAGCGAGGCCTTCTTCTTCGATGTTTCCGGCGTGAAGAACGCATCGTGCTCGCCCGGATTGAGCAACTGGCCCTCGATGAATGGCAGCTGCTCATTGAGGATAGCTACGTCACCGGTCACCGTGACGTAGCGCGCGGCAGCACTTGCAAGCCACACGACATCGTCGGAGATCATCGTGCGCACGCCTGCGCCGGTGCGCGGCAGCCACCAATGCTGCACGTCGCCCTCGGCGAACTGCCGTCCCGCAGCGGTCAATATCTGCTCGCGGGCGAGGCTCGGATCGTGCATCAACAATGCAAGCGTGTCCTGTAGCTGGTCGCGGAAACCGAACGCACCGCTGGCCTGATAAAAGGCCGAGCGCGCGCGGATGCGACAGGCGAGGCTCTGATAAGGCAGCCAGTTGTTGACCATCGCATCAAGTGCCTTGTCGGGCGTCTCGACCTCGATCGTGCCCAGGAAGGAGCGCCAATTGCGCTCGTTCTCGGCCAGCCTCTGGTCGAAATCGACTTTGAGGTGGCGTGCAACCAGCGCACTCGCCTCTTCGTCCGAGCCGGCGTCGCCGAGGAGCCAGAGCAGAGTTACCGAACCACCCGCGGGGACCTCGATGTCCCTGGCTATCGCCGCGCACGGATCGACGCCCGCTTCGACGCGTCCGGTCAATTCCAGGCCGAGCGTTGCCGCGCGTGGTGCCTCGACGGTTCCGCCCGTGCCAATGAATTCATGGCGATCGGAGGTGATCGAACTGGCCTTGCCGTCCATCGCCATGAAGGCGACGCGCTCGCCGAAATCGAGGCCGTAGGTGTTGCGCGCCAACAGTGCTCCGGTCGCCGCGTCGAGCGACGAGACGATGTTGGGCGCGGTCTTGGCCCGGCTGTTGCCGAGCACCCACTCTGCATAGGCATAGACCCTGAGCTTTGCATGCAGGGCGCCGGTGTTTTCGATACGCAGGCGTGAGATGCGAACCGGATCGTTCGGATCGACAAGATGTGTCAGTTCTGTCGCCAGCGCGCCGCGCTTGGAACTGAAGGTCGAAAAACCTTGGCCGTGGCGGGCGTCATAGGTTGCACCGGCGTCACGAGCAACTGCGGCAATGGGTGAGTATGTCCGCCCGCTGGCACGATCGAAGACATAGATCGCCTCGCCCGGCCGGTTGGTCACCGGGTCGTTCGACCATGGCGTCAGCTGATAATCGCGGCTGTTGCGGCTCCAGGTGAAGGCAGCGCCCTCGGCAGAGTTGTGGAAGCCGAAACCAGCATTGGCAACGACGTTGATCCACGGCTGCGGCGTGGCACGGGTGCCGTTCAGGCGCACCACATAGTCGCGGCCGCCAGCATCAAAGCCACCGAATCCGTTCCAATAGGCCAGCCCGTCACCTGAGGCTTTGCGGGCGCCGCGCGAAGGCGACGTTTGAAGCGCAACGGTTTCAGGCCGATCGGTCGTCTGGGCGGCCAACAGCGCGTCGCGCGCCTGAAGCGCTGCGGCTTCTGCCCGCTCGATCTGGTCGAAGATCGTGCCGTTTCGCGTATGCAGGCAAACACGGGCGACAGCCAACAGCGTGCGATAGGACGCCTCGTCCATAAGGTCACGGCGCACGGCGAAGATGTGCTGGCGCGGCCCAAGTTCCTTGCCGCGCAGGCGGCTGTTCTCGCACATCGCCTCGATAGCCTGCTGCAGGTCCTGAACATACGAGGACGCCTGCTCGTTGACGATGACGAGATCGGCGACAAGGCCGCGCGCGCGCATGTATTCCTGGAACCTGAGCACCTGCGCGATCATCTCGATGTCGGCGATGTCGCCGATCCTGATCGCAAGGATGGGGAAGTCGCCGGAGATCGCCATCGGCCACAGCGCCGACTGCCGGCCAAGGCCAGAAGCGATGGCATCCGCCGACAAGCGCAAGAACGGATCGGGATAGATCAGATAACGCGCCAGCTTCTGCACGTTGGCGGCATCGGCAAGATTGAGGCCGAGATGGCGCGTCTGCACCTGCGAGCGCGTCCACGACAGCATCGCCTGGCGTGGGAAGCCCTCCGGGTGGTCGAGCCGCGCAACCGTCTCTTCGACTTCCTCGCGCGTGGCCCCAACGATCGTCCAGAACGCCAGCGACACCTTCTTATTGGCCGGCACGCGAACGCGCCGCCGAAGGGATGCCACCGGATCCAGCGTGAAGCCGGCGCTGCCGGAAAGCTTGGCACCGGGATCGAAAGCTGCCGGATCGGCGATGGTGCGGCCACGGCCGATGAAGGCGCGGCGGTCGGTTTCGGCTTCCGTGTCGCGCACGAAGCCGGATTGGTCTGTCACGAAATGCGCTGCCACCACCGACGGTTCGTTGGCCGAGCGTGTACGGCGGGTCGCCAGGATAGCGCTGCCATTGTGCGTGATTTCGGTCTCGACAAACATCTTCGAGAACGCCGGATGGGCATTGTCATTGGCTTCCGGTGCCAGCACCAACTCGGCAAATGACGTCACCTCGATGTGGCGATCGACCGCCGCGTCGTTCCAGATGGTAACCTTGCGGGCTTCGCCATTGCCTTCAGAGACGACGATGCACTCGACCTCACTGCGCAGTGTGCCAACAGTCTTGATGAAGCTCGCCTTGTCGTCGCAGAACACGGTCTGGGTCTGCTCGCCGGTAGCGCGTTTTGGTTCAGCCGTCGCCGACCACCAGTCGCCGGTCTCGGTGTCGCGCAAGAACAGATAGGTGCCGAGCCTGTCCTCGGTCGGATCCGGCTGCCAGCGCGTGATCGCCATGTCGTTCCAGCGGCTGTAGCCGGAGCCGGTGGCGGTCACCATCACCGAATAGCGGCCGTTCGACATAAGATTGGTCGAGCGCAGCGCGCGCATCGGATTGAGCACGATACGGGTGTCGGCGCTGTGGTCGGCTGTCTCGTCCTTGGTGTGCTCGGCAACTTCGGTGCGGACAGTGGCGACGGGAATGTCGCGCGGCGCCTTTTCCTGCAACAGAAGCTCGGCCGCCTCGATGACCGGATCGCTATGGAAGCGGTCGCGCATGCGACCCTCGAAGATGGCGTTGGCGATCGACACGATCGACATGCCCTGGTGGTGGGCCATGTAGTTGTAGACGATGGCGTGGTCAGTGCCTTCCGGCACGCGCTGCGGCGTGAAGTCGACCGCATCGTAATAGCCATAGCGGCCGAGCGCACCGAGCTTGCGCAGGCGCCTGAGATTAGCTGTCGCCTCGCTCGGCATGAACTGTGCAGCAAGCACCGTCGCATAAGGCGCGATAACGGTGTTCTGGCCAAGGCCGCGCTTGAGGCCAAGCCCGGGCACGCCGAAGTTGGTGTACTGATAGGTCAGTTCACGGTCGCGGCCATTATAGGCCGCCTCGGAAATGCCCCACGGAATGCCCTTCGAGCGTCCATACTGGATCTGCCGGCGGATGATGAGCTTGTTGGTCTGGTTGAGGATGCCGCCTTGAGGCTCCTTCATCACCAGTGGCGGCATCAGGTACTCGAACATCGAGCCGGACCACGACATCAGCGCGCCCTGGAAGCCGATCTCGACGATAGGCCGGCCGAGCCGGAACCAATGATCGGTGGGGATATCCCCCTTGGCGATGCCAAACAGGCTGGTTAGCCGCGCCTCAGAGGCAAGCAGGTCGTAGCAGCTTTCGTCGAGTTGATGCTCCTCGACGCGATAGCCGATGGACAGAAGCTTGCGCTCGTTGCGCATCAGGAACGAGAAATTCATCTCGAAGGCGAACTTGCGGGTCCGTTCGCGCAGCTCTACCAGCTTCGTCCGAAGCGCGGAGACCGTCTGGTCGTCGCTGTGGGCGTCATGCACATGCGCGTCGCAAGTGGCTTCGAGCGTCCTTGCCCAATCGGCCAACGCCTCACTCCTTGTCGAAGCCGCCTCGGTGTGGATCGCACCTGCGAGCTTGCGAATTTCACCTGACAGCACCGCGAGGTTGATGGTGCGGATAGACGCCATTTCAGGCTGTGACTTGATGGTTTCCACGGCGCGGCGCATGCCATCGATGCGGTCGATAAGCCGCTGGCGCAACGGCCTCAGTTGCCTGCGATCGTCAGGCAGGTCGGCGACGCTCTCCTCTATGATCGAAACGATGTCGAGAATGCCCTCGAAGTCGCCTTGCAGGTGAACCGACGGCGCTTCGGCCCATTCGGAGCAGGCCGCAGCGACCGCCACGAGATGGCCAGCCAAGTTGCCGCTGTCGACGCTCGAAACATAGAGTGGGTAAAGCGGTCTCAGGCTCGTTGTGTCATACCAGTTATAGAGGTGGCCCCTGAAACGCTCCATCTTTTCGATGGTCGTAACCGTGGCGTCGATGCGGGCAACCGCGTCGGCAAGGCTGATCCAGCCGAAATCGCGAGCGGAAACGACCGACAGCAGGTAGACGCCGATATTGGTAGGCGATGTGCGAGTGGCAATGACCGCAGTCGGGTTTTCCTGGAAATTGTCCGGCGGCAGATGGTTCTGCTCAGGCGTCACGAATGTTTCGAAATAATGCCAGGTGCGGCGCGCTACGGTGCGCAGAGTGTGGACGTCCCACGGCGCGACATGCAGCCGGTCTTCCGTTTCGGCCGAACGGCTGATCAGGCAGGCAAATGCGGGCGAGCCGGCCCAGAAGATCGCAAAGGCAAAAGCAACAAATGCGCCCGTCGAGTCCGTCATCACCGGCATGACCAGGCCGATCAGAGCGATGATCACGGCGCCATACATCATGCGGTAATAGGCGGAGAGGTCATTGCCGCCCGACTTGTGGGCCTGCGAGGCGGTACGCCATTCCAGCAGGTTCTTGCGGCTGACAAAGAGGCGATAGAGCGTGCGGATGATGGCATCCCCCATCATCCAGGCGAGGTGCGCCATCAGCACGATCTTGAGCGCAACCATCGCCGTGCCGAATGCCAGGTCGCGGCCGAGCGCGCTGAAATGGCCGCGCGGTGTGGCATCCCGGTTCTTGGGCAGGATGGCGTCGATGATGTCGAAGGTCGGAGCCATGAACAGGGTCAGGATCAACAGCGCCTGCCACTGCGCGGCCTGGGTAAACGGCAATAATGTCCAGCCGGCAATTGCCGCCATGACCCAGAAGATCGGCGTGAGTGAACGGCGGAGATTGTCGACCATCTTCCACCGCGACAAGGCGGGCACACCCGACTTGGGATCGAAGATGAAGCCGAGCAGCTGCCAGTCGCCGCGCGCCCAGCGATGCTGGCGCGAGGCATCGACCGAATAGCGGGTCGGATAGTCCTCGACCACCTCGACGTCGGTCACCAGCGCCGAACGGGCCAGCGCGCCTTCGAGCAAATCGTGGGAAAGCACCGTGTTTTCGGCGATGCGTCCCTTGAGGGCCGCCTCCATCGCATCGACATGGTAGAGGCCCTTGCCGGTGAAGGTGCCCTCGCCGAAGACGTCTTGATAAAGGTCGGAAACGGCGAAGACGTAAGGATCAAGGCCTCTGTGGGCCGAAAATACGCGCTGGAAGAACGAGGCTTCGTCGCCTGTCGTCAACGACGGCGTCACGCGCGGCTGCAAGATGGCATAGCCTGCCATCACCAGCCGCTTTTCGGCGTCAAATTCCGGGCGATTGAGCGGATGGCACATCTTGCCAACGAGCTTGGTCACCACGCCGCGCGTCATGCGGGTGTCGGCGTCGAGCGTCATGACATGCACGACGTTTTCGGGCAGCGGCGTGTCGGTCGGCATGAAGGTCGTGTCGCCATCGCCGCGCAACAGCAGGTTCAGCTCGTGCAGCTTGCCGCGCTTGCGCTCCCAGCCCATCCAGCAACCCTGCGCCGGGTTGTAGAGCCGGCGTCGGTGAAGGAGGTAGAAAAGCGGCGCGCCCTTGGCCGGGTAACGCTGGTTGAGCCGGGCGATTTCACGGCGGGCGTAGTCATAAATCTCGCGGTCGCCAACGGAAATCTCGACCTGGCTGTCGGGCCAATCCGACAGCAATGCAAAGTGAATTTCGCCCGACATGTTGGCGAGGTGGTGCACTTCGATGTTGCGGATGTTTTCTTCGACGTCGTCGCGCGAGCCGATCAGCGACGGCACAACGACAAGCGTGCGAGCTTCCGCCGGTACGCCGTCCTTGAATTCGTAGCCAATGAGGCGGGTTGGCTCGAGGAATTTCAGAACGATGGTATTGAAGAAGGCGAGTGCGCCTTCGCTTGCCGGCACGGCAAACAGCGTCAGCATCAGCACGATCGCCGCGGTCGTCATGCTCGGCAGGCCAAGCGCTGCAAGCGCGTTGCCGGCAAGGAAGAGCAAAAGCACGGTCAGGGCAAAGACCGGGAGCGCTATGCCTAGCCAGTTGGTCTTGCGGAACGCGCGGTTGATGAGCCGGCCGATGGTCGGACGATAGCCGATCGCCTCTTCCAGTTCCTGCCGGCGCGGGCCGACGAGGAAGAAGCCGACATCGGAACATTCCTTCTGTAAGCCGTCGCGAGCTTCGGCGGGAACAGGCTTTTCGGTGTTGGCGAACTCGGTGGCGCGCTCGGCTACCTGAAATTCGGACAGCTTGGAATGACGGGCCAGTTCTTCGATTGCGGTGCGATACTGGTCGCGCGATGCGAAGTCGAGCGCGGCGAAATTGGTTCGCTCGCGCAAGAGCGTGTCGACGCGGCTGACATCCTCGAACCAGACTGTCCAGTCCTGATCGTTGATCAGCCTGAGGCCACGGATGATGTTGCCCGTGGTGACGTTGCCGCTCGACAGAGTGTGATGCTCGCCGATGATGATCTCTTCGGCATCGCTGCCGGACTTCTCGAGCTCTTCTTCCAGCCAGATCAATGCCTTGCCGGCGTTTTGCGAGCCGTCACGCAAGCGATAGAGCAATTGCGTGGCAAAGGTCGTGTCGCGAGCATGGGCGGCATAGGCCTGGAGCAAGGCAAGGCCGTCGTCCTGTTCCTGCACGCTTTGCAGGCGGTCGGCGACGTCGTTTGCGATTGCGCGCATCTCGCGAGCGCGATTGACCCGCACGGCGATGCGCCGCAGGTTTTCCACCAAGACGAAACGCAGGAGAGACGGCAGCGCCCACAACTCGCCGATATGCAGCGGCTCCACGGACTGGTAGCCCTCGACCAGGGCCTTGAACATCTGCGCCGACACCGTGCTGTCGGAATGGGCGACATAGACCCAGGCGATGGCAAGCGCGCGCGGCACCCGCTGTCCCTCGGCGAGTTCGATCGTCGGCAATTCACGATAGAAACGGCGAGGAAGGTCGCGCTTGACCTGATAGATAGTCTCTTCGACCAGATAGTTGTTATCGAGCAGCCATTGCGCGGCTGGTGTAATCGGCTCCCCCCTGCCCTGCGCAGCATTGGTGTCGCGATAGACCTGCAGGATCTTCTTGGCACTCTCGCGGACGCGGGCGTGGAAGTCGAACGCCTCGAGACCGAAATAGGAGCGGAGTTCCTTGCGGGCCAGGCTTTCGCCCGTCGCCCGGAGGCGGTCCTCATGAAGCACGGTAGCCCTGATCGGCTGTTCCGCTACGGCCGGGAAGCTCGGCACTACATCTTTGATCCGGCGCAGGTCAGTCTGAATATTCATCTACAGCATTTCCGTTTGACAGAAAGTCCGCGGCGCCTGTCGACGTCGCGGACCTGTCGCATAAACCGTTTCAAACAAGAATTAGTTGCATCGCAACACAACAGGTCGATGGATCGCTCTTGCACCGCGATTGAGTGAAAATATGGCGTCGTCGTCGCCCACGCCGCCACACGCCTCATAGCAGTGCCAAGTGAAGACCGGAACGCAAGGATTCGGGCTTTTTCGTGTTCGATTGCTGAAATTTGGCCATATTTCAGGCGGTGTCCGTCAAGGGACTTCGCCTTGGATTTTTGCGAAGCCCATTCTCCATCGTTTCGTCCTCGCGATGCCTGTTCGACGTGCTGGTTTCCGCCGGAAGAGACTGGCCTCGCAGATCACCCGCCGCGCGGTAATACGGTGTAGACCCTGACGACAAAGGCATGGAACTCGGCCATGTAGTTCCTGAGGAACTCGGCGGTGTCGTCATTGGTCACCTCGCCCTCATCGGTGATCAGACCGGGCTTGAACTGGATGTACGCTTCGGGTGCGTTCATCTGCGGTGAATTGCAGAAACTGAGCACACTGCGCAGACTTTGTTGGGCCACCGCAGTGCCGATCGCACCCGGCGACGTGCCTATGACAGCCGATGGCTTGCGGGTGAATGAATTGGTCCCATAGGGCCTGCTCGCCCAGTCGATGGCATTCTTCAGGCCGCCGGGGATGGAGCGGTTGTATTCGGGCGTAACAAACAAGATGGCATCAACGCCAGCGAGCGCCTTCTTGAAAGCGCGGGCGGGTGGCGGAAAATCGCTATCGTAGTCATAGCTATAGAGCGGCAGGTCCCGAAACGAGATCTCCTCCATCTCAAGATGTTTCGGCGCAAGCCTGACCAGCGCCTTGGCGAGCTTGCGATTGATAGAGCCGGCAGCAAGGCTGCCGACGAAATAGCCGACCTTGTAGGTGTCCATGGCACGTTCTCCACTTCGCCGCGCGATATAGATCGTCGGCCTGGCCTACCCGTCCCCACAAGGATAGTTGGCCAGTTCCACCCGGATGTCACGACGATTTTGGAGATCGCTCGGCTATTGGTCGCGAATGGAGACGTGCAGGAGCGTGACCGGCTCGCCCGGTTCGATCCTCAGCACTACAGGAGCACCATCGTAGTGCAGCGTATCCATTGCCGCGAGGGTATGTTGGCCCACGCGCGCGGAGCCCGCCGCAACGAAGATCAGGCTCGTGCCGTCCCCTGCAAGGACGTCTGTAGGGTTGGAGAATTCCAGCCGCTCGACCAGATGAGCCAAGCGGCCACGCCGGCTCATGACGTTGAAATCGAGAATCGGCCCATCGATCAAAGTAGCGCTGGTGGCGACGTCGCCGGGGAACGCATGAGGTGGCGACCACGGCGAAAGCTCGACCGGGGGCGCATCAACGATTGCGAGGCGCATCGCGCCGGACAAAACGGTTAGCGTTCGGTCGATGCCGGCAAAAACGGAAAACGGCCCGCCGGATGACACTTGCGCCATGGAAATGCGCCAGTCGAAATTGTCGAGCCCGGCCTCAGGCGGCCAGGCCATGATTTCGGTCGTCACGCCGCCGCCGTTCTTCCAAGGCATCGGGCGGCAGTCGGCATGACGAATGATGCGCATGGCTCAGCCCAGAATGCCTGGCAGATTCAGG
The DNA here is from genome assembly GCF_003148805.1 of Aminobacter sp. AP02. GTDB lineage: Bacteria > Pseudomonadota > Alphaproteobacteria > Rhizobiales > Rhizobiaceae > Aminobacter. Next base: position 38,475 of record NZ_QGGX01000003.1, read on the forward strand.
CCGTGCTGCTTGGCGCAGTCGACGGCGATGTCGTAGCCGGCATCGGCATGGCGCATGACGCCGGTTGCCGGATCGTTCCACAGCACACACTCGAGGCGCCGCGCCGCATCTTCGGTGCCATCGGCCACGATGACCATGCCCGAATGCTGGGAGAAGCCCATCCCGACGCCGCCGCCATGATGCAGCGACACCCAGGTGGCGCCGGACGCGGTGTTGAGCAACGCATTCAGCAGCGGCCAGTCGGACACGGCATCAGAGCCGTCCTTCATGGCTTCGGTCTCGCGATTGGGCGATGCGACCGAGCCCGAGTCGAGGTGGTCACGGCCAATCACGACAGGCGCCTTCAGCTCGCCCTTGGCGACCATCTCGTTGAAGGCAAGACCGAGCCGGTGACGATCGCCGAGACCGACCCAGCAGATGCGCGCCGGCAGGCCCTGGAAATGGATGCGCTTGGCCGCCATGTCGAGCCAGTTGTGCAGGTGCTTGTTGCCGGGTGTCAGCTCCTTCACCTTGGCGTCGGTCTTGTAGATGTCTTCGGGGTCTCCCGAGAGTGCTGCCCAGCGGAACGGGCCGACGCCACGGCAAAACAGCGGCCTGATGTAGGCCGGCACGAAGCCAGGGAAGTCGAAGGCGTTGTCGACGCCCTGCTCCAGCGCCATCTGGCGGATGTTGTTGCCGTAATCGACTGTTGGTACGCCCAACTTGTGGAAATCGAGCATGGCGCGGACTTGCACCGCCATCGAGGCGCGCGCGGCTTTTTCGACGGCCTTGGGGTCACGCTCCCGCTTTTCCTCCCACTGGGCAACGGTCCAGCCTTGCGGCAAGTAGCCGTTGACGGGATCGTGCGCCGAGGTCTGGTCGGTGACCGCATCGGGCCTGACGCCGCGCTTGACCAGTTCGGGGAAGATATCGGCGGCATTGCCAAGCAGCGCCACCGAAATCGCCTTCTTTTCCTTGGTTGCCTTGTCGATGATGGCCAGTGCGTCGTCGAGGTCCTTGGCCTGCACATCGACGTAGCCGGTCTTCAGCCGCATCTCGATGCGGCTTGCCTGGCACTCGACAGCGAGGCAGGACGCACCGGCCATGGTGGCGGCGAGCGGCTGCGCGCCACCCATGCCGCCCAAGCCGGCGGTCAGGATCCAGCGGCCGGAAAGGTCACCGCCATAGTGCTGGCGGCCCATCTCGACAAAGGTTTCGTAGGTTCCCTGTACGATGCCCTGGCTGCCGATGTAGATCCAGGAGCCGGCCGTCATCTGGCCGTACATCATCAGGCCCTTCTTATCGAGCTCGTTGAAATGGTCCCAGGTCGCCCAGTGCGGCACCAGGTTGGAGTTGGCGAGCAAGACGCGCGGCGCATCCTTGTGGGTGCGGAACACGCCCACCGGCTTGCCCGACTGTATCAGCAGGGTCTCATCGGCTTCGAGATTTCTCAAAGCGGCGACGATGCGGTCATAGCTTTGCCAGTCACGCGCGGCGCGGCCGATGCCGCCATAGACGACAAGCTCGCCGGGCTTTTCGGCGACCATGGGGTCGAGATTGTTCATCAGCATGCGCAGCGGCGCTTCGGTAAGCCAGCTCTTGGCCGTGAGGTCGGTGCCTGTGGCGGCGCGGATCACACGGGCATTGTCGATGCGGGTATGTTGGGTCATGCAAAAGCCTCCCTTGGAGTGGGTGTCAGCTGCCCGCCCAGGCGAGCGCGGTTTCGAGGATGTCTGTCAGCGTCGCCCGGATCGGGGCGGCGAAATCGGCGTCGTAACGCACTGGCCAGTTTGATGGCTCGCCCTTGCCTTCGGGCTCAAGCAGGTAGCCGCGATTGGCGATCTCCATCTGCAGCCCATGGACGCCATTGGCAGGATTGCCATGGTGGCGGGTGATCCAGCCGCCCTTGAAGCGGCCGTTGACCACCCATGGGCGACCGGTCGCAGCGATGATCGCGGTTACCTTATCCTGCAACACAGGATCGGCGCTCTTGCCATCATTGGTGCCCAAATTGAACACCGGCAGCCTGCCTTCGAACAAGCGCGGCAGAACCGAGCGGATCGAGTGGCAATCGTAGACCACGATTTTCGGATGCAACGCCCTGAGTCGAGCGATCTCGCTTTCCAAGACGGCATGATAGGGATCGAAGTAGGTTGCGCGACGCCTGGAAATCTCGTCCGCGTCCGGCTCCTGGCCATCCTTGTAGAGACGGTCGCCGTCAAAGGTGATTGTCGGGCACAGCTCGGTCGTGTTCTGGCCTGGGTAGAGCGACACGCCGGAGGGATCACGGTTGACGTCGATGATCGAGCGCGAAACCTTGGTGTGCACGATGGTTGCACCCAGGTCCCCAGCAAAGGCGTAGAGCTGGTCGATCCACCAGTCGGTGTCGCGCCGCGCCAGCCAAGGGGAGACGAAGCGGTCCTCGAGACCGACGAGATCGGTTCCAGTATGCGGCAAGCTAACCAGCAAGGGGGCCGTACCACTGACAACGGTTAGCCAGGGCGTATCGTTCATGCCCGATCTCCCGCGATTTGGGGCAAGCCAACGCCAGAGACTGCATTGACGACCGCACCGCTGCGGACCAGAGCGATCGCCTTTTCCATGTCAGGATGGAAATGACGGTCTTCATCGAGGTGCGGAACCCGTGCGCGGACGAGCTTGCGCACCGCTTCCAACACATCGCTCGAAGCCATAGGCGCGTGGAAGTCGCAGCCTTGTGCGGCAGCCAGAAGTTCGATTCCGACCACGCCACAAGCGTTTTCGATCATCGGCAGCAGGCGCCGCGCGCCGTGCGCGGCCATGGAAACATGATCTTCCTGGTTGGCAGAGGTCGGGATGGAATCGACAGACGCCGGATAGGCCTTCTGCTTGTTTTCGGAAACGAGTGCTGCAGCGGTGACCTGCGGAATCATGAAGCCGGAGTTCAAGCCTGGCTTCGGCGTCAAGAAGGCCGGCATGCCGGACAGGGCCGGATCGACCAGCATTGCGATACGCCGCTCGGACAGAGAACCGATCTCGCAAACCGCCAAGGCGATCATGTCTGCGGCGAAGGCCACCGGTTCGGCGTGGAAATTGCCGCCCGAAAGCGCGGTATCATCCTCGGAAAAGATCAGCGGGTTGTCGGTGACGCCATTGGCTTCAGTGCCGAGCGTGTCCGCCGCCTGGCGCAACAATGTGAGGGCGGCACCCATCACCTGCGGCTGGCAACGCAGGCAATACGGGTCCTGAACGCGCTCGTCGCCGACGCGGTGACTTTCACGAATGGCACTGCCGGCCATCAGGTTACGCAACGTATCCGCCGTTTCGATCTGACCACGGTGCTTCCTCAGCACGTGGATACGCGGATCGAACGGTGCGTCCGAGCCCTTGGCCGCGTCAGTCGAAAGCGCGCCTGTGACGAGTGCCGACTGATAGAGCACTTCCGCGTCGAAGAGAGCTGCAAGCGCATAGGCCGTGGAGAACTGTGTGCCGTTGAGCAGCGCCAGGCCTTCCTTGGCTCCGAGCGTGATCGGCTCCAATCCATGAGTGACGAACGCCACCTTGGCCGGCACGATGCCATGCGGCGTATGGCAATCACCAACGCCGATCATCGTCGCCGTCATGTGCGACAGCGGCGCCAGATCGCCCGATGCGCCGACAGACCCTTGCGCCGGGACCATCGGGATGACGTCCCTTGCAAGCATAGCCTGCAAAAGTTCGATCGTCTCGGGCCGCACACCTGAAGCGCCCTGCGCCAGGCTGGCTAGCTTCAGCGCCATCATGAGGCGCGCCACGGCGACCGGCATCGGCTCGCCAACTCCGGCCGCATGAGAAAGTACAATGTTTCGCTGCAGCGTCTCGAGATCGGCGGCGGGAATGCGAACGCTGGCGAGCTTACCAAAGCCGGTATTGATGCCGTAGACCGGCTCACCCTTGGCGACGATCCTGGCAACCGTTTCGGCGCTGGCCTTGATCTTCGGCCAGCAGGCCGGGTCGAGTTCAGGAATGGCGCCGCGATAGATCGCGCGCCAATCCGCAAGCGTGGCATAGCCCGGGTTCAACACAATGGTTGTCATTTCCCTCTCCAGATACGGGCATGGAGCGGGTTGAACCCCATGCGATAGACAAGTTCGGCCGGGCTTTCGATGTTCCAGATGGCAAGGTCGGCCCATTTTCCGGCTTCGAGCGTGCCGCTTTCCGCCTGCAGGCCGAGCGCGCGCGCGGCCTCGCGGGTGACGCCGGCGATGCATTCGTCGACCGTCATGGCAAACAGGGTTGCCGCCATGTTCATGGTGAGAAGCAGCGACGTCAGCGGCGAGGTGCCGGGATTGTTGTCCGTGGCGATAGCCATCTTCACGCCGTGCTTACGGAACAGGTCGACCGGCGGCTTTTTGGTCTCGCGAATGAAATAGAACGCGCCCGGCAAGATGACGGCGACCGTGCCGGCCCTGGCCATTGCCGCGGCACCTGCCTGGTCCGTGTACTCCAGATGATCGGCCGACAGCGCCCCATAGCTAGCGGCAAGTGCTGCGCCGCCGAGATTGGAGAGCTGGTCGGCGTGGAGCTTGACAGGCAGGCCGCGAGCCGTGGCCGCGTCGAAGACTTTGGCCATTTGTTCTGGCGAGAAGGCGATGCCCTCGCAAAAGCCATCGACCGCATCGGCCAGGCCTTCGGCCGCGATCTTGTCGAGCATCTCACCGGCAACGAGGCCGATATAGGCATCCTTGTCGCCGTTGGCTTCTGGCGGCAACGCATGGGCGCCAAGGAAGGTAGTTCGTACCGTCACCGGCCGCAATTCGGCGAGTTGCCGGGCTGCGCGCAATGACTTCGCCTCGTTGGCATGGTCGAGACCGTAGCCCGACTTGACCTCGACAGTGGTCACCCCTTCGGCGATCAGCGCGTCGAGCCGCGGCAAGGTCTGCGCCACGAGCTCGGCTTCGCTCGCTGCACGCAACGCCTTGACCGACGAGACGATGCCGCCCCCTGCCCGCGCCACCTCTTCATAGGTAGCACCTGCAAGGCGCATTTCGAACTCGTTGGCACGATTTCCGGCATGGACCAGATGGGTGTGACAGTCGATCAGGCCCGGCGTGATCCATCGCCCCTGGCAATCGATGGTCTCAGCACCTTTGCGTAAATCCGAAGGAATCTCCGCTTCGGGACCAGCGAAAACGATACGCCCTCCGCGTGCCGCGATCGCACCTTTTTCAACGACACCAAGACCGGCAGAACCTTCGGCAAGCGTCGCCAGCCGCGCATTGCGCCAGACCTTTGCCAATGCTGCTGATTGCTCTTCAGCCATGATCTTTTTCGTTTCCTCCACTTTCAATTATGTATATACATATCGAAACGCGATGCAAGTGTTATCGTGCGGCGCGCAAAAGAGGCGAGGAGATTATGGTGGCGACGATATTCGCGGAGCAAGCGCTTCTGGCCGATGGCTGGCAACACAACGTCAGGCTGACTCTTGTCGGTGGCCTCATCGACACGCTGGAAACGGGAACGACCTTCCAGCCCGGCGACGAGCGCCACGCGATAATCCTGCCGGGCATGCCCAATCTGCACAGCCACGCCTTCCAGCGCGGCATGGCAGGCTTGGCCGAAATCCGCGGTCCTTCATCCGACAGCTTCTGGTCCTGGCGCGAGGTGATGTATCGCTTCGCGCTGACGATGACGCCCGAGCAAGTGGAGGCGGTCGCCGCACAGCTCTATGTCGAAATGCTGGAAGCTGGCTTCAGCCGCGTCGGCGAGTTCCACTATCTCCACCACGACCGCGACGGCAGCCCCTATGCCAACATCGCCGAGATGGCCGAACGCATTGCTACCGCCTCCGTCGAGACCGGCATCGGACTGACATTGCTGCCTGTATTCTATGCGCATTCCGGCTTTGGCGGTGCGCCCGCCAATGAAGGCCAGCGTCGATTCATCAACGATCCGAATCGCTTCGCCAGGCTTTTTGAGAAGTGCGGCGAAGCGCTCAAAGCCATCAATGGCGCGGTGCTTGGCCTTGCACCGCACAGCCTGCGCGCCGCAACACCCGACGAACTGTCTGCGGTCAAGGCGATGACCACGGGGCCGATCCACATCCATATCGCCGAACAGGTCAAGGAAGTGGAAGACTGCCTGGCCTGGTCGGGCGCACGGCCCGTCGAATGGCTGCTGCGGCATGCCGACGTCGGCAAGCGCTGGTGCCTGATCCACGCAACGCACATGACCGAAACCGAGACGATCGCTATGGCCAAATCGGGCGCGGTCGCCGGCCTGTGCCCGATCACCGAGGCCAACCTTGGCGACGGCGTCTTTTCAGCGCCGCTTTTTGTGAAGCATGGCGGCAAATTCGGCGTCGGCTCCGATTCCAATGTCGAGATTGGCGTCACTGACGAATTGCGCATGCTCGAGTATTCGCAGCGACTGGTTCATCGTGCCCGCAACGTGCTTGCCACTCCCGGACAGTCGACAGGTCGCGCGCTGTACGATGCAGCGCTTGACGGTGGTGCTCAGGCGCTGGGTGCCGGCCAGGCAGGGCTTGCGGCTGGCTCGGCTGCAGACTTCGTCTCGCTCAACCCCAACCACCCCACGCTTGCCGGAAAATCCGGGGATGCCATGCTGGACGCCTGGATCTTCGCACGCGGTGGCAAGGTGGATGCTGTGTGGGTCAATGGCCGTAAGCTTGTTTCGGATGGGGCACATTTCCGGCGCGACGCTATTGCAGCGAGGTTCCGTAACGTGATGATGGAACTGACGGCGGCGTAAGAGAAGGAAATTCGGGTGCCTGATTCGATGGCGGAGACGGTTGAGGAGCTTGCGGGCGGCGATGCGTCGACGTCGCTGTACCAGCGCATCCTCAACGATATCCGCGACCGGATCGTCTCGGGAGAATGGGAGCCCGGCTATCGCATTCCCTTCGAGCATGAACTGACCGAAGAGTATGGCTGTTCGCGCATGACCGTGAACAAGGCGCTGTCTCAGCTTGCCAAGGCGGGGCTGATCGAGCGCAGGCGCCGATCGGGCAGCTTCGTGCGCAGGCCGCAGTCGCAAGCGGCGGTACTCGAAATCCACGACATCCGCATCGAGGTCGAGGCCCTTGGCCTGCCCTATCGCTATGAGCTGATCTCGCAGTCAAAGCGGCGGGCCGGGAGCAGCGACCGCGAGCGGCTGGGGCCAGACGTGTCGGGACAGCTTCTGGCCTTGAAATGTCGCCACTATGCCGGCGCGCGGCCGTTTTGCACCGAGGACCGGCTGATCAATCTTGCCGCTGTACCAGAAGCGGCGGACGAAGAGTTCCGCGAAACCGCACCGGGACCGTGGCTGATCGGACGGGTGCCATGGAGCGCGGCCGAGCACGTCATCCGCGCCGCCGCAGCCGACGCCGACATCGCCGCCGATCTCAACCTTGCAGCCGGCGCGCCCTGCCTCGTCATCGAGCGGCGGACCTGGAGCGCCGAGCGCCCCGTCACCCATGTGCGCTTCACCTATCCGGCAAATGCCCATGCAGTGGTGGCCCGCTTCACACCGTCAGACAGCTGACGCCTGAAAACAAAAAGCCGCGCATCCTGGGACGCACGGCCTTTGTTCGAGATTGAGGCCAGGCCAATCGTCAGGCAGCGGCCGTGATGATGATCTCGACCTTGTATTCCGGGCCGGCGAGCTTGGCTTCGCCGGTTGCACGTGCAGGCGTGTTGCCCTGCGGAACCCAGCCGTCCCAGACCGAGTTCATCTCGGCGAAGGTCGACATGTCGGACAGCCAGATGATCGCCTGGATGATCTTGGTCTTGTCGGTGCCTGCCTTAGCAAGCAGGGCGTCGATCTCAGCCAGAATGGCCTTGGTCTGCGCGGCGACGCTCTCGCCCGGTGCGCCAACCTGGCCTGCCAGGTAAACTGTGTTGTTATGGATCACGATCTGGCTCATGCGCGGGCCGACATCGATACGACGAATGCTCATGGTGGTCTCCTTCCGTTAGGGGTGGCGCCTTCATAGATTTTGCCTGCCCCCCGGCGCAAGGCCGAAGCGTTCAAATTCCATAGGCCAGACGAACTGCTCAGAAGGTTTGTATGACAAACCCACCGGTTTGTCCGAACGCCTCGTTGACAAATGTAATAACATCACATAGTCAATGACGACTTCGCCGCACCCGAGCAATGAGCCGATGAACGACGCCTGCCTGACATTCAAGGACCTGACGCTGGGCTACAACAGCCATCCGGCGGTGCATCACCTCAATGGCTCGATCAAGACCGGCTCGCTGACTGCTGTCGTCGGCGCCAACGGTTCCGGCAAATCTACTTTGATGAAGGGGATCGTCGGCGTGCTGAAGCCGATGGCAGGCGCATGCACGGTGGCGTCAGGCAAGCGCGTCGCCTACCTTCCGCAGCAGTCTGAACTTGATCGCAGCTTCCCTGCTCGTGTCGTGGACCTTGTGTCCCTCGGCCTCTGGCCCCGGCGCGGCCTACTTGGCCGTTACAGCCGCGAAGACCGCCTGGCCGTTTCCGAGGCGCTGATGGCTGTCGGCCTCGAAGGTTTCGAAAAACGCGCCATCGACACGCTGTCCGGAGGCCAGCTTCAGCGGGCGTTGTTTGCCCGTGTGCTGGTGCAGGACGCTGACTTGATCCTGCTCGACGAGCCATTCAACGCTGTCGATGCCAAGACAGTCGGCGACCTGATCAAGCTGATCAAGCGCTGGCACGGCGAAAACCGCACCGTGATGGTCGTCGCCCACGACCTCGAACTGGTACGTGCCCACTTCCCCAACACCTTGCTGCTAGCGCGCCAGCCTGTCGCCTGGGGCGAGACGCTTGAAGCGCTGCGCCCGGAAAACCTGCTCAAGGCCCGGCGCTTTGACGAGGCCTGGCACGACGATGCGCCCTGGTGCGAGCCGGATGACGGTCATGCTCATCGCCACGCGCATTCCCATGCTCACGACGACCATCACCATCATGACCATGGCGAGGTCCATGACCACCCCGATCATGAATCCGGACCCCGTGCCGCGTGAACCTCGCCATGTATGATTTCCTGATCGCCCCTTTCGTCGAATTCGGCTTCATGCAGCGCGCCCTAGCTGGCTCGCTGATGCTGGCGCTCGGCGCCTGCCCCGTCGGCGTGTTCCTGATGCTCAGGCGCATGAGCCTGACTGGCGATGCCATGGCCCACGCCATCCTGCCCGGCGCCGCCGCCGGCTTCCTGCTCTACGGCCTGCAGATCGTGCCGATGACCATCGGCGGACTGATCGCCGGCGTCATCGTAGCGCTCGGTGCTGGTGCCGTGTCGCGTTTCACCGTCCAGCGCGAGGACGCCTCGATGGCGGCGTTCTATTTGATTTCGCTGGCGCTCGGCGTTCTGATCGTGTCGCTGCGCGGCTCGAGCGTTGACCTGATGCATGTGTTGTTCGGTACCGTTCTGGCGCTCAACGACGACGCGCTTACGCTGATCGCGCTGATTTCGGGCATCACGCTGCTGACCCTTGCCATCTTCTGGCGCGCGCTCGTCGCCGAATGCCTCGACCCGCTGTTCCTGCGTTCGGTCAGCCGGCTTGGCACTCCAGTGCACTTCATCTTCCTTGGCCTGGTCGTGCTCAACCTCGTCGGTGGCTTCCAGGCGCTCGGCACGCTGCTATCGGTAGGCCTGATGATGTTGCCGGCTGCGGCGGCACGCTTCTGGACGTCGCGCGTCGAGCCAATGTGCGTGCTTGCCTTTGGCTTTGGCGCAGTCTCCTGCATCGCGGGATTGCTGGTGTCCTACCATGCCTCCCTGCCCTCAGGCCCGGCGATCATTCTTTCGGCAGGCGCGATCTACCTCACATCCATCCTCTTTGGCACGCGCGGCGTTTTCAACACCAAGCTTCGCCGCCACCGCCATCGTACCGCCTAATCCGCTTCAAAATGGAGAGACATATGCTCAGGACAATTGGCTTCGCCTCGCTGATGAGCGTTATAACATTAAGTCCTTTTGCCGCGACATCGGCTTCCGCCGAAGCGCTCAAAGTCGTGGCCAGCTTCTCGATCATTGGCGATTTTGCCCAAAATGTCGGTGGCGACCGTATCGAACTGACGACGCTGGTCGGCCCAGATGGTGACGCCCATGTCTACGAGCCCTCGCCCGCCGACGCGGTGAAGATGTCGAAGGCCGACGTCGTGCTGGTCAACGGCCTGCAATTCGAAGGCTTCCTGCAACGCCTTGTCGAGGCGAGCGCCACCAAGGCTGCGGTGGTCGAACTGACCAAAGGTGTCGAACCGATCAAGATGAAGGAAGAGCACGAGCACGCGGCCGGCGGCGATCATCATCACCACGGCGATCTCGACCCGCATGCCTTTCAGTCGATCGCAAACGCCAAGATCTACGTAAAGAACATCGCCGATGCCTTTTGCACCGCCGACGCCGCCGGTTGTGACAGCTACAAGGCAAACGCCAGCGCCTACACCGCCAAGCTCGACGCCACCGAAGCCGAAGTGAAGGCCGCGGTCGCTTCGATCCCCAGGGAAAAGCGCACCATCATCACGTCTCACGACGCCTTCGGCTATCTTGAGGCCGCCTATGGCGTCACCGTGCTGGCGCCCGAGGGAATTTCGACCGAAGCGGAGGCTTCCGCCGCCGACGTGGCCGCGCTGATCTCGCAGGTTCGCGGCGACAAGGCCTCGGCCATTTTCGTCGAAAACATCACCAACCCGCGCCTGATCGAGCAGATCTCCGCCGAAACCGGCGTGAAGGTCGGCGGCACGCTCTATTCCGACGCTCTGTCCAAGGCCGATGGTCCGGCCGCGACCTACATCGACATGATGAAGGCCAACATCGCCACCATCAAGGGCGCGATCCTCGGCAGCTGACCCAACGAACTACCCGGCCGAACAATCGGCCTGTCCAACCAGCCTGGATGAAGGCGAGGCCAACAACCTCGCCTTTTTCTCCGATATTATCTGTAATGTAATAACGTTATATGAGGAAACAATGAAAAATCTGTGCGTCTCAGCGTCGGGACTGGCTCTTCTGCTGGGCCTGGCTACCGTTCCCTCGTTCGCTGAGGAAAGGACCGCATGGAGGCTATTCGTCTCCGACCACGCGGCGGCTGTCGTTCATGCCATCGACATGGAGAGCGGCCAGATGCTCGAAACGTTCAACGTGAAGGTGCCCACCAGCCTCTACCGCTCGGACAGCGGCCGCACCGTGTTTGCGGTGCAGGGCAAAGGTGATGTGATCTCGGTGTTGTCGAGCGGCATCTCGTTCGGCGATCATGGGGACCACGGCGACATCCATGTCGAGGCGCCGAAGCTGCTGGATGTCACTTTCGAAGGCAAGAAGCCGTCGCATTTCGTCGACCATGGCGGCGACATCGCCTTGTTCTTCGATGGTGAAGGCAAGGCCCGAATGACCCGCGAAGCCGACATCCTGGAAGGTAAGCCGGCCATTCGCGAGGTCGCGACCAGCGCTCCTCACCATGGGGTTGCCGTCGCAATGGGCGAGTTTGCGCTCACGACAGTACCGAACTTCGAGAAGCCTGACGAGCTTCCTGTCGGCATCCGCGTCACCGATCGTTCTGGCGCGACGGTAGGCGATGTGCATTCTTGCCCCGACCTGCATGGCGAGGCGGCGTCGGGCAACCTGCTCGCGATTGCCTGCGCCAAGGGCGTTCTGGTGATCAAGCAAGAAGGCGGCAAGCCATCAATCGAGATGCTGCCCTATGACCAGGCGCTGCCAGAGGGCAAATCGACAACGCTGGTCGGTGGCCGCGGCCTGCAGTATTTCCTTGGCAATTACGGTCCCAACGCTGTCCTTCTGATCGACCCAAGGTCGGAAGAAGCCTTCCGGCTGATCGACCTGCCGACGCGCCGGGTGCATTTCACTGTCGATCCGGTGCGGGCTAAGTTCGCCTATGTCTTCACCGAGGACGGCCAGTTGCACCGGATCGACGTGGTGGCGGGCAAGATCGACGCATCGCTCAAGCTGACCGACCCCTACTCCATGGACGGCCACTGGAGCGATCCGCGTCCGCGCATCGCCGTCGCCGGCAGCCGGATCGTCGTATCCGACCCGCTCAAGGGCGCGCTGCATGTCGTCGATGCCGAAAGCTTCAAGCAGGGCACCGACATCGCGCTCGAAGGCAAGCCATTCAACCTCGTCGCCGTCGGGGGCTCCGGCGAAACGCACTGAAGCTTGTGGGTCTGGCAGCGTCGGCTGCCAGACCGTCTCATCGAGCGAGGCAACAGCAGTTGCCCCGCCGCCCCGACAGTGGCAAGACAGGTGCCGACCAGCCGCAGGAGCGGCGAACAAATGTGCGAGGACGACAATGGAATACCGCCAGATCACCGACGACTACTCGGTTTCCGGCCAGATCACGCCGGACGAGGTTGCCGCCATCAAGGCCGCCGGCTTCAAGAGCGTCATCTGCAACAGGCCCGACGACGAGCAGCCCGGCCAGCCTTCCGCTGACAGCGTCAAGGCCGCGGTCGAAGCCGCCGGTCTTGCCTTCCGCTACGTTCCCGTCATCAGCGGCCAGATGACCGGCGACAATGTTGCCGACATGGCTGAGGCGCTCGACGAGATGGACGGCCCGGTGTTTGCCTATTGCCGCTCGGGCACCCGTTGCACCAACCTGTACATGGCGATCCAGCAGAGCAAGGGCTGATCGTCCCCAACCTTTTTCCTAACCTTGTGAACGCGCTTCGGCAAAGTCCGTCGCGCGTCGCATCGCCTAAAGCCCCAGCCGCTCGACCTCTTCGCCGCGAAAACGCAGATCATAGTCGAGGAAGAACTCATCAAGCTGCGGCGGAGCCACCGAGGTGCCCGACAGCATCGCGTGCACCTGCCCGCGATGATGGATCTGATGGATGAACAGGTGCGCGAGAAGATCGCCGATGCGCTCGGGGATCTGGCCCGCCTTGCCACGATCGGACAGCACCTGCCTGTCGAGATCGGCCTCGGCCAGACGGTCACAACAGGCCACCAGCCTTCGGTCGAACGCACCTTGCGCCTTGGCAAGTGCTTCCGCATCGTCAAACTCGATGAAACGGTCAAACACTTTTTGCCCCTCGCCGCCTTCCTCGATCATGTCCAGATAATAGATGTCGACAGACAGGACGTGGTTCAGTGTCTCCTTGAGCGAAGGAAAAAAGCTCGTGCGTGCAGCCTCGAACTCACCTGGCTGCAATGCCTGCACGGCGCGGTAGATGCGGTCGTTGGACCACAGATTGTTCCGCGCCATGCGGCGCAAATGGCTTGTCATGTCCATATGTTCAGGCCGGCTCGAACCTGCCCACCTGCCGCTCGATGGCACCGAAGATCGAATGGCCTGCCTTGTCCTTCATTTCGACACGCAACGTATCGCCCAACGACACTGAAAGTGTCTCGGCCGCGCCCCTGACGATCGCGCCAGTGCCGATCGGCCGCGTTGCGGCAGCGCCCGCGATCAGTTTGGGAAAACTGGTCCAGGCAGAAGCAACGTTTCGCGCACCGGCAAGCAGCGGCAGATGGACCGCTCCATCCCAGCCATCGCCAAGTTCGTCCGGCGTGACCGCAACGGGGGACAATGCCGACGTGCCCGCCTGGCCGCCATCCAGAATGGTGTCGGCGGAAAGCACGATGAGCGCGACGGCGTCCTTGGCCTTCTCTTCGGTGACCCCCATCGCAACGTCCGAGACGATCACTGACACGGCCGCCTCGACCCTGGCGTCGCGCGCCTTGCCTGCGAGTTCGATCGGATCGCGCGGGCCAACAAAAGCGTCGCCATTGCCAAGTCGCTGGTATGCGCGCGGCAGCGGCGAATGCGCGTCATGCTCGTGGAAGCGCGATGACGGCACGGAGCCGACTTCCAGCGATTCGGCGAGGGCCGCCAAGTGGGGGGAAATCCGGCGCCAGTCATCGAGCGCCGCCTGCAGGCTCGGTGCCAGGAAAGAGGCATCGGTGTATCGCGTCAGGTCGCGCGAGACGATGACAAGTTTCCCGTCACGCGAACCGTTCTTCAGCGTCGCCAGTTTCATGCACGTCCTCCCGGTTAGGGGGCGTCTTCGCCCTTAGCCGTCACAACAAGCCCGTCGCGGCCAATCGTCAAGGGACCATTCCATGTTTTCCTGACAGCTTCGATCCAATCGGCCTCGCCGATTTCGGGATCGTCGGCCGGAATGAGGTGATTGAGCACCAGGCGCCCGACGCCGGCACGCGCAGCGATAGTGCCCGCTTCGCCAGCCAGACTATGGCTTGCCATCAGGTGCTCCCTCAGCCGCGCACCGTTGGCTGTACGAGCGACAAGCCGCTCGACGCCTTCTTCCAGCATCGCTTCGTGGAGCAAAATGTCGGCATCGCGTGCATACTCCGCCAATGGCGGAAAGAAAGCGGTATCGGCCGAAAAGACCACGCTTTCGCCATTGCAGTCGAAGCGCAGCGCGAAGCAGTCGGTCACCGGTGGATGATCGACACGTAAGCTTGTGACGTTCAACTCGCCGTCGCGCAGCACTTCGCCCTCACCGAATTCCACGACCTCGACCATTCGGCGAAGGTCAGGACGACCTTCGTCGGCAATTCGAGTTTCGATGTCGAATTCAAGTGCTTGCACGAAACTTTGCCAGTATCGATTCAATCCGGTGGGGCCGAACACCCTGACCGGTGTCGCAAGCCCTGCTGTCCAGGCGGTGTGGATCAATGGCCCGAGTTCGAGCACATGATCGGAATGAAGGTGGGTGACAAAGATCAGGTCGAGCGCCTTGAGGCCGACGCCGGCGTCGGTCAACCCGCGCGTCACGCCCAGCCCGCAATCTACGACGATCGTCCGGCCGCCAAGTTCGAGCAGCGTCGATGTCGGCCATGGGCCACCCGGACGGATCGCTGGGCCGCCCTTGGTGCCAAGCAAGACGAGGCGGGCGCTCATGCCCACCTGCCTGGGATGGAACCTGAATTTGGAGTTTCACGCTTCATGCCACACCTCGTCTTGCAAGCGCTCCCAAGCTAGAACGCCGGCCACGACCGAGGCAAGGTCAAAGCATCAATCGACGCGGCGTGGATATTGCGCGCGCGGCGGGATCCAGTGATGCACCAGCGCCAGAACCAGAAGGCTGATGCAGCCGAGTAGAATGACCACAAACAAGGTACTGCCCTGATAAGGAGACGCGGTGGCGACAAGCGGGATCGCACCTGCAGGCGGGTGGGTGACGCGGAACATCAGCATCAGCGCGATCGACAGACCGACGGCCACCGCAGACACCTCCCACATGCCGGGAAAGCTCATGGCGGCTGCCACGCCGACCAGCGTTGCAATGAAATAGCCGGCGAAAATATTGATCGGCTGCGCCAGGGGGCTGGCCGGTTGGCCGAACAACAGTACCGCGGTCGCTCCAAGCGGCGCGATCAGCATCGGCAGCCCAGTCACCGACGCAAGCCCGCCAACCGCCGCCAGACCGACAACGGCGCCCGATCCCGACTTGACGTGCGAGAGCATTTGTCCTTTCGGCTCATGCCGGGCGGTAAGGGTGCGTATGTGACGGCGCATCGTCGTTTCCAGCCGAAGGAGCTATTTCGATAGCAACGACAACATCGACTGGCAACGTGGCTTTGTTCGAAAAAGTCGACCTACAGTGAAAAAACTTTCCTCAAATCACCAATCCATGACAACCTTGCCCGAATTGCCGCTGCGCATGGCGTCGAACCCGGCCTGATAATCGTCGATGCCGATGCGGTGCGTGATGAGACCGGTGACGTCGAGCGGCCCCTGTACCAGTGCGATCATCTTGTACCAGGTTTCGAACATCTCACGACCATAGATCCCCTTGAGATGCAGCATCTTGAAGATGACCTTGTTCCAGTCGATCTCGAAGCCGGTCGGCGCGATGCCCAGGATGGCGATCTTGCCGCCATTATTCATCGTGTCGATCATGTCGCGGAAAGCGACGGCCGAGCCTGACATCTCGAGGCCAATGTCAAAGCCTTCGGTCATGCCCTCTTCGCGCATCACGTCGCGCAGCTTTTCCTTGGAAGCATCCACGACGTGATGGACACCGAGCTTCCTTGCCAGCGCGAGGCGTACCGGGTTGATGTCGGTGATGACGACCTTGCGGGCACCCACGCATTGCGCCACCAGCGCGCCCATGATGCCGATCGGCCCGGCACCGGTGACAAGCACATCCTCGCCGACGAGGTCGAACGACAATGCGGTATGCACGGCGTTGCCCAGCGGATCGAAGATCGCGGCGATCTCGTCGGGAACGTCATCGGGGATCGGCACGACATTGTGCTGGGGGATCGCGACATATTCGGCGAAAGAACCCGACCGGTTTACGCCGACGCCGAGCGTGTTGCGGCACAGATGCCCACGCCCGGCGCGGCAGTTGCGGCAATGACCGCACACGATATGCCCCTCGCCCGACACGCGCTGCCCCACCTTGTAATCGGTCACGCCGGCGCCGAAGTCGGCGATCGTGCCGACGAACTCGTGACCGGTGACCATCGGCACAGGCACCGTCTTTTGCGCCCACTGGTCCCAATTGTAGATGTGGACGTCGGTGCCGCAGATCGCTGATTTCCTGACCTTGATCAGCACATCGTTGGGTCCAACCTCGGGCAGCGGCACTTCTTCCATCCAGATACCCGGCTCGGCCTTGGCCTTCACCAGCGCACGCATCATGTTCGACATTGTCTTATCCTCGGAATCGCTTGATCCAGAATCGCTTTTGGCACGTCTGGCACTTTATGAAATGACGCCCAACTCGCGACCGACTTCACCGAACGCAGCGACCGCACGGTCAATGTCGGCTGTCGAATGCGCCGCCGACATC
This sequence comes from Aminobacter sp. AP02, assembly GCF_003148805.1. Classification (GTDB taxonomy): domain Bacteria; phylum Pseudomonadota; class Alphaproteobacteria; order Rhizobiales; family Rhizobiaceae; genus Aminobacter. Next base: position 55,185 of record NZ_QGGX01000003.1, read on the forward strand.
TGGGTGCGGATGCGCGCCTGGCCCTTTGGCACGACCGGAAACGAAAAACCGATCACATAGATGCCGCGTTTCAACATTCGTGCGGCCATCTCCTGGGCAAGCGTGGCATCGCCCAGCATGACCGGGATGATCGGATGATCGGCCCCGGCGAGCGTGAAGCCGAGCTTGCCCATGCCGGAGCGGAAACGCTCGGCATTGGCGTAGAGCTTTTCGCGCAAAGCCCCGCCCTCTGCTATCAGTTCCAGCACCTTGATCGAGGCACCGGCGATGGAGGGGGCAAGCGTGTTGGAAAACAGATAGGGTCGCGAGCGCTGGCGCAACCAGTCGACCACATCGCGCTTGCCACTGGTGTAGCCGCCGGATGCGCCACCCAGCGCCTTGCCGAGCGTGCCGGTGATGATATCGACGCGGCCTTCGACGCCGCAATGCTCTGGCGTACCCCTCCCGTGCTTGCCGACAAAGCCGACGGCATGGCTGTCGTCGACCATGACCATCCCATCGTATTTTTCGGCGAGATCGCAGACACCTTGGAGATTGGCGATGATACCGTCCATCGAAAACACGCCATCGGTAGCGATCAGCTTGAAGCGGCTGCCCTCGGCCTTCTTCAGCTCCGCTTCGAGCGCGGCCATGTCGTTGTTGGCGTAGCGAAAGCGCTTGGCCTTGGACAGGCGCACGCCATCGATGATCGAGGCGTGGTTGAGCGCGTCGGAGATGATGGCATCCTCCTCGCCGAGCAGCGTTTCGAACAGGCCGGCGTTAGCGTCAAAACACGAGGAATAAAGGATCGTGTCCTCCATGCCGAGGAAGGCGGAGAGCTTCGCCTCCAGTTCCTTGTGCTCTTCCTGGGTGCCGCAGATGAAGCGCACCGAGGCCATGCCGTAGCCATAACGGTCGAGGGCCTTCTTGGCGGCGTCGCGCAATTCATGGCTGTCGGCAAGGCCGAGATAGTTGTTGGCGCAAAAGTTCAGCACCTTTACGCCGCCGACCTCGATCTCGGCACTCTGCGTCGAGGTGATGACGTGCTCGGACTTGTACAGGCCGGCCGACTTGAGGGATTCCAGCTCGGAAGCGAGATGCGAGAGAAAAGCTTGGGTCATGTCTTGCCGCCCGATTGAGAGGACACCGAGCAGGAGTTTCGTCCGAGGCAAGCCGAAAAGCCATCAAAAATGCGACAGGCCGGACGCGTGGGGTACCCACCCGTCCGGCCTGATCAAAATCGTCGGCTACGATCAGCTCAGCGGAGCGCCGACGACGTCGATGCCGTTTCTCGCGCAGGCCTCTGTGAGGGCTGCGATCACCTCGGGCGTCGGCATCTCATGCGGCGGGATCTTGGCCTCCGGCGCAGGCATGCCAACCTGCCGGACCATCTGCTCGAAATCGCTGCCTGTGGTAACCGTCAGGCAGCGCGCACCGCCGGCGGATTCGACGCGGAAGCTGTGTACGATCCCCTTCGGCGCAAGCACCGTTTGCCCGGCATGCGCGATAATGTCCTTACCGGCGACATTGAAGCGCATGACGCCCTCGAGAATGTGGAACACCTCGTCCTCGTTGCGATGGATATGCAGCGGCGGCGAGGCGCCATAGGGCATCAGGTGCTCGATGACGCTGATGTTGTCCACGCCGGCCTTGCCCGGGATCCGGATCGTCGCAAGCGTGCCGTTGAACCAGAACAGTTCGCCGGTGCTTTCGGTTTTCTGATGAATGGTCATTGGTCGTCCCTTCTCGAATGAACCCGCGACGTCCGTCGCCGCGTCGGCATCCGATTTAAGGGCGCAACGTATCCGTTCGAGTTCGGCCAATTCGAACGCATGTATCAGCAAAATGAAACATATCTGCGTCAATTTCGAACTTCGACAATAGTCCACGGAAGGCCGGCATGGATGGACTGTCAGGATAACGACGTCCAGTCGCGCCGCTTCCCTCGCGTCGCGCATGCCCTCGCTTGGGTTAAGGTCACGATACGCGATCGCAGCAGCGGGGGACCGAATGGCCGAAGCGAGCATTTCCAGCATCCGCATCTTCCGCCAATGGCAGCCGTTTCGAGACGGGACCTATCGCTGTTCAGGCGGGCGTAGCGCCGAGGGGTTCGATTCGACGATCGTCGAGATCACCAGCCGCGACGGCATCGCCGGCTACGGCGAAATGGCGCCGCTCGGCAGCTTCTACGATCCGTCATTCGCGGCCGGCGCCCGCGAGGCGATGAAGGAGTTGGCACCGCAACTGCTTGGCTATGATGCCTCCGGCATCGAGGCGCTGAACCGGCGCATGGACCTGCTGCTCAAGGGCCATCCCTATGCGAAATCGGCGATCGACATGGCGCTGTGGGATCTTGCCGGCAAGCGTTCAGGGCTGTCGGTTGCCAGCATGAGCGGAGGTGCCGAGGGCACCAGGCTACCTCTCTACCGCTCGATCGCCCAGCAGTCTCCCGACGCGATGGCGATACGAGCGCAAGGATACGTCGCCGAGGGTTATCGCCGCTTGCAGGTCAAAGTCGGGCTCGACGTCAACGAGGATATCGCCCGGCTGGAAGCCGTCCGGACAGCCGTTCCCGCAGACACCGTGCTCTTCTGCGACGCCAATGCGAGTTGGGGCACAGCCGAAACCCGCCGCTTCCTGATGGCTACGCGGTTGCTCGACTATACGCTCGAGCAGCCCTGCGCGAGTTACGAGGAAAACCTGGCCATCCGCCGCGCCACTGACCGGCCGCTGGTTCTCGATGAAACCATCGACGGAGCGGACGTGCTGTTGCGCGCCATATCGGACGGCCTGGTCGATGGCATCACCATCAAGCTCGCGCGTGTCGGCGGCCTGACCAAGGCCAAGCTTCTCCGCGACATCGCGATTGCCAAGAACCTCAAGGTGACCATCGAGGATACGGGCGGCGCGCAGATCGGCACGGCCGCCTATTCCAACCTGCTTTTGTCGACGCCGGAAGGGCTCAGGCAGCATACCGTCGACTTCCACAACTGGGTGACGGTGTCGAACGCGCGCGGCGAATTCTTCATCGCGGACGGCATGATGAGCCTGCCCGCCGGGAGAGGGTTGGGTCTCGATGCTGACCCATCCCTATTCGGCGACCCAATATTCGCCAGCAAATCACAATAGATGGCTGGACGGACACGCCCCCGCACCCGTCCAGCCCGGCATCGGCGCTATGGTAGCGGCGCGCCGATGACCTGGATGTTGTTTTTCGCGCAGATTTCGAAGAACCGCTTGGCAGTTTCCGGTGTCCGCTCGGCCTTGGGCGGCAAGGTTGCCGACGGCGCCGGCACGCTCATCTGACGGATCATTTGCTCGAAATCGCCTCCCTGGGTGACGATCAGGCACGTGGCGCCATCGGCCGAGTCGACGCGGAACGTATGCGGAATGCCTTTGGGCGCCATCACGGTCTGGCCGGCATGAGCAAGGAAGATCCTGCCATCAACGCGAAAGCACATCGTCCCTTCCAGAATATGGATGATCTCGTCTTCACAGAGATTGACGTGCAGCGGCGTCGTTTCACCTTGCGGCATGCGGCATTCGATGATGCTGATCTGGTCATTTCCCGCACTCGCGGGAACACGGATCGTCATGAGATTGTCGCCAAACCACAAAATCTGGCTGGCAATCTCAACCTTGGCCTGGGCGGTCACTTGCAAAATCCCCTCTCCTGCAACCGGCGAAAACTGCCGGGCAAGTCGGGGATTATCGAGGTGATGTAACCGTTTGAGGTTGGCAGCTGTCACCATTGTTTCAAATCGATGAAACAACCCGCGCCATAGCCGAAGCATGTTCGCGCCAAGAGCACTATAATACGAAAGCTACGCGCAACTCCATTCAACAATTATGCCTGAAAGGAAGAGCGGCCGCAGGATCGCTCCCACGGCCGCCAATGCAGTATCTCGATATGGCAGGTCTAGAAGAACGCCTGCAGACCGGTTTGTGCCCGGCCAAGGATCAGCGCGTGCACGTCATGCGTGCCCTCATAGGTATTGACCGTTTCCAGGTTCTGCGCGTGGCGCATGACGTGATAGCCGATCTGGATGCCGTTGCCGCCGTGCATGTCGCGGGCCTGGCGGGCGATGTCGAGCGCCTTGCCACAATTGTTGCGCTTGACCAGCGAAATCATCTCGGGGGCGAACTTGTGTTCGTCCATGAGACGGCCGACACGCAACGAACCCTGCAGGCCGAGCGCGATCTCGGTCTGCATGTCGGCGAGCTTCTTCTGGTAAAGTTGAGTTCCGGCCAGAGGCTTGTTGAACTGCTTGCGGTCGAGGCCATACTGGCGGGCACGGTGCCAGCAATCCTCGGCAGCACCCATGACGCCCCAGGAAATGCCGTAACGGGCGCGGTTGAGGCAGCCGAACGGACCCTTCAGGCCTGAGACGTTGGGCAGCAGGGCGTCTTCGCCGACCTCGACGCCTTCCATGACGATCTCGCCTGTAATCGAGGCGCGCAGCGAGAGCTTGCCGCCAATCTTCGGCGCAGAAAGGCCCTTCATGCCTTTTTCGAGCACGAAACCACGGATCTGGTTGTCATGCGCTGCCGACTTCGCCCAGACGACGAAGACGTCGGCGATCGGCGCATTGGAGATCCACATCTTCGAGCCGGAGATCTTGTAGCCGCTGGCGGTCTTTTCGGCTCGGGTCTTCATGCCGCCCGGGTCGGAACCCGCATCCGGCTCGGTCAGGCCGAAGCAGCCGATCCATTCGCCAGAAGCGAGCTTGGGCAGGTACTTCTTGCGCTGTTCCTCGGAGCCGTAGGCATAGATCGGATACATGACCAGCGACGACTGCACGCTCATCATAGAGCGATAGCCCGAATCGATGCGCTCGACCTCGCGCGCCACCAGGCCGTAAGTCACGTAGCTGGCGCCAAGGCCGCCATATTCTTCGGGAACGGTGATGCCAAGCAGGCCGGCCTCGCCCATTTCGCGGAAGATCGCCGGATCGGTCTTCTCGTCGAGATAGGCTTCCTCGATGCGAGGGGCGAGCTTGTCGGCGGCGAAGGCGGCGGCGCCATCGCGCACCATGCGCTCGTCCTCGGTCAGCTGGTCTTCAAGCAGGAACGGATCGGCCCAGACAAAGCTGCCGCCGCCGGCCGGTGTGGATGCGCTCATGGTTCCTCCGGAAAACAGGTGATTTGTTGCCATCCTAGACCGCTTCGGCACTTTTCGCTAACAAGTAATCTCGCGAAGTTTATGCGTAAATTCGATCAACTCGACCTGAGGCCAGGCGATGCGCCGCACCTATGTCCCGACGATTGCAGAGCTTGAGGCGTTCCGCGCCTGCGCCAGCCTCGGCACGACAATTCGCGCCGCCGATCAGCTCGGCCTGACGCAGAGCTCGGTCAGCCGCTCCATCGGCCAGCTCGAGGACCGGCTGGGCGTGGCGCTGTTCCATCGAGTCAGGCAGAGGCTTGCGCTGTCGGATGCCGGCCGACGCTTTGCCCGCGACGCCGAGGCTATCCTCGACAGCCTGCATGAGGCCGCGGTGCGCACCATGGCCTTTGGCGGCCAGTCGGACGTGCTGAGCATCGCGGTGTTGCCGACGCTCGCCGACCGCTGGCTCATCCCCAGGCTCGCCGGCTTCCACGCCGCCCACCCGCATGTTGCCATCGACCTAGCCGTGCGGCTGGAGACCGTCGACTTCGAGACGGAGACCTTCGACGCCGCGATCCAGCGCGGCCCGGCCGAGCCCGGACAGCCAGGCATTTTCAGACTGTTCGACGAGGAATTGGTGGTGGTCGCCTCGCCGGCCTTGCTCGACGGTCGCGCCGCGCTCGACGACGCTGAACTTGCCGCGCTGCCACTGCTGCAGCAGTCGACGCGCCCGACCCTGTGGTTGCAATGGTTCCAGGCCGCAGGCATCGACCCGCGCACCACCCTGCGCGGCCACCGCTTCGAGCAGTTCTCGATGGTCGTCGAGGCGGCCATCGCCGGCCTCGGCGTCGCGCTCGTGCCGGAGGTGCTGGCCGAGCGCGAACTCGCCGCCGGCAAGCTGGTCATGGCTTCGCCCAACCGCATCGCTGGCGAAGTGCCCTACCGGCTCGCCTTCCGCCCCGGCAGCGAAGATCGGCCGGGGCTGCGCGAATTCGTCCGCTGGCTGACGGCGGAGGTCGTCAGATCCTGAGGCCGAAGCGGATGCCGTCATAGATGGCGGCATGGATGTTGCGCGCCTGCACGGCGTCACCAATGCGCAGGAGCAGGAAGCGGCCGTCCGGGTTCTTGTCCGGGAAAATCTCTCCGCCGTGGATCAGGCGTTCATAGTCGATGGCACCACCATTCTTCGCCAGCGGCTTGAGCTCCAGATAGAGGTCATCCAGCGGCAAGGTGCCATGCTCGACCACCACCTGGTCGACGCTACGCTCCTCGCTCCAGCCTTTGGCGTAGTCGGAGGACAGGGTGGCGACCAGTTGGTTGCCCTCGCGCCTGACCGATTTCAGCCGCGTATTGATGGTGATCTTCACGCTGGCACGATGAAATGCCTCCATGTAAGGCACATGGTTCATGCCACCCATTTCAGGTGCAAACAACCGCTCGGGTGTGACCAACTCCAGCTTCGAGCCGGCCTTGCCGATCAACTCGGCAGCCGTCATGCCCTGATGGCCGCCATTGTCGTCATAAAGCAGCACGTCTTGCGCCGGCTTGACGCTGCCGGCGATGATGTCCCAACTCGACGTCACAAGCTCGTCGCCGGCGTCGAGCGGCGGGTTCTGCGGCAGGCCGCCAGTGGCGATCACCACAGCATCGGGATCGAGCGCCAAAACGTCGCCGCTGCCGGCCCAGATATCGTAGCGGATATCGACCCCGAGACGTTCCATCTCGGCCAGGCGCCAATCGACGATGCCGATCAGTTCACGCCGTCGCGGGTTCTGGGCTGCAAGCCGCACCTGCCCGCCAGCCTGGCTCGACGCTTCCAGCACTGTCACCTTGTGACCGCGTTCGGCCAACACCCTTGCGGCCTCAAGACCGGCGGCACCTGCGCCGACAACGACGACCCTGCGCAGCGGGCCCTCGGTGCGTGAAATCAGATGCGGGATTGTTGCTTCGCGTCCCGTGGCGGCGTTGTGGATGCACAATGCGCCGCCGCCTTCATAGATGCGGTCGAGGCAATAAGTGGCGCCGACGCACGGACGGATCTGGTGCTCGCGGCCCTCCATCACCTTCTTGACGATATGCGGCTCGGCGATATGGGCACGCGTCATGCCGACCATGTCGAGCTTGCCGGTGGCTACCGCGTGGCGGGCAGTGGCGACATCGGAAATGCGCGCGGCATGGAAGACCGGAAACTTGGTTGCCGCCCTGACTTCGCCGGCAAAGTCGAGATGCGGCGACGAGGCCATGCCGTGCAGTGGAATGAGGCCGGTAAGTGCTGCGTCGGTGTCGATATGGCCGCGAATGATGTTGAGAAAGTCGAATTTTCCCGCCGAAGCCAGCCGCCGGGCGATCTCGATGCCGTCTTCCTTCGACAGGCCCTTGTCGAAATCCTCGTCGGCGACCATGCGAATGCCGACGACAAATTCCTTGCCGACCGCGGCACGAACCGCATCGATCACCCGCCAGGTGAAACGCAGGCGGTTGTCGAGCGAGCCGCCATAATCATCGTCGCGATGATTGGTGGCAGGCGACCAAAAGCCATCCATCAGATGGCCATAGGCCTCGAACTCGATGCCATCGAGCCCTGCCGCCTGCATGCGCTGGGCGGCGGAGGCATAGTCAGCGACGATACGCTCGATGTCCCAGTCCTCGATGGTCTTCGGGAAGGTACGATGAGCAGCCTCGCGCACAGGCGAAGCGCTGAGCACCGGCAACCAGTCGGCCTTGTTCCAGTTGGTGCGACGGCCGAGATGGGTGATCTGGATCATCACCTTGCAGTCGTGCTCGTGACAGTCGTCTGCGAGTTCGCTGAGCCACGGCACGATGGCGTCGTCAAAGGCGTGCAGATTGCCGAATGCGGCCGGGCTATCGCGGGAGATGATTGCCGAACCCGCCGTCATCGTCAGCGCCATCCCACCCTTTGCCTTTTCGGCATGATAGAGCCGGTAGCGCTCCTTGGGCATGCCGTCTTCGGAATAGGCAGGCTCGTGGCTGGTCGACATGACGCGGTTTTTCAACGTCAGGTGCTTGAGCTGGTAAGGCTGGAGAAGCGGGTCGTTGCTGGTCATTGCATTCCTGCATTATCCGGCGCTAATACACGCCACTTGAAAATCTGGCCCGTGCAGTTTGGCGTCCGCCCAAGCGCGAGCAATGGGCCATGGCAATTCTGAAGAGCCACCCAATGACTGTCACCGACACCCTCACCCAACTCGGCACCCGGGTCGAAACGCCGACCTCGCCGGAAACCGCCGTGCTCGAGACCGTGCCCTACGAACGCGTCGGCGGCCCGCCGGCAATCGTGCGTTTCGCCTGCCCCGAGTTCACCTCGCTGTGCCCGGTGACAGGTCAGCCCGATTTCGCCCACATCGTCATCGACTATGCGCCGGACAGACTTCTGGTTGAATCCAAGTCGCTGAAGCTGTTCATGGTCTCGTTTCGCAACCACGGCGCCTTCCACGAGGACTGCACCGTCATGATCGGCCGCCGTATCGTCGAAGCAACCAAGCCGTTGTGGCTGCGCATCGCCGGTTACTGGTATCCGCGCGGCGGCATCCCCATCGACGTGTTCTGGCAGACCGGCGCTCCGCCGGAGGGATCGTGGCTGCCCGACACCGGGGTCGCGCCCTATCGCGGGCGCGGCTGAGCTGCGGCGAGGCATGTCAGGTGCGTTTATTCGCATTGGTACAGGCTGAACGCCCATTCGTTGGTCACCGACAAGAAGTCGGCGATCTTCCATTCGCCGTCGACCTTCTTCAGCTTCCACTGCATGCGGTGGGGCTCGCCTAATGCCATGAACGTTGCAACCACGATCGCGCTTTCACCACTCTCCGCTTCGTTCAGCTTCAGGCTCTTGTCGAGCTCGGCCTTGTCGTAGGCGGCACTGTCGAGCGGCATGTTCGTATCAAGACAATCGCCCTGGCCAGACTTTACGAGTTGGTGGCGGGCATCGAGCACGGCCTTCGCCGGATCAACGAAGCGGCCGCGCTCGGCAGGATCGAGTTCCAGCCCGACATGATCGTAGAACGGCCTGACCGCCTCCAGCGGCGTTCCGGCCAAGGCGGGGGTGACCCAAAGCGGCAAGCACGCAAATACAACAGCTGGCGTTCCATACCACATTACGAACCGTCCGATCCCGGCATGTCGGCCGGATCGCGCGCGCCATGCCGCACCGCGTGAACAATAATCTCGTTGTCCGCAAGCTCGTAGAAGATCAGATAGGGATAGGGCCTCGTATTGATCCGCCGGATACCCTCCACTTCAGTCAGCCGGCCCACCTCGGGGTGGCGGCACAGCAATTCGGTGATCATCTTTATGCGCTTGGCGACTTTCCGGCCGCCAGACGGCGATTGATTGGCGATATGGTCGAGTATCCCTTCAAGGTCGGCGAGAGCCGGAAGGGTGTAGCGCAACCTCATCCGCCGTGCTTCGCCCAGACCGCCCGGATTTGCTCATCGGATGCAAACTCGCCACGCACAGCGGCAGCGCGGGATTGTTCGATGGCCAAGCGCTCGTCGGCGGTCAGCGGAACAGGTCCAGCCGACCCAGCACCTACCAATTCGAAGATCGCGCGAGCAATCTCGTCCTGGTCATCCCGGGAGAGCTTTCGGGCGGCCTCCAATGCCTGTTCGAGCAACTTGGTCATGTCTCAGCCTCGCCTATGTGCAGACAAAGATATTCCGCTCTGACCGGTCCTCGTCAATACCACGCATCGTCCATCGACGCCTTCTTGCGCGCCATGAAGTCGTTGAGCGCCTCGTCGATAGCAACGTCCAGCGGCGGCGCTTCGTATTCGGCGAGCATCGTCTTCCAGCGTTTGTTGGCGCGCGTGGCAGCGTCGACGGAACCCGCCGCTTCCCACTTCTCATAGGGTTCGTTGTCGGCGATGGCTGAATCCCAAAACGCCGTTTCGTAATTGGCCATGGTGTGGGCGCAGCCGAAGAAGTGGTTGCCAGGCCCGACTTCCTTGAAAGCGTCAAGCGCCAGTTGGTTGTCGTCGATCTTCACGCCGTCGAGATAGGTGTGCAACGAGCCGCAGAAATCGGCGTCCATGACGAACTTCTCGTACGACATCGACAACAGCCCGTCGAGGAAGCCTGCAGAGTGCAGGATGAAGTTGGCGCCGCAATGCACGGCCGCCAGCATCGACATCGTGCCTTCGTTCATGGCGTGCGCGTCGGGCAGCTTCGAGGTGGTGAAGTTGCCGGAGCAGCGCAGCGGCAGGTTCAGCCTTCTTGCAAGTTGACCGATGACCATCGAACCGATGGCCGGTTCAGGCGTACCAAAGGTCGGCGAGCCCGAGCGCAGCGACATCGACGACAGGAAGTTGCCGAAGATGACGGGCGCGCCGGGGCGTTCGAGCTGCGTCAGCGCGCAGCCTGCCATGGTCTCTGCCAGCGACTGGGCGATGGCACCGGCATTGGTCACCGGACCCATGGCGCCGCCGAGGATGAAGGGCACGATCACCGCCGCTTGATTGGCACGGGCATAGGCCCGCAATGCCGTGGTCATGGTGGCGTCCCAGACCAGCGGCGAGTTGACGTTGACGTTACCCAAGATGACGCAATTCCGGTCGACGAAGCTGTCTCCAAAGACAAGGCGGGCCATATCTATTGAGTCTTCCGCCCGGCCCTCCGAGGTCACCGAGCCCATGAAGCCGCGGTCGGAATAGCGGATATGGCTGTAGACCATGTCGAGATGGCGCTTGTTGACCGGCACGTCGACCGGCTCGCAGATCGTGCCGCCCGAATGATGAAGCCATGGCGATGACTGCGCCAGCTTCACGAAATTGCGGAAGTCCTCAATGGTGCCGTAGCGCCGGCCCTTGTCGAGATCCATGACGAAAGGCGAGCCATAGGCCGGCGAAAACACCACGCTCTTGCCGCCGATCTCGACCGAACGTTCGGGATTGCGCGCGTGCTGGGTGAACTGGGCAGGCGCGGTCTTCAGCAATTCGCGCAGAAGCCCCGGCTCGAATTTGACCAGTACGCCGTGGACCTTGGCCCCCGCCCGCCTCCAGTGGTCGAGCGATGCCGGATCGTCGCGAAACTCGATGCCGATTTCGGCAAGAATGCGATCGGCCGTCTCTTCTATGCGGACGAGGTTTTCCTCCGACAATATGTCGTAGGTCGGGATGTTGCGCACAATGTATGGCCGGCCATGCGCCTCGGGCCCATGCGAGCGCTGCTCGCGGCGGGCATTGCGGCCGCCGCGCTCGCGGCGTTTTGCAGGCTCGGTCTTGATATCAGGGGCGGCGACGTTCATGCAAGGCTCCACAACATTCCAGCATGAAGCTAGCCTTTGGATCGGTTGCTGTGACGCTTGAAAATCCTCATCATTTGCATAAGCTACATTTATGCAGAGCCTGCGCCATCTCCTGCCTTCCGCCGGCAACCTGATTGTCTTCGAAGCCGCCGGCCGCCTGACGAGCTTCACCGCCGCAGGTCGCGAACTCGGCATGACCCAGGCCGCCGTTTCCTACGCGATCCGGAGGCTTGAAGAGCAGCTTGGCGCACAGCTGTTCCAGCGCCGCCACCGCCAGGTTTTGCTTACCGAGGCCGGAGAGCGCTTTCATGCCGACGTCACGCTGGGGCTCTCCCACATCCGAAAATCCGCAGAGGAATTGAGGGCGCGCACGGGCGGGATGCATGTCACGCTGTCGGCATCCACCGCCTTTGCCTCATTCTGGATGATGCCCAGGCTCCAGAAATTCCGCGATGACCTGCCCGGCATCGACCTCCGCATCCAGACCGCCGACCGCGATCTCGATCTGGTCGCCGAAGGTATTCCCTTGGGCATTCGCGGCGGCGACGCCGAGGATTGGCCCGACTACGAGTTGCTGCCTATATCGGGCGAGGAGATTTACCCCGTGGCCGGCCCGGCCTATGTCGCGCGCGCGGGCACACCACAGACCCCGGCAGAGATGACGCTGCACCACCTGATCCATCTCGAAGAGCCTTTCCGCCCGGCCGCAACCTGGAACGAATGGTTCCAGTCTGCGGGTCTCAACGGAGCCGTGGCCAAGCGCGGACTTGTCATCAACGACTACGTCCTCGTCATCCAGGCCGTGATGGAGGGCCAGGGCATCGCACTCGGCTGGCGCCATCTCACCGACCGGCTGATCGCCGCCGGGCTGCTTGTGCGCCTGACCGATCACGTCATGACCACCGGCAAGGGCTTCCATGTCGCCTGGCCTAAGAACCGTCCGCTCAGCGAAAGCGCGGAAAAGGTGCGCGACTGGCTGGCAACGCAGGCTTGACCCCTACGCTTCCTTTGGCGCGGCCAATGTTCCGCCCACACTCGCAATTATGCCGGGCAGCTCGCGCAGGATGGAACGACCGCCAGAACCGAGTGCGCCGCCATCGCCGTTGAGCTTACCCAGTTCTTCAACCCTATACTTTTCGACGTAGAGGCCCAGGAGATTGGGATCCTTCTCCCCGTCGGCCAGACCGCCGGCGACGAAACTGCGGAATGCCTTGGCTATGTCGCGCAACGAAACCATTTCCGAGCCTGCGGCCCACATGACTTGGCCTGGTGCCGGACGGCCGAAGATCTTGTCCGCGGGCAGCATCGACAAAAAATCCTTGAGGTGTTCCTTTTCAGGATAGCGTTCGTTGACTGTGAGATAGTCGAACAATTCGAGATTTGCCTGCTGAAACACGCAACACAGGCAGAACACGTAAGGCAGCGGCAGCTTTACGGTCGGATAGAACTGCTCGCTGACATGGGTAAGCAAATCCATGGCCTGGATAACGTCGCGCATCGACATACCCAAAACCTCGGCAATCGAGGCGACGACCTGCTGATGTTCGATGCCATGAAACGAAATGAACCGATCGGAACTTAGTTCGTAGTGCTCCCATTGCACCGCGACAAATTCAGCGAGTGGCGGTGGTGACAAGGCGTAGGTTCGGTCGAAAAAGCGAAACAGATAACGTTCCGCATCGAAGCCTTGCCCGTAGACAGCGCGGATTGTGTGGGCGAGTTGAGGCAGATTGGTCGCGACCAGGAACACCACGTTGGGAACGTCGAACAGGTGCTTGAGCCGCTCCAATAGCAGGATGGCGTAGGTTGGACGGCAACGGTCGAGCTCATCGACGACAATGAAAAGCGGCTTCTTGTCGATCTTGGTCACGATTTCGACCAGTGACTTGCGAAAATCCTCCACTGCCTGTTTTGCGGCATCATAGTTTGCCAGGGCTGCATCAGCGAATGCGGATATGGTCTCGTCGCCGACACTCGCGATCGTGTTGGCCATGTCGTCTCGTATGCCCTCGACCTCGTCCTTGTCGACAAGCACGGTTGCGGCACGCTTGAAGCCGCCCTTGACCAGCCGCCAGCCAATCCTGCCAAAGTTCTTTTTGAAGGCAGAGACGACTTTCAATGCCGTTTTCTGCTTCTTGCCGATGCCTTGCAGCACGGCATGCATGACCGCCACGACGGGATCGTCGGTGTGATCGTCTCGCCACGCGTCGAGCTGCGCGACGCAGTAGTTCTCCTGCCTGAGCTGCTTTGCAAAACGAGACAGAAAGAACGTCTTTCCCGCCCCCCAAGGAGCGCTGATGTTCACCGATACACCGCGCTCACCCTTGAGGACCGCCTTACGATTCTTTTCGAGAAGAAATGCCAGCAGCAGCTTGGCGTCCTTCTGACGGTTGATCCTGTCCAGAGCCCAGACGTTTTCCATCGGCACCTCCACAGGTCCAAGGCAGGTCGCTTCGGACAGCCTTGGATAAGATCGCATTTGCCCCGGCATCATAACGCAACTTATCGTTGCCGCACGCAGGTAAAACAACGCGCACGGTGGGACGCGGTGCCCCTCAAGCCCGGATCGAGATCAAACCTGGGAGGATGATTTTACCCGTAAGTAGCCGCTTTCCCGGGGAAATTCCGGCAGCTGTCGTAGGCAATAGCCTGTCCGCGCCGAGGCGAATCCCGCTATAGTGCCTGGATGTCCATTCGCCAGCTTTCCGAAACGATGATCAACCAGATCGCTGCCGGCGAGGTCGTTGAACGACCTGCCAGCGTGGTCAAGGAACTGGTCGAGAACGCGCTGGATGCCGGCGCGTCGCGCATCGAGGTGGCCACCGCCGGCGGAGGGCTCAACCTGATCCGCGTCGTCGACGACGGTTCGGGCATGCCCGAAGCAGAGCTTTCGCTGGCGATCTCGCGCCACTGCACCTCCAAGCTCGGCGACGACATCCTCGACATCCGCTCGCTCGGCTTCCGTGGCGAGGCGTTGCCGTCGATCGGCTCTGTATCAAAACTCGCCATCCGCTCGCGAACCAAGGCTGCCGACAGTGGTGCCGAAATCACCGTCGAAGGCGGCCGCGTCTCGGCGGTGCGCCCGGCACCGACCAACCGCGGCACCTCCGTGGAAGTGCGCGACCTGTTTTATGCCACCCCTGCCCGGCTCAAATTCATGAAGACCGAGCGCGCCGAGGCCACCGCCATCGCCGACGTGGTCAAGCGTATCGCGATTTCCTTCCCCGCCGTGCGCTTCACGCTTTCGGGAACCGACCGCTCAACGCTGGAACTCTCCGCCACGTCGGACGATATTGAAGGCAGGCTAACCCGCATCGCCCAGGTGATGGGCAAGGATTTCCCCGACAATTCGATCGCGATAGAGGCCGCGCGCGAAAGCGTGCGCCTTGAGGGCCATGTCTCGATCCCGTCCTACACCCGGGGCAACGCGCTGCAGCAATATGCCTATGTCAACGGCCGTCCGGTGCGCGACAAGCTGATCGCCTCGGCCATACGCGGCGCCTACGCCGACGTACTGCCGCGCGACCGGCATGCGGTGACGGTGCTTTTCCTCACGCTCGACCCCGCCTTTGTCGACGTCAACGTTCATCCGGCCAAGGCAGATGTTCGTTTCCGCGACCCCGGCCTTGTGCGTGGACTGATCGTCGGAGCGGTGCGCCAGGCGTTGGCAGGTGCGGGCATCCGCCCGGCCACCACGGGCACGCAAGCCATGATGGGTGCGTTCCGCCCCGGTGCGGCTAGCTACGGACATCCTGGCCCGGCCAGTGGCCATCGCGCCTACAACCCCGATTTTCGCGCCTCCACCTCGGCGGGCTTCGACCCACTGCGCTCGCCGCACCGGCCACTCGACACCGGTTTTGCCGAACAGAGGCAGGCGAGCTTCGACACCGGGCCACTGCATAGCGCCGACGCGCGCGCTGGGTTGAGCGAGGTCGCCGAGACCTTGCTGCAGAGCGAATTGGGAGCCGCGCGCGCGCAAGTCCACGAGAACTACATCGTCGCCCAGACCAGGGATTCGCTCATTATCGTCGACCAGCACGCCGCCCATGAGCGCCTGGTCTATGAGGCGCTCAAGAACGCGCTGCATGCGCGCCCTGTGCCAGCGCAAATGCTTCTGATGCCGGAGATCGTCGACCTGCCGGAAGAAGATGCCGAGCGGCTGGCGCTGCATTCCGAGACGCTTGCCCGCTTCGGCCTCGGCATCGAGCGCTTCGGCCCGGGAGCTGTCGCCGTGCGCGAAACGCCCGCGATGCTTGGCGAGACCGACGTTACCCAGCTGGTCCGCGACCTCGCCGACGAGATCGCCGACAGCGACACCTCAGATACGCTGAAGGAACGTCTCGACGCCATCGCCGCGACCATGGCCTGCCACGGCTCGGTGCGCTCTGGCCGCCGTCTCAGGCCCGAAGAGATGAACGCGTTGCTGCGCCAGATGGAGGCGACGCCGGGGTCGGGTACCTGCAATCACGGGCGCCCGACCTATATCGAACTCAAGCTTGCCGACATCGAAAAGCTGTTCGGCCGCAGGTAGCCATTCAGCGCTTCAGATTGACCAGCACCACGCCTGCCAGCGCCAGCGCGCCGCCGAGGATGCCGGACAGGCCAGGCGTCTCGCCGAGCCAAGCGAAGCCGATCAGCACAGCCACCGGCGGCACACAGTACATGAAGTTGGAAGCGCGCGACGCCGGCAGGCGCGACAGGGCGACCGACCAACTGGCATAGGCGATCAAGCTCGGCACGATGCCGAGATAGATGACCGACCAGAATGGCTCGGCGCCGGCGGCAGCCATCTGCGCAACGCCGTTGGGCAGCGCGGGGGCCAGGCAGATCGCGCCCAGGATCATGTTCCACGCCGAAACGGTCAGTGGCCGGTGGCGGCTGTACAGGCGCTTCTGGACGATGCTGTTGATGGAAGTGCACAGCGCCGATCCGAGGATCAGCGAGGCACCGGTGTTGAAGGTGAGGCCCTGGCCTTCGCCAAGTGCGATGATGCCGATGCCGGTGAACGACAAGAAGGTTCCCATCCAGGCGAGAACCGGAAAGCGCTCGCCCAGAAGGATCATTGCCAATACCGCCGTGATGATCGGATTGACGTTGATGATGAAGCTCGCGGCGCCTGCCGAGACGGTCATCTCGCCATAGTTCAGCAGGACCGTGTAAAGCGCGACAAAGACCGCGCCGCCAAAGGCAAAGCGCCAGAGTTCGTTCAGCGCCGGCAAGGCCGGACGCATGACCATCAGGTAGATCGCCGACGGGACCGCTGCGATGGCAAAGCGCAACGCGCCGAGTTCGATCGGGTCGATGGCGCTCAGCCCGGCGCGAATAGCCGGAAAGGACGAGGCCCATCCGACTATGGTGATCACCACCGCGAGGACGGTCACGGCTGATGCAGCCTGTGTCGAATTCAACGTGCTGGTCTCGATCGTCATGGCAATGGCCCCCCGCGTATTTCACTTGCGACGTAGATGCGCGCGGCCGAGCTGATTGACAAACGAATAAATCAACGATCAGCTGTGAACATGGATCACAGCTTGGAACCGATGCTGCCGCTTGAAACCCTGCGCGCCTTCCAGGCAGCGGCGCGCACAGGCAGCTTCTCGGCGGCTGCCGAAAAGCTCAACATGACGCATGGTGCCGTCAGCCGGCAGGTCGCCAAGCTGGAAAGTTGGCTCGGCCTGAAACTGTTCGAGCGCAAGGCACGCGGCGTTTCGCTGACGCTCGAAGGCCAGCGCCTTCATCGCAGGACCAGCGAGGCTTTTTCGCTGATCGCCAACACGACCGACCGCTGGGTCGAGCAGCGTGGGGCCGCGGTGGTGCGGCTGACTTCCATCCCGTCGGTAGCCGGGCTGTGGTTGATGCCGCGCCTTTCAGCACTTGAAGCAGGCGCCACCCCGCTGCGGATCGTGCTCGACATCGACATCCGCCAGGCCGACCTTGCCGACGAAGGCATTGATCTGTCGGTGCGTTGCGGACGCGGCAAGATTCCCGGCAGGGTGTCGATGCAGCTTTTCGAAGAGTACTGCTTCCCGATCGCCGCGCCAGCGCTAGCCACCCAGATCGGGTCAGGCAAGGCCGAACGATTGTTGAACTACCCGCTCATCCACGACTCGGATGCTTCCAGTTGGCGCTCCTGGTTCAGCGCCCATGGGCTGGACTACCGTCCCCGGCCGCAAGATCGCCGTTTCGAGGACTACAATCTGGTACTGGACGCCGCCGCTCATGGCCTCGGCATAGCCTTGGCTCGACCGCCATTGACCGAACAGCAGATGCAATCCGGCCGCGTCGCTGTTGTGGATGAGCGGAGTGCACTCAACCCGGTGTCTTATTGGCTCGACCGCCCTGTCGGACGTCCCCGGCCTGCTGCAGCGGAACTCGCGCACCGCATCGGTGCACAAGCAGGTCTTTCGCCCGAACGGATAGAACGGTTTCTCGGCGAGGACAGGTAACTTGACCTCAGGCATTTGGTGGCCGTAAAAGCCCAATTGCAGTCACTCCGTCTGGAGAGACTGCGGACGAGATTTGAACCTGTGCACGATACTTGCCGTTGACCGATCCCGATTTTGGGGCGCCTGCACCAGGATGTTGAGCAAAAAGCGATGATGAACCGTTTCGAAGGCCCCGGCGCACGCGAAGCCCGCATTCGCTATCTCGACGGCGATTTCCAGGTTACGAGCCCTGGTTCATTCGTGCGCTGTGCGGTGACTGCGGAGTCGATCCCGCTCGACGAGCTCAAATACTGGAGCGTCGCCCGCCAGGAGCCCTATCGCGACGCCGAGATTTCTCTGGCGCGCGAGATCGAAATGAACCCGGATCTGCGCAAGCGCGGCTAGTCAGCCGGCGACTTTTCGCCGCCGCCAGGCTTCAAGCGTTTCGCCGACGATGCGCTCGGCCGTATGCTCGATGTCAAAGACGGCATCGATTTCCATCACGTTCAGGCGCTCAAGGAACTCCGGCGAAGCAGCACCGTGGCGCAGCCGTGCGGCGTCCTTCGATGTCGTCACCAATTCCAACTCGCCAGCCTGGGCTGCGGCGACCAGATCATCCAGATCGTCGGGCAGATAGAAGTGGTGGTCGGCGAAGGCGCGCTCGAGCACCACCGTCCCTCCGGCCTTGTTCAGCGTGGCGAAGAACTTCTCGGGATGACCGATGCCGGCGAATGCCAGGAAGCGCCGGCCGGCATATGCCTTGGTGTTGCGAGGCCGGGCGGTCGCTGCAAAGATGGGCTTGCCGGCACGCGCCGCCTGACGCACCACCGCATCGGCCTTGTCACCCTCTCCCATCTTGAGGATGGCATCGGCAAATCTCAGTTGGTCAATCAGCCGCGCGCGCAGCGGACCTCCAGGGATGACATGGCCATTTCCAAGTCCGAAGCGCGCATCGACCACGACCAAAGCATAGTCGATGTGGATGCGCGCGCTCTGGAAGCCGTCGTCCATGATGAGGAAATTGCAGCCGCGCTCGATGAGCAGCCGCGCGCCGGCAGCACGGTTGGCGGAGACGGCGACAAGCGCGTGTTCAGCCAGCAGCAGCGGCTCGTCGCCAACATGCTTGGCACTGTCATGATGAGTATCGACGACATGGGGCTCGGCGAAGTTGCCGCCATGGCCGCGCGACAGGATACCGGGCACGAGGTGCATCCGCTTCGCCTGCTTGGCAAGTGCGATCGCGACAGGCGTCTTGCCGGTGCCGCCCACGGTAAAGTTGCCGACGCACAACACCGGTGCGTTCACTTTCTCGCGCCGGGCGGCTTTCATCCGCCGGCCAGCGACAAAGGCGTAAAGCGAGGAGACCGGGGAAAGCGCAAAAGCGCGCCAGTCCGGCTTTTCCCACCAGAAAGGAGGCGCTTCGCTGGCCAGCTCTACCTCCCGCCCGCGCTCTTGAGGCGCGACTGAACGATCAATGGGTGGATGTAGGGTTCAAGCGCTTTAAGCGTCAGCGCAAGCGCGCCACGCATTTCCTCGACCGTCGAAGCACCTGCCGCCATCATGTCGTGGCGGGCAATCTCGTTGCCGAGCAGGAAATTGACCGCACCGGCCAGCATGTCGCGGTCGCGGACAATCTTGGCACCGCCGCGATCGATCAGCCGCTGATACGTATCGCGGAAGTTCTGGACGTTGCGTCCTGCGAGGACGGCGGTTTCCAGCATTGCCGGTTCGAGCGGGTTCTGGCCGCCTTGGGAGGTCATCGAACGCCCGACGAAGGCAATCTCGGTGAGACGCAAGTAAAGGCCCATCTCGCCGATCGTATCGCCAAGCAGGATATCGGTGTCGGCCATGATCTGGTCGCCGGTGCTTCGACGGGCAACATTCAGGCCCATCCCGGTCAGCTCCGTCATCAACGCTTCCGCGCGATCGGGATGGCGTGGCACGATGATGGTCAACAGATTGCGATGACGGTTGCGCAGCATGGCGTGCACTTCTGCCGCCATGACCTCCTCGCCATCATGGGTCGAGACTGCAGCCCAGGTCGGACGCCGGCCGATCTGGCGTTGAACCTGATATAGCGCGCGTTCATCGACCGGTGGCGGCGAGGTATCGACCTTGAGATTGCCTGACACCGTGACGGGACGAGCGCCGAGTGCGCGGAAGCGTTCGCCGTCGACCTCCGACTGCGCCACCACATGGGCCATGTTCTCGAACAGCGCCTCCGCGATGTAGTTGCGCTTCTTCCACGACTTGAACGAGCGGTCCGACAGCCGCCCATTGACCAGGATCTGCGGTACACGCCGCGCGCCGAGTTCGAGGATGGTCATCGGCCAGATTTCCGACTCGGCGATGATGGCGAGATCTGGGTGCCAATGATCGAGGAAGCGGCTGACGGCGGGCTTGAGATCAAGCGGCACATATTGATGGATGATGCGGTTGCCCAGCCGCTCTTCGGCAACCTGGGCGGAGGTAACGGTTCCCGTCGTCAGAACGACATTGATACCATAGCCGAGAATAGCCTCGATCAGCGGGACCACGGCGATTGTTTCGCCGACGCTTGCCGCATGAAACCAGATCAGCGGCCCGTCAGGCCGTTCGCGGCTCGGCACGCCATAGCGTTCGCGGCGGCGATTGTGGTCTTCCTTGCCCTTGGAAGCGCGCCAGGCAACATAGCCACCGACCATCGGATAGGCCGCGGCGCCGGCATAACGGTAGGCTTTCAGGAAAGCGCGGGCCCATCGTTCGCTCATTGGGTGCCGTCCACCAGGCGATAGGCCTGCTCGGTGGCGTAATCGATGGCAGCGGTCAATTCCTGCCGCTTGCGCTCCATTTCGGCGTCATCGGCGTCTGCGGCCACCTCGATCGGAGGTGCGACAAAGATCGCGCAGCGACCAAAGGGCAGATTGATCGTCGTCTTGTCCCAGGTCGCTTCCAGCACCTTGCGGCGGCTTGTCGCGATGGCGGTCGGGGCGATCGGCCTGCCTGAAATGCGCGCGAGAAGAATGATGCCCATGCCCGCGTCGCGGGGTGTGCCATGCGGAATGTCGGCGATCATGGAAACGTTCTTGCCCGCATCAATGGCCTTTTTCAGGGCAATGAGCGCTGTCGCCCCGCCCTTTTCGACCCTGCTCTTGGTTTCGCGGCCACCCGATCCGCGTACTGCCTCGATGCCAAACTTGTTGATGACCAGCGCATTGAGCTCGGCATCGGCACTGCGCGACACCATCGCCACCAGGCCGCGCTCGCTCGGATAAAGCGCTGGTGCAAGCAAATGCTGGCCGTGCCAGAGGCCAATGATCAGCGGTTCACGGTCAGAGTAGCTGCCGCCCGCGAGCTTGAACGAGCCTTTCGCCATCGGATTGGTCAGTTTGACGAAGCGCATCGCACCAGCCAACAGGCTCGCAACCGCCCCCTTGGCGAAGCGCGACTTGGCAAGCGGCTCGCGAATGCGCCGCCAGAGCGTCTTCGACGCCGGCTGCTTGACGCGCTTCTTCTTCGCCGCTGGCCTGGCAGCCGGCGACGCCATGCGGGGTTGCTCCATCAGTTCTGACCGGCGACCTTCGCGTCCGGCTCAAGCAACCGATGCAAGTGGACCACGAAGTAGCGCATGTGGGCATTGTCGACGCTCGCCTGCGCCTTCGCCTTCCAGGCCAGTTCAGCCGACTTGTAGTCGGGGTAGATGCCAACGATATCGAGCGCATCGAGATCGCGGAACTCGGTACCACCCAACTTCGTCAGCTCGCCGCCGAACACCAGATGCAACAGCTGCTTTTTTCCGTCTTCTTCGGACATCTGCTTCCTTGATTCATCTTCTCAGTGCCCGCCTGATCTAGACCAAAGCGAGCCGTTTTGGAACACTTCGTAGATTCTTCAGCCGTCGTGACTGGCAATCACACTAGCCATGACATCGAGCAATGTCCCACTGCCCGCAATCAATGCGCCGTGAACGATGTCGCGGCCGGCAAAGGCCGGCTGACGGCCCGCTTTATCAAGCAGCTTGCCGCCCGCTTCGGTCAATATAAGCTCGGCAGCTGCGATATCCCAGTCATGCGCGTTTGGCTTGACGAAGGTTGCATCGAGGACACCGCTAGCGATCATGGCCACGCGATACGCAAGCGAGGGTATGTAGGCTTCACGGTCGAGCCGCTCTTGCCATTCTTGCGGCATCTTGTCGATCATCGGCTTTGGGCCAGCGATGCGCGCACGTTCGCCCGCTTCGCGAACCTTGAGCGGAGCTCCGTTGAGGAACGCACCTCCGCCGGCAACAGCCCAATAAGTCTCATCGCGTGCGGGGCACTCAAGCACACCGGCCAGCGAACGACCGTTTTCGACCACGGCAACACTCACGCACCAGGCCGTCCGACCCTCGACGAAACCACGCGTGCCGTCGATGGGATCGACGACGAAGGTCCGGCGCGCGCCGAGCCTATCGAGATTGTCGGACGTTTCTTCCGACAGCCAGCCATAGTCGGGCCGCGCCGCCATCAAGGTTTCACGCAGATAGTGATCGGCAGCGTAGTCGGCTTCGCTGACAGGCGAGTTGCCGCCCTTGAACCAGACTTCAGGGCTCTGCCGAAAATAGCTCATGGCGATGCGCCCGGCCTCGGCAGCTGCCGCTCGCAGCAGTTCAAGTTCGGCCTGAAGCTCGGCTTTGTCGATAATCTCAGTCTCCGGCAAGGGTCATGCCTTCGATCAAAAGTGTGGGTGCCGCGGTGCCAAAATTGCGGTCGAGATCGCTTGCCGGCACCATGCGCAGGAACATGTCCTTGAGGTTGGAGGCGATCGTAACCTCTGACACCGCCCAGGCAAGCTCGCCATTCTCGATCCAGAAGCCCGACGCGCCGCGGCTGTATTCGCCCGTTACCATGTCGACACCCTGGCCGAACACTTCGGTGACGTAGAAACCACGCTTCAACGAGCGAATGATGTCTTCGGGCGACTTTTCTCCGGGCTCGATGGCAAAATTGGTCGAGGACGGTGACACCGAAGACCCGCCGCGCGCGCCGCGCCCATTGGTCACCAGGCCAAGCTCGCGAGCGGCCGAGGTCGACAAGAACCAATGGTTGAGCACGCCATTTTCGACCATCTTGAGCGTTGCACCCTCGATGCCTTCGCCGTCGAATGGCCGCGATGCCTGGCCACGCCGCTTGAGCGGCTCGTCGATCGCGGTGATGGCCGCCGAGGCCACCTGCTTGCCCATCATGTCGCGCAGAAAGCTCGTCTTGCGAGCGACCGAAGCACCGTTGATCGCCCCTGCCAGATGTCCGGCAATTCCGCGCGCGACGCGCGGATCGAAGACGACGTCGACCGGGCCGGTGGCCGCCTTGCGCGCATTGAGCCGCTTGACCGCGCGTTCGCCAGCCTTGCGGCCGATCTCGTCGGCAGCGTCCAGGTCAGCGAAATGCAGGCGCGAGGAATACTCATAGTCGCGCTCCATCGACGTGCCCTCGCCGGCAATGACGCTGGCGGAACGCGAAAAGCGCGAGCCAACATAGTGGCCGACGAAACCGTGAGAGGTCGCAAGTACCAGACCGCCCAGGCCTGCGGCGGCACCGGCGCCGGCTGAATTGGTCACGCCCTTGACGGCAAGAGCAGCCTCTTCGGCCGCGAGCGCGTCTTCCTTCAGGCGCTCGGCCGAAACCACAGTGTTGTCGAAGAGGTCGAGATCGCGCGGTGCGTGGGTCAGCAAGGACGCATCTGCGAGGCCTTGATACGGGTCTTCGGGCGAAACTTTCGCCATCGCGACGGCGCGTTCCGCAAGGGTCTTGGGATCAGACGCGGCGGTCGCCGACACGCTGGCCACGCGCTGTCCGACGAAAACCCTGAGCGACATATCCTCGCTCTCCGAGGCTTCCGTGCCCTCGACCTTGCCAAGACGGACCGAAACGCTGGTCGAGCGGCCACGCACGGCAACCGCATCGGCGGCGTCGGCGCCGGCTCTTTTTGCCGCCTCGACGAGGCTCGCCACCCGGTCGGCCAGTTTCGCGGCGTCGTTGGTATCGTTCATTGGCGTGTTCCGATTGATCGCCGCCCGTTGGTCGCGGCCCGTATCACCCATCTATTGTCCCGAACCCGCTTGTGCAATGGGCGGGTGCATGGTCAAACGACCTGACGGCGGCGCTTCGGTGCCGAAATCCTTGGGAAATCGCATGTCCAGACAGGCCCCGGCGGCAGCTCCGGCAAAATTCACCACCGGCTCGACGATGCGCCATGTCGTGGTCATGACTGGCACCGGCTCGATTGGCCTGATTTCCATTTTCATCGTCGATGCGCTCAATCTTTTCTACATTTCGCGGCTCGGCGTCGAAGAACTGGCGGCCGCCATAGGGTTTGCGTCCACGCTTTTGTTCTTCACCTTGTCGATCTCGATCGGCTTCACCATCGCATGCGGCGCGCTCGTTGCCCGCTGCCTCGGCCGTGGCCAGCGCGAGGAAGCCGCCCGCATGGGTGGCGCATCGATGGTTTTCATGGGGCTGGCGACCTTGCTGTTGACCATCGCCGCGATGCCGTTCCTGCGTCCGATGCTGTCGATGCTGGGCGCAACCGGGCCCACGCTCGATCTTTCGACACGCTTCCTCCAAATCGTGTTGCCATCGTTCCCGATCATGGCGCTCGGCATGTGCACCACCGGCATCCTGCGCGGCGTCGGCGACGCACGGCGGGCAATGTACGTGACGCTCGGCAGTGGCATCGCTGCCGCGATTCTCGATCCGATCCTCATCTTCGGCTTTCATCTTGGCCTCGACGGTGCTGCGATCTCTACCGTGCTGACGCGCTTCGTGATGCTGGCTATCGGGCTGCACGGTGCACATGTGGTGCACAAGCTGATCAAGCTTCCCGATCTGGGTGGCCTGCGGGCAGCGGTCCGACCGTTCTTCGCCATCGGCGTCCCCGCCATGCTGACCCAGGTGGCGACGCCTGTCGGCAACGCCTATGTCACGATCGAGATGGCCTCTTTCGGCGACCAGGCCGTGGCCGGCTGGGCGATCATCGGACGCCTGGTGCCTGTCGCCTTTGGCGTCATCTTCGCGCTTTCAGGTGCAGTCGGGCCGATCCTCGGCCAGAACTACGGCGCCCATAAATTCGACCGCCTGACCACGACGATGCGTGACAGCCTGCTGTTCACAATCGCCTATGTGCTTGTGGTCTGGGCGCTGCTGGCGATCTTCGCCAATCCCATCGCCAGCGCTTTCGGCGCCGAAGGCGTAGCCCGCGAACTGATCGTCTTCTTCTGCCACTTCGCCGCCGGCAGCTTCCTGTTCAACGGCGCGATCTTCGTCTCAAGCGCAGCGTTCAACAATCTCGGCTATCCGACATATTCAACGGTGTTCAACTGGGGCCGCTCGACGCTGGGCGTAATCCCATTCGTCTGGGTCGGCGCACATTACTGGGGCGCGATCGGCGTCATAGCCGGTTGGGGCCTTGGCGCTGTCGTGTTCGGCGTGGTGTCGATGCTTGTCTGCTTCCGCGTCGTCAACGCCATCGCAAGCGAGCCCCAGCATACGGAGGAGCCGGTTCCACCGTTGCCACCGGCGGCACAGTCGCCGTTTTCGACCGGCAAGGCATCGACACTGCAGTAGTGCAACGCCGGCTACTGAAGGATTTCGTCCACGGCGCGCTTTAGCTCGTCCTTGATGGCAGCAGTTTCGGCCATCACCTGGTCGATCTTGAGAAAGTCAAGGGCACGGAACCGGGACACCGGCGGCCTGAGAAAGATGTCGGGCGGATTCTGACCGATCTTGTTGGCGATGATCGACTGCATCATCAGCTGACTGGCCCCGAACATCAGATCAATGGAATTGGGCTGCTTGCGTCCATTTTCGAACGGCGCGCCAACGACGTCGATGGCAATGGTAAAATCGGCAAGGCCCTCAAGCAGGTCGAACGGCACCGGATTGTAGATGCCGCCGTCGATGTAGAGCGTGTTGCCGCGCGTGACCGGCTTGAACACCGCCGGAATGGCGGCCGAGGCCGCCAGAGCAGAAAACAGCTCGCCTTGCTCGAACACCGACTGGCAATGGCCATAATAATCGGTCGCCGTCACCTTCAGCGGCAGCTTGAGCTCTTCAAAGGTTGCCGGAACACCCTCGGGCAGGAATGCCTTGAGTATCCGCTCGACATTGAACTGAGTAACCCTGATGCCGGCTTCGACCATTTCCGAAAGTGTGCCGGGCCTGGCACGCCACATGCGGCTGGCTACTTCAGCTGGCCGGCCAAGTACCGCACGCGCATGCTCATGTATCTCGCGGCCTGTCAGGCCTGCGGCCATGCCAGCTCCCATGACGGCACCGATGGACGAACCGGCGATGGCCACCGGCTTGATCCCCAGTTCGTCCAGCGCTTCGATGACATGGATATGGGCGAGGCCGCGTGCGCCGCCGCCACCCAGTGCCAGCGCGAAGGTCGCGCTCATCCCTTTGTTGCCTCGGCCAGCTTGGGGCCGAGGATCATGATTGCCGGTTCGACCGACAGCAGCTTGCGTGCTGCCGCCTTCACGTCATCGAGCTTGACGGCGTTGATGAGATCGACGCGCCGCTGGATGTAATCGATGCCGAGCTTGTCGGTCTGCAGATCGACCAGAGTGCCTGCAATCGCGCCCGAAGAATCCAGGTTGTTAATTGCGTAGGCACCGATCATGTACTTCTTGGCCGCATCGAGTTCGGCCTCGGTTGGCCCCTCTTCCGCCATCTTGCGCACGACGTCGCGAATGACGCCAAGTGTTTCGGCCGACCGGTCCGAACGGGTTGCCGTGCCAATGACCAGCGATGCCGAATGCGCCTGATCGATGAGCGCCGAGCTGACGCTATAGGCCAGGCCGCGCTTTTCACGCACTTCGTCGAACAGGCGCGACGAGAACGTCCCACCGCCAAGAATATGATCCATGAGAGCAGCGGCGAGGAAATCGGGCGCCTCGCGCGACACGCCAGGATAGACCAGTTGCAACGAAGTCTGCGGCAGCGGGTACTCGATATGCATTGTCTGGCCAAGCTTCGGTTCAGCGCGTTCGACCGGGCGCAGCTGCGCCTTCTCCGGCAGGTCGCCGAAGACCTCGTCGAGCCGCTTCTTCAGCGTTTCAGCGTCAATTGCGCCAACGACCGCAACATGCAGGTTTTCACGCGTGAAATTGGCCTTGTGGAAGGCGCGCAGATCTTCCGCGGTGACGGTTGCCAGCGATGCCTCCGTGCCGGTGTCCGGGCGCGCGTAGGGATGCGAGCTGTAGATCGCCTCCGCCCATTTGCGCGAGGCCTGGGTTTCGGGGTCGCGCGCATTGGCGACGATGCCGGAAATGATCTGCGAACGCATCCGGTCGATCGGCGCCTGGTCGAAGCGCGGCTTTTCGACCGCAAGCTCCAAAAGATCGAAGGCCTCATCTTGTCTGTCGGCCAGCATGCGCATGCCGCCGCCGACGGCGTCCTTGCTTTCGCTGAAACCCATTTCGGCGCCGGCTTCGTCGAGCTTGGTCTGGAAAGCTTCGCTGTCGAGATCACCGGCACCTTCGTCGAAAAGCCCGGTCATCAGATTGCCAAGTCCTTCCTTGCCGAGCGGGTCCTGGGTGCTACCGCCATCAAACCGGAATTTGATTGCGATGATCGGCACCGAATAGTCCTCGACCAGCCAGGCCGTGATGCCCTTGTCGGACTTGACCTCCTGGATCCTCACCTCGGCGCGCGCGGCGACAACAGCCGGCAGCACCAGAAACATCAGCGCCAGCGTCAGCGTCATCGCCGATACAAGCACCCTGAAACGCATTGCCGTGAGCGTGGTCATCAGATCATTTCTCGACAGTTTTCGACGGCAGCAGGTAACCGGCGACCGAGTGGTCAGGATTGAGGTACTTGGCGGCAACCGCCTTGATCTGGTCAACAGTCACCGCCTGAACCCTCTCGGGCCACTTCTCGATGTCTTCGACCGTTCCGCCGGTTGCCAGCGTGCTGCCGTAGATGTTGGCCATGCTCGACTGGTTGTCACGTGCAAAGATCATGGCGCGCACGAAACGGTCCTTGGCCTTGTCAAGTTCGTCGGCGGTCACGCCATCGTTGATGATGCGGCGGATCTCGACATCGACCGCCGCTTCAACCTGCTCCAGTCCGGCTTCGCCGCGCGGCGCGCCATAGACGGTGAAGCTGGTGTCATCGACCATCGTGCCTTCGAACATGGCGCCTGCGGACGAGGCGATCCCGTCCTTGACGACCAACCCTTGATAAAGCCGGCTCCGGTTTCCGCCACCAAGTATCTCCGAAAGCAGGTCAAGCGCCTCGGCCTCGCCAGCCTTGGCGGTCTGATAGGAAGGCACGACCCAGGCCTTGGAGAAACTCGGAATGCTGACGCGCTCGTCGGTCAGCTCGACTGTGCGCTTGGTGTTGTGCTCAGGCTCCTTCGGGCGAATGCGCGGCGGAAGGTCCGGCCCACGCGCGACCTTGCCATAGGTCTTTTCGGCCAGCGCCTTGACGGTATCGGGCTCGACATCGCCGGCTACGATCAGGATAGCGTTGTTGGGCGCGTAGTACTGGTTGTAGAAGGCGGTTGCGTCGACCCGGTTGAGCTTTTCAATCTCATGCATCCAGCCGATCACCGGTATCCGGTAAGGCTCGTTCTGGAAAAGCGTCGCGTCCACTTCCTCGTTGAGCAGCGCCCCGGGATTGGTCTCGACTCGCGCACGGCGCTCTTCGAGGATAACGTCGCGCTCAGGCCCGATCACCGCGTCGGTCAGCACCAGATTGCGCATCCGGTCGGCCTCGAAACTCATCATCGTTTCAAGTGCAGCCGGCGTGACCGTCTGGTGATAGGCGGTATAGTCATAAGTGGTGAAGGCGTTCTCGCTGCCGCCGATTTCAGCGACCTTCTGTCCGAACTCGCCCGCCTTATGGTTGGCGGTGCCTTTGAACATCAGATGCTCGAAGAAGTGCGCGATACCCGACTTGCCTGGCATTTCGTCGGCGCTGCCGACCTTGTACCAGACCATGTGGGTGACGATCGGCGCGCGGTGGTCTGGGATGACCACGACCTGCATGCCATTGTCGAGCGTGAAACTGGTGACCGTCCAGTCGCTCGGCGGTACTTCGGCCAGAGCCGGCGCTGCCCAGGCCAGGCCCAAGGCGAGTGCGGCCGGCAGCGAACCTTTGGCTCGCAAAAAACCCAATATCATCGACTGCCTCTGGTTGTAGACGTGCCTGCCTTATAGGCTTTGGCATGAAGCGGCGGGAAGTGAATTGTTCGTAATCTTCGGACCGGAAAGAGGCCGAAGTCAGGCGCCGCCAGCTATTCGGCCTGAATGAAGCGGATCACCGTCTCGCCGTAGGAGCGCTCGTCCACGATGGCAAAGCCGGGGCCGGGCTCGAAAGGAGCAGTCGCCACCTCCTCGACCACGCAGAGCGCACCGGGAGCAAGCCAGCCGCCGGCACGCGCCGAGCGCAACGCCTTTTCGCCGAGCCCCTTGCCATAGGGCGGATCGGCGAAGACCAGGCCAAAGGGCCCGAGTGTTCCCGCGTCGCCAAGACCGGTGGCATCGCGGCGGAAGATCTTGGTTCGGCCGGTCAAGCCGAAACTTTCGACATTGGTGCGGATGAGCCCGCGGCCCTCCGCCGATTCCTCTATGAACACGCAGTAGGACGCGCCACGCGACAGCGCCTCGATGCCGAGCGCGCCGGTGCCCGCGAAAAGATCGAGCACGCGCGCGCTTTCGAGACTGTCACCGAAGCGGTGGGCAAGCATGTTGAACACCGCCTCGCGGGTGCGGTCGGTGGTGGGGCGAATGGCGTTGTCACGCGGCGTGGCCAACGGCCTGCCGCGCAGTTCGCCACCAACAACCCGCATCAGCCGCGATCCCGGCGTGGACCGCCGGGCCGTCCGCCACGCGGGCCATCGCCCCTTGGCTTGTCGGAACGTGGCTTGTCAAAGCGAGGCTTGTCGGAACGAGGCTTGTCGAAGTCAGGCTTGCCGCGCGGCGGCCTCGCTGCAGCGTCGGCCTTGGCCTTTTCGCTCTGCGGACGGGCGCCCGGTGCCATCCAGACATTGGCCTTGCGTGCGCCAGGGGTTTCGAACGGCTTCTTTTCGCGTTCGTCGCCCTTCTTGCCGCCAAACTTGGGCCTGTCGCCGAACTTCGGCTTGTCACCGAATTTTGGCTTGTCACCGAACTTGGGTTTGTCGCCAAATTTGGGCCTGTCGCCAAAGCTGGGGCGCTCGGTCGACAGTCGGCCAAGCACGTCCTCGCGGTGACGCTCGTTGGAACGCTTGCGGTTCTTGATCAGACCGCCCTCGCCGATGCGACCGCGCTCGCCGTCGCGCTGGAACTTGGGACGCTCCGGCTCTTCAACGCGTGGCGCCTCGCGGCGGAACGTCGGCTTGTTGGAGAACGGCTTGACGATGTCGGCGTCGAAATTGGCACCCGACTCCTCGATCAGCCGCTCGCCGAGCTGGTCGCGCAGCATCTTGCCCTTGATCTCCTGAACATGGCCCTCAGGCAGTTCGCCGAGCTGGAACGGACCGTAGGAGATGCGGATCAGGCGATTCACTTCCAGGCCGAGCGCGCCGAGGATGTTCTTGACCTCGCGGTTCTTGCCTTCGCGCAGGCCGATGGTGATCCAGGCATTGCTGCCCTGCTCGCGATCAAGCGTCGCTTCGATCGAGCCGTAGAACACGCCATCCACGGCGATGCCGTCCTTGAGCCCGTCCAGGGTCTTCTGCTCGACCTTGCCATGGACGCGCACGCGGTAGCGGCGCAGCCAGCCCGTCGCCGGCAGCTCGAGCACGCGCGACAGCCCGCCGTCATTGGTGAGCAGCAAAAGGCCTTCGGTGTTGATGTCGAGCCGGCCGATGGTCATCAGGCGCGGCAGTTCCTGCGGCAGCACGTCAAAGACCGTCTTGCGGCCTTCGGGATCGCGGTTAGTTGTGACAACACCTGCCGGCTTGTGGAACAGGAACAGCCGCGTGCGCTCGATCGGCGGGATTTCCATGCCATCGAGATGGATGATGTCGTCCGGCATGACATTGACCGCCGGCGACTCCAGCACCTTGTTATTGACCTTGACCCGGCCGGCGGCGATCAGCTCCTCGGCATCGCGACGCGAGGCAAGGCCCGCACGCGCCAGGCGCTTGGCGATGCGCTCGCCCGGCTCAGGCGCGTCCTCGGGAGCGCGCGAACGCGGCTTGAAGCCCTCGGTCTTCGGGCGGCGGTCGCCGTCAGGCCTCGGGCGGAACGTCCTTGCCTCGCCTTCGCCGCGCGGCTGATCACGGTCGAACCGGCCGGGGCGCGCAGCACCGCCTTCACGCTTTTCGTAAGACTTGCCCTGATACCCCTCGCGCTTTTCGAAAGGCCTGCCTTCCGGGCGAGGCCCCTTGTGAAACGGACGCTCGGAGCGCTCGGGCCGTGCTTCGCCGTCACGCGGACGATCGCCATGGTATTCGCGGCGCGGACGCTCGCTGCCCTCGGCACCTTCGGCGTGACGCGGACGATAGGGCTTGTCGCCAAAAGAGCGACCGCCTTCGCGGCCTTCGTAGGACTTGCCCTCGGGGCGTGGCCCCTTTCGGAACGGCGCTGCCGAGCGTTCGGGACGCGCTGAACCGTCGCGCGGAGCGTAATCGCGCTTAGGGCGTTCGCCGCCTTCAGCGCGCTTCACGTATGGCTTCTTGGCGAAGGGCTTGTCGCCAAAGGAGCGGTCGCCTTCGCGCTTCTCGTAGGGTTTGCCCTCGGGGCGCGGTCCCTTGCGGAACGGGGCTGCCGAGCGTTCTGGACGGGCAGCACCGTCGCGCGGAGCGTAATCACGCTTTGGGCGTTCGCCACCTTCGGCGCCTTCGGAGCGCTTCACAAACGGCTTCTTCGCAAACGGCTTGGCGCCCCCTTCAGCGCGCGGCTTGCCGAATTTCTTCGGAGCACCGTCACGGGCACCTGCGCCAGCTGGTTTGGAACCGCCCTTGCGCGGGAATTTTTTTCGATCGTCGTCCATGGTGGCCTTTGCCCTTTTCGGCGGCTAGATAACAGGAAGCTCGGGGGTTAGCGAGGGGTAACAGGATGGTTGTGGCGTGAAACGGCCCGATTACATGGCCTTGGCCTTCGCGGAGGCGGAAGCTGCGGCCGAACGCGGCGAAGTGCCGATAGGAGCGGTCATCGTCCGTGGCAGCGAAATCGTCGCGCGCGCCGGTAACCGCACCCGCGAACTCAACGACGTCACGGCCCATGCCGAAGTGCTGGCCATCCGCGAGGCGTCGGAGAAATTTGGCTCCGAGCGGCTCACTGGCCACGATCTTTATGTCACGCTGGAACCCTGCACGATGTGCGCCGCAGCCATTTCATTCGCTCGACTGAGACGGCTTTATTTCGGCGCATCGGACGACAAGGGCGGTGCTGTTGTCAGTGGCGTGCGCTTCTTCGCTTCGCCGACCTGCCACCACGCGCCCGACGTCTATCCCGGGATAGGCGAAACGCGCGCGGCCGAAATACTCAAAGGCTTCTTCAAGGACCGTCGCGACCTCTAAAAAGTCGCGACGTCGTCAACGCTGGATCAGAACGGCCACCAGCTGCTGCTCTTCTTGGCAAGCTGCTTCTTGCGGCGCTCCTTCTTGACCTCGTCTTCGCCGAGTTCATCCTGGGCAGCCGTGGCAGCGGCCTGGCGGTAAGCCAGAGGCGGCTCGCTCAGATACTTGCGTGTAGTTGCGCTGCCCTGCTTGCTCTCGCGCAGGCGGCGCTCGATCTCGAGCTTGCGCTGTTCAGGCGTCCACGTGCTCATGTCGGGCCCGTTCAACGCCGACATGTCGTTGATGACCTGGGGCTCGAAGTTCGGATTGTCGCGATTCTTGGTCGCGTCATCGCGGATTCGCGCACGGCGCGCCTCGGGCGATTCGGGCCAATCAGCGCTCGCGGTCTGGACGATGTTGTCCTGCGGGGTCGGCAAAGCGGCCTGTGCCCCGGTCTTCGGCTTCACCAGTTCCGGACGAGGCTTATAGTCGATGCTGTTGGTCTTCGGCTTCAACGACACGATGTTCGTCAAGTCGCTGGCAAGCTGCGTGGTCGCCGACTTGTCGGTACCGTAGGTGGGCGCGCTCATGCAGCCCGTAAGCGCCAGGCCGGAAACGGCGAGCGACGCAAGCAAAGCTCCGCGCGCGCTGATGCGGTCCGTCATGCCAGTAATTTTCACTCGAACGCCTCTCGCTAGATGCCGGCCTTGAGCCGTGTCCCGGTCCGTATGCTCATCCGACGGAATTCCGGCGACAATTTGTCTGCCGAAGTTTCGCGCTTTTACCTTAACGAGCCGTCAAGGGCAACGACCGGCTGACAGCGTCATGCCGGTCGTTGCAATTCGATAATCCTACAGCCGACCCAGCGCCTGCAGTTCACGCAATGCCGCGGCATCGCGGGCCGAGACATCGGCAAACACCGCGTCCGAGCCGACGTCGCTTGTGTAGCGCCAGGAGCGCGCGCACTTGGTCAGCCCCCGGCCCTCGGCCTTCTCCACGACAACCGCCACGCCCGGAACTTCGCGCAAGACAAAAGAATCAGCCGAGGCATCCTCATGCGAGATGACCAGATCGCTGGTGATGCAGATTTCGGCCAGGTCGATGCCGTCAAGCGCCTCTTCGAGCACCGCGTCGGTCATGTAGACCACGGGAACCGCCTCGAGCGACGAGCCGATGGTCTTTTTGGCGCGCTCCAGCTCCAGGGCGCCGGTGACGACGCCGCGAACCTGGCGGATCTTGCGCCACTTCTCGGCCAGCGCATCGTCGCGCCATTCGGTCGGCACTTCGGGGAACTGTTCGAGATGAACCGACTCGGCCTGCGGGTTGCGCTCCAGCCATGCTTCTTCGGTGGTAAAGGGCAGCATCGGCGCCAGCCACTTCACCAGGCAGTTGAACAGCTCGCGCACGACCTGCACGGCGGCCTTGCGGCGGATGCTCGACGGCGCGTCGCAATAGAGCACGTCCTTGCGGATGTCGAAGTAGAAGGCCGACAGCTCGACGACCATGAAGTCGATCAGCGCACGGGTGATGCGCTTGAACTCGAACTCGTCATAGCCCTTGCGCACAAGCGCATCGAGTTCGGCGAGCCGGTGCAGCATCAGCCTTTCAAGCTCGGGCATCTCGGCAAGTGCCACCTGTTCGCCTTCGTCATGTGCAAGCGTGCCGAGCATCCAGCGGATGGTGTTGCGCAGCTTGCGGTAGGCGTCGATGTTGGTCTGCAGCACGTTCTTGCCGAGGCGCTGGTCTTCCCAGTAGTCGGTCGTCATCACCCACAGGCGCAGGATATCGGCACCAGACTGCTTCATGACGTCCTGGGGGACGACCGTGTTGCCGAGCGATTTCGACATCTTGCGGCCTTCTTCGTCCATGGTGAAACCATGGGTGACGACGGCCTTGTAGGGCGCACGGCCACGCGTGCCGCATGCTTCGATCAAGGAAGAATGAAACCAGCCGCGATGCTGGTCGGAGCCTTCGAGATAGACGTCAGCCGGCCACTTGAGATCCGGCCGGTCCTCCAGAGTAAACGCATGCGTCGAGCCCGAGTCGAACCAGACATCCAGGATGTCCATTACCTGCTTCCACGGCTCATTGGCGCGCGAACCCAGGAAGCGCTCGCGAGCACCCTGGGCGAACCAGGCATCGGCGCCTTCCTTTTCGAAAGCTTCGACGATACGGGCGTTGACCGCCTCGTCCTTCAGCACATTGCCGTCGGCATCGGCGAAGATGGCGATCGGTACGCCCCAGGCGCGCTGACGTGACAGTACCCAGTCGGGCTTTTCCGCGATCATCGATCGCAGGCGCGTCTGGCCGGCCGCCGGCACGAAGCGAGTGTCGTCGATGGCCTGCAGCGCACGGCTGCGCAGCGTCGTGCCGTCGCCGAGTTGCTTGTCCATGTAGATAAACCACTGCGGCGTATTGCGGAAGATGACCGGCTTCTTCGAGCGCCAGCTGTGGGGGTAGCTGTGCTTGAGGCGTCCGCGCGCAAACAGCGCGCCGCGCTTGATCAACTCGTCGATGACGGCCTTGTTGGCATCGCCCTTCTTGCCGTGATCGTCGATGACGCGTGCCGCTCCGCCATCGCGATCCGGACCGAAGCCCGGCGCGTCCTTGGTGTAGTAGCCGGCATCATCGACGGGGAAAGGCAGGCGCGTATCGATGCCGCGCTTTTCCAGTTCGGCGACAGCATCCATCCAGGCGTCGAAGTCCTCGCGGCCGTGGCTTGGCGACGTGTGGACGAAACCGGTACCGGCGTCGTCGGTGACATGGTCGCCTGCGAGCATTGGGACGGGAAACGCATAGCCACCCGCGAGCCCTTCGAACGGGTGGGAAAGCGTAAGGTTTCCAAGCTCATCGGCCGATACGCTGCGAAGACGATTCAACTTGATCTTGGCTTTCGCTTCGGACTCTTCGGCCAAGGCATCGGCAAAGATCAGCTTTTCGCCCGGTTGTGGACCGAAGTCATTTTCGGCTGCCGTGACTTCGTAAAGGCTGTAGCCTACGCGCGGCGAATAGTTGACCGCGCGGTTGCCGGGGATGGTCCAGGGCGTCGTCGTCCAGATGACGACATGCGCGCCGGCCAGTGTGTC
This sequence comes from Aminobacter sp. AP02, assembly GCF_003148805.1. GTDB lineage: Bacteria > Pseudomonadota > Alphaproteobacteria > Rhizobiales > Rhizobiaceae > Aminobacter. Next base: position 90,488 of record NZ_QGGX01000003.1, read on the forward strand.
AGACCCGGTCGCCACGGGGAATTTCACCCAGATCGTGTCGCTCTCGTAGTCCTGGTACTCAACCTCAGCTTCGGCAAGGGCGGTACGCTCGACAACCGACCACATCACCGGCTTGGAGCCACGGTAGAGCTGGCCCGACATGGCGAACTTCAACAGCTCGCCAGCGATACGCGCTTCGGCGTGGAAGTTCATGGTTGTGTAGGGATTCTTGAAATCGCCGACGACGCCGAGACGCTGGAATTCCTCGGCCTGGATACCGATCCAGCCGGCGGCGAACTCACGACATTCCCTACGGAACTCGTTGATCTCGACCTCGTCCTTGTTCTTGCCGGCGGCGCGGTACTTTTCCTCGATCTTCCACTCGATCGGCAGGCCGTGGCAGTCCCAGCCCGGCACGTAATTGGAGTCGTAGCCGCGCATCTGGAACGAGCGGGTGATGACGTCCTTTAGGATCTTGTTCAGCGCATGGCCGATGTGGATGTTGCCATTGGCGTAGGGCGGGCCGTCATGCAGCACATACTTCTCGCGGCCGGCGGCACTCTCGCGCAGGCGCTTGTAGAGATCCATCTTCTGCCAGCGGGCAACCGTCACGGGCTCCTTCTCAGGCAGGCCGGCGCGCATCGGAAACTCCGTCTGCGGCAGGTAAAGGGTCTTGGAATAGTCGATCTTTACGGACGTATCGGTCATTTGTCTTGCCATCTTGCCCGGCAAAGCTGCCACGGGCGTTCAACTGTCATGATGTGAAAAAGGCGCCGTGCGGCGCGCAGGCAAAAAGTCCCGGACTTGCGGACAGCCTCAGGCCACCCGGAAGGCCGGGCCTGTAATTCGTATCGCGGTCGCGAAGACGGGCGCAAAAAATCTCATGGCCGCGCTTTTAGCGGAGGTCCAGCGCGGAATAAAGCGTCTAATTCGCTTGAGATCAAAGGTTGAAGTCGAACCGGTAGCTTGTCGAGACCCCGACCGTCACCTGATTGCGCGAGCCACGTTCCTTGACGATGGTGGAATCCCCTGCCGGTCCCATCAGCCTGGAGTACTCGGTGAACAGGCTCGCGACGACATTATCGGTAGCCTTCCAGCCGATCGCGCCACCGACGCCAACCGAATTGATGCCACTGCCAGGGTCGTACTGGCCAAGTCCGGAAGCGGCCGATTGCTGTGCGTTCACGCCGTAATAGGTTTCAAAATAGTCGGCCGACGCAAACGAGACGCGTGGCCCGCCCGAAACGCGAACGTTCGGCGCGACATCGTGGAACGCATCCACCGCTATGTCGGCAACGAAGCCGTTATGCGACCTGATGCCATGGCGCAGCTCGGCGCGCGCGCGCATCCAGTCCGTCGGATAGAACTCGAAGAAGCCGCCGAGCTCGCCGCCCCAGGGGATGTCGGCCAATCCCTGCAACTCATCGTCGGCATCGCGACCAAAATTGATCTTTCCGGCAACGCCGGCGCGAACGACGCCGTCGTCGATCAGCGCAAGCGATATGTTGTCGTTTCGTGAGGAATAGCGGAGTTCGGGGCCAGCCTTGCCGAGCGACACGATCGGCAGAGCGCTCAGCATGTAAGACTTCGAGCCTTCGAAGCTTGGACGAACCATGCCGGTCGCGCCAAGTGTCAGATACCAGTCGCCCGAGAACCAGCCGAAAGCGCCCTCGTCCGCCGTTGCCGCACCGCTTGCCAGAACCAGAACCGAAACCGCTGCCGAAATACAACCGATAGACGCCATCACAACCCCGCGTACACCACAAACCCAATCGCCAGGAAGAACTGGCTTTGATGCCAACAGCGTAAAATTTGAATTAAATTTTGCTGCCGACACAAAGGTTTATTTCTCTCCTCAGACAGGCCGCCACTGGACCGACTCGGTTGGCGAGGCTAGCCTCCGAGACGGGCATAGTGCCACCCTTAATTGAGGACCGATCATTTCAAGGAGACGGGTTCGATGGCTATTTCAGAACAACTGCCGCAAGTGCGTTCGAAATGGGGTTGGTTCGTAGCGCTTGGTGTACTTGTACTTGCCTTGGGTATCATCGCTGCGGGCAATCTTATGGTCGCGACCGCCGCATCGGTGCTTTTCGTCGGGACGCTGATGATCGTGGCCGGCGTGATCGAGATCGTGCATGCCTTCGGTGTGAAAAGCTGGGGCACGTTCTTCTGGTGGCTGCTGAGCGGCATCCTCTATGTCGTCGCCGGCTACCTGGCCTTCACCAACCCGCTGCTGACGACAGCAATCCTGACACTGTTTCTGGCAATCAGCCTGATTGCGTCGGGTGTCATGCGCATCTGGATCGGCTTCACGAGCAAGGGGCTCGAAGGCTGGGGCTGGGTCGTGTTCTCCGGGGTCATCACCGTGCTCGCCGGCCTGGTCATTGCGGCCGGCTGGCCGGTAAACAGCCTGTTTATCCTCGGCATCTTTCTCGCCGTTGACCTTATCGTCCAGGGCATCACCTACATCGCCTTTGGCCTGGGCCTCAGGAAGGTTGCTTAAAAGGCGATAGCCTGGTCAAGTTCCGAGAGAGGGCGCACGCCAGAGAGCAGCGCCCTCGCCTCGGCTTCGTCTTGCTTCATCTGGGCAACCAGCGGGTCAAGGCCGTCGAACTTCACTTCGCCCCTGAGATAGCCGAACAGCGAAACCGACGCGACCTCGCCATAGAGATCGCCGGAAAAATCGAAGACGAAAGTTTCGAGCAACGGCGCGCCATTGTCGTTCACGGTCGGGCGCCGGCCGAAACTTGCCACGCCGTCAAACAAAGTGCCGTCGGCACGGCGAAAGCGGACGGCATAGATGCCCTCCTTCAGCCCTGTTTCGGGTGAGAGCCGCATGTTGGCTGTCGGAAACCCCAGCGTACGGCCAAGCTTCGCACCGCCCACCACCTCGGCCTCGACCGTGTAGCGATAGCCAAGTAGGCCCGCTGCTTCGGCCGCTTCTCCGGCAGCAAGCAGCTCGCGGATGCGGCTCGACGAGATGATCTCGGCACCCTCGTCGCGAAACGCGTCGACCAGGGTCACGCCAAATCCGTGACGTTCGCCCGCAGCCATCAGGAAGGCTGGGCCGCCTTGCCGGTTCTTGCCGAAATGGAAATCGAAACCGGTCACCACATGGCTGATGCCGAGCTGCTGCTCCAAAATGGCGGTGACGAAGTCCTCGGCCGAGAGACTGGAGAATTCGCCGGTGAAGGGCCGCTCTATCACGGCTGCGAAGCCGAGCGCCTCAAGAAGCCGCGCCTTGACATGGGGCGGCGTCAGCACAAACAGCGGAATGTCGGGACGGAACACTTTGCGCGGGTGCGGCTCAAAGGTCAGCACGAGTGCCGGCACATTGTGCCGACGCGCCTCTTCCAGAGCGCGTTCCAATACCGCCAGGTGGCCCCGATGGATGCCATCGAAATTGCCGATGGCAACGACACCGCCGCGCAGCCGCGCCGGCACGGCTTCCTCGCCTGAAACGCGGATAAAGCCCTGTTCCATCGCCTTGCCTACCGAAGCTTCGGAATGGTGGCGACCGGTGCATAACCGTGCTTGTCGAGAAAGGCGGCAAGCTTGGCCGTATCCGGCATGTGAGCATGCTCCCCATAGTCGCGGGCGTGGATGCCGCCTGAGACATAGAGCACATCAATGCCATTATCCGCAGCACCCTTGACGTCGGTGAACATGCCGTCGCCGACGGCGAGCGCCTCGGATCTGTCAACCTCGCGGCCGAGCACTTCGCCGGCAGCGGCGAGTGCTGCCTCATAGATAGGGCGGTGCGGCTTGCCGGAAACCAGCGTGCGTCCACCAAGTTGCCCGTAGTCGCGGGCAAGGGCGCCGGCGCACCAGATCAATTCGTGGCCGCGCTCGACGACGATATCGGGGTTGGCGCAGATGAAGGGAAGATTGCGCGCACGCAGCCGGCGAAGCATCTCGGAATAATCGTCGGGCGTTTCGGTCTCGTCGTCAAAAAGCCCGGTGCAGACCACTGTAGCGGCCTCAAATTCTTCGACCAGTTCGATGTCGAGGCCATTATAGAGCGGGTAGTCGCGATCGGGGCCGATATGGAAGACGCGGCGAGGCCCTGAGCGGATCAGGTCACGCGTGACATCGCCGGACGTGACGACCCGGTCCCAGGCGGACGTGGGCACACCCAGATTGGCCAGCTGGGCGATGACGCCTTCGCGCGGACGCGGCGCATTGGTGATCAGGACCACCGCCACCCCCTTCTCGCGTGCCGCGTGCAGGGCCGCTGCCGCTTCGGCAAAAGCTTCCACGCCGTTGTGAATTACGCCCCAGACGTCGCACAGCAGGGCCGAGTAGCGGCCAGTCAGCGTTTCAAGCGACGCGATTGATTGAGGCAAGCCGGCCATTGTCTGTCCTTCGATCGGTCCCATCGGGAGAATTTGGCCGGTCGGCCAAGCAGCCCGGAATTATCTGAACCGGCCCGTCCTGTCACCAGCTTTCACCTCGGACATCCATTGCGGCAACTAAAACTGTCGCCGCCAAAGGCATCCGCATGGTAAACGACAGGCAAATTCGGAACTGCATTTTCTCGATGATCCGAAAACCGCTAATTTAAGGATTTTGTGAGATCGTCCCCTGATTGAGCTTGGGGGCCAATTCCATGATCCGCAAATTCCTGAAGGACGAACGCGGCAACTACGCGATCTTGACCGCCGCCGCGATGGTACCGATCATGGGCGCGTTGGCGCTCGCCATCGATTACGCCGAGATCTCGCGTCAACGCGAAGTGGTGCGAAATTCACTCGATGCTGCGGGCATGGCTGTCGCACGACGCATTCTCGACGGGTCGAACGGCGAACCGCTGACCGACGCCCAACTGAAGAGCTACGCCGCCGATTTCTTCAACAACAATCTCGGTTCCGTCAAGCCTGCCAACGCGCCCCTGAAAGTGACGCTGCCTAACAACAACTTTGGTGGCGGCATGTTGGAGATGGAAGCCACGCTCACATACAAGCCATACTTCCTGCCAGTCGCTGCCGCGCTGCTGGGCAAAACCAGCGACAACGTCAACCTCAGTTTTGTCGTCAAGTCAGGAATCCGGCTCCAGAACACAATAGAAGTGGCACTTGTACTTGATAACTCAAAATCGATGGAAAATTTGGGATCCGGCACGGGTCAAAGGCGTATTGATCTCCTGAGGGCCGCCTCAACACAGCTCGTCGCCAGGATGGCTGAACAGGCCAGTGCGATGCGGCAGATAAACGAACCTGTCCGCTTCGGTGTGGTGCCGTTTGCCGCGTCGGTCAACATCGCACCCGACACAGACTCGAAGCCGTGGCTGGACACTGATGGGCTGTCTCCGATCCATCATGAGAATTTCGATTGGTCAAAAATGACGCGTGCAAACATGACGACCGCGGACATTGCTCAGATCGGTGAACGTTTCGCGAGATATTCGGGTGGCGCTTGGGTCAAGGACGGGACTGGCTGGGGCCCGACTGAGGGCGGCTATCTGACCCGGTTCAGCCTTTATCAGGACATCCTCGCACAAACGGACCGCGAAGCGATCCCCAATAGCTCGCGACGCGTTTGCAAGAATCCGACATCCGGAACTTGCAATTCATACACCACCGACAAGGAGTATCAGTACACGGTGGAACAATACACAAGCTGGCAAGGGTGCGTGGAGGCCCGCCCCACTCCCTACAATAACGACGACACGCCTGCTACAAAAACAATTCCCGCCACCTTGTTCGTTCCTATGTTCGCGCCCGATGAGGCTGGGCACCTTTGGCGCGATCTCAACGACGACAATATCAACGAACTTAAGGACACGACCAACTATGGTTATAAGAACTCATGGTGGGCGGACTGGAACGACGACAAGACCGTAGCTACCCGCCAGGCGGACATGCGGAAATACTTCCGTACCAAGCCTTTCAAAGCGAGCGCGGCAGGTGACGGCTATGGACCGAATTTCTCCTGCACAACGACCCCTGTCACGCCACTGACGGACGTCACTACTGCTGCTGGAAGAGAACTCGTCGAGAACGCCATCAATGCGATGCAGCCCGGTGGCAACACCAACGTTCCCGAGGGCACAGCCTGGGGCTGGCGCGTAGTATCAAGCGGAGCCCCCTTCACCGAAGGGCGGCCGGACGGCCAGCGCGGCAACGACAAGGTCATCATCGTGCTGACAGACGGCGCCAACACTTACAGCCCTGCTAGCGGCAACGACGGAGCCAGCAACAAGTCGACCTATGCCGCTTACGGCTATGCTGGTCGAACCTATGCATCGAGCGGAGTCACCCGCATATTCAAGGATACGTCAAGCGCAGTCAGCAAGACCACGTATACTCAGAACAATTTCCAGGCCGCGATGGATGAAAACCTACAGAAGGTCTGCGCCAACGCAAAGGGCACGAACGCACGCAAGGCTGACGGATCTGGTTCCGACAACGTCATTGTGATGACCGTTTCGTTGGATCTCAGCGCGTCCAAATCGAGCGAGAAAAAGGCGATCGACGCAATGACCAACTGCGCATCCTACTCGCGCACCACTGCCGGCAAGAAGCTGTTTTGGAACGCCACCGGCGCCAATCTGATGCAGGTCTTCCAGGAAATCGCCGACGAGCTTTCCAACCTGCGCATCGTCAGCTGACCGCAGCGCCACCGATCCAGCGAAAAGGCGCCCTCCTCGCGGACGGGCGCCTTTTCGTGTCGGTTACTACCATTTCAGTCCATATGTGCCGCAGGTGCGCCGCCAACGGGCTGGCTGGTTGGCTTGCGCAACAGCAGCGCCAGCGGGATCGCGCAGAGCGACACGATCATCATCAGCTTGAAGTCGTCGATGTAGGAGATCATCAGCGACTGGATGTTGACCATTCCATCTATCTGCGTCAGCGCCAACGGGTCGCCGGCCGCAGCACCGGGCGATATGGCCATCAGGTTGGGGTTGAACGCCGTGATGTTCGTCGACAGCTCCGCATGGTTGATCTGGATGTTGCGGGTCAACAGCACCGAGACGATCGAAATGCCGATCGACGATCCGATGTTGCGGACGAGACTGAACAGGCTCGCCGCATCGGTGCGGTGACGCGGCGCAAGCGTCGCGAACGCCACCGTCGATAGCGGCACGAACACCAGACCGAGCCCGAGTCCCTGGATCACTCCTGTCGAGATGATCAGGAAAGCATCCATCTGCGGCGTGAAGCCTGTCATGTAATAGAGCGAGAGCGCCGTCAGCAGCAGGCCGGCGACAACCAGATAACGGTTGTCGACCAGGCGCACCAATCGCCCGACAAGCAGCATCGAGACCATGGTGCCGACGCCACGCGGCGCCATGACCAGACCGGTGGTGATGGTCGGATAGCCGTAGATGCGCGTCAGCATCGGCGGCAGAAGCGCAAGGCTCGCCAGCAGGATGACGCCGATGACGAAGATGAACACCAGCCCGGTCACGAAATTGCGGTCGGTGAATATCTTCGGATCGAGGAACGTATTCTTGGACGTCGCCATGTGCACGGCGAAGACCCAGAACCCGGTGACGGCAAGCCCGAGCTCGATCCATATCTCGGCCGCGGAGAACCAATCGACCTCGCCGCCGCGGTCGAGCATGAGCTGGAGCGCGCCGACGCCCAGCGACAGCATCGCAAAACCGAAAAAGTCGAACCCGCGCAGACGCTTGACGATGGTCGGCAGGTAGGCGGCCGAGCCCAGGAAAGCGACGATGCCCACCGGCAGGTTGATGAAGAACACCCAGCGCCAGTTGAAGCTCTCGGTCAGCCAGCCGCCGAGCGTCGGGCCGATGATCGGGCCGACCATGATGCCGGCACCCCACATGGCCATGGCCTGGCCGTGGCGCTCCTTGGGATTGATGTCGAGCAGGAAGGTCTGGCTCAGCGGCACGATCGCCGCGCCGAACACGCCCTGCAGCAGGCGGAACAGCACCATCGACTCCAGGCTCCAGGCAACACCGCAGAGCATCGACATGATGGTGAAGCCGACAACGGAAACCAGAAACAGTTCCTTGCGGCCGAAGCGGTCCGACAGCCAGCCGGTCAGCGGCGTCATGATGGCAGCCGCGACGATGTAGGACGTCAGCACCCAGTTGATCGTGTCCTGGGAAGCGCCAAGGTCGCCGACCATCGACGGCAACGCAACGTTGGCGATGGTGGTATCGAGCACCTGCATCACCGTCGCCAGCATGATGGCGATGGTGATCAGGCCGCGATGCGGCACCTCGGTGAGGGACTTTGTGGCTGACTGGCTCATTCGACCAACCCTGGGACCTTGCGGCCGTCAAGCGGCGGCCCGAAAACCGGAGGGCCGGCCGCCATTGGCGGCCGGTTCAACCCGGAACTTTTGTGCGCGCTGCGGCGCTGCTTATTCCGCGGCCACGGCGTGGCCGAAGATGCTGCCGAAGCCGCGGGATACGCCGGTGTCGATCGACACCGTGGCACTCATGCCGGTGCGCAAGGCCAGCCCGCCATCGGCGGTATCGACCTTGACCCGCACGGGGATGCGCTGCGTGACCTTGACCCAGTTGCCGGTGGCGTTCTGGGCGGGCAGCAGCGAGAACTCCGCACCGGTGCCAGCGCCGATTGCCTCAACCGTGCCGCGGAAGGTTCGGTCGGGATAGGTGTCGAGCACGATCTCGGCTTCCTGGCCCGGCTTGATGTGGGTGAGCTGCGTTTCCTTGAAGTTTGCCTCGACCCACGTGTCGCCGGTCTCGACCAAGCTGAACAGCGCGGTGCCCGCACCTACGAACTGCCCGACCTTGAACGAAGCTGCCTGCGAGACCACACCATCGGCAGGTGCGCGAACTGTCGTCTGCGCCAGATTGAAGGCTGCGTTGTCACGCGCGGCCTGTGCCGCCAGCACGGTGGGATGCTTGTCAGTCTCGATATCGGGATTGCCACCGAGTGCTGCCTTGGCGCTTACGATGCCCTGCGCGGCAGCGCTGTGCTGCTGCTGGGACTTGTCGAGTTCCATGCGCGCTTCATCCAGGGACGATTTGGTGTTCACACCCTTGGTGACCAGATCGTTGCTGCGGTCGAACTGGGCCTGGGCATAGTCGAGCCCACTGGCCGCGACGCGCTCCTGCGCGACCGCCTGACTGTAGGCGGCGCGAAGCTGCTCGACATTGAGGCGTGCGCCGGCGAGCGCGGCGTCGGCCTGCGCCAAAGCGATCCTGTAGGGCTCCGGATCGACCTCGAACAGGACGTCACCGGCCTTGACCATGGTGTTGTCGGCGACATCGACCTTGATGATCCGCCCTGCTTCCTCCGAGGCGATGATCATCCTGGCCTGGCGCAGATTGGCGTTTTCGGTTTCCTGGTAGCGGCCGCCGGTTACCCAGAAATAACCGCCACCGACCACCAGGGCCAGCGGCAGAGCCGCCATCAATACAAAGCGCCCACGCTTCTTCGGTGCCGGCGCAGGTGCAGCGACCGGCTGCTCAAGCTGAGTGACCACCGGGGCTGCGAGTTCGACCTTGGCGCTGTTTTCGTTCACTTTCGCGACCGCGTTCATTTTGTCGTCTCTCTCAAACAATTCGCATCAGCGGGTTCGCCCGCAGAAAGGTTGTCGACTATGGCGCGCAGGCCGTGGACCGTGGCGAGCCGCTCTTCAGGTGAAAGCCCGGAAAGCGCCCGCTCATAGACCTCGCCGGCAACAGCCTTGACCTTGGTAAAGGCCTCACGGGCCTTGTCGGTCGGGAAGATCATGCGCACCCGCCTATCGGCATTGCCTTGACGGCGCTCGATCCAGCCGCCCTCCTCCATCCTGTCCAGCAGCCGTGAGACGCTGATCGGCTCGATTTCGAGAAGTTCGGCAAGACGCGCCTGCGCCACACCCTCTTCCTTGACCAGCCTGACAAGTAGTCGCCACTGCGCAGCCGACAGCCCAAATTCGCTTCCGCGCTGCTCAAAATTGCGACGCATGAGCCGCGCCGCGTCGTGGATGAGGAAGCCGAGCCTTTCGATGCCTTCGTTTTTCATGAGCGGCATATATTATAAGCATGCTTATCATTCAAGCGGCTATTTTGCATGGCACCATCGTATTGTGTTCACACTCTTGTGCGCTCACATGGCGAATGCGCCGCTATCATTCATGGCCACGCATCGCTTAGGAAAGCGCCAGACACAACGGGATCAATTGCATGCAGGACAGGCCGCCGAACCGGCGTCATATTCTCAAGGCCATTGCCGGCCTGGGCGTCATGGCGCCCCTGCCGCTTTGGGCCGCCCCAATGCCTTCAGTCGAAGATGTTGCCTTCGATCCGGATATTCCGGTTCTTGGCAATCCAAAGGGCGACGTGACTGTGGTCGAATTCACCGACTACCAGTGCCCTTACTGCAAGCTGAGTTTCATAGAGCTCTCGAAGGTCATGGCCGAGGACGGCAACATTCGCGTGCTCCTGCGCGATTGGCCAATCTTTGGCGAGGTGTCACGCAACGCCGCGCTGCTGACCCTGGCCTCAAACAGCCAGGGGCGCTACGCCGACGCGGTCCGCACCCTGATGACCACTCGCGAACGCCTGACGTTCAGCAGCACGGCCGACCTTCTGAGCGATATCGGCGTCAGCGTCCCGCAAGCTCGCAGCGAAATCGACACACGCCGCGACACCTTCGTAAACCTGCTTGCGCGCAGCCATGCCCAGGCCACGGCTTTCCAGCTCAGGGGCACGCCCGGCTTTCTGATTGGCAAGTCCCTGTATAAGCGTGGCATGTCGGCTGACGACTTCCGCGAAGCCATCGCACTGGCACGCTCGTAAACCAAGGAATCTCGCTGTCACGAAGCTGTCGTTCCCTTGACAGTAAAAGGGCGACGGACTATCTCAGCGGCACGTTAGCACTCGCTCGAAGTGAGTGCTAACCAAGTCCGGCCAGCCCGGACCGAGGGTTCTCAACAGTTCACCGAGGAAGTTCAAATGGCAAAGTCGAAGTTCCGCCCGCTTCATGACCGCGTGGTCGTTCGCCGGGTCGAATCCGAATCCAAGACCGCCGGCGGGATCATCATCCCCGATACGGCCAAGGAAAAGCCGCAGGAAGGCGAAATCGTCGCCGTCGGCTCTGGCGCTCGCGATGAAGCCGGCAAGCTCGTCCCGCTGGACGTCAAGGCTGGTGACCGCGTGCTGTTCGGCAAGTGGTCGGGCACCGAAGTTAAGCTCAATGGCGAAGACCTTCTGATCATGAAGGAATCCGACATCATGGGCATCATCGGCTAATCGCCACCCATCCGCACCATCCAATCTGAAATTCGGGCCGCGATAACCCAAGGCCCATCGAGGAGCTTAAAATGGCTGCTAAAGACGTAAAGTTCTCCCGTGACGCCCGCGAGCGCATGCTGCGCGGCGTCAACATCCTCGCCGACGCGGTGAAGGTTACGCTTGGCCCGAAGGGCCGCAACGTCGTCATCGACAAGTCGTTCGGCGCCCCGCGCATCACCAAGGACGGCGTCACCGTCGCCAAGGAAATCGAGCTTGAAGACAAGTTCGAGAACATGGGCGCCCAGATGGTCCGCGAAGTTGCTTCGAAGACTAACGACATCGCCGGCGACGGCACCACGACCGCTACCGTTCTGGCCCAGGCCATCGTCCAGGAAGGCCACAAGGCCGTTGCCGCCGGCATGAACCCGATGGACCTGAAGCGCGGCATCGACCTCGCTGTCAGCGAAGTCGTCACCCACCTCGTAAAGTCGTCGAAGAAGATCAAGACCTCGGAAGAAGTCGCTCAGGTCGGCACCATCTCGGCGAACGGCGAGAAGGAAATCGGCTCGATGATCGCGGAAGCGATGCAGAAGGTCGGCAACGAAGGCGTCATCACGGTTGAAGAAGCCAAGACCGCCGAGACCGAACTGGAAGTCGTCGAAGGCATGCAGTTCGACCGCGGCTACCTCTCGCCTTACTTCGTCACCAACCCGGACAAGATGGTTGCCGAGCTGGAAGACGCCTACATCCTTCTCCACGAGAAGAAGCTGTCGAACCTCCAGGCCATGCTGCCGGTTCTCGAAGCCGTCGTGCAGACCTCCAAGCCGCTCCTCATCATCTCTGAAGACGTCGAAGGCGAGGCACTGGCCACGCTCGTCGTCAACAAGCTGCGTGGCGGCCTGAAGATTGCTGCCGTCAAGGCTCCGGGCTTCGGCGATCGCCGCAAGGCCATGCTGGAAGACATCGCCATCCTGACCGGTGGCCAGGTCATCTCCGAAGACCTCGGCATCAAGCTCGAGAACGTCGGACTGAACATGCTCGGCCGCGCCAAGAAGGTGTCGATCTCCAAGGAGAACACCACCATCGTCGACGGCGCCGGCAAGAAGGCCGAGATCCAGGGCCGCGTTGCCCAGATCAAGCAGCAGATCGAAGAGACCACGTCGGACTACGACAAGGAGAAGCTGCAGGAACGTCTCGCCAAGCTGGCAGGCGGCGTTGCCGTCATCCGCGTCGGCGGTGCGACCGAGATCGAGGTCAAGGAGCGCAAGGACCGCGTCGATGACGCTCTGAACGCGACCCGCGCTGCCGTTGAAGAAGGCATCGTTCCCGGCGGTGGCGTCGCTCTGCTGCGTTCGTCGCTCGCGATCAAGGCGGTCGGCGAGAACTCCGACCAGGTCGCCGGCATCAACATCGTCCGTCGCGCTCTGCAGGCTCCGGCCCGCCAGATCGCTGCGAACGCAGGTGCTGAAGCTTCGATCGTTGCCGGCAAGATCCTCGAGAACAAGACCGCGACCTTCGGCTACAACGCCCAGACCGGCGAATACGGCGACATGATCGCTTTTGGTATCGTCGATCCGGTCAAGGTCGTTCGCACGGCTCTCCAGGACGCTGCCTCGGTTGCTGGCCTGCTGGTCACCACCGAAGCCATGATCGCCGAAGCTCCGAAGAAGGACTCCGCCGGCGGCATGCCGGGCGGTATGCCTGGCGGTGGCATGGGAGGCATGGGCGGCATGGACTTCTAATCCAGCCAACCGGCTCAACTACGGAAAGGGCGCCTTCGGGCGCCCTTTTTCGTTAGTCACCCGCGCCACTTCTCAGCCTGAGTGATGTCGGTTCCTGGCCCACGCATGATCGAAACGCCACTGCCGGCAAGGGCGGCGATGCGCTCGTCAGCGACGCTGCCCTCGACAATCAGCGTCGTAATGTCGCCGGGCCCGCCAATCTGGTATGGTGATACGGCGCTAGCTTGTCGCTTGTCGCAAGAACCGCCGTTTCTGCGGAGCACGAAGTGCCAGAGGTGGCGTGAGGACAGGCCTTCACCTTGTCTGAAAAATTCTCAAAAAAAATCGCAGCAAGGTGGAACCTTTTCCGGCGACGTTCGTTTTGAGCAGGTCCGAGGTACGTCTGGATGGAGCAATCCAAAAGGAATTCCAAAGGACAAATAGGACGCCTCCAGCACCATAAACGGGTGCCGGAGGCGTTCTGATTCATGCCGTCCAGCCTTTCCGTGCCCGGTCAATTCGCGTTGCCTGACGCAATCTGCAGCGCATCAAGGACACCGGCATGGTGGCGTATGTCGGCGACAGCCTCCTTGAGCGTATCATTGACCCGAATTGCCTCGCGTCCAGCCGCGATGGTGAGGTCAACCTGCTCGATCGGCAGCTTCAGTCTGGTTGGAACGCGGTTGAGCTTTGCCTGCGCCGACGTATCGAGATCGGCAAATGACAGGTGCTCGACGACAAGGCGCACGTCGCGGCAGTCCCATCCAGAAAGTGAACCCCGCAGGCGCCTGACCGCCTCGGCCGAGAGGCTGCAGCGATAGCGGATGAGTTCGCCGCGCCACTCGCCGACGGCAAATTTCAGCGCGTCCAACTGATCGCGAACCGAGGCTGAAAAGGAGGTGTTGGTCACGGCTTCCAAAAGGTTGGGCAGCTTGGGGCCGTTTATCCGCTCACCCCAATCCACCTCGTCGTCGCGGCCCGCATCGGCAACGATGAACAGCAGCGTCCGCAGCTTGACCGCTGCCGCCGGCGATAGCGGACCGTAAGGCGTGCCGGCCGACGAGCGCTCGATGGTAAAGCCCGTGATGCCCAGATTGTCGGTCAGGCCGCCGTCGAGCAGCTTCACATATTCGAGGCGATCGGTCTCCTGGTAAGCCTTCAAGGCGCCAGCATAGGCCTTGAGCCTGGTCGACGCGTCAGTGTCGGCAAGCGCACGGCTCAGCCACTCAGGCTTGCGGTAGCCGCAGTTCGGGCTGGTGGCCGAGATGACGACGGGCGCAAAGATGACGGGAACCGCGGCCGACGCGGCAACGGCATCCGCCAGCCGAACCTTGTCGAGATCGCTGCACAAGGCGGCGAACGTGTCATAGGTGAACAGGAAGGGCGTGCGATTGTAGATATCGGAAGCGTTTATCCAAACGATGGGGGCATCAGGGCGTCGAAAATTGGCATAGGTCGCGCCATTGAACAGGTTGTCCTCGAGCCATCTGGCGAAGCTGTTGCGGTCATTGACGCCGCCATTGAACGCACGCGCCAGATTGAGCGGCGATATGGTCGATTTCCTGAGATAGGCCTCGGCGTCGCGGATGAGAAACCGCTCGCGAAAGTCGTGGTAGTCGTCCCTCCCCCGGTAGCCAAAGTACGAGGCGGTAACCGCCCCGCCAGACGCGCCCGAAATCATGCGAATGTTGTCAACGAGGCTGCGCGTAACCGGTTGCTCGTCGATGATGGTGGCGTCGAGTTCGCGCAACACGCCATAAGCGAAGGCCGCCGCGCGCATGCCACCGCCAGAAAAGGCTAGTCCCACCACCGTCGAGCCGTCGTCGCCTGGCTCCGGGATGAATTCCGGTGAGGATTCGCCGACCTGGGTTGTAAGGGTGTTGATCGGACCGACATCACCGGCCACGCAGCCGGCCAATGAAAGAGCCGCAGACAACGCCGCACAAACTGCCCACCGCATCCATTCCCCCGACTTCTGGTTCGATCAGCCTGCCTGGCCGGATCTGAACTTCGAAACAGCGGAACCCCTCGGCATCCCGCACGTTGTTCTGCCATACGTCACAGGAGATGCGAAATGGTGAACAGGGACCAGGTCAAGGGTGTTGCCAAGCAGGTTTCCGGCTCGGTCAAGGAGGCAGCCGGCAAGGCCACCGGCGACAGACAGACCCAGGCAAAAGGCACCGCAGAAAGGATCGCCGGCAAGGTTCAGAAAGCTTACGGCGACACCAAAGAGAAGATCAAGAAGGCACTTTGACTTCGCGCACAGCGCAAACAAAGGCGGCTCCGGCCGCCTTTTTCCGTGTCCTTGGCGTCGATATCCTCCTTGAACCGATTAGGTTTCCCGCGCTTCCCAATCTCCCCTTGAAGCCTTGTGTGCAACGCGATAGGCCGATGCCCGCAACGAGATTTTCCGGAGACCTGATCGTGACAGCCCAGAAGACCAGAACCGAGACCGACACCTTCGGACCAATCGAGGTCGCTTCCGACCGCTATTGGGGCGCGCAGGCGCAACGCTCGCTCGGCAACTTCAAGATCGGCTGGGAAAAGCAGCCTTTGTCGGTCGTCCGCGCACTCGGCATCGTCAAGCGCGCCTGTGCCGAAGCCAACATGGCGCTCGGCCGCCTCGACCCCAAGATCGGCAATACGGTTGTGGCTGCCGCGCAGGAAGTCATCGACGGCAAGCTCAACGACCACTTCCCGCTGGTCGTCTGGCAGACCGGTTCAGGTACGCAGTCGAACATGAACGCCAACGAAGTGATCTCCAACCGCGCCATCGAGATGCTGGGCGGCGAGATGGGCTCCAAGAAGCCAGTTCATCCCAACGACCACGTCAACATGAGCCAGTCGTCGAACGACACTTATCCGACGGCCATGCATATCGCCTGCGCCGAGCGTATCGTCCATGACCTGCTGCCGGCGCTGAGGCACCTGCATGCGGCACTCGACAAGAAGGCGCGAGAATTCGACCACATCATCAAGATCGGCCGCACCCACACCCAGGATGCGACGCCGCTGACGCTGGGCCAGGAGTTCGGCGGATACGCCGCCCAGGTCGCATCTTCGATCAAGCGCATCGAACTGACCCTGCCCGGCCTCCAGGAACTCGCCCAGGGCGGCACGGCCGTCGGCACCGGGCTCAACGCGCCTATCGGCTTCGCCGAGAAGGTGGCCGAACAGATCGCCGCCATCACCGGTCTTGCCTTCGTCACCGCGCCCAACAAGTTCGAAGCGCTCGCCGCTCACGATTCAATGGTGTTCAGTCATGGCGCCATCAACGCTACGGCCGCAGCACTGTTCAAGATTGCCAACGACATCCGTTTCCTTGGTTCGGGCCCGCGCTCGGGTCTTGGCGAGCTGTCGCTGCCGGAAAACGAGCCGGGTTCGTCGATCATGCCGGGCAAGGTCAATCCGACCCAGTGCGAAGCGCTGACCCAGGTCTGCGTACAAGTGTTCGGCAACAACGCGGCACTCACCTTCGCCGGCAGCCAGGGCCACTTCGAACTCAACGTCTATAACCCTGTCATGGCCTACAACTTCCTGCAGTCGGTGCAGTTGATGGCCGATGCGGTTGTCTCGTTCACCGACAATTGCGTCGTCGGCATCGAGGCGCGCGAAGACAACATCAAGGCAGCCCTCGACCGCTCGCTGATGCTGGTCACCGCGCTTGCGCCGACCATCGGCTATGATAACGCGGCCAAGATCGCCAAGACCGCGCACAAGAATGGCACGACACTGCGCGAGGAAGCCTTGGCGACCGGACTGGTCTCGGCCGAAGACTACGACCGGATCGTGCGCCCGGAAGACATGACCCATCCGGGTTGATTGCCCTTTGTCTGAACCTGGAGGGCGCCGCGGATCCGAATGGATGCCGCGGCGCCAGAATGCAAAACCATTCCAACTGTGAACGATCTGTCGACACATTCGCATCTTTAGTGAACAGTCGGAATCCACTAGGTGTGGGGCATCGAATTTCAACGGAGCCTCACCCAATGTCCAACGCTTCCATCGCTTCCGAAAAGGCCATCAGCGGTAACGCTTCGGCCCTCATTCTCGCCGGCCGCGTCCTGCTGTCGATCATCTTCATCCTCGCCGGCTTCGCCAAGCTGACCGCCATTTCCGGCACCGCCGGCTGGTTCGCCAGCATCGGACTGCCGCTTCCCACCGTGACGACCGTCGTCGTCGGACTGGTAGAACTAGTCGGCGGCATCGCAATCCTGGTTGGCTTCCAGACCCGCGTCGCCGCGATCGTGCTCGGCCTCTTCACCCTCGCTGCGACCGCAATTGCCCACCTCAACTTCGCCGATCCGACACAGGTGATGTTCCTGCAGAAGAACCTGGCAATCGCCGGTGGCCTGTTCGTGCTCGCAGCCTTTGGAGCCGGCGCGCTGTCAATCGACGCTCGCCGCCGCTAAACGACAAAGAACTCCTCCCCCAAATTGGCCCGGGCTCGACCCGGGCTTTTTTGTGCGCCTGACAGTTCGACATGGTGATGACATCTAGCGGGAGCGGGTGCATCCTGCGGCTGTGAGGACACGCCGATGCTCAACAATCTGTTGCTGCTTGTCGCCCGAATCCTGATCGCAGCACTGTTTGTGCCCGCTGGCATCAGTACCCTTTCGAATATCTCAGGCTCCGCCAGCTACTTCGCCGGGCTCGGCTTCCCCTTGCCGACATTTGTGGCACTCGGCGTCGGATTGCTCGAACTTGGCGGTGGGGCGCTGGTGCTGCTTGGCTTCCAGACCCGCGCGGCGTCGCTGTTGCTCGCCGCCTTTGCGCTGGCGGCGGGCTTCATTGGCCACTACGGCCAGGGCGGCGGCGATCCGGCGATGGCCTTCATGCACCAGCAGGCCCTGATGAAAGACATTGCCACATCAGGAGGCCTGATCGCGCTATCTGTGGCCGGCGCAGGTGCGATCTCGCTCGACCGGATGCTGTTTCGCCGAGCTATTTGACCGAGATGCTCGGGCCGTCATCGACGGCCAGAACCAGCTTGCGGCCGGTGACCTTGGCAAGCTGGGCGAGACGTCCCGCCGGTCGCTCACCGTAGAGCTGCCCGAATTCGCTCGGAATGACCAGCGCCAGCACGCCGTTGCCCCGGTCTACCCAGCGCAGTTTTGGCATCACGCCAGGCATCGAGGCCGTGAGCAGGTAGACAACACGCATCATGGCACCCAGGATGCGCGCGCGTTCGAGGTAGCGCGGGGTCGCCAGTTCCTTCAGTTCCGGGGCGAAGCTGTCGTTGAAGACGCCGTCATGGCGAAACAGATTGGCCAGTGCCAGGAATGCGCGGCCGGGATGGTCGACGCCGATGAAGGATGCGTGCGCGATGATGTTGAGCGATTGGCGGCCGCGATATTCGGGATGGGCGCGCCAACCGATATCGGCCAGCAGGCAGGCGGCATGGCGATAGCGCGCCTCCTCCTCGGTCTCGTCAATGCCAAAGGCGGCAAATGACTGCTTCGTCCACTCCGTCAATTCATGAGCATGCAGCACCGAACGCGCGCGCAGCAAGGCCAGTTCCTCGGCGGCAGAGATGAGCGGATCGGAACGCTGCTCCTGCTCGTCGAGCAGCGAAAACAAAAAGCCCTCACGCACGCCTAGCGCAGAAACAACGATCTTCGACGGCTCCATCGCCGCGATGATTTCCTGCAGCACCACCGCGCCATACGGCAAGAGCGTGCGGCGGTTCTTCGACACGCCTTCGATGCCCTTGACCTTCTCGACGTCGCCACGCGCGACCTGCTTGAGGAAGGGGATCAGGCTTGTCGGATCAAGCTCATAGTGGTGCATCACCTCGAGCGGATAGTTGGTGATGCCCATATGCAGGCGGGCGAGGTTTCGCCACGTGCCACCGACCGCATAGAAGGTCCTGCCCTGCCCGGCCTTGAGCAGCTTGGCGCGCATCAGTTCGGTGCGAGCGATCTTGGCCGCCGCCACGGGCGAGCCTTTCGCCATGTCCTGGAGCCTGAGACCGCCGAGCGGCAAGGTGATGCCGTCGCCGATGTTTTCGCCCCTGACGTCGACGAGTTCGAGGCTGCCACCGCCCAGATCGCCCGCGATACCGTCGGCGGGATGAAAGCCGGAGATCACCCCAAGAGCCGAATAATGAGCCTCTTCGCGGCCAGTCAGCACCTTAATCTTGGTGCCGAGCACATCTTCGGCGCGCTGGATGAAATCGGGACCGTTGACGGCCTCTCGTGCGGCCGCGGTCGCCAGCACGTACATCTTGTCCGCGCCTGCCTGTTCGGACAGTCCGCGAAACCGCCTGAACTCTTCCATCGAGCGCGTCACGCCCTCAGGGTCGAGCTTTCCCGTCGAAACGATGCCGCGGCCAAGGCCCGCCAGCATCTTTTCGTTGAACAGGAGGGTCGGCGATCGCGCCAACCCTTCGTACACCACGAGACGTATGGAGTTCGAGCCGATATCGATGATCGACAGCGGTCGGCGGTCCTTGAGCCGGCCCTGCGAAAGCTGCGCCATCAGGTGGCCGCCGCCTCTGCTTTCTTGCGCCGTTTGAACTGGGCGATGCGTTTGGGCGCGTGAGACTTCAGCGCGTCACCCCGTCCGGACAGACTCGGATTGGTCATGAAATATTCCTGCGCATTGAACGGCTCTTCGCCCTCGTCCAGCGTGATCCGCCGCGAGGTTCCATCCGCCAATACTTCGAAACTTTGCTGGTTGTCCATGATGTTTCCCAGCATGACCTGGCCAAGCACCTGCTCGTGCACAGTCGAGTGCATGGCAATCGGCACCATGCATTCGACACGGCGGTCGAGATTACGCGGCATCAAATCAGCCGAACTGATGTAGACGACGGCCTCGTCCGACGGCAGGCCGTGGCCGTTGCCGAAGCAGTAGATACGGCTGTGCTCGAGGAAACGGCCGACGATCGACTTGACCCGGATGTTCTCCGACAAACCCGGAACCTGCGGCCTCAGGCAGCAGATACCGCGCACCACCAGATCGATCTCGACCCCGCTTCGGCTCGCGTCGTAGAGCGCGTCGATGATGATGGGGTCGACGAGCGAATTCATCTTCATCCAAATCTGCGCCGGTTTGCCGGCACGTGCATGTTCGACCTCGTCGGCGATATGCTTGAGGATGCGGCTGCGCAGCGTGTAGGGCGACAGCGCTATGCACATCTCCTCAGCCGGCTCGGCGTAGCCGGTGATGAAGTTGAAGATCTGCGCCACGTCGCGGGCAATCGCCGAATCGGTGGTGAAGAAAGACAGGTCGGTATAGATGCGCGCGGTAATCGGGTGGTAGTTGCCGGTGCCAAGATGGACGTAATTGCGCAGACGCCCATCCTCGCGGCGAACCACGAGCGACATCTTGGCGTGCGTCTTGAGTTCGAGGAAGCCGAACACCACCTGCACGCCCGCACGCTCGAGATCGCGCGCCCAACGGATATTGGCCTCCTCGTCGAAGCGCGCCTTGAGTTCGACGAGTGCCGTCACCGACTTGCCGGCTTCGGCAGCGTCAACCAGCGCGCGCACGATCGGGCTGTCGTTGGACGTGCGGTAGAGCGTCTGCTTGATCGCAACCACTTCGGGATCCATCGCCGCCTGGCGCAGGAACTGCACGACGACGTCGAAGGATTCATAGGGGTGGTGGACAACGAAATCCTTCTCGCGGATTGCCGCGAAGCAATCGCCGCGATGGTCGCGGATCCGCTCGGGGAAACGCGGATTGAAGGGCGGGAATTTCAGGTCGTCGCGCGGCACGGCCACGATCTCGGAGATCTGGTTGATGGCCAGCGGGCCGCTCAGCACGCTGACGCGATTCGCCGACACACCGAGCTCGCCAGCAACGAAGTCGCGCAGTTCCGCCGGCATCTGGCTGTCGAACTCGATGCGGATCACCGACCCGCGCCGGCGGCGCTTGAGCGCGGTCTCGAACAGACGCACCAGGTCCTCGGATTCTTCTTCGACCTCGATGTCGCTGTCGCGGATGATCTGGAACGTGCCTGACCCCTTGACTTCGTAGCCGGGGAAGAGCTTGCCGATAAACAGGCTGACCGTCTCTTCGATCGGGATAAAACGCACCGAGCGCTTGCGGTCGGGCAGCCTGATATAGCGGCGCAGGGCCACCGGCAGGCGCAGCAAGGCCGTCATTTCCTCGCCGTTCTTGCGATGGCGCAGCTGCAGCGCGATCGAAAACCCGAGATTGGGGATGAACGGGAAAGGATGCGCCGGATCGATCGAGAGCGGCGTCAGGACCGGGAATATCTGTTCCATGAAGTGGTCCTCGAGCCACTTCTTCTCATCCTTGGTCAGGTCGGTCGCCGCAATTGTCTCGATACCTTCCAGCTTCAGCAGTTCCAACAGGCTGGCGAGGCTTTTCTGCTGATCTTCCTGGAGCCGCTCGACCTCGAGCAAAAGCTGTTCGAGCTGCTGCTGCGGTGTGCGGCCATCGGGGCTGCGAATGGTGATTCCCTCGCGCACCTGCCCGGCAAGGCCAGCAACGCGGACCATGAAGAACTCGTCGAGATTGCCAGCCGAAATCGACAGGAAGCGCACGCGTTCGAGCAAGGGGTGGCTCGGGTTCTGCGACTGCTCGAGCACACGCCTGTTGAACTGCAGCCAGGAGAACTCACGATTGACGAAACGATCGGGATTGCCGTCTGCCGCGTCGGTCGGCGACTTGTCGTTGACGAAATCGGTAAGTACCGGCCTCAACTGATTCATATGCAATCCTTCCCCTCGCCGCGTTCCGCCGCTTATCCGGCTCAACTTATCCTCTGACAGGCAATTGCGACAGTTTCATTTCACCATCTTGCAAACCTGCCGCTTATGATACAAACGCTTCCGATAACGGCGTCGCGCGTTCCATTGGACACGCAAACGCGCCGTGGCATTCATGCGCGAAGTTCCTCAGAAGGGAAAAACACCATGGCCGGCGGCTCCATTCCCCACTTCCAGAACGATGCTGGACATGCCGTGATCGAGATCGGCGTCAAGGAATTCATGTGCGTGGGCGCCAATCCGCCCTTCGACCACCCGCATGTGTTCCTCGACATGGGCGCGGACGCCGAGAAGGTGTGCCCCTATTGCTCGACGCTCTACCGTTATTCCTCGAAGCTGAAGGCGACTGAGACGCAGCCGGCGGGCTGCCTCTACGTCGTTGACCGCGCGGCCTGACGACAAAGCCGCGATCATGAAATCGCGGCAGGTCGTGATTGCAGGAGCCGGTGTCGCCGGCCTCACTGCAGCACTCGCCTTTGCAAGACATGGCTTTGGTGTTCGCATCCACGAACGCGCGCCGGTGCTGGACGAAGTCGGTGCCGGGCTCCAGCTCTCCCCCAACGCCACCCGCATCCTCGACCGTCTTGGTGTACTCGATCTGGTCAGCGCCTCGACAGTGCGGCCCGAAGCGGTGGTGCTGCGTGATGCGGTAACCTTGGCCGAGCGCGCACGTGTGCCGCTGGGTGCGGTAGCTGAGCGGCGCTGGAAGGCCCCTTACCTCGTCGCCCATCGCGCCGACCTTCAAAGTGCGTTGCTCGCGCGTGTGGCCGAAAGCCCGCTGATCGACCTTGCCACCGGCTCCGAGGTCACCGACGTCGAGACGCAGGCGGACGGGATCAGGGTGTCACTCGCGCAAGGCGGCATCACGTCCCATCTCGAATCTGGTCTGTTTGTCGCAGCAGACGGCGTCTGGTCGTCCTGTCGGCGGCTGGTCGGCCCGAACGAAAAAAGCCGCTTTTCCGGCGAACTGGCCTGGCGCACGACGATCTCAGCCGATGGCGACGTCGGCCGGCACTTTGCCGCGTTGGGCTCGTCGACGATGGTGACGACCTTTCTTCATGCGGGCTTTCATCTCGTTGCCTACCCAATCCGTGCCGGCACTGCGATCAATCTTGCAGCCTTCACCCCGGGCAATTCGATCGCCGAACAGTGGTCGGGCGATACCGACACCGACGCGTTGAAACGCGCTATGCGCGGCACCGCCCCTGCTCTGTCCAAGCTCGTCGACGAGGCTGGACCGTGGACGGTCTGGCCGCTGCACACAGTCGACCAAACGCGCCCATGGACAACTCCAGGCGGCATCGCGTTGATTGGTGACGCAGCGCACGCCATGACGCCCTTCGCCGCCCAGGGAGCGGCAATGGCGATCGAGGATGCCTATACGCTGGCAGATGCGGTCGTGGCAGGCCCGCAGACCGATGAAGCACTGCTCCGGTGGGAAACGGAGCGCAAGTCACGCGTGCACAAGGTGGCGCGGCGCGGCGCGCTCAACCACTTCGCCTGGCATGCCAGCGGACCGGTGGCCATCGCGCGCAACCTGTTCCTCAAACTCAAATCGCCGCAAAGCCTCGCCGCCGACATGGACTGGCTCTATGGCTGGACCCCGCCCGGCTGGTCAGATCAGGGCCGGTTGTAGAGGCCGAGCGACCAATTCAGCGTCGCCGGGAGCGGGTTCCACCAGCCGGTCGTCAAGCCGGCCTCACGCAGGGCGGCCGCCGTCCAAGTGTTGCAGCCAGCCAAGGCGTTGAACTTCCCATTGGCCTCGAAGAACCCATCATACGCGCCGTAATTCACGCCCGCGATGCGCTGCACGCCATCCGGCCCCTTCTGAAAGCTGCGCTCGATGAAATCGAGCAGGGCGGCAAACCCCGCCTCCCCGATATCGAAGCGGTTGACAGTCGCGTGCGGCAGCGCAACGTCGCCGGCCAGATCGACATGCATCACCGAATTGTCGAGCGTGAGCGCCGCAAGCACCGGGCCTGGCTTGAGCTCGGCCCATGTCGGCGTTCCGATGTAAAATGCCTTGCTGCCCCAGCCAAACACCAGATAGCGCGCCGCCGGCAGGTCTGCCTCTATGCCGGCATCGAGCAAGAAGCCGAACTTTTCCAGCACCGACGCATCAAGCGGGACGGCAATGTCGGTATGGATCGGGTTGGTGAACACAAGGATGTGACGTGGCATTGCTTCAGCCGGCGGACCGCCAAAAAGCGGCCTGGGCACGAGTGTGCCGAGAGCAATAGCAACAAAGACAAACAGGACAAGAAAGCCCAGAATACGGAAAGTCCTTCTCACCGGCAGGCTATCCCCATGTCGACGCGATTCGACGTCCAACAAAAAAGCCCGGCCGAAATGCGACCGGGCTTTCAGATCGTTGAGCGCGGATCCTAGTGCAGGATCTGGCTGAGGAACAGCTTGGTACGTTCGTGGCGGGGATGGTCGAAGAACTCGGCTGGCGTGTTCTCCTCGACGATCTGGCCCTGATCCATGAAGATGACGCGGTTGGCGACCTTGCGGGCAAAGCCCATCTCGTGGGTCACGCACAGCATGGTCATGCCCTCTTCGGCGAGGCCTACCATGGTCTCGAGCACTTCCTTGATCATTTCGGGATCGAGCGCCGAGGTCGGCTCATCGAACAGCATGATGCGCGGGTTCATGCATAGCGAGCGCGCGATCGCGACGCGCTGCTGCTGGCCGCCCGAGAGCTGGCCGGGGTACTTGTTGGCCTGCTCGGGGATCTTGACCCGGCGCAGGAAGTGCATGGCCTGCTCCTCAGCCTGCTTCTTCGGAGTCTTGCGCACCCAGATCGGCGCCAGCGTGCAGTTCTCCAAAATCGTCAGATGCGGGAACAGGTTGAAGTGCTGGAACACCATGCCGACTTCGCGGCGGACCTCGTCGATCTTCTTGAGATCGTTGGTCAGTTCCTTGCCGTCGACAATGATCTTGCCCTTCTGGTGCTCTTCCAGCCGGTTGATGCAGCGGATCATCGTCGACTTGCCCGAGCCAGACGGGCCGCAGATGACGATGCGCTCGCCGCGCATGACCCTGAGGTTGATGTCCTTGAGCACATTGAACTCGCCATACCACTTGTGCATGCCGACAATGTCGATCGCCACATCAGTGTCGGAGATGTGCATCTTGGCCCGATCAACCTTGATCTCGTCGGCGCTGACTGCGTTTTCGATGGCCATGGGCCGTTCCCTTTTGTTGTTCGTTATCGTTTATGACCGGTGTCGAGCCGGTGTTCCATATAGATAGAGTAGCGCGACATGCCAAAACAGAACATCCAAAACACGAGCGCCGCAAAAACGAGCCCCGAGGCCGGCGTCTGGGGCGAGGCCCAGGCGGGATCCGAAAAATTCTGGCGCACCACGCCAAGCAGGTCGAACATCGAGATGATGTAGACGAGACTGGTGTCCTTGAACATGCCGATGAAGGTGTTGACGATGCCGGGAATGACCAGCTTCAGCGCCTGTGGAAGGATGATCAGACCGGTCTTCTGCCAGTAGCTCAGGCCGAGCGAATCAGCCCCCTCGTACTGTCCCTTGGGAATGGCCTGCAGGCCGCCGCGCACCACTTCGGCCATATAGGCCGAGGCGAACAGCGACACGCCGATCAGCGCGCGCAGGAACTTGTCGAAGCTGACGCCAGCCGGCAAAAACAGCGGCAGCATCACGCTGGCCATGAACAGCACGGTGATCAAAGGCACACCGCGTATCGTCTCGATGAAGATGACCGAGAGCATCTTCACCACCGGCATCTTGGAACGCCGGCCAAGTGCCAGGATGATGCCGAGCGGCAACGACACGACGATACCGACGAAGGACAGCGTGAGCGTCACCAATAGTCCGCCCCAAAGCGGGGTTTCGACATGCGACAGGCCAAACATGCCGCCTACCAGCAAGACAAAGGCGACGATGGGGAACACAACAAAGAACAGCAAGGCGTTCAGCCCCTTGCGCGGTACACGCGGGATCAGCAGTGGCACCAGCA
Source organism: Aminobacter sp. AP02 (assembly GCF_003148805.1). Taxonomy (GTDB): domain Bacteria; phylum Pseudomonadota; class Alphaproteobacteria; order Rhizobiales; family Rhizobiaceae; genus Aminobacter. Next base: position 116,086 of record NZ_QGGX01000003.1, read on the forward strand.
ATGCCACGAACATGATCGCCACAAGCATGACCCGCCAACGCTCCTCGATAGGATAGCGGCCGAACATGAACTGGCCGAACTTGGCGTTGACGAATGCCCAGCAGGCGCCGGACCAGCCGTCAGGCTGGATGCCACCCTGAGCCACGGTGGCGCAGAACGTGCGGTCGGTGCCGGTCCACTGGGCATTGACGAATGCCCAGTTGAACAGCGGCGGCACGACTATCGCCACGATCAAAAGACCGATGATCGTCAGCACCGAGTCAAATGGATTGGCAAACAGGTTCTTGCGCATCCAGGCAACGGGGCCGCGCTCGCGAAGTGGCGCTGGTTGCGGCAGCGCCATTTCGGTGCGGACGTAGTGAAGATCGCTTTGCGACATGTCCGCCTCCTACCTCTCCACCAGCGCCATCTTGGCGTTGAACCAGTTCATGAAGGCTGACGTGATCAGGCTTAGGCCAAGATAGACGACAATCCAGATGACCACGATTTCGATCGCCTGTCCGGTCTGGTTGAGCACCGTACCGCCGACGGCGACCAGATCCGGATAGCCAATTGCAATCGCCAGCGACGAGTTCTTTGTCAGGTTCAGATACTGGCTGGTCAGAGGCGGGATGACGATGCGCAGCGCCTGCGGCACCACCACCAGCCGTAGCGCCTGCCCCGAACGCAGGCCAAGCGCGGCGGAAGCCTCGCTCTGCCCGCTGCTGACGCCCTTGATGCCGGCGCGCACGATCTCTGCGATGAATGCGGCCGTATAGAATGACAAGGCCAGATACAGCGACAGGAACTCCGGCTTGATCTGCAAACCTCCGGTCAGGTTGAAGGTTGATTTCTTCGGAAAATCGAAGCTCAGGGGAAACCCCGTCGCGGCGAGCGCCAGGAGCGGCAGGCCGACGATCAGGGCAAGCGAGGTCCAGAACACGGGAAATGTCGCGCCGGTGGCCATCTGCCGTTGCTTTGCCCGCCGTGCAACGAACCACGACATGGCTATGCCGAGCAGGAATGCCACTGGGACCAGCATCGAGCCTTCGCCCCAGACCACCTTGGGGAAATAGAAACCCCGGCTGTTGAGGAAAGAACCGAAAGGCAGCTCTATGCTCTCCTTGGGCAGCGGCAGCACCGAGAGCACGCCGAAATACCAAAAGAATATGACGAGCAACGGCGGGATGTTGCGGAAGACCTCGACATAGACTGTACAGATCTTGCGGATCAGCCAGTTCTGCGACAGTCGGCCAATGCCGATCAGAAAGCCGAGAATTGAAGCGGTGACAATGCCGGCCGCTGCCACCACCACCGTATTGATGAGGCCGACCAGCAGTGCGCGCTTGTAGGTCGAATCAGAATCGAAAGCGATCAGCGTGTCGCTGACGTCGAAGCCGGCCCGCCCATTGAGAAAGGCAAAACCCGAGGCGATGTTGGCGCGCTTCAGGTTTTCGATCGTATTGCCAATGATCCAGTAGACGAACGCCGTTAGCGCCACGACCACGAGGATCTGGAAGAAGATGCCGCGCACCTTCGGATCGTAAAGCAGCGACGCGCGGCCGCCCCCTACGTCACGGGGTATGTCCTGCGTAGCCATCGGAAGTCCCTCTGAAAGAGTTACCGGGAGGCGGCATCGCCGCCCCCCGGACGAGACTTCGGATCAGCGGATGGGCGGCGCGTACTGCAGTCCACCCTTGGTCCAGAGCGCATTGATGCCGCGGGCGATCTTCAGCGGGCTGCCCTGGCCGACATTGCGTTCAAAGACTTCGCCGTAGTTGCCCACGGCCTTGACGATATTGACGACCCAGTCATTGCCGAGGCCAAGGTCGGTACCGATCTTGGTCTCAGCCTCGGTGCCAAGCACGCGCTTGACCTCGGGATTACCCGAGCCCTTCATTTCCTCGACATTGGCCTGGGTAATGCCGAGTTCCTCGGCAGTCAGCAGCGCGAAATAGGTCCACTTGACGATGTGGTACCACTTGTCGTCACCCTGGCGCACGGCAGGTCCGAGCGGTTCCTTGGAGATGATCTCAGGTAGAACGACGTGATCGTCCGGCGAGCTAAGCGTCAGGCGGATGCCGTAGAGACCCGACTGGTCGGTCGTGTAGACGTCACAACGGCCGGCGTCATAAGCGGCATTGACCTCTTCGAGCTTCTCGAAGACGACCGGGTTATACTCCATCTTGTTCGCCTTGAAGTAGTCGGCGAGATTGAGCTCGGTCGTGGTGCCGGTCTGCACGCAGACCGCGGCCCCAGAAAGCTGGAGCGCGGAATTCACGCCAGGCAGCTTCTTGGCATTGATCATGAAGCCCTGGCCGTCGAAATAGGTGACGCCGACGAAGTTCAGGCCAAGTGCCGTATCGCGGTTGATGGTCCAGGTGGTGTTACGCGACAGAAGGTCGATTTCGCCCGACTGAAGTGCGGTAAAGCGTTCCTTGGCGGACAGCGGCGTGAACTTGACCTTGGTGCCATCACCAAAGATGGCAGCTGCGACCGCGCGGCAGAAATCGGCATCGAGCCCCTGCCAGTCACCCTTGTCGTTCGGCGCCGAAAAGCCAGCCAAGCCTGTGCTGACGCCGCATTGCAGGAAGCCCTTTGCCTTGACGTCCTCGAGCGTGCCGGCCGAAGCGGCGGTCGCCATGAGGCCGAGCGTAGCAGCCCCGAGAATGCCCGAAATGATGTATTTCATGACCCACGAACCCTTTTCTGTTTTTTCCAGGCTGCGTTGCCCGTCTTTTTAAAGTGTGAACTCAGCGTCCCCTATCCGGCCCATATCCGGATCGCGCACCTTGCCGGCGCGCTTTGCTGCAGTCCGGTCCACAAATGCCATCGAAGGCGATAATTCTTGTTAGGTCAAGCAATAAAGACCCGCGATCCACGCCTCGGTCTTTAGTATTAGAAACGTACGGGCACTATCTGTGCTGAACGTGACTAACGTGGTTCTCGCGGCTTAGCCGACTGCCACTTCCACCTGCCCAAGCCGGTCGCCGCAGGCAGGAGCTTGCCCGGCACAGGGCGGAAGCCGACACGGCGCGCAGCAAAGAACCGCGCGATTACAATCGTTACGATCAGGCCGAACAGATAACCTGCGTTCACGTCGGATGGATAATGCGCGGCGGCTGGAATGCGCAGTGCCGACAGCATCAATCCGACAATGGCGATGAGCAGCCAATGACGCGGGAACCAGATCATCAGGATTGCCGCTACCGTGCCAAGCGTGGTCGCGTGGCCGGAGGGAAAACTCGACGAATAACGCGTCACGACGAACGGATCGAAGTAGTATGCGCCGTATTCGCCGTAAAATGCAGGTCGGGCGCGGCCGACGAATATCTTGACGATATTGACCGCAATGCCAGTCACCGCAACGCAGCCGAAAACAAAAGCCGCCTGGCCAAACAGCGTCACCAGACGCGCCTTGAAGCCATAGCCGACGCCACGCCAATCGGCGGTCGCAGTTGCAACATAGACCAGAAAGGCGGGAAAGAGATACCACTCCGACTTGCCGACATCGCTCAGCCACGCAAGCCAGTTCGTCAGCCTGTTGCGGTTGGAGAGCACGAAATCCATCGCCGCCGAATCAATGAAAAACAGCAATCCGACGGCACATGCGCCGCCAAGCACCAAAAGTGTCAGCTGGCGCGTCCACACCGGCGAAGGGCTGCCGATAGGAGCGCGCCACATGCGGCGCCAGGTAAAGCCGACTGTCTCGACCAGTCGCTTTGTCAAGCCCGCCGGCCATGCCTGGCCCAGCCGAACGCGCGTGCGCGGCGGTTGCGCGGGTTGAGCCGTCGCATTATGGCTGGCGTCTTCGCTGAAAGGGTGCGGTTTCATGACTCGAGACAACGGTAGGATCAAAGGCGTCAACACGCGGCTCGCGCATTCCGGGCACGATCCACACGGCTTTCATGGCTTTGTCAATCCGCCGGTCGTGCGCGCCTCGACGGTTCTCTATCCCAACGCCGCAACGATGGCTGGACGTGCTCAAAAATACACATATGGCACTCGTGGAACGCCAACGACCGACGCCTTGTGCGATGCGATCGACGAACTCGAGGGTTCGGCCGGAACAATCGCGGTTCCCTCGGGCCTGGCCGCCGTCACCGTGCCGCTGCTCGGGTTCCTGTCGGCCGGCGATCACGTGCTGATCACTGATTCCGTCTATCATCCGACCCGCCATTTCGCCGACACCATGCTGAAGCGCCTCGGGGTCGAGGTCGACTATTACCATCCGCATGTGGGCGCGGGCATCGCCGCATTGATCAAGCCCAACACCAAGGTCGTGTTCACTGAATCGCCGGCATCCAACACCTACGAGGTGCAGGACATCCCCGCGATCGTTAAAGCCGCGCACGCCGCGGGTGCGATCGTCATGATGGACAACACCTGGGCGACGCCGCTGCTGTTCAAAGCGCTCGACTTTGGCATCGACGTCACAATTCATGCCGCCACCAAATATCCGGCCGGCCACTCGGACATCCTGAGCGGCACGGTTTCGGCCAATGCCGCCTGCTGGCCGCGCCTCAGGGAAGCTTTCGACACGCTCGGCTGCTGTGCTGGCCCCGACGACGTCTACCAGGTGCTGCGCGGCTTGCGCACGATGGGCGTTCGGCTCGCGCATCACGAAAAGAGCGCGCTGGAAATAGCGCGCTGGCTCGAAGGCCAGCCAGGGGTCGCACGGGTGCTGCACCCGGCACTTGAAAGCCATCCCGACCACGCCATGTGGAAGCGCGACTTCTCCGGCTCCAGCGGTATCTTTTCGATCGTTCTCGCCGGCGGCAGCACCAAGAAAGCGCATGCCTTCCTCGACGCGCTTGAGATCTTCGGCCTCGGCTATTCCTGGGGCGGTTACGAGAGCCTTGCCGTGCCGGTGTTCCTCGGCGACCGCAAGATCGCCAACGAGCCCTACGAGGGACCGATCATCCGCCTGCAGATCGGGCTGGAAGACGTAGCCGACCTCAAGGAAGACATTGCTGCCGGCCTGGCTGCGGCAAACAGCGCGGAGTGAGGTCGAGCCGTTCGGACCGATTCGAACCTTTGGGGTCACACTGCCCACATTGACGGCGTAGTCGGCGAGCGCAACAGTGGTGCCTTGGCAACTTTGGCGAGGATCGAAATGGCCGCGTCCGACCGTCCTTCAGAAATCGCCCACTGGACCGAGATAGAGCGGCCTGATGGCGAGACATTTGTTGGCACCAGCGAATTGAGGGGCATTGGCGCGCCCCTCGCCGCGCATTTCGGCCTCGAGCGAATCGGCATCCACCATGTCCGACTGCCGCCCGGTCGGCGGACGTCGTTTCCGCATGCCGAAAGTGCCGAAGAGGAATTCGTCTATGTGCTGGACGGCGAGCCCGACGTCTGGCTGGACGGCAATCTGCACCGGTTGAAGCCAGGCGATTCCGTCGGCTTTCCCGCAGGCACGGGATTGGCCCACAGCTTTCTCAACAACACCGAAACCGAAGTACGCCTGCTGGTCATCGGCGAAACCGACAAGGCCGAAAACCGAATCGTCTATCCGCGCAATCCCGAGAGAAAACCGATGCGCGACGACTGGTGGGAGGACGCGCCGGAACGCGTGCTGGGCGAACATGACGGACTGCCCGACAGGCTTCGCGCGAAGCAGGAACAAGGGCGCGGCTAGCGCCGGCATTTTTCAACTATTCCTGCGTCCTATTCGGGCGGCGTGGTTGATGTCCAACTCGTTGCGACGATCTGCGGCGTGACGCTCAGTTCGCCTACCAGGTGCTCCACCAGGCTGTCTTCCTCGCGCGCGGAGAATACCAGGGCCTCCACTTCAACCGAGTTCGTATCTGGCAGCGCATGGCTTTCCAGCGATTGAAGCCTTAGCTTTCTGACGCTGAGCGCCTGGAGAAGCATGGTTCGCACCATCGCCTCGTCGCGTGCCTTGCATTTCAGCTCGATGACGTAAAAGCGCGGGACCTCCTTGCTTTCGGGGGCCATTTCATCGATCAGCCAGCTGAGGCGCGGAAGTATCAGGTTGATCAAGACGATCAGAACCGCCAGTTCGGCTGCCTCGACGGGATTGCCGTAGCCCGCCAGAACGCCAACCGCACCCGTGGCCCATACGGTCGCCGCCGTGCTCAGGCCTCGCACACTGAGGCCATCCCGCATGATCAGTCCCGCCCCCAGGAAGCCAATGCCCGTCACGACCTGACTGCCCATGCGCACTTCGCTGGTCACACCGACCAACGTCGGCAACGCGCTGTAGGCGGCCGCGCCGAGCGCCACCAGCGCATGCGTGGTCAATCCCGAATGGCGCTGTCGCCACTGGCGTTCCACGCCGATCAGCACGCCCAGAAAGACTGCAATGACAAGCCTGGGCGCAATCGACAGGAAGTCGGGCAATGAATGCGTCATCTGGTTCCGCTCATAGGCGATGAGGCTATGGATCGGGACCTGCCCGCAGAACAGATTTAAGCGGCTTGCGACTTCGGAGGCAAGCTGGAGCCAAGTGAAGCCTGAAAGGCTGAATTGGCAGCGATCGCTTCGCGACGAAAAGATGGCGATCCCGACAGGATTCGAACCTGTGACCATCGGCTTAGAAGGCCGGTGCTCTATCCAGCTGAGCTACGGGACCGCTGGCCGCCCTTTCGGGGCGGATGATCTTGCCTTGGAACGTCAGTGCGTCCAGGGCGTCCTGCGGTCATAACGGAAATTGTCGGAGTACGAAATCTGCCGGCGCTTGGCTTCCTTCGGCTCCTGCACGCGGAAGGCGATACCTTCCTTTTCGGCATAAGCGACCGCTTCTTCGCGGGTCTCGAAGGTGAGACGGATCTGGCTCTTCATGTCGCCCGAGCTGGTGTAGCCCATCAGCGGGTCGATCTTTTTCGGCTTCTCGGCGTCGAATTCGAGCACCCAGTGCCCGGTTTTGGCTTTGCCCGACTGCATGGCGGTCTTGGCGGGGCTGAAAATTCGCGCGGACATACTTACCTCACTCGTGAGTCCGCACAACCGCGCGGACATCCAGATGAGCCCGTCATTACTGTGCAATCGCCATTGCTGCAAGACGAAAGCCGGTTTCGGTGTTTTTGCCCTTGCCTTGTCGTGCAGAAGCCACTAGGCACGGCTTCGAAATGTTTCGGAGTGTAGCGCAGTCTGGTAGCGCATCTGGTTTGGGACCAGAGGGTCGGGAGTTCGAATCTCTCCACTCCGACCATTTTACTTCCCACCTTCAAATGCCTGGCTCCCGAGCATCGATTGACCGGCTTGTCGGGCAGGCCTGTCTTTGTGTGCACATGCTGGACACGGCGACCGGGCTTGTGACGAATCGCACTCCCGAAAGACAGGCTTGGCTGCCCTCTTGGCGAAATCGGCCGGTTCGAATCAACGCAGCCGCGTCAGACGCTCGAAGCTTGATAAGATCAGCATCGCGGTCGCTGCCAACCCGGCGCAAAGCCCCCACCACACCCCCGTCGGGCCGATCGCATAAGACAGGGCCACAGCCACGGGAAGGCCGATCAGCCAATAGCCGACGAGGGTGAGGCCAAGCGTCAGCCTGGCACGGCCGATGCCGCGCATCAGGCCCACGCCGATGTTCTGCGAGCAGTCGAAGAGTTGGAGGACGGCTGCAATGGCAAGCAAATGGGCGACGAGCTGCATCACGTCCGCGGCGTTCGATCCCGATCCGGAAGCGAAGGGGGCGAGCACCACACCGGGCAGCAGGACATAGCCCGCACCGACGGCTGACATGACGGCAATGCCGATGCCGATACCGGTCGCGCCGTACCGGCGTTTCATCGCGCCCTGCCCCTGGCCCTGCGCCTCGCTGATGGCAACTGACGTGCCATGCGACAGGCCGACTGCCAGCATGAAGGCAATGTAGATGATCTGGTTGACGATGTTGTGGGCGGCCAGGGCAGCTTGGCCAAACGTCCCCATCAAAAGCGCAATGGCGACAGTAAAAGCGGCTTCCGAACCGTAAGTTGCCGAGGTCGGTACGCCGAGAGCCAGCGTGCGTTTCCAGGCTCCCGCATCCAACTGCAGAAAGGCTGGCGCGAGCCTGTACGCTCGATAGCGAGGGGATCGCAGGACATGGGCCGAAAGCGCGGCAAAGCTTGCCAGGTGAACCAAGGCGGCGGCAATGGCCACCCCTGACGCGCCGATCTGCGGCAAGCCGAAACGGCCGGTGGCAAGGCCGGAGGCAAGTGCTGCGTTGATGGCGATGGACGCCAAGGTGATCGCCAAGACCGGTCCCGGCTTTCTCAGGCCGACGGTGAAGCTGCGCAGCGCGTTGAACCACAGGCATGGCAGAATGCCCCAGGACGTTGCCATCAGGTAGATGCCTGCAAGCCGCGCCACCTCGGCATCCTGGCCCAGGATCAGCAGCAGTGGTTCAACCTGGGTCATGAACGCCATGGCAGCGAGGCCGGCCAATGTAGATATCTGCAGGCTCGCGGCAGCGTAGCGCGCGATCTTTCCGGCATCGCCAGCGCTTCTCGCCTCTTCGGCAACGAGGTTGGCCGTCCCGACTGCAAGGCCGACGCCCATCGTGCGCAGCAGGTTGAACAGCCCGATCGCCAGCCCTCCGGCAGCCAGTTCCACTGATCCGAGCAGGCCAAGCACGATGATCGAGGTGGTCGAGATCGCTACCTGGGCAAGCTGGGTCAATGCCAGGGGCACCGCCAGCTCCAGTATGTGGCGCGCGTCGTCGATGAAGCGCGACAAGTTGTGTGAATTCGCCATGTCGCGCTTCAGAAAGTCCCTATAATGTCAGGCGAGAATTCGGGCCGCGATGGTACGTGGAGAATCGGCCTTGAAGACGTCGGGATAGAGGATCGCGGCGGCCTCGTTGATGACCACGCGCCGGGCGATGGGGCCGTGCGATTCGATCCAGTGGTCGCCAACGAAATGGACCTTGCCTTCCTGCACCGCACGCAGCGACGACCAGATCGGATTGGTTTCGAACGGACGGTCCGGGCCGTAGTCATAGACGATGATGACGTCGGGATCGGCAACCAGCATGGCCTCGAGATTCATTTCGAAGGCGGTGTTGTCGGGTACTTCGGGCGTCGGGTTCTTGCCTGCGACATTGACCCCGCCGAGAGCGGTCAGAATGGAGGCCGTGACATCGTCCTCGTAGAAGGTCCATGGCGCTTCGCCCGAACCGTAGAAATAAAGATACTTGATGCCCCGGTCCTTCGGCGCCTTGGCCTTGAGGGCATCGAACTCGGCATGGAAATCTGAGACGAGCTTTTCGCCTTCCGCCTTCTTGCCGAGCGCCTCGGCGACCAGCAGCAGGTCGCGTTCGGAATCCTCGGGCGTTTCAAGGCGAACCGCGAGATAGGGCGCGATCTCTTCAAGCTTGCCGGCATTGGCTTCGGTGTAGCGCTTTATGGCAACGATCAGGTCGGGCTTTGCCTGCGCCAGGAGTTCGAGGTTAGGATTGGCCCGCTGCCCGATCTTGGGCACGTCGACAAGCCTGTCGAGCAAGTGGTCGGGGTTGCGGCCTTCGACCATGTAGGTGGAGGCAACAGGCGTGATGCCGAGCGCCAAGGCGACATCGGCACCGAAATAGGAGATGGCCGCCACTCGCTTGGCATCGTCGGGCAGCTTGATGGCCACGCCGCGGTCGTCGGTGATGGTGTGCGGTGCTGCCTTGGCTGCGGTCGCGAACATCGCCACCATGCCGACTGCGGTGGAACGGATCAGGAAATCTCTGCGATTCATGACATAGTCCTTTCAATGAATAAGACGTGAGGGAGCCTTGATCGAGCCGGTGGGAATGAACACCGGCGGGTGATCCTGATTGTGGGTGACGGTTGCGCTGACGCGGAAAGTCTCCGTCAACAGACGCTCGGTCATGACGTCGGCGGGTGCGCCCTGATCGATGATGGTGCCGCGATCGACCGCAACGAGATGGTCGGCGAAACGGACTGCCTGATTGAGATCGTGCAACGAAAGCACCACCGTGATGCCCTGGGTGCGGTTGATGTGCTGCAACAATTCGAGCACCTCGAACTGATGGCCGATATCGAGGAAGGTTGTGGGTTCGTCGAGCAAGAGGATCTCGGCTTCGACAGCTAGCGCCATGGCGATCCAGGCGCGGCGACGCTCGCCACCGGAAAGCGTCGAGACCATGCGGCCGGCAAGGCCGGTCATGTCGGTGGCGGCAATGGCGCGCGCCACTGCTTCGGCGTCACCGGGCGAGGTGCGCCCCAACAGGCCGCGATGCGGATGGCGGCCATAGGCGATGAGATCGGCGACGGTGATTTCCGGCGGATCGACCATTTCCTGGGGGAGGAAAGAAAGCCGACGCGCCAGTTGCTTGCGCGGCCATGCCGAGAGCTTTTGGCCGTCGAGTGCGACCTCGCCAGACATCGGGCGCAACAGGCCGGCCATGGCGCGCAGCAAGGTGCTCTTGCCGCAGCCATTGGCGCCGATGAGCGCGGTGATTTTGCCTGCGGGAACCGCGACACTAACGCCGCGCAGCACCTGACGCGCGCCATAACCGAGTGAGATATCCTGGCAGGTCAGGCCGTTCATACGCGTCGTCCCAGAAGCACGAGGAAAATCGGCACGCCGATCAGCGCTGTGACGGCGCCAACAGGGATTTCGGCCGGCGGGGTGATGACGCGGCCGACGAGGTCGCCGAGCGTCACCAGCAGAGCGCCCAGAAGTGCCGAAATCGGTAGCGACCTGGCCAGCGACGTGCCGACCAGCCGGCGCGCGGCATGAGGCGTTATGAGGCCGACAAAGCCCAATGGCCCGACGATCGCGACCGCGCTCGACGCCAGCACGGTGGCAAGGGCGATGGCAGCGAACCTGATCGCGCCGACATTGACGCCAAGTGTTGCCGCCGCATCGTCACCGATCGAAAGCAGATCGAGCTTGGCCACCATCACCGGCAGCGCCAGCAGCCCGGCAACGGTCCAGGGCAGCAGATGCAGCGCGTGCTCCCAGCCACGGGCATAAAGGCTGCCCGACAGCCATAGCAATACGGTCTCCATGCGCGTCGAACCCCAGGCGGCGAAAATCCCGAGGCCCAGCGCCTGGAATGTGATGCCAATGGAAATACCCGCCAGCACCAGCCGCAGCGGGGTGGCCCCGGCGCGCCAGGCGACGAGATAGGTCAATGTCGCGGCAACCAAGCCGCCGATCAGCGCGACGAAGGGCAAGGGTGCGACCGGATATGAGGTCAGCTTGCTGCCGTCGGTCTGGCCCCAGTAGACGGTGACGAGCAGGAAGACCATCACGGCAAGCATCGCGCCGCCTGAAATGCCGAGCACGTTGGGGTCGGTCAGCGGATTGCGTGTCGCCGCCTGCAGCAGGTGGCCCGAGACGGCGAGATGAATGCCAACGATGATACCGATCACGACACGGGGCAGCCTGATGTCCCACAAGATGCCGGCGTCGTCTCCCGTGCGAAAGAACAGGGCCTCAAGCCCGCGATGCAGGCCGAGATCGGCAGCGCCGTTGAGCGCGGCAAGAAGTGCAAGGGCCACGAGTGCGCACAAGCTGCAAGCCGCCGTCGGCCAGAACGGGAGCCTGCTCACGCCGTCTTCCTCCAGACCAGGTGGACGAGGAAGGGGCCGCCGACGATTGCCGTCAGCACCCCGATCGGCAGTTCACGCGGGGCGGCCATGGTGCGGGCAAGCGTGTCGGCACTCAGCAGTGCGATGGCCCCGAGCATCGCCGATACAGGCAGCAGCACCTGGTGCCTGACACCGACGATGCTGCGGGCGATATAGGGAATGCACAGGCCGAGGAAACCGATGGGGCCGGCGACGGCCACGACGCCGACCGACAGGACGATCGCCGTCAGCGCGCCGGCCACGCGCCAGAAACGTATATTGAGCCCCAGCGTTTCAGCTGCCTCGTCACCCAGCGCAAGCAGGTCAAGAGGACGCGCCAGGACGACGCAGGCACCCAGGCCCGCGACAGCCCAGGGCAGCATGACGCCAAGATGTTGCCAGCCCCGACCGGCAAGCCCGCCGGTGAGCCAGAAGAACGCGGAGGCAACCGTCGGCCCGGCGTGGACCAGCGCCGTGGTAATGCCGGCGGCGCAGAAGGAGGCGACCGCGGAGCCTGCCAGAGCCAGCCTTACCGGCGACAATCCACCGGCCGAGGCGATCAGCAGGCTTGTACCTCCGGCGAGCAGCCCGCCGGCAAGACCGATGATAGGATGAATGACGGCCGGGACCGAGGGCACGAAAACGTAGAAAACAACGATGGCAAAGCTTGCGCCGGTCAGAACACCGGTCAGGTCGGGGGACGCAAGCGCATTGCGTGCCACGCCCTGCATGACCACGCCCGAACAGGCGAGTGCTGCTCCAGCCAGGATGGCCAGAAGTTCGCGTGGAATGCGCAGCTTCCAAAGGATCGCCGCTTCAGGTCCCGCGCTTCGCCCCAGCAGCGCATCGATGACAACCTGAAATGGCGTGGTTACTCCGCCGACGAACAGCCCGGCGAAGCCAATGCCGGCGAGCACAACCAGGCCTAGGGCCATCAAGCCGAGAATGCCAAAACAGCCTTTGCGGCCCGGTTTGGCGGCCTCACCGTCAGAAGATGTGCTACCGATCAGCAACGTCATGGCGCCGCGCCGGTCTTCTGGTGAAGGAACATCGTTCGCATTGCGGGCCATGCTTATTGATGAGGACAGTTCTCAAGTTTTATGGCAAATTGCCCACCACCACCCAATGTGCAATCGAAAACTTCTCAATCCGGCATGCAAATCTCTCAAGCAGGACCGCCCCGGTTCCCGTCTCTGAACACGCTGCCCGCATTCGTTGCGGTGGCGCGTACCGGTAGCCTGACGCTGGCGGCCGAGGAACTGCGCCTGACGCCGGGCGCAATCAGCAGGCAAATCAAGACGCTTGAGGAGAGTCTTGACACCGCTCTTTTCCAGCGCAGCCACAACGCTGTCGTGCTGACGGAATCCGGGCGGCGCTTCCTCGCCCACGCCAAGGGTGCTCTTGCTCTTGTCGAAACCGGCGCACGGGAAATTTCGCCCAACCGGGCGCGGCTTACCGTGCAGGCTCCCATCACGCTGACACAGCGCTGGCTGATCCCGCGCATCGGATCGTTCAGGAGCAGTTGCCCGGGGGCCGATCTGTCGTTTCGTTCGCAAAGACCAGGCAACGATGCGGCGGATCTTACGATCGACTATGTCAGAGGCACGGAGCCGACCGCATTGTCGAACGCGTTCCTTCTGGACAGGACAGTCAGCGTCTGTACGCCCCAATTGTTGCGGGGGCTCGCGGAGCCGCTTTCACCTGAAGCTCTATTCGACCTGCCGGTCCTGCTCGACACGGCGGATGCGTGGTCATGGCTGCAATGGTCGGCCTCTGCCGGGGTGGAGTTTGCGCCCAAAGCCGGCGCCATAACCTTCGATACCGACGAGGCGGCGATCGACGCCTGCATTTCCGGCCTCGGGGTCGGACAAGCCAATCCCGCTTTCATCGAAAACGAGCTCAGGAGCGGCATGCTGGTGCCGTTGTGCTCCGGGATATCGGCGATCGTTGGCGCGTATGAAGCGACGATAGACGCCTCAACGGCTCTCAGCCAGCAGTTCTCGTCCTGGCTGCGCCAGTGGGGATCGGGATCGGCAACCGTCTGACGGGCCCCAGTTCGGAATGGTGCGAATTGGCGTTCAGGACGAAAAGATTGACCAGTTCATTCTTTTGGCCAGTTGCTCAAGCGCGATCGAGCCGAGCATCGAATTGCCGCGATCGTTGAGCCCGGGCGACCAGACCGCAATAGATGCGACCCCCGGCACGATCGCCAATATTCCACCGCCGACGCCGCTCTTGCCGGGTATGCCGACGCGGAAGGCGAACTCACCCGAACCGTCATAGTGGCCACAAGTGAGCATCAAGGCATTGATACGCCGGGCACGCTCTCCCGAGATGACCGTGTGATTCAACGAAGGAATTCGGCCGGAATTCGCCAAGAAGCGCCCGGCATTCGCCAGTTGTTTACAGCTCATCGCAATGGCGCAGTGGTGGAAATAGACGCCAAGCGTCAGTTCCGGCGCATGGTTCAGGTTGCCGAAGCCCTTGAGGTAATTTGCGAGCGCGAAGTTGCGGTAACCGGTGGCGCGTTCGGAACTGGCGACGTCGCGGTCGATCACGATTGTTTCGTCATCGGCAACGGAACGGACGAAACTCAGGATCTCGCCAATCGCCTCGCGCGGTTGATGGCCGGCCAGAAGTACGTCCGAGACCACGATCGCGCCGGCATTGATGAACGGGTTTCGAGGTATCCCCTCTTCCCGCTCCAGTTGGACGATGGAATTGAAAGGCGTGCCCGAAGGCTCGCGGCCCACACGTTTCCACAAGGTGTCGCCGACACGCCCCAAGGCCAATGCCAGCGTGAACACCTTGGATATGCTTTGGATTGAAAAGGGCTCGTCGGCATCGCCGGCAGTAGCGACCCCACCATCATTCATGATGACGGCGATCCCGAATTTCGCCGGATCGACCTTTCCAAGCTCCGGGATGTAGGACGCGACCTCGCCGCGCTCGGGCGCGTTCGCCATCTCGGCAACGATTTGGTCCAGAGCAGCTTTCAATTCAGACATCGCGGTTCCCGAAAAGCCATGTGGCTCGAATCGACAGGTGCCGTCACTAAGCCACCTTTCATGCGCTCAAGCCAAGCGCGGTGATACTGTGTACGCGCTGGCATGGCATGCGCACTTCGCTGCCACCGCAATTGCCGCTGAGGTACGTATACTCCGCCGCGCCCGGCGCTTGATGAAACAAAGTCTAGTGCTATCGTTCTATTGAAGCTGAATCAGCAATATCCGAATCCGCCTTTGCATTCGATCTGGCTTGAGCCTAGTGAATCCGTTCACAGGCCGTTCGCTAAGGGCGAATGACTTTGGTAAACGGGTCGCGGGCCTGGGTGGGGGAGGCAAACGATTGGCGGAGCTATCCGAACAATTCATCGATCAGATCTACGAGGCCTCCTTCATACCAGAGAAGTGGCCCATATTACTTGGCGGGCTCGCGCAGGCCGTCGAGGGCATGGGCGGCTATCTCTTCACCATCAGCCGGGGCGCTTCGGCCTATCTCGCTTCGGACGCAGTCGCACCGCATGTGGAGGCGTTCATGCGCGAGGGCTGGATGACAGTCAATGCACGCGCCGCTCGAGCAGAGGCCCTGGCATATCCGGGCTTCATCACCGATCTCGATGCCTTTACCGAGCGAGAGCTCGAAACGGAGCCGATCTACCGCGATTTCCTTCATCCCCGAGGAATCGGCTGGGCTGCCGGCACGCATATCCCGATCCCCACCGGAGACGTGCTGTCGTTCAATCTCGAACGGACGACAGCTCGCGGTCCCTTCGAGCGGGGTTATGTCGACGCGCTCGACCGCATGCGTCCGCATCTCGCCCGCGCCGCAATGGTGAGCGCCCGAATCGGTCTCGAAAAGGCCCGTGCTGGCGCCGACGCGCTGGATGCACTCGGCATGCCAGCGGCGGTGCTGGGTGCGCGTGGCCAATTGCTGGCCTGCAACGGGCTGATGGACACGCTGATACCGGCAGTCGTAAAGGACGGTTCCAGTCGCGCGCAGATCGTAGACAAGAAGGCCGATGCCCTGCTCGAGAACGCGCTGACGGCGCTTGCCGGCGGCACCAGGCGCGGCGTCGTACAGTCGTTTCCGATCACCGGAGAGGACGGCAAGCCGACCAGTGTGGCGCATCTCCTGCCGGTGCGCGGTTCAGCACATGACCTCTTCAGCCGCATGCACAGCATCCTCGTCGTCATGCCCCTGCCCGGTCCGGGTGCGCCGCCGGCCAAAGTGCTTCAGGCGCTGTTCGATTTGACACCGAGCGAAGCGCGGATTGCCTCGGCACTGGCCGACGGCAGCACGATCGACGCCATCAGCGCCGATTTCGGCATCGCCAGGGAAACCGTGCGCTCGCATCTGAGGTCGATATTCGCCAAATCGGGTGTCTCCAAGCAATCGTCGCTTGTGCGGCTTCTTCTCGGGGTCACGCTTCCGCGCGGTCTGCTGAATGGCCACTAGACCATCGGCTAATCGACAGTTCGTATGTGACCTGCGCATCTGGTTTGTGGAGGAATATCAGTGCCCTATCTCGACATCTATCTCGCTCAGCTTATCGACCCGTTCCGCATCGGCCTGCTTGTTGCGCTGATACTGACGGCAGCCAACACCGCGCAAGCGCTCAACCGCTGGATTCCGATTGTGCTGGGCATCATCTTCGTCGCGGTGCTTATCCCGTTCAGCCTCGGGTCGGCGGATGGGCAGTCCACGACCACGGCGGTGGTCGTCGGCCTTGCCTCCAACGCCACCATCCTCGCGGTTCTGCTTGCGGCAAAGGCGCTGTATTCGCGCCTCGCCTGAAGCTCAGAGCTCCAGCTCGCCCTGCCCTGCGTCGAGCGCGCCGATCGTTTCGGCGGCGAGCGCGCGGGTAATTCGGGTCTTTTGCTCGAGTGCAGCACGGTCGAGCCGGTCGACCACGCGTATGGCGGTCGACAGCGAGCGCTCGATGCGCCGAACCAGAAACTGCACGACATGCGGTTCGACCTCGACCTGACGGTCGGCGAAGAGCTTGGTGATGACCCCCGCCAGCAGCATGTCGTCGGGTTCCTCGATCTCCACAGTCGCCGCAGCCTTCAGGCGTGAGGCGAGATCCGGCAGCGACACGCCCCAGGACGCGGGAAAGCTGCGCGTGGTGAGCAACAGATGCGAGCCCGCCCCACGAACAGTGTTGATCAGATGGAACAAACCTTCCTGATCGAGCCTGCCCTGATCGGCATCGTCAATCAGCACGGGGACAGCGCCGACTTCGCCCAGATGCGCGGAAATATCGGACGGGCTGAGCTCGATCGCACCGGCATGCTCGCGCCAGATCGCGGCAAGGTGCGACTTACCCGATCCTGCGGGGCCTGCGAGCAGCACCACGGGTGCTGGCCATTCCGGCCAGCGGTCGATGAGTGCGGCAGCCTGCGCATTGGCCTGCGACACAACCAGGTCGTCGCGCGTCAACCCCGGCGAATGGCCGAGGTCCAGAGGCAACTGGCGCGGTTTGGAGGGCTCGCGCGTCACCGTCATTTTTCCGAACTTGCGCCGCCGGTCTCGCGATTTACGGCAGGCGGCGGCACCGCATGGCCGTGATAGAGCGGCGAATCGAGATAACGCGCGATCGCAAAGCGTACCAGCACCGCGACGGCTGCTGCTGCTGGCACAGCCACCAGCAGGCCGACAAAACCGAACAGCGCGCCGAAGGCAAAGAGCGCGAACATCAGCCATACCGGATGCAGGCCGACGCTCTTGCCGACAAGGCGTGGCTGCAGGATGTTGCCCTCGATGAACTGGCCGACGAAGAACACGCCAGCCACCGCCACCACCATTGTCCAGTCAGGCCAGAACTGCACGAAAGCGACGCCGACCGACAGCACCAGCCCGACCATCGAGCCGACATAGGGGATGAAGCTGATCAGCCCGGCGAAGAGGCCGATGAGCACGCCGAAATTGAGCCCTGTCAGCGTCAGGCCAATCGCATACATCACGCCCAGCACCAGACAGAGCGTGCCCTGGCCACGGACGAAGCCAGCGGTCGCCGCGTTGATGTCGGTGGCAAGCTGGCGCACGGTCTCGACATGGTCGCGCGGCACCCAGCTGTCGACGACCGCGACCATGCGATCCCAGTCGAGCAGCATGTAGAAGGCGACCACAGGCGTGATGACGAAGAGGCTGGCGATGGAAAACAGTGCCACGCCCGAGCTCCAGATCGACTGGAACACGGTGGTCAGGAAGCCGAAGCCGGCGCTGAGCAGTGAATTGAGCCCTTCGCGCAAGCCTGCCGCATCGACGCCAAAGCGTTGCTCCAGCCATTGCGGATTGTAATTGGTGACCAGTTGCTGCAGCTTTTCGACATAGCCGGGCACCTTGGCCGCGAAGTCGGCCATCTGAGACGCCAGCACCGGGATCAGCACCACCAGCGCCAATGTCAAAAGCACGATGAAGCAGATGAGGATTACCACCGTCGCCATGACCCGAGACAGGCCCAGCCGCTGCAGTCGATCCGCCACCGGGTCGAGGAAGTAGGCCAGTGCCATGCCAGCCACGAAGGGCAGCAAGATATTGCTGAACAGATAAAGGAACGCGACGAACAGCATCGCCGTGATCAGCCAGAAGCGGATCTGTTTGCGGAACGCCGCAGCGGCGGCTTCTTCGGCCGCCTCGTTATCGGTTGGGAGTTTCGCCTTCGCCATAACCGCTCATGTGCCTCAGCCAGGCGACGAGATAGGCTGCCGCGGAAGCGACGGTCAAGAGGCCGGACAGCATTATCAACGCCGGGCGAACCGGCCCCAGGTCGAGCGTGAAAGCCAGTTCGGCCAGAACGATCGCCGCCAGGATGATCTGCATGGCGGTATTGACCTTGGAGACCATAAGCGGCTTCACCACCACCGGGTGCCCCATGATGGTCGACAGCAGCACCGCGCAGACGATCAGCGCATCACGCGACACGGCAAGGATCACCAGCCACAGCGGCAAGTGGCCCATGATGCCGAGCACGACGAAGACGCTGACCAGCAGCAGCTTGTCGGCCATCGGATCAAGGTAAGCGCCGAGCTCGGATCGCTGGTTGAAATGGCGCGCGATGAAGCCGTCGACGCCGTCCGAAACACCAGCAATGACGAAACCGGCGAACGCCCAGTCCCACTGCCCCGACAACATGGCGTAGATCACGCATGGTACGAGCACCAGGCGCATGATCGTGATCATGTTGGGAATAGTCACAACCTGCGTCCCGCCTTTGTCTTTCGCCGATACTCTTTGTCTTTTCCCGATACATGGGCGAGACTTCACGCCACCGCAAGTGACAGGCCGCAATGTGGGGCCTGTCCACCGCTTTGGCGAGTTGATTGTGCCGCATCCGGCCTGTCTCGCTTGCGGGAACGGGCCGTTCATGCGAATAGCGCCCCAAAAGCGCACGGCATCAGGATTTGACGATGAGCGAAAGCAGCAAGGGTCTCACCTACGCGCAGGCAGGTGTCGATATCGACGCCGGAAACCTGATGGTCGAGAAGATCAAGCCGCTGGTGCGCTCGACGCGCCGGCCAGGCGCGGATGGCGAGATCGGCGGCTTCGGCGGATTGTTCGACCTCAAGGCCGCCGGCTTTACCGATCCGATCCTGGTCGCGGCCAATGACGGCGTCGGCACCAAGCTCAAGATCGCCATCGACGCAGGCAAGCACGACACCATCGGCATCGATCTCGTTGCCATGTGCGTCAACGACATTGTCGTGCAGGGCGCGGAGCCGCTTCTGTTTCTCGACTATTTCGCCACCGGCAAGCTCGACCCCAACCAGGGCGCAGACATCGTGTCCGGTATCGCCGAGGGCTGCCGCCAGGCCGGCTGTGCGCTGATCGGCGGCGAGACCGCCGAAATGCCGGGCATGTATCACGGCAACGACTACGACCTCGCCGGCTTCGCCGTCGGTGCCGCCGAGCGCGGCCAGCTTCTGCCCACCGATGATGTTGTCGAAGGCGACGTACTGCTTGGCCTCGCCTCCTCGGGTGTGCATTCCAACGGCTATTCGCTGGTGCGCCGCGTCGTCGAGAAATCCGGCCTCAAATGGAGCGACCGCGCGCCCTTCGCCGATGGGCCGACGCTGGCGGAAGCGCTGCTCGAACCTACCCGCATCTACGTCAAGTCGCTACTCAGGGCGATCCGTGAGACCCACGGCATCAAGGCACTGGCCCATATCACCGGCGGCGGATTCCCCGAAAACATCCCAAGGGTGCTGCCCAAGGAGTTCTCGGCCGAGCTCGATCTGTCCGCCATCGAAGTGCCTCGCGTCTTCTCCTGGCTCTCTGCGACCGGCGGGGTCGCACCAGAGGAAATGATGCGCACCTTCAACTGCGGCATCGGCATGATCGCGGTTGTCGGCGCCGGCCAGGCAGCACAGGTTGCCGCCGTGCTGCAGGAAGCCGGCGAGACGGTCACCCCCATCGGGCGCATCGTGCCGCGCCGCGACACCGGCGTCATCTACCGCGGTTCGCTGTCGCTATGAGCACGCCGCGCAAGCGTACCGTCATCCTGATCTCGGGCCGCGGCTCCAACATGGCCGCGCTGATCGATGTTGCCGCAGATCCGGCCTTCCCCGCCGAAATCGTCGGCGTCATCTCCGACAAGCCCAACGCACCGGGCCTTGGCATCGCCGCCAGCCGCGGCATTGCCACCAAGGTGGTGGCGCGCGGCGATCACGCCAGCAAGGACGCCCATGACGCTGCTATCGACGCGGCCCTGACCGCCTTTGGCGCCGAGATCGTCGCACTTGCCGGCTACATGCGGCTGTTGACCAACGGCTTCGTCGAGAAGTGGCAAGGCCGGATGATCAACATCCATCCCGCTTTGCTGCCATCCTTCAAGGGTCTCGACACCCATAGCCGCGCGCTCGAAGCGGGCATCCGCGTCCATGGCTGCACCGTGCATTTCGTCACACCTGAGATGGACGACGGCCCGATCATCGCCCAGGCCGCCGTGCCCGTCCTGATCGACGACGACGAGCCGACGCTGTCGGCGCGCGTGCTCAAGGCCGAACACCGGCTCTATCCCCTCGCCCTCAAGCTGTTTGCCGAAGGCAAGGTACTGATGGAAGGCGGTCGGACGACCTATTCAGGCTTTGGCGACGCGATCGGCCACGATGAGATTGCCGCGCCCAACCCGGTGCGCGACGAGATCGATCTCGAACAATTGGCACGCATCACACCCTGACCGGGAGGCGCGTATGGCGAAGACAAGGCAATTGCTGCTTCTGCGCCACGCCAAATCGAGCTGGGACGATCCGACACTCGCCGATTTCGATCGGCCACTCGCCCCGCGCGGTCACAGGGCCGCGCCGCGCATGGGCACAGAGATCGCAAAACGAGCCTGGCTGCCTGACCTGGCCTTGGTTTCGCCGGCGGCGCGCACGCGTGAAACCTGGAAGCTGGCCTCCACGAACTGGCCCAGACCTCTGCCCGAGGCTGTTTTCCCAGAAAGCCTCTACGGCGCTTCAGCCAATGACGTCTTCAATGCCGCGAAGACGACGCCCAAGGACGTCGGCACATTGCTGATCATCGGCCACAATCCGGGGCTCGAGACATTCGCTGCACAACTTTCCGGCCCCGGCTCGAACGGCAATGCTGTCCAGTCCCTTCAGGAGAAGTTCCCGAGTGGGGCACTCGCCCGTTTCGAGTTCGAAGGTGGCTGGGATGAACTGCGCCCCGGCTTCGCGCGCCTGACTCATTGCCTGAGGCCGAGGGACCTTGGCTGAGCAGCGTCACCACCGGCGGCGAGGCAGTGGTGCCGGCAATGCCGCTCTGTTAGGCATCAGCGGATCTCAGCGATTTCAGCGTACCGAGCCATCTTTTCCTTCCTCCGCGTTCCGGTGACCTGGCGCTGCAAAATAATAATTGCATATGCAATCAATTGCCGCTATCGTCACGTCATGTTCGATCGCTGTATCTACTTCAACACCACCGCACTGGCGCGCCAGCTCGACCGGATCTGGTCGAAAGCCTTCGCCCCTTTTGACCTGACCCCGCCACAAGGCTTCATGTTGCGGGCGATTCTGGCGCGCCCAGGCCTGCTGCAAAGCGAGCTCGCCGACGAATTGAAGATCGCGCGGGCGACGGCCACGCGTGGCCTCGACGGGCTGGAGGCCAAGGCCCTTATCGTCCGCAACAAGTCCACGCGTGACAAACGCGAATCCGCGATCACTCCAACAGCTGAGGCGCTGGCCATCATGGATGCGCTGAACGCCGCAAGCGGAGCGACCACGGAGAAGCTGGCCACACTTTTCGGTGAAACCGTTTTCGCCGGCTTTGTCGAGCAGGCGAGAGACATCGCTTCAAAACTGGAATGATCCGACCGAATAGTTGCATATCTAACTAATGGAGAGAAACCATGCCTATCCTCAGCGTCAAGATCGCCGCCCAGCGCAGCGACACCCTCACGGGAGACGTCGCCGCGATGCTGGCCGAGCACACCAGCAACATCCTCGGCAAGAAGCCTGAGGTGACGGCAATCGCCATCACCTATGTCGACCCGCGCGACTGGATCGTTGCCGGAAGGACCCTTCAACAGCACGGCAAGTCGAGTTTTGCGCTGGAGATTAAGGTCACGGACGAAACCAACACCAAGGATGAGAAGAAGCGCTACATCCAGGCGGTCTTCGACGGCTTTGCGAATATCCTCGGCGCCATTCACGAGGAAAGCTACATCCACGTGCACGACGTCAAGGCTGCGGCCTATGGTTATGGCGGCAAGACTCAGGAGTTCCGCTACCATCATTCCTGACCGCTCGGCGTGCCGGGCCTGAGGCCCTAGGTTCGGAACTTGCGGCGCAGCAGCGATACCAGCCAGGGCGCTGCGAGAATGAGTACGGCGCCACCCAGCCATACGACGACGATCAGCGGACGTAGGACGACGCCAACCAGACCGACCAATCCGCCGAGAAAGCCGGTGGTTTGCGAACTGTCGAAGGCGCCGACGACCTCCGTGCCGATGCCGGTCGCGGCTGCGGCGTCCTTGCCGGTCTCGACAATCGCGCCGACATTGGCGGAAGCCCAGGCAAGGATACTATCGACGAGGCCATAGCCGACCCAGGCAAACAGCGACCACAATACAAGCAACGTGAGCGCCACCGCCGTACCGAACCTCGGCATGCGCGAACGACGCTCGACTTTCGCCGGACCGTCGCGCCCGAACGCCTGGCTTGCCTGTTCGCCGGAACTCCGTTTCTCTGCGTCACCACGGCGACCGCTCGCCGCCTTACCCAGCCGAGCGTTGAGGGCCTCAAGGACCTCGCCGAGCTGGCCACCATGGCCTTTTCCGCGTCCCTTATAGTTGTTGTTGAAGTCGCCCATCGACCGTCTCCGAATTCGTCAGCGCCGACGAATCATCGGCCGGGCAGAGATAGGAACTCTGAATGTTAGAGATAATAGGGCAATCTGCTGAAAGGACAGCGTGACGCAGGCTTGCGTCAATGAATCCGTTCCGAAGGCGCGCAGTTCTCGCGCTCCAACTGAAGCGTGGTGTGATGCAGGTCGAACTTGTCCTGCAGCCGTTGTTCGATCGCCCGTCGCACCGCCTCGGCATCCGCACCTTCGTCGAGAACCGCGTGCGCTGTCAGCGACGCCTTGCTCTGGGTGATCGCCCACAGATGCAGATCGTGGACGGACGCCACCCCGGGAACGGTCGCGATGGCGTTTTCGACCTCGGCGAGGTCCATGCCCGGCGGAACGCCTTCGAGCAAGATATTGATGCACTCCTTGAGCAGGACCCAGGTGCGCGGGAAGACCATGAAGCCGATGCCGACGGCAAGCAGCGAGTCGACCCATTGCCAACCGGTGAGCCAGATGACCGCCGCACCCGCAATCACACCGATCGAACCGAGCATGTCGGCCCAGACTTCGAGATAGGCACCTTTTACATTGAGGCTGCCGTCCTTGTGGCCGGACAGCAGGCGCATCGAAGTCAGATTGACCAGCAGGCCGACGACGGCGATGCCGAGCATGCCGATAGACTGGATGTCCTGCGGCACCGAGAGCCTGATGTAGGCTTCATAGAGAATGTAGAAGGCGACGGCGAGCAGCAGCAGCGCGTTGAACGCCGCAGCCAGGATCTCGAAACGGGCATAACCGTAGGTGCGCAGCAGATCGGCCGGGCGTCGGCCGACATTGATCGCCACAAGCGCGATCGCCAACGCCATGGAATCCGTCAGCATGTGCGTGGCATCGGAAATCAGCGCCAGGCTACCGGTGACGAAACCGCCTATGGCCTCCGCCACAGTAAAAGCGCAGGTCAGGCCGAACGCCATCCATAGCCGCGACGCCGGGGTATTTTCGATGTCGCCGTGCGCATGGTCGCCGCTCATGATGCCCCTCAGGCGGCTGGCCTGATCCATACCTTGTTGTCGTGCACGGCAGCACCACCATAAGGCGCAGGCGCATCCGCACCGGTCAGGACATTGATCCCCTCGCCGCGCTCGTGGTCCGAGTTCGGCCAGATGCCCTCGGCGATGACGACGCCGCGCTTGATCTTGTCGAACAGCCTGACATGCAGCACGACCTCGCCGCGCTTGTTGCCGATCTCGACACGGTCGCCCGACGACAGGCCGAGTTCGGCTGCGTCCTGCGAGTGGATCAGAAGTTCGGGGCGCCCTTCCTTGTCGCGCGACACCGGCGTTTCGGCGAATGTCGAGTTGAGGAAGTTGCGCGCCGGAGAGGTCGCCAGCCGAAACGGATGCTCGGCATCGGCCACTTCGATCAGGTCGACATGGTCGGGGAATTCCGGGAGCTGCGCGACGGGGCCGAAAATGCCCATGCTTTTCGGCGGCTTGTTGGGCGCTGTTCCGCCGTTCCACTGCGGCTTGAAGCGGAACTTGCCGTCGGGATGGCCAAACCCCTTGAGGAAGTGCGCGTCCTCGAACGCCGGCTGCAGGTCGGCCCAGCGCTGGTCCTTGAACGAATCGAAATCGCCCAAGCCCTTTTTCTCCAGCATGATGTTGATGTGCTGGCGTTCGGTCATGCCGAAGCCGGGCAAGTGCGACACGCCCAGCCGCTTGCCCAGTTGCTCGATGACGTAGTGGTTGGTACGCGGCCCCTCCGGCGGATCGATCAACTTCGGGCCGAGCGTGACGTGCTGGTTGCCGCCACCCTTGTAGATGTCGTCATGCTCCAGAAACATGGTCGCGGGCAAAACGACGTCGGCGAGCTTGGCCGTGTCGGTCATGAACTGTTCGTGCACGCAGGTGAACAGGTCGTCGCGCAGGAAGCCCTTCACCACCAGCCGCTGTTCGGGCGCGACATTCGCCGGGTTGGTGTTCTGGATCAGCAGGGCTGTCACCGGCGGGCCGCCGTAAAGGGCGTCTTCATGGTTCATCAGCACCGGGCCAATGCGCGAATGATCGAGGTAGCGGATGCTGGGGTCACGCAACTTGGTGCCCTCCAACAGTTCGCCGTTGAACTTCAGTACGCCCGAATTTGAATGGAAGGCACCGCCGCCCTCATATTGCCAGGCGCCTGTCACCGCCGGTATCGACAATGCAGCGTGCATGTTGACCGAGCCGTTGCGCTGGCGCGAAAAACCGTAGCCGAGGCGGAAGAAGGTCTTTTTCGTGGTTCCAATCAGCCGGGCGAAAGCCTCGATCTCCTCGACTGCCAGACCAGTGATCGCAGCCGCCCATTCCGGCGTCTTGTCTCTGAGATGCGCTTCCAGCCCTATTGGGTCGTCGGTGTATCTTTCGAGATAGGCACGGTCGGCCAAACCTTCCCTGAACAGCACGTGCATGGCAGCGCAGGCAAGCGCCGCGTCCGTGCCGGGCTTCAGCACCAGGCCCAAATCGGCCTGTTTCATGGTTGCGGTTTCGTAGATGTCGATGACGACGATCTTGGCGCCACGTTCCTTGCGCGCCTTGATCGCGTGGGTCATCACATTGACCTGGGTGACTACTGCATTGGTGCCCCAGATGACGACACAGTCGGACTTGGCCATCTCGCGCGGATCGGACCCGCGCAGCGAACCCGTGCCCATCACATAGCCGGTCCAGGCGAGGTTGGTGCAGATCGACCCGAAGAAACCCGAATACTTCTTGGCGTGACGCAGCCGCTCGATGCCGTCGCGCTGCACCAGCCCCATCGTGCCGGCGTAGAAATAGGGCCACACGGTTTCGGAACCCAGCTTTTCCTCGGCGGCGATGAATTTTTCGGCGATCAGATCGAGAGCCGCTTCCCAGCTCGCTTCCTTCCAATTGCCGTCGCCCTTGGCGCCGGCACGGATCAGTGGCTTCAGCAGACGGTCGGGATGGTGGACGCGGTCGGCATAGCGGGCAACCTTGGCGCAGACGACACCCGCCGTATAGCTGTTGTCCTTGGCGCCATGCACGCGCCCGATACGCTTGTCATCGAGCAGTTCGACATCGAGCGCGCAGGTCGAGGGGCAATCATGCGGACAGGCCGAATGGCCGATGCGGATTTTCGTATGGGTGTTCATGGGTCGATCGTATCGGGATTTGACTGGAGCCGACATAAGAATGTTCGCCCGCCAAATGTCCAGTCATTGCGCGCTTTCCGTGAAGCAATTCACGGTTGTAGACATGGCCAGCGATAAATCTATTATTGCGGACAGTCTCCGACATAATGGAAAGGTGAAGATGCTCAAGCGCTCGTTAGGGAGGTTAGCATGCCCGATCCAAGGACATATCAATTCAATCTTCCCAGCAATTCGGCACCGACCAACGTCAAACTTGACGAGGAGTGGTACCCAGGCATCATTCCTTACGCAATTTCGGCCTCGACCAGGCGCACTGTCGATGCCATTACCGGCATCAGGGCGATCGTCATTCACGCGACCGCCGGCGCTTCATCCGAAGGCGCCGTCTCGGTCATAAAGTCGAGAAGCGCAAGCTTCCATTGGCTGGTCCCAGACGAAAACGAAGCCGCACACGCCAAGAACGTCTGGGCCACCTGCCATGAGGCACGTCGCGCCTGGCACGTCCGCAACACAGCTTCGCATCCGGACGTCTATTTCGGCGAGCAAGGGGTCAACGACTACTCGCTCGGGATAGAGATCGTGAACATGGTCGCTTCGAGCGACCGCTACTCTGATTGGCAGGTCGCCGCCACGGCACAGATCGTCAGGTACTGCTGGGAGAAGTACCCAAACCTGAAGTACATCGTTTCCCACGCCAAGCTGGACCCGACCCGGCGCACGGATCCTGGTGCCCATTTTCCGTGGGACAAGTTTCGGGAGACGGTTCTGGACTCCCCGGAAAGTCCGGGAGAAGCCATGGTCGCCGGACTTGCCCGCAACGCGCGCGAGATCCGGGAGCAGGTGATCTTCGACGATTGATCGTGGCGCGCATGCCCCGTCGCAACGAGCCTGCGAACCTTGCTTGCCGCATCGCTGCTGACACAAGCTCGCGGAGCAGCCCTACTCCGCGACGCCTTCCTCATATTCCGCCGACATTGTGAGCCACTTTTCCTCATGGCCATTGAGCTGGGCTCCAAGCTGCGAACGCTCCTTGGCAAGTTGCGTCGCCGTCGTCGGATCCTTCTCGTACAGCTTCGGGTCGGCAAGCTGGTCCTCGATGCTGTCAATGCGCTTGCGGATGCGATCCATCAGCGCCTCGGTAGCCCGGATTTCCTTGGCGAGCGGCTCCATTGCGGCACGGCGGGCGGCAGCCTCGCGGCGCTTGTCCGCCTTGGAGGCCTTGTCGGCCTCACGCCTTTCGCGCCGGTCGCCAGACACACCGGTCACCAGCGTCTTGTAGTCCTCAAGGTCGCCGTCATACGGATTGACCGAGCCGTCCTTGACCAGCCACAGCCGGTCGGCCGTCGCCTCCAGAAGGTGACGGTCGTGCGAGACCAGGATCACCGCGCCCGGAAACTCGTTGAGTGCAAGGATAAGCGCCTCGCGACTGTCGATGTCGAGATGGTTGGTAGGTTCGTCGAGGATGAACAGGTTCGGCCCGTCGAAGGCGGCAAGGCCCATCAGCAGACGCGCCTTTTCCCCACCGGACAGGTCCTTGGCCGCAGTGTTCATCTTGTCGGTGGCAAGACCGAACTGGGCGACCCGGGCGCGCACCTTCGATTCCGGCGCGTCCGGCATGAGCCGCCGCACATGCTCGTAGGCGTTTTCCTCGGGCCTCAGATCGTCGAGCTGGTGTTGGGCGAAAATCGCAACCTTTAGACCTGGAGCGATGGTCACCGACCCGCTCTCGGCCTTCAGCCGCCCGGCCAGAAGCTTGGCGAAGGTCGACTTGCCATTGCCGTTGGCGCCGAGCAGCGCGATGCGGTCGTCGGCATCGATGCGCAGCGTCATCTTCTTGAGGATCGGGCTGCCCGGCTGGTAGCCGACATTGACGGCGTTGAGGGCGACGATCGGCGAAGCAACCGTCTTCACCGGCTCTGGAAAGCTGAACGGCCGCACATTGTCTTCGACGAGGGCGGAGATCGGCTTCATCTTTTCCAGCGCCTTGATGCGCGACTGAGCCTGGCGAGCCTTGGACGCCTTGGCGCGGAAGCGATCGACGAAGGACTGCAGGTGCTTGCGCGCCGCCTCCTGCTTGACACGGCCCTTTTCCTGCAACTCGCGCTGCTCGCTGATCTGGCGCTCGAACTGGTCGTAGCCGCCGCGCCAGAAGGTCAGTTTCTTCTGGTCGAGATGGACGATCGAATTGACGGCCCGGTTGAGCAGGTCGCGATCGTGGCTAATCAGCAAGACGGTGTGCGGATATTTCGAGACGTAATTCTCGAGCCACAGCGTGCCTTCGAGGTCGAGATAGTTGGTCGGCTCGTCGAGCAGCAGAAGGTCCGGTTCGGCGAACAGCACCGCCGCCAACGCGACGCGCATGCGCCAGCCGCCCGAGAAGGACGAAGCGGGCCGCCGCTGCGCTTCATCGTCGAAACCGAGGCCGGCGAGGATGGTGGCGGCTCGGGACTCGGCCGAATGCGCGTCGATGTCGGCAAGGCGAACATGAATCTCGGCGATACGGTGCGGATCGGTCGTCGTCAGCTCTTCGGCGAGAAGTGCTGCGCGCTCGACATCGGCCTTGAGCACGATCTCGATCAGCGGCTCCTCGGTGCCCGGCGCTTCCTGCGCCACCTGGCCGATGCGCGTGTTCTTGGGCAGGCTGACGCTGCCGCTTTCAGAACTGAAGTCGCCGGTGATCGCCTTGAACAGCGTGGTCTTGCCGGTGCCATTGCGCCCGACCAGTCCTGCCTTGGTGCCGGCAGGCAGCGTCAGCGACGCATGGTCAAGGAGAAGACGTCCGGCGATGCGGAGGGAGAGATCGTTGATAATGAGCATGACGTGGCGGTTTTGGAGGAGAGTTGCGACAATGGCAAGGGTGCGCGCTACCCATTAGCTACAACGCATAGTCGAATGGGCGCCCATGCCCGGATCAGTGGCCCCGATCAGGCGAAGGCTGGCCTGATCGTGCGGTGCAGCGCCTCGCCTGCCATTTCGCCTGCACCATCAACAGCAGGACCGTCGAGCGACGCCGGTGGCGGCGACGCATGACCGAGCGCAAACAGCGCGGCACTGCCCGCTGCAAAGATGGCAAACAGCATGAACATGCCCTGCCCGCCCAATGCTCCGAGCGCCAGCCCGCCGAGCAAGGGCCCGAGAAAATTGCCGACAGAACTGAGCGAGTGCGCGCCGAAATAGGCGCCACGGTTGTCGTCGTTGGCGATCTTGTCGACCAGCACATACTCCGCCGGCACGACCAACACCTCGCCAATGGTGAACAGTACCATGAAGCCGATCAGCATCGTCGCGTTGGTGGCGAAGGCAAAACCGACTTCGCCGCCGAGAAACAGCAGGCAGCCCAAGACCATCGCCTTCATCGGTCCGATCTTTTCGATGACCATGCGGGCGGGCGCGCTGGCAAGCACCACCACCGCCGCATTGGTGGTTACCAGCCAGGCGAATATCTTCATGCCGTCGGCTAGATTGGTGGTCAGGTATTGGGAGAGCGTCACCGACCACTGGCCGTAGACCGCCATCAGCAATACACCGCCGCCTACATAGAACAGCAGCCTGCGGTCGCGCAGTGCCGTGCCCAGTCTGCGAATTCCTGGAGCCTTGGCAAATGCGGTGCGCCCGGTGCTATAGGCCAGCACCGCAGGCACGACGATGAAGATGGCCGCGGCAAAGGCGAAATGGACAATGCCCGCAATGACGAAGGGCAACGGAGAATTGGCGCCGATGGCAAGGCCGATCATCGGGCCGACAGCCCAGCCGGCGTTGATCACCAGATAGCGCCAGGAGAACATCTTCAGCCGAAGCTTTTCAGGGGCCGCGTCGCTCATCAGCGCACGCGACACCGGCTCATATACGGCAGCGGCTACCGACGAGACGATATGAGCCAAGGCAAAGGCTGCGACAGACTGCGCCAGACCCAGGCCGACAAGGCCAAGTCCGGCAAACAGCAGCGCCGTAACCAGCACCACGCGGCGGCCAATGCGGTCGGATATCGTTCCGGCGAACGGACTTACGGCCGCCCCCAGCAGCGGCCCCCCACCAATCAACACACCGATTAGCGCCGGGCTCAGCCCGAAATCCTGCTGCAACCGGATTGCCAGAAAGGTCAGGCTCATGCCTCGGGCGATAGCTATCATGCCGGAGCCTGCAATCAGCAGCAGCACGATGGCCTGGCCGGTCTTTTCGCCATAGGCGCGCATGAGTTCTCCGCATTTCGAGAGTGCCTCGCACTCCAGCGCTACGGCCGTGGCGTTCGCCATGCCGTCTTGCCGAGATACCAGCCAAAGGCAAGGCAAACCAGCCGCTGATCTTATGATCCAGACAGCTCATGACAGAACGCGCTCTTGGTACTTACAAAAGAACCAAGCTCGTCTTCAGGCAAATGCCCTGCCATCTTCCGTCCGCTGGAAGTAAATCAGGTCGAGCCCGACGGATTCTCGGCCAAGCACGGTCAGGATCATGTGAGCCTGCCCACGATGATGCGTCTGGTGATTGAAGAGATGGATGAGCGCTGGCGCGAGCCGTTGCGAGATCGTGCGCATGTCGGTCACGGTCATGTAGGTGAAACGGCCGGCAAATGCCTTGTCGCTGAGCGAGCCCACCCACTGCACGATGCGCTTGTCCTCGGCCTGCCGCGCTGCGCGCAGTTTGGCGAAATCAGCGTGGATGATGGTGTCCAGCGATGACGGCGCATCGCCCTCGCCGGTAAACCGTTTCAGCCAGACCCGATCAGCGACCAGAAGATGGTTGAGCGTGCCTTTCATCGACTTGAAGAACGCACCGGTGTCAGCTTCATACTCCGCCAAGTCCAGATCGGCGGCAGCCTCGTAAATCCGTTCGTTGGCCCATTGATTGTAGGCGGCCAACATCATGAAATGCTGCTTCATCTGCTATCCTTCGGTGCTTCGCAAATCACTAGCCACTTACTACAGCCCATCGGGAACCGCCGCCAATGACCATTCTTTTCTACGACCTTGTTGGACGAGATGCAGCGCGTCCTTTCAGCCCGCATTGCTGGAAAATTGCGATGGCGCTTGCCCACAAGGGGCTCGACTACAAGGCGGTGCCGACACGCTTCCTCGACGTGCCCGGCATCGAAGATGGCGCGTCGACGACGATCCCCGTCATCCGTGACGGCGAAAAGGTGATCGCGGATTCCTTTGCCATCGCGCTTTATCTCGAAGAAGCCTATCCGGACCGGCCGACGCTGTTTGGCGGCTCGGGTGGCGAGACGCATGCCCGCTTCATCGAACGCTGGTCACAATTGACGGTGCATCCCTATCTCGGGATGACTGCCCTCACCGCCCTCCACGGCATGCAGGATGAAGCCAACGCGGCCTATTTCCGCCAGAGCCGCGAGGTGCGGTACGGCAAGACGCTGGAAGAGGTGGGTGCGGGGCGCGACGTCGGGCTCGCAGCCTTCAGGGCCTCGCTCGAGCCTTTGCGCAGCATGCTGGCCTACCAGCCGTGGATCGGCGGCAGCGGGCCACTATTCGCCGACTACATCGTGTTCGGTGCCTTCCAGTGGGCCCGCATCGCCACGCCCTACAGGCTGCTGGACGACGCGGACCCGATCGCCGAATGGCTCGCACGTTGCCTCGACCTGCATGCCAGCCTGGGGCAACGTGTGTCGGCAGCGGCATAGGCTTCGCCCTTGCCCCCTTGGCAATGCGGCGGGCGGCCTGTATAGAGCCCGCCACACTGCAAATCCCCAGATCACAAGGACCTATCATGGCGATCGAACGCACATTTTCGATGATCAAGCCGGACGCTACCAGGCGCAACCTGACCGGCGCCATCACCAAGATGCTCGAGGATGCCGGCCTGCGCGTCGTGGCGTCCCGCCGCGTGTGGATGAGCCGCCGCGAGGCAGAGGGCTTCTACGCCGTCCACAAGGATCGCCCCTTCTTCGGCGAACTGGTCGAGTTCATGTCGTCGGCTCCGACGATCGTCCAGGTTCTCGAAGGCGAGAACGCCATTGCCAAGAACCGCGAAGTGATGGGCGCCACCAACCCGGCCAACGCCGAGGAAGGCACCATCCGCAAGGTCCACGCGCTGTCGATCGGCGAAAACTCGGTGCACGGCTCGGACGCCCCCGAGACTGCTGCCCAGGAGATCCGCTACTGGTTCTCCGACACTGAAGTCGTCGGCTAATCCAGCCAGCGAGCAGCGGCCTTCAAGCCACTGATCCAGAATCGAAAAAGCCGGGGCTCGCGCCTCGGCTTTTTCTTTTGTCCTAAGCTCGCGGCCAAGTGGCTTGCACGTTTGGATCAACTCCGGGCGATGAAGCGAAGAATGTCCTTGCCGTTCTTGTCGGCCAAAACAAGCTTGTCTCCGTCGACATGGAACGAAGCAGCGCGGCTCAGCGCCTGGTGAAACTCGTGTTCCTGGTTCATCGCCGCCTGCTCGCAAGCCATCTGGGTCGAGCCCACTTGGCCAAACTCGATCTTGTCGCCGTCGATCTTGGCACTGCCGAAGAAATTGTTGCAGCCACCCCGACCGGACACCTTGCCGTCGGTACCGATGAGCAAGGTTGGCTTCGCCTTTTCGATGACTCCGCGACCTTCAATGTCGGATGCCACCCAGTCACGATCGAACAGGGCGACCTCTTCGGGCGCGCTCGACTGGCGCACCATCTTGACGAGGATTATTTGCGGGCCGGCCGTCAGCGGATCGAGCGCATGGCGCTCGTCATTGATGAACCAGAGCTTGCCATCAACATTGATGCGGGCCTGCAAGGCATAAGTCATCTTGGTGTTGATCGCGGTGGGATCGAATGGAATCGCAAACTTGATCGGCACCTGCCCCGCCGGGTCCACTTTCTGTTCCCCGAGTATCCTGGCGGGTGCATCGGCCAGAGAAACGTCGGCAAGCTGCACCGAAAGCACAGCATTCGCCGGCAAGGCGATGCGCTCGCGGTATAGTACTTCGCCGGTGACCAGTGTCTCGTCTGCCGTAGCCAGCGCGGGCACGGCCAGCATCCCGATGACCAGCGGCGCAAAGCCGAAAAGTAGAAATTCCGCGAGTTTGCCGAGCAAAATAGCCTCCCTCTTTCAGTGGTTGCCAGGACGTCGCGTGACACTTCGCCTTCCGTCAAAAGACAGAAGTACGAATGAATGCGGTGGTTCCGTGGCCGTCGGTCAGGATTTCGCCCAGCGCTGGGCAGCGGCGCTATCGCTTTCCTTTGCGTCGACCCAGCCGCCTTCGCTGCCGTCGACACGGTGCTCCTTCTTCCAGAAAGGCGCGCGCGACTTGAGATAGTCCATCAGGAAATTGGCCGCTTCGAAAGCCGCCTGCCGGTGTTTTGAAGCGGCGACCACCAGGACGATGTTTTCTCCAGGCCTGACCTTGCCGAAGCGATGGATGGCGGTGATGCCAGCCAGTGGCCAACGCTCGATCGCCTCGCCGGCGATGCGCATGATCTCGGCCTCGGCCATTCCGGGATAATGCTCGAGTTCAAGCGCCGCAAGACTTCCGGCCTCGTCGCGGCACAAGCCGGTGAAGGTCACTACCGCGCCGATATCCGGCCTGCCTCGCGTCAACAGTGAAATCTCGGCGGCAACATCGAAGTCGGCCGCCTGGATGCGCACCGTCGGCACGACGGCAACCGTCATCGTCTCAGCCGCCCGTCATTGGCGGAAACAGTGCAATCTCACGCGCTGTTCCGATGAGCTCGCGGTGATCCACATGCTCCTGGTTGATCGCGACACGGATCACTTCAGGGTGCTGCAATGCGCTTTCGAATTCTTCGCCGCGCGATTTCAGCCAAACCAACAGGTCGTGCACCGTCTTCACGTCGCTGGGCAGGTCGACGTCTTCTTCGGACTTTCCGATCCGCTCGCGCACCCAGGCAAAATAGATAAGCTTGGTCATGCCCTCACTCGTCCATGATGTGCTTCAGGCCGGCACGGAAATAGTCATAGCCAGTATACAGCGTCACAAGGGCTGCGATCCACAGCAGCACGAGGCCAACGTCAGTGGTGAACGGGAAGATCTTGTCGCCCGCCGGACCGGCCAGCAGGAAGGCGATCGCCACCATCTGGATGGTGGTCTTCCACTTGGCAAGCTGGGTGACCGGCACACTCACCTTCAGCGCCGCGAGATACTCGCGCAGGCCCGAGACTAGGATCTCACGGCACAGGATGATGATCGCCGCCCACAGCGACCAGCCGGCGATGCCGCCTCGATGGTCAGTGTCGGCTGCGAGCAAGAGCAAGCAGGTGGCCACCAGGAGCTTGTCGGCAATCGGATCGAGCATCCTGCCGATGTTCGAGGTCTGCTTCCAGGCACGCGCCAGATAGCCATCGAGATAGTCGGTGAGACTTGCCAACACAAAGATCGCAAGCGCGCTCCAGCGCGCAAAGTCGCTCGACTTCAAGGTGCCTTCGAGGAAGAAGCACAACACCACAAGCGGCACAGCCAGGATACGCGCGTAGGTAAGCATGTTGGGCAGGTTGAATGCGCGCTGGGCCATGGTCTCTTATGCTCTTTCGTCTGCCGTAGTGAAATCAGAAGGGGGTACGGGGGGTCAACTGTCTATCGATAGCCCAGGCGGAAGCCGGACGACAATTATCGTTGATCACCCATTATCGTGAAAATGGTTGTAAACAAGGCGTGCAATGGATTCCGAGATGCCCTCGACGGCCATCAGATCGTCTACCGCCGCCCGGCTTACCGCCTTGGCCGTTCCGAAAGCCAGCAGCAGCGCGCGCTTGCGGCTCGGCCCGATGCCGCCGATCTCGTCGAGCGGGTTCTTGACCATCTCCTTCTTGCGCCGCGCCCGGTGCGAACCGATGGCAAAGCGGTGTGCTTCGTCGCGCATGCGCTGGACGAAATAGAGTACGGGGTCTCGCACCGGCAGTGAAAACGATTCCTTGCCCTTGACGAAGAAGCGTTCGCGCCCGGCCTCTCTATCCTGTCCCTTGGCGACACCGATGGCTACGACGCGGTCCTCTATGCCCAACTCTGCCAGCATGGCGCGCACCGCGGTCATCTGACCTTGTCCGCCGTCGATCAGGATGACGTCGGGCCAGGCCGGGAACGCGCCGGCGTCCTCGGCTTCTTCCGTATCGGGCTGTTCGTCGCCATGCTCCTTGAGCAGGCGTGAAAACCGGCGCGTCATCACTTCGCGCATCATGCCGAAATCGTCACCCGGAGTGATGTCGGTCGAGCGGATGTTGAACTTGCGGTACTGGTTCTTGACGAAACCTTCGGGTCCCGCGACCACCATGCCGCCCACGGCGTTGGTGCCCATGATATGGGAGTTGTCGTAGATCTCGATGCGCACCGGCGGTTTCTCCAGCCCGAAGGTCTGGGCGAAACCTTCCAGCAGCCGCGACTGCGTCGACGTCTCGGCCAGCCTGCGTCCCAGCGCCTCGCGGGCGTTCTGCACTGCGTGGTCGACAATGTCTTTCTTTTCGCCGCGCTGCGGAACCGAGATCGTCACCTTGTGGCCCGCGCGGGTGGAAAGCGCTTCGGCCAGCAATTCCTGTTCCTCGACCGAATGCGACAGCAGGATCGCGCGCGGAGACGGTTTGTCGTCGTAGAACTGCGCCAGGAACGAGCCCAGCACTTCGGCCGCCTCGAGCGAGGAATCAGCCTTGGGGAAGTAGGCGCGGTTGCCCCAGTTCTGGCCGGTGCGGAAGAAGAACACCTGGATGCCGGTCTGCCCGCCTTCCTGATGGATGGCGAAGACATCAGCCTCGTCGATGGTCTGCGGGTTGATGCCCTGGTGGCTCTGCACATGCGAAAGTGCTGCGAGCCTGTCGCGATAGACGGCCGCGCGCTCGAAATCGAGCTCTTCTGCCGCCTGCTGCATCTGCCCGGAAATCTCGGTCTTCACTTTCTGGCTGCGGCCCGACAGGAAGTCCTTCGCCTCGCTTACCAGTTCGGCATAGCCCTCGGGCGAAATCTCGCCGGTGCAAGGTGCCGCACAGCGCTTGATCTGGAACAACAGGCACGGGCGCGTGCGATTTTCGAAGAACGAATCCGTGCAACTGCGCAAAAGGAAAGCGCGCTGCAGCGAATTGATGGTGCGTCCGACCGCCTGCGCCGATGCGAACGGCCCGAAATAGTCGCCGCCCTTGCGCGAACGCGCGCCGCGATGTTTGTAGATGCCGGGCGCGGCATGATCGCTGGTCAGCATGATATAGGGGAACGACTTGTCGTCGCGCATCAGCACGTTGAAGCGCGGGCGCAGACGCTTGATGAGGTTTGCCTCGAGCAGCAGCGCCTCGATCTCGGTGCGTGTGACGACGAACTCCATCGTCGCCGTCTCGCGCACCATCTTGCCGATGCGATTGGTGTGGAAGCGCCCCTGGGCGTAGTTGGTGACGCGCTTCTTGAGGCTGCGCGCCTTGCCGACATAGAGCACGTCGCCGGCGGCATTCATCATGCGATAGACGCCCGGCGCGTTGGGCAGGCGCTTGACCAGCGTCTGGATCACCTCCGCGCCCACCATGCCGTCCGCGTCGCCGGCATGGGCGGTCCAGTCTATGGCGGTGAAAGGCAGGTCCGGGCCGCTGGGCGCAATGATCTCGTCCACCGCCTCGTCGTCATCGAGTTCGGTGTCGGGCATGTCTTCGGCAGCCTTGCCGCCTTTTCCGGGGCTCGGCTTGGTGTCGGATTGGTGAGGACTCATTCCACCATGCCTGTCACATCGGGCGTCTGCCAGGCAAGATGCTGGCCACCATCGAGGGCAATCATCTGGCCGGTGACCGAACGCGCCTGCCAGAGATAGCGGATCGTCGCGCCGAACTCACCGAGTTCTGGCCCCCGCTTCAGGATCAGCCCATCGAGTTGCGCGCCAAACGCCGCGTCATCCTGGCGCGAGCTCGGCAGCGTCGGACCAGGGCCGATGGCATTGACGCGGATACGCGGCGCCAGTGCTTGCGCCATGGTCCTGGTCGCGGCCCAAAGCGCGGCCTTTGACAGCGAGTAGGAGAAATACAGCGGCGTCGGCTTGAGCACGCGCTGGTCGATGATGTTGACGATCAGCCCCTCGGATCCCTCGGGGAGTGCGGCGGCGAAATTCTTCGCCAGCAGCGCTGGCGCCTTCACATGCAAGGCGAAATGCCGATCCCAGGTTTCCCAGCCGAAATCGGTCACCGAATCGCTTTCGAAGACGGACGCATTGTTGACCATCAGCGAGATCGGGCCCAACTCGGACGCGGCGTGGGCCAGCAGCGTGTCGACCGCAACCATGTCGCCAAGGTCAGCCTGCACGACCACGGCTCGTCCACCGCTTGCTTTGATCGTCGTTGCCAGATCGTCGGCCGCCGTGCGGGCACGATTGCAGTGGATGGCGACGCCAAAGCCATGCGCGGCAAGGTCTTCCACGATCGCGCGGCCGATACGCTTGGCCCCGCCCGTCACCAGCACATTGCCCGTCATTTTCGCCATGCAGTCGTCCCTTCATGCTGTTCGCCAGCTTACGTAGAGGCAGGTACGGCCACCATTTTGGTAACCTGTGTAAAAAGCCGTTCACGGATCTGGCGGCAATGTGGCGAAAGCCTCCTTCGCCGCCCGAAACACCACCCGCGAAGCACGCCGGCAACCGAGATATAGAACGCCCAACCCCTTGCACCAAGCGGGTTGCGGCAAATGGCCGGCAAGGCTCCTGACAGAGGTTGTTGCAATAGCGCAACGCCACGCTTCAGCCTCATTTGCGCCAGCCAATCACCTCACTTCAGGTTCGGTTCAGCCGCATTTCGGCACGACATTCGCAACCGTTCGGCGCCCCTACCGTTTCTCCCCCCGGACGGGCTTTGAAGGGTGCCATTTCGAAAAAGAGCCAGTGTTTAGTTGGCTTTAAGGAGTAATATAATGACTGCCATTCTCAAGCACGCCCGCCCGCTCGCGGCGGCGTTCGGCCTGGTCGCCTTGGCTGCAATGCCGGCATTCGCTGCCGACGTCGTCATGGAAGAGCCGCCGGCACCTGCCGCCCCGATGGAGCAGCCCCCGGTCAACACGTGGTCCGGCCCCTACGCCGGTGTCTCGCTCGGCTACGGCTTCAGCGGTGAAGCGAAGGACAAGACCTTCAACAACGAGATCGGCACGAGCGGCTTCGTTGGCGGTGCGTTCGGCGGCTACAACTACCAGATGGACAACTTCGTCATCGGTGGTGAAGCCGACCTCGGCTACAACGGCGTGGAAGGCGACAACGCTGGAACGAGCGTCAAGGGTGGCCTCGAAGGCTCGCTGCGCGCCCGTCTCGGTTATGTCGTCACGCCTGACATCCTGGTCTACGGTACGGCCGGTGGCGCTGGCTCGCAGGTCAAGGTCACGGACGCTGTTGGCAACAGCGAGTCGAACACCGCCCTCGGCTGGACGGCCGGCGTCGGCACCGACATCAAGCTGACCGAGTCGGTCTTCGGCCGTGTCGAGTACCGCTACACCGACCTCGGCACCGACAGCTACAACCTCGGCGGCACCAACCACGACGTGTCGTACAAGGATCACCGCGTCACGTTCGGCGTCGGTATGAAGTTCTGATCCTCGCGATCAGTACAAACGAAAAAGCCGGGCTCACGCCCGGCTTTTTTTGTTGGTTGACCCAGTCAAGCCTGGGGAATGATCTCTTTCAGTTCCGGGAATTTCTCGTCGAAACGGGCAGCCCAGCGCTTCAGCCGCGGGCGGCCCTTGTCCCACTTGCCGGCGAAGCGAAGCTCCATGTAGGCGATGGCAGTGCGCAGCGCGATCTGGCCGACGCTGATCGACTTCGGCAGTTTCGGCGGATTGGAATTGAGCAGGTCGAGCGCGCGCGCAGTCTTTGTCCACTGCTTGTCGAGCCAAGGCTGATGCACGAGTTCCTCAGGCCTTGAGCGGCGTTCGTAGACGATTGCCAGCAGGCAGTCGCAGATGCCGTCGGCGATAGCTTCCAGGCGTTCTGCGTCCAGCCGCTTTTCGGCGTTGCGGGGAAACAGCTTGTTGCCCGAAAGCCGGTTCAGATACTGAGTGATTACCCGGCTGTCGTAGATGCCCTCGCCCTCGTCTGTGATCCAGACCGGAATCTTGCCCAATGGATTGGCATCGGTCAGCAGCGCCGGCTGGGCCGCCGTATCGACGACCACAGCCTCAAAGGCGATGCCGGCATAAGTGGCGGCCAAACGCACCTTGGCGCTGTAAGGCGAAGTGGCGGAATAAAGAAGCTTCGGCATGATATGGGTCCCTTTTGGCGAGGACCTTATGCTGCGGGATTTTCGTCGGCAACGCGGCGCAAGGCGAAATCAGCGGCCACGCACAGGCGGCATCACCACCTTGTCGAGGCGGCAGGCGCGGCGCTCGATCTCCGGGCAGCCGCGGAACTCGAGATCCTTGGTCATGCAGATGCGGACCTCCTGCAGATAGCGCCTGTCGCAGACAACCGCGATGCCATCCGCCTTCATCTGCGGGTTCGATTGCAGGAAGGCGCGCTCGGCTTGCCCCGGCGCCAAAGTGCGGTAGGCGTCGAGCCGCTTGAACTCTGAGGGAATCTCGACCTTTTGCCGTGCCGCGCGCAACACCTTGAAATAGTCGTCCTGGCTGAGGCCCGAGCACGTGCCGTGCTTCCGCCATTCATGGCGGATCAGGCCCGCAGACGGCATCAGGTCGTAGAGGCCGCGCAGCTTCTCGCTTGAGACATCACTGTTGTTGGTCTTGCAGTCCAGCGGATAGCCGCGCTCATATTGCGGCCATAGGCCATGAACCACGAAGGCATAGGGCCTGCCGGCACGGCATTGCTGGCCATTGGCCTGCTCGCCCTCCGCCTCGCAATAGCTTGGCGACCACGACAGCGCCAGCACGTAGAAGTCGAAGCCCTGCCCCCTGGGCACGGTCGCTTCAGCCGGCGTGGCCGACTTGCTTTCGCTGGAACTTTCCTCGGCGGGCTTGCAAGCGGCAAGTGTGAGCAACGCGGCAAACGCGATTGCCCACCCGCAAGCCAACAGTCTCATGTCTAAGTCCAGCCAGTCTCAGCGCAGTACGCGGCAACCAGCCTGATCACCGTTGAAGCCGCCATTGTAGACGTACCAGCGGTCGAAGCCAGCGACGCAAAACTCGACATTGTCACCTATCGAGGCAAAGCCCATGCCTTCCTCTATGAGGTACCAGATGCTGCGGTCATGTCCGTCCGACAGCGTCACCGTGGCCCCGCAATAGGTGCGGCCGATGGGGTGATCTTCGTTGGCTGGCTCATAGCGGGTCGCATAGATGCGCTGGAAATTGCTGATGCCGACCTGAGGCAGGTGCGGAACGTTGCGAACCTGATGATTGAAACGGCTGGTAATGCGATTCAGCACCCAGGCGTTGGCGCACATTCCGGAATAGCCGGAATTATCGGTATAGACCGCAAGATCTGCCGCTTGCACCGAGGCTGTGCCGAGTCCGGCCGTACCAAGTCCGATGATTGCGGCAAAGATGGTGCTGGCGATGCGACTCATGGTTCCCACTCCAAGGCTGGTGCAACCCAGTTTGCGGCTTCGCCGCGTTTCGGTCAAGAAGCCGCGGTTTCACCGGCGAGCCACTCGACCGACCAGCGGGCGCCTGCGTCTTCTGCAAGAATCCCGCTCAGCGCTGGCAGCATCGTACGCAGCTCGCTTTCCAACTGGTAAGGCGGGTTCACCACCACCATGCCGGTGCCGTCAAGACACGGCTCGGACGAAGGCGGGCGGATATAGAACTCGATGTCCATAATCTTGAGGATGCCGGCGTCAGCCAATGCTTGGCGGAACGCAGCCACCGCCTTGCGGTCCTTGACCGGGTACCACAGCGCGAAGATGCCGCCCGGCCAACGCCGATGTGCCTTCTTGAGGCCCTCGACCAGACGATCGAACTCTCCGCCGATCTCGAAAGGCGGGTCAACCAGCACCAGCCCGCGCTTCTCCTTCGGCGGCAGATGCGCTCCCAGCGCAAGCCAGCCGTCGAGTTCGGTGACCCGGGTCTGGAAATCGCCTTCGAAGAGCCCTGCCAGCGTTTTGGCATCCTCGGGATGCAGTTCGATTGCCGACAGCCGATCCTGCTTGCGCAGCAGATGCCGGGCGATCAGCGGCGAGCCGGGGTATTTTTCGACGCCGCCGCCCCCCGCGTTCACCGAGCGAACGGCATCAAGATAAGGCGCAAGCAGCTCAGCAGCGTCGCTCGGCAAAACCGCGTCCATCAGCCGGCCAATGCCGTCATGCCATTCGCCTGTCTTGCGCGCTTCGTCGGACGACAGATCGTAAAGGCCGATGCCGGCATGGGTGTCGATGACCCGAAACGCCTTGTCCTTGCGCTTGAGATATTCGACCAGCCGGGCGAGCACGGCGTGCTTGATGACGTCGGCGAAATTTCCGGCGTGATAGACATGACGATAGTTCATGACTTGTCCGCGCCCCTGCCCCAGCGTGGCGCCGGCGGCTGCGAATTCGGGTTCTCCGGGCGGCCGCCGCCGCGCCGCAGCGACAGCACCAGGCCGATGAAACCGATCGCCATTAGTGAAAATCCAACAGGCTGCGCGCGCGCGTCGGCCTCGCCGCCGCCCGAACGCAAGATGATGTCGACGCGCTGGATCTGGACATTGTCGGCATCGCCCTGCCCGACGACGAAGCGATAGGTCCCGGGCTGCACGTCGCGGATCAGGCCGGCGTCGTCGCGGAAGATCGGATCGGGAAGCTGCGGGCTGCGTTCCCGCGGCGTGGTGTCGATGAAGTTCAACGCTTGGGCCAACACGGTTTCACCGCTTGTCGAAGCGGTGATCGTAAGGATTGCTCGCGCGGGCTTGACCACGGGAGGCGCCAGCGTCGTCAGATCGACGAGCACGCGCACCGGCGCGTCTGCGGTCGCCAGCGCCACCTCTACGGGACGAAAGCCGCCGGCGCGATCATAGGCGCGATAGGTACCGATCTCATGACCGCTGAAATTGGTGGTCGCCCAAGGGTAGATGATGCCCAGGCCGGTGCCTGCAAGCAGGATGACAAGAAACAGGAACCGCATGGCGCTCGAAACTCTGTGGCCGCCCAAGGCAAAGCGGGCGGCGGACGGAAAAGGTCTCCCCTACTAAGGCTTTTGACCGGCGCCGGAAAGTCCGGCGTGGGCGTTCCCCGCAACTTCGCGCTCCATCTCGTCCAGCATCATTTCGAGGCCCATCTCGAATGTGGCGTCGAATTCGGCCACGGCGAAAAATGGACCGGCCGCCGCGACATTGGGAAAATCGCGACGTAACTGCTCGTCGTCGACAGTCGTCACTGCCGACGGCCCTTTCGCGTAGCCAGCCGTTTCATCGAGGATCGCCCCCATCACATAGTAGCCGATCGCGCGAAACATGCGTGCGGAGCGTTCGCGTCCGAAGCCGCCGTCCTCGAACAGGCCGATCACGGCATCAAGCCATTTCAGGCATTTCGGCGAGTTCATTCGATAGGTGACCAGGAAAGGTGCGAACGCCGGATGCGCGCGCGCCATGGTTCGATAGCCGCTTACGACGGCCGTCACGCGGTCGCGCCACGGCAGGTCGTGCGAAGGTATCTCAAGTTGGCAGATCAGCCTTTCGACCAACGCTTCGAATATATGCGCCGCCGAAGGGTAGTGGTGATAGATGCTCATCGCCTCGCAGCCGAGCACCTGCGCCAGCTTGCGCATCGAAAAACCTGCCAGCCCTTCGCGCTCGATGACCTCGAATGCCGCTGCCTCGATCATGTCGCGCGAAAGCCGCGCTCGCTTTTTGTTGATTGGCTTGTCCATGGCCTCGCTTGACAACTTACACTGTAAGGCTCAACAATTCCCCTACCTTACACCGTAAGGTAAAATTGTTCCAGAGGAGGAAGTCATGTCAGCATACGACACGTCCGCCCTCGCCTCGTTCCGCCGCACGATGACGGTCCTGGCCGGCGCCGCAGCCTGTTCTGCCACCCTCGTATTCATGCCGTTGCCCGTTCACGCCGACGATTACGATGCAACCTTGAACGACATTCAAAAGTCGATGGGTGGAGTTCCCAGCTTCGTCAAGCAGTTCCCCAAGGCAGGCCTTCCCGGTGCCTGGGCGGAACTGAAAAACATCGAATTGAGCGACAAGACTGCGCTGCCGCCAAAGACCAAGGCACTGATCTCCCTCGCCGTCGCAGCGCAGATTCCATGCAGCTATTGCATCTGGGTGGACACCGAGGACGCCAAGAAGCTCGGCGCCACGCAAGATGAAATTCAAGAGGCGGTAGCGATGGCGGCGCTAACACGCCACTGGAGTACGATCTTCAACGGCTTGCAGGTCGACTTCGAGACCTTCAAGAAGGAACTCGGCGGCGAAATGAGTGCCACCAAATAGGGGCCGTTGAGGCGCGGTTCGCAGAGCTGCGCCTTTACGCCTTGCGCTCCCAGCGTCGATCCGCTGTCTGCTGCCAGTAGGTCACAGTGTGGCCAGCCGCCTTCATCGTCTTCCAGTGCTCGCGCGCCCCTTC
Source organism: Aminobacter sp. AP02 (assembly GCF_003148805.1). Taxonomy (GTDB): domain Bacteria; phylum Pseudomonadota; class Alphaproteobacteria; order Rhizobiales; family Rhizobiaceae; genus Aminobacter. The sequence goes on from NZ_QGGX01000003.1 coordinate 159,435, forward strand.
GAGTTGCGCCGCATCATGTCCGTCAAACAGGAAGACGGCGCGCTGATAAGGCGCGATGTCGGGCGGCGAGGCGCCGTCGACAAGGAAACGGATTTCGGCCGCATTCGGATTGCCCTCGCCCACGGTCAGCACCACCGGCTGGTCGGCAGCGTGCGCCTCGTGGTCGCTGCCATGGGCCAAGAACGAATCATCGCGAAAGGTCCACAAATGCGCGTCGAGCGCATCGCGTCGCTCTTCGCTGCCAGTCTGCACCACAGCCTTCCAGCCGCGCTGCAGGCTGCGTTCGAGCAAGCCCGGCAGCGCATCCTCGAGCGTCGATTCGGTCAGGTGGTAGAATAGGACTTCGGCCATTGGGCAATGCTATGCCCCAATTCCATTCGGCGGTGAAGCTCTCAGGCTTCCGCCGTGCCGGATAAGTCCAGCACGGCGGATCTGACTGGCCTTACCCCTCGTAGTGGTCGCGCACCAGCCTGTCGAGCAACCGCACGCCGTAGCCCGAACCCCAGGACTGGTTGATCTCGTTGGTCGGCGAGCCCATCGCGGTACCGGCGATGTCGAGATGCGCCCATGGCGTTTCCTTGACGAAACGCTGCAGGAACTGCGCCGCAGTGATCGAGCCGCCGTAACGGCCGCCGATGTTTTTCATGTCGGCATTCTTGGAATCGATCAGCTTGTCATAGTCGGAGCCGAGCGGCATGCGCCACAGCTTCTCCTGCGTCACCGTGCCCGAGTCGGTCAGGCGGGTAGCCAGTTCGTCATTGTTTGAGAACAGGCCTGCATGCTGCTGCCCCAGCGCCACCATGATCGCACCGGTGAGCGTCGCCAGATTGATCATGAACTTCGGCTCGAAGCGCTGGTTGCAGTACCAAAGCGCATCCGCGAGCACGAGGCGCCCTTCCGCGTCGGTGTTCAGCACTTCGATGGTCTGGCCCGACATCGAGGTGACGATGTCGCCCGGTCTCTGGGCATTGCCGTCGACCATGTTTTCAACCAGGCCGATAATGCCGACCACGTTGGCCTTTGCCTTGCGGGCGGCAAGCGCGTGCATCAGGCCGGTGACGGCGGCAGCACCGCCCATGTCGCCCTTCATGTCTTCCATGCCGGCGGCCGGCTTGATCGACACGCCACCCGAATCGAAGACCACGCCCTTGCCAACGAAGGCAACCGGCTTGTCCTTGGCCTTGCCGCCGTTCCACTGCATTACCGCAAGGCGCGGGGGCCGCACCGAACCTTGGGCGACGCCGAGCAGCGCGCCCATGCCGAGCTTCTTCATTTCCTTCTCGGTCAGGATCTCGACCTTGACGCCGAGCTTTTCGAGTTCCTTGGCTTGTGCGGCGAATTCCACCGGGCCGAGCACATTGGCCGGCTCGTTGACGAGATCGCGGGCAAGCACCACGCCACCGACGATCGCCTCGGCATCGGCGAAGGCCTTCTTGGCCGCGGTCGGATCCGCGCAGTGAATGGTCACCTTGGCCGGCTTCTTGTCATCGGCCTTGCCGTCGCCATTGTCCTTCTTGGTCTTGTATTTGTCGAAGGTGTAGGCCCTGAGCAGGATGCCGGCCGCGACGCCAGCTGCTGCGGCGCCATCGACTGTCACTCCCGGGATGTCGAGAACCACCGCCACCTCGGTGGCCTTGCGCAACTGTCCGGCGAGTACGCCGCCGAGCTTCAGCCAGGAATATTCGTCAAGCGCCGTGGTCTTGCCGATGCCGATTGCGACAAGGCGATCAGCTGCCGTACCCTCGGGAGCAAGAACTTCCACGACGCTACCTGACTTGCCGGTGAAATCCGCGACTGGGAAAGCGCGATCGAGCGTCTTGGCGGGATCGCAGGCGCGCGCGGCTTCACCCAGGCCCCCATCTTCGGCCGAGAAGACGAAAACCGTGCCTTTTTTTGGCACGCTTGGCTTGGCGAAGCTGATCGACGGCTTAGAAGTCATGATATCCTGCTTTCGGATCCGGTTCTGATGGTGCGCGACATTTCGTCGTTTTCTGCGATTTGGCAAGCCTCCCGTCATCTTGGGGAGGTATCGCTAAAGTCTAAATATCGTCGGAAAACTTGCGTTAACCACCTTTGTTCGGCTTTTCTTAGCCAATCGTGCCGAGACTCTCCCCCGGCGGGAGACGGTGTTGGAACAGTGCCGGCTTGAAGGGGCCGGTTGTGCCGGCTTGCCTTGGACTATACCTTAGCCTCCACCGGCCAAGCGACATCCTGTCGGCCGGCCAAGTCGGAAACACGGAATCCTGGTCATCGATGAAGGTTGTTGAGCGCTACATCCTGCGTCGTGCGTTCGCGGTTTTCATCGCGGCGCTGACTTGGACATTGGCCATCGTCTGGACCACCCAGGTGCTCGGCCGAATCGACCTGGTCACGGATAGTGGCCAATCGGCGCTAACCTTCTTCGAGGTCGCAGCACTCATCTTGCCGACGGTCATTCCCATCGTAGTGCCCTTTGCGGTGGTCATCGCCGTGGCGTTGACGCTGAGCACGATGAACAGCGACTCGGAGCTTGTGATCCTCAATGCCGCCGGCGCCTCGCGAATGACGGTCATCCGGCCGATTCTCATCCTTGCGATCGGCGCCAGCCTGTTTTCCTTCGTCGTCGACAACGTCGCCGAGCCGATGGCGCGCCAGCGCAACCGGGAACTGATCGCCACCTCGCGCGCCGACCTGTTGTCGCTGATCATCCAGGAGGGAACGTTCCGCAAGGTCGACGAAGGCCTGTTCGTCCAGGTTGGCGAACGGCTGCCCAATGGCGGGCTCGGCCGTATTTTCGTTGCCGATTCGCGCGAACCGAATGTCGACCTCGTCTATTACGCCAAGGACGGCTCCTTTATCGAGCGCAATAACAAGCAGATGCTGGTGATGAATGAGGGCGTGATCCACCGCAAGGCGCCTGCCGGCGAAGTGTCGGTGATCAGCTTCGATTCCTACGCCTTCGACCTCAGCGAATTCTCATCCGCGGCGCAGGAAGTCACCATGGCGCCGAAGGATCGATCGACGGCCTATCTGATGAACCCGTCGCACAGCGACAAGTTCTATCAGCGCAATCCGCGGCTGTTCACCGTCGAACTCGACCGCCGCTTCACCGAATGGCTCTATTCGATCGCCTTCGCGTTCATAGCACTTGCCGTGGCGGGTGATGCGCGGTCGCATCGCGAAGCACGCATCCATCCGCTCATCACCACCGTCACCATCGCGCTGTTTTTCCGCTGGCTCGGCTTTTTCGCCGGCAGCAAGGCAGAGACCGTGCCTTGGGTCAGTTATGTCATTTATAGCATTCCCGTCGGTGCCTCGTTGCTCGCCATCTGGTTCATCAGCAACAACCGTCCCATGGAACTGCCAGTCTCGGTGGCCGACCGTCTTGCGGCGATGACCGCGCAAATCCGCGAAAGGCTTGCGGCATGGCGCATGCGGCTCGGCGGCGGTGCTTCCGGCCACGGAGCGGCATGATGGGCTGGACACTCGGGCGCTACTTCCTGTTTCGCTATGCCGTCATCACGACATGGTTCTTCATCGGCATTTTCGCGCTGATCTTCATCATCGACGTCACCGAATTCTCCAGCAATGTCGGTAGCCTGCCGGGCTTCAAATTCAGCCTCGCCCTCACCGTTTCAGCACTGCGTGTGCCGATGATCATGCAGCAGACGGTGCCATTCGTCGCGCTCTTCAGCGCCATGGCGACGCTCGTGTCGCTCAACCGGCGCTACGAACTGGTGATCGCGCGCGCTGCCGGCATTTCGGCCTGGCAATTCCTGCTGCCTTGCTGTGTCGGCGCCCTGATATTCGGCCTGATCACCATCGGCATCCTCAACCCCATCGCAGCGCACGGCTTTTCGCGCGCCGAAAACATCGAATCAGAGCTGCGCTCGCGGCAGTCGAATTCGGTCTCGGCATTTTCGGCACCCTGGCTGCGCCAGCGAGCGGAAGGCGTAGAAGTCATCATCGGCGCCCGCGCCGTACTCAACCAGGGCCTGGAACTGGCGGATGCGGTGTTCTTCATCTTCGACGCCAATGGCAACATGGTCGAGCGCAAGGATGCCACCAGGGCCTATCTGCGCGAAGGTCACTGGGAACTTGTCAACGTTCGCAGCATGAAGGGCGGTGAGAATTTCACTGCCGAACAGACCGACCAGGTGCCAACGAATCTGAAGCCGGAGTTCGTGCAGGAGAGGCTGGCTCGACCTGAAACGATTCCCTTCTTCGAGCTACCCGCAAAGATTGAAATCGCGCGTTCGTTCGGCCTCAGGGCAAACGCATTCGCCATGCAATTTCATTCACTTGTCGCCCTTCCCTTCCTTCTGGTTGCGATGACGCTCATTGCTGCAACAGTATCGATGCGATTTGCGCGGATGGGGCAGTCAGCAACGATGATTCTGGGTGGCGTACTCGCGGGCTTTCTGCTTTATGTCGTTTCGGTTCTGGTCAAAGCATTTGGCAATGCGGGATTCGTGCCGACTTATATTGCGGCGTGGCTTCCAGTTGTCGTAGCAATGTTCTTCGGGGTGACGTTCCTGCTCTATAAGGAGGACGGTTAGTTGAGGGGCGTAATGGCCAGCCGCAGGACGGCCCATAGGGCACGCCTTTTCGGTGCGACCGCGCTCGCATGCCTGTTTGCATGCGCGCTTCCGACCGCTCCAGCGTTCGCTCAAACCGTTGCAGACCTCGCGCCTACGGTGCCCGAGGGTTCGCAGATGCTGCTCGAGGCAGACACGCTCGTCTATGACAACGACGTCCAGACGGTGACTGCCGTCGGCGGGGTGCAGATCGACTATGCCGGCAACCGGCTGGTTGCCCAGCGCGTCACCTATGACCGCAAGACCTCCCGGCTGATTGCCAGCGGTAATGTCGCGATCGTCAATTCCGACGGTACCAAGATCTTCTCGCAAGAGATCGACATCACCGACGACTTTGCTGACGGCTTCGTCAACGCGCTGCGCGTCGAGACCGTCGACAAGACCTATTTCGCCGCCGAGAGCGCCAAGCGTGAAGGCGGAGTGCTGACGACGTTCAACAACGGCGTCTACACCGCCTGCGCACCTTGCGAAAAGACGCCTGACAAGGCCCCGATCTGGCGCGTGAAGGCGCAGAAGATCATTTGGGACGGCCAGAAGAAGACCGTGCGCTTCGAGAATTCGAATTTCGAGTTCTTCGGCTTCCCGATTGCCTTCCTGCCTGCCTTCGAAATCGCTGACCCGACGGTGAAGCGCAAGAGCGGCTTCCTGATGCCGAGCATTCTCTACAAGAGCGATCTCGGCGCGGGCCTTTCGATTCCATACTACTTCGCCCTTTCCCCTACCTATGACCTCACGGTCACGGGCACCGGTTTCACCAAGCAGGGTTTCCTCGGTGAGGCGGAATGGCGCCAGCGTTTCAACAACGGCGAATACACCCTCAAGATGGCCGGTATTCACCAGATGAATCCGGACAAGTTCGACGCCAACACCGTCGACAGCGGCCCTCCTGGTGACGAAAACAAGCTGCGTGGCATGGTCGGCTCCAAGGGCCGTTTCGACCTCAATCCGCGTTGGGCGTTCGGTTGGGATATTCTTGCCCAGTCCGACAAGAATTTCTCGCGCACCTACAACATCGATGGCTTCTCCGACAGCACGCATCGTTCGGAAGTCTATCTCACCGGCCTGAACGACCGGAACTATTTCGACCTGCGTGCCATGCACTTCGACGTCCAGGAAGAGGTGCTCGACAGCGACCCCACGGCTCGAGCTGACAAGCAGCCTTGGGTGCTGCCGACGCTCGACTACGCCTATATCCCGGACATGCCGGTGGCTGGCGGCGAGCTCTCGTTCGACGTCAATGCACGCGTCCTCCAGCGCTCTGAGCTCGATGCAGCGCTGGCTGCCGCGAACGGGCCGACCATTCACGGTCTCGCCGGCTCGTCCGGTCGCCTGACCGCCGAGGCGGAATGGAAGCGAACGATCACTACGGATGGCGGCCTGCTGGTCACGCCGCTGCTCGCTTTCCGCGGCGACGGCAGCTATCTCAATGCGTCGGCGGACTCGCTCAATGCCATCAACACGATGGCGACAAGCCCGCAGATCAACGTCGCCGACGATGTCCGTTCGTCGCTGTTCCGCTACATGGCAACACTCGGTCTCGAATTGCGCTGGCCAGTGCTGTTTTCGTCGACAAGTTCGACTCATGTGCTTGAGCCGATGGCGCAGCTATTCGCTCGCCCGAACGAAGGCGATATTGCCGGGCTGGGAATTCCAAACGAAGACGCGCAGAGCTTCGTCTTCGATGCGGCATCGCTGTTTGAGCGCGACAAATTCTCAGGCTACGACCGCATGGAAGGCGGCACGCGCGCCAACCTCGGATTGCGTTACTCCGGCAGCTTCGACAATGGCTGGACCACAAACGCGCTCGCTGGCCAGTCCTATCAGCTTGCTGGCGAAAACTCGTTTGCTGCCCCTGACCTCGTCAACGCCGGCGCCTATTCAGGCCTAGAGACCGATACGTCGGACTACGTTGCCCTTGCCGGCATCGCCAGCCCGAACGGCTTCTCCGCATCGGTCAGCGGTCGCTTCGACGAGCAGTCGCTCGAGGTGCGGCGCGCGGAGTTCAAGGTTGGCCTGGACGCCCGTCCGCTTGCGGTCTCGGCGCGATACGCATTCATCGATGCGCAGCCGCTCTACGGATTTGCCACCGACCGCCATGAAGTCACACTCGGCGCCACGGCCCGTTTCAACGACAATTGGCGCGCCTTCGGCTCTGGTACCTACGACATCCAGAACGATCTGCTCGTCAAGAACGGCCTTGGCTTTGCCTATGACGACGAGTGCTTCACCTACATGATGACCTATGCGGAAAGCCGCGATCACAACGAGCCCGACGACGTAACACGCACCGTCGGCTTCAACATCTCGTTCCGCACGCTCGGCGATTTCGGCACGGAAACAAGCGCCTTCTAGGGTGGCAGGCATGGGAGCGGTGCCGGGGGCGGCCCGACATCGTTTTGCCGCATAAAGCGGCCAATTACGGGGCAATAACGTCCGGGCACAGCCCGGATTGGGGTTTGAACGGGACTTTTTCCATGCGGAAGTACCTCTTTTCGGCAGGCTTTGCACTGCTCGTGGCGGCGACGTCGGTTTCAATGACCGCCTATGCGCCGCAGGCTCAGGCCAGCGAAATCAAGTACGTCGTCAATGATGTGCCGATCACCACCTACGACATCCAGCGTCGGGCCGCCTTTCTCAAGCTGCAGAAGCGCAAGGGCGATGCCGGCGAGGAAATGATCGAGCAGACGCTGCGCCTGACGGAGATGAAGCGTCTCAACATCCGCATCTCCGACAAGCAGGTCGAGGATGCCTATGCGCGTTTCGCCGGCTCCAACAAGCTCAAGCCCGCCCAGATGGACCAGATCCTGGCGCAGGCTGGCGTGACCAGCAACCACTTCAAGGACTACATACGCGCGCAGATGGGCTGGAACCAGGCGCTCAGCGCACGGTTCCGTGCAGAGCAGGGCGGCGGCGGCGGCACCAGCGAGCAGGACGCCGTGCGTCGCATGCTCCAGCAAGGCGGTGCCAAGCCCAGTGCGACCGAATACATGCTGCAGCAGGTGATTTTCGTCGTGCCGGCGTCCGAGCGCGGCTCTATTGGCAAGCGCAAGCGTGAAGCCGACGCCATGCGCGGCCGCTTCAACGGCTGCGAAAAGACCCGCGAGTTCGCCAAAGGCCTGCTTGACGTGACCGTGCGCGATCTTGGGCGCGTGCTCGCGCCACAACTGCCGCCAGAGTGGGCCGAAGACATCAAGAAGCTCAAGGCAGGCGGTGCGACACCGGTTCGCGAGACCGAGCGCGGCGTCGAATTCATCGGTATTTGCAGTGCCCGCGAAGTCTCCGACGACAAGGTCGCACAAATGGTCTTCCAGGCGGAAGGCGCAGGCAAGGGCGGCAACGAACAGGCCGACGAACTCAACAAGAAGTACGTCGCCGAGCTGCGGAAAGTCGCTCGTATCGTAACGCGCTAGGCCGTGGCTTCCCATGGCACTCCGCTCGCGCTGACATCGGGCGATCCCTCCGGCATTGGTCCTGAAATCGCGGTCGCCGCCTGGCGGCTGCGCAACGAAGCTCAGGTGCCGGCCTTTTATCTTCTCGCCGACCCTAGCCTTGTTGCCGCGCGGGCCCGCGCCATGGGGCTCGAAGTCGCCATTGTCGAGACCGATCCTGCTGGCGCCAAGCAACTCTTCGCCAATGCGCTGCCCGTCGTGCCGCTAGCGGCATCGACGGTCGATACGCCCGGACAGCCGGACAAAGGCAATGCAAGCAGCATCATCGAGGCTATCGACCGCGCCGTCGCCGACACGTTCGAAGGCCGCGCCGCAGCTGTCGTCACCTGCCCTATCGCCAAGAAGCCGCTTTATGACGCCGGCTTCCGCTTTCCGGGCCACACCGAGTACCTCGCGCATCTGGCCTCCGTGAAGACCGGCACCGAAATAACCCCGGTCATGATGCTCGCTGGACCAGACTTGCGCGCCGTACCTGTAACCATTCACATTTCACTGTCGGAAGTGCCGAAGGCACTGACCGCTGACGCCATCATCGAGACCGTTCGCATCACCGCGCATGACCTGCGCACCCGCTTCGGCATCGCAAGCCCGCGCATCGCTGTATCGGGGCTCAATCCGCATGCTGGCGAAGGCGGGGCCATGGGTCACGAAGACGAACGCATCATCCGACCGGCGGTGGAAGCGCTCAAGTCTGAAGGCATCGTTGCTTTTGGTCCCCTGCCCGCCGACACCATGTTCCATGCGCGCGCACGTGCCAGCTATGATGCCGCCATCTGCATGTATCACGACCAGGCGCTGATCCCGGCCAAGGCGTTGGCCTTCGACGAGACCGTCAACGTTACGCTCGGCCTGCCCTTCATCCGCACCTCGCCCGATCACGGCACAGCTTTCGACATTGCCGGCCAAGGCATCGCCCGGCCTGACAGCCTGATCGCCGCGCTGAAGCTGGCGCGCCAGCTCGCCGACGTGGAAGCCAAGACATCATGAGTTCAGCTGTCACCAGCCTCGATGGCCTGCCACCGCTGCGAGACGTCATCGAGCGCCACGGCCTCCAGGCCAAGAAGGCACTTGGCCAGAACTTCCTGCTGGACCTCAATCTTACCGGCAAGGTTGCGCGCGCAGCGGGCGATCTTACCGGCGTGACCGTCATCGAAGTGGGGCCCGGCCCTGGCGGGCTGACCCGTGCACTGCTCATGCACGGCGCCAAGCGTGTTGTCGCCATTGAGCGCGACGAGCGTTGCCTGGCAGCGCTCGCCGAGGTTTCCGACCACTATCCGGGCCGGCTTGAAGTTGTCTCAGGCGATGCGCTGAAGACCGATTTCGCAGCGCTTGCGAACGGCGAACCGACAAAGATCGTCGCCAACCTGCCCTACAATATCGGCACGGAGTTGCTCGTGCGCTGGCTCACCGTCGAGGCCTGGCCGCCGTTTTATCAGTCCCTGACGTTGATGTTCCAGCGCGAGGTCGCCGAGCGCATCGTGGCGCGGCCGGCGAGTTCGGCCTTTGGCCGTCTCGGCGTTCTCGCGGGATGGCGCACGGACGCCCGCATCGCCTTCGACGTGCCGCCGCAGGCCTTTACGCCGCCGCCCAAGGTGACGTCTTCAGTGGTTCATCTGGAACCGCGCAAGGAGCCGCTTACGGCCGACGTGAAGGTGCTTGGCCGTGTCACCGAGGCGGCCTTCGGCCAACGCCGCAAGATGCTGCGCCAGAGCTTGAAAAGCATGGGCGGCGAAAAGCTGCTGGAAACCGTCGGTATCGACCCTACCCGCCGTGCCGAAACGCTCAGCGTCGAGGAATTCGTGGCGCTGGCGAAGGCTGTCTGAAGACCTGGCATGCCCTCACCCGCCTTGATGGGTAAGGGCCGCCTTTTTCAAACCTTCTCGTCGAGCAATTTCGAAACGAAATCGAACAGGCCCGGCCTGCGGTCGCGGCGGAGGCGTTCGGCGGCCACGATCGCGCGCACTTCGGCGAAGGCGCGGTTGAGGTCTTCGTTGATCACGACATAGTCGTATTCGCCCCAATGCTCGATCTCGTCGCGGGCATTCTTCAGCCGCGTCTCGATGACCGCGTCCTGGTCCTCGGCGCGGCGCTTGAGACGTGCCTTAAGTTCGCCCATGGAAGGCGGCAGGATGAAGATCGAGACGATGTCGCCGCGCATCTTTTCCTTGAGCTGCTTGGCGCCCTGCCAGTCGATGTCGAACAGCATGTCGCGGCCCTGCGACATGGCGAACTCGACGGGCTCGCGCGGCGTCGCGTAGTAATTGCCGTGGACCTCGGCCCATTCGAGCAGCGCGTCGTTGTCGCGCAGGATCTCGAATTCGCGCTTGGTGGTGAAGTGATAATGCGCGCCGTCGATCTCGCTGCCGCGGCGCGCCCGGGTCGTCACGCTGACCGACAGCCGCAATTCGGGATCGGTTTCGATCAGGTTGCGCGAGATGGTCGACTTGCCTGCGCCCGAAGGCGACGACAATACCAGCATCAAGCCGCGCCGCTTGATGACGATGGATGGGGTCTCGGCGCTCATGCGCTACTCCAGATTCTGAACTTGTTCGCGAAACTGGTCGACCACGGCCTTCAGTTCCAGCCCTATGGCGGTCACTGTGGCGGCGTTCGACTTGGAGCACAGGGTATTCGATTCGCGATTGAATTCCTGTGCCAGAAAATCGAGCTTGCGGCCAATCGCACCGCCGCCCGCTATCAGCGCCCGTCCAGAGGCAACATGCGTCTTCAGCCGGTCGATCTCCTCGCGGATATCGGCCTTTGTGGCCAAGAATGCTGCTTCCATGTTGAGCCGCGTCTCGTCGAGAGCCGGCGATGCCTCAAGGAGCAGGCGAACCTGTTCGGCCAGGCGCTGGCGGATCTGCGCCGGCTCGCGCGACGGATCGGCCTCGGCCCGCAGCGTCAAGGTCTCGATGGTCGAGATATGGCCCGACAGCAGGCTCCGCAGAGCCTCGCCTTCGGACATGCGCGCCTCAACGAGACCGGCAAGCCCGGACTCCACGCAATTCATGATTACCGCATCGAGCGCCGTGCGTTGTTCCTCGGTCTCGACCGCTTCCGGCACGTCAAACACGCCGCGCAAGGAAAGCAGGCCATCGGCGCTGGCAGGGGCTGCGCCATATTGCTTGACGAGACGGTTGGCGAGCTCGGCAACGTCGCGCAGGAAAACCTCGTTGATGACAGGCTGCACCATCGATCCGCCGGTACGGCTGACGGTCAGCGTCGCTTGCACATTGCCGCGCGAAAAGCGCTTCTGGATGATTTGCCTGACCGATGGCTCAAGCCGCTCGAACCCTTGCGGCAGGCGCAAGCGCACTTCCACGCTCTTGCCGTTGACCGACTTCACCTCCCAGGCGACCGCCGTCCCCTCATGCTCAGCCGCTACGCGGGCGAAGCCTGTCATGCTTTGCAGGTTCATCTGGCAGCGAGTTCCTGTTCTTCCAGCGTCGCGCGCCCGGATGGCCGCGCAAGTGACGCTTACTTCTTTACGGAGTTGGTGGTCGTAGCGTCTTTCTTGGCCGGGTCGGCCTCGTCAGCCGCCTTCTCGTCCTCGACGACCTTGCGCTGGAAAGCACGCCAGCGCGCAACGTTGTCGTTGTGTTCATCAAGGGTCTGGGCAAAGACATGCCCGCCGGTACCGTCGGCAACGAAATAGAGGTCCTTGGTCTTGGACGGATTGGCCACAGCCTCCAGCGAGGCCTTACCCGGATTGGCGATCGGCGTCGGCGGCAAGCCCTTGATGACATAGGTATTGTAGGGTGTCGGCTTGTCGATGTCGGAGCGATAGATCGGCCTGTCGCTTGGCTTTCCCTTGCCGCCGAAGATACCATAGATGATCGTCGGGTCCGACTGCAGCCGCATGCCCTTGTTGAGGCGGTTTATGAAGACGGCCGCCACGCGCGAGCGCTCGTCGCCACGCGCGGTTTCCTTCTCCACGATGGATGCAAGGGTGACGAATTCATTGACGTCGGCGATCGGCAGATCCGGGGAACGCCGCGCCCAGATGCTCTCCACCAGTTGCTTCTGGTCGGCCAGCATTTTGTTGATGATCTGCTGGCGCGTCAGCCCGCGCGTAAAGCGCTGGGTGTCGGCCGCAAGCGTGCCTTCCGCCGGCATTTCAGCCGGCATTTCGCCGCTGAGAGCTTCCTGCTCGGCAATGCGCTTCCAGGCCTGTTCAACGGTCAGCCCCTCAGGGATCGTCAGCGAATACTGCACCGACTTGCCGCTTTTCAACAGTTCCATGATCTCGTGCATCGAAGCGCCGGCCTGGATTTCATATTCGCCGGCCTTGAGCGAACCGTCATTGTCGTAGGCGCGCACCCCCATGCGGAAGATGCGGGCATCGCTGATCAGGCCGCGCCTCTCGAGTTGGTCGGCGATATCCTGAACACCGGATTTTTCCTTGACGAGGAAGGTGGTGGGGGCCGTCGACGGGCCCTCGCCGTTGAATTCCCGCTTGCCAAAATAGAGGGCGGCACCGCCAGCCAGCATCACCAGAACCGCCGTCGACATCATGAAATTCATGAACACGACAATCTGGTTGCGCGAGGCGCGCGAACGTTTGGGCGGCGGCGTGCCGATCTCGGGCCGCAGCGCTTCCTGCGCGGTCTTAGGAACGATTGGATTTGTAGCGCGCGGCGCGCCTTGCCCCTGATCTGGCGTATTGATGCTCATCTTGCCTCGCCACTTCCTCTTGCGTCGAATCCCCGCCGGGAGACTAGGCCCGAATGTGGCAAAAATCACGGCAAAGGGCCCCTAAAGGGGCCCCTGCCCACAGGCGATCAGCCGTTGTAGCGCTGAAAGACCAGCGATGCGTTGGTTCCGCCGAAGCCGAACGAGTTCGACAGGGCGACATCGATCTGCCGGGCGCGCGGCTTGTGGGGCACCAGATCGATCGCGGTTTCGCGCTCGGGATTGTCGAGATTGATCGTCGCCGGTGCGATATTGTCGCGAATGGCGAGGATGGAGAAGATCGCTTCGGCGGCACCGGCCGCACCAAGAAGGTGGCCGATTGACGACTTGGTCGACGACATCGACACCTTGGAGGCGGCGTTGCCAACGAGGCGCTCGACGGCTCCGAGTTCGATCGTGTCGGCCATGGTCGAGGTGCCATGGGCGTTGATGTAGTCGATATCCGCCGGCGACAGGTTGGCCCGCTTGAGTGCGGCCGTCATGCAGCGGAAGGCGCCATCGCCGTCTTCGGCGGGAGCGGTGATGTGATGGGCGTCACCGGTCAGGCCATAGCCGACCACTTCTGCATAGATCTTCGCACCGCGCGCCTTGGCGTGCTCGAGTTCTTCGAGAACGACAACGCCGGCACCCTCGCCCATGACGAAACCGTCGCGGTCGCGGTCGTAGGGGCGCGAGGCCTTTTCAGGATCGTCGTTGCGGTCGGTCGATAGCGCCTTGCAGGCAGCGAAGCCGGCAAGCGAAAGGCGCGTGACAGGTGCTTCGGCACCGCCGGCCAGCATCACGTCGGCATCGCCGAACATGATCAGGCGGGCAGCGTCGCCAATGGCGTGCGCACCGGTCGAGCAGGCCGTGACCACGGCGTGATTGGGGCCCTTGAGGCCGTGCCGGATCGAAACCTGGCCCGAGACCAGATTGATGATCTGGCCTGGAATGAAGAAGGGGCTGATGCGGCGGGGACCGCGCTCTTTCAGGATCAGCGCGTTTTCGGCAATGCCGTCGATGCCGCCGATACCCGAGCCGATCATGACGCCGGTCGCGTTTTGCTCTTCCGGCGTCTTGGGTTGCCAGCCCGAATCCTTCAATGCCTCGTCGGCGGCCGCGATCCCGTAAAGGATGAAGTCGCCTATCTTGCGCAGTTCCTTGGGCTCAAGGACCGCTTCGGGATTGAAGGTATTGTCGCTGCCGTCACCCCTGGGGATGACGTTGGCGATCTTGCAGGGGAGATCTTCGACCTCGAACTCCGAGATACGCCTTGCGGCGCTACGGCCGGAAAGAAGTTCTTTCCAGCCGTGCTCGTAGCCCATGCCGAACGGTGAAAGCAGGCCAAGGCCCGTGACGACCACACGCCTCATCGCAGGCATCCCTGACAATTCGCGATCGCTCAGGCCGAAGCCTTATCGATGTACTTCACGGCGTCGCCAACAGTGAGGATGGTCTCGGCCGCGTCGTCAGGAATCTCGACGCCGAATTCTTCTTCGAACGCCATGACGAGCTCGACCGTGTCGAGGCTGTCCGCGCCCAGGTCGTCGATGAAGCTTGCAGCTTCAGTCACCTTGTCGGCGTCAACGCCAAGATGTTCGATGACGATCTTCTTGACGCGCTCTGCGGTGTCACTCATGTGGGCATCCTCAGTCTGGTGTTTGTTAGGTCTTCGTTAGCGGGCGGGATGCCGCTAATCAAGCTGTAATCTACGCTTTCCCAAGCGCTCGGATGGCGGTCCGGTCTCGGCCCGGCCACCTGATGGAGCGCGGCAATACACGAAAAATTCACCGCGTCCAAGGCAAAAGGGCCGGTTATCCCAGCCTATCGGCCCAATCAGATCATCGCCATGCCGCCATTTACATGGATTGTCTGGCCGGTGACATAGGCTGCTTCGTCAGAAGCAAGATAGGCGACCGCCGAAGCAACTTCCTTGCCCGTGCCCATGCGCTTGGCCGGGATCGCGGCCATGATCGCTTCTTTCTGCTTGTCGTTGAGCTTCTCGGTCATTGCCGATTCGATGAAGCCGGGCGCCACGCAGTTGACGGTGATGTTGCGTGTGGCGATCTCCTGGGCGAGCGACTTGGAAAAGCCGATCATGCCTGCCTTGGAGGCGCAGTAGTTGGTCTGGCCGGGATTGCCGGTGACGCCGACGACCGAGGTGATGTTGATGATACGGCCATGGCGGCGGCGCATCATCGGGTGCGTCAGTTCGCGCGTCAGGCGGAACATCGCCGTCAGGTTGATCTCGATGACGCTGTCCCAGTCGGCATCCGACATGCGAACGAACAGGCCGTCCTTGGTGATGCCGGCATTGTTGACCAGGATGTCGACGCCTTCGAGGTCGGCCTCGGCCTTCTGGCCCAGCGCCTTGACCTCGTCGCGGTCGGCGAGATTGGCCGGAAACAGCTTCACGCGGTCGCCCAGTTCGCTGGCCAGAGCCTCCAGCTTTTCAATCCGCGTGCCGTGCAGGCCAACGATGGCGCCCTGCTTGTGCAGGATACGGGCGATTTCTTCGCCGATGCCCCCGGATGCGCCGGTGACGAGTGCCTTGCGGCCGGTCAGATCGAGCATTTTTTCAATCCCTCTGAGAGAACACCCTTCACACGGGTGGGGTCGTTTGAATTTCAGACGAGCGCGGCGATCGCCGCGTCGACGTCGGCCGGGTTATTGACCGCGGCTGTCGCGATGTCCTTGTTGATGCGGCGGGCGAGACCCGACAGCACCTTGCCGGCACCCACTTCATAGAGCGTGGTCACGCCATTGGTGCCGAACCACTCGACGGTCTCGCGCCAGCGCACGCGGCCGGTGACCTGCTCGACGAGACGCGCAGCGATCTCTTCGGGGTCGGTGATCGGCTGAACCGAGACGTTGGCGACGACAGGAACGATCGGCGCATGCTTCTTCACGCCCGCAAGCGCTTCGCGCATCCGTTCGGCCGCCGGCGCCATCAGCGCCGAATGGAAAGGTGCGGACACCTGCAGCATCAAGGCCCGCTTGGCGCCCTTTTCCGTGCACAGCTTTGCCGCGCGCTCAACCGCTGCCTTCTCGCCCGAGATCACCAGCTGGCCGCCGCCATTGTCGTTGGCGATCTGGCAGACCGAACCCTGGGCGGCCTCGGCACAGGCAGCTTCGACGTCGGGCTGCTCCAGTCCGATGATGGCAGCCATGGCGCCCTGCCCGGCCGGCACCGCAGCCTGCATGGCGTCGCCGCGGATGCGCAGCAGGCGCGCCGCGTCGGCGATCGAAACAAAGCCTGCGGCGGCAAGCGCCGAATATTCGCCCAGCGAATGGCCCGCGACATAGGACACCTTGTCTTTCAGCGACAGGCCGCGCGATTCCAGTGCCCTGAAGGCCGCCATCGAAACTGCCATGAGCGCCGGCTGGGCGTTTGCTGTTAGCGTCAGCGTCTCCTCTGGCCCTTCCCAGATCAGCTTCGACAGCTTTTCACCGAGTGCATCATCTACTTCTTCGAATACGCGGCGCGCCTCGGGGAAAGCATCGGCGAGTTCCTTGCCCATGCCGACGGCCTGGCTGCCCTGTCCGGGGAAAGTAAATGCAACGGCCATGTTGTTCTCCTGGCTACCAGCGCACCGGTCCAACCTTGAACCATGACGCGGTCTTGTCACTTGAAGCGCACTACGTGTCCGGGGGACGCGCAGAACGCCATATCATGGTGCCTCTGGCGCAATGAACACCGCCAAGTCAAGTGTTGTGCGACTTTGGACCGGTGTGGGGCAAATAATCACAGATGATTAATACGAAACACGTTTTGTTTGGCCCATCCTTCTCAATTTTGCCATATGCGCTAGGTTTTCGATGACCGTTTTGTGACAGCTGCGTGACGCGGCTGCCGAATGCCGGGGAAGTTGAGTTGGCAAAGCTAAGGACGGACGGCAAAGCCGTCGTCACAAATGACGAACACGAGGCCGAAGACGCGCTTGGCCGGCGTGACTATGCGCTGGGCGTGCTGCGCTCGGTCATGGTTACGCTCGCCGTTTCGGCGGTGCTGGTCTTTGCCATCGAACTGGTCGCGCGCGGCTCCTTCATCGACACCCTCAACTTCTTCCAGCAGCCATTCAAGCCAAGCTGGACGACGGTCGCCCTGTTTGCCCTTTTGATCATCGGCTTCGATGCCGTGCTCGGCCGCCCCTACAACGGCCTATTGATCGTCGCGCCCGTCGCACTTGTACTCGCCTTCGTCGGCCACCAGAAGTCGCTCTACCTCGGCGACCCGCTCTACCCGACCGATTTCCTCTATGCCCGCCAGATCGTAGAACTGATGCCACTGCTGGTGCGCGAGCGGCCAATGGCCGGCGTCGGCATCGTCGTCGGCCTGATCGCCGGCGTATCGCTGCTTGTCCTTGCCTGGCGCTACTGGCGCCGCCGCATGCCGGCGCTGACGTTTTGGGCGCGCATTTCGCGCCTTGCCATCGCCATCCCGACGCTGGCCTTCTTCGTGTCGATCATGGACTACGCGACCTTCTCGTGGACACGCGACCGACTCCAGATCATCCCGATGATGTGGGACCAGAAGGAAAACTACGCCTCCAACGGCTTTGCCATCGCCTTTGCGCTCAATGTGCCGATGGCCAAGGTCAAGGCGCCGCAGGATTATTCCGAAAAGGCCATCGACGCCATTGCGCGGCCCGAGAAGGCAGTTGCAACGCTGCCGGAGGAAAAGCCTGACGTCATCATCGTGATGAGCGAATCCTTCTGGGATCCGACCCGGCTGCCCGGCGTATCGATCACGCCGGACCCGATCCAGAACGTGCGGGCCTCGCAGTCCGGCCATGTCTTTTCGCCCGAATTCGGCGGCATGACGGCCAATGTCGAGTTCGAGGCCCTGACCGGCTTCTCCAACGCCTTCCTGCCGGCCGGCTCGATTCCCTATCAGCAATATGTCCGCGCGCCGGTGCCCTCGCTTGCAACCTTCTTCAAGAGCGAAGGCTACGAAACCCGCGCCATCCATCCGTTCGGCGGCTGGTTCTGGAACCGCGCCCCCGTCTACAAGGCCTTTGGCTTCGACGAATTCATGTCGGAAGAAAACATGCCGCCGCTCGAAAAGCGCGGACCGCTGGCATCCGACGCCGCCCTGATGGAAGAGATCATCCGCGAGGCCGACGCGACCGAGCATCCGTTCTTCTTCTTTGCGGTCTCGCTCCAAAGCCACGGCCCCTATGAGCCGAACCGCTACAGCGACACGACCCACAAGGTCGAGGCGGCAACGACGCCATGGGCGCGCGATTCGATCCTGACCTATGCCGAAGGTGCATCCGACGCCGACCGCGGGCTCAAGCGCCTGATGGACTGGGCCAGCAAGCGCGAGCGTCCGACCGTGATCGCCTTCTTCGGCGACCACCTGCCGCCGCTTGGCCCCGTCTATGTCGAGACCGGTTTCATGAAAGAGCCCGTCGCCAAGCGCAAGGCCGCGATCGGCGAGATGCTGGTGCAGCACGAAACACCGCTTGTCGTGTGGTCGAACCGCACCGGCGCTGCGCGCAACATCGGCTCGATCAGCCCGGCCTTCCTGCCGCTGCACGTGCTCGAGACCGCCGGCATCAGCCACCCCTACTACACCGGCTTCCTCGGGGATGTGCATGACCGCTTCCGCGTCGTCGACCGCAACGTGTTGCTGCCGCGCGAAGGCGAGTCGGTGTTCGACTGGTCGCGTCAGAAAGAGCTCGACCCGGCGATCCGCGATTTCCGCTGGCTGCAATACGACATGATGTTCGGCAAGCGCCGTGGCGCCAAGGGCTTCTTCCCCGAGACCGTCGACAAGGTCGTCGCCGACCGCACGCGCTCGCCGCTGTTCCTGCAGCCCGAGGCGCTCGGCTGATCTGCGAAAAACGCCGGCAAATGGCCAGTTTCTGCCGGATTCTTGGCTCGGCCCCTTGCCTTGGCGGCACTTAGCATGTAGACGCCCGCCATCTGCCGGTCCCAGCTGGGGGCTGAACGGAGGGCCGGAGGCTTTCTAGAAGGCCGCCGTGTGAAGCGAAAACGCTTCCGCCTCCCGTGTCTCCGCTCTCGACCGTCTCGTCGTGCACCTTTCTTCTCCTAAGGTGGCCAATTGGCTCTCGAAGGATCAGGGAAGTCGCAGAGGCTCTAGCCGCCGGGACCGGAAGATGGAAACGAAGAAAGGCAAAAACTATGGCTCTTTATGAACATGTGTTTCTTGCCCGCCAGGACCTCTCGCAGCAGCAGGTCGATGCACTTGTCGAACACTACAAGGGCATCATCACTGCAGCTGGCGGATCGGTTGGCCGGGTCGAGAACTGGGGACTGAAGTCCCTCACCTACCGCATCAACAAGAACCGCAAGGCGTACTACACGCTCATGGACATCACTGCACCGTCGGCTGCCGTTAAGGAAGTCGAGCGCCAGCAGGGCCTGTCCGAAGACGTCCTGCGCTTCATGACCATCAAGGTCGAGGCGCATGAAGAAGGCGTCTCCGCCATGATGCAGAAGCGCGAAGAGCGCTCCGAGCGTGGCGAACGCGGTGGCTTCGGCGACCGTCCGCAGCGCAGCTTCGGCGACCGTGACCGTGGCGACCGTGGTGACCGTGGCCCGCGCCGTCCGCGCGAAGGCTTTGAAGGGGGTGCAGAATAATGGTCGACATCAACCAGATCCCGACCCGTCGTCCCTTCCATCGCCGCCGCAAGACCTGCCCGTTCTCCGGCGCCAACGCTCCGAAGATCGACTACAAGGACGTGCGTCTGCTGCAGCGCTACATTTCCGAGCGCGGCAAGATCGTTCCTTCGCGCATCACCGCCGTCAGCCAGAAGAAGCAGCGTGAGCTCGCCCAGGCGATCAAGCGCGCCCGCTTCCTCGGCCTGCTGCCTTACGTGGTGAAGTGATATTCGTTCCGGCCCGGCGGCATCTGCCTCGGGCCGGAATACTTCCCTCTGCGACGGGCGCGGTCGGGTGAACCTCAAATCCCGGGTTGGATTTCCGCGGAAATCCTAACTGCCGCGACAGGCAGGACAGCGAAACCGGCGGCAACGCCCTTCTTGCTTCCTTGCCCGTTGAAATCAATTCGCTGCCTTTGCAGCCAACGAAAGGACAAGGAAAATGGACGTCATTCTCCTCGAACGCATTTCCCGCCTCGGCCAGATGGGCGACACCGTCAAGGTCAAGGACGGCTTTGCCCGTAACTTCCTGCTGCCCAAGGGCAAGGCTCTCCGTGCAAACGAAGCCAACAAGAAGAAGTTCGAAGGCCAGCGCGCTCAGCTCGAAGCCCGCAACCTTGAGCGCAAGGCCGAAGCACAGCAGGTCGCCGACATGCTCGACGGCAAGTCCTTCATCATCGTGCGTTCGGCTGGTGAAACCGGCCAGCTCTACGGTTCGGTCTCGACCCGCGACATCGCCGATCTGCTGATCGCCGAAGGCTTCACGGTTGCCCGCAACCAGGTCGAGCTCAACCAGCCGATCAAGACCATCGGTCTGACCAACGTCGCGATTGCCCTGCACGCCGAAGTCGAAGTCACCATCACGCTGAACATCGCGCGCACGGCCGACGAAGCCGAGCGTCAGTCGAAGGGCGAGACGCTGACCACCGCTGAAGCCATCTACGGCGACGACATCAACGAAAACGCCCGTCCGGACAGCTTCTTTGATCCGAACGAAGAAGAAGGCGACGAAGGCTGACCTAGCCCAAGCCCTTCCAATCCAGTTTTCTGGACCAAGCCCGGATGGCAACATCCGGGCTTTTTTTGTGCCAGCAGTGGAACTTGTCAGCCCCGTCACTATCTTCCAAGATCAGACTACAAGACTGACCTTTATCGCGAGCACGCCATGAACATGTTGTTGCAGCGCATCGTCGGTAAACTTGTGCGAACCGGCAATCTGACAGTCACCGGCCCAAACGGGCGATCGCATCGTTTCGGCGACGCTACCGGCGAACCGGTACATTTGCTGATCAAGACAAGGCGCGCCGAAAGCGCCATTACGCTCGACCCCATGCTGGCCCTGCCTGAAGCCTACATGGACGGCGACGTCGACATCGTCGGCGGCGACGTGCTCGGACTGATGCGGGTCGTCTTCCAGAATCTCGGCAATGGCAGCATCGACACCGCCTGGACGAAAGCGATCGACAATCTGAGGCTCGCATTCCGGCGTTTTCAGCAGGTCAACACCGCCACGCGCGCCAAGCGCAATGTCGCGCGGCACTACGACCTGTCAGGCGATCTCTATAGGCTCTTCCTCGACAGCGACATGCAGTATTCCTGCGCCTATTTCGCCGACCCCGACATGACGCTGGAAGAAGCCCAGATCGCCAAGAAGGCTCATATCGCCGCCAAGATGCGACTGAAGCCGGGCCAGTCAGTTCTCGACATCGGCTCAGGCTGGGGCGGTCTCGGTCTCTATCTCGCCCGCAGTTTCGAGGTGCAGGTGCTCGGCGTCACGCTATCTGGCGAACAGCACGCGGTCGCGACCGAGCGCGCGCATGAAGAAGGGCTGGATAACCACGTCCATTTCGAGATCAAGGACTATCGCGACCTGGTCGAGCGCTTCGACCGCATCGTTTCGGTCGGCATGTTCGAGCATGTCGGCGTCAACCACTACCGCACCTTCTTCGACAATGTCGCCAAGCGGCTCAAGCCCGATGGCGTCATGGTCCTGCATTCGATCGGCCGCGCCGGCCCACCGGCTTCGACCAGCGCCTTCATCCGCAAGCACATTTTCCCCGGCGGCTACATTCCGGCCTTGTCCGAGGTGCTGCCGGCCATCGAAAAGGCCGGGCTGATGGTCACCGATGTGGAGATACTGCGGCTACACTATGCCGACACGCTAAAGCATTGGAGCGTGCGTTTTGCAGCCAATCGCGACAAGGCCAAAGCGATCTACGACGAGCGCTTCTGCCGCATGTGGGAGTTCTATCTCGCTGCCTCCGAGGCTGCCTTCCGCTGGCAAGACCTGATGGTCTTCCAGATCCAGCTTACCCACCGCAACGACACGCTACCGCTGACCCGCGATTATATCGGCAAGTGCGAGAAGGCGCTCGCCATGCATGAGATGGCCCACCGCAAGAGCGAACCGTCACCCAAGAACAGTCGCCGCAAGAAGGTGGCGGACAAGGGGTAGCCTTGCATCGACCTTATCGAACATAAGAAATGGGCCTGATGCTGGCGCATCGGCCCGAGGATCGGATTTGATTTCCGGTAAGGGCAAATGCGAAGTGGTAGAGCGTTTTCTTTGTGCGGCGCTCCGACAACACGGACCTTACCGATGACCTACGCCATCTACGCCGCTGCGGCCCTCGCCGAGATCGCCGGGTGTTTCGCCTTCTGGGCATGGTGGCGGCTGGAGAAGTCGCCGCTCTGGCTCGTGCCGGGCCTGCTTTCGCTCATCGCCTTCGCCTGGCTTTTGGCGTTGGTCGAGACTGATGCCGCCGGACGCGCTTACGCAGCCTATGGCGGCATCTACATCGCTGCTTCGCTCGGCTGGCTCTGGTTCGCCGAGGGCATCCGGCCTGACCGCTGGGACATGATCGGCGCCGTCATCTGCGTTGTCGGCGCCTCGATCATCCTGCTCGCGCCGCGAAGCGCGTGACACGCCCGACCGAAACGGGGTCGGCGCGATTGGACCTTGGCAATTTCAGTGCCTTTCCAGATTTTCCTGTTTTGTTCTCATCGAACCGCCGCTAGAATCGCATCGATTCGCGTCAACGTGATTCTGCCTCCATGGACCCATGCCTGTGGACGAGTGTGAATAGTGGTGGCCAGTGTAATTGGCGATGCGGATTGTGTCTCGGCTCTGATACTGGAGATGCGCGGTAATAGATTGGGGACGACATTGGCTGAGGCAGCGCGCAAATTCGAAGTGGCGGAAACCCCGCTCTACCGGGAGGCCCCGAACAACATCGAGGCCGAGCAGGCACTGTTGGGCGCGATGCTGGTCAACAACGACGCCTTCTACCGCGTCTCGGACTTCCTCAAGGCGACCCATTTCTACGAGCCGTTGCACCGCAAGATCTTCGAGGTCGCGTCCGAACTCATTCGCATGGGTAAGATGGCGAACCCGGTGACCCTGAAGACCTTCCTGCCAACCGACGAGAAGATCGGCGACATGACGGTCATGCAGTATCTCGTGGCGCTTGCTGCCAACGCCGTCACCGTCATCAACGCCTCCGACTATGGCCGTGCGGTCTACGACCTCGCCACCCGCCGCGCGCTGATCGCGGTCGGCGAGGACATGGTCAACATCGCCTATGACGCGCCCGTCGACATGTCTCCCGCCGAGCAGATCGAGGATGCCGAGCGCCGCCTGTTCGAACTTGCCGAAACCGGCCGCTATGACGGTGGCTTCGAAAGCTTCTCCGACGCGGTCAAGACCGCCATCGACATGGCCAGTGCCGCCTACATGCGCGACGGCCATCTGTCTGGCGTCGCCTCCGGCCTGCAGGACCTCGACGCCCGTATGGGCGGCTTGCAGTCCTCCGACTTGATCGTGCTCGCCGGTCGCCCCGGCATGGGCAAGACCTCGCTCGTCACCAACATCGCCTTCAATGTCGCCCACGCCTATGTGCCGGCGCAGCAGGCCGACGGCTCGTTCAAGGCCGAAAACGGCGGCGTCGTCGGCTTTTTCTCGCTCGAAATGTCGTCCGAGCAGCTGGCCACACGTATCATTTCCGAACAGGCCGAGGTGCCCTCCTCCAAGATCCGCCGCGGCGATCTCACAGAAGCGGATTTCGAAAAGCTGGTCAGCTGCACCCAGACGCTGCAGAAGATCCCGTTGTTCATCGACTCGACCGGCGGTATCTCCATCGCCCAGTTGTCGGCCCGTGCCCGTCGCCTCAAGCGCCAGCGCGGCCTCGATTTGATCATCATCGACTATATCCAGCTGATGCAGGGCTCGTCGGCCAAGTCGTCGCAGAACCGCGTGCAGGAAATCACCGAAATCACGACCGGCCTCAAGGCGCTGGCCAAGGAACTCAACGTTCCCATCATCGCGCTTTCCCAGCTGTCGCGTCAGGTCGAAAGCCGCGACGACAAGCGCCCGCAGCTCTCCGACTTGCGTGAATCGGGCTCGATCGAGCAGGACGCCGACGTCGTGATCTTCGTCTACCGCGAGGAATACTACCTCAAGAACAAGGAGCCGAAGCCCGGCACCGACGAGTATCTGAAGTGGGAAGGCGACATGGCCGAAGTGCGCGGCAAGGCCGAAGTCATCGTCGCCAAGCAGCGTCACGGCCCCACCGGCACCGTCAGCCTGGGCTTCCAGGGCGAGTTCACCCGCTTCTTCGACCTCGCCCCCGAGCATCATTTGCCCGACAGGTTTGGCGAAGAGTAGGCCTTTGGCAGACAGCGTATTCCGCGGCCTTTCCCAACCAGCATTGCAGCAACCCGCCCATGGCTAAAGCCCGCGTCCAATTCATCTGCCAGAACTGCGGCGCCGCGCATCAGCGCTGGGCCGGCAAGTGCGATTCCTGCGGCGAGTGGAACACGCTCGTCGAGGAGGGCACCTCCGGCGGCATCGGATCCGGGCCCGGCGCGCTCAAGAGCGCGCGCAAGGGCCGTGCCGTCACGCTGACCTCGCTCGACGGCGAGATCGAGGATGCACCGCGCATCGTCTCTGGTATCGGCGAACTCGACCGCGCTACCGGCGGCGGTTTCGTGCGCGGCTCCGCACTGCTGATCGGTGGCGATCCGGGCATCGGCAAATCCACCTTGCTTACCCAGGCAGCAGCGGCACTTGCGGCGCGCGGCCACCGAGTCGTCTATGTCTCGGGCGAAGAAGCCGTTGCGCAGATCAGGCTGCGCGCCCAGCGCCTCGGCGTCGCCTCGACACCCGTCGAACTCGCCGCCGAGACCAATGTCGAAGACATCTTGGCCACCATCGCCGACGGCAAGCGGCCTGACCTCGTCATCATCGATTCGATCCAGACGCTGTGGACCGACCTCGCCGATTCGGCACCTGGCACCGTCACCCAGGTACGCGCGTCGTCGCAGGCGATGATCCGCTACGCCAAGTCGACGGGTGCCGCCGTCGTGCTTGTCGGCCACGTCACCAAGGAAGGCCAGATCGCCGGCCCCCGCGTGGTCGAGCACATGGTCGACGGCGTTCTCTATTTCGAGGGCGAAGGCGGCCACCATTTCCGCATCCTGCGCACGGTCAAGAACCGTTTCGGCCCGACCGACGAGATCGGCGTCTTCGAAATGTCCGACAAGGGCCTGCGCGAGGTCGCAAACCCCTCCGAACTGTTTCTGGGCGAACGCCACGCCAAGGCGCCGGGGGCTGCCGTCTTTGCGGCGATCGAGGGCACGCGACCGGTGCTGGTCGAGATCCAGGCGCTCGTCGCGGCTTCGACGCTGGGTACGCCGCGACGTGCCGTCGTCGGCTGGGATTCCTCGCGCCTGTCGATGATCCTCGCGGTTCTCGAGGCCCATTGCGGGGTGCGTTTTGGCCAGCACGACGTCTATCTCAACGTCGCCGGCGGCTACCGCATCTCGGAGCCTGCTGCCGACCTGGCGGTAGCTTCCGCACTGGTTTCATCGCTCACCGGTCTTGCCCTCCCCGCTGATTGCGTCTATTTCGGCGAAATCAGCCTTTCAGGCGCCGTAAGGCCGGTTGCGCATGCGCAGCAGCGCCTTAAAGAGGCCGAAAAGTTGGGCTTCGGAAGGGCCGTGCTGCCCTCCGGCAGTGGGGAACTCGCAGGTGGAATCGGAGCCGGATCGTTCCAGCCGACCGCACTCGCGGATCTGGTGGCGCGAATAGCCGGCTCAAGGCGAAGCCGCGCGGAAGAGACGGATTGAAGCCGTCGCCATGGAGTGAGTGGACACGATGCCGATTACACTGCTTGACGGAATTCTAGTCGGCTTCACCCTGGTCTCGGCGATGCTCGCCATGGTTCGAGGCTTTTCCCGCGAGGTGCTTTCGATTGCCTCCTGGGCGGCAGCGGCTGCCGCGGCGTTCCTCTTCTACAAGCCGGTCATTCCCTACGTTCAGCCCTATATCGACAATGAAAAGGTCGCGATGGCCGCTGCCGCCGGCATCGTCTTCATCATCGCGCTGATCGTCGTTACCATCATCACCATGAAGATCGCCGACTTCATCATCGACAGCCGCATCGGCGCGCTCGATCGCACGCTCGGCTTCCTCTACGGTGCAGCGCGCGGCATCCTGGTCGTCGCCGTCGGCCTGCTGTTCTTTAACTGGCTGGTCGGCACCAATGCGCCGACGTGGGTCAGCGAAGCCAAGTCGCGGCCCCTGCTCGAAAGCATCGGCACCACGATCGAAAACATGCTGCCAGAGGATCCCGAAAACTCGATCCTCAAGAAGCTCAAGCCGCAAGGCGCAGAGCCGGAAGCAGGCACGGCGACGCCGCCCGCCGACGCTCCGGCCGAAGGCGAGGCCGACACGCCGGCCGAACCGGCGCCGACCAACAACTGACGATCATGTGAGAGGCGGGGAAGTTCCGTTGCCCTTCCCGCCTCTTGGCACTATATAGCGTTTTTGCGACGAGAGGCCTCGCCCCATGGCAGACGCATCGACCGCCCTTTCAGCGGAAGCAGACGACCATTTCCACGACGAATGCGGTGTCTTCGGCATCTTCGGCCGGCAGGACGCTGCGGCAATCGTCACACTGGGGCTTCATGCACTCCAGCATCGCGGCCAGGAGGCAGCCGGCATCGTCAGCTATGACGGCAGCCAGTTCCACGTCGAGCGCCATGTCGGCCTTATCGGCGACACCTTCACCAAGCAGCGCGTCATCGACAGCCTCAAGGGCAACCGCGCCATCGGCCATACCCGCTACGCCACGACAGGTGGCGCGGGCGTGCGCAACATCCAGCCTTTCTTCGCCGAGCTCGCCGATGGCGGTTTCGCCGTCGCTCACAATGGCAACCTGACCAATGCCATGACCGTGCAGCGCGCGTTGCAGAAGCAGGGCTCGATCTTCTCGTCGACCTCCGACACTGAGACGATCCTGCATCTGGTCGCCACGTCCAAGGAACGCGACCTCAATGCGCGCTTCATCGATGCGGTGCGCCAGGTCGAAGGCGCGTTCTCCCTGGTCGCCTTGTCGTCCAAGAAGATGATCGGCTGCCGCGATCCGCTCGGCATTCGCCCCCTGGTGCTCGGCGATCTCGACGGCGCCTGGATCCTCGCCTCCGAGACCTGCGCGCTCGACATCATCGGCGCGCGCTTCGTTCGCGACCTCAAGCCCGGCGAAATGGTCATCGTCACCTCCAAGGGTATCGAGAGCATCTTCCCGTTCGAGCCGCAGAAGCCACGCTTCTGCATCTTCGAGTATGTCTATTTCGCCCGACCAGATTCCTCGGTCGAGGGCCGCAACGTCTATGACGTGCGCAAGCGCATCGGCGCCGAACTCGCCTTGGAAAGCCCAGTCGACGCCGACATCGTCGTGCCGGTTCCCGATTCCGGCACTCCGGCCGCGATCGGCTTCTCGCAGCAGGCGGGCCTTCCCTTCGAACTCGGCATCATCCGCAATCACTATGTCGGCCGTACCTTCATCTCGCCGGGCGATTCCATTCGCCACATGGGCGTCAAGCTGAAGCACAATGCCAACCGCCGCATGATCGAGGGCAAGCGCATCGTGCTGGTCGACGATTCGATCGTGCGCGGCACCACCAGCCAGAAGATCGTGCAGATGGTGCGCGACGCCGGCGCCAAGGAGGTGCACATGCGCATCGCCTCGCCGCCGACCCGCGCCTCCTGTTTTTATGGTGTCGACACGCCGGAAAAATCGAAGCTCCTGGCCTCGCGCATGACCATCGAGGAGATGGCCGAGTTCATCCGCGTCGATTCGCTCGGTTTCCTGTCGATGGACGGCCTCTACCGCGCGGTCGGCGAGGCGAGCCGCAACGACGAGCAGCCGCAATATTGCGACGCCTGCTTCTCCGGCCAGTACCCGACCCGACTGGCAGACCTCGAAGGCACCGACAACGTGCGTTCGCTGTCGCTGCTCGCCACCGGCGGGCTGTAATCACCGCTTCATCAAGCGGCTTTCTGCGCGGAAGCCGTTTGATCTTTCCAGACAAAGCCATGCGTTAACGCGAGCCGTTTGCCCGGTCCGTGGACGGCTGCGTAGAGCAGTCCGGCCAGGAAGGTGAAGTGATCTACGAAGAATCCGAACTCGGCCTGGCTGTCCTGCCAATGCGACGGGCCGTGGAAGGCGAAAGCCAGGAAGATCACGTAGATACCGGCGAGCAACGCAGCTTCTGAAAAGAACGCCCCGGTCAGGAAGGCCAGCACCAGCGCGGTCTCGAAGAAGGCCGCGAGCCAGGCCAGAACAGCGGGAACGGAAACCCGGCCGCCGCGATGTAGCCGGCCGTTTGATCCATGCCGGCGAACTTGAATGTCGCGGCCATGGCAAAGACGCCGGCGAAGATCAGTCTGGCGATGAGGATTGCAACGGTTCTGCCCATAAGTCTCTCCTCGAAGATGACATCGTGTACCGAGGACGCATGACATCGGGCGATGCCGACATCGGGGGTAAAAATCGTCAGGTGCAGCACCGAGTCGAGGTTCAATCGGCGTTGCGGGGTTTTGTTCCTGATGAAATCGTCCTATCAGGCAGCGGACCGACAAGATCGAACTGGATGCCATGATGACAACCACTCCCGACCTCTCCGGCCGCCTCGCGCTCGTTACCGGCGCATCGCGCGGTATCGGCTACAACACAGCCAAGCAGCTTGCCGCGGCAGGTGCCCATGTCATTGCGGTGGCGCGCACGGTCGGCGGCCTGGAAGAGCTCGACGACGAGATCAAGGCAGCCGGCGGCCAGGCGACCCTGGTGCCGCTCGACCTCACCGACATGGCCGGCATCGACCGCCTCGGCAGCTCGATCAACGACCGCTGGGGCAAGCTCGACATCCTGGTGGCAAACGCCGCCGTGCTCGGCGTCATCTCGCCCATTGGCCATGTCGAGGCCAAGGTTTTCGACAAGGTGATGGCCGTCAACGTCACCGGCACCTGGCGACTGATCCGCTCGGTCGATCCGCTGCTGCGCAAGTCGGATGCCGGCCGCGCCGTCATCGTAAGCTCCGGCTCGGCCCATTCGGCCCGCGCCTTCTGGGCGCCCTATGCCGCCTCCAAGGCAGCCGTCGAGGCACTCGCCCGTTCATGGGCCGACGAGACCAGGAATACCGCCCTGCGCGTCAACATCTTCGACCCGGGCACCAGCCGCACGGCGATGCGCGCGCTGGCCGTTCCCGGCGAGGACCCGGCAACCGTCACCCATCCGTCGGAGACGGCAAGCCATATCCTGCAGATGGTCGACCCTGCCCTCACCCGCACCGGCCAGATTTACCAGATCCGCGAACAGCGCTGGGTTTCGCACCAGAAACCCGCCTGACGCCACTTTTCTGCGCGACGCATAACGGCGGCAACGCCGCGATGCAGGCAACGATGTTGCCTTTTGTCGCGTTGACCACAGCTTGAGCGCATCGCTGCGATGCGTGGAATGGAAGTCGTTCAAGCGCCCGTGCGGGCGCGTCGTGCCGCATTGTGGGGGACATCTGCCGCATGACCACCGACCAGCTGATGTCCTTCGCCGTCATTGCACTGATGATGGCGGCATTTGTCTGGGGCCGGTTCCGCTACGATCTTGTCGCCTGCGGCGCGCTCATTTCAGCCGTAGCGGTCGGCATCGTGCCCCAAGCGGAAGCCTTCAGCGGCTTCAGCGACGACATCGTCATCATCGTCGGCTCAGCCCTGCTCGTCAGTGCCGGCGTCGCCCGGTCGGGCATCATGGAATATGCCATCCAGCGCTTCGCCCCTGACGTATCCAGCGTCAGGGCCCAGCTTGCACTGTTGGTCGTCATCGTCACCATCCTGTCCGCCTTCGTGAAGAACATCGGCGCCCTGGCGATCATGATCCCCATCGCCTATCAGTTCGCCCGCCGCTCCAACACCTCGCCCTCGGTGTTCCTGATGCCGATGGCCTTCGCATCGCTGCTCGGCGGCCTGATGACGCTCGTCGGCACCTCACCCAACATCGTGGTGTCGCGCGTGCGCCAGGAAATGACCGGCGATGCCTTCTCGATGTTCGACTTCACCCCTGTCGGCGCAGCACTTGCGGTCTCCGGCCTGGTCTTCCTGGTGCTGTTCTACTGGCTGCTGCCTGTCCGCACCCGCGCCTCGGCCTCGATCCACGAGGCGCTCGACGTCAACAACTACGTCACCGAGGCGCGGCTGGTCGCGGAATCCACCGTCGTCGGCAAGACGCTGGCCGATCTCCTGAAGCTCGGCGGCAGCCGCGCGGTGGTCACCTCGATCCTGCGTTCGCGCGCGCTGCACGTGACACCGTTCCCCGATGTCGTGCTGCGCGAAGGCGACATACTCTTGATCGAAGGCGCGCCGGAAGCACTCGACCGTATCGTCACCCAGGCCAAGCTCAGCGTCACAGGCAGCCGCGATTCCGCCGGCGGCAAGCATGCGGCAGCGTCCGTCGAGGCGATCATCGGCGAAAACTCCACCCTGATCGGCGGTTCGGCGCAGCGTCTGGCGCTCTACGACCGCTTCAACGTCAACCTGCTGGCCGTCAGCCGAAAGGGCGAACGCATCCAGGAGCGGTTGGGTGCCGTCATTCTGCGCCTCGGCGACGTCGTCGTGCTGCAGGGCAACCCTCAGACCATGCCCGACATCCTGCGCGAACTCGGCTGCCTGCCTTTGGCCGAGCGCCCGATCCTTCTCGGCAGCGTACGCCGCGGCATCGTCCCGCTCGCCATCCTGGTCGCTGCGATGGGCGCCACCGCGCTCGGCCTGCTGCCGGTGCCGCTCGCCTTCTTCACCGCCGCGGTCGCCATGGTGCTGTTCCGCGTCATCCCGCTACGCGAGGTCTATGCCGCCATCGACGGTCCGATTCTGGTGATGTTGGCCGCCCTGATCCCGGTCAGCGATTCGCTGCGCAGGACTGGCGCCACCGACATCATCTCGGCCTGGCTCGCCGAATTCGCCTCGACGCTGCCCCCCGCCGGCGCGCTGACGCTGATCTTGGTCGTGGCGATGGCAGTCACCCCGTTCCTCAACAATGCCGCAACCGTGCTCGTGGTCGCGCCCATCGCGGCAGGGTTCGCCACCACGCTTGGCTTCCGCCCGGAAGCCTTCCTGATGGCGGTTGCGATCGGCGCCGGCTGCGATTTCCTCACCCCCATCGGCCACCAGTGCAACACGCTGGTGATGGGCCCAGGCGGTTACAAATTCTCCGATTATCCACGCCTCGGCCTGCCGCTGTCGCTTCTGGTCATCGTCGTCGCCGTGCCGATGCTGATGCTCGTCTGGCCAATGTAGGCGACACGCAAGCGTGATTGGCCGTTGATTTCAGCCAGTCCTAGTTTGGCACCCTCAAATAATAATGTGGGAGGACCAAGATGAAACGCATCCTCATCCTGACTGCAGCGCTGTGGGCGGGCCTTTCGACGGCAAGTGCCCAGGACAATTCGATTAGCTTCTTCGTTACAAGTGCCGGTTCTGGCAAGGGCGCCAATCTCGGTGGCCTCGCAGGCGCCGACGCACTGTGCCAAAGCCTCGCGGAAGCGGCGGGCTCGGCCGGCAAGACCTGGCACGCCTACCTCTCCACCAAAGACGCCGACGCCAAGGACCGCATCGGCAATGGACCGTGGTTCAACGCCAAGGGCCAAAAGATTGCCGACGATGTCGCCTCGCTGCACAGCGACGCCAACAACATCAACAAAGAGACCGCGCTCGACGAAAAGGGCAACGTCGTCAACGGTCGCGGCGACACACCCAACCGTCATGATATCCTGACCGGCTCGAAGCCCGACGGCACCAGGATCGCCGAGCAGACCTGCGGCGACTGGACGCTCGACGGCACCGAGGGTGCCGCAATGATGGGTCACCACGACCGCATGGGGCTCGACGACTCGGCAGCGGCCAAATCGTGGAACTCCTCGCACGCCTCGCGCGGCGGCTGCAGCCAGGAAGCGCTGAAGGGCACCGGGGGCGACGGCCTGTTCTACTGCTTCGCCGCGAACTGACCCCGCAGAGGCAACGCCACCATCAGCGTTCGGCCGATACCGACAGTTCCGGCCGAACGTTCAGTGTCTGGAACACCACGCAGTATCGTTCTGTCAGTTTGATCAGCGCGTCTATACGCTGTTGCGGCTCGTCGGTGTCGAGCTTGAACGCGAGCCTTATTGCCCGAAAGCCGACCGGCGCATCCTTGGCCAGACCCAGCGTGCCTCGAAAGTCGAGATCGCCTTCGGCCGAGACCACAGCCTCGCCGAGGCGGAATTCAAGCGCTGTCGCCACCGCCTTCAAGGTCACGCCGGCGCAGGCGACGAGCGCTTCGAGCAGCATGTCGCCAGAGCATAGCTCCATGCCGCTGCCGCCCGTCGCCGGATGCAGACCGGCGGTCACGATCGCCCTGCCGGTATCGACCTTGCAGGCGATCGACTGGTCATCGACGGCCCCTTTTGCCTTGAGGGTTATCAAGGCGCGTCCGGCATCCTGGCGGTAGGCGTCCTTCATCGGCGCCTGCAATGCCTTCAGTTGTGCGGCATCCATCGTGTCCTCCCGGTTTTCTCGTCTTGCGATCCTATCATGCCCCCAAACTGAAGCGGCTCCTGACAGGAGGCTGGCAGTTGCCTCGCCATAGTCTAGGTTCCTACATCGGAGGCTCGGCATGGACAACGAGAGCAAGGCCACTTCGCAGCACAGGCTCGGCGTCGTGCTCATCGCCAGTTCGGCGGCGGTATTCGGCCTCGCCGGTATCCTCACCAAATCGATCGACGCCGATCCGCTGACGATCACGTGCTGGCGCGGGCTCGTCGGCGGGTTGCTGATCTCGGCCTACGTCATGTGGCGGCGGCGCGACGGGGGCGGCGAAAGCCTTGTGCTCGGCTGGCAGGGCTGGATGCTCGCCATACTCGGTACGTTTTCCAGCATCGCCTTCATCGCCGCCTTCAAGAATACCTATGTCGCCAATGTCGTGGTCATCTACGCCACCGTGCCATTCGTCGTGGCTCTGCTCGCATGGCTGATCGCAGGCGAAGCCTTCCGGCGCCAGACCGCGATTGCCGCCGCGGCGTGCCTGCTCGGTGTCGCTGTCATGGTCTGGTCCGGCCTTGGCGGCGGCCATGCCTTTGGCGACGCGCTCGCCATGCTGATGACCTTCACCTTCGCCCTTTACGCAGCGCTCGTGCGTCGCTTCCGCGAGGCATCGGTGGTGTGGGCCGCTGCGGTCTCGGCTTTTATCGGCATCATTCCAGCCTGGTTCTTCACCGATCCGCTCACCATTTCCGGAGCCGACCTAGCACCGCTCGCAGTGTTTGGCTTCACCTTCGCCCTCGCGGTCATTTTGTGGACGGAAGGCGCGCGGCGCATCCCGGCGGCCGAAGCGGGTCTTCTCGGCACAACCGAGGTGCCTTTCGGCATCTTCTTTGCATGGCTGTTCCTCGCCGAGTTGCCACCGGCTGCAAGCCTCGCCGGCAGCGCCATCGTGCTGGCAGCGGTGTTTTCCCACGCCTGGTACGACTGGGCCACCACACGGCGCTCGCCGGTCACCGTTGAAACATGAACCACAAAAAAACTTTGAATGCGCCGGAACCAAACCGCAGACTCCGCGTTCATACGCTCAGGACGGGTTGCCCCATCCCCCCATCCCCTCCACCCGTCCCTTTTCCTTAAGCCGGTCGCAAGACCGGCTTTTTCCTATCGCGAGGCCAGGGGATGGTGGATGACGATGCGCATTGACCTTGCGTCGTCATGGTCTAGTTTCGATGCCCGCGGTGGGCGACGCGTGCATCGGGAGGTGCGGCATGTTCCTGGCCAGTGCTGTTGTGCTCGGCGTCGTCGCGGCATGGATGATTGCCGCCGGTGTTTTGATGCATGGTCTCGGCATACGCTTCCGCCAGGCCCTGCTTTATCTGCCGCTCAAGCTGATCTACCGGGTCGACGACGGGGCCTTGCGCCAGGCACGCGCCGCCGACGCGCCGGTGATCTACGTAGTCTCGCATCAATCGCGCATCGAGCCGGCGCTGATGCTGTGTCTGCTGCCCGAGGACACGCTGCACATCCTCGACGAGGCATCCGCCCGCGCGCATTGGCTCGAGCCCTGGCGTGAACTCGGCCGTACCATCGCCTTCAACGCCGAGCACGTGTTCGTCAGCCGGCGCCTGGTGCGCGTGCTGCGCGGCAAGGGTCGCCTCGCCGTCTATCTGCCCGATACCGTCGAGCCTGACGTCAAGTCGTTCAGGCTGTTCCGCGCCGTCGCCCGCATCGCCATGCAGGCCGATGCCCGGATCGTCCCTATCTTCGTCAGTGGCGCCCGGCACCTGCCTTTTTCGTTGACACCGGCAGAACGCGCGCCACGCCGCTGGTTCCCGCGCCTCAGCATTGCCGCCCTTGCCCCTATGACCATGGCCGACCTCATTCAGCGCGCCGGCTATTCGCAAACCACCACCGCCAATGCCCTGTTCGACCGCTGCGCCGAAGCACGTCTTGCCGGCACCGACCTCGACCGGGGGGTGTTCTATTCAATGTGCGATGCTGCAAGCCGCTTCGGAGCCTCCCGACCCATCATCGAGGACGTCTTCAGTGGTTCCTTGAGTTATCGCAAGCTCCTGACCGGGGCGCGCGTGCTTGGCCGGCGCTTCGAGGCCATGTCCAGCCCAGGCGAAGCTGTCGGCGTCCTTTTGCCCAATGCCAATGGCGTGGTGCTGACGATGCTCGGGCTGATCTCGGCGTCGCGCGTCGCCGCGATGATCAACTACACCGCTGGCGCCGCCAACGTCGCCTCGGCGGTGAAGACCGCTGCTATCAAGACCATCGTCTCCTCGCGCGCCTTCGTGGCCAAAGCCGACCTCGGCGATGTCGTCGCCGCCGCCGAACAGGCCGGAGCCCGGATGATCTGGCTGGAGGAACTGCGCGACAGCGTCTCGGCCTTCGAAAAGCTTGCCGCCGCGCTGCAGTGGCGGCGAGCGCTGTATCAGCAGGACGCGTCCAAACCCGCCGTCATCCTGTTCACCTCGGGGTCGGAGGGCACACCCAAGGCGGTGGTCCTGTCTCACCGCAACCTCGTCGCCAACGCCATGCAGGCCGAAGCGCGCATCACCATCTCGCCGGCGGACAAGCTGTTCAACGTGCTGCCGGTGTTCCATTCCTTCGGCCTCACCGGCGGCACCATCCTGCCGCTGCTCACCGGCGTGAGGCTGTTCCTCTATCCCTCGCCGCTGCACTACAAGCTCATTCCCGATGTCGCGCGCAAGATTCGCCCGACAATCATGTTCGGCACCGATACCTTCCTCGCCGCCTATGCGCGCACCGCCGAAGATGGCGACTTCTCCAGCCTGCGCTTCGTCGTTGCCGGTGCCGAGCCGGTTCGAGCCGAGACGCGGCGCATCTGGCGCGAACGCTTCGGCGCCGAAATCATCGAAGGCTTCGGGCTGACAGAAGCTGCACCGGTCGTAGCCGTCAACACGGCGACCCATGGCCGCGACGGCACCGTCGGGCGCCTGCTGCCGGGCATGCGCATGCGTCTCGAGGAAATCGACGGCGTGGCCGAAGGTGGCCAGCTCTGGCTATTGGGCCCCAACCTGATGATGGGCTACATGACCGCCGACAGGCCGGGCGAACTCCAACCGCTGGAAGGCTGGCACGACACCGGCGATATCGTTTCGGTGGACCGGGAGGGTTTCATCACCATCCGAGGCCGGGCCAAGCGCTTCGCCAAGATCGCTGGCGAGATGGTGTCTTTGGGCGCAGTCGAAATGCTGGTGCAGGCCTTGTGGCCTGAGGAACGCCATGCTGCGGTTGCCGTACCCGACAAGCGCCGTGGCGAGCGCATCGTATTGGTGACCACCGCCGGCAACGCCGATCCCGAGACCTTGCGCCTTTACGGCAAGCAAGCCGGCGCCACTGAGCTGATGGTCCCTCACGACATCATCAAGGTCAGCGAGATTCCGGTGCTCGGCTCGGGCAAGACAGACTATGTCACCGCCCGCCGCATGGCGCTCGATCAGCTTGGATTGGCGGCGTAGCGCAGCGCCCAGATGGACGCTGGCGCGCTAGGCTTCCGGTCTGGTTTCGTCTGGTGTGGCTTCGGCCGCCGCCGCTTCGGCCGCCGCTGCGGCAGCGGCACCTTCGATCTTGGCGCGGCGGGCATAGGCGCTGGCGCTCAGCGGCAAGAACAGCATGTAAGCGCCAACCGAAGCCGACAGCGTCTGCCAGGGATAGACGGCGACAAGCAGCACGTAGAACACCGCCGCCAGCATCACCGGCAGCAGGTATTCGCGCCGGATCTTCAACGTCTTGCCGGAATAGATCGGCAGTCGGCTGACCAGCAGGAATGCGATGAGAATAGTGAAGCCGGTGGCGACATAGGCCGCGGTGCGGGTACCTTCGAAGCCGAGGAAACCGAGATACATCGGCAGCATCACCACAAGGGCGCCGGCGGGCGCCGGAATGCCGACGAAATATTCCGCCTGCCAGGCCGGGCGATCGAGATCCTCGTCCAGCACGTTGAAGCGCGCCAGGCGCAGGCCGCAGGCGATGGCAAACAGCAGGGTCGCGATCCAGCCCAGCGAACCGGCCTTGTCGAGCAGGTAGGCATACAGCACAAGCGCTGGCACAACGCCGAAATTGACGATGTCTGCAAGCGAGTCCATCTGCGCGCCGAATTTCGACGTCGCCTTCAGCATCCGTGCCAGCCGGCCGTCGATGCCGTCAAGGAACGCCGCCAGCAGCACCATCACGACAGCCGATTCGAAGCGGCCTTCGAAGGCCAGGCGAATGCCGGACAGCCCGGCACAGATCGCCAGCACGGTGATCAGGTTGGGCAGGACCATGCGCAGCGGGATCTCGCGAATGCGCGGACCGCCTCGGCCATGCGGTTCAAAGGGGTGGAACGATGACACCGCCGTCGCCCTCAGGAAACCCGCACCAAAGGTGCGTGGCTTGTGCCGCCGAAGTCGGCGAGGATTGTCTCGCCCGCAACCGCGGTCTGGCCGACAGCGACGCGCGCAACCGCCGAACTAGGCAGGAAGACATCGACGCGCGAGCCAAAGCGGATCAGGCCAAAACGCTCGCCAACGGCGATGTTGCCGCCGACATCGGCCCAGCACAGGATGCGCCGTGCGATGAGACCAGCGATCTGCACGGCTGCCACCTGGCCATGCGGGCTGTCGATGACAATGCCGTTGCGCTCGTTTTCCTGGCTCGCCTTGTCGAGTTCGGCGTTGAGGAACTTGCCCGGACGATGCTCGATGCGCACGATCTTGCCGCGCACCGGCGCGCGGTTCACATGCACGGAAAAGACGTTCATGAACACCGAGATGCGGGTCATCTCGGCGGTGCCGAGGCCAAGCTCGC
Source organism: Aminobacter sp. AP02 (assembly GCF_003148805.1). Lineage (GTDB taxonomy): Bacteria > Pseudomonadota > Alphaproteobacteria > Rhizobiales > Rhizobiaceae > Aminobacter. The sequence continues at coordinate 196,426 of NZ_QGGX01000003.1, forward strand.
GCGGCGGCACGGCGGGACCGACTGCCGACACCACGCCATCGGCGGGACTTATGACCAACTTGTCGTCGACAGGCGTAACGCGCTCGGGATCACGGTAGAAATAGGCGCACCAGGCGGTCAAAATCGCCCCGATCCAGAACAGCGAAGTAGAAAAGAAACCCAGCAGGACGGTGACCGCCGCAAATCCGGCAATGAAGGGATACCCCTCGCGATGGACCGGAACGAAGGCGTTGCGGATCGTGTCGGCTATGCTCATGAAGGGGATGCCGTTGCTGTTGAAGTCTGGGAGTGCTTACCGGAAACGACGCCAAGCCGCAACGCGGCATTGGCGACGCCCACCGCTATCGCTTGCAACGGGGCGGCCGGAGCCGCCGCCATGCCACCCCTTACTCGACCTCGCTTGCTTCGACCTCCGGGGTCCGGCGACGCACCACGACACCGTACTCGTCGGCCTCGCGCGCCTGGCGCAAGCGCTCCTCGGCTTCGGTCGCCTCGCGCTGGCGATCCCACATCGAGGCATAGAGCCCGCCCTGCCCCAGCAATTGGGCGTGTGTGCCGCGCTCGGCAATGCCGCCATCGGCCAAGACGATGATCTCGTCGGCTGAAATGACCGTCGACAGCCTGTGCGCGATGACGATCGTGGTGCGACCCTTGCTGACCAGGTCGAGGGCGCTCTGGATTTCCTGTTCGGTCTGGGTGTCGAGTGCCGAAGTCGCCTCGTCCAGCATCAGGATCGGCGGTGCTTTGAGGATGGTGCGGGCAATCGCCACGCGCTGCTTCTCACCGCCCGACAGCTTCAGGCCCCGCTCGCCGACCATCGACTTGTAGCCCTCGGGCATGCGTTCGATGAAGCTCGAAATCTGGGCAAGGTCAGCCGCCCTGCGTACATCCTCTTCATCCGCGTTCAGGCGGCCATAGCGGATGTTGTAGGCAATCGTGTCGTTGAACAGCACGGTGTCCTGCGGCACCATGCCGATCTCGCCGCGCAGGCTCTCCTGGGTGACGTCGCGGATATCCTGTCCGTCGATCAGGATCGAGCCTTGCTGAATGTCGTAGAAGCGGAACAGCAGCCGCGAGATTGTCGACTTGCCGGCACCCGAGGGGCCAACGATCGCCACGGTCTTGCCGGCCGGCACCTCGAAGCTCACGCCCTTGAGGATCTGGCGGTTCGGGTCATAGGCGAAATGCACGTCGCGGAACTCGACGCGGCCGCTGCCGACGACGAGCGGCTGGGCGCCCGGCCTGTCGTTCACCTCCTGCGGCACGTCGAGCAGCTCGAACATCTTTTCGATGTCGGTCAGGCCTTGGCGGATTTCGCGGTAGATCATGCCGATGAAGTTGAGCGGCACCGAAAGCTGCATCAGCATGGCGTTGACGAAGACGAAGTCGCCCACGGTCTGGGTGCCGGCCATCACTTCCCGCGCCGACATCCACATCACAACGGTCATGCCAAGACCGAAGATGACGCCCTGGCCGAAGTTGAGCCAGCCAAGCGACGTCCAGGTCTTGGTCGCCGCCGATTCGTAGCGCGCCATGGAGCGGTCGAAGCGCTCGGCTTCCATGCGCTCGTTGTTGAAGTACTTCACCGTCTCGAAATTGAGCAGCGAATCGATCGCCTTGGTGTTCGCGTCGGTGTCGGAATCGTTCATCTCGCGGCGGATGGCGATGCGCCAGTCGCTCGCCTTGACCGTGAACCAGACATAGAGCCACACGGTGACAGCCACCACGGCCACATATTGCCAGCCATAGGCGAAGGCAAAGATGCCCGCCGTCAGCGCGAATTCGAGGATCGTGGGAGCGGTGTTGAGGATGGTGAAGCGGACAATCGTTTCGATGCCCTTGGTGCCGCGCTCGATGATGCGCGACAGCCCGCCAGTGCGCCGCTCCAGATGAAAGCGCAGCGACAGCTGGTGCATGTGCACGAAGGTGCGATGGGCAAGCTGCCGGACCGCGTATTGGCCAACGCTGGCAAACAACGCGTCGCGCAGCTGGTTGAAGCCGAGCTGGACGATGCGCACGAAATTATAGGCGACCACCAGCATGACAGGGGCTGCCAGCAATGCCGGCAACGCCAGCGGCGTGCGCTGGTCGCCGGCCAACGCATCGGTCGCCCATTTGAAGAAATAAGGCCCTGCCACCAGCGTCAGCTTGGCGACGAACAGGAACACTGTTGCCCACACCACCCGCGCCCTGAGGTCGGGCCTGCCTTCCGGCCACATATAGGGCCACAGGTTCCTGATCGTGCTGAGGGTCGAGCCGCGTTCGGCGGAGACGGTCTTGTTAGCCACAGTTCTTGCCTTGATTAGACGTCCGCGCCTTCGACGGCGCAGCAGGATTCGACGAGCGCCGAAACGGATGCGGAAACGGCGGCCAACGCCGCCTGGTCGATCTGGTAGCGCGAGCGCTGCCGCTCCGGTTCGTAGCGGACCAGTCCGGCCTCGACGAGGATCTTCAGATGTTGCGACACTGTCGACTGGGCGAGGTCGAGATGCGCGACCACTTCCTTGCAGCAACACGATCTGCCGCCGAGACGCCGCAGGATTTCAAGCCGCGCGGGATGCGAGAGTGCGGCAAGCTTTTGCGCCACATCCTCGCTGGATGCGGCGAGGCACGCAGGTGAGGCTGGTGAGAATGACTTCATCGTTCATCGTCGATAAACGATGAAACCTGTCCACGCAACCCATGCTGGCTGAAATGCCTTGCCTTGAAGGCTAAGGCTTGGGCGCCGGCATCGCCTGTTCGCCCATGGCGTCCATATTGGCCGCTTCGCCCTCATGGGACTTTTCCGGCACGCGGAACACCTGCCCCGGCCAGATGCGGTCGGGATCGCTGATCTGGTCCTGATTGGCGAGATAGATGTTCGAATAGCGCACGCCGTGGCCATAGACACGACGCGAGATACGCCACAACGAATCGCCCCGTCGGATGATAACCGCCCCATTGACCGGCTCGAGTTCGGGGGCGGTCGCATCAGGGCTTGGCGCTGCCGAGGCGACTTCGGCTGGCTTTTCCGGCGACGTCGCCTGGGCCTGAGCCGCCGGCGCGGCCGGCATGTTGGCAGCAGGCGCTTCGGGCTTTGCCGCAACGTCGGCCGGGGCCGGTGCAACCGCAGCGACAGCTTCGCCTGGCTCACGATGGAACGGCACGGCGGCACGCGCAACGACCTTGACGCCGTCCGGCTCCAGCGCGTCGACACGGATGATGTAGTCGCCAACGGGCAATTCGCGCTCCGCTTCGATCAGGAAGCGGCCTTCCGGCGAAGTCTGGGTTTCCCCGATCAGTATCTCGTTGGCGTAAGCGCGGACCTTGCGGCCCGCGTCGGCAGCGCCTGCGATGAAAATCTTCTTGCCTTCGATCTCGACCGCTTCAACCGCGACCTTGAGCTGCGAGGCGATGGCCCCCGACTTTGCCGGGGCCGGTGCCGGTGCCGGTTGCGCTGCCGTCTGCCCTTCAGTGGTCGCTGCCGGCGCATTGGCCGGCTGGACTGGTTCGGGTAGCTTCGTCGGCGTTTCGGCAGGCTTGGGCATGGTGATCAGCTCGGACGGCTTGCCTGGCTCCTCGACCAGCGCCAGCACCTGGCCGCCCGGCTCCGAAGGCACGGAAACCACGGCTGTTTCAGTCGACGTCGCCACGACATTGCCCGGTGCTGTCGCGCGCAGCACGATCTGGTAGTCGCCCGGCTTGAGCGGCTGGTCGAGCACGACGGCGAAATCGCCGTCAGCACCCGCGACGGCAGCCCCGATGACCTTCGATCCGGTAACGATCTCGACCTTGGCGTTGCCGGCAGCCTTGCCGGCAACCACCAGCGCGCCATTGTCTTCGACGCGCACCACATCAAAGGACGGCGCCACCACGACGGAGGCTTCCGCCGTCGTGGGTGGCGTAGCAGGTGCCTGCCCTTGCGCTGCCGGCTTGGCCGGGTCGGGGGCTTTATCCGCCTTAGGCGCGGCTGTCGAAGGTGCCGGCTGGCTCGCCACCACGGCTGGCGGCGCCAGATAGGGATCGAGTGCACCGGACACATATGCAATGGTCGCAGCAGCGGCCGAGCCACCTGCTGCGAGAAGGAAGATTTTCAACGGATTAATTGCCATATTTCCCTGCCCCTAGCCGCTGGATGGGTCTACCTTGTTTTGCCGGCAGCGACAAGAAAAAGCCCGATCCGGGCTTGACCCGGCCTGTGGAGGCAATACCCAATCACACCATGAACACGATTCGATCCATCTGCGTCTATTGCGGCTCCTCGCCGGGCCGCGATGAGGTGTACATCAAGGCCGGCCATCTGCTCGGTCACTCGATCGCCAAGGCAGGCCTCAGGCTCATCTATGGCGGCGGCACCAAGGGCATCATGGGCGCGGTCGCCGATGGCGCGCAGCGTGCCGGCGGCAAGGTCACCGGCATCATACCGCGATTCCTCATGAACAAGGAAGCAACCGAAAGCGCCCTCACCCGGCTCGATGAGCTGGTCATCACCGACAACATGCATGAGCGTAAGCACATGATGTTCGAGAAGTCGGATGCCTTCGTGGCGCTGCCGGGCGGCATCGGCACGGTCGAGGAGATCGTCGAGATCATGACCTGGGCGCAGCTCGGCCATCACCGCAAGCCGATCGTCTTCGCCAATGTCAAAGGCTTCTGGGATCCGATGCTGGCGCTGCTCGATCACATGAAGACCGAGGGCTTCGTGCACACCTCGCATCTGGTCCAGCCGCTGGTGGTCGACGAGGCCGAGGCCGTGGTCTCGGCCCTTATGGTCGCGGCCGGGTCCGACTCCACCCCCACCGAAGGTGTTCAGTCGCTCATCGACAAGATGTGAGAGCAGCCGTTCAGGCCCGGGCTCGCATGTCGAGTGTGATCGTGCCTACGGCCAGCACCTCGTCTTCGTGCGGCTGGTCGCGCCACGTCTCGGCAAGTGCCGCATCATACCATTCGCGCATGGCCGGCTGCTCGAGCATCAGTGCCACGTAGTCGCCCGAACGGCCACCGAAGTCCAGCGCGTAGGTCTGTGCCCGAAAGATGACGGGTGCAAAGAACGCGTCGACGGCAGTGAACGTCTCCCCCGCCAGGAACGGCCCGCCAAAGCGGTCGAGCCCCTGGTTCCAGAGCTCGCCAACGCGGGCGATGTCCGCCTTCAGCCCTGCCGGCACCTCGTTGAGGCCAACGCGCACGCCGCAGCTCATGCCACAGATGTTGCGCAGGTTGCGGAAGCTCGAATGCATCTCTGCCGCGGCCGAACGCGCCCAGGCCCGCGCCGCCGGATCGGCAGGCCAGACACCCTGGTGGCGCTCGGCGAGATATTCGACGATCGACATCGAATCCCACACCGTGAGCTCGCCATCGACGAGCACGGGCACGCTGGCCGTCGGCGAGAAGGAACCGAAATCGGGCTGTCCGGGCAGATTGCCGAACGGCACCTGGTGCTCGGTGAAGGCAATGCCCTGCGCGCGCATCAGCACCCAGGGGCGCAGCGACCAGGAGGAGTAGTTCTTGTTGGCAATGTAGAGCTGATACATGCGTCTGCTCCTTAGCTGTTCTTGGATCGGTCGTGGAACATCGACCAGGTGTAGACGGCAAGCGCTGCCCAGATCAGGCCGAACGCCACCGCGCGTTCACTCGAGAACGGCTCCTTGAAGATGAAGATGGCGATGAAGAAGATGATCGTCGGCGCGATGTACTGCATGATGCCGATGGTCGACATCCTGAGCAGCTTGGCCCCATTGGCAAACAGGATCAGCGGGATAGCGGTGACGAGGCCGCAGCCCATCAGCAGCCACACGTCGACAGCGCCAGTCGTGCCGAAGTGGCCAACACCGGTCGCCTGCAGATAGGCGATGTAACCGAGAGCCGGGATGCCGAGGATCAGGACTTCCAGCAGGAAGCCCTGGGCCGGGCCGATCGGCAAGGTCTTCTTGAACAGGGCGTAGAAACCCCAGGTCAGCGCCAGCGCAATGGACACCCAGGGCAGGCCGCCGGTCTCCCAGGTCAAAAGGGCAACCGCGATCAACGCCAGGGCAATCGCCACAAGTTGCCCCCTGGAGAGCTTTTCGCCCAGTACGACCGCACCGAGGAAAACCGTGAACAGCGGGTTGATATAATAGCCCAGCGCGGTTTCGAGCGCGCGGTCATTGCCGATCGCCCAGACATAGATGCCCCAGTTCATGGTGATCAGCGCTGCCGTCAGCGCGCCGTTGGCGAGCGTGCGCTTGTTGCGCAGCGCTGCCTTGATGTCGGCCGTGCGGCCCATCCATAACAGCAGCAGGCCGGCCACCGGGATCGACCAGACGATGCGGTGCGCGACCACTTCCGGCGCGGGGATATGTGCCACCGCCTTCATGTAGAACGGCAGCACGCCCCACATCAGGTAGACTGTCAGGGCATAGAGAAAGCCGCGGGTCGCGTCTTCACGGGAAATGGCGGGCGCTTGTGTGCTCATGGCGCGATCCTATGCGCCCGCTTTGCTGGCCAAGCCATTTCAAAATAGTGATGGTCCACCCGCTTTTCGTTGATGGATCAATCGATGGGGCCAGCCGTTGCCGCTGGCCCGAACACTGCTATTCCGCCGCCACCAGCCCGGCCATCTCGCGGTTCTTCATCAGCTTGTAGATGATCGAATCCATAAGTGCCTGGAACGAAGCGTCGATGATGTTGGTCGACACGCCCACCGTCCACCAGCGCGCGCCGGTGCTGTCATGCGATTCGATCAGCACGCGGGTTATCGCCTCGGTGCCGCCATTGAGGATACGCACCTTGTAGTCGACGAGTTCGAGGTCGCCGATCTCGTTCTGGAACTTGCCGAGATCCTTGCGCAACGCGATGTCGAGCGCGTTTATCGGCCCGTCGCCTTCGGCCACCGACATCTTCTCTTCGCCATCAACCATAACCTTCACCACCGCTTCCGACACGGTCTTAAGGTTGCCGTTCGCGTCGAAACGACGCTCGACAAGACAGCGGAACGAGGTCACGCGGAAGAACTCCGGCACCTCATGCAGCATGCTCCGCGCCAGAAGCTCGAAGCTGGCATCGGCCCCTTCATAGGCGTAGCCCTCGGCCTCACGCTCCTTGACCACTGAAATCAGCGAATCGAGCCGGCGATCGTCCTTCGGCACGTCGATGCCGCGCCGCTTGAGCTCGGCGATGAAATTCGCCTTGCCGCCCTGGTCCGACACCATGACCTTGCGACGGTTGCCGACGGCTTCCGGCGGCACGTGCTCATAGGTTTTGGGCTCCTTGACGATGGCCGAGGCGTGGATGCCTGCCTTGGTCGCGAAGGCCGATGCCCCGACATAGGGCGACTGCGCCTCGGGCGCACGGTTGAGCAATTCGTCGAACGCGCGCGAAAGCCTGGAGATACCGGCAAGGGCATCGGCCGAAACACCGGTTTCGAAGCGCTCGGAAAAATGCGGCTTCAACGCCAATGTCGGGATGATGGTAACCAGATTGGCATTGCCGCAGCGTTCGCCGATGCCGTTGATCGTGCCCTGCACCTGGCGCACGCCGGCCTCGATGGCGGCGAGCGAATTGGCCACCGCCTGGCCGGTGTCGTCATGGGCATGGATGCCGAGATTGGCGCCCGGAATGCCCGAAGCGATCACCTTGGCAACGATATCGCGCACCTCGGCCGGCTGCGTGCCGCCATTGGTGTCGCACAACACCACCCAGCGCGCGCCGGCATCATAGGCCGTGCGTGCGCAAGCCAGCGCGTAGTCAGGATTGGCCTTGAAGCCGTCGAAGAAATGCTCGCAATCGACCATCGGCTCCTTGCCGGCGGTGCGGGCGGCTTCGACCGAAGCCTTGATCGATTCGAGGTTTTCCTCGTTGGTCACGCCGAGGGCGACACGGACATGATAATCCCAGCTCTTGGCGACATAGCAGATGCCGTCCGACTTGGCCTGCAGCAGCGTTGCCAGACCGGGGTCGTTGGAAGCCGACACCCCTGCCCGCTTGGTCATGCCGAAGGCGACGAACTTCGCCCGCTTGGTCCGCTTTTCCTGGAAGAACGCCGTGTCGGTCGGATTGGCGCCGGGGTAGCCACCTTCGACATAATCGATGCCGAATTCGTCGAGCATGGCCGCGATCGCGATCTTGTCCTCGACCGAAAAGTCGATGCCCGGCGTCTGCTGGCCGTCGCGCAGTGTCGTGTCGAATAGATAGATGCGTTCGCGTGCCATTGTCATTTCCCTGCGAACCTGTCGGTTGCCCTGACCAGCTGGTTCAATATACCCGGTTCCGAATAAGCGTGGCCGGCTCCCTCGATGAGATGGAACTCGGCTTCCGGCCACGCCTTGTGCAGCGCCCAAGCATATTTCGCCGGGCACGGCATGTCATAACGCCCATGGACGATGACACCGGGAATGTCGCGCAGCTTGTGGGCGTCGCGGATCAGCTGGCCTTCGTCCATCCAGCCGGCATGGACGAAATAGTGGTTTTCGATGCGGGCGAAGGCAACGGCAAAGTCGTCCTGGCCGAACTTGCCGCTGGTATCGGGGTCAGGCAACAGCGTGATCGTCTCGCCTTCCCACAGGCTCCATGCGAGGGCGGCCTCGACCTGCGCCTTGCGGTCGTTGCCGACGAGGCGCTTGCGGTATGCACCCATCATGTCGCCGCGTTCGGCTTCCGGGATCGGGGCGATAAAACGCTCCCATTTGTCGGGAAACATCTCGGAGACGCCGAACTGGTAATACCATTCGAGCTCGGCCCGGGTCAGCGTGTAGATGCCGCGCACCACCAGTTCGCTAACGCGCTCGGGGTGCGTTTCGGCATAGGCCAGCGCCAGCGTCGAGCCCCAGGAGCCGCCGAACACCAGCCACTTGTCGTGGCCTGCCATCTCGCGCAGCCGCTCGATGTCAGCCACCAGATGCCAGGTCGTGTTGGCGTCGAGCGAAGCATTGGGCACTGATTTACCGCAACCGCGCTGGTCGAACAGCATGATGTCGTAGAGCTTCGGGTCGAACAGGCGGCGATGCTTCGGCGAGGTCGCGCCGCCTGGGCCGCCATGCAAAAACACCGCAGGCTTACCGCCCTTGGTGCCCGAGCGTTCCCAATAGACCTGATGGCCGTCGCCGACGTCGAGCATGCCGCTGTCGAAAGGTTCGATCTCTGGATAGAGGCCGCGTAGTTCATTCGTCATAGTTTAAGTCCATGTTCCGGCCAGTTGGCCGTCTCTTCGTCAGGATGCTGGAAGGAGATGATCTGCTCCTGCCGCTGATAATAGTCGGGGTTGTCGTGGATCGGCTGGTCAAAGATCGCCTCGACCCACGGCAGGCGGAAGCCGTGGTTGATCTGGATTGTCGGCGCGAGGTCCGAGCGGTCGTCGAACGAGCCGATCGACAGCTCCAGTCCCTCCGCATTCCTGTAGCTCATCGGAGTGCCGCAACGCTGGCAGAAACCACGCGCGATGTTGATCGAAGACTGGAAGTAGCTCGGCTCCTCGCGGATCCATTCGACGCCGTCAACAGGCACGGCGACGAAGGCACCAAAAAATGAGCCGAACTGCTTCTGGCACATGCGGCAATGGCAAATGGACGTGCGCCCGAGTGCCCCGCGAATGCGAAAACGCACAGCGCCGCACTGGCAGCCGCCGGTTCTAACTGTCTCGGTCATGACCTGTTCTCCGGTGGCCATTGTTCAGTGTCTTGGTCTGGATGCTGATGGTTAGAAGGGGCGACCGCCGCGTACCAGGCCGTTTCGTCCGCCGACAGCTCAACTGTGTCGAGCTCGCCGAACCACGGCATCTTGGCGGCGGAACCGCACTGGAACGTCGGCGTGACCGAGGCTGGATCATCGAGTGAACCGAGCACCACATTGACCGTATCGCGCGTTACCACGTCAAACAGCAGCGGCGTGCCGCAGTTACGACAGAAGCCCCGCCGCACCAGGTCCGACGACTGGAACCAGCCAACCTCGCCGCGGGTCACCGCGAACTTCGCTTTGGGCGCGCGAGCGAGCGGCTGGAAATAGTTGCCCGACGCCTTCTGGCACATGCGGCAATGGCAGATATGCGCGTTCTCCAGCGCCTGGGCGATGCGGTAGCGCACGGCGCCGCATTGGCAGCCACCTGTCATGGGCGCGTTCATTTGCGCTCCTGCGGTGGCCATTGATCGGTGTCGTGATCGGGATGCTGGTAAGAGACGATGTCGTTGACGAAGTCCGCAGCCTCCGGGTCGTCCTCCGTCGTGTAACCCGGCAGCTCGTGAACATGATCGACGTAAGGCAGCTTGCCCTCGAGCCCCCACTGGACGGTCGGGGCGATCTCCTCCGGTTCGTCGAAGGCGGCGATCGCCAGCGCCACCCCGTCGGGCGCCTCGAACGTCAGCGGCGTGCCGCAGTCGCCGCAAAAGCCGCGCAGGCCGAAATTGGACGAGCGGAACCGCTTCGGCTCGCCGCGCGTCCAGATCAGCTTCGATTCCCGATGCACGGAAACGAGCGGGGCGTAAAAATTGCCGAACGCCTTCTGGCACATGCGGCAGTGGCAGACCGAGGCGCCGCCGAGCTTGCCATCGACATGGAAGCGCACGGCGCCACACTGGCAGCCACCGGAGTAATGCGGCTTGTTGTCAAGGCTCATGACTGCCACCCCTCACGCCGGCGCATGACACACCGCCTCGATGTTGTTGCCGTCCGGGTCGTAGACGAAGGCTGCATAATAGTCGGGGTGGTAATGTGGGCGCGGCCCCGGCCCACCATTGTCACGCCCGCCGGCTGCGATGGCCGCCGCATGAAATGCGTCGACCTCGGCGCGGCTGCGCGCGGTGAAGGCATAGTGCCGCCCCGGTCCTGCCTCCGCCTCATGCAGCCAGAACACCGGGCGCTCGCGGCCATAGCCGCCAACCTTGACGCCACCGGTATATTCGCCCGGCACCATCATCAAAAGGGAAGCACCTAGCGGCGCGAATGCCTTGTCGTAAAAGGCCTTCGCCTTGTCGAAATCGGCAACCGAAATTCCAGTATGGTCGATCATTGCACGAACTCCTCCTTCATGCTGATGGCGCCGGCCGCTCCGCCACGACCGGCCACGCTCACGATATGCTGGCAGACATTGTCGATAGCGCGAATGACGTCGTCGTTCCAGAAGCGGACGATGGTCCAGCCGTCCTGTTCCAGGCGCTGGGTTCGGACGGCATCGGCCTCCGCATTGGCTGGTTCGGCATGCTGCGCGCCGTCCAGTTCCACGATCAACTTGTGTTTCGGGAAGGCGAAATCGACGATGTAGCCTGCAACGGGAAACTGGCGACGAAATCCGAGCCCCATCAGCCGATGCGCGCGCAGCTCATTCCACAGCTTCAGCTCGGCGTCCGTCATCTTGCGACGCATTGACTTCGCGTTCTTGCGGTTGGCTGGAGCGACCGGCGTGTGGGCAAGGTTATCTGCTCCCCTTCGGATATGTCGCCGCCCTACGTTGCCCCCCTCTGTCCTGCCGGACATCTCCCCCACGAGGGGGGAGATTGGCAGTTTCCGCCACGACATCCCTTCTGAAACGCCGGCGATTTGCGAAAGTCGCGATGACGGCTGATCTCCCCCCTTGTGGGGGAGATGTCCGGCAGGACAGAGGGGGGCGCTGTCCTGCAAGCCTGCCCACCTCTGGCACAACCATCATCACCGCTTGACCTCCCACGTCGTGACGCGCTCGCCCGTCACCGGATCCTTGCCGTCCTTGAGCTGCACGCCCTGGGCAAGTAGCTCGTCGCGGATGCGATCCGCCTCGGCCCAGTTCTTGGCGTTGATCAGCTCCAGGCGGCGCGCGATCGTCGCAGCGACCTCGGTCTCGTCCACCTCCGCGGCTTCGAGCGTGAAGCCCAGAAACAGCAGTGCCGCCTTCAGGCTGGCAGCCGCTTCGACGTTCCCGCCCGCATCGCCCGCCAGCTGCGAAAGCCCGTGGAATGCCGTCGCCGTTGCCAGATCGTCGCTCAGCGCCGCAACCAAGGCCTCGGGCACCTGGCCTTCCGCACGTCCAGCGCTGTCGGCCGCGCGCTTCCACTTGCGCAGCGTATTCTCGGCCTCTTCCAGCTTGCGCACCGAAAAGTCGATCGGCTCGCGGTAGTGCGTCATCAGCATCGCCAGGCGCAGCACCTCGCCGGGCCATTTGCGGCCGCCGAAGGTCTCGGTCTCGAGCAGTTCGTGGATCGAGTAGAAGTTGCCCAGGCTCTTGGACATCTTTTGGCCCTCGACCTGCAGGAAGCCGTTGTGCATCCAGTAATTGGCCATGACTTCGGTGCCGTGGGCGCAGCGCGACTGGGCGATTTCGTTTTCATGATGCGGGAAGATCAGGTCCAACCCGCCGCCATGGATATCGAAGACCTCGCCGAGATAGGCCGACGCCATGGCCGAGCACTCGATGTGCCAGCCAGGCCGGCCGCGACCCCAGGGGCTTTCCCAGCCGGGCTCCTCTGGCGACGACGCCTTCCACAAGACGAAATCGCCTGCATTCTTCTTGTGGGCCTCGACCTCGACACGGGCGCCAGCCTGCTGCTCGTCGAGATTGCGCTTCGACAATTGCCCGTAGTCGGCCATCGAGCCGGTGTCGAACAGCACTTCGCCTTCAGCTTCATAGGCATGGCCGCGTTCGATGAGACTTAGAATCAAGGTGATCATGTCGGCGCGGCCGTCGGCACGCGGCTGCACGAACTCGGTTGCCCGTGGCTCGACCGTCGGCTCGAGGCAGCCGAGCGCCTTGACGTCGGCCTGGTACTGGTTCGCCGTCTTTTCGGTGACACGCCTGATCGCCTCGTTGAGCGGCAGGTCGGGGAAGTCTCGCAAGGCGCGCGCGTTGATCTTGTCGTCGAGGTCGGTGAGGTTGCGCACATAGGTGACGTGACTAGCGCCATAGGCATGGCGCAGAAGCCGAAACAGCACGTCGAAGACGATCGCCGGTCGCGCGTTGCCAATATGGGCGAAGTCGTAAACGGTCGGCCCGCAGACATACATCCGCACGTTTTGCGGATCGATCGGCACGAAGTCCTCCTTCGTGCGCGTCAGCGTGTTGGTGAGGCGCAAGCCCTTGAATGCCTCGGACTTAATCGATGCTTCAGACATAGAACTCCCCTGGCCTGCTGGCCCGGGCGTTTGACCTGTCTTGTGTGAAGATGAGGCGAAAACGTCCTGACCAGCGCGAACGCTAGCCAATAATGCAAGTGCCGGAAATGGCGAAAGACGTTTTCATCGGGGGCTTTATCGCCTCCCAAACCTGTTGCCGTCAAGACGCATCGAAACGAAACTTTACCGCCCGAACCGGAACGGAACCAGTACTGAAACAATTTATTAAACATCCCGGCACCGTAATGAAACATCGCCCGGATAAAAGGCGCCGCATGCCACGAATTCGACCGAATCCGTAAGCAAATGCAGCCGCTCTCAACAGAGCTGACTTTAGGGAAGAGACCAATGAAACGAAAACAATCCGAACAAGACCGAGCGCGTAGCCAGTACGCCGAGCTCGCCAAGCACTACCGGGCCATCGGCCCTGCAGCAATTCTTGCCGCTCTGATCTGCGCGCCGAAGAAAGACAAGGCACAGCCCAAGGTAAACAAGGCGGCCTAGGCCCGGCTGACCAGGCTGAGACCGATAGCGGTCATCACAACGCCGATCAGAAGATCGAGCACGCGCCACGCGGCAGGCCGGGCAAAGACCGGCTCGAGAAGCCGGGCGCCATAGCCGAGCCCAAAGAACCAGACGAATGATGCCGACGCAGCGCCCAGCCCATAGGCAAGGCGCGCCTGACCTTCATATGCCGCCGAAAGGCTACCCAGCAACACCACCGTGTCGAGATAGACATGGGGGTTGAGGAACGTGAAGGCGAGACAGGCGGCAACAGCCGGCCATAGCCGCGCCTCGCCCGCTTTGGCTGCCTGCAGCACTTCTGGCTTCAGGGCGCGGCGGAAGGCGATCACCGCATAGGTGAACAGAAACAGGGCGCCACCCACAGTCACCACCATGATCAGGCTCGGCGACTGCGAAATCAGCGTGCCGAGCCCGGCGACGCCGGCAGCGATCAGCAAAGCATCCGAAAGCGCGCAAATGAGGCTCAGGATGAAGACGTGCTGGCGCAAGAGCCCCTGGCGCAGGATGAACGCGTTCTGCGCGCCGATCGCGATGATCAGCGAGGCACCAAGCAGGAAACCGGAGATGGCGGCGGAAACGATTGGCGTGGACACGCCGCCCTTCTAGTGCATCGCCCCGAAAATCGAAATCGGTTTTCCAAAGCACGATGCATGGATTCATGATGCCAGAGCGTCCTTGAGCGTCCGTTCGGACGCTCAAGGCTCTGGTGGCGTCAAAACAGTTTCATCTGGTCGTCGTCGCCGGGCTTGCGTTTTTCCACCTTTGGCTTCGCTGGCGCAGCTTCCGGCAAGGGCTCGACCCGGTCCTGGATTTCAGGGCCGACATTGGCGACCTTGTTGACGAGGTCCGACACCGGGATCTGCTCGAAGAAATCGGGCTGGGCCGGGCGCATGAGATCGGCGACGTCGCGCGGTTCCTGGGTGCGGCAGTCGAGCCAGCGGGCGAAATCGTCGGGCTGGATCACCACCGGCATGCGGTCGTGGATGTGCAGGATGTCGGCGCTCGCGCTGGTGGTCAGGATCGCGGCAGTGTCGATCTCCGAACCGCCCGGTTCGCTCCAGGTCTCCATGAGCCCGGCCAGCGCCACCAGGCCGCCATTGCGCGGCCTCAGCCAATAGGGCTGGCGGCGGTTGCCCGGCAGCTTTTTCCACTCGTAGAAACCGGAAACCGGAATCAGTGCGCGCCTGTGGCGCATCGCAGTCTTGAACGAAGCCTTTTCGATTGCCGATTCGGAACGAGCGTTGATCAGAAGCGGCATGTCGGCCGGGTTCTTCGTCCACGCCGGAATCAGCCCCCAGCGCGCGAGCAGCGCCATGCGGTCGGGCAGGTTCGAGCCTGGCGGACGCTGCGGCCCGGCCAGTGCCACGAGAATCGGCTGCGTCGGCGCCACGTTGTAGCGCGGCGGAAAGCTTTCGAGATCGCCAAGCCCGAGGAAGGCCGCCGTCTCGTCGGGCGACGCCAGAACCGCTATTCGTCCGCACATGGTTTCACGCCTTCTCTCACTAGTCAGCTGAAAGTGGCGATGGATCGCGCCCGCCGCAACGGTTAAAGCAGTGACCGTCGCATGTTCCACAATGGAACATGATCGCCGGGCGAAACGAAATGAACGAAGCAACGATAGTCCCCGCCGTTTCCGTCGCCGTGTTGCGCGAGCGTACAATCATGCTTGTTCGCCGTGGCCGCGCGCCTTCCAAGGGCCTCTACGCCTTTCCCGGTGGCCGCGTCGAAGCCTATGAAACGCTGGAGGATGCCGCCCGCCGCGAACTCATGGAAGAGACCGGCATCGCTGTGGGAATGCTGGTGCCGCTACGCGAAATCCTTATCGATAGCCGCGCCGAAGGTGCCTCGCTCTATCGCCTCACCGTCTTCGGCGCGCGCCATGTGGGCGGCGAGCCGGCCAGCGGCGACGACGCCGACGAGGCCGCGTTCCATGACCTTGAAGCGATCGAGCGACTGCCGCTGACCGATTCGACGCTTGAGATCGTGCTCGAACTTCTGGACGGGCGGGTCATCCTGCCTGCTTAGGCTTGGGATAGCCACGTTCGCGGCCTTGCGGGCGACAAATTGTTTCGCCACAAAAGCTTATGAGCCGCGCTTCGACCTTGTTGATTGCCATGACGCTTGCCGCGAGCACGGTGCTCGCAGCCCCCGCGCGGGCAGTCGACGCGCCGTTCGAGCCCGGTCTGGTCAGACTGGCCGAAGTTCTGGGCTCGTTGCACTTTTTGCGCAATCTCTGCGGCGAAAAGGGCACCCAATGGCGCGGCGAGATGGAAAAGCTGCTCCAGGCCGAGAACCCCTCGCCCGAGCGCCGTGCCCGATTCATCGCCAGTTTCAACCGCGGCTACCGCTCTTTCGACGGCGCATACACGGCGTGCACGGCCTCCGCCACCGAGGCGATTGCCCGCTACATGAAGGAAGGCGAGGCGCTCAGCCGCGACATCGCCTCGCGCTACGGTAATTAACAGGCTATTTACTTTCCCGGCATTGCCGACCGTACACGGACGGCCGATTGTGTTAGCTGTCTTAACGGGACATTAAAGGGATAGCTCAAGTTGATCCGAATCACCGGGTCGCTTGGCAGGGTGAAAGACCGAAATGGAACAAAGCGTAACCGACATCGACGCCCTGGTCCGGGAAGAAAAGCGACTGACCGCCGTCGAAAGCCATAACGAGGCGTGGGCCGAGGGTCTTTCCGCCGGCATAGAGCCCGAGATCATCGCCGAAGCAGCCCTTGCCACCGCTTTTGCCGAGATCGTAGCAGCCAATGGCGAGCGCGCGGCGCTTGCGATGCTCGACCGCATGCGCGCCAAAGTCGAGGCAGGCGAGTTCGAGCCACTGCGCCTGCGGCATTGAGCCCACCCCCCGTTCTTTGACTAGCCGACACGGTTTCGGCATCATGCCCGGGCAGATTGGAAGCGTTGGGATGGCCTTCGTGCCTCCAACGGGATGCGCGGCACACTAATACCGGAGCCTGGAATTAATGCGGTCACAGACTGATACGGCGCCCCGCGGCGCATTGAGACTTGCTGCTCTCGGCCTTGCTGCCTCGCTTGTTTTGCCGCTCTACGCCTCATCGGCCTTCGCCTTGAGCGAGATCAAGCGCGAGGAAATTCCGGCCCCCGTCACCCCATCCCAGCCTGCTGACGACCAAACTGGCACGCCGGAAAAGTCGGTGCCTATGCCCGATCCGATCCAGACGCCCCCGGCCGCCAATTCGCCAGCCACCGACCAGGCGCCCGAGGACGAGCAGTCCGAGCCCCAGGACGAGCCTGCCACGCCTGACGCCACCGGCCCAGCCGCGCCGCATCTCGACACCGAAGGCCCGTTGCCCGAGATCGTCTACGACCTCAGCCGCCTGCCCGAGCCCGTGGCGCGCATGCGCTCCCTCCTCGTCGAAGCTGCCAAGACCGGCGACATCGAAAAACTCCGCCCGCTGATCGGCAAGGGCGATGCCATGCCGCAGCTTTCGTTCGGCGAGATCGACGGCGACCCGATCGCCTTCATCAAGGCGCTTTCCGGTGACGGCGAGGGCCAGGAAATCCTCGCCATCATGGAAGAGGTCTTGAACGCGGGCTACGTCCATCTCGGCGAAGGCACCGACGAAGACCTCTATGTCTGGCCCTATTTCTTCGGCATCCCGCTCGACAAGCTCGACCCGCGCCAGAAGGTCGAACTGTTCAAGATCGTGACTGCCGGCGATTACGAGGACATGAAGCAGTACGGCGCTTACGTCTTCTACCGCCTCGGCATCACCCCCGAGGGCCGCTGGGCCTTCTTCGTCGCCGGCGACTGATCTTTTTCCTTCGCCCCGTTCACGGGGAGAAGGCGGCCCGAAGGGCCGGATGAGGGGCGGCGCGACCTGAGGTGCTCTCTGCGGCTGCGCTCTTGCGTGCAACTAGACTAGCCGGTCTTGGGGACCGGCTGTCTCAATGCCCCTCCCCGGCAATGTCACGGCATGGATTCCCGACACTCTCCGCTCGTTCCTCGCTCACGAGGTCGGCGATGACGTATTGTTGGGCGCTTCCGCCAATCTCGCAGCAGCTGCGCTAAGCCAAGCCGTTGAAGTGGCGATTAGTGGAGACACTCCAGCAGCCCTCATGGTGAGCTTGTCGAACCACGAGGGCGCTTGGCATGCACCGCCCAAGCCTCTGCTATGGCGGGCTCAGCGCACGTCATGAACTCCAGGCAGGCAGCACGATGACGGGCTGACCATGGGCCCAGCGCCCTCGTGGTTCGACAGGCTCACCATGAGGGCTACTTAATTGTCGCCGCCAAGCGGTCGCTTACCGCACCACCGCTTCCGAGAACTCCACCGCCCTACCCTGAGACGGCGTCGTGATCTCGCCCTGCCACATCACGCGAATGCCGCGCACGATGGTTCCGACAGGCCAGCCGGTAACCTCTTTGCCGTCATAAGGCGTCCAACCGGCCTTCGAGCCAGCCTGGGCGTTGGTGATGGTTTCCTTGCGCTTCATGTCGACGACGGTGAAATCGGCGTCATAGCCGGCCGCGATACGGCCCTTGCGCGCCATGCCGAAGATGCGGTTCGGACCGTGGCTCGACAGGTCGACGAAGCGTTCGAGCGTAAGCCTTCCGGCGTTCACATGGTCGAGCATGATCGGTACCAGCGTCTGCACGCCGGTCATGCCCGAGGGCGATGCGGGATAGGGCTTTGCCTTTTCTTCGAGCGTGTGCGGCGCGTGGTCGGAGCCAAGCACGTCGACGACCCCTTGCGAAATGCCGTACCAGACGCCGTCGCGGTGGCGAGGGCCGCGCACCGGCGGGTTCATCTGCAACAGCGTGCCGAGACGGGCATAATCGTCCGCGCTCATCGTCAGGTGATGCGGCGTCGCCTCGCAGGTCGCGACGTCCTTGTGGTGTTCGAGGAAGGTGATCTCCTCGGCAGTCGAGATGTGCAGCACGTGAATGCGTGCACGTTCCTGCCGGGCGATACGGACCAGCCGCTCGGTGCACTGGAGGGCGGCGATCTCGTCGCGCCAGACCGGGTGCGAGGACGGATCGTTGTCGACGCGCAGGCCCTGGCGCTCGCGCAGGCGGAACTCGTCTTCGGAGTGGAAGGCAGCACGGCGACGCGTATTGCGCAGGATCGAGGCCACGCCCTCGTCGTCTTCGACCAGCAGGTCGCCGGTGGACGAGCCCATGAACACCTTGATGCCGGCGGCACCCGGCAGGCGCTCGAGCTCGGCGACGTCCCTTGCATTCTCACGCGTTCCGCCGACCCAGAAGGCAAAGTCGCAATGCATGCGCGCAGTTGCGCGGCTCATCTTGTCGGCGAGCGCTGCCTCGCTTGTCGTCAGCGGGTTTGTGTTGGGCATCTCGAAGACGGCGGTCACACCGCCGAGCACGGCCGCGCGCGAACCGCTCTCCAGGTCTTCCTTTTGCTCGAGGCCCGGCTCGCGAAAATGCACTTGGCTGTCGACCACACCGGGCAGGATATGCAGGCCCTTGCAGTCGATGGTCTCGCCGGCCGATGCGCCGCCCAGATCGCCAATCGCCGCGATGCGGCCGTTGGTGACGCCGACGTCGCGGACGCCTGTGCCGTCATGATTGACGACGGTGCCGCCCTTGAGGATGAGATCGAAGGTCGTAGCCATGTCGCGTGTGCCCTTGTCTGGGAATTGCCTGCGGCTTACGTAATGGCTCTCCGAAATGCAAGATCAGGTCCATGCCGACAGCCATCCTCGCAGACCGCGCCATAACAGATGTTTCCGGCCCCGATGCCGAGCATTTCCTGCAGAACATCCTGACGCTCGACCTCGATGCGCTGGGCCCACGCGAGGCGAAACCCGGCGCGCTGCTGGCCCCGCAAGGCAAGATCATGTTCGATTTCCTGGTCTCGCGCAGCGGGCAAAACGCCTTGCGCCTGGAATGCCGGGCCGAGATAGCGGACGATCTCGTTCGCCGCCTGATGCTCTACCGGCTGCGCGCCAAGGCCGACATTTCCAAGCAGGATCAGACTGTTGTGGCAGTCTCCTGGCAATCTGATTCAGCCGCTTCGCCATCTGAATCAACTGTCCGCGACACCCGTTTCCAGTCGCCAGTGTTCCGCCACTACGGCGACGTGGCGGCCACCGATGCCACCGAGGCCGACTGGCACGCCTTCCGCATCGCCAACGGCATCGCCGAAAGCGGGCCGGACTATGCACTCAGCGACGCCTTCCCCCACGACGTGCTGCTCGACCAGATGGGCGGGGTGGGTTTCAA
This sequence comes from Aminobacter sp. AP02, assembly GCF_003148805.1. Lineage (GTDB taxonomy): Bacteria > Pseudomonadota > Alphaproteobacteria > Rhizobiales > Rhizobiaceae > Aminobacter. Next base: position 216,202 of record NZ_QGGX01000003.1, read on the forward strand.
GAAAGGCTGTTTCATCGGCCAGGAGGTCGTCTCGCGCATGCAGCATCGCGGCACCGCCCGCCGCCGTGTCCTGCTGGTCTCGGCTGGCTCGGACCTGCCTACCGCCGGCAGCGAGCTCATGGCCGGCGGCAAGGTGATCGGCACGCTTGGTTCCGCCGCCGGCACGCATGGCCTCGCCATCGCCCGCATCGACCGGGTCAAGGCGGCACTCGACTCAGGCAGCGAGATCACCGTCGGCGACGTCGCTGTTGAGCTTCAGATCCCCAGCTGGGCCAGCTTCACCTATCCCGAAGCCGCCAGCGCGGAAGACGCCTGAACCATGGCAGACCGCCCCGGCGCCCCGCCACGTGCCTGGCAGCGCATGCTGTCAGGCCGAAGGCTCGATCTGCTCGATCCCTCGCCGCTCGACGTCGAGATTTCCGATATCGCGCATGGCCTGGCCCGCGTTGCCCGCTGGAACGGCCAGACCTCCGGCGACCACGCATTCTCGGTGGCACAGCACTCGTTGCTTGTCGAGCAGGTTTTCCGCCGGATCGTGCCAGCAGCGGCACCGGATGCGCTGCTCGCCGCGCTGCTGCACGACGCGCCCGAATATGTCATCGGCGACATGATCTCGCCGTTCAAATCGGTTGTCGGCGGCGGCTACAAGTCCTGCGAGGAGCGGCTGCAGCATGCCATCCACCTGCGCGTCGGCCTGCCCGCGGAGATCAACCAGGGCCTGAAGAAGGACATCAAGCGCGCCGACCAGATCGCGGCTTATTTCGAGGCAACAGCGCTTGCCGGTTTTTCGGTTTCAGAGGCGACCGAATTCTTCGGTCGCCCGCGCGGCATCACGGCCGAAGGGCTCGACCTTGCGCCGCAGCCGGCGAAGCGCGTGCAGGACGCGTTTCTCAAACGTTTCGCGGCGATCGAAAAGCAACGCGTGAGCCGCGAGCTCAGGCCGGCGGAATGAATTCCTGACTGATCTCTGTGAACACCGGCGTGGCCTCGAGCCGTGCCGCGTCTATTGCCAGCGCAGGGAAATGGTTCATATCGAGCAGCCCCTGATGGGCATCGGTGATGAAGCGCAGCACCACGGCAACGGCAATATCGGCATGGCCGATGCGATCGCCGAACCAATAGTCGCCGCCTCTTTTGCCACGCTCGACTTCCAGCACCTCCAAAACTGACGCTATCTGTGTCCGGCAGCGCTCGATCCAGACATCCGAAACGTGGGTATGCAGCCGCTTTTCGTAAAACAGGCTGACGGCCTTTTCGCCCACCCCCATCGCCAGCGAGGCGATCTTGAGCGCCTGATGCCGCGCCGGCTCGGCAGCGGGAAACATCGCCTTGCCTGCGGGTGCCAGGCTGTCGAGATAGTCGAGGATGATGTGGCTTTCGATCAGCACCTCGCCATTGTCGAGCACCAGCGTCGGCACACGTGTCAGCGGATTATAGGCGCGGATCTTGTCGGCATCGCCAAAAGCCGACCACGGCTCGTGCTTGAACGGCAGACCGTAAAGCCTGAGCGCCACGCCGACACGGCGAACGAAGGGTGAGTCATACTGGCCGATGAGGATCATGCGATGTTCTCCAAAATCTGATGGTTTGAATGGACGGTCACGGCAGCCAGCAGTCAAGTCGTGGAATGGCGCCCCGGCTGGCCGCGCAGCTCAAGCACCGTCACCAGCACCATCACCGCCGTCGTCGCGGCCCCCAGAAGCAGCGGCGACATGTGGCTGGCGAACGGCACCATTGCCGCGAGGATGACCAGGCCGATCAGATGCGACAGCGGCGTCCTGCCGGTGACATAGCGCTTGAACAAAAGATTGCCGACCAGATAGAGCGCCGATCCGCCGACCGATGTCCAGATCACCGCGGCTTCCGCATGGCCGAGCGGATGGGCGAGCACGAGCTCGTCCGACACCGCCACCACGATGATGCCGGCAACGAGCATGACGGGAATGTAGGTATAGGCAACGCGCGCGATGCGTCCCCTGTCGGCCGCCTCGGCGATCTTGTGGTGCGCCACCTCCTGACCGACGTTGAAATAGATCAGCCACATCGCGACCGAGGCAAAGAACGTCGTCAGGAATGCGGCGACGTTGATCCAGTTCCATTCGAGTTCAGCGAAGGTCGCGCCCGAAACCAGGATCGATTCACCGAGCGCTATGATGATGAACAGCGCGCTGCGCTCGGCCATGTGGCCGCCGTCGACGTCCCAGTCGGCGGTGGATGACGCGCCATGCCACGGTGTCCAGAAGCCGAGGGCCGGCGAGACGAGCTCGATGGCAAGCGCAATGCCCCAAAGCGCAAAGCGGTCCTCGGGCGCGGCAATGCCACCAGCGATCCAGTAGACGCCCGACAGCGCAAGCCAAAGGCCGATGCGAACGAAGTTGCGGTAATTGTCCGGGTTGTGGTTGCTCAACGCCCACATCATGAACAGCGTGCGCCCGATCTGCATGGCGACATAGGCCAATGCGAATTGCAGGCCGCGCCCCTCGAAGGCTTCGGGGATCGATGTCGACAGCATCAGCCCCGCCAGCATCAGCACGAACAGCATGCCGCGCACTGGCGCCTTGGTCGGGTCGAGCCAGTTTGTCACCCAGGCGGTATAGTTCCACACCCACCACACGGCGATCAGCATCAACAGGCTTTCGAGCGCGCCTTGCGTGCTGAGATCGCGCAGCAGGAAGTGCGAAAGCTGGGTAATGGCGAAAACGAAGACCAGGTCGAAGAACAGCTCGACGAAGTCCACCCGCGCGGCCTCGCCTGCAGTGCGCTTGCGCTGGTAGTTGTGAATTGCCCCGTTGATCGCCATTCCCGCCCCCGTTGCTGCTCGGCGCAACTTCGACGGCAAGCCCTTGGCGGTCAAGGCCGGGAGGGTGGTTGCCGAGCGGCGCTGCGGGATTCCAGCAGCACGATCAACGGATAAGTTGCCCCTCATCCGGCCCTGAGTTTATCGAAGGGCCGGAACCTTCTCCCCGTAAGGACGGGGAGAGGGTAAGGGTGAGGGGCAGCGCTGACCTTAGTCGACCAGCGTGCCGCAGCTCAGATTGGCGATCGCACCGGTCATCGCACCGGCACGGTCGGAGGCTACGAAAGCGGCGAAGTCGCCGATCTGGGCCAAGGTAGGAAACCGCCTGAGCAATGGCCCCGAAGCGGCGCGTGCGGCGAGCATGTCGTCGACCGGCATGCCTGCGCGCTTGGCAAAACCCTCGAAAGCCGCGCGCGCGTGCGAAATTTCAAGAGATTCGGGAATGGCGTCGGGGCGCAGGCAGATCACCCTGATCCCGCGCGCGCCAAGTTCGCCGGCAAGGATACGCGACATGGCTTCGACCGCCGCACTTGCCACGCCGTTGCCGAGAAAGCCCACGCCCGACATCCTGGCGCCCGGCGTGGACAAGGTCAGGATCACGCCCCTGCCCTGCATGTGCCGCGCCACCGCTTTGGCGGTCAGGAAGTTGCTCCGGGTATAGGCCGCGACTGGTGTTTCGAAATCGGCAAGCGAAAGCTCCGCCAACGGCGTGCCCTGCACATGGGCAATGCCGACCGCATTCAGCGCGATATCTATGCCGCCTGCCTTTTGGGCGACTGCATCGGCATGGCGCTCGACCGCCAGCTCGTCGAGCGCGTCGAGTATGGCAATTTCGGCGAACCCGCCTTCTGCACGGATTTCGGCCGCGACAGCCTCCATCCTGGAGCGGGTGCGCCCGCCAAGAAACACGCGGGCGCCGTCACGGGCGAATGCCTTGGCCGCGGCTCCACCTATCGCACCGCCACCGCCATAGACCACGGCCGTCTTGTTCTTGAGCAACATGTCACTCTCCAGCCTTCAAGGGGGTTGAGGTCTGCGCACTGCCGATCCGCTGGGCGTATTCGCCCACCATCTTCGTGTGCGTCCTCCAGAAGCCCTCGGGTTCGCGTCCCTCGAGCCTGTCGGCCAGTATGCCGAGATGCGTGTGCCAGCCGGCCGCGACATTCAGCATCGCGCCATGGTCGCCCAGGCGGCGGTGTATCACGGTCAAAAGCACCTTGTCGTTGCGGGGCGCGAGTTCGAAACGTACCTCCGAGCTTTCGCCCGCCTCTGGCGCACCACCCCAGCTGTAGGCAAGCAGATGAGGCGGTTCGCAGGCGATGATCTCGCCAGGCACCCGATGCTCGGCAAAGGCTGCCATGTGAGCCGGAGGCGGATCGTCGTTGCGGCTCAATTCGCCATTGCGGAAGATGTTTTCGACCTGTCCGCCCGGCCGAAGCTCCATTGGCCCGGCAGCGAGCCAGGTCCGGCGCTTGTCCGATTGTGTCAGGTAATCCCACACCCGCTCGATCGGCCCAGGCAGCAGGCGCTCGATGCGCAACGTGCCGGGTTCGGTGACGACGCCGTAGGAAGCTTGCAGAGCCTGAATGGTCATGGCTTGGTTCCTTTCCGTTTGTCCTCGGCAGCGGCCAAGTCCTCCGCCTCCAGGATGGCCTCAAGTGTGTCGAGTTGCTGGTTCCAGAATTTCTCGTAGTGGCGCATCCACTCGACGCCGGCATGCATCGGCAGCGCATCGAGGCTGCAGACATGGGTGCGACCTTGCACGCTGCGTTTCACCAGCCCCGCCTTTTCCAGCACCTTGATGTGCTTCGACGCCGCGGCCAGCGACATGTCGAAGGGCGCGGCGAGGTCGCCGACATTGCGCGGCCCCCTGGCCAGACCGGTGAGCATCGCCCGGCGGGTCGGGTCGGAAAGCGCGTGAAAGATCGCGTCGAGCAGTTCAGTATTTTGTTCAACCATAAGGTTGAAGATAGAGCCGCAAATCCGAATAGTCAACCATTCGGTAAAATGTTTCTTTAGGGCTGCTTGCCGTTGCGCTCCAACCGGTCGAGGAACCATTGCGTCAAGCGCACCCAGACCTCGTCCTTCTCGCCCGAATCCTCGACGCCATGGTCGAGATTGGGATTGTCGTTGACCTCGATGACGAAAACGCCGTCCTTGGTCTCCTTGAGGTCGACGCCGTAGAGCCCGTCGCCGATGCAGCGGGCCGCACGCACGGCGGTGTCGATCACATGCGCCGGCGCATGCTTCAGCGTGAACGTCTTGATGCCGCCCTCGTCGGGCTTGCCGGCTCGGTCGTGATTGACGATCTGCCAGTGCTTCTTGGCCATCAGGTAATGGATGGCAAACAGCGGCTGGCCGCCCAGCACCCCTACCCTCCAGTCATACTCGGTCGGCATGAATTTCTGGGCGATCAACAGGTCGGAATCCTCGAGCCAGGAGGTCGCCAGCGTCTTCAGCTCTTCGAAGCTCGAGGCCTTCTTGACGCCTCGCGAGAATGAGCTGTCGGGTATCTTCAGCACCAGCGGAAAGCCGAGCGTGTCGGCCGCAAGCTGCAGATCCGACGGTCCCGCGATCATCACGGTCGGTGGCACCGGCACGTTGTTGTAGGCCATCAACTCGTTGAGATAGACCTTGTTGGTGCATCTGATCATCGACAGCGGGTCGTCGATGACAGGCATGCCCTCCTGCTGTGCGCGGCGGGCAAAGCGATAGGTGTGGTTGGAGATCGACGTCGTCTCGCGGATGAACAGCGCGTCGTAATTGGCAAGCTTGGCGAGGTCCTTCCTGGTGATCGGCTCGACCTCGACGCCCATCTTCTCGGCGATGCGCGCCCAGTAGCGCAGCGACGATATCTCCGACGGCGGCATCTGCTCGTTGGGGTCGATCAGCGTGGCGAAGGTGTAGCGCGAGGGCGTGCGCGCCTTGGTGTCGCGCCATTCCCGGCTGGTATAGGTCTCCAGCGCTGCCACGAAGCGCTTCTTGTCGGCATCGTCGAGCCGCCCAAGGGCGGCAAAGCCGATCTTGTGGATCGACGCCCATTCGCCGTCCTTGATCGCGACTTCCAGGGCTGGCGAGCGGAACCAGTCAAACAGCAGCCGGGCGAAACGGTCCCAGGCTTTCGACGGGCCGACACCGAAGAAGATCGTCACCTTTGCCGGAAACGTCCCGCCCAGATCCTTGCGGCACTTGTTGAGCGCCAATTCCAGTTCCGGCAATGCGTTTTCGTAGAGCTTGCGCTCGGACAGGTCGATCATCGTCTCGACGGTCGGGATCACCTTGTGTCCGCGCGAGCCGGCGAGCAGCGAGGCGTAGTAGCCCCGGCTCTGGTAGGCATAACGGTTCGACAGGTTGATGATCTTCGGGCGTTGGCCACGAAACAGCGCCGGATGGGCGAGATAATCGCGGTTGGTGATGATCTTGTGCGGGGTCGCGGTCTGGTCGAGATCGCTTTGGCGGCCGGTAAGAATGACCCAGGTCATCGTTTTCTAGGCTTTCCGAGAATGATTGCGGCGCGCAGGCCATCGCGGCCGAACTGCGCCATGCGCATGAAGATGTCGTAGGGAACGGGAATGTTGGCGGCGTCCGACGCGGTCTCGCGCTGCTCGTCTTCGATCCAAGGGTCATGGATCAGGATGTGGCCACCATCATCGCCGATGGCCAGCACCCAGTGCGGCACTTTCTTGCCGAACATCAGGAAGCCCGAGATCAGCACCAGCACGAGCTTGCCTTCAGCCAGCTTGCCCCTGATGTCATCCAGGGAAAACGGGCGGTAAGTCACTGGAATGGCGTATTTGTCGGCGCGGTTGCGGAAGTCGGCCTGCGCCAATTCCATCACCCGGCGTTTTTCGGCGCTACGCACCGACTGCAAGAACAGCGCGCCTTCGGCGGAAACAAAGATTTCGGTTCCCAGCCCGGCCTCATGCGCCGCCACCGCCAGCCCGAAGGGCTCGCAACCGCCCGGCCCCGACATCATGAAAATCGTCGTTGCCTCGCGCCACAGCCTGATCTCCATCACCGGATCGGGCACGAAGGCGCGGTCGAAATTGGCCATCGCCATCATCAGGCAGCACGGACCGCAGGTGAAATCGCAGGTCTGGGCGTAAAACGGCACCTTCGTCGCCACTGGAACGTCGCCGCGCAGCGTCTTTTCGTAGCGCAGCGCGGTCATGCCGTCTTCGTAGTAGCCGGGCTCCTGGCCGATCTTGTGATAGCCGTTCTGCTCGTAAAGCCGGATGGCGCGGGCATTGTCCTCGCGCACCTCAAGCCGCAGCATCATGCGTCCGTGCTCATAGGCAACTTGTTCGGCCGCATCGAGCAGGCCGCGGCCGATGCCCTTGCCGCCGAAATCCGGCGCAATGGCAAAGGAATAGAGCCGCGCGACGCCGCTGCCCTTGCGAAACAGCACCATGGCGTAGCCGGCGACGCGGCCATCGCTTTCGGCGACAAGGGCTTGAGCGGTTTCATGGTCGACCAGCTGGCGGAATGACCGGCGCGAGATCCTGTCGCCTTCAAAGACGGCGTTTTCGATGGCGCAGAGCGCATCGACATCATCTGCGCGGGCCGTACGAACGTCGGCAGCCATGCGGATCCGAGAACCTCGTCTGGGCAGAAGAGAGCCCTAAGGAAACACCCCTGCGAAGCACTCATGCGCTCGCCGTGCCAGCGCAGTCACGCCTCGATTCGGGCCTTATTGTGACATGGCCGACAGGTGGCTGGGCATATGAATCTGATAGGGAAATGCTCTCGGCCGCAACGCCGCAAGCAACGTCGCATTGCTATTTCAGCGCAACGGCGTAGGCGGCAGGTTCGGTCTCATGGCGGTCTTGATCGAACTGGGCCGCTCCAGGCAGTGGCCCGAGCCAATGCTCGCGCCGCTTGACCCAGAGCTCGTAGTCAGGAACCAGGTCGGTCGGAACTTCGTCCAGGCTGCCGATCGTCACTTCTGCCTCGCCATCGCTCAGCCATGCAACGCGGCCGCCGCAGGTCGTACAAAAGGTTCGGTTGGCATAGGTGCTGGTGTAGCCGGTCTCCTGCTCGAAGGCTTCGATTGGCCACACCGCATAGGCCGCAAACGGCGCGCCGCTGCTTTTCCTGCAGTCAGTGCAATGGCAGATACCCACCCGCAGCGGCTCGCCGCTCACGCGGAACGTCACACCACGGCAAAGACAGCTTCCGGAGCGGATTGGCATAGCGACAGGATCCTGCACGGCAAGTCTCCTTTTCGAACAAACGGCGGCATGCGCTGGTTTGTTCCCCAAGAGAACCTGCCTCGCTGCAATTCCCCCGCGACATCTGGCGATGACCAGCGAATGGGCGGCCTGCGGGAAAACGTATCAGTCCGTGAAAGTGTCCCCTGCCTGCAATCGGTGCGTCGGGCGTAACCTGCAGCCTATGACCGCGCCATCCCCGCGCCGGCGATCAACTGCTTGTAGGCATCCTTGGCCACCACCCCCATCTGCTCCGCGGGCAGCGTGCCGACGATGACGCAGCCATAACCCTTGTCCTGCCAGTAGACAGCCTCGGGACCACCGCTGGCGAGCGTGACCGTGCCCTTCGAGCGCTCGGTGCCTTCTGTGGTGACATAGACCGAAATCCGGTTGCCCTCGGCGTCGGCATAAAGCATCAGCGCGGCCGTGCTGCCATTCGCTGGAACGAGGCGTCCGCCCAGAAGCTTGAAGCCGTTGTTGCTGAGGTCGGGCGCCACCAGCTTCAGCCCGGTGCGCTTGGACAGCCACCCGGTCAGATAAGCCTGGTCGCTGCCATCGACCTCGACGGGCCTGTTCTTGTCGGCGGCGAAGGTCTGGTGCGCGGCGATCGCCAGCTGGGCCATGCGGTCGTCGTCGTCGGGATCAGAGCCATGAACGCTTGCACCGGCAAAGTAACCACCAAGACCACCGGCGACCAGCAGTGCCGCAGCGGCGGCCATGCGCCAGCGCTGGGGTGCCTCCTTGCGCTTGGGCGCTTCGCCATTGATAGCCGCTTCGAGCCGTGAAGGAATATTTTCGTCGAGCACCCCGGCAAAGACGTCGCGCAATGCCGAATTGTCGGCGGCATAACGCTGGCTTCGCGCCTTCATGTCGGGATTGGCCTCCAACCAGGCCTGATAGGCGGCGCGTTCGTCCTCTGGCAGCTCGCCGTCGAGTGCCAGGTGGATATCGCGATCGGTAAAGGCGCGCGCGCTCATTTCTCGACGATCCTTATCGTCCGGCGGCGTGCCTGATCGTCAAGCAGCCCCCGCAGTTCCTCACGTCCGCGCGCTATGCGCGACATCAGCGTACCGGCCGGCACGCCCAGCATCATTGCGGCCTCGGCATAGGAAAATCCCTCGATGGCGACCATCACCAGCGCTGCGCGCCGGTCGGGACTGATCGCCTGGAGCGCATCGATGATCTCGCGCGATGCAACACTTTCCGACTGCATGGCAGGTGTCGCAAGCGCTTCGCCGGCGTCAAGCGGCAGCATTGTCGCCTCGCCACGCCGGTTCACCTTGCGCATTTGGTCGATGAACAGATGATGCATGATCGTAAACAGCCACCTCCTGGGGTTCTCTCCGGTTCGCCAGTTGTCCATGCGCAGCAGCGCGCGCTCTAGGCAGTCCTGGACGAGATCATCGGCGGCATCGCGGTCGCGCAGAAGCGCGCGCGCATACCGGCGCAGACGCGGAATCTCCTGAAGTATCGCTGCCTTCTTTTCTTCCATGACCGAGGTTCGCAAGTCGCCCTCTGAAGATGCCGATTGAACGCGCCTTGTGAGCGCGGCGCAAGCATTCTGACTGTTGGCGCCTTGCCACCCCAGTCACCCAAGCACAAAACCAACGCCCGGGGCGGCGGGTTTATTCCCGACACATCAGATTTCTTGAAGCATTGGGCTAGTTCAATTGATTTTGAACATTGCGCCGGATCGGATAGAAAAGCGCCTCCACCGGAGAAGCGACGATGACGGCAGCAGCGGCAACCAGCAGGTCGAACGCCAGCGTTCCCTGGCTCATCATCATCTGCGGCTGCCTGATCGCTGCGCTGACCTTCGGCCCGCGCTCGGCGATGGGCTTCTTCCAGCTTCCGATGCTTGCCGAAAAGGGATGGGACCGCACCACCTTCGGCCTCGCCATGGCGATCCAGAACCTGTGCTGGGGCCTTGGCCAGCCGATCTTCGGCGCTATCGCCGACAAGTTTGGCAGCTGGCGCGTACTGACGCTTGGTGCTGTCCTGTATGCGCTCGGCCTTTATCTGATGGCCCATGCCGACAGTGCCGCGATGCTTCATCTGAGCGGCGGCGTCCTGGTCGGCCTCGGCGTTGCCGCCGGCTCGTTCAGCATCGTTCTGGCGGCTTTTGCGCGCAACACCAACCCGCAGAACCGCTCCATGGTGTTCGGCATCGGCACCGCAGCCGGCTCGGCCGGCATGTTCATCTTCGCCCCGATCAGCCAGGGCCTGATCGACGCCTATGGCTGGTCCGACACCCTCGTCTACATGTCGATCGCCATGCTCGTCATCCCGGTGCTGGCGATCCCCCTGGTCGGCAACGCGCGTTCGGGCAAGGTATCGCAAGTCGAGATCGAACAGACGCTCGGCCAGGCGCTATCCGAAGCCTTCGGCCACAAGAGCTACCTTCTGCTCGTCTCCGGATTTTTCGTCTGCGGCTTCCAGGTCGCCTTCATCACCGCCCATTTCCCCGCCTATATCAGGGACATCGGCATCGACGCACGTTATGCCGTCATCGCGCTCGCGTTGATTGGCTTCTTCAACGTCATTGGCTCGCTCGCTTCGGGCATCATCGGCCAGAAATACTCAAAGCCGCACTTCCTGGCCTGGATCTACATCGCCCGCTCGGTGCTGGTGACGGCCTTCCTGCTGTTGCCGCAGACGCCCACGAGCGTCGTGGTCTTCGCCATCATCATGGGCCTGCTGTGGTTGTCGACCGTGCCGCCGACCAACGGCCTGGTGGCCATCATGTTCGGCACCCGCCATCTCGGCATGCTCGGCGGCATCGTGTTCTTCTCGCACCAGATCGGCTCGTTCCTCGGCGTCTGGCTTGGCGGCTACCTCTACGACCATTTCGGATCCTATGATCCGGTCTGGTGGCTCGGCGTAATCCTTGGCCTGTTCGCCGCCGCCGTCCACTGGCCGATCAAGGAACGCCCCGTCGCACGGCGGGCAGTGCTGGCGCCGGCGGAATAGTCAGCTGCAGAAAAAGCGGCGGCCGCCGTCACCAATGAAGGTGTTGCTGCGCCGGTCATAACCATAGCGCTGGTGGCATGGCGTGTTCCACTTTTCGCGCCGACGTTCCTTGGCATTCTGCTCGGCCGCGGATCCGGCAATGATAGCGCCGACGGCAAGGCCCAAAATGCCAAGGCCGATCGCGGCTTCGACGTCGCGGTCCTTGTCGCGCTTGCGCCGTTCGTGGCGACCCTGACGCTCGCGCCACCGCTCGCACTGCCGCCGTTCATAGCGGTCGCGCGGCCAGGCACAGTCGATGTCATCGTCATCATCGTCGTAATAGTGGCCGCCGACCAGTTGTATCGACGCGCCGGCGTTTGAGCTGCCGGCTTGCGCCGGAAAACTGGCAAGCAGGCTCGCGGCCAGCAGGCCGGCAAGCGGTTTTGCAAACATCATCGCTCTCTCTTTCCAAGAACCGCCCTATCATCGAAGACAGGCCGATTGGGAGTTGGATCTGTCTTCGATGCGTTGGATGGTGCCGTGTGTCCTCCCTGGAGGCAAAGGACGCGTCAGCACCGGGGACCAGTGTTCGAAAATCGCTGCGGATCTTCGGCAGGTAGGCCTAGAAGCGGTAGTTCAGGCCGAGCTTGACGCTGTGGCTGGCGGCGTCGACGCTGGTGCGGGTGCCGCCCTTGAGCACGGCGTTGACGTCGCCGTAATTGACGTAGTTGTATTCCGCACGGGCCGAGATACCGCCGGCGAAGGCCTGCTCGACACCGCCGCCGATCAGGTAGCCGCCTTCCCACTTGTCTTCGGAAATGACATTGCCCTTGGCCTTGAACTTGGCCATGGAGTAGCCGGCCGTGCCGTAGACCAGCGTGCGGTCGAGGCTGACGCCCGCGCGGGCCTTGGCCGCACCATTCCAGGTGCGCCGGAGTTCGGCACCGCGACCGAGATCGTATTTCGACCCGCCAGAATAGCTGCCTTCGAGCTCGGCGCCGTAGACCATGACGCCGGACTGGAAGTTGGTGCCGACCTGGCCGCCGAACTGGGTGCTGCTCTTGTCAGCGAACGGATTGGGAAAACCGGAAGATGCGCTGCCGAGATGAATACCGGCATACATGCCCGACCAGTCATAGGGCGCATCGGAAAACTGCTGCGGTGCGTAGTTCTGGGCCACATCCGCGGCCATCGCGGGCATGGCAAAAGGCGCTAGGCCAGCGAATACAACGAAAAACAGATTTCGCTTGGACATGATAATTCTTGCTCCGACATCTTAGTTGGGCTGCGAAGCAAGTGCTCCGCAGCCCGTTGACGGGGCATCGACGCGGCGGCAACGGGGGGAGTAACCCGCCTGCGAAGTCCCGTGCACCATATCCTTGGTTGCGAGCGGAACCTGCGCCTTCTGCATTGCAGCAACATTGCATCGAATATAATAAAATCAATTATTTATCGGTAATCTTTCAGTAATCTTCATTAAGCCATCCTTGCATCGCGCATGGTTCCCTACCGGGCCGAGCGGGTCAGCAGCCGCTGGTAAAACAGCCCGATCCCAATCAGCACCGCGCCAAGTCCGATGAAGGACAATGCCCGCAGAACGCCTTCGAGTTCGGACATGTCGAACAGGAAGACCTTGGCCACCGCGATCGAGATCAACACCGCCGAGGCAATGCGCAGGACCTGCGACTTCAACATAACGCCGGCGACCAGCAACCCGACGCCCATGGCCAGCCACAGTGCCGAATAGGTGTAGGTCTCGACCTGACCGAGGCCGGCCCACAGGCCGATATGTTCACCCTGGAACAGCCGCCTGACCGATAGCGTGGCATAGGCGAAGGCGAGCAGTGCCGCTGCCAGCGCCAGCATCGCCGAATACCATTTCGGCCGCTTGCCCCTGGCGTAAAACGCCAGTGCCGCCGCCGCGGCGGCCGGCAGCAGATAGGCAAGGAACAGCAGGTTGAAGAAGATAATCTGGCCCGTGCCTTCGTCGGTGACCAACGGGTTGAGCACCAAAAAGTGCTGGGCAAGGATGAACAGCACCGAAAGCACGCCCATGCCGAGCGAGCCGTAGCGCAGCACGGCACTTGGCGAGCGCATGTCGAGCGCCACCATGATGGCCGCGCCGCCGAGCGAGATCAGCGTGTAGATCGCCTGCTCGGCCAAGGTCGGGGCATTGGAGGTGATGACCCCGCCATTCATCGCGTGGCGAACCAGCATCGCCACCGTCAGCAGCGAAAACAGCGCCGCCACCGCTTCCATGACCAGCCGCGGCCGGCCGTTGGTGGTACGCGCCAGCTGCCAGGCGGCGAAACCGAAGGCGAGTGCGGGGATGCCGTAGCCCGGCAACAACCAGTTGAACACCGGCGTCCTGCCCAGGACATCCGCTCCGACGATGGTGGGATCGAAGGTTACCCGCGCGAGCACGGCGATCGCCACGGCGACGCAGAGCCAGCCGAGCACCGGATAAGTCCGCACGCGGGTCGCCAGTGCCGGCACGATAGCGGCCAGTCCAAGCAGCACTGTGGTCAAGCCGGAGCCGAACCCCATATGCAGGGCCAGCAACAGCGCCACCCCTGCCCCAACGAAGGCGAAGGAGACGGCCGGACCGCCGATCAGAGGCGGCTGTTCGCCGCGTGCGATCCACTCACCGCCTGCGACAAAAGCAGCGACGAGCGCCGCGGCAATGAGCGCGCGCGGAACATCGCGATCAAGGTTGCCATAGGCGACCCAGAGCGAAAACAGCACCACCAAAGGTATGACAACGCCCCATCCGGCCCAGCTTGCCGCACGCGAGGGTGCTGTCACCGCTTGCCGCCTGGCACTCGAGAAGCCGGTGGCGGCGAAGACCAGTCCCAGCCCCCAGCCGATGCGTGTCAGCGTCGAACCGAAAAGCTCGATCGGCAGCCCCTCGACCGTCAAACCGCCGATCGGCAATTCCAGGTCGAACGTGCCGCCGATGGCATTGCGCAGATAGATGAGCACCACGGCAAAGCCGGCCGCAAAAAGCATGGACAGGGCCGCCGGGCGATAAAGCGCGACCGCCAGCATGCCGAGCAGCAGAAGCGTGCCGCGCAGCGGGCCTCCAAGGGCGGCATAGGTCGGGTGGATGAACAGCACCAGCGCGGTGACGGCAACGAAGAACGCCGGCACCATCGACGGCCAGTCGAGTTCTGCCTCTTCGCTGCGTCCGAGCCACAGCCATGTCAGGGCGGCAAGCGTCACGGCGCTCATGAACAGGATGATGGCGAAGCTGACCAGCGGCGCATCGGCTAGGTAGAGCAGCGTCCACAGGCCGGTGCCGATGAAGGCAGCCCCGATCAGCAGCGACCATCGGCGGGTGCGGGCGACGGCTGCTGTCGCAACCAGAACGATGGCGAGGTAGCCGAAGAGCGCCCAGTAGTTCGGTGCCGTCGACGAAACCAGCACAGGTGTCACCAGCGAGCCGAGCAGTCCCAGGCCGGCCAGCGCCTGTCCATGCGCAAGGGCCGCGGCAATCGTCGCCACACCGACGATGCCCAAAAGAACGAAGGCAGGGCCGGCACCGATGAAGCCGTATATGCCGTGGGCGGCATAGATGGTACCGAACAAGGTGAAAGCGCCCGCCGCCGTCAGGATCGCCGGAATGTAAGCGCTGTCGCCATTTTGAATCGGCACGCGGAAGCCAGTGCGGCGGATGAATTCGCCGCCGCCGACCAGGATGAGGCCGAACAGCGCGGCCATGGTCAGCCGGGCGCCTGGGCCAAAGAAGCCGGATTCGATCGAATAGCGGATCAGGAAGACGCCGCCGAAAGCCAGCGCCAGGCCACCGACCCACACCGCCCAGCGCGTGCCGAGCGCGGTTTCGATGTCAGGCCCTGCGCGGGCCGGAGCCTCTGGCGGTAGCGCTTGCGCCGTCGTGTCGCGCAACGTCCACGATCCGGGCTCGGCGGCATCGGCCCCGGCAGTCGCCGCCAAGGGCAATTCTTCCACTGCCGCAGCGTCGGTTGTTGCCGCGTCCGTCCTTGCCACCGGCTCTGCTGCTATCGACTGCTCGGCCATCGCCGCAGCCAGCGCCTCGGGCGCGATCGGTGCGCTGACTGTCTCAGCCTGCGTCTCCGCCGCCTTCACACTCGGCGTGGGCACCGTCCCTGACAGCACGAGCGAGCGCAGCGCACCCAGTTCGCGTTCGAGCAGTCCAAGTCTGCTTTGCTGCTTCGACACGATGATGATCAGCGCGACAATGGCGATGACGCCCAAAAGGCTCTCAAGCATGGCCGTTCCCCCTCAGATTGGCCTGCTCACCGCGCCGCCGGGTTGGCTGCGGGAAAGCATGTTTCAGTGCCGCAAGCGAGCAGCATGCCGTCCTTGTCCTTCGGCATCGCCTCGGACAGGGCTGCAATGGGTACTTGGCTCATGCGGCAGTGTCTCCATGGGAGATGGCTTGGGCAGCATAGAATTTGCGCAATGCCATCAAAAGCCCGCCGCGCGCGTCGGGCACGTCAATGCCACGCGGCTCATAGACGTGGCGGGCAAAAAAGAAGCTGGATAGCCTGAAGGCATCCTCGATCGCCTTGAGGTCGGCGCCTTGCCTGGCCCCGCGCTGCAAGAACGGCGGCAGCGCAAATAGCTTGTCGCGCCAGGGCTCGCCGGCAGACCGCGACACCGCGCGGCCCGATTTCGGCGAAACATAGGTCAGTTCCTCGACCGTACCGGTCGCTGCGCATTCGGAAAGGTCAAGGCCGAAACCAAGCTCTTCCAGCACCAGAAGCTCGAAGCGCACGACAAGTTCGCCCACGGCCTCGGCCTCGTTCAGGTGATCGATCAGGATGGCCAGCGTTTCGTAAAGAGCTGCGTGCGGATCGCGCTCGGGCAGAAGCCTGAGATGCGCGGCCAGGGTCTGCAAGGCATAAACGGCAATGGCGCTGTCGATCAGACGTGCCGCATTGAGTTCGATCGGCTCGGCCTGAAAGGTGCCCATATGCTCGTCGAGGCGCGCGCGCCAAGTCAGCTCGACGCGATTTCCCGCCTGCAGCACTGGCTGCTGCTTGCGCGAGCGCCCGCCGCGTACAAGTCCCAGATGCCGGCCATGCGCACGTGTCATCACCTCCAGCACGGCGGAGGTTTCGCCATGCTTGCGGGTGCCGAGGATGATTCCTTCGTCGCGCCATTCCATGACCGGACCATCAGCCGGCTAGAAGACGAAATCAAGAACTACGTACCCCGGCTCACCTGCCTGGCAGCGGCGGAATGAAGGCGAGCAACAGTAGGGCGCCCAATCCCAATGCCGCAGCCGCGATCGCCAGCGGCAACAACCCAAGCGTGATGAAGGGCGCCACCGCCGCTGTTCCCGCCGCCGTCGTGCCGAGGATCGCAACGACAACGAGCGCTGCGCCACGCGCATCGTCGCCGCGCGAGGCAACGACGGCACGATGGAAGCCGGGCGGGCCGCGGAAACCAAGGCCGCAATTGAACGGTACGAACAGTGCAGTGATCACCAGCGTGTTGGCGCCGCCGGCAAGCGCGTAAGCCAGCATCGACAGGCCGCCAAGGACGGAAAGGCCGGTTCCGAACCAGATCATGCGCTCGGCACCGAAGCGCCTCGTCAGTCCGCCGGCGGCATTGGCTGCGATGATGAAGGTGGTGATACCGGTGATCTGCATGATGATGAAGTCACGGAGCGTGGCCCCGAGCGCCGTGACGAAAACCGTCGGCGCCGCAAAGACGATGACCAGCAAGGCTCCCAGCGTGAAAGCGTGGCTCACCGCATAGCGCAGAAACACGGCATCGCGGAGCAGATGGGCATATCCGCCGGCGCGGGGCGCCGTCACCACCGGCGGCAGGTGCCGGCCCAGCATGGCGACAGCCAGCGCCAGGGCAAAAGCCGCGACCGCGATCACGTTGAAGGAGGCGTTCCAGCCGGCGATGGAGAGCAGCCAGACGCCCGCCACTGGCGCCAGCGCCGGCGTCAGCGACTCGATGCTTCCCAAAAGTCCAAGTTTGCCGACGGCATGGTCGTCGCCATAGAGCGCGCGGATCATGCCCGGCGCGAACACGGCCGCCGCCGATCCGGCCGCCCCTTGCACGAAGCGCAAGCCAATGAGCATGTCGAGCGACGTGCTGAAGCCGGCCATTGCCGAGACGAGGCCGTAAGCGACGAGCGAGCCGACAACAAGTCGGCGCTGATCAAAGCGCGCGCCGAGCGAACCGAAGACGAGCAGGCCAAGCGCCGAACCGACAACGAATGCCGCCAGAATGAACTGCGCCCGGGCATGCGTACCGCCCAGGATGTCCGGCAGGCTGGGGACCGCCGGAAGCACGAGGTCTGTGCCGGCGATGCCAAGCACGGTGCTGGTCACGATGAGAGCGAAGGCGATGCCTGGATGGCCGCCATGCTTGCCGGTGGTCATTGTCCTGCCAGTCTGTCGATCGAGGGTTTTCGGGAGGGCGTCAGTGCCCCATCGCCGGCCAAGGGTCAAGCAAGGCCGGCTGGTCCAGTTTGCTGCGCCGTCGCAGCGCGCCGTTATGGGCAGTCGCTGTCGCGGACGAAACGGGCCTTCACCCAGCCCTTCGTCGTGCGGTCGCCATTGTAGTGGGTAACCGGGCACCAGCGGCTCGCCCAGGGAGCGCTCGAGGGCCGGCAGGCGGCATCGAGATGGATGATGCCATGGGTCTGAGGCGGCAAAACGTCGACGATGCGGGCGTTGGCCGAGGGCCGCGAGCGCATGTTGAGCGCATCGTTCCTGGCAACATTGACCACGACCAGACAGCCCGGCCCGGAGGTTGCCATCACGGGCGTGGCGATGGTGAAGATGAGCAACGCGGCCAGAAGTGCTCTCGTCATGTTTGTCCTCGCTTGCTGACTCGGCCCAAAGCGCGGGCGTCCGAGCTTAGCCCAGCTGTCCCCGCGCGCAAGGCGGCCGCCGCGCTGCCACGGCGGCCGGGTTGGGTCAGGCGAACTTCGGTTTCATCATGCTGGTGCCGAGCCAGTCGAGCGCAAGCATGACCACAAGCGAGATGCCGACGAGCGGAAACAGGATCCCGCCCACGGCCAGAATCGCGATCAGCCCGCGAAAGACGCGCTTGTCTGTGGGCAGCGGCGGTACGCCGAGCGAGCCCGACGGGCGCCGCTTCCACCACATGACGGCCGCCGACACGGCAAGCAGGACGATGCCGAGGCAAGCGGCCAGCAGCACCAGCTGATTGGCGAGCCCGAACTCCTGGCCCATATGCACGGAGATCCCCCACTCCAGCCATTTACCCAACGGGCCGTAGTCGCCAAAGCCCATGTCGATCAGTGGCTTGCCACTATATTGGTCGAGATGGACGACGCGCTGCAGGCTCGCATCGTCGGGATAGACGGAGCCGGTATACACGCCTTCCGGCTTGCTCGGGATCGCGACCGCATAGCCGCGGTGCAGGCCGAGCCTGTCGAAAGTCTCCACCGCTTGGTCCAGGCCGATGGGCTTCCCGGCGGCTGCCTCCGATTGCGGCATCTGCGCCTGCTCGAGCGACCACGACGTCTTGGCGACATGGTTCAGATGTTCGTCGGACATCGGCACCGCCACGCGCACGCCGGCGGGATAGCCGAAATTGTTGCCGTTGGCCCATTCGTTGACCTTTTCGCCCCACACCCCCGACCAGGGCATGCCCGTTATCGCCAGGAAGACAATGAAGAAGCCGACGAAAATGCCGGTTACCGCATGGGTGTCGCGCCAGAACATGCGGCTTTTCGGCTTACCGCGCACGGTAACGACACCGCCCGACCTGTTGCGCGGCCACCAGAGGTAGAACCCCGTCGCCACCAGCAAGATCGACCAGCCGCCAGCGAGTTCGATCAGCATGCGGCTTGTCTCGCCAAAATATTTGAGGCTGTGCAGATAGCGCACCATCCACATGACCGTGCCCCGGTCGGGAAGCGTCCCCAGCACCTGTCCCGTGTAGGGGTTCACATAGACGGCCAGCTTGCCGACATCGGGCGTGGCGACCGTAATCTCGGCCGAACTCGCAGGCGTTGCCGGGTCGGTGTATTTCACCGCCGTCCCGGGAAAGCTGGCCAGAGCCGCCTCGACCATGGCTTCGGGCGCCACTCTCGCCTGCTCGACGGCGACACGTTTCAGGTCGGAATAGACGAAACCGTCGATCTCGTCCTTGAACAGGTACAGCGCGCCTGTGACGGCAAGGCTGATCATGAAAGGCAAGACGAGCAGGCCAGCGTAGAAATGCCAGCGCCAGACGGCACGATAAAGATTGGACGGTGAGCGAGCGGACGTGCCGGCGCCCTCCCGTCCGATGCTCAGTTCGGACATTGTTGTCTCCATAGGCGTGAAATGTCAGGCCGACGCGATGTGCACCGACCTTGATCGTTCGACGTCAGATGGAGGTAGCTGGCGGCGCCCTCGCCTCGGCGATCAGGCCGCGCAGGCCTTGCCGAACGGACTCTCCCGCCTCGGCAATGTCGGCTCGATGCACCGGCAACGGTGCGATGATGAAGGCAAGCTGTTCGCCTGGAAGGCCCGGTGCCGACGTCGCCGCCAGCTGGCAGAGCGTGCCGCAAGGGCAATCGGCGGGGCTACGCGCAGGCTGGGTCTCGCCCATGGCGGGTCCCATCCCGTCCATGGTGCAGATGATGCCGAGCGGATCGGCAGCCGCTGCCGCCATCGCCCCTTGGGCGGTACCGGCCAAAAGGCCCTGCAGCAGAAGCAGGAACGCGATCATGCCGGCGATGGCGCCGGTCGAAAGCCTGTCCCGCAAAATGAGCCGTATGCTCTTCATGATGGCGCCATGGCACCATTTCGCCGCGAAGTCACTACGGTACGAGCGCAATGCCCGCCCCAAAAGGCTCTGGCAATCGGTCAGCGCTCGCGCGGCCATTCCAGGTGGAGATTGTCGATCACAAATCGATGGGCGTGCCGGCGGCCCTGGCGGTGGCCGCCCTCATCCCAATGCGGATCGTCCTCGGCCAGGCCGTGATGGTCATGGCCAACGACGTCGGGATCGGACGTCGGCCACATGGAAAGCGCGGCGGCCAGTGCGATGGTGGCGATACCGGCCATGATGACGAAGGTCTGGGACAGGCCTACCGTCACGCCGAGCCAGCCGGCCAGCGGATAGGTGATCAGCCAGCAGGCATGGGAAAGCGCGAACTGGGCAGCAAACAAGGCCGGCCGGTCCTCAGGGCGCGACGAGCGCCTGAGCAGCCTGCCTGCCGGGGTTTGCGCAACCGAATAGCCAAGGCCAAGCACGAACCATAGTGGCAGCAGTGAATCGAGACCCTGCACCATCGTGCCCGAAACAAGCCCCACCGCCAGCAAGGCTATGCCCGCCAGCATGATCGAGCGATCCTGAATGCGGTCGAGAATTCCGGGCAGCACGAGTGCCGCCACCATCGACCCGCCGCCATAAGCCGCCAGCGCCATCGCCGTCGATTCTTGCGTCAGGCCGAATTCGCCCTGCACGATGACCACGGTGTTGACGATCACCATCGCGCCCGAGGCTGCAACCGCCATGCTGACGGCAAGCAAACCTTGCAGTCGCGGCGTCGCAAGATAGATCCGCAAGCCACGCGTGGTTCGCTCATAGATACTGCGATGCGCAGATGCCTGCGGGTTCGGCAGCGTCACCGACACGACCAGGGCGGCAGAGGCGAGGAAGCCGACCACGGTGCCGGCAAACAGGCTATGGAAGCTGACAACCGTCAGAAGGGCTGCCGCCAGGATGGGGCTGACTAGGCTTTCGAGGTCGTAGGCAAGACGCGACAGCGAAAGCGCGCGCGTATAGTCCTTCTCCTCAGGCAGGACATCGGGAATCGTCGCCTGGAAAGCCGGGGTAAATCCGGCGGATGCCGATTGCAGCAAGAAAATCAGCACATAGACCTGCCAGACCTCGGTGACGAAAGGCAAAAGCAGCACGACTGCAGCGCGGACAAGGTCCAGGCAAACCAGCATCGGCCGGCGCGGCAGCCGCTCGGCAAGGGCGGCCGCCACAGGTGCCACGACGACAAAGGCGATCATCTTGATTGCAAGGGCGGTGCCAAGCACCACACCGGCGTCCGGGCCTGCCAGCTCAAAGGCCAGGAGCCCGAGCGCGACAGTGGCAAGACCGGTGCCGATCAGCGCGATCAGCTGGGCAGCAAACAGATGGCGATATGTGCGGTTGGACAGGATCTGAAGCATCGGTCAGGCTCGGCGGTGTCAGGTGGCCAGCGGCATTGCTCGGCGTCAGGTGCACCGTCGCCGGCGCATCCTGGTGCGGCACGCTCAGAGGTACTTGGTAATTTCCTTGAACTCGTCGATCGACTGCCGCTGCTCGCGCGGCAAGGGTCCGACTGCCTCTTCCAGGCAATGATCGAGGTGGTCCTGGATCAACGTCCGCTTGGCTTGGCCGACTGCTTTTTCCACTGCGTGCAGTTGCTGCGCCACATCGAGGCACGGCCTGCCGGCCTCGATCATGGCGATGATGCCGCGCAGATGGCCTTCGGCCCGCTTCAGCCGCTTGAGCGTTTCTGGGTGGGACGCATGGGTGTGCACATGATCTGTCATGCGCAATTGCTATCCCCCCGGAGGGTATACGGTCAAGTGCAGGCTTGCTCTCTGGGTGAGCGCAAACGCTGTTGCCGGCTAGAGGTCGCCGATCTTCTTCTTGCCGCTCAACAGCGCAAAGACCGCCATCGAATGCCCATGGCCGAGACCGAAATCGTCACTGAGCCATGCGATGACCTGCCCGGCCTTCACGCCGGGCTTGAGTTTTCCATGTTCGGAAAAGCCCTTGTCGTCGGACAGTTTCAGAAGCTCTTCCGGCTCCTTTCCGGTCTTTCGCTTGATGGTGTCGAGATAGGCTTGAAAAGACATTGCAACTTCTCCTTTGAAATCTTCAGTCCGCTCTTCTGCGGTTGGCCAAGACACCGCCGAGGATGATCGCCGCCAGTCCCGCAACCGACAGCGCCGTCAGCACGTCATTGAAAAGAAACGCGGCCATCAGCACGCCAAAGCCCGTGCCCCAATAGCCAAGCTGGCTGAAAAACACCGGGCCGCCGATCTCCTGCAACTTGAAGTTCAGCAGGTAAGACAGCGCTGATGT
Organism: Aminobacter sp. AP02; assembly: GCF_003148805.1. GTDB lineage: Bacteria > Pseudomonadota > Alphaproteobacteria > Rhizobiales > Rhizobiaceae > Aminobacter. The sequence continues at coordinate 238,213 of NZ_QGGX01000003.1, forward strand.
GCCGATCATGCAGGCCATCCAGAACAGCACCGCAGGCTCGGAAAACGTCCACCCCAGCGGCGCCTCGAAGACTGGGGCAAGCAATCCGACAAGCAGGCTCGAGCTGATCAGGATGCCGCATGAGAACGCCAATGCCGAGGTGCCCTTTGGCCAGAAGGCCGATCGAATGATGTTTCCGAGCGCCGCGCAGGCCGGGATCGCCAGGCCCAGCACCACCCATTCGGTCTGCGAGAAATCGATCTGCGCGAGCTGCTGCTGGACGAGAGCCACCATGCCGGCGAGGCCGACGACGATCCCGGCAAACCTGCGCAAATACATGCGCTCGATGCCGAAACCGGCGGCAAAGGTCATCGTCACCAGCGGCGACAGCGAATAGACGGTCGACGTGTATGCCGGCCCGACGCGTTCGACGATGAAGTAGGACAGCACCGTCGGTATCGTGAAGCTGATGATGCCAAGCACAAGATAGAGGGCGACGTGACGAAGCTCATGGGGAATGCTCTGCCTCGAAACGGCGAGCCACGGCAGCAGGATCATGCCTGCGCCCACATTGGCCACCAACGCCAGCTGGAACGGCTGCATGCCGGCATTCAGCGCCGCCTTGGAGATCATGATACGCGCCGCAAACACCAGCCCGCACAGCGCAAGCAGCAGAAGCGGCGAGCGCGCGGCAGCAGAAACGGGAAACCGCAAAACATCCTGTTGCGTCATCTCTCACCCCAATATATCTTACCGTTAAGATAAATACGGAATTATCTTAGTGTCAAGACATCTCAACGACGAACAGAGTGAATTTCGCGACGGTATCGATGCGCGGCGCGCGCAATGGGCCAAGGAGATTCCCGATCTCGATACGCGAGGGATGGCCATCTTGGGCCGCGCGCGCTGGATCACGCTGGCGGCCCGGCCGAAGATCGAGGCGATCTTCGCCGCCTACGGGCTCGACAGCGGCGAGGCCGACGTTCTGTTCACGCTGCTGCGTTCCGGGCCGCCTTACCGTCTTCGCCCGACGGAACTCTACCGCTCGATGATGATTTCGTCCGGCGGCATCACCAACCGGATCAACCGCCTCGCCAAGGCCGGTCTGGTCAGGCAGGTCAGTCCGGAAGGTGACGGCCGCAGCCTGCCTGTCGAATTGACCGACGAAGGCATCCGCCGCGCCCGCGAGGCGTTCGAGGCCGACATGGCGGTGGAGGCAGTGATGCTCGAAAGCCTGAGCGAAACAGAGCAGGAGCAGCTCACAAGGCTTTTGCGCAAACTGGCGCTATCCCTGGGCAGCACCAGCGCGCCAGAATGATCGAACTGCGGCTATCGCACAGCCAAGGATCATGTAGTTTCGCGTGATTGGGCATATGACCCAAGCGGCCACCACGGGAGTACAGGCATGCCGTCGACCGAGCTGTTGATCGCCTTTTTCGCCACCACCGCGATCTTCGCCTTCATGCCTGGCCCTGCCATGCTTTACGCCGCCGCCCAGACGCTGGCGCGCGGGAGGTGGTCGGGATTGATGGCAGCGCTCGGCATCCATCTCGGCGGTTATGTCCATGTCATTGCCGCCGCGGCCGGCCTTTCGGTTCTTTTTCACGCCGTGCCTGTGGCCTACATGACCGTCAAACTAGTCGGCGCGGCCTATCTCATTTGGCTCGGCATCGCGCTGTTCCGCGCCAAGGTCCAGGGCGATGGCGACCTCCCCGTCATCGAACCCAAATCCGCCCGGCGCGCCTTCTTCGAAAGCGTCACCGTCGAGGTGCTCAACCCCAAGACGGCGATCTTCTTCATGGCGTTCCTGCCGCAATTCATCGATGCGTCGGCGGCATTTCCGGTCTGGCTGCAGTTCTTCCTGCTGGGCATGATCGTCAACATGATGTTTTCGAGCGCCGACATCATTGGCGTGGTCCTGGCCGGTGCGATGATCACAAGGCTGCGGCGCTCAAGCCGTGCCCAGCGCCTGATGCAACGCGCCGGCGGCGCGGTGCTTGTCGGCCTTGGGGTTCACGTCGCCCTGCAAAAGAGCTGAACGGTCGCCTAGCAGTAATACACGCCAACCGCGCAGCGGCGCGCGGTGCGCCTGGCCACTCCTGCAACGCTCACCGGCGTCAACGGGCGGCCGACCCTCGCCTCGGCGCTCGAGACAAGACTGAACCCATGAAGGCCAGCCATTGTCGGCCGCTCCAGGGCTCCGAGCCCTAGGAATGCCGCGGTTGCGGCGACAAGATAGATCCTGAACTTCCTTGACGTGTTCATTTGCCGCCTCCTGGCGCAAAATGGCTGGGCAGTTCGTCGATATCGCGCAATTCCTTGACGTCGATCTTCTTGGCGCCGGCTGGCGCCTTGAAGGCAAAGTCATCGGCCTTTGCGTCAGTGCCGGCTTCCCAGTCGCTGATCTGGATGCTGTATTGCGGCCCTTGGGCAATCCCTATTGAGGTTATGACATACCGGCACGGATAGGGATGCTCGCCTTGCGCAATCCAGATCTGCCAATCAACGTCCTTGGCCCGGAACGCCAGGTGGTCGCATTCAGTGCCGCCGATCACGCCGCTGCCGAGATCCTTGACGTTCTTCACGTCATGCATCAGTTCGTCGTAGACGTTCGACAGCAACAGATCGGCGCCCGGAACCGGCTTGTGGTACTTGTCGCGCAACGCATCGACGAGTTGATCCACAGTGCCGGGAGCATCGACCTGCGCGTAGGCATTGGCGTCCTTGCCCAGCAAGGTCAGAACCTTGCCGTCGAACACCATTTCGACATTGGCGAACCCGCCCTTGCGCGTCGCCCGGAACTTGTCGGGCCGGCTGAGATCGACTTCACCCGAACTCGCCAGCAGCAGCTTCTGATGATCCTTGGTCACGACCTCGAGATTGGTGTCGTATTCGAACGATATGTTTTTCTGCGCGGCCAGGTAGTCCGACATCGCCTTGAGCATGGATTTCGCTCCGGCTTCATCGGCCCTTGCTGGCGCTCCGAGGCCCAACGTCAAGACCAGAGCCGTGGCGGATGCCGTCGCAATGACTGGCAGGCTTTTTCTAGCGGCGCTCACGGTTTGGCGAGCCCGATTGAGGAGGTCATGCTGTTCGAACATGGGAGAACCTCGCTTTGGTTGTCTGCGTTGGGGCTTTCCTTAGAATGCGACTTCGGGTCAGGCGGGGTCCGCCATGTCGCGGCCTGCATCGCCGTTCCCTCAACCTCGCCTATGCAACCTGGGCATGCAGGTTCAGGCGTAGACTACCGCAACCTACTCCCCGAACGCCGGGCGGTCCACCACCATGGTCCGGTCTATTCCTATTGATGTATTGGTCTGCGTTGCAGCCAAGCATGCAGGCTCAAGGCGCTGGCGTTCGCGCGGTCGAGGCGGCGCTCGACACCGAATATGACCGCGCCACCCAATTCTGCCTGAAGTATGGTTTTGCGAAGGTCGGCGAAACCCGTTTCCAGATCGACGACCAGTCTTACCCGAACCACGTGCCGCGATACGATCTTGCGTAGCAACCCTGATCTTGATCGCGCTCGGACAGGTTGCAGGCACTTGCCTCGCGCCCGGAGCATTGTTACCGTTACCCGCTTCCAATTCCCGGGGGACATTCCAGCATTCGACAATTCAAGTCTCGTATTGCCTCTCCTGGGCGACTTCTTCGACAGGCTCGACATTGCGAAGAACAAGTCCAAGAGGGGAAATTCACGCCAGACAATCAACGCAGTTTCTGAGCCAAATTGTTCGGCTCAACGCCTCCAGAATACTGAACTCAGCGCAACCGCACGTGCAGCAAGTGGTTTTTCTACGAAGCAAAACGAAGGATAAGCGCATGTACACGAAGACAGTAGTGGGAATGATAGTGGCCCTCGCAGCTTGGGCCGCCCCAGCCTCCGCCCAGGATTTGAAAAAGTTCGGGACCGAGGCCGGCTGGGACATCTTCATCAAGCCGGACATGGGCCCGGGCTGCGTGATCTCGAAGAAACTGAACAGCGAAGCGCAGTTCCAGATGGGCATCGACGCGACCGCCGAGAAACGTGGTTACATGGCGCTCTACACCAAGGCCGACGCCAACGTCAGCGCCGGGGACTCGCTCGAGGTGATTTTCGATGTCGACGGGGAGAAATTCAGCGGCGCGGCAACCGGCCAGCAGATCGACGGGATGAAAGGGGCCTTCGTCTGGGTCAACAATCCCGAGTTCATCTATGATCTCGCCAAGAAGAAGAACCTGACAATCTCCCCGGCGGGACGCCAGCCGATCGTGTTGCCCCTTACCGGCACCGATGCCGCCTTCAAGAGCCTGCGCGCCTGCCAGGAAGCTCAGTAGGCAATGGCCCGCATCCGCTCCAACAGTGTCGTTGAGTAGCGGTGGAATGATCGGGAGGTGGACGGACGTTCCGCCTCCTGAAACTGGCCTTGCCGCTTCCGGTACTGCCTATCAGCTCGCCGCCAAGGACGAGCGAAACTACACTCCGCCGGAGGCACACGGCCACCTGCAAGTCGGAACAAGCCGCAGTTAGCCTTTGCCCAGACACGCCGCATGCCCACCGGATCGAAAGAAGCCGGCACCCTTCGCGCATCCTGGCAGCTCGCAGCGCAGCCGGCTCCCATGTCAGCTTTTGCAGCAGCCCCACAGCTGATGAAGAGATCGACATGACCGATGAACCCGATCTATCAAGTTCTCGTGGTTCTATTTTACCGAGAACGAACTGTCTCCCGGCGCTGCCCGCCTCGGCAACTACAAGGCCGTGTTCAATCTGCGCGGCGACGATGGCGAGGCAACCGGCGGATTGGCCGTCGATTCCAATCTCGGATGGAAGGGCGCGGATAAGTATGTGGCAACCGTGCCGCAAGTGTTCGATCTCTGGCAGGATCCCCAGGAGCGCTACGACATCTTCATGAACAACTATACCGAGCGCACCTGGACGATGGTCACGATCAGTGCCGCCATCGAGGAACTGATGAAGACCTATCTGAAGTATCCGCCGCGCAAGCTGCAGAGCGCGTCTTACTCCGGTCCGATCGAGATCTCGCGATACCAGCAGTTCCAATGGGTACGCGATCAGCTCGCCAAGGACGGGTTCAAGCTTCCCATGCCAACCGGAAACTGAAGAAACTCAACATGAAGGGGCGGCGCTGCAAGGTGCCGCCCCTTCGCATGGTCCATCTTACGCGTGGTACTTTCCGAGCATCGAATCCGACTTTCGGGCCGATGCTGTAAATTAATAGGACTTGATCCCCGTACCCCTTTCGGGATTTTGTTCGTTCTTATTGACTATCTTGCTCACTCAGCTTTCTTCTAGATGCAATTTCAAAAATGATTGGATAATTTCGAGGAACTTCATGCAGATTCGGAACCTTCGTATCCTTATTCTGTGCAAGACCTATCCTTCACCAAGCGGCAAATATGCGGAAACTTCATGTGTGGCAGGCATGGACGAGACTGGTGATCTCATCCGTCTGTTCCCAGTTCCATTCAGACTGATCACCGAAGAACAACAATTCAAAAAATGGCAGTGGATCACAACGAAGGTCCGCAAGTCCTCCAAAGATCATCGTCCGGAAAGCCACACCATTCTTGTTGACACCATTCATAGAGGTGTCGAGGTTTCAACCAAGGACGGCTGGGCGGAGCGGCGCAGGCTGATGGACAAGCTCGCCCTCTTTTCGGACTTCAAGAGCCTGAATGACGCCCGGATATCTAATAATCGATCACTCGGTTTGTTGAAGCCGGCCAGGATACTCTCCCTAGATATTGCCCCCGCTCTGAAGCAAGGCTGGACTCCTGAGGAGCTTGCAAAGCTTGAACAAGATCAAAAACAGGCAGGCCTGTTTGACGAACGCGAAGCTAAGATCATCAAGACCCTTCGCAAGATTCCGTTCGATTTCTACTATTCCTATGAATGCCACACGCCTACGGGACCTGTCGCCTACAGGCACAAGATCGTCGATTGGGAGGCAGGGGCACTTTATTGGAATTGCGTCAGATCCCATGGTAACGATTGGGAAAGGGCGTTTCGTTTCCAGATGGAGACGCGCCTCCCGGGCCAGGACCTAACGTTCCTAATGGGAAATATTCACCGGTTTCCAGATCAGTGGCTCATCGTCAGCCTGATCTATCCGCCACGACGAACATCTGACCAAAGGCAACAAGGCGAACTGTTCTGAACGTGTCAGGCCAATGCTGGAGGAGAAGTTACCAAGCGCGCCCCGTTTCGAACATAGCGCTGCGGGTCATCGGCATACAGATGGCTCATTGTGTAGCCGTAAGGAGCCATTCGTTCACCGACGATCAAACGGTGACAGGTCTTCGGGTCACGTTCGAAGCAAAGCAGACAAACCTTCGTCCGCTCTGCAGTCTTGGCAAGTTCGGCGATGACCAACGCCGAATCTGGCCGGTCCACGTGAGCCGAGTAGATGTGGCGAAATTTAGCAAGATCCCCTGCCTTGGCAGCTTCGCGACCCGGCTTAGGATCGCCTAGGGCTGATAGTGGGAGGTACTTTATGCCTACCTCTTCGAGTCTGGCTTTAAGAGTGTTTTTTGAGAACCCCTTCTTGCGCGACAGCGGGATTGCTCGAACATCCGCGACTGTCTCGATGCCTACAATCTGCAAGGTACGCAAGAAACGGTCGATATCTGTCCCTTCGTAGCCAATTGTGAAAACAGATTTCACTTCAAGCAACCTTTCGACCGTTGCGAGTACGATAGCACATCGTAACTGGAAGGACGGTTTCCATATCAGCCATCGCCCTTCCCTAGTGCGGGAAATCCAGACCCATTTCGCGGTAGCGCTCGGGGTCGTCGCCCCAGTTCTCGCGCACTTTCACGAACAGGAACAGGTGCACTTTCTGTTCCAGGATGCCCGCGATCTCCATGCGCGAGGCCTGGCCGATGGCGCGGATGGTCTCGCCCTTGTGGCCGAGCACGATCTTCTTTTGGCTGTCGCGCTCGACAAAGATCACCTGCTGGATGCGCACGGACCCGTCGGGCAGCTCTTCCCATTTCTCGGTCTCGATATGCGACGAGTAAGGCAGCTCCTGGTGCAGCCTGAGATACAATTTCTCGCGCGTGATCTCGGCCGCCAGCTGGCGCATCGGCAGGTCGGAAATCTGGTCCTCGGGATAGTACCAAGGGCCTTCGGGCAGGCGCTTGGCCAGGAAGTCGAGCAGGTCCTTGCAGCCCGATCCGGTCAGTGCCGAAACCATGAAGGTGCGTTCGAAATCGACAGCCTCGTTCGCGGTCGCAGTCAGCTTCAGCAGCTTTTCGGGATCGACCCGGTCGACCTTGTTGAGGATCAGTACCTTGGGCTGGCGCACGTCCTTGAGGCGTTCGAGGATGGCCGCGGCATCGCCCTTGATGCCGCGCTCGGCATCGATGAGCACCAGGATCAGGTCGGCATCCTTTGCCCCACCCCAGGCGGTCGTCACCATTGCCGTGTCGAGGCGGCGCCTCGGCTTGAAAATGCCGGGCGTGTCGATAAACACGATCTGGGCGTTATCGTGGGTGGCGATGCCGCGCACGATCGCGCGCGTGGTCTGCACCTTGTGGGTGACGATCGACACTTTCGCGCCGACAAGCTGGTTGACCAGCGTCGATTTTCCGGCGTTCGGCGCGCCGATCAGCGCGACAAAGCCCGAGTGGGTGGCACCCGTTTCAGGCGTAGTGGTTTCAGGGGCATCGGTCACGATGCGGTCTCCTCATTCTTCCAAACGCCCTCGCGCACCAAAAGGGCGGCGGCTGCGTTCTGCTCGGCCTCGCGCTTGGAGCGACCGGTGCCGGTGGCGGGCAAAAATTTGCCGACCCGCACGCTCACCGAAAATACGGGGTCGTGATCAGGGCCGGTGCGGCTTTCGATCTGGTAGGCAGGCACTGCTGTCGACGCCTGGTGCGCCCATTCCTGCAATTCGGTCTTGGGGTCGCGGCGGGCCGCGCCCGCGGCCTCGGCGCGCGGCTTCCAGTACTTGTGAATGAAGCGCTTGGCCGCATCCAGCCCGCCGTCGAGATAGATGACGGCGATCAGTGATTCCAGCGCGTCGGCGCGCAGATTGACGCGCTTGCGCTCGGCGAGATTGCGCACTTCGGAGCCGGCGCGGATCAACTCGGCCAGCCCGATCTCGTCGGCGATCTGCGCCAGGGCCTCGGCATTGACCAGCGCGTTGAGCCGTACCGAAAGCTCGCCTTCAGGCGCTTCCGGGAAATCGGCCAGCAGCATGTCGGCGACGGCCAGGCCCAGCACGCGGTCGCCCAGGAACTCGAAGCGCTCGTAGTCCACGCCTGCGTTTGCGCTGCGCGCGCTGCCATGCGTCAGCGCCCGTAGCAGGCGCTGATGGTCGCGGAAGATATGGCCGGTGCGAAGTTGCAGCGCATCGGCAAGTTCCGTGGCGGTGAGCCGTTTGCCAGCCATGCCTATCGGACGAAGTTGAAGAGGCGCGAGCCGCGCATCTCGGTCGGCCACTTCCAGATTTCCAGCGGGCTTGCGCCGTCGGCGATCGAGAAGAAGATGATGTTGGCGCGGCCGACAAGGTTCTCGGCGGGCACGAAGCCGACGTTGAAGCGGCTGTCGGTGGAATTGTCGCGATTGTCGCCCATCATGAAGAAGTGGCCTTCGGGCACGACGAATTCACGCGTGTTGTCGCCGATCGAGTCTGGCGTCAGGTCGAGCGTGTCATAGGAAACGCCGTTCGGCAGCGTCTCGCGATAGACATCGACCGGCCGGTTGACCTCGGTGATGTCGGGGTTGTCGATCTGGCCGACCTTCTCGCGCGTAACGGCGGTGCCGTTGATGTAGAGCTGGCCATCCTTCATCTGGATGCGGTCACCGGGCAGGCCGACAACGCGCTTGATGTAGTCGAGAGAAGGATTGGGCGGGAACTTGAAGACGACGACGTCGCCACGCTCCGGATCGGAGCCGAAGATACGGCCCGAAAACAGGTTGGGCGACAGCGGCAGCGAATAGCGCGAATAGCCGTAAGCCCATTTGGTGACGAACAGGTAGTCGCCTTCGAGCAGCGTAGGCCGCATCGAGCCCGACGGGATCGAAAACGGCTGGAAAAGCAGCGTCCTGATCACCAGGGCGAGCAACAGCGCCTGAACGATGACGCTTACGGTCTCGCCGAGCCCGCCGGACTTCTTCTGTTTTTCAGCCACGCTCATGTCGTCCTCGATTGTAGGTCGCGATGGTATAAGGGCTCGCTGGCCCCGGGGCAATGTCTTGGCCGCCGCCAAAACCCTAAGATAGTGGCGGTTGTTCGACGGGCACCGCCTCGATGATCACAAAGGCTTGTGCCAGGGGAAAATCGTCGGTGATTGTCAGGTGAACCACCGCGCGATGGCCTGCCGGCACCATTTCGGCGATGCGCCGCGCAGCCCCGCCGGTCAGTTCCATGGTCGGGCGCCCGCCCGGCATGTTGACCACGCCCATGTCGCGCCAGAACACGCCTTCGGCGATGCCGCAGCCCAGCGCCTTCGAGCACGCTTCCTTGGCGGCGAAGCGCTTGGCATAGGAGGCTATGCGCCCGCGACGGCCCTCGGCCCTCTCCTGCTCGACCTCGGTGAAGACGCGCTGGATGAAGCGCTCGCCGTGGCGGGCGATCGATTTTTCGATCCGCCTTATGTCGATCAGGTCGGAGCCGATGCCGATGATCATCGGTGCCTCAGATGTTGCGGCTGCCCGGCTTGACCGCCGGGATCGCCGCCAGTTCCGGTGGCAGCTGGTCGGCCGGATAGGCCGGCACCTCATATTCGGCGAGCGCGATCAACGGCACGCCGACATCGCTCTTGCCGGCCGAGCGGTCGATGATGCAGGCGGCGGCCACGACCTCGGCGCCGAGGTCGCGCAAGCACTCGATGGTCTCGCGGATCGACAGGCCGGTCGTGACGATGTCCTCGACGATGACGACGCGCGCGCCCTTTTCGATCTCGAAGCGGCGCAACCGGAAAGTGCCCTGCTCGCGCTCGACCCAGATCGCCGGCACCTTCAGATGCCGCGACGTCTCATAGGCAGGGATAAGTCCGCCGATCGCCGGGCCAACGACATAGTCGATGTCGCCCTTGACCTCCGCGCGGATCTTTTCGGCAAGCGCCTTGCACAGTGTCTCGGTCTTGTCGGCATGCATGAACACGCGTGCCTTTTGCAGGAACACTGGGCTGCGCAGGCCTGAGGTCAGGATGAAATGCCCTTCCAGCACCGCACCAGCCGAACGGAAGATGTCCAGAACTTCGCTCGTTTGCATGTCGTGTCGTCTTTCTTTTTCGCCCAGCTTGCCTGCCCTTAGCCGTTGACGCGGCGGGCATCGCTGACGCTGGAGTTGTCCTTGAGCTGGGAGATCAGCCGGTTCAGGTGCTTCAGATCCCAGACTTCGAGATCGAGCAGCATTTCGGTGAAATCGGGCGCGGTGCGTATCATCGACAGCGTGTGGATGTTGGCGTCGTTGGCCGCGACCACCTGGGCGATGTCGGCAAGCGAGCCCGGCGCGTTGATCGCGGTCACCGAAAGCCGCGCCGGAAATCGCTCCTTCGAGCCCTCGTCGAGATCCCAGCGCACGTCGATCCAGCGCTCCGGCTGGTCGTCGAAGGCCATCAGCGACGGCGACTGGATCGGATAGATGGTGATGCCCGAGCCAGGCTGCATGATGCCGACGATACGGTCGCCCGGCACCGCTCCTTCGGGTGCGAAACGTACCGGCAGGTCGCCGCTGACACCGCGAATCGGCACGGCGGGGCCCCAGCGCTTGCTTTCCTTGCGTGTCGGCGCGGCCGAACGGCCGGGAATCTGGAACAGCATGCCGGCGGCGTTGCGGATCTTCGACCAGCCTTCCTCGCGCGGCTTCGCCGTCTGCGTCACGCGCTCTTCCTTGTAGTCGGGGAAGACGGCGCGTACGACGTCGTTGGACGACAGCTCGCCACGGCCGACAGACGCAAGCACATCCTCGATGTCCTTGCGCGCGAGCCTGTGCAGTACCGGCTTCAGGCTGTCCTTGGAGAACTTCTTGCCGGCGCGCTCGAAGGCGCGTTCGAGAATACGGCTGCCGAGCCCGGAATATTGCTTGCGGATGGCGTTCTTGGTTGCCCGCCGGATCGCCGAGCGCGCCTTTCCAGTGACAACGATCGATTCCCACGCTGCCGGCGGCACCTGCGCCTTGGAGCGGATGATCTCGACCTCGTCGCCGTTCTTGAGCTCGGTCATCAGCGGCATCACCCGGCCGTTGACCTTTGCGCCGACGCAGGTATCGCCGACATCGGTATGCACCGCATAGGCGAAGTCGATCGGCGTCGCACCCCTGGGCAGGGCGATCAGCATGCCCTTGGGGGTGAAGCAGAAGACCTGGTCCTGGAACAGCTCGAGCTTGGTGTTTTCGAGAAAATCCTCGGGATTGTCGCCGTCGGCGAGCTGCTCGATCGTACGCCTCAGCCAGGCATAGGCGTTGGTTTCCTTGGAGATGGTGTGGCCGGCGCCGTTGATCTTTGCCAAGTTGTCCTTGTAGATCGAGTGCGCGGCCACGCCGTATTCGGCGACCTTGTTCATCTCGCGCGTGCGGATCTGCAGCTCGATGCGCTGGCGCGACGGGCCGACGATGGTGGTGTGGATCGAGCGGTAGTCGTTCTGCTTTGGCGTCGAGATGTAGTCCTTGAAGCGCCCCGGCACCATCGACCAGGTGGTGTGGATGGCACCCAGCGCGCGGTAGCAATCGGCGACTGAGTCGACGACGACGCGAAAGCCGAAGATGTCCGACAGCTGCTCGAACGACAGCGCCTTGGTCTCCATCTTGCGGAATACCGACCACGGCTTCTTCTGCCGGCTCGTCACGTCCGCCTTGATCGCATATTTCTCGAACTGCGCCGACAGCGCCTTTTCAATGTCGACGAGCACACCTTGGCTGCGCGCCGACATTTCGGCAAGGCGCTCGGTGACCGTACGATAGGCCTCGGGATTGATGTAGCGGAAGGCGAGTTCTTCCAGCTCCTCGCGCATGCCCTGCATACCCATGCGGCCGGCCAGCGGCGCATAGATGTCCATCGTCTCCTCGGCGATGCGCAGCCGCTTGCCTTCGGGCACGTGGTGCAGCGTGCGCATGTTGTGCAGACGGTCGGCGAGCTTGACCAGAAGCACGCGCACGTCCTCGGAGATCGCCAGCAAAAGCTTGCGCAGGTTCTCCGCCTGCTCGGCCTTCTTGGAAACGAGGTCGAGCTTCTTGAGCTTGGTCAGGCCCTCGACCAGCTTGCCGATGTCAGGGCCGAACAGCTCGTCGATCTCGGCACGGGTCGCACTGGTGTCTTCGATGGTGTCGTGCAGCAGCGCGACCGCAATGGTCGCCTCGTCCAGATGCATGTCGGTGAGGATCGCCGCTACTTCGAGCGGGTGCGAAAAATACGGATCGCCCGAGGCGCGGCGCTGATGGCCATGCTTTTGCATGGCATAGACATAGGCCTTGTTGAGCAGCGCCTCGTTGACGTCAGGCTTGTAGCGCTGGACGCGCTCGACAAGCTCATACTGACGCATCATGGGCGGCTTCCTGGAACTCGAAATGAATCATGCGCCGCAAGGGCTTGCGACGCATGTCATAGATAACCACTGATGTTGCGGCGCGGAAGTGGCGATGACGTGAGTTTCACGCCGCGCGGGACCTTTTTGGTTACTTTGCAGCCGCCGCCCGGAGTTTGTTCGGTAACTCGCCCTGCCGAGGGAGATGGTTTGGTTTTCGAGAACCGGAGCGGAACGGACTTGGGGGTCCGTGAGCACCGGAAGCGCAGAAAACCGAAGCAGATGCCCGGCAGGGTAGAGTTAGCGTCAAACTCTTAGTAGTCGTCGCTCTTTTCGGGCGCGACCAGGCTCTCGATGCCGGCGAGCAGGTCTTCTTCCGACATGCGGTCAAAGTTGATGTTTTCTTCGGCTTCGTCGCTGTCGATCGCAGCAGCGGTGGTCTGGTCCGCGGGCTCGGGCGCCTCGGGCTCCGGCTCGTCGACTTCGACGTGCTTCTGCAGCGAATGGATCAGGTCTTCCTTGAGATCGTCCGGCGACAGCATTTCGTCGGCGATTTCGCGCAGTGCCACGACCGGGTTCTTGTCGTTGTCGCGCGGCAGCGTGATCTGGGCGCCCTGCGAGATCTGGCGGGCGCGATGGCCGGCGAGGAGCACCAGCTCAAAGCGGTTGTCGACCTTGTCAATGCAGTCTTCAACGGTTACGCGGGCCATGAAGTGCCCCTTTCATGCATGGATTTGACGGAAAGCTGGCGCGTGCCTTAACCTGAAAGGGCGCGCAATTCAAGCATGAAGCCTCGTCGGGGCGAAACCAACAGAATTCCCGGCCGGTATCCACTCACTATTTATTTTAGTGCTCGACAACCTTCCCCCTCTTGGAATGACTCGCGCCCGGCGATATTTCCCGAATAGGGGCAAGGCATTGATTTGGGGGAGAACGGACGCTCGATTCAGCGTATTTGGCCACAGCCTATTTCAACAAGGATATTTTCCTATGTTTGATCCTCGCGAGAAAATCGCTCTTTTTATCGACGGAGCCAACCTCTACGCCACGTCGCGCTCTCTCGGGTTCGACATCGACTATCGCAAACTGCTGGCCAGCTTCCAGAAGCGAGGCTACCTGCTGCGGGCCTATTACTACACGGCATTGGTCGAGGATCAGGAGTACTCCTCGATCCGCCCGCTGATCGACTGGCTTGACTATAACGGCTTCAAGGTCGTCACCAAGCCGGCCAAGGAGTTCACCGACGCCACCGGCCGGCGCAAGATCAAGGGCAACATGGACATCGAGCTGACTGTCGATGCCCTGGAGCTCGCCGATGTCGTCGATCACTATGTCATCTTTTCCGGCGACGGTGACTTCCGCACCCTGGTCGAAGCGCTGCAGCGCCGTGGCCGCAAGGTCTCGGTGATTTCCACAATGGCTTCGCAGCCGCCGATGATCTCGGACGATCTGCGCCGTCAGGCCGATCACTTCATCGACCTGATGACCCTGAAGGCTGAGATCGGCCGCGAACCCTCCGAACGTCCGGCCCGCAAGCCCGACCCGACCGAACCCGCGCCCGACGACATTTGATGCACAGTCCCCTGCCCGCCCTGCCGGTCGATCCCGACCGGAATTGCCCGCTCTGCCCGCGCCTGCATGATTTCATCGCCAGTTGGCGCGAGCGCGAGCCAAGCTGGTACAACGCTCCCGTGCGTTCCTTCCTGCCGCCGGAGGGGGAAGAGGCCGTGCGTTTCCTGATCGTCGGGCTGGCACCCGGCGTGCGTGGGGCAAACCGAACAGGACGCCCCTTCACCGGCGACTATGCCGGCGAGCTTCTCTATTCCACGCTCAAGCGCTTCGGCATGGCGCGCGGCGAGTTCGAGGCGCGGCCCGACGACAGCCTTGAACTGATCGGCACGGCAATCACCAACGCCGTGCGCTGCGTGCCGCCGGACAACAAGCCGGTGGGTGCCGAGATCAACACCTGCCGCACCTTCCTGGTGCCGACCATCGCGCGTTTTCCCAATCTGAAGGCCATCCTGACGCTGGGCTCGATCGGCCATCAGTCGACGGTGCGTGCGCTCGGTGCACGTGTGGCGGCGGTGCCGTTCAAGCATGGCGCGCGTTGCGACGTCGGTGGAATAGCGGTGTTTTCGAGCTATCACTGCTCGCGCTACAACACCAATACCGGCGTCCTGACGGAAGAGATGTTCGTCAACGTTTTCCGTGACGTAGCCGAATTCCTGCGGAAGTAGCCGAGCAACCGAGCTTCCGGTCCCGCACAAACCCCGGCGCGGCGCGCCAGCGCCCGCCGGCATTCGGCCCGCGATGGGCCGGGCGGTTTCACCGATAAAGGTCTTGCCGGGAAAGAAGCCGCCCCGGGGTAGGTTGCGGCGACGTGGTTAGCCGATCGTCTACAGAATACAGCCCTGATTTCAGCCCCAGCCAGCTCCCAAAGGGCCTGATGGCGGCGGCCGCCACGACGTCAGCGGCATCGCGGTGTTTTCGAACTGCCTGTGCCTGCGCTCCAGCACCAATTACGGTGCGTTCGTGGACGTGTCTGGCAGACCCCTTCAAACAAGCTGACAACCTTATGAAGTATTAATCAGGAATAATATTCTTCCATCGAATTACACTATCAGCTTACCTTCAATCAGCCTTGATTCATCCTGCCAACTGCCGGGAAATCGACGCAAGATTGACAAAATTCAATCTTCTCGATATTAGCACCTCCGTGAGTCAATTCGAACACATCGGGCTACCGAAGCCCATCGATTGTCAGCGAGCTGCAATCGGACACCAGATTCAGTCGCCGAAGCCCGCAACGCGCAAGCCGCCTTGCAAGTGCTGACAGGCCTGAACACTCACAGCTAAGCTGCCTTTCGACCTTTTGCGCCTTCCATTTCCGGCCTCGAACGAACGGCTTCAGCGCCCACCCGTCGCGTGGCATCCCGCTCGTTTTTGCTGCGCCCTTGAAGAACACGAGGGACAATCCTGATGACGACAACGACATTGCAGCCAGATTTGGCCGATATGGCCATTCCCGCTCCCGAAGGAGCAACCCAGATCATTGAGACCGACTATGAAATCGGTCAGGACAATATCCAGTACCGCCGACGCTTCGTCTTCGAGCTCGACATCCACAACATCGTCTTTTCCGTCGCGGCATTGAGCGTCGTCGCCTTCACCTTGCTGACGCTGATGTTCCAGACCTCGCTCGCTCCTTTCTTTGCCGACCTGCGCAGCTTCCTGACCGACAACCTCGACTGGTTCTTCCTCTCGGCCGGCAACGTCTTCGTCCTGCTGTGCCTGGCGCTGATCGTACTGCCCGTCGGCCGAATCCGCCTCGGCGGTCCCGAGGCTGTGGCAGAGTATGGTTATGTCGGCTGGTTCGCGATGCTGTTCGCCGCCGGCATGGGCATCGGCCTCATGTTTTATGGCGTCTCCGAGCCGATGTCGCATTTCACCGCCGCCCTCGACGGGCCTGTGGTTGAAAACGGCATCCGCACCGACTGGGCGCCGCTGGGCGGCGCCGTCGGCGACGCGGCGGAGGCGCGTCGGCTTGCCATGGCCGCCACCATCTTCCACTGGGGCCTGCACCCGTGGGCGATCTATGCCATCGTCGCTTTGTCGCTGGCACTGTTTTCTTACAACAAAGGGCTGCCGCTCACCTTGCGTTCGGTGTTCTACCCCATCTTCGGCGAGCGCGTCTGGGGCTGGCCGGGCCACGTAATCGACATCCTGGCGGTCTTCGCCACCCTTTTCGGCCTGTCGACGTCGCTGGGCATCGGCGCGCAACAGGCCAGCGCCGGCCTCGAATTCCTGTTCGGCTGGACCTCCACCAGCGGCACCATGGTCATCCTGATTCTGGTGATCACGGCCATCGCCACGGCATCCGTCGTTGCCGGCATGGACAAGGGCGTGAAGCGGCTGTCGGAAATCAACATGCTGCTTGCCATCACCCTGCTTGGCTTCATCGTCGCCGTTGGCCCAACGACCCAGATCGTCACCGGGTTCTTCCGCAACCTGGGCGCCTATGCCGAGTACCTGCCTGCGCTTTCGAACCCCTTCGGCCGCAGCGACGACAACTTCCGCCATGGCTGGACGGCCTTCTATTGGGCCTGGTGGATCAGCTGGTCGCCCTTCGTCGGCATGTTCATCGCGCGCGTCAGCCGCGGCAGAACCGTCCGCGAGCTGCTCATAGCCGTGCTTCTGGTGCCGTCGCTGGTCTCGGTGCTGTGGATGACGGCTCTTGGCGGCACGGCGATCGGCCAGCTGCTCGACGGCTTCACCGCGGCACGCGACGCATCGCTTGAGCTGCAGCTGTTCCAGATGCTGTCACAGCTGCCGCTGACCAGCATAACCTCATTCATCGGCATCATCCTGGTCATCGTGTTCTTTGTCACCTCGTCGGATTCTGGCTCGCTGGTCATCGACACGATCTCGGCCGGCGGCAAAGTCAACGCGCCGGTGCCGCAGCGTGTCTTCTGGGCGACGTTAGAGGGCCTTGTCGCCATCGCGCTGCTTCTGGGCGGCGGCCTCGCCGCGCTTCAGGCGATGGCCGTTTCGACAGGGTTTCCTTTCGCCATCGTCCTTTTGGGCGCGAGCTTCTCTCTCATCAAAGGCCTGATCGACGAGCCCAGGCCCGAACCACAGGCGCCGTCGAGATCGTTCGCTGCGGCGCGAGGCCTGATGTTGCCCCCGGATCACGCAAAAAAGCCCGGTGGTGCGTGAGGCGACAACCGGGGCAAGGGAGCTTTGGCAAACGGAACGGCTGGCTATAGCGCCAGCTGAACAGTTGGCCGGGACACGGGGCGAAAGGCACGCGGATCTAGCGCGTGCAGACAACCACCTGCTCCCTCAGGCAGCGGATTTGGTGAGACTCAAGCTCAGCCGCTTGCCCGGTATGAAGCGCCTGCTGCCTTCGTGAACCCCGTGCCGCAATAGTTCCAATGCAGCGCTCAATTGCTGCCCGGCACCTGCTGGGAAATCTATCCACGCTTGCTCTTCGTTCGGCCACGTTTGGAACAGCCGCGCCAACGCTGCTGCCCACTGGGGCACAGCTCGGCACCCAGGCGCAACAAAAGGAATCATGGAGCGACGTTGAATGGCCATGACGGTGCACGACCATATTGCTGTCATCAGCCGTCGGCTGGGGCGTGGATAGGCGCGCGCGTTTGTCCACGCCCAAAAAACCTGTCGTATGATTCCTCGAGTTTCTCCCACGGGAACGCCGGTCGCGACGGTGATCTGTGGGGAGGAACCGGCGCCTCCGATCATGGGCTAACGTGGCTCGTGGTCCGGGGAGGTTCCGTCCAAGGGTTCCCCTCCGGGTATTACGGCCCGGGTGCGCTGGACGATGCGCTAGTGGGGCAAGGGCGAAAATGCCCATGCTTGCAGAAGCGGAACGGACGGGAACAAAAATCGCCGGCGGAGCGCGAGGTTCGCGCCATTACTTACTATCGGAAGGCACGGCCTCGCGCCCGCTTCCCGAACTCCCATCGAGGGAGTGTTCTTTGACAATAGCCAGGCGCGAGAGCGAGCGTGGCGATGAATAAGGTTGGCTTCTGCTCTCCCTCATCCTGAGCCTGTCGAAGGCCTCATCCTGAGCCTGTCGAAGGATGGGAAGACGGTCTCGGCAGAGGACTCGGCGCAACGCTAAAGAGTTCTACCCCCGCTCCTTGAGCAGTCGTCCCTTTTCGCGGTTCCAGTCGCGCTGCTTTTCGCTTTCGCGCTTGTCGTGCAGTTTCTTGCCGCGGGCAATCGCGAGAAGCATCTTGGCCATGCCGCGATCATTGAAATAGATCTTGAGCGGGATCAGCGTCATGCCCTCGCGCTCGATGTTCTGGGCGAGCTTGGCCATCTCGCGCTTGCTGACCAGCAGCTTGCGGCGACGGCGCGTCTCATGGTTGAAGCGGTTGGCCTGCAGATATTCCGGTACATAGGAGTTGATCAGCCAGAGTTCGCCGCCCTCGAAGGAGGCGTAGGAATCCTGGATATTGGCCTGGCCGAGCCGCAGCGCCTTGACCTCGGTGCCGCTCAGCACCAGGCCGGCCTCGAGCGTGTCGAGAACCTCATAGTTGTAGCGCGCCTTGCGGTTTTCCGCGGCGATCTTGTTGTTGGGGTCGGACTTCTTGCCCTGGCTCATGATCTTGGGGCCCGTTCTGCAACTCGCTTGAGCGAGTCATATGTTGGTGTTTCCGAGAGCCGCGACGCAGCGCTGCGTCGCGGCAGCGCGAAGACGCCTTCAGATGACCGCGAAAGCGGATGTTCCGAAAGGACTTCGCGCAGCTCAGTTGATGAGGCCGGCGTGCTTCATCGCCGCATCGATCTTTTCGGCGGTCGATGCCTCGACGGTCATCAGCGGCGAGCGCAGCACGTTCTCGATCCTGCCGAGGCGCGACAGCGCGTATTTTGCGCCGGAAGCGCCGGGCTCGATGAAGATCGCCTTGTGCAGCGGCATGAGGCGGTCCTGCAGCTCGAGCGCGCTGTCCTTGTCGTTGGCGAGGCTCGCCTTCTGGAACTCCGCGCAAAGCCGGGGCGCGACATTCGACGTCACGGAAATGGCGCCGACACCGCCATGGGCGTTGAAGCCGAGCGCGGATGCGTCCTCGCCCGAGAGCTGGATGAAATCCTTGCCGCAGGTGATGCGCTGCTCGGAGACGCGCTCGACCTTGCCGGTCGCGTCCTTGACGCCCGCGATGTTCTTGAAGTCGTGGGCCAGCCGGCCCATTGTCTCCGGCGTCATGTCGATGATCGAGCGTGGCGGGATGTTGTAGATGATGACCGGCAGGGTCGTTGCCTGCGAAACGGCCGCGAAATGCGCGTAAAGGCCGCGCTGCGTCGGCTTGTTGTAATAGGGCGTGACCACCAGCACGGCGTCCGCGCCGACGCTTTCGGCATACTTCACCAGACCGACGGCCTCTTCGGTGTTGTTCGAACCGGCGCCGGCAATCACCGGCACGCGGCCCCGCGCGACTTCGACGCACATCTTCACGACATGGCGATGCTCGTCGTGGCTCAGCGTCGGCGACTCGCCGGTGGTGCCGACGGGCACAAGACCAGTCGTGCCCTCGGCGATCTGCCATTCGACGAGTTCGCGAAAGGCTTTCTCGTCGAGACGGCCATTCTTGTCGAATGGTGTCACGAGCGCGGTAAGTGAGCCTCTCAGCATGTCGTCCAACTCCAGGAACCCTACGGTTTCGCAGCCTTTTTGATGTCGCCGGCTTTCTAGCCGAAAGCGGGGCCGCGCACCATAGTCTCGACACCAATTTGCGGCAAGTGTGGCCGGTGCCTATATGGCTTCAATTCGAACGACCACGCTAACCTTTCATTTACCCGCTCTTCACCAGATCAACCTAGGCTCGTGATAAACGCCTCCGACTGTCACCTGCAAGGATAAGGAATGGCCAGGATCATTCGGGCTGCCAGGCCGCATCATATAGCGCTTTTGGGCGCTCTTATCGCCCTCGCGCCCGTGCCCGCCGGCAGTTCCAGCCTCGACCCGCAGGCAACGTCGGCCCTCCCCTTCGCCAGCATCGGCAAGGCCGATGCCGCGCGCGCCGCCTTTGGCACGCTGGACCGGCTGAAGAACGGACTCGATGCGCTTTCCAGCGGCGATCTGGCGCAGGCGCGCGCCATCCGCGACAGTTTGCCCGCGACCGCGCTCGACCGCCACATCCTGATGTGGGCGATCGCCATCAATGGCGGCGACCAGGTACCCAGCGCCGACATCGCCGCTGCTGCCCAGGCCCTGCCCAACTGGCCGGGCCTCGCCACGCTTCGCCGCAACAGCGAGCGCGCCATGGCGCGTGAAAATCCCGGCCCCAACATCGTCGTTTCGGCCTTCGCCGGCAGCGAGCCGCAAACCGTCGAAGGCGCGTTGCTGCTCGCCCGCGCGCAGAAGGAACTCGGCAACGCCAAGGCAGCACTCGCCGTGCTGCTGCCCTACTGGCGCAACGAGAAGCTGGACGCCAAGTACGAAATCGCCATCCTCAATGACTTCGGCAGCCTGATCCCCGCCGCCGACCACCGCATCCGCATGGAACGCATGCTCTATGCCGACCGGGTGAATTCCGCGGTTCGGGTCGCCGACCTCGCCGGCGCCAAGGCACTGGCCGATGCATGGGCGGCTGTGATCAGGGGCGACAAGAAGGCGGGAGCGCTGCTCGACGCCGTGCCGGCAAACCAGCGTTCGGCGGGTTATTTCTTCGCCAAGGCGCGGTACTTGCGCAAGCAGGAAAAATTCGCCGACGCGGCAGCAGCGATGCTCAAGGCGCCAAAGGAGCGTGCGGCACTGATCGATCCGGACGCCTGGTGGATGGAACGCCGCGTATTGTCGCGCGAACTGCTCGATGAAGGCGACATCAAGAGCGCCTACCGGATCGCCGCCGCCCACTCGGCGGAAAGCCCGACCAACGCCGCCGACGCGGAGTTCCACGCCGGCTGGTACGCCCTGCGCGGCCTCAACGACGCCAAGACCGCCTCGGTCCATTTCGCCAACATCGCCAAGATCGCTGGCAGCCCTATCTCGTCGTCGCGCGCATATTACTGGCTCGGCCGCGCCGCCGAATCGGGCGGGCCGGGCGATGCGAAGGATTATTTCGCGCGCGCCGCCAGCTACGGCACGACGTTCTACGGCCAGCTCGCCGCCGAACGGATCGGCCGCAAGGCGCTCAATGTCGCCTATCCCGCGCCGACCGCGGCCGACCGCCAGACATTCTCGCAACGCGAGGCCGTCAGCGCGATCACGAGATTGGAAGGATCCGGCTACGCACGCTATGCCGAGATGCTTTACCGCGACCTCGCCGCACAGTTGAACAGCCCGGGCGAACTGGCGCTACTCGCTGCCATGGCCGAAAAACAGGACAATCACTATCTGGCCCTGCGCGTCGGCAAGATCGCTGCCCAGCGCGGGCTCGACATCGGTGCTTTGTCACATCCGATCGGCGTCATCCCCGCCTCGGCCAATATTTCGGGGTCGGGCAAGGCGCTGGCCTACGCCATCGCGCGGCAGGAAAGCGAGTTCAAGGTGTCAGCCATCTCGGGCGCCGGCGCGCGCGGGCTCTTGCAGCTCATGCCAGGCACGGCCAAGGACCTGGCAAAGAAGGCCGGCATGGTCTATTCGAAGGACCGCCTGACCACGGATGCCGCCTACAATGCCACATTGGGCGCGACCTTCCTTGGCCAGCAGCTCAGTCGTTTCGATGGATCCTACATTCTGACCTTCGCCGGCTACAACGCCGGGCCGCGTCGTGCGGACCAATGGATTGCTAGATATGGCGACCCGCGCGGAAAGGACATCGACACCGTCGTCGACTGGATCGAACGCATTCCATTCTCCGAAACCCGCAGCTACGTCCAGCGCGTCATGGAGAACTACCAGGTCTACAAAATGCGCCTGTCGGGCAGCTATGACATCGATGGTGACCTAGTGAAGGGTCGCTGACACGCCTCCTTGCCCTCGTTTGACTCTCGCAAGGAGCCCGTAGCTAATTCAGGTTGTTACGACAGGCGCTTAATACGGGGGGGAGAGGCGGCAATGGCTGGCCATGACGGCTATTCGGACTTCTTTTATGCATCGCAGGACGGCCTGAGGCTTCACGCGCGACTCTACGGCGCCGGCAATCCCGGCTTGCCAGTCGTGTGCCTGCCTGGACTCACCCGCAACGCCCGGGACTTTCACGAACTCGCGCTTCATCTCGCCACAGATCCAGAAAAACCACGTCGAATCATATGCTTCGACTATCGCGGGCGCGGCCGCTCGGAATACGACCCGAACTGGCAGAACTACAATGTCGGGATGGAAGCAGCCGATATCCTTGCGGGCCTCGACGCACTCGGCATCGATCAGGGCGGCTTCATCGGAACGTCGCGCGGCGGGTTGATCATCCACCTCCTGGCCGCGATGCGCCCTGCCCTCATCAAGGCGGTCGTGCTCAACGACATCGGCCCCGTTATCGAACCGGCCGGACTTGCCCTTATTCGCTCGTATCTGGAGAATTCACCGAGCCCGACGGATTTCGTCGATGCGATCAGGATTCAAAAAGCCGTCCACGGCGAAGCGTTTCCGGCACTGACCGAGGTCGACTGGCAGCGATTCGTCCACGCGATCTATCGCAACGAAGATGGAAGGCCGGTCGTCGACTTCGATCCCGCCTTGATCAACACCGTGCTGGCAATGGATCTTAGCCAGCCGTTGTCTGATTTGTGGCCGCAGTTCGCCACACTATGCGCCATACCGATGCTCGCCATCCGCGGCGCAAACTCACGGCTGCTGTCGGTTGCAACCATAGAAGAAATGCGCATGCGCCATCCGGGGCTTGAAACGATCACGGTCAAAGGCCAGGGACACGCACCGTTCCTGGAGACAGGCGCATTACCCGAGAAAATTGCGGATTTCATAAGCAGTGTAGACGCTTAGGCGTTCTCAGGCGCTCGCACGGGCATCTCCTAGAACTGCTTATCGCCAGAACGCCTTGCACGATTGTTCGCAGCGCCGCCACGCGGGTGCTTTGCGACGGCGTTCGGCACCGCCACGACCTTGCTTTGCCGAACAAAAAAACCCGGCGGTTGCCCGCCGGGTTTTCCTCAGATCAGCTGTAGAGCCGATTAGAACGATGCGTCGAGGCGCAGGAAGCCAGCGAAACCGCCGCCATTTGCAGTGCGCTCGAGGGTGTCGCCGTTGAAGTAGTTGAGGGCGAGCTTGGCATCGAGGTTCTCGACGATGTTGTAGTCGACGACCGCGCCGAGCGAGTAGTCGTTGTCGCCGCCGACCGGACGACCGCCGAGGTTGTTGTCGTGCGCGTCGCCGAAGTACTGACCGCCGAAGCCGACTGCCAGCTTTTCGTTGACCTGGTACTTCAGGTAACCAGCAACCGTCCAAGCGTAGCCTTTGTAAACGCCGCCCTGGAAGTTGTCGACTGCCCCGAGTTGGTTGATGGACCAGAAGGTCGGGCCCGACTCGTAGCCTGCCAGAACCTGCAGGGTAAGGGCGTCGGTTGCCTTGAAGTTGGCAATCGCCTTGAGAGCGAACTCTTCGTAGGCGTTGTCATAGCCAGCGTACAGGTTGAGCGAACCCCAACCCTGGTTGATGGCAACCTTGCCGACGACCAGCGGAACGTAGTCGAAGTTGTCCGACTCTTCTTCCAGACCGAGCGACACTGCGATGCCGTTGCCGGCGTCGAAGGTGTAGCGGATCTGGTTGACGCGGTCGCCGCCGCCGGCATCGAACTCGCCGGAAAGATCGCCGTCGAACAGGGTGTCGGTGTGACCGACGAGCAGGCCGCCGAGCTCGAAGTAGGCATGACGCAGAGCCGTGCCGCTTTCGCCCTTGACACCACGCCAGTATTCACCTGGCTGGCCCTGAACCCGGCCAGCACCTGCCTCGTTGCTCCAGCCGCCGCCCTGAACGCTCGCCTGGAACTCGATGTAACGGCGGAACGTGCCGTATTCGGTTTCCGAACGTGCGTCGAACTTCAGACGGGCGAGTGCCTGCTTGTTCCAGCCTTCGTCGCCGATGTGCTGAGCGCTGCTGATCTGGTAACGAACGAGGCCGCCGATCTTGAGGCAGGTCTCGGTGCCGGGGATGTAGTAGAAGCCCGCGCCGTAGACGTCGCAGATGCGGACGTATTCCATGGGCTCCGGCTCAGCGACGACGACAGCGTCGGCCGCACGAGCGCCGGAGACTGCGAGCAGAGCCGCAGCGGAGCCGAGAAGAAGGCTCTTAATGTTCATTTTCTGACCTCCAGTCAGAATCGTGACTGAAAGCCGAAAGAAGCACGCCTGCGGACGCGCTGAAGACGCAAAGCCTCGCAGGTGCAAGCCCGCAAGTGGTTGAACTATCTTTGGTTTTTGGATTTCTCTGGAGGTGACGGCCAGAGGCTGGCGGAGAGGATGGGATTCGAACCCACGAGAAGCTTTTGACCTCTACTCCCTTAGCAGGGGAGCGCCTTCGACCACTCGGCCACCTCTCCGTTGCGCCGCTGGATAAAGAAAAGGGGCGGCACAATCAATAAGCCTTTGCGACAATCGACATAAAAAGCGTCGCCAGGCTACCTCACTGCGCGAATCGTCGATGCTCATTCCTTCCTGACGAGCTCGCCAGCGCTTCAAGATTCGAGAACAATGCAACTCAGATGGGACACAAGAGACGGCTCGGGCCGCGGGAAAACGGCGTCTGCATGCCCCATTTCTTAACGACTTCTTTATGGGAGGTATCAAATCGTGTCATTTGTGCAACATCGCATACCGATAGCGCGCCCAGAGCCCCCTGTAGATTGCGATGGCTGTTGAACCGCGCCGGCTCATGGGTAATGTCGGGATCGAAGAGGGAGCGCGGTGCGCATCTTTTTCAAACGGGGATGGGGCAGGGAACGCTGTCCTTCAGCAAAAAATACCCAGACCCTCTTTTGAAACTTTTGACTGGAGGTCAGAAAATGAACATTAAGAGCCTTCTTCTCGGCTCCGCTGCGGCTCTGCTCGCAGTCTCCGGCGCTCGTGCGGCCGACGCTGTCGTCGTCGCTGAGCCGGAGCCCATGGAATACGTCCGCATCTGCGACGTCTACGGCGCGGGCTTCTACTACATCCCCGGCACCGAGACCTGCCTCAAGGTTGGCGGCCTCGTTCGTTACCAGATCGACTTCGCCGAACACATTGGCGACGACGGCTGGAACAAGCAGGCGCTCGCCCGTCTGAAGTTCGACGCACGTTCGGAAACCGAGTACGGCACGTTCCGCCGCTACATCGAGTTCCAGGCGAGCATCGGCGGCGGCGGCTGGGTGCATGACACTGACCCGGAGACCGGCGAAGAGTTTGACGTCTGGACCGGCGTCAAGTCCGAGGGCAATACGGCTCTGCGTCATGCCTACTTCGAGCTCGGCGGCCTGCTCGTCGGTCACACCGACACCCTGTTCGACGGCGACCTCGACGGCGAGTTCGATTCGGGCGGCGGCGACCGAATCAACCAGATCCGCTACACCTTCGACGCTGGCAACGGCATCGCAGTGTCGCTCGGCCTGGAAGAAGAGTCGGACAACTTCGACTACGTTCCGCTGGTCGTCGGCAAGGTTGCCATCACGCAGGGCTGGGGTTCGCTCAACCTGTACGCTGGCTATGACAATGCCTACGAAGAGTTCGCTCTCAAGGCGATCGGCAACTTCAAGGCAACCGACGCCCTCACCCTGCAGGTTCTGGCAGGCTACGAGTCGGGCCCGACCTTCTGGTCCATCAACGCCATCGGCGGCACCGAAACGCTGGCAGCTGCTGGTCCTTACCACGGCTACACCTGGACGATCGCTGGTTACCTGAAGTACCAGGTCAACGAGAAGCTGGCAGTCGGCTTCGGCGGTCAGTACTTCGCTGATGCGCACGACAACAACCTGAACGGTCTCCCGGCAGGCGACGCCAACGACTACTCGCTCGGCGCAGTCATCGACTACAACATCGTCGAAAACCTCGATGCCAAGCTCGCCCTCAACTACTACGATGGCGACACCTTCGACGACTTCGGCAATGGCGGCGGCTTCGCTGGCTTCCTGCGTCTCGACGCTGCGTTCTAATAAGCAGACGTCGTAAACAAAAAGGCGGCCCGGGTTTCGCGAGAGACCTGGGCCGTTTTTCTACCGACGGCAGCGTCGGGATGTCGAACCAAATGGAGGAGCTGGAAGGACGTTGTAGGCGAGTGCAGTCCGAAGCCGGGAAAGAATTGCCCCTGCCGCATTGCCACGAGCCATATGATATTTGCCGCCATCTTGCCGGCCACCACGACGTAGAGTAGCGTTGGCTGCATTTCGTCGATGGGTTGCCGGAAAATTTATGAAGAAAGCAACTTCAAAGGATCATATTTTGAGCGGCCATCATTCTGCCGCCCTAATGACGAATTGCAAGGTAACTTACAATTTCAATACTATTAAAGAAGTAAAGTCGTTTAGGGTTTTAGAGCTTTTTGCGTCCTACAAAGATATTCTATGGGACGATGGAAAGCACAAATACAACGTCAGCTCTTTCATCGGCGAGATCGACGAGATTCTTCTAGGCGAGCGCTTCAGCGCTTTTTCCCAGGAGGCGCTCGACGGCCTGATAGGCTCCCTGCGCCAACGCGGTAACAGCAACGCGACCATCAATCGAAAGATGGCCGCATTGAGCAAACTACTGCGCAAGGCCTACAAGATGGGAGACGTCCACAGCCTGCCAGAGTTCCGCCGCCAAAAGGAGCGGGCGGGACGAATCCGCTTTCTCGAGCCCGAGGAAGAGGACAGGCTCTTTGCCGCCATCAAGTCCCGCAGTGAAGATGCCTACCGTCTGTCGGTATTCCTGGTCGATACCGGGTGCCGCCTTGGCGAGGCCATCGGCCTGATCTGGAACGATATTCAAGACACCCGTGTCAGCTTCTGGATCACCAAATCCGGCCGCAGCCGCACCATTCCGCTGACCGTTCGCGCAAGGGAAACGGCAAAGTGGCCACCGGAACGCGGGCCGCGCCCGAAGGGCCCCTTCGCCATGCTGACGCAGCCCCAGTTCCGCGCGATATGGAACGAAGCCAAAGCCGAAGTGGGCCTGGCCGCGGACGACCAGGTGGTCCCGCACATCTTGCGCCACACCTGCGCGTCGCGGCTGGTGCAAGGCGGCATCGACATTCGCCGCGTGCAGATGTGGCTCGGCCACCAGACGCTGACGATGACGATGCGTTACGCCCACCTGGCAACCAACGACCTCGACCGCTGCGTGGTGGTTCTGGAGCGGCACTGACAAGCCAATCGAGCGCGACGCGCGCCGGTAGACGGCGCGTGAGGCCAATCGAAACGGGAGCAACCGTGGGGGCGCTGGCGACACTGCGCCAAGAATCGCCGGATAGCGTCGCGCCGGCTCCCTAAACCTCGGCCACCGCCACAAAGCGCATGCAAGCCCTGCCCCTTTTGTCGTATAGGCGTAGTCTTCCAAGATTTCCGCGCCTTGTTTGGGGCGGGTTGAGCCAATGAGTATGCTGCCATGACCACACGCCCGCTTCTGACCCCCGTCATCCGCGCCTTGCCCGTCACCGTACCCTTCGTCGGGCCCGAGGCGCAGGAGCGTGAGCGCGGCAGGCCGTTCAGGGCCCGCATGGGCGCCAACGAAAGCGGTTTTGGTCCTTCGCCGCGCGTCATGGCGCGCATGCAGGAGGTTGCAGCCGACATGTGGAAGTACTGCGATCCGGACAATCATGACCTCAAACTCGCGCTGGCACGCCATCTCGGGCTTGGTGCCGACAATGTCGTTGTCGGCGAAGGCATAGACGGACTGCTCAACCTGGTGGTGCGGATGTACGCCGCCGAAGGCACCCCGGTCGTCACCTCTCTCGGCGCATATCCAACCTTCAATTTCCACGTCGCTAGCGTCGGTGCACGGCTGGTGCCGGTGCCGTTCCAAAACGACAGGGAAGATCTTCAGGGCCTGCTCGACGCGGTGAAACGCGAAAACGCGCCGGTCGTCTACCTGTCCAATCCGGACAATCCGATGGGCAGCTGGTGGGAAACGGACGACATCCTTTCCTTCATCGAAGCACTGCCAGAGACGACGACGCTGATTCTCGACGAAGCCTATGGCGAGACCGCTCCAGCTTCGGCTCTGCCCCCTGTCGATGTTTCGCGCCCTAACGTCGTGCGCATGCGCACCTTCTCCAAGGCCTATGGACTTGCCGGCATCCGCTGCGGCTATGCCTTGGGCGATGCCGAGGTGATCGCCAGTTTCGAAAAGGTGCGCAACCATTATGGCGTGAGCCGCATGGCGCAGATCGCGGGCGAAGAAGCGCTCGCCGACCAGGCCTATCTGGCCGATGTAGTCGCCAAGGTAGCGGCGGGGCGTGAGCGCATCGCAACAATCGCTCGCGACAATGGGCTCAAGCCCCTGCCCTCGGCGACGAACTTCGTCACCATCGACTGCGGCGGCGACGCGGCATTCGCGCTTGCCATCATGCGCAACCTTCTGGCGCGCGATGTCTTCATCCGCAAGCCGATGGCGCCGGTGCTCGACCGCTGCATCAGGGTGAGCGTCGGGCTCGACCACGAGATCGACATTTTCGCCGAGGAATTGCCCGGCGCGATCGCCGCCGCGCGCGGCTGAACGGCACACAAGACATGAACCAATGGCCGGCGCGGCGTTGTCCGCGCCGCCACCAATAGCCGTAATGATCAACACTTGAATTAATTAAACGTTCGTTTTATTAATATCGCCATTCGGGAGGAATGGCTGGAATGGCGCGAACGGCAGGCTCGGACGGCGAAAGAACCGAAGCGGCAATCCGCGACGCGGCGGTGCAGCTGATCGCGCGCCATGGGTTCGAGGCCGTGACCATGCGCCAGCTGGCCGCCGAAGTCGGCGTTCAGGCAGCTGCGCTCTACCGCTACTTTCCGACCAAGGAAGACCTGCTCCACACGCTGATGCGCGAGCACATGGTGGAACTGGCCGCCACATGGGACAACGCACGCCCCGACAATGACGATCCCGTCGCCCGATTGACCGCCTTTGCCGCCAACCACATCCGCTTCCACGTCGAGCGCCGCCACGCCACCCATGTCTCGAACATGGAGTTGCGCAGCCTTTCGCGCGATAATCTGACCAGCATCCTCAAGCTCCGCACCGCCTACGAGAAGGAGCTCAGGACCATCCTGCGCGACGGCGCGGACAGCGGCGTGCTGGAGGTCGACGACACCGGGCTGACCGCCATGGCGATCATCCAGATGATCACCGGCGTCATCGTCTGGTTTCGTCCCGATGAAAGACTGTCGGTCGATGAAGTGACCGCGACTTATCTGGCCATGACGATGCGCCTGACCGGCGCCAGGCCGAACACGGAGGACAGGCATGTACGACAAGACGCTGAACTTCGGGCTTGGTGAAGATATCGACAGCCTACGCGAGATGGTGCGGCGCTTCGCACAGGACCGCGTTGCCCCGATTGCCGCCGACATCGACCGCGACAACGAGTTTCCCGCGCATCTCTGGCAGGAGCTGGGCGCGCTTGGCCTGCTCGGCATCACTGCCGATCCGGAACATGGCGGCTCGGGCATGGGCTATCTCGCCCATGTGGTGGCGGTCGAGGAGATTTCCCGCGCTTCGGCCTCGGTCGGGCTGTCTTACGGTGCGCATTCGAACCTGTGCGTGAACCAGATCAAGCGCTGGGGCACGGCCGAGCAGAAAGCGAAATACCTGCCCAAGCTGTGTTCGGGCGAGAATGTCGGCGCGCTCGCCATGTCGGAGAGCGGCTCGGGCTCGGATGTCGTGTCGCTCCGGCTTAAGGCCGAGAAGCGCAACGACCGTTTTGTGCTCAACGGCTCGAAGATGTGGATCACCAACGGTCCCGACGCCGACACGCTGGTGGTCTATGCCAAGACCGATCCGGACAGGAAGTCGCGCGGCATCACCGCCTTCATCATCGAAAGGACGATGAAGGGATTCTCGGTCGCGCAAAAGCTCGACAAGCTCGGCATGCGCGGCTCGAACACCGGCGAGCTGGTGTTCGACAATGTCGAGGTGCCGTTCGAAAACGTACTGCATGAAGAAGGGCTTGGCGTCGAAGTGTTGATGTCGGGGCTCGACTATGAGCGCGTGGTGCTGGCCGGGGGGCCGATCGGCATCATGGCGGCATGCCTGGACGTGGCGGTGCCTTATGTCCACGACCGCAAGCAGTTCGGCCAGCCGATCGGCGAATTCCAGCTCGTTCAGGGCAAGCTCGCCGACATGTATTCGACGATGAATGCCGCTCGTGCCTATGTCTATGCCGTGGCCGCCGCTTGCGACCGGGGCCAGACGACCCGCAAGGATGCCGCTGGCTGCGTCTTGTTTGCCGCGGAGAAGGCGACGCAGTGCGCCCTCGATGCGCTGCAATTGCTCGGTGGCAACGGCTACATCAACGACTATCCCACCGGCCGGCTGCTGCGCGATTCAAAACTCTACGAAATTGGCGCGGGCACCAGCGAAATCAGGCGCTGGCTGATCGGCCGCGAGATCATGGCGGAAGACGCGTGATAGCAGTATAGATATGGTTATCTGCCAAATCTATACGGGGGAGAAAGATGCATCCGCTGATCAAGAGAAGAGACGTACTGCTTAGCAGCATGCTTCCTTTCTTCTTTTACTACGGCGCCGTATCGGCAGGAGAAAAATACTTTTCCAGAATCGATCTCTTTCGCAAGCATGTGATGGAACGTCTTCTGGCACGACAAGATGTCAGCGAAGTCAAGCCGGACGACAAGGATCCGGCAATTCTTCGAATGACATACAAGGACAAGACCTGGACGCTGGACCTGACCAACACCTTTCAGCGCTTGGACGCTTATCCCGGCGAAAACGTCGAAACAACGATCGAACGTTTATTGGCTCAATTGGCTCCTGATGCCAAAAGAACTCTCTCCGAAGACAACTTGGTAGTGGTCCTGCGCTCCCGGGCCTATGTCGACCTGCTGGCCCAAAAGGGAGCCAACATGAGACATGAGCCGTTAGCAGGCGATCTGCACATGGTTCTCATGGCCGATCTGCCCGAAGCCATGTCTCCTCTGCACGATGACGAAATGAACCACAAGGATGTAACCGAAGCGAAGCGCAACGTCTCAAAGTGGCTCACCAATGTCATCACGTTCAACCAGATCCCTGGCGTGGAGGGCTATTCCGTCAAGGGAAATGAGTTCTTGACGCCAAGCCTGGTGCTGCTGGACGATTTCTGGAGCAGTGTCGATCGCGCTATGGCGCACGAGCCACTTATCGTCGTGGCAAGCTACGACCAATTGTACTTACGCGACAGTTCGAACCCGCAAGCTGACGACATTGCCCTCAAATTGATCGAGTTCACGTACCAGGATGGCTTCAACCTTCTGTCCGACAAAGTCTACCAGTGCCGAAACGGGCAGATCGTGCCGCGATGAGGAGCCCAGCGAACAACTGGATCGGGATCGCGCAGAAAACAGTTTCTGGCGTCAAAGCCGATGACCACCCCGCTGGGGTGCCGTGTGGTAGCAATTTGCCGCAACTGGTCATTCATGGCATAATTTCGCCTTCTGCCACAGATCGAGGTTCATGCCATGACTGAGCCAGAGACACCCAAGGGCTTCGCCGAGGAACCGCAGAAGCCATACAGCTCCAGGATCAGGGACGAATTGCTGCGCAAGCCGCCAAAGTTCGAGCGCCTGCGCGTCGGCGACGGCGGCCGTGTCGTCATCCCCGCGGCGATGCGCGAGGAAATGGGCATCAGGCCCGGCGACGATCTGGTCGCGCATGTCGAGAACGGAGAACTGAGACTGATCTCGCACCAGATGGCCCTCACCAGGGTTCAGGACGAAATGGCGAAGTACAAGAAGCCGGGCGAGAGCGTTGTCGACGAATTTCTCGCCGAGCGCCGCGCGATGTGGGGTGAAGAGTGATCGTGCTCGACGCCTCGGCAGTGCTGGCCGCCATGCTGCAAGAGCCTGGAGCCGGCCGAGTGCATGCGCTGGTCGACAAGAGCGTGATCTGTGCGGTCAACACCACGGAGGTCATCTCGAAGCTTATCGACAAGGGCTACGACGAAGTTGCAGTGAGGCAGCAGTATGAGAACATGCATCTTGAGGTGGTGTCGTTCGACCATCACCTGGCGCTCGTCGCCGGGCACCTTCGTTCATCGACGCGCCACAAGGGCCTTTCACTCGGCGACCGTGCCTGCCTGGCGCTGGCGATACTGACCGAACGAACTGCTGTTACCGCCGACCGGAACTGGGCCGATCTCGACGTCGGCTGCAAGATAGAGGTCATACGTTAAGAGCCACACGATGCTGGACTTCGCCGGAATTCCGAGGCTAGTGCGTTAGATTCGCCACCCACCATGACTGCTTCGCGCTTCTCGCGCGGCATCGCATGGGTATCACTCCAAGAGGAAAAATGCCGACGCTTCACTCCCAGCTCTCCCCCTCCTCCGAAAGCTTCAAGGCCAACGCCGCGCGCCTGCGAACGCTGGTGGCGGACATACGCGACAAGGCTGCAACGGTGGAGCGCGGCGGTTCGGATGAGGCACGCAAGCGGCACGCCTCGCGCGGAAAGCTGCTGCCGAGGGAGAGACTGGCGCAACTGCTCGACGCCGGTTCGCCCTTCCTCGAGGTTGGGCAATTCGCCGCCTGGGGCCTCTATGGCGGCGACATAGCCTCGGCAGGCGTGATCGCCGGCATCGGCCGTGTCGAGGGCACCGAGGTCATGGTGGTGGTCAACGACGCCACAGTGAAGGGCGGGACCTATTATCCGCTGACAGTGAAAAAGCACCTGCGCGCGCAAGAGATCGCGCTGCAGAACAACCTGCCCTGCATCTACCTGGTCGATTCAGGCGGCGCCAACCTGCCCAACCAGGACGAGGTTTTCCCCGACCGCGATCACTTCGGCCGCATCTTCTTCAACCAGGCCAACATGTCGGCGGCGGGCATTCCGCAGATCGCCTGCGTCATGGGGTCGTGCACCGCCGGTGGCGCCTATGTTCCGGCAATGTCGGACGAGACCGTCATGGTGCGCAACCAGGCGACGATCTTCCTCGCCGGGCCGCCACTGGTGAAGGCCGCAACTGGCGAAGATGTGAGTGCCGAGGAGCTAGGCGGTGCCGACCTGCACACGCGTGTCTCCGGCGTCGCCGACCACTATGCCGTGGACGACGAGCATGCGCTGGCGATCGTCCGGCGCATCGTCAAAAACCTGAATCGGAAGAAGGACATCGGACTGGTCCTGCAGAAATCGATTCCGCCTGTTCATGCGCCAGAAGAGGTCTATGGCGTGATCCCCGCCGACCTGCGCCAGCCCTATGACGTGCGTGAAGTGATCGCCCGCGTCGTCGACGGTTCGGAATTCGACGAGTTCAAGCAGAACTATGGCACCACGCTGGTGACGGGCTTTGCCCATATCCACGGCATGCCGGTCGGCATCATCGCCAACAATGGCGTATTGTTTTCGGAGAGTGCGCTCAAGGGCGCGCATTTCATCGAACTGTGCTGCCAACGCAAGATCCCGCTGGTGTTCCTGCAGAACATCACCGGCTTCATGGTCGGCGCGAAATATGAGGCCGGCGGCATCGCCAAGGACGGCGCCAAGCTGGTGACGGCGGTGGCAACCGCCCAGGTGCCGAAGGTGACTGTCATCATCGGCGGCTCGTTCGGCGCCGGCAATTACGGCATGTGCGGCCGGGCCTACTCGCCCCGCTTCCTGTGGATGTGGCCGAACGCCCGCATCTCGGTGATGGGCGGCGAGCAGGCGGCAACGGTACTCGCCATGGTCAAGCGCGAGGGAATCGAGCGCAAGGGCGGAAGCTGGTCGAAGGAGGAGGAGGGCGAGTTCCGCGCGCCGATCCTTGAGAAGTACGAACGCGAGGGGCACCCGCTCTATTCGTCGGCGCGCCTTTGGGACGACGGAATCATCGACCCGGCAAAGACGCGCGAGGTGCTGGCGCTGAGCCTGTCTGCCGCGCTCAATGCGCCCATTGCCGACACCAAGTTCGGCGTGTTCAGGATGTGATGGGGGATCAAGGAATGTTCTCGAAAATCCTCATCGCCAATCGCGGCGAAATCGCCTGCCGCGTCATCCGCACCGCCCGCAAGATGGGCGTGAAGACGGTGGCCGTCTATTCGGATGCGGATGCGCGCGCACTGCATGTGTCGATGGCCGACGAGGCCGTGCATATCGGCGGCTCACCCGTAGCCGAGAGTTATCTGCGCGGCGACGTCATCATCGCGGCGGCCAAGGCGACTGGCGCCGAAGCCATCCATCCCGGCTACGGCTTTCTCTCCGAAAACCCCGATTTCGTCGACCAGGTGACGCAAGCCGGGCTTGTGTTCATCGGACCCTCGGCGGACTCGATCCGCGCCATGGGGCTCAAGGATGCCGCCAAGCGGCTGATGGAAAAGGCCGGCGTTCCGGTGGTGCCGGGCTATCACGGCGAAGCGCAGGAAATCGTCATCCTCGCCAGCAAGGCACGCGAGATCGGCTATCCCGTGCTGATCAAGGCGCGCGCCGGCGGCGGCGGCAAGGGCATGCGCCGCGTCGACCATCCAGATGATTTTGTCGACGCGCTGTCGGGGGCACGGCGCGAGGCCAAGGCTGCCTTCGGCGACGACCGCGTTCTGGTCGAAAAATATGTCGACAAGCCGCGCCATATCGAGGTGCAGGTGTTCGGCGACAATTTCCGCAACGCCGTGCATCTGTTCGAGCGCGACTGCTCGGCGCAGCGCCGCCACCAGAAGGTGATCGAGGAAGCCCCGGCCCCCGGCATGACGCCGGAATTACGCGCGGCGATGACGGAAGCCGCGGTGAAAGCCGCCAAGGCGATCGGATATTCCGGTGCTGGCACGATCGAGTTCATCGTCGACGCGTCAGAGGGGCTCAAACCCGACCGCTTCTGGTTCATGGAGATGAACACGCGCCTGCAGGTCGAGCATCCGGTGACCGAGATGGTGACCGGCGTCGATCTGGTGGAATGGCAATTGCGCGTGGCTGCTGGCGAAGAACTGCCTTTGGGGCAGGACGGCATCGGGCTCGATGGCCACGCCTTCGAAGCAAGGCTCTATGCCGAAGACCCGGCGAAGGGGTTTCTGCCGGCGATCGGCACACTGCATCATCTGCGTTTCCCGACCGAGACGGCCGCGGGCACCGAGATCCGCGTTGAAACAGGCGTACGCCAGGGCGATGCCATTTCGCCCTTTTACGATCCGATGATCGCCAAGGTGGTGACGCATGGCCCCGACCGCGCGAGCGCACTCGACGCGTTGGCCGAAGCGGTCACCCATACCGAAGTGGCCGGATCGACCACCAATGCAGCGTTCCTGGCAGCGCTGGCGCGCGACGTCGACTTTGCCTGCGGCGATGTCGACACCGGCCTGATCGGGCGAAAGCAGGAAGAGTTGACGACAACTGCCGCGCCGAGCAGCCGGGCGGTCGCGCTTGCGGCACTGGCGGCCACGGGGGCAACGGCAGCGACGACCACGGAAGATCCTTGGTCGAGCCTGAACGGCTACAGTCACTTCAACCCGGTGGCACGGCGTGCAAGCCTGTCGTTTGGCGGTGCGGTGATCACCGCCCATATCATGGCGCGGGCCGACGGGCGTTTCGCGGTGCAGCCAGAAGGCTCCGACGCCTTCGTGCTGTCGCCCGGCGCAGATGACGCCGTCGGCGATACCGTTGCCGCGTGGCCCGGCCACGTTACGGTGTTCGAAAACGGCCGCTCCTTCGACTTCGCCATCAGCGACCCGTTCGCCCGAGCGGCCGAAATCGGCGAAGGCACATCGAGCATGCGCGCGCCGATGCCGGGCCTGGTCAAGCTGGTGCGTGCCGCCAAGGGCGACAAGGTCAGCAAGGGCCAGCCGCTTCTGGTGCTCGAAGCTATGAAGATGGAGCACACCATCACGGCCACCCATGACGGCGTGATCAGCGAAATCGCCACCGAAGGCGCGCAAGTCACGGATGGAACTGTGCTGGTGCGCTTCGAGGAATAGCCTGCACCATTGCGATTTGTGCATACGAGATCAGCCCGAAAATCGGTTTCGATTTTCGGGCTGATGTTTTAGTGCTGCATTGCAGCAATCATCGACAGGCGAGCCCCGTGACCGATACCAACAGCGATGCCGTACCGCACCGTCTCTACGAAGACGTGCTGGCGCTGCTCACCGGCACGATGCTGGTGGCGCTGGGACTGGTCCTCTACACCCAAGCCGGGCTGATCACAGGCAGCTCGGCCGGCCTGGCGCTGCTCATCCAGTATGTCACCGGCTACGGCTTCGGCGCCGTGTTCTTCGTCATCAACCTGCCGTTCTATTATCTGGCGGTGAAACGCATGGGCTGGCCGTTCGCGCTGCGCACCTTTGCTGCGGTGGCGCTGATTTCGGTGCTGTCGAAGTTGACGCCCGACTGGATCGGCATCGGGCAGCTGAACCCGCTCTATGCGGCGATTGCCGGTGGCGGACTGATGGGCATGGGGCTTCTGGTGCTGTTTCGCCATCGCGCCGGGCTGGGCGGCTTCAACATATTGGCGCTCTACCTGCAGGACAATTACGGCATCCGCGCCGGCTATTTCCAGCTCGGGGTCGATCTTACGATCCTGATCGTATCGCTGTTTTACATCGATCTCGACAAGGTCGCCCTGTCGGTCGTGGGTGCGGCCGTGCTCAACCTGATCATCGCCATCAACCATCGCCCCGGCCGCTATGTCGGCATGAGCTGACAAAGCCGCGCCTGGCGGCGCGGCTCCGGATGCGACAATCGATGCTTCAGTGCGAAGTCGGCTGCTTGGTCTTCCTGAGATAGGGCAGAACGCGCTCGAACGAGCCAAAACGTTTGATGGCGTCCTCGTCCGACACGGCTGCGGTGACGATGACGTCGTCGCCCTGCTTCCACTGTACAGGCGTTGCTACCTGATACTTGGCGGTCAGCTGGATCGAATCCAGCGCGCGCAGGATTTCGTCGAAGTTGCGTCCGGTCGACATCGGATAGGTCAGGGTCAGCTTGACCTTCTTGTCAGGACCGATGACGAACACCGACCGCACGGTGGCGTTGTCGGCGGGCGTGCGCCCCTCCGAACTGTCGCCGGCACTCGCCGGCAGCATGTCGTATAGCTTGGCGACGGCGAGCGTGGGATCGCCGATCATCGGATAATCGACCTTGTTGCCAGACAGTTTTTCGATGTCGGCCTTCCATTTGTGGTGATTTTCGACCGGATCGACCGAAATGCCGATCATCTTGGCGTTGCGCTTGGCGAAATCGGCCTTCAGCCCGGCCATGTAGCCGAGCTCGGTGGTGCAGACGGGGGTGAAATCCTTGGGATGGGAAAACAGGACCGCATAGCCGTCGCCAATCCAGTCATGGAAGTTGATCGGGCCTTCCGTGGTGTCGGCTTTGAAGTCCGGGGCGGTGTCATTGATACGAAGGCTCATGGCAGTTTCCTCCTGAATTCGACGCGCACTTCCCGACGGCCAGAACGACCCGAGTTCAGTGTCGGTGTGCGAATGCAACCATCTTGCTCCAAGCCAGCGAAAACGACAATGGCCGGGACAGGCCCGGCCATTGCAAGCAAACATCAGAAGCCAGGCTTACGGCTTGATCGGCGCGTACTTGCCGTCATGCCACTGGTTGATGTCGTAGCTGGCGTTCTTGAGGTCGCCCTTCTCGTCGAAGATGACATCGCCGACGACAGTCTGGATCGGCTGGCCGTTCTTCAGCGCCTCGGCGACCTTGATCGGATCGTCGGTACCCGCACGCTCGATGCCCTGCGCGAAAGCCTGGATCGTGGCGTAGGAGAACAGGGTGAAGCCTTCCGGCACGAAACCGCCGGCCTTGATCTTCTCGACGGCTTCCTTGGCTTCGGGCTTGGCCTGCGGATCGGAGGGGAACACGAACATGGTGCCCTCACCGGCAGGACCGGCGATCTGCCAGAACTCAGGCGACGCGATCGAGTCGGGCATGATCAGCTGGAACTTGAAGCCCTGCTCGGCCGACTGGCGCAGGATCAGGCCAGCCTCGGGGTGATAACCGCCGAAATAGACCACATCGGCCTTCAGTTCCTTGAGCTTGGTGACGAGCGCCGAATAGTCCTTTTCGCCGGCATTGATGCCTTCGTAGAGGATTTCAGTCAGGCCGCCGGTGTTCATCGTCTTTCTGACGGCATCCGCCACGCCCTGGCCGTAGGCGCTCTTGTCGTGCAGCACGACGACGTTCTTGCCCTTGTACTTCTCGGCGATCCACGGCCCGATGAAAGCACCCTGGGCGTCGTCGCGGGTGTAGAGGCGCATGATCGTCGACCAGCCCTTGGCGGCAGCATCGTCGGTCATGATCGGGTTGGACGAGGCCGGCGACATCATCAGCGCACCGCTCTCGGCATAGACGGCCGATGCCGGGATGCTCGAGCCCGAGCAGGCATGACCGTCGATGAACTTGATGCCGTTGGCAACGATGCGGTTGGCGACCGAAACGGCCTGCTTGGGATCGCAGACGTCGTCTTCAACCGAAAGCTTGAGCTGGCGGCCCATGACGCCGCCCTTTTCGTTGATCGCCTTGACCGCCGCTTCCGCGCCGTGTTTGAACTGGTCACCAATGTTGGCGAGCTGGCCGGTCATCGGGCCGACGACGGCAATTCCGATGTCTTGGGCGAATGCCACGCCGGCGCTGAGCGAAAGCGCGAGCAGCGCGCCGATAGAACGTTTCAGATGCATTGTTTCCTCTCCCTTGGACGCATTGGACATGCCGGATTCGCGCCAAACGTGCAATCGACGAAAGCTGTCAGCGCGCCCTGGCCTTGTCTTGGCGCATGGGCGACAGGATATTGTGCCTGCAATCGCTGATGCAACCAGCGTTTTCCGCCAGACCGATAGAAAAACGAAAAAGCCGCGCCGATCTTGTTTCGATCGGTCGCGGCCTTTTTCATGGAAACTCCGTGAGGCGTCTTTGGCCTTCTCGAGAGTTCGCCTGCCCTGTTCATTTCTGGCGCGCCTCGCCCGTCCTTCAGACCGTCGCGCTCTTGTTGTTGGAAGCCGCCGTGCGGGCGGCCCCGATCTTCCCCCCGGAAGCAGAACTTTACGTTGGCGCATGATCCTTTCCGAAAATCTAGGTCGATTTTCGGGGTCATGCACTTAGTGCATCGTCATCCATTCGCGCGCTTCGCGCAGCGCCTTGACGAGGTCGAGCTTGGACATCGAACCCGACAGTTCCGAGCGCAGTTCGGCGGCGCGGGCGGAACCCTTGATCGCGGCGATGTTGAACCATTTGTGGGCGGCAACAACGTCGACTTCGCAATCGCGGCCGGTCGCATACATCATGCCCAACTCGAGAAGGATGTCGGCCTGAGCGGTGGAACCCATCGCGCCGAAGCCAGCTTCAAAGATTTCGAAACGTGCCATTTTCTTGTCCCCTGCCTGTCTCCTGGGAGCAGCCTCGGCGGTGTCCCGGGAGCTGCTCTTTCGATGCTTTCGAGAATGCCGTGGAGCTTTGAATCCGCCGTTAAATGGCTTGCTTAACTCGAAGAAAACAAAACTAAAACAAAGGGTAAAGCTTGGAATTCGTTAAGGATAGGAGTCCTTGGGCCGACTGGGATTTGCAGAAAATGCGATGAAAATTCGCCAGTAGGCGGCTAAGTCTTTGATAACCACGCGACGCATTCACCTTGGGCAAGTCGGTGAACTTCCCGACTTCGAAGGCGCATTCGCGCATCAAAAAATGCCAGAAGCTTCCCTTGGGGCACCGCTTTCGCTTTCGTGGAAGCTCCATTACGCTTACGTTTGCGTAAACGTCAGGCGCGGGAGAGCGCCTTTGCATCCGGGAGGATTTCAATGCTTAGCAAGATGACCGTGGCCGTAGCTGCCACCTTGATGATGGCAGGTGCCGCCTATGCCGATCCGATCGAAGGCAACTGGAAGACGGAAGCCGGCTCGACCGCGGCGATCGCCTCGTGCGGCGGCAGCTTCTGCATCACGCTGAAGGACGGCAAGCACGCCGGCAAGAAGATCGGCACCTTCAACGCCGACGGCGGCAGCGCCTATTCGGGCGAGATCACCGACCCGGCAAACGACAAGACTTACGCCGGCAAGGCCAGCCTGGCCGGCTCCAACCTCAAGATGAAGGGCTGCGTGCTTGGCGGTCTGATCTGCAAGACCCAGAACTGGTCGAAAATCTGAGTGAATAGCGAATAGCGAATAGCGAATAGCGAATAGCGAATAGCGAATAGCGAATAGCGAATAGCGAATGGCCGGCTCACAACGACCTCTGTGGTCAAGAGCCCTCTACTCGCTATTCGCTACTTCCTATTCGCTCTTTAGGCCCTGGCCTTCTGGCCGAACAGCACCTTCTGGGCTTCCTTGTCGTCGGCGAGGTTGCGCCTGTGGTCTTCGCCGACGGCCATGCCGCGGATGACCGCCGGGCGGGCGGTGAGCGTTTCGAACCAGCGCTTGAGGTGGGGGAAGTCGTCGAGATCCTGTCCCTGGTTCTTGTAGGGCTTGATCCAGCCGAGCGAGGCGATGTCAGCGATCGAATAGTCGCCGGCCAGGAACTCGCGATCGGCCAGGCGTTTGTTCATCACACCGTAGAGGCGATTGACCTCATTGGTGTAGCGGTCGATGCCATAGGCGATCTTTTCCGGCGCATATTGGCGGAAGTGATGGGCCTGGCCGGCCATCGGCCCCAGGCCGCCGACTTGCCAAAACAGCCACTGGTCGACCTCGGCGCGGCCACGCTCGTCGCTGGGATAGAGCTTGCCGAACTTGCGACCAAGATACTGCAGGATCGCTCCGGATTCGAAGACCGAGATCGGCGCACCACCCCATTTGCCGTCCGAGGCAGGGCCTTCAGGATCGACGATGGCCGGCATGCGGTTGTTGGGGGCGATCTTGAGGAATGACGGCTCGAACTGCTCGCCCTTGCCGATATTTACGTATTTGACCGTGTAGGGAAC
Source organism: Aminobacter sp. AP02 (assembly GCF_003148805.1). Taxonomy (GTDB): domain Bacteria; phylum Pseudomonadota; class Alphaproteobacteria; order Rhizobiales; family Rhizobiaceae; genus Aminobacter. Next base: position 279,051 of record NZ_QGGX01000003.1, read on the forward strand.
GCCGAGTTCCTCCAACATGATCGAAATCTTCCAGCCGTTCGGCGTGGGCCAATAATAGAGTTCGATCGGCAATGTCTGGCTGGTCATTCCGCAGTCTCCGTTGATGCGCGATGCTGAGCAGATATGCGCGGCCCGACGAAACACAACCCTGCGGACGGGCTACAGGCTGTCAATAAATTTGAACCGAAGATGAACGGAGGTCTCAGAACCCGTTCAGTCGCTGGCAGGCATAGTCCGATCAATTGAAGGGGAAGACACCAATGCTCGCTCGCCGGTTCACCATCGTCTGTCTGCTCAGCGCGCTGTTCGGCATCATGTTCGCCGCCCTGGTCGCCGAGACCAGCAGACCCGCCCGCTCCTGGGAAATGACATCTTCGAAGACGGACTGACCAAACCCTCCATTAGAGCCCCAAAAAGCAAAGCCAACGCCATGACCCGCACCGCAACCCCGATCATCAAGACCCTCCGGCTTCTGCCGCGGGCGATGTTGATCCTGATGGTTCTCGCCGCTCCGGTGCTCGCCGTACCCCAGTTGCGCGGTGACTCGGGCTCCACCATCGAAGCGCCTGCTGCACGCAATGGCGGCGTCGGCTTCGTCCTGCTGGTCAGCCTGAAGCGCGGTTAACGGGAATTAACAACACGACGACACGGCCCTCTCGCAGCCGTCATGATTGGTCTCTATAATAGGTCATGGAAAAGCGAATCTATCCTCAGCCCATCGAATCCATTTCTTCGCCGCTGCCGTTTCCGCGGCAGAGCTTCACCGATGCTGCAGAAGCAGTCGCGGCTTTGCAGAAGCTCTATGAGCGCAATACCGCATTCCTGCGCGATGCCTTTGCATCGCTAGCGGCCGGCGCCGATACCAATGTGCGGTTTCGCGCGTTTTATCCCGAGGTTGGCGTCACCACGACGTCCTACTCGCAGGTCGATTCCCGCCAGGCCTATGGCCACATGCCGACGCCGGGCCATTTCTCGACGACGATCACCCGGCCCGACCTGTTCCAGAGCTACCTGACCGAACAGCTCAAGCTGATCATGCGCAACCATGGCGGACCGGTGACGGTGTCGGAATCGACGACCCCGATCCCGCTGCATTTCGCCTTCCTCGAAGGCACCCATGTCGACGGTGCCGCCGCCGACCGCATCCAGCGGCCGATCCGCGACCTGTTCGACGTGCCGGACCTCGACGGCACCGACGATCATATCGCCAACGGCACGTTCGAGATCATGCCCGGCGAATCCCGACCATTGGCTGTGTTTACGGCCCAGCGCATCGACTATTCGCTGCACCGGCTGGCGCACTACACGGCGACGACGCCGCACCATTTCCAGAACTTCGTCCTGTTCACCAACTACCAGTTCTACATCGACGAGTTCGTCGTGCTCGCCCGCGACCTGATGGCCAAGGGCGGCGGCGGCTATACGGAATTCGTGGAACCCGGCGGCGTGGTGACGAAGGCGGGCGACACGGCGCCGTCTGCAGGAACCCCGGCGGCACGGCTGCCGCAAATGCCGGCCTACCATCTGAAGAAACCGGGCCATGCCGGCATCACCATGGTCAACATCGGCGTCGGCCCATCCAACGCCAAGACCATCACCGACCACATCGCGGTGCTGAGGCCCCATGCCTGGCTGATGCTCGGCCACTGCGCCGGCCTGCGCAACACCCAGGCGCTCGGCGACTATGTGCTGGCGCATGCCTATGTGCGCGAGGACCACGTGCTCGACGACGACCTGCCGGTGTGGATCCCGATCCCGCCTCTGGCCGAAGTGCAGGTGGCGCTGCAGGAGGCGGTCGCCGAGGTTACCGGCCTGTCCGGCTACGACCTCAAGCGCATCATGCGCACGGGAACCGTTGCGACCATCGACAACCGCAACTGGGAACTGCGCGACCAGCGCGGCCCGGTGCAGCGGCTGTCGCAGTCACGCGCGATCGCGCTCGACATGGAATCTGCAACCATTGCCGCCAACGGCTTCCGCTTCCGCGTGCCCTACGGCACGCTGTTGTGCGTATCCGACAAGCCGCTGCATGGCGAACTGAAGCTGCCGGGCATGGCGACGGAGTTCTACAAGCGGCAGGTGGCCCAGCATCTGACCATCGGCATACGCGCCATGGAAAAGCTCGCCGAAATGCCCAATGAGCGGCTGCATTCGCGCAAGCTGCGCAGTTTTGCCGAGACGGCTTTTCAATAACGCTGCACTCGTCGCGCTCGCAAACAGCGAACGCGGCTCTCCTTGCGCGCGTCGGTGCTTGAGCTATTGCCCGTTCACGAAACCCAGGATCAGGCGGTGGACGTTGCCGCCATCGCCAAGCTCGACGCGGTCGAAGTCGCGGCTTTTCTCGCGTTGCGCCAAAGAGGCCTCTGAAAGCGGCTTGATGATCTCCTGCCTGACCTTCTTGCAGTTCGGGTCGCTGGCGGCCGAAACGCCGATGGTGGTCCTTTCGATTGTCGCGACCATTTCCTTGATCATCTGGCCATGCACCAGCTCGTGGCGCCGGACACCTTCATAAAAGACATCCCAGCGTTTCTGCAGCTCGGCCGGCAGGCGGCCGGTCGGCTGGGGCAAGGTGTAGGTGATGATGAGCTTGGGCTTGGCTGAGACCAGCGTGCAGGCGCCGCCCTGCGGCTCGTATTTTCGCTGCCAGGTCAGCTTGAAATTGGTGTGGGCGATGGCACGCCCCATGCCGGCTTTGGGGCCCCGTTCGCCAATCGAGGCATAGAGCTCGGCCGCCGAGCTGCCTGAAATGGCGTAAGTCTTGACCTGTTCGACAGTCTGGCCTTCGGCGCGGACGGCTGACGGCACGATGGCAAGCACGACCGCACATGCCCGCAGCCAATGATTGGCGGCTGTTTTCATTCCATTCTCCGCATGACAGTCGCAGCGAGCGCGAAACACCGGTGCAACACCGGTGAACCGCATTTGTTCGGCCCATCGGTCTCACGGTTCGCGTCGCATTTCAACCGAGGCTGGCGCCAAGTCTACGCCGATTGGTCATGCCAGGGTCACTTTGCAGCAACCATCGAGGGGCACATAATCGATCATCAATGGGCCGCAATTCTCGCGACATGAAGCTGACATGACGACCATGGCTTTTTTCAATTCCGGCAAGATCGCCTGCTTCCTGGCGATGATGCTGCTTTCGCTGCCGCTAGTGGCGGGTTTTTTCGGCACCTGGCATCCGGCATTCGATTCGTTCGCTCATTTCCGGGTGCACCTGGCCGTCCTAATGATGCTGGCGGCGGTACCGCTGCTGTTTTCGTCGCTTCGCTGGCAGGCGATTGCCGCATTGGCATTTGGCGCGGCAGCACTTTCGACAACCTCAAGCGCGCTTCCCCTGCCAGGCCTCGGACCAGTCCACGCTGCGTTTCAGCCACGTACCGACGACAGGCCGGCCTACAAGATGCTGCAGATGAACCTGCGCTTCGACAACGCCTACCCCGAAAAGGTGCTGTCGCTTGTCGGTCGGATGCAGCCTGACGTGATCGCCTTCGAAGAAGTGTCGGACATGTGGGCGGGCAAGCTGCAACCGCTGTTCATGCGCTATCCGTACCGCATGCTGTGCCGTTATCCGAACCGCATGTTCGGGGTTGCGCTCCTGTCGCGCCGGCCTTTTGCGGAGGGTACCCAGCCACAGTGCTTCGGCAATGGTGCGCTGGCCATCGCCAAGGTCGATTTCGGCGGACGGACGGCAGACGTTGCGGCCCTCCACCTCGGCTGGCCATGGCCCTTCGAGCAGTCGAGGCTGGTAACCCGGCTCAGCAGCCCCCTTGGCTCGATGGGTGAAAACGCATTGCTGGGCGGCGATTTCAACGCCACGCCCTGGAGCGCCACGGTTTCGAGGGTTGCCGAGGCAGGAGGGCTCACGCTGATGCCGGCCGCCGGGCGCACCTGGCTGACCTTCTCCCTGCCCGAGTTCATGCGCTTTGCCGGGCTGACCATCGACCACGTCTTGGCCAAGGGCGACGTCGTGGTGCATTCGGTGACCATGGGCGAGGACGCCGGCTCCGATCACAGGCCGCTGCTGGTGGAATTCTCGTTCAGCGACGCGCATGTACCCGCCGAAGAGGCCGAAACCGAAACGGTGTCTTCGCAGGCTGGAACAACGCCCCGCGGATAAGCAAGCGGCCCGAAAATCGTGACGATTTCCGGGCCGCTGCAATTTTCAGAGCGCAAACCCCGCGCGATCACATGTTCGGGTAGACCGGCCCCTCGCCGCCCTGCGGCGGCACCCAGTTGATGTTCTGGTTGGGGTCCTTGATGTCGCAAGTTTTGCAGTGGACGCAGTTCTGCGCGTTGATGACGAACTTGGCGTCGGCATGGCCGGGCTCGCCGGCGATCGAATTGCCGTCGGCATCGACCCATTCATAGACGCCTGCCGGGCAGTAACGGCTCGAAGGTCCGGCGAAGATTTCGTATTCCGAACGCTTCTGCAGCTCCATGTCCTTGACCTGGAGGTGGACCGGCTGGTCCTCCTCATGGTTGGTGTTGGACAAGAACACCGACGACAGGCGGTCGAAGGTCAAGACGCCGTCGGGCTTGGGATAGTCGATCTTCTTGTGCTTCGAAGCCGGCTCGAGCGATTGGGCGTCCGATTTGCCATGCTTGAGCGTGCCGAAGGGCGAAACGCCGAACAGCGTGTTGAGCCACATGTCGAGCCCGCCGAGGCCGACGCCCAAAATGGTGCCGAAGCGCGACCACAAAGGCTTGACGTTGCGGACCTTCTTCAGGTCCTTGCCGATGTCGGTCGCCCGCCAGGCGGCCTCGTATGAGGCGAGCTCGTCATTGGCGCGACCGGCAGCGATGGCATCCGCGACGTGTTCGGCGGCCAGCATGCCTGACAGCACGGCGTTGTGCGAACCCTTGATGCGCGGAACGTTGACCAGGCCGGCCGAGCAGCCCATCAGCACGCCACCAGGGAAAGACAGTTTCGGCACCGACTGGTAGCCGCCCTCGGTGATGGCGCGCGCGCCGTAGGACAGCCGCTTGGCGCCGTCGAAGGTGTGGCGGATCGCCGGGTGCGTCTTGAAGCGCTGGAATTCCTCGAAGGGCGACAGATAGGGGTTCTTGTAGTTGAGGTGAACGACGAAGCCGACCGCAACCATGTTGTCTTCGAGGTGGTAGAGGAACGAGCCGCCGCCGGTCTTGAAGTCGAGCGGCCAGCCGAAGGAATGCTGGACCAGACCCGGCTTGTGATGCTCGGGCGCGACCTGCCACAGTTCCTTGAGGCCGATGCCAAATTTTTGCGGCTCCTTGCCGGCGCCAAGGTCGTATTTGGCGATCAGCTGCTTGGCGAGCGAGCCGCGCGCGCCCTCGCCGATCAGCACGTACTTGCCCATCAGCGCCATGCCAGGCGCGAAGGATGGGCCGTGCGAGCCATCGCGCTCGACGCCCATGTCGCCGGTCACGACGCCGGTGACGGCACCTTCGTCATTGTAGAGCAGGCCGGCGGCGGCAAAGCCGGGATAGATCTCGACGCCGAGCGCTTCGGCCTTGGTGGCCAGCCAGCGGCAGACATTGCCGAGCGACACGATGTAGTTGCCGTGGTTGCTCATCAAAGGCGGCATGGCGAAATTGGGCAGCTTGACCGAGCCGGCGGGTCCCAGCACGAGGAAATGGTCGTCGGTGACCGGCGTCTTGAACGGATGGTCGGCATCCTCGCGCCAGTCGGGCAAAAGCCGGTCGATACCGATCGGATCGACGACGGCACCCGACAGGATATGCGCACCGACCTCGCCGCCCTTTTCGAGCACGACGACCGAAAGCTCGGGATTGACCTGCTTGAGCCGGATCGCCGCTGCCAAGCCCGCCGGCCCTGCGCCAACGATGACAACGTCGAATTCCATGCTCTCGCGTTCGATATCGCTCATCAATCCCTCCGCGTGGCTAGCCCTGTCCCAAGGGCAATCTGTAGCTAAGCGCTGCATAGCGCATCGTTGGCAAACGTCAAACCGGACCGATCCGCACATCGGCTGTTTGGTCTAGTGACGCCCCTCCATGAGGATAAAATATCTTACGTTAACGTAAAGGTCAAAATATTTCACCTTTCGGCTGCGCGCCATGGCCCGTACTGTCAACAAACAGGTGTTGTTCAACAGCCTATTCGTCCATTGATTCTTCATGCGCCAATACGTGCCTTGCAGGACCGGATCGAAGCGCTTGCACCCTAGACGCCACATACTGGCCGGGGTTGCCCTTCTTATTGCGACATGCCTGAGCAGTGCAGGTCGCTCGCAAGAGACTGAGGCCGACCAGAAGGTCTGGGTCAGCGGCGCCTATTCGTTCTCCGACGAACTTGGCGGCTTTCGCATTACAGGGGTGTCGGGCAGCGGCACCAGGGAAGACCCGTTCGTCGTCAGGGAAGAGCTCGAATCCTCTTCACCTGTGACGCTTACGATGCGAACGATCCGCCCGATCCGACCGTTCGACAGCTCGGGTTTCTACGCCAACGGCATCATGTTCATGCGCATCGAGGCCTTGAACAACAGCGGCCAGGCCTGGGTCGAGTTCGAGTTCGAGTTGCAGGAGGTCGAGGGTAAGCCAAGCGATTTCGGCGATGGCCTGTCCTTCGACCAACGGCGGACCGACAGTGCCAACATCTCGTCGAACAGCTTTTCCCGGTACAGCCGCGACTTCGAACCATTTGATCGGCTGCGCTTCATCGACGGCAAGGTCGATCCGGGCGAGATCGCCGATTTCAGCTTCCTCTTGACCGACTATACGCCGCGCTGGCGCTTTTATCTGGTGCAGGACCCGCGCATTCCCTCGTCGTGAACTTGCAAATCGGTGGCGTAACGTCGAAACTGGGGCATGGCCTCAATTTCGGGAAACGAACGTCCGGATCTGCGCGATCTGCTCGCCTTCTATGCGGCGGCGGGCGTCGATGACGCGCTTGTCGACGATCCGATCGACAGATTCGCCGAAAGTGCGCAACAGCGCCAGGCCGCGCCGGCGCAGAAGGTGGCTCAGCCCAGCGACGCACCTCGTCCGGGCGCGGACCGGACCGCAACGCCGCCCGCCCCGCGCCCCGCTGCATCAGCCGCCCTGCCTGACGAAGCCCAGGCTGCAGCCGCGCGAGAGCTTGCCTCGCAGGCAGCCTCGCTCGACGAGTTGCGTCAGATCATGGAAGGGTTCGACGGCTGCAATCTCAAGGCGACTGCCAAGAGCATGGTCTTCGCCGATGGCAGCCCTGACGCCGACCTGATGTTGGTGGGCGAAGCGCCCGGGCGCGACGAGGACCTCGAGGGCCTGCCTTTTGTCGGCCGCTCGGGGCAATTGCTCGACCGCATCCTCGCGGCGATCGGGATCGAGCGGAAGTCAGCTTTTGTCACCAATGTGATCCCGTGGCGGCCGCCGGGCAATCGCACGCCGACGCCGCATGAGACCGAGATCTGCCGGCCGTTCATCGAGCGTCAGATCGCGCTTACCAAACCCAAGGTCCTGGTGACGCTGGGCGGTCCCTCGGCCAAGCTGCTTGTCGGTTCGACGGAAGGCATCCTGCGGCTGCGCGGCAGCTGGAAAAGCCATACCACCGCGGACGGAACGGTCATTCCCGTGATGCCGACGCTGCATCCGGCGTATCTGCTGAGGAATCCTGCCCACAAGAAGCTTGCGTGGCGGGACTTCCTGGAGGTCAAAGCGAAGTTGAGGGAACTGGGCGGCATCTAGCGCCTGGCCCCGTTGAACCGGCGTGGGTCAGGGAGTGCCTTTCGGTGACAATCACCATCACGGCCTTTGAACAGTCACCCGACGGCGGCAAGGGACTGGCGCGCGATACGCGCGTTCGCTGGGCGCTCGAGGAGGTCGGGCAACCCTACGAGGTTCGCCCTGTATCGTTTCTTGCCATGAAGGAGCCCGCGCATCTGGCGCTTCATCCGTTCGGGCAAATTCCAACCTATGAGGAAGGCGATCTCGCCATGTTCGAGACAGGGGCGATCGTGTTCCACATCGCCGAGTGCCACGCGGGGCTGCTGCCGGACGACATCAATGCCCGCGCGCGGGCGATTGCATGGATGTTTGCAGCGGTGAACACGGTGGAGCCGCCAATCCTTGAACTCGCAAACGCCAGGCTACTCGAAGGCGACAAACCATGGAGCAAGGAGCGCCTGCCCCTGGTCGCGGATCGCGTCCGCAGCCGGCTGAACCAACTGTCCGCTCGGCTTGGCGATGCCGATTGGCTCGACGGAGCGTTCAGCGCGGGCGATCTGATGATGGTGTCGGTGCTGCTCAGGCTAAGATTGTCGGGCATTGTGGACGAGTATCCAAACCTGGCCGCCTATCTGGCCCGCGGCGAAGCGCGTCCGGCCTACAAGCGGGCATTCTTCGCGCAATTGGCGGCGAATGCTGGCAAGCCGTCGACCGGCTAGCGCCGACCTAGCCCAGCCCGTTCAAGCGGCTGCCGCCGCCGCGCGACGGATGCCAACGAATTGCAGTTCGGCGAACACCGCGACCGTCAGCGCCTGGACTATGACGAAGGCGATGCCAAGGACGTTTGGCTGGACAATGCCCGAGACAAGCAAGCCAAAGCTGCCGACCACCCAAAGGGCGTTGATGGCGATGATGTCGATCATCAAAAGCCTGGACACCGTGGCGCGGCGCGCGATCGCCACCAGCATGGCGACGAAGGGTACCAGTACCATGCCGGCCCAAAACAGCAGTTGGGCGGGCAATTCGAGGAGTGGCGCCAACAAAGATGCCCCAAGGATCATCACGATGCCTGCTGCGCCGCTGACGAGCGCGTCGGCGAAAAGGACGTTGCGGAGGAAGGGGGTGACGGCAATGGACATGGCTGAAGCTCCTGGCTCGGTTGTGGAGGCGGCATAGAGCGCGCTTTCCTGAGACCGAACATGTCACCATCGCTGGAGCCAAGCGATTACGCTGGAGGTAATAGCAATCAGAAATTCGTCCGCTTAATGTAGCGCAATGACGACGACGCAAAATCCCGTAGGCGACCTCCTCCGCGAATGGCGCACCAAACGGCGCATGAGCCAGCTCGATCTGGCCATGGAGGCCGAGATCTCGCAACGGCACCTGAGCTTCATGGAAAGCGGCCGTTCCGCGCCCTCCCGCGACATGGTGCTTCATTTGGCCGAACGGCTTTCGATCCCGCTGCGCCAGCGCAACCAGCTGCTGCTTGCCGCCGGGTACGCACCAAGCTTCAGCGAAAAGCCACTCAGCCATCCTTCGCTCGCGCCAGCCATGGACGCTGTTCGCATGGTGCTCAAGGGCCATGAGCCCTACCCTGCGCTGGCCGTCGACAGGCACTGGAACCTGATCGAGGGTAATGCAGCACTCGGCCCGATGCTGGCCGGCGTGGAGGATGCCTCGCTGCTCGAACCGCCGGTCAATGTGCTGAGGCTCAGCCTCCACCCCAAGGGTGTGGCGCCGCACATCGTCAACCTGCACGAATGGCGCTCGCACCTGATCGAGCGACTGAAGCACCAGAACGACACGGCCGGCGACCCGGTGCTCGAAGCGCTGGAGAAGGAACTCCTGACCTATCCGGACGGGCCACGCACGGGACGCCCGATGCAGGCCGATCCGCTGGCGATCGCGCATCCGCTCAGGCTTCGCATGGGCGATGCGGTCTTGTCGTTCATCAGCACGATCACCGTGTTCGGCACGCCGCTCGACGTCACGCTCTCCGAACTCGCCATCGAATCGTTTTTCCCCGCCGACGAGGAAACGGCCGAACGTCTCAGGTGCCTGGCCGTCCAATAGGCACGGAGCCAGCTTGCGTACCCTTTCGACCAATATCGATCGCCTCAGATGGTTCCGACGAGCGGGCAGGCTCCGGGATTACATGAACCGCCGTCTACTGCGGCGGAGTTGCCTTCTTGACGGCGCGGCGCTCCAGACCAAGGCGCTGCTCGCGCCAGATGATGAAGATGCCGGCACCAATGACGATGGTGCCACCAACGAGGGTGTAGATGGTCGGCAGATCGTCGAAAACGAAGTAGCCGACCGCGATGCCAAGGATCAAGGAGGTATATTCGAAGGGTGCGACCGTCGACGCCTCGGCATGGCGGTAGGCCTCGGTCATGAACAGTTGGGCGATGCCGCCGCAGAAGCCGGCGGTGACAAGCAGCGCCGTCTGTTCCCAGGTCAGCGCCTGCCAGCCGAAGGGAATGCTAAGCAACGCCATAACGCTGGCCGTCAGCGAGAACCACAGCACGATGGTCGACGTACGCTCGGTGTGGACAAGGTTGCGCACCAGAAGCATGGCGACTGCGGACATCGCCGCCCCCAGCAATGCTGCGATTACACCGTAGGTTTCTTCGTCGCCGAGGCCAGTGCTGAGCAGGGAGAGGTTCGGCCAGGAAACGATGACGACGCCCAAAAGGCCGACCGCGACAGCGGTCCAGCGGTGGATGCGCACGGTCTCGCCGAGGAAAAGTGCGCTGAAGACAACTACGAGCAGCGGTTGTGCATAGTTCAGCGTGATCGCCTCGGGCAGTGGCAGCCGGGTCAGCGCGAAGAAGCCGAAACCCATGGCGGTGACGCCGACGACGCCGCGCGCAACGTGATTGAGCGGGCGCTTGGTGACGACGGCGGTGCGCAGTTCACGCCGGAAGGCGAGGAAGATCAGGATCGGAAAGACGGCGAAGAACGAGCGAAAGAAGACGATCTGGCCGGCGGGGACATCGCCGGCCGCCTTGATGGCGGTCGACATGCCGACGAAGATGGCAACAGATATGATCTTGAGTCCAATGCCCGTAAGCGGCGACGACGCGCCGTGTACTACCTGATGCTTCACTTGTGCCGGGCCGCCTCTATTGCTGCCCAGACGCGTGCCGGGGTCGCCGGCATCTCGATATGGGTAATGCCATAGGCTCTATAGAGCGCGTCAGTGACGGCGTTGAGAGCCGCCGGTGTCGCACCGATGGTGCCAGCCTCGCCCGCACCCTTCATGCCCATCGCATTGGTGGTCGAAGGCACGTTGCGGGTCTCGAAGTGGAATGAAGGCACCGTGTCGGCGCGCGGCATGGTGTAATCCATGAAACTCGCTGTCAGAAGCTGGCCGTCCTCGGCATAGACAGCTTCTTCGGCAAGTGCCTGGCCGATGCCCTGAACCACACCGCCATGAACCTGGCCGGCGAGCAGCACCGGGTTCACCGTGACGCCGAAATCGTCGACGATTGTGTAGGCGATGACTTCGGTGGTTCCCGTTTCCGGATCGATCTCGACTTCGCAGATATGGGTGCCGTTGGGATAGGTCGCCTCGTTCTGAACAAACTCGCCCATCGCCTTGAGATCGTCAGGGTTTTTGGCCGCCGCATGAAGGGCGGCGAAGTCGATCATGCGGTCGGTGCCAACGATGCTTGCTTCGCCATTGTCCAGTTCGATGTCGGCGGCAGCGGCCTCCAGTTCGTCAGCGGCGAGCTTCTTCAGCTTCTCGGCCAGGGCCTCGCCGGCACGGGAGGCAGAGACGCCGCCAAGGGGTATCGAGCGCGAACCACCGGTGCCGCCGCCACTGGCAAGCTGGTCGGTGTCGCCCTGATGCACGCTGATTTTCGCTACATCCAGGTTAAGCTTTTCGGCGACGAACTGGGCATAGGCGGTGGCATGCCCCTGGCCGTTGGACTGGGTGCCGATGAAGACCGACACGGAGCCGTCGGCGTTGAGTTCGACGCGCGCCGGCTCGGAACCGGCAAAAGCGCAGGCCTCGATATAGGTCGCCATGCCGATGCCGCGGATCTTTCCGCGCTCCTTCGCATCCGCCAGCCGATCGGGAAAGCTGGCCCAATCGGCGCGCTGCATGGAAAGTTCCATATGCGCCTCGAACTCGCCGACATCGTAGAGCCGGCCGGTCTGTGTACGGTACGGGAACTGTTCGGGGCGGATGAAGTTGCGGCGGCGGATTTCGTCGAGCGAAAGACCAAGGTCGCGCGCGCAGGCGTCGGTCAGCTTCTCGACCAGAAGCGCGGCTTCCGGACGCCCTGCCCCGCGATAGGCATCGACGGGACAAGTGTTGGTGTAGACACCGGTAATCGACACATCGAGCGCCTGGATGTCGTAGACGCCAGTCGACATGCTGGCGCCGATATGGGCGATGATCGGACCGTATTGCGAGATGTAAGCGCCGACATTGGAGATCAGATCAACGCGCAGGCCAAGGAAATGGCCGTTGCCGTCCATCGCCATCTCGGCCTTGACGACATTGTCGCGCCCTTGCGCATCGGTGAGGAAGTGCTCGGTGCGGTCGCTCGCCCATTTGACCGGCTGGCCCAGCCGCTTGGCGGCTTCCAGAACAAGGGCATGTTCGCGATAGACGAAGGCCTTGGTGCCGAAGCCGCCGCCGACGTCGGGGGTGACGACACGCAGCTTGTCGGCGCCGATGCCGAAAACCTGGCCGGTCAGCATGTCGCGCATCGAGTGCACGCCCTGCGAGCCGGTGGTCAGAACAAAACGGTCCTCGTCCTTGCGCCATTCGCCGATGGCCGAGCGCGGCTCCATGTAGTTGCAGATCAGGCGGTTGTTGATGAATTCGACGCGGGTTACGTGTGCGGCCTTGGCAAAGGCCGCTTCGGTCCTTGCCTTGTCGCCGAGATGGTAGGTGAAGGCTCGGTTCGTGCCGAGTTCGGGCCACACCAGCGGCGCGTCATCGTCGAGCGCGGTGGCCGTAGCGGCGGCGGCGTCCTCGCCGTCATAGTCGACTTCGATCAGTTCGGCCGCGTCCTGCGCCAGCGCGCGGCTGTCGGCGACGATGAAGGCAACCGCATCGCCGACATAATGGACCCGGTCCCGGCACAGGATCGGGATGTCGCGGGTGGGTGCGCGGGTGCCATTGGGCTGCTTTTGCATGACGGTGGATTTGAGGGCGCCGAGGTGGGCGACATCGGCACCGGTGAGCACGAGATGCACGCCAGGCGCGGAACGCGCGGCATCCACCGAATCGATGGTGAAGCTGGCATTGGCGACTGGCGAACGCAGGACGTAGCCGTGCATCTGGGCAGCTGGCGCGATGTCGTCGGTGTAGCGGCCCTTGCCGGTGATGAAGGCCCCGTCCTCGACGCGCAAAACGGACGCGCCCATTCCGAATTTCGGCGTGACGATTGTCATATCTGCCTCGTGAGGATTGGTGAGGAGCGCGCAAATGTGCGGTCCCGGACAGTTTTGCCGAGGGGGCGTTTCGTGTAAAGAGCAGCGGCCGCATATTTATTCTACCAGCGCGCATCAAGCGTACGGACGTCGACAGGAAGGCCCATCACATGCGCACTGATACCGGACAGGTGTTTCGTCTCGAAGACTACCGGCCGAGCGACTACCTGATCCCCAGGACCGAACTCGATTTCCGCCTCGGACAAGACAGCACGAAGGTAGTGGCGCGACTGACCATCGAGCGCCGCGCAGGCGTCGACAAGCCGGTGCCGCTCGAACTCGACGGTGACGGACTGACGCTGCGCCGCATCGAGATCGACGGCCAACCGCTGGATGCCGCCGATTTCGACGCCACGCCCGATCGGCTGGTCATCCACAATCCGCCCGCAACCGGTCACTTCACGCTACTGATCGAGACCGAACTCGTGCCGTCGCGCAACGAAGCGTTGATGGGGCTCTATCGCTCCAGCAAGGTCTATTGCACGCAGTGCGAGGCCGAAGGCTTTCGCCGGATCACCTATTTCCTCGACCGGCCCGACATCCTGTCGGTCTACACAGTTCGCATCGAAGCCTTGCGCTCCGAGGCGCCGCTGCTGCTCGCCAACGGCAATCCGGTCGAGGCGGGCGAGCTTACCGATGGCTGGCACTTTGCCGTTTGGCATGACCCCTTCCCCAAGCCGTCCTACCTCTTTGCCCTGGTCGCCGGCGATCTCGGCTGCATCAAGGATCGCTTCGTCACGGCATCTGGCCGCTCGGTCGAGCTAGGGATCTATGTCGAGCACGGCAAGGAAAACCAGGCCGGCTACGCCATGGATTCGCTGCGCCGCTCGATGACATGGGACGAGGAGGTGTTTGGCTGCGAATACGATCTCGACGTCTTCAACATCGTCGCCGTGTCCGATTTCAACATGGGGGCGATGGAGAACAAGGGTCTCAATATCTTCAACGACAAGTATGTGCTTGCCGACGAGGAGACCGCGACCGACGCCGATTTCGCCAATATCGAAGCGATCATCGCGCATGAGTACTTCCACAATTGGACAGGCAACAGAATCACTTGCCGCGACTGGTTCCAGCTCTGCCTGAAGGAAGGGCTGACCGTTTTCCGCGACCACGAATTCTCCGCCGACCAGCGCTCGCGCGCCGTCAAACGCATCGCCGAGGTGCGCACCCTGCGGGCTCATCAGTTCCCCGAGGACCAGGGGCCGCTGGCCCATCCGGTGCGGCCGCGCCGCTATCGCGAGATCAACAACTTCTACACGGCCACCGTCTACGAAAAGGGTTCCGAGGTGGTGCGGATGATCCGTACCGTGCTGGGCGCTGAGCTGTTCCGCCAAGGCATGGACCTGTACTTCGAGCGCCACGACGGCGATGCCGCGACCATCGAGGATTTCCTCAAGGTGTTCGAGGATGTGTCCGGCCGCGACCTGTCGCAATTCGCGCTCTGGTATCATCAGGCCGGGACGCCGAACCTCAGCGTGACCACGGCGCACAATCCGGCAGCAGCCGAGTTCACCATCGAAATCGAGCAGTCTGTGCCCCCGACGCCGTCGGAAAGCCGCAAGCGGCTGATGCATATTCCGCTTGCCTTCGGCCTTGTCGGGCCAGACGGCAAGGACATGGCATATGCCAGCGCCGAGGGTGCTACCGTCGAAAACGGCGTCATCCATGTCCGCAAGCGCAAGCACGTGGTGACGTTTTCGGGAGTTACCGAACGGCCGGTGCTGTCGCTCAACCGCGGCTTCTCGGCACCGATCACACTGAGCATCGAGCAGCGGCCGGAAAACCAGATCTTCCTCGCCTCGCACGACAGCGACGCGTTCTCGCGCTGGCAGGCGTTCAACACGCTCCTGACCGATGCAACCATCGGCGCGTTCAAGAACATCCTCGGCGGCAAGCAGCCGGCGTTCAGCGCCGACCTGACCGCGCTTGCCGGGCGCATCGCCGGCGACAATGCGCTGGAGCATGCGTTCCGGGCGCTGGCGCTTGCCCTGCCTGGTGAAGCCGACATCGCCCGCGACATCGGCAAGAACATCGATCCTGATGCGATCTTTGCCGGGCGCGAGGCGCTGGCGAGGAAGATCGCGGAGAGCAATAGCGGAGTCTTTTCGCAGCTTTACGAGGATTTGCGCATGTCAGGCCCCTTCTCGCCTGATGCCGCAAGTGCCGGCCGCCGCGCGCTGCGCAACATCCTGCTGGACTATCTCGCCATGCTGCCAGGCGGCGCGCCTCTGGCATCCGCGCATTTCGCTGCCGCAACCAACATGACCGACCGTGCCGCAGCGCTTGCGGTGCTGGCGCATCGCCATGCCGGCTCGGTGGAAGCCAAGGCAGCGCTTTCCGAATTCGACAAGCGCTACCGAAGCGACCCGCTGGTCATGGACAAGTGGTTCATGATCCAGGCGACAGCGCCGGGCGCAGGTGCCGTCGATGCTGTGAGAACGCTGGTCGAGCATCCGGCTTTCTCGATCGCCAACCCCAACCGTGTGCGCTCGCTGATCGGCGGCTTCGCCAGCGCCAACCAGACTGGCTTCCACCGTGCCGACGGTGCGGGCTACACCTTCTTTGCCGAAACGGTTCTAACAGTTGAAAAGCGTAATCCGCAGGTCGCCGCACGCCTCGCCACTGCCCTTCGGTCGTGGCGTTCGCTCGAGCCGAAGCGCCAGGCCAAGGCGCGCGCCGCGCTGCTTTCGATCCAGGCCAAGGAAGGGCTGTCGGCCGACCTGCGCGACATCATCGAGCGCACACTGGCTTGATTCAGGGCTGAACCAGGTTGAGACCTTCTTCCGGATGCGGCGGCTTCTGAAATCCAGGGGCTGCCGCATTGGCTTGTCGGGCGATACGCCACAGCCAATTCGGCTGACTTTTAGCCAAGTTTTAATCTTTTTCACCCGCCCCACTGGACAAGGCGAATCAGCTTTGATTCTTTAGTGACGATTCGGAAGTTCGGCGTATGCCGGATCATCTACCAGGAAACGGGATTTGGGGAGCCATTTATGGCAAAGGCGGACGCGTGGGGCGCGCCCGATGAGACTGCTTTTGGCCGTCGCAGGCAGGCGCGTGGCGCTGGCTTGTCGGGCAATGCACGTCTTATCGCCGAACCCGCCTACCGCCGGCTCCTTGCCGCCGAGCCCTTGCTCCGCCGCTCGATCCCGTCGCTGATCGTCATTTTTCTGATTATCGTTGCCGGTACGCGCATCCTGTCGATGATGGCGTTGCGCGATGACGTGGAACGTAACGCCAAGGCGATCCTGGCGCTTTCAGCCGGCGAACTTGTCAATTCGCTCATGGTCGGGGCGACGACCGAGGTTCCGCTGGCCTCGGCAAGCCAGGACCTGCTCGAGCGTACCAGCCAGCAAGGCACGCTCAGCCGCAGCCACGTCATTGCCCTGACCGACCAGAACTTCCGTATCGTCGCCGTCAGCCCGCAGTCGACGGGATGGCAAGGCCAGGCGCTCGACGCCATCATTTCGGGCGGCCAGCCGCTCTTCATGTTCGGCGACCGCGCCGGCGTGATGGACGTGCGCATCGGTGGGCAGGACTGGCTCGCCGCAGTCAGCCTCGCCGACGGCAAGCGCGCAGCCGCCGTCGCTTTGGTGCCGCAAGACGCGGTGTACGCCGAATGGCGCAAGACGGTGTCGCTGAACGTTGCGCTGTTCGTGATGACCGCCGGCATCCTGATCATCATTCTCTACGCCTATTTCAGCCAGGCGGCGCGCGCCCAAGCGGCCGACGGTATCTATCTCGAAGCCCATGAACGCATCGACCTGGCGCTGGTGCGCGGCAAATGCGGGCTGTGGGACTGGGACATGGTGCGCGGCAAGATGTACTGGTCGCGCTCGATGTATCAGTTGCTCGGCTACGAAGCCTGCGAAGCGATGCTGTCGTTCGGCGAAGTCGCGCGCATCATCCATCCCGAAGACGGCGACCTGTTCGAACTGGCCAACCAGGTGGTGGCGCGCGAAGTCGACCATATCGACCGCGTGTTCCGCATGCGCCATGCCGACGGTCGCTGGGTATGGATGCGCGCCCGTGCCCAGGTGGTCGATCCAGAGGCGCCCGAAATCCAGATGACCGGCATTGCCGTCGACATCACCGAGCAGCGGCACCTGGCCTTGCGCTCGGAGGCGGCCGACCAGCGGCTGAGGGCGGCGATCGAGAACATCACCGAATCCTTCGTGCTTTGGGATGCCAATGGCCGCCTGGTGATGTGCAACTCCAAATATCAGCACGACAACGGCCTGAGCGACCGCGACGTGCTGCCCGGAATGGCGCGCCAGGACCTCGAAGAGCGCATGGTCGCCTTCGCTTCGGAGCGGCGGCTGGCCAGCGCCAATGGGCCACGTGCGGGCGCGACCTACGAACGCCAGTTGGCGGACGGGCGCTGGCTGCAGGTCAACGAACTGACCACGCGCGACGGCGGCATGGTGTCGGTCGGGTCCGACATTACCCAAATCAAGCAGCACCAGGACAAGCTGATGGAGAGCGAGCGCCGCCTGATGGCGACGATCCACGATCTCAGCCTGGCGCGGCGTTCGGAGGAAGAGCGCTCACACGAACTGGTCGAGCTCAACCGCAAATACATGAAGGAAACCGAGCGCGCCGAGGCCGCCAATCGCGCCAAGTCGGAATTCCTCGCCAACATGTCGCATGAGCTTCGCACGCCGCTCAACGCGGTCATCGGATTTTCGGAGCTGATGGAAGGTCGCCTCTTCGGCCCGATGGGCTCGCCGCGCTATGAAGAATACGCCCGCGACATCAATTCCAGCGGCAAGTATCTCCTGGGCGTCATCAACGACATACTCGACATGTCGAAGATCGAGGCCGGCCAGTTCTCGATGGACCGCGAGGAGATCGATCTCTGCCCGCTGATCCGCGAGACCGTCAGGGTCGTTTCGCTGCAGGCAGCGCAGAAGTCGATCACCGTCGAGACACAGATCGCCGACTCCATGACGCTGTTCGCCGACCGCCGCGCGGTCAAGCAGATCGTCATCAACCTGTTGTCGAACGCGGTGAAGTTCACCGGCCAGGGCGGACGCATTTCAGTGCGGGCACGCAATGCGTCTGGCGCGCTCACGCTCAGCATCGAAGACAATGGCTGCGGCATCCCGAAACATGCGCTGGGCAAGCTCGGCCGGCCGTTCGAGCAGGTGCAGAACCAGTTTTCGAAAAACCATGCCGGCTCGGGCCTGGGTCTCGCAATCTCGCGCTCGCTGGCCGAGTTGCATGGCGGCGCGCTGAAGATCAGGTCGACGGAAGGCGTCGGCACGATCGTGTCGGTGCGAATTCCGGTGCGCCGCGTCGAGCGCATGGCCAAGGCCGCCTGAAGCGACAGCAAGGCCGTTACATCAGCGTCGACCTTCCCGGAGATTGCTCCCCGGGAAGGCTGACAGACAAGCGGATTATTTCATTTCACCGCCGTCGTGACCGCCGTGACGGCCAGGACCATGGCGTGGCAGCTCGTCCTGAGCAACCTTGCCGTCGTCGTTGCGGTCCATCAGCGCGAACATCTTCTTTTCGCGAGACTGGATGGCGTCGGTGGTCAGCGTGCCGTCGCTGTCGCTCGCGTAGCGCGACATGATACGCTTGGCCATCTCCTCGAAACGAGCTTTCTCCAACGCGGCGGCGAGTTGCTCCACCGTGACCTTGCCGCCATTGTCGGCGACGATCTTCTTCAGCCGCGTGTCCATCGCCGCCGAGAATTGGTCGAAGGTCAGGCTGCCGCCGGCATCCTTCATCGCCTTCTGGAGCCGCATCTTGCCCGGCCCTCGCATGCCATCGCCGCCGTTCTGTTCAGCGTAGGCGGTGCCGGCAACACCGGCCAGGGCGATGAAGGCGAGCGCGAGCGTGGTGGACGTTTTCATGGTACTTCTCCAACTGCACCGTTTACCCCCGATGCAGTTGGAAACGAGCCCGGCTTCCCACCGCCGGCATCATCGTTTCCCACGAAGCAGACGGTCGAAATGCGTTCTGACCTTCTGCGACGTTTCGTGGAGGTGTGCCTCAAGCACGCCGAAATCAGGAAGATCGGTTGCCGCAAGCAGCAGGTCCGACAGTCCTGGCGGAACATCGTTCCGCTCGAACGCACCGGTGAGGCACAACCTCGTCATCTGTGTGATTGCCGAATAAAGCGCATAGGCATCGACCAGATCCTGGCGGGTTTGCGCGTCGGCAAAGGCTGGCGCCAGCCTGTGCAGCGTGTCGGCCGTACCCGTGGCATGACCCGGTCCTTCGAGCTGGCCCGTCAGCACGGCCACCTGGGCGATGAACTCGAGATCGATCAATCCGCCAGGCACAAGCTTGATGTCCCACAAATGGTGCGGTGGCTTTTCGTCCTCGATCATCTGGCGCATGTCGCGCGCCTCGGCGGCAATCTTCGCCGCATCGCTCGGCAAGGCGATGATCGTGGCAACCTCGGCCTCGACCTCGCTACACAGCGAGGCATCACCGGCTATGGGCCGGGCGCGAGTCAGGGCCATGTGCTCCCAGGTCCAGGCGTCTTCGCGCTGGTACTTGCGGAACGACGAGATATGGGTCGCGACCGGCCCCTTGTTGCCAGATGGGCGAAGCCTGAGGTCGAGTTCGTAGAGCACCCCCTCGGCCGTGGGAGCCGAGACTGCAGCGATCAGGCGCTGGGTCATGCGCGCATAGTAGTGAGAAGGGGCGAGCGGCCTTTCGCCATCCGACTCCTCGGCATGCTCGTCATGGTCGTAGAGCAGTATCAGATCGACATCGGAGCCGGCGGTCAGTTCGCGGCTGCCAAGCTTGCCCATGCCAAGGATGGTGACGCGCCCGCCCGCAACCTTGCCATGGCGTCGCGCGAACTCGGCTTCGACGGCTTCAAGGGCCGCACCGACGGTCAGGTCGGCGAGATCGGAAAAGGCCTTGCCGGCACGCGCGGAGTCGATAGCTCCGGCAAGCAGGCGCACTCCGATGAGGAACTTCTGCTCGGCTGCGAAGATGCGCAGCCGGTCCAGCACCTCCTCGTAAAGCCGCGTGCTTTCGAGGAAGGCCGACAGCCGCGCGGCAAGGTAGGCGCGGTCCGGCAGCTCGGACAGTAATGCGGGATCGAGCAGGCCGTCGAAGACATGCGGGCGGCGCGTGATGATGCCGGCAAGCCGCGGCGCAGCCCCCATGATGGTGGCGAGGAGCTTGAGCAGTGCCGGGTTGGACTGCAGTAGCGAAAACAGCTGGATGCCGGCGGGAAGACCCGCGAGGAATTCGTCGAAACGCATCAGCGCCTCATCGGCCCGACGAGTCTTGCCGAAGGCTTCGAGCAGCGCTGGCGTGAGCTCGGTCAGGCGCTCGCGCGCTTCGGCCGACTGGGTGGCGCGATAGCGGCCGAAATGCCAGCTGCGGATGACACGGCAGATATCGGATGGGCGCTGGAAGCCGAGCTGGTGCAATGTGTGAAGCGTATCAGGGTCGTCGACATCGCCGGTGAAGACGAGATTGCCGACGCCTGAGGAAAGCTCGGGCGCTGCCTCAAACAGGGCCGCATAGTGCCGCTCGACCTCCTGCAACGACGCCCGGAAGGCCTTCGAAAAGGCTTCGGCGTCGGTGAAGGCAAGCATGTGGGCGATGCGGGCCAGACCCTCGTCATCATCCGGAAGTGTGTGAGTCTGTTCGTCGGCGACCATCTGGATGGCGTGCTCGACGCGGCGCAGGAACCAGTATTGCCGCTCCAGCGCGTCGCGGGCCTCCATCGTGATCCAGCCGCGTACCGCAAGCTGGTCGAGCATCGAAACCGTGGCGCGGCCGCGCAACTCGGGAAAGCGGCCACCAGCGATCAGTTGCTGGGTCTGGACGAAAAACTCGATCTCGCGGATGCCGCCGCGGCCAAGCTTGACGTTATGACCTTTGACGGCGACCTCGCCGTGGCCCTTGTGGGCATGGATCTGTCGCTTGATCGAATGGACGTCGGCGATGGCCGCATAGTCCATATACTTGCGCCACACATAGGGCTGCAGTTCCTTGAGGAAGGCTTCGCCGGCAGCAATGTCACCAGCCACGGGGCGTGCCTTGATCATCGCGGCGCGCTCCCAGTTCTGGCCGCGGCTTTCGTAGTAATGCAGCGCCGCATGGATCGAGATCGCCAGCGGCGTCGAGCCGGGGTCGGGACGCAGGCGCAGGTCGGTGCGGAAGACGTAGCCGTGTTCGGTGCGGTCCTGCATGATACGGACCAGCCGCCTGGTCAGGCGCGCGAACAGTTCGGTTGCTTCATACGGATCGCCGATCGCCGGTGCTTCCGGATCGAAGAAGACGACGAGATCGATGTCGGAGGAGAAATTGAGTTCGTGGGCGCCAAGCTTGCCCATGCCGAGGAGGATCCAGCCGGAACCGATTGTCGGATGCTCGGGATCGGACAGCTTGAGCTTGCCCTGCCCATGTGCGTCCCTGAGCAGGAAGTTCACGGCAGCGCTGGTGCACAGGTCGGCCAAGTCGCTCAGGCGACGCACGCTGACCGAGGCATCGGCCTCGCCGGCGAGATCGGCCAGGGCGATGAGAAAATGCGCCTCGCCTTTCAGCTGGCGCAACCGCATCATCAGGATAGCCTCGGTCGTGCCCTCTTCGCGCGGGATGGCGGCGATCGTCTCGCCGATCGCCTGAAGCCGCTCCTCGACGCTCTGGTCGAACAGCCGGTCGAGCATTTCCGGCTGCCGTCGCGCGCTGGCGCGCATGAATTCGGAAAGATCAAAAACCGCGGCAAGGAAATCCTGGGCAGGCCCCTTGGCCTCGAGGAAAGCCGCAAGCCGGCCAAGCCCCTCCTCCTTGGCGAGGTTCGCCAGGTCGGAGAGTTCGCGCCCCGCGCGTTCCGGATCGAGGGCCACGACATCGACTACTGGCGTCAGCTGCCATCCGGTCGCGTTCTTCCTGGCCGCCGCGCTTTTCATCTATTCGTCCTTCGATCCGGGAAAGCTCATCAGGACCGATAATCCGGGATTGCCGGGCAAAAGATCAAGCCGGCCATTGTGAAACTTCATCACGGCATGCGCCAGGCTAAGACCGAGCCCGGAACCCGGCTGCGAGCGGCTCTGTTCCAGCCGCACGAAACGCTCGGTGGCACGCTTGCGGTCGCCTTCGTCGGGGATGCCAAGCCCGTTGTCGGCCACCAACAAGTGGATTTCGTCACCTTCGCGCTTGAGCGCCACGCTGACATGCGGCGCCTCGACCGCGCCGGCGGAGTATTTGATGGCGTTGTCGACCACATTCGAGAGTGCCTGGGCGATCAGCTCGCGATTGCCGTTGATCATGAATTCGCCAGCGGCATGAGCCTCCAGGCCGACTCCCAGTTCCTCGGCGACCGGCTCGTAGAGCTCGAAAACGTCATGGACGACAGCGGAAAGGTCGACCTTGGCCACGGATTCGGCGGAATATCCGGCCTCGAGCCGCGAGATCATCAAGATGGCGTTGAATGTGCGGATGAGCTGGTCGGACTCGGCGATGGTGCCTTCCAGCACCTCGCGATAGTCGGCCCCCGTCTTCTTTCCCGACAGTGCCGCCTCGGCGCGGTTGCGCAGGCGTGTCAGCGGCGTCTTGAGATCGTGGGCGATATTGTCGGAGACCTGCTTCAGCCCGTCATTGAGATGGGCGATGCGGGCCAGCATGACGTTGAGGTTTTCGGCGAGCCGGTCGAACTCGTCGCCCGCGCCGGTGACCGGAAGGCGGCCGGTCAAATCACCGGCCATGATGCGTCGGCTGGCCTCCGAAACGCCGTCGATGTGCTTCAATGCGCGGCGGCCGACGAAATACCAGATCAGCAGGCCGCCAAACCCCATCATGCCGAGCGCAACCATCAGCGCCCGCTGCACGACATCGCGAAAACGCTCCGGTTCGCCAAGATCGCGGCCGACCATCAACAGCATCTGGTTGGGAAGCCGCAGTACCACCGCGATGGCGTTGTGCCGCTCCTCGGTGACAATCTCCGAATCGGTTTTTTCGGTGCCTGCCGGCGTACGCCTGCCGGCGACTTCGCCATAGCGTTCGTAAGAGAAGGGCAGTTCGGTCCAGCCTTCGCGCTGGAGCACGCCTGGCTGGATGCTCTGGACATTGCCCGACAGGATCTGGCCGTTGGGGTCAGCAAGCAGATAGAGATTGGCGCCCGGCTGCCTGGCCCGCTGTTCGACCACCCGCACAAGCGTGGGGATGCCGCCGCGCTGATAGGCGCGGGCAAGGCCGAGCACTTCTTCGTTGATGGTTTCCTGCGTCTGTACCATCAGCATGCGCGCCGAAAGCGACGTCATGTAAAAGACGAGCAGGACCGCACAAAGCGCGAAAAGCAGCAGATAGAGCGCCGACAGGCGCGCTGCCGTGGTCTTCATGATGGCTGGCAGTCTGAACGCCATCAGCCTGCCTTGAGCATGTAGCCGGCGCCGCGAATGGTGTGGAGGATCGGCTTTTCAAATCCCTTTTCGATCTTGCCGCGCAGCCGCGAAACGTGGACGTCGATGACGTTGGTCTGCGGATCGAAATGATAATCCCAGACGTTTTCCAGCAGCATCGTGCGCGTCACCACCTGGCCGGCATGGCGCATCAGATATTCAAGCAGCCTGTACTCGCGTGGCTGCAGCGTGATTTCCTGGGAGCCGCGACGCACAGTATGTGACAGCCGGTCGAGCTCCAGATCGCCGACGCGGTACACCGTCTCGGATTCGCGTGTGGGCGCGCGCCTGTTCAGCACCTCGACACGCGCGAGCAGTTCGGAAAAGGCATAAGGCTTGGTGAGATAGTCGTCGCCGCCGGCGCGCAGGCCGGTTACCCGGTCATCGACCTCGCCAAGCGCCGACAAGATCAGGACCGGTGTTGTGTTGCCGCGCGAACGCAGTCCGGCAATCACCGAAAGACCATCGCGTCTCGGCAGCATGCGATCAACGACCATCACGTCGTATTCGGCAGCATCGGCAAGGGCGAAACCTGAATCGCCGTCACCCGCGACATGGGCGGTGTGACCAGCCTCCGCGAAAGCCCTTTGCATGTAGTCTGCGGCTTCGCGGTCATCTTCGATGACAAGAATCTTCATGCCGTCGTTATACGCGATTTTGCGGGATATCAGAGGCGACATGTCGTTTCCTCCAAAGATTGAAGCGGCAGCAGGCGATGGGAGCCCGCTGCCGCCTGGGCCGTAATCGAAGGCTGACAAACTATCCGGCGCCGTCGTCTCCCACCGGGCGGCTCGGGGGTTGTGAAACCGCCCGACGGGAGTGCCCGGTCAACCCTGGTTGACAGGCAGGGCCACGAAGCGGTTGCTGTTTTCGCGGCTGATCTGGAAGAGAACGGCCTTGCGGCCTGCCTTTTCCGCCTGGCTGAGCGCCTGTGTCACATCGGCAGGCGACTTCACCTCGGCCGAGTTCACGGCAGTGATGATGTCGCCGGCCTGGATGCCGCGATCGGCGGCATCGCTGGAGGGATCGACGTCGGTAACGACGAGACCATTGCCATCCTCGGACTTGGCGACGGTGAGACCGAGGTCAGCCAGCGAGCTTGGCTCGCCCGGTGCCGACTGCTGGTCGGCCGAGGCCTGCTTGTCCGAACCCGGAAGCGTGCCGAGGTCAACGCTGACGTTTTCGGTCTTGCCGTTGCGCCAGACTGTGACGTCAACCGCCTTGCCAGGATTGACAGCGCCGATCAGACGGGCGAGTTCCCTCGGCGAGGCGACCTCCTGACCGTTGACCTGCGTGATGACGTCACCAGCGACGATACCCGCCTTCTTGGCCGGGCCGGCGTCCTGGGCGCTGGAAACCAGTGCCCCCTTCTCGCTCTTGAGGCCGAGAGACTCCGCAATGTCGGTGGTGACCGGCTGGATCTCCACACCGAGCCAACCACGCTGGACGCTGCCATTCTTCATCAGGTCCTGAACGACCTGCTTGGCGGTGGAGGCTGGGATCGCAAAGGCGATGCCGACGCTGCCCCCCGACGGCGAGAAGATTGCGGTGTTGATGCCGACCACTTCGCCGTTGAGGTTGAAGGCCGGACCACCCGAGTTGCCACGGTTCACCGCGGCATCGATCTGCAGGAAATCGTCGTAAGGGCCAGCGCCGATGTCACGACCGCGCGCCGATACGATACCGGCGGTGACGGTACCACCGAGCCCGAACGGATTGCCGACTGCCACGACCCAGTCGCCGACGCGGATCTTGGCGTCGTCGGCGAAGCTGACATAGGTGAACTTGGTGCTGGCATCGACCTTCAGCACGGCGAGGTCGGTGCGCGGATCGGTGCCGATCAAC
This sequence comes from Aminobacter sp. AP02, assembly GCF_003148805.1. Lineage (GTDB taxonomy): Bacteria > Pseudomonadota > Alphaproteobacteria > Rhizobiales > Rhizobiaceae > Aminobacter. The sequence continues at coordinate 304,379 of NZ_QGGX01000003.1, forward strand.
TTGGCGTCGTATTCCTTGCCATCGTTGCTAACGACGGTATAGGCGGTGCCATCCTCGACAACGTGGTTGTTGGTGACGAGATAGCCGTCATCGGAGATGAAGAAACCCGATCCTTGGGCGACCGGCCGCGGCTTCTGACTGCCGTCACGCTGGCCGAAGCGCGGGCCACGATTCTGGTTGCCGTTGCCGTCCTGTCCAAACTGGCGGAAGAAGCGCTTCAGCGGATGATTGTCCGGCAGATTGTCAAGCCCCTGCTGGCCGGAGAAGGGCGAAGGGCCCGTGTCCGAAGCAGGATCGATCCTCGCCTTGACCTGCACGCTCACCACCGCCGGCGAGACATGCTCGACGACATCGGCGAAGCTGGGGACCTGGGGTGCGGTGACATTCACTGCGTCGGCGTAAACCGGGAGGGTTCCGCTGGTCATCGCGCCGATACCAATGGTGCCTGCAAGGGCAATGGATGCGACTGCTGCCAGGAGACCCTTGCGCGAACGCGAAATGGATTTGGGGGCGGTGCTCATTGTCTCAGATCCTCTTGAACGGGATGCTTTGATTCCGCATCCGATGGATCAAGAGATAGAGAGGCTCACATTACGGCACCATTTCCTCAGGATGAAACTTTCGTAATGTTGGGCTTACTCAGGTGTCCTTGCGCAGAATAGCTTCGAGAGCTTCCTGTTCGTCCTTCGTCAGGGCCGCAGGCTCCTGTCTGCGCCTTGAGAGGGCGGACAGGAAAACGAATGTGCCGCCACCCAGCAACAGCAGGACCGGCGTCCCCCAGAGCAAGGCGTTGCGCAGGTTGAAACGCGGCTTGAGCAGCACGAACTCACCATAGCGGGAGACGATGTAGTCCATCACCTGTTCGTCGCTGTCGCCGGCAACCAGCCGTTCGCGCAAAAGCACGCGAAGATCCGCGGCCAGTTCCGCGTCGGATTCATCGATGGACTGGTTCTGGCAGACCATGCAACGCAGCTCTTCCGACAGCAGGCGCGCCCGCGCCTCGAGCTTCGGATCAGCGAGCATCTCGCTTGGTTTGACCGCGAGCGCTGTTCCCGCGAAAAGGAGGGCGGCCAAAAATCCCGCTACTGCCGGCAACTTCGTTTTCATGCGGCGACCGGGCTTGGTTTGGCTTGTCCGGACTTGCGCCGTGCTGGCGCGCCGACCCGCAGGCGGCGATCCAAAAGCGAAACGAACCCGCCGAGCATCATCACCAGTGTACCGCCCCAGATCAGGGTCACCAGCGGTTTCCACCAGACACGAACGACCACCGATCCGTCGCCGGTTTCGTCGCCGAGCGAGACGTACAGCTGGCTCAGCCCCATGGTCTTGATGCCGGCCTCGGTCGTCGGCATCTGTCGAACTGGATAGAAGCGCTTGGACGAGACGATCTCGGCGAAAGGCTGGCCGTTGGCTCCAAGCAGCGAGAAACGCCCCTGATCTTCGGTGAAGTTCGGTCCGCGCATCGGGCTGAGCCCGTTGAACCGAAGCTGATGACCGGAAATCTCCAACACTTGGCCGGGCTTCATGACCAGGATCGCCTCCTTCTGGAACGACAGGACCCCGACGATGCCGAGCAGGGTCAAGCCAAGGCCAAGATGCGCCAGCGAGGTACCGAACACCGAACGAGGCAGACCAAGGAACCGGCTCAGGGCCACCTTCGGCGCAACGTTGCCGATGCCTGCCTTCAGCGCGAGGTCGGTCAAAGCGCCAAGCACGAGCCAAGCTGCAAGGCCCGCGCCCAAGGCGGCGAACACCGATGCACCATCGATGAACAGGTAGGTGACGAGGACAACCAGCAAGGCGGCGCCGAAAGCAAACATCAGCCGCTGCGCGACCGCAGTAACGTCGCCACGTTTCCAGGCAAGCAGAGGTCCAAACGGCACGACCACCAGCAGCGGTATCATCAGCGGGCCGAAGGTCAGGTTGAAGAAAGGCTCGCCGACCGAAATCTTCTCGCCGAACAAGGCTTCCACCACCAGCGGATAGAGCGTTCCGATCAGCACCGTTGCGGTAGCGGTAGTCAAAAACAGATTGTTGAGCACCAGCGCGCCTTCGCGCGAAATCGGATGGAAGATGCCTCCTGCCGTCAGCGTCGACGCCCGCAGCGCAAACAGGGCCAGCGAACCGCCGATGAACAGCGTGAGGATGCAAAGAATGAAGACACCGCGGCTCGGATCGCTGGCGAAGGCGTGCACCGAGGTCAAAACGCCCGAGCGGACAAGGAAGGTGCCCAACAAGGAGAGTGAGAACGTCAAGATGGCGAGCAACAGCGTCCAGATCTTCAGAGCCGATCGCTTTTCCATGACGATGGCCGAGTGTAGCAATGCAGTGCCGGCGAGCCAGGGCATGAAGGAGGCGTTTTCGACCGGATCCCAAAACCAGAAACCACCCCAGCCGAGCTCGTAGTAGGCCCAGTAGGAACCCATCGCGATGCCGCCGGTCAAGAACACCCAGGCCGCGAGTGTCCAAGGACGCACCCAGCGTGCCCAGGCAGCGTCGATGCGCCCCTCGATCAAGGCTGCCACGGCGAAGGAGAAGCAGACAGAAAAGCCGACATAGCCGAGATACAGCAGCGGCGGATGTATGGCGAGACCCATATCCTGAAGGATAGGATTGAGATCCTTGCCTTCGATCGGAGCCGGCACCAGGCGGGCGAATGGATTTGAAGTGATGAGGATGAAGAGCAAGAAGGCAGTGCCGACCCAGCCCTGGACGGCCAGTACATTTGCGCGAAGCGTCGCGGGAAGATTGCCGCCGAAGGCCGCGACCAATGCACCGAAGAAGCTCAGGATCAGCACCCAAAGCAGCATCGAGCCTTCATGGTTTCCCCAGGTCCCGGTGATCTTGTAGATCATCGGCTTCAGGGAATGCGAGTTCTCCCAGACATTGACGAGCGAAAAGTCCGACTGGACATAGGCCATCGTCAGCACGGCGAAAGACAGCGCGATCATGGCAAATCCAGTGACCGTCACCGGCCCGCCAACTGCCATCAGCCTGGCATCTCCCTTGTGCGCTCCGTAGAGCGGCACCAGCGACTGAACCAGCGACAAGGCGAGCGCCAGGATAAGCGCAAAGTGACCCATCTCGACCATGTCAGCGCCGTCCGACGTTCATTGCGTGGTTTCCTGCCAAATGCCCTTCGCCTTCATGCTGTCGGCGACTTCCTTGGGCATGTAATTCTCGTCGTGTTTTGCCAGCACGCTATCGGCGACGAACTCACCGTCGGAACCAAAGCTGCCCTCGGTGATCACGCCCTGCCCTTCCCTGAACAGATCGGGCAGGATGCCAGTGTAGCGCACTTTCACCGCCTTTTCGGAGTCGGTCACGCCGAATTCGACCTGGGTTCCCTGCCCTCGCACGATGCTTCCATTTTCGACCAGGCCCCCGAGCCGAATCCGCTGACCGGGCTCCAAGGTGGCAGTCTGCAAATCCCCGGGCATGTAGAAATAGGAGGCTTTCTGGCCAAGCGCGTAGAAGGTCAGCGCCGTTGCCGCGCCCAGGAAGGCCAGCGCGCCCGCAATCACCGAAAGCCGCTTTTGTTTGCGCGTCATGCCTACTCCGTGACCTTCAGGCCAAGCGAGCCGGCCAGTTCCGTAAGCTTGCGGCCGTCCTCGCTGTCACGACCAAGCGCCGCATAGGCGCGGCCAAGCGCGTCCTGGGCCAGATCGGTCTTGCCAAGCACCTGATATGAACGCACCAGCCGCAGCCATCCTTCCGGATCGCGCGGGTTCTGACGCAGCTTCTCGTCCAGCGTCGCGACCATGCCCTCGATCATCGCCGTGCGGTCGCCTGCCGACATGGAAGCCGCGGCATCGATGTCACCCTGGTTCGGTCCGGGCCCGCCGGCCATCTCATTGGCTGGCGCAGTACGACCTTCCGCTTGGGCAACTGCCTGCTCGGTGACCGGACGCCACGGCGAATCCGGTGGCAAACTATCGGACAGCTGGCGCCATACGATTGCTGCTTCGGCGAGCTTGCCTTCCTGGGCCAGCGCCAAAGCGAGGAAATAGCGGGCCTTGGGATTGGCCGGCTCGAGCTTGAGCGAAGCCTCGAAGGCCATTCGCGCATCCGCGGTAACGATTCCGCCCGACGAACCGGCAATTGCCTCGCCAAGACCAGCTTCGCGGGCTGCTGTCGTGCCTTCAATGCGGATCGCATTGCGATAAGCGGTGATCGCGTCATCGGCGCGGCCCATCCTGAGGTAGACGGGTGCCAGCACGTCCCAGCCACGGCCATCCGACGGGTTGGCGACAAGATGTGCCTCGGCGCGGGCGATCAGTTCGTCAATGGAAGTGTCCGCCGGTTTCTGCGACAGGCGTGCGCTCAAAGGCTGCGACGGCACGTCAGGTGAGCCGATCACGGTGTAAACGCTCCAGCTCAGCACAGGAATGGCGAGCACTGCGACAACGCCAACCAGCCGCGACGCCAACTGAGAGCCGCCTTTCGACCTTGGCGCGTCTTCGGCATCGAACTTTATGATGCGGCGTGCGATTTCGGCACGCGCCAGATCGGCGTCCGATGGTGCGATCAGCCCGCGCGCCGCATCCTTGTCGACTTCGCCGAGCTGGTCGCGATAGACTTCGAGATCATGACTGTTGTCAGCTTCGCCCTCTGCCTGTCGCGTCAACGGCAACAGAACCGCAAGGCTCGCACCAAGTGTCAATACAGCAGCTATGACCCAGAACAACATGCTCACCTAAATAGCCAGCAGCCACCAAGCTGCCAACATCTCCGTCCTGCGGCTTATTGACGGTTCAGGCGCTTTTGCCAAAGCAACAACGCGTGAAAATTCAGGTCAGTGGTGTCCAGCTGCCGTCGGCGTTACGACAGGCCGTCCCGCGCGCGGTCAGCGGCGTGCCACTGGTGAACACGGTCTGCGAGTATTGCCGGCAGTCTTGCGAGCCGACACGATATGGCTGGGCTGCGACAACTTCACCCGAACGTCCCTCGCCCTTCCAGGCAACTGCCTGTCCGCCTTGGCCATATTCCAGCGCGCGATACTCGGCTTCGAGCGCCTTGCGGCGGTCGCTGTCACTCAAACCGCTCCCGATCGAGCCACCAATCAAACCGCCGTCCATGGCATTGATGTTGCGCGTTGCGACCTTGCCGCTGGAGGCAGAACTGTCACCACCGCCGAGAGAAGGTACGATTCCGCCGCCGCCACCCAGACCGGAGGTTGTGCAGCCGGAGCCGGCCAGTATTCCCGCAACCAGTGCCACCCTTAGTCTCATGATCATCACCGGTCCCGAATTTGCGTCCGCTTACAAGGGCTTGGCGCCGCGTTAGAGCGCATCTTTGGCCGAAATGGGGCCGATTCGGCCAGCCATTTCTACTGCACTCCACGCAACTCTACGACGGCCCTTAGTCCACCCATCGGAGATCGTTCCAACCGAAGCGTGCCGCCATACTCCTTGACCAGATCGGCGACGATCGCGAGGCCGAGGCCGGTGCCCGGTTTCGTCTCATCAAGACGCTTGCCCCGCTGCAGCGCCTCACGGGCCTTGTCCTCTGGAATTCCCGGCCCGTCATCTTCGATCAGGATCGAAAACCTGGGCGGCTCTTCGGCCACGGGCGGCGATGTCTCAACCGAAACCTTGACGGCACTGTGCGCCCATTTCATCGCGTTTTCGAGCAGATTGCCGAGAATCTCTTCGAGATCCTCGCGCTCGCCCGCAAACACCACTTCACTCGCCGGCAGGCTGAGAGAAAAAGCCGCGCCATGCGAAAGCTTGTCCATGACCCGAACCATGCGTTGCAGGAGCGGCCCGACGGGGGTGCGATAGACGACACTTTCGCGTTGTGCCGCCACGCGGGCGCGCTGAAGATAGTGGTCGATCTGCTTTTGCATCGCCGCGGCGTTGTCAGCGATGAGCTGGCCTTTGGGGCCACCCAGAGCACGCCCCTCGTTGACCATCACGGCAAGCGGCGTTTTCAGGGAATGTGCGAGGTTGCCGACCTGGGTTCTTGACCGCTCGACGATGCGGCGGTTGTTTTCAATGAGTGCATTGGTTTCGTTGGCGAGTGGCTGGATTTCAGCCGGAAAACGTCCAGTCAGCCGCTGGGCCGTTCCCTCCCGAACCATGGCAAGCGCATTGCGCACGCGCGTCAGCGGCTGCAGGCCGAGCAGAATGGCAATCGCATTGATTGCGATCATGCCAAAGCCAAACAGCGACAGATATGTGAACAGGCGCCATTCAAAACCCCGGATCTCATCTTCCAGTTCGGTACGATTGCCCATGACTCGGAAGCGCGCGATGCGGTTTTGCGAATCCAGCACGAACTCGCTTTCGAACACCTCAAGTTCCTCGCCGCCGATTCCAGCGACGCGGTAATGGCGCTGAAACTCGGCGTTGAATGGCACCTCGTCAGCGCCCGGCGAGGCGATCGGCTCAGTCATGGACGAGGAACGCAGCTGCCCGACTAGCCCCTTGGATACCGGTTCAACCGACCAGTACCAGCCCGACTCCGGTTCGGAGAAGCGGAGGTCGCCGAGATCAGGACCCCCGGTCAGAGTGCCGCTGTCCGACACGCCCACCGAGCCGATGAGATTGAAGAGATGCGCCGAAAGCAGGCTGTCGAAACCGCGTTCGCTGGTCTGGCGGTAGAGCGAACTGATGACAGTGAAGATCAAGGCGAATGCCAGGATCGCCCATACGGTCGAAAATGCGATGACGCGAAATGCCAGCGAGCGTGGACCGAGGTCCAGCACGTAGCGCTTCCAGCGACCCAGTCGTTTGCCAAGCTTTTCCGCTTACGCCTCCGGCTCGCGCATGCGGTAGCCCATACCGCGGACGGTTTCGATCATGTCGATGCCCATCTTCTTGCGTAGTCGACCGACAAACACTTCGATGGTGTTCGAGTCCCTGTCGAAATCTTGATCGTAGAGATGCTCGACCAGTTCCGTGCGGGAGACCACGTCGCCCATGTGATGCATGAGATAGGCAAGCAGGCGGAACTCATGCGACGTCAGCTTCAGAGGCACGCCATTGACATCGGCCTTGGAAGCCTTTGTATCGAGCCTCAGCGGGCCACAAGAGAGCTCCGACGAGGCGTGGCCGGCAGCACGACGGATCAGCGCCCGCACCCGTGCCAGCACTTCTTCGATATGAAACGGCTTGGTCACGTAGTCATCGGCGCCGGCGTCGATGCCGGCAACCTTGTCGCTCCAGCGGTCGCGCGCCGTCAGCATCAGCACCGGCATCTTGCGGCCCTCGCGGCGCCAGCGCTCGACGACGCTGATGCCGTCCATCTGCGGCAGGCCGATGTCGAGCACGATCGCGTCATAGGGCTCGGTATTGCCGAGGAAATGCCCTTCCTCGCCGTCAAAGGCCTTGTCGACGACATAGCCGGCGTCGGTCAGCGCCTCGGAGATCTGGCGGTTCAGGTCCTTGTCATCTTCGACGACGAGTATGCGCATGCGATTTTGCGACCAGTGGAAAGATGGCAGAGATATAGGCGATTCCGCCCTGACGGGAAATGCAGGCTAGCCGGCAGGTACAACCACCTCGACGCGACGTGGACGCTGACCGTCCTTGGCTGGCACCAGCACCACGATCACGCAGACAGATTGCCCGCCCTGATTGGACTCGGTCGCGCGCGCCAACGTGCCGCCCTGCTGGTCGGCCACCTGCTGACCGATCGAGTAACAATCCGCGGCTGCCACCACAAATTCGCCCGTCTCGGCCATTGGCAAGGGCGAGGCCTCGGCGGAAGCCACGAACAGGCCTGCCGCGCAAAGCGCGGTAGTGGCTGACCGGAATATGGAACGAAGCGTTTTCATGCTGCGATTTCTAATATGCTAGTGCTGAACGTGGAATGAACGATGAATTCATGCAAGTGGCGCCATTGCAAGCCCGCTAGCTTCTGCCGATGCGTTGCTTGGCCGAAACCCGACCAAAGATAGCAATCAGCCCCGAAAGCGCAGTGATCGCCTGCAACACCGTATCGGTCAACGTGGGACCGTCGATGCCGTCCACGGGGATGCCAGAAAGACCGGCCACGCCCAACAGCATCGTTACGACAGATGCCCAGATGGTGCGCGAAAGGTACCAAGGTTTCAGGTTCAACATTCTCTGATCCTTTCCGGTTAAAAGACCTGACCGACTTCACGCCATGCCAATTCGGCGCGAAACCGGGATGCCCCAGCCGACCGCAACGCTCAGCTGGCGAACGGTGATGTCGACAGCAGCCGGGAGCGCGCCGAAATCAGCAGCGATGTCGGCCGCCGCATAGATCCAGGCCGGCGTCGAAACCGTCGTCGACCGAACGACAGGTCCGCCCACGGAGGCTATGTCGATGCGATACTCTTCACGCTCCTCACCAAGCGGAACGTCACTCGATTCCCAGCTGTCGGCGTCAATGCGAGCGCGCCTGATCCAAGAGAGAGCCAGATCATTACCCGCAGTCAGTCGTCCCTGCAGATGCGCGGGAGAAAGCGGGGTCAACGCTCGTCTGCCGCCGGCTTCCCGGTGCGCCGAAAAGCTCGCAATTGAAAAGTCACCGTCCAGTGGGCCGACGCGCCAGTTGAGCAACAGCCCCACCTCGCCAGCCAACAGACCAGCGGGCACGACTCCCGCGTCGAGGACAACGAAAGAAGAGCCGATGGGTGCGCCAGAGGAAGCCGCGTCGCCAGTGCCGAACTGCCCGCGCAAGAGGCCGCTCAATCGCCAGATCCTGGGCGCGGTCTCTTGCGCCCTCTCGAACTGGAGCACCTCCCATGCGCCACCGGCGGACCGCACCGCGCCGAAGTTTGCACCGTTGAGTAGCTGCAGGCGACTGACGCTGGCCAGTTCGCCTTCGTAAAGCTCGACCGTCACCACTGCAGCGTGGTCAATCCTGCCTTCTCGGCCAGGCGAAAGCGCGGCCGTCAGACTGCCCATCTCCGCACGGCGACCGACCGATCCTCGCAACGCAAAGCCGGTATCCTCGGGCGAAACGAACAGCGCCTGGCTCTTCCAAGGCTGCTGGGTCACCGCGACCCTGAAATGATCATGTGGCAGCACTGATCCGCCCGCCATCATCGGCAGATCGAGAAAAACCGCATGTGGCTGCCCGACGACGATCGGCGGCAAAGGATCCACATCGGGGCTGGAAGAACTCCAGGGCGCAGGAACCACACGGGACAGCTGGCGAGCCGTCACTTTTCGCACCAGTCCCTGCTCGATCTCGGTCACCAGGAATTCCGAGCGGCTGCCCGACGCCGGCACCTTGACGATGCTGCCTGGCGCGATGTCGGCGCGCGGCTCGGCAAGGGCGAAGCTCAGGCGCTCCCGCTCTTGCCAGACCCTGCGCATCCAGTCTTCGGCCAGGGCGTTCGCCTGCCCCGCCTCCAGCATTCCAGGGAACGAGATCACGTGTTGCCGGCTTGTGGCCGCGGCGAACCTCGTGCTCCTGGCCAATGCCGACTGATAGTCAGCGACCGGATCGCCATATCTGACCAAGGTCTCAGCCGGCAAATCATGATCGGGCGTGCGAACGGTCTCGACCACAGCGCTTGCACCGTCGAAAGCCAGTTCGGTCAGTTCGACGGCCACATCCTTCGATGCAGCAGCTTGCCTGAACACCAGCCCAATCGTTTCCTGACTGACCGACAGGCCGAACAGATCGACGAGCGGTTCGAGCGCAGCTCTTGCCGAGGTCGGATCGGAGATGACGTAACCACTGACCGTGCCTTCGACACCGGTCACGTCAGCCGCCGGCAGGCCGTGATCTGCCAGTATTTCGTTTACGAGGTCGGAAACTGTCGGGCCGGCAAACCTGCCATTCAACCAGTGGCCTAGATACCAGGCGTCGCCGTCCGACCAAACCTTCGATTGCAATGGAAAGGCTGGATAGGGTCGCGCGTCCCACGCCCAGACATAGCTGCGCGCCACGTCGATCATGCGCCCGCCATAGATCGGCGACAGGGGATTGTCTGCGCCATTGAAGCCGGCAGCCGTCGAATCCCAATGTTTGACATGCGCTTCCAGCAAGCGTCGCTGCGCGATATCCGACCGACCGCCATTGGAGAAATGCGGTGCTGCACTCTCGGACGATTTGATGTCGGGAAACATGTTGGGTTGGTTCGGCCCCTTGTCCACGGCAGGGCATCCGAGTTCGGTGAACCATATTGGCTTGCTACGGGGCACCCAGGCCGTGGATGCCGCGAGCTCTACTCCAGATCGACGATTATGGTGCGGGTTGCCCCACCAGCCGACAAGGTCCTTGTAGCGGAAGACCCAAGGCTTGCCATGGGCACCGTCGGTGATCGGAGCTCTCGACCGAGCTAGCCGATCTGCCAAGCTGGCATAATACCAATCAAAGCCCTCGCCACCGGCGACCGCTGCGGCAAGACCTCTGGCATCGTATGGCGACGCAAACCCATCCGGATTGCCACCCGCATAATCCTTGTCGCGCCAGTCCGACAGGGGCATGTAGTTGTCGATGCCGATGGCATCGATTGCAGGATGCGCCCAAAGCTCGTCGAGATGGAAATAGACATCGCCGCTTCCATCGCCGGGTTGATAGCCGAAATACTCGCTCCAATCGGCGCCATAAGTGATACGGCACGCCGGGCCAAGCAACGTGCGAACGTCAGCCGCCAAGGCGCAAAGCGTCTCAACGAACGGGAACGCATCGGCACCGTCGCGGAGAGTGGTCAGGCCGCGCAACTCGGTTCCAACCAGGAAGGCATCGACACCCCCGGCAGCCATCGCCAAATGCGCATAGTGCAATATGAAGCGTCGGTAGCCCCAGTCGTCGGGGCTACCTGTAAAGCTGATGCCGTCTCCTGCGTTGGCAAACTGGGTCCGCAGTGCCAAACCGCAAAAAGCGTCGACCTGGCTCCTTGCCGCTGCCGTGCGGTCAGCAGTACCGGCGAGCCGCGCCGCTGGCATGCAGGTTATGCGCCCTCGCCAAGGATAGCTCGCCTGACTGGTGCCGCCGTGAGGATCGGGCAAGCTGTTTGCCTTCGGAACATCCATCATGATGAACGGGTAAAGCGTCACCTTCAGGCCGCGCGCCTTGATCTCGGCAATCGCCTCCTTGAGGCTTTTGTCGGAGGGCGTGCCACCGTAGGCAGGACCTCCATCATGCGTCGAAACCAGCATTGCATTCGGTCGGGTCACGCCTGACACGCGCCAGGCCGGCGACAATCCAGCAGTCGAGGCGTTGGTCACCGCCGGCCTCAACCGGCATTGCCCGGCCCTCAGATCGTTGCCGAACCAGGTCGCCACCAGTGCCACGTTCTCGAGATTCGGACAGATCATCTGCAACTCGTCGAGCGAAGCCACAATGTCGGTACCGGCGTAGAGCACGTGGCGATTGAGCGCCTCTGTATCCCCTGGTCGCTTCTGCCGCGTGACAAGACTGGTCGACAGGCCATACTCCGTCGCGCCGGGGATCAGCGTGATCGCACGGATATGCTTGCGCAGCTCGCCGATCGGCCGGATCACCTCGAACTGCATTTGCGGAATACGGTTGCCGTGTTCGCCGATGTCGAGGTTTTCGACCACCACATAAGCAACGCCACGATAGGCTGGCGCATTGCCCGTGCCCTGCTTGGCCGCGATCAGCGGATCGACGGCCTGCCCCTCGGTGCCGCGATGGACGCGCAGGTCGATCGTCTCGCGATCGACCTCGCGCCCATCCGCCCACACACGCCTGATGCCTGCGATCTCGCCTTCGCACAGCGCAAAGGCAGCATTTCCATAATAAGCGTACTCAGTTACCTTCGGGCCAAGCTTGCCCTGCCGCCGGGCCGACCGCGTCTCCTTGAAACGCGTCGCCCAGATCAGCGTCCCGCCGACACGTGCCGTACCGTAGATCCTCGGCAGCGAGGCACCTTCTTCGGCGGTGAAAGGCCGCGCAGCCGTAAGCCGTGGTCCCTCGATCCTTCTGGTGCTGTTGATCAGGGCGCGGTCGAGGGCATAGCCGGCCAGTGCACCGGCAGCGGTGCCGATGGTGCTGCCGATGGGCCCAAGCATGCCACCGAGAAATGCCCCGGCAGCCTGCAACAGAATGGTCGCCATCAACGGTCTCCGGGATCAGGAATGCTCTGGGTTTGGAAAGGCGAAGGCAGCCGCGATACGTCTGCGCCATTGCGGCACGAGCCGGGTCAGCGTCACACCGTTGTCCTGATAGGCATGCACGAAACAGTCCGGCTCGGTCAGGATCGCTGCGTGTTTCGCCGGCAAATGCGGTCGCCAGCGAAACACTATGAGGTCGCCGGCGGCCATTGATGCAACCGTTTTCTCCGACAAATGCCTTCGCAATCCGTCCAGCAGGCGCTCCTGTTGAGTGGCTTCGGCCCAATCGGGTGCATAAGGCCCCGGTTGCTCCATTTCGTGGCTATAAATTTCACGCCAGACGCCAAGTACCAACCCAAGGCAATCGCAGGCCACACCCTTGCGGCTGCCTTGGTGACGGTAAGGTGTGCCGACCCACTCCAGCGCCTCTGCCACGACGGACGCAGCAATGTGTTGATCGTTCATGGAACGATCGGCCGACCGTCGAACACGCCGCCTTCCGTGACATAGGAGTAGCCGGCGTCATTGCCAGGAAGATGCGGAAAGCCCCGAAAATTCAGAGCATTGGCGAACTTCGCCTTGCAGGTCGAGAACGACTTGTCGCAACCGGCGCGGACGGAAAAGGCATCGCCTGCCGTGATCGCTGCTCCCGCGTTCGGCGCAATGATGACCGTCACTCCAGAAGCCTCCCGGCGGTGCGCGACGATACGTTCGCCGCGACCGCTCCTCGGCCCGGTGGTCCAGGTGAGCGTGCCATGTGTAAACCATCCCGATTTGAAGCTGCCGAGGCCCGACACGGACAGCATATCGGGCTCGGAAAAGGCCGTTACCTTGCCGCTGCCGGAAAACTGCGCCTGGTTCAGCATCACGCCACATCTAGCATCGCCAAGTTCGGCGTCGCAGGCGCGATTGACATAGCGCCCTCTCGGCTGGTCGAGCGCATGCGTGGCACTTTCCAGCTCGGCCACGAACCGCTGGTCGCTGCGGGTAATCTTGCCAATGGACGCGGTCCGTAGCAGGACAAATTGCTCAGGCGCCATCCAGTTGACAAGGAAGGTCTCCACCTTGGCATTGTCGTAAAGCCCGGCGGCAATATCGGAGTCGCGAATGCGCTCGGACGAAAGCGCGCCTTCGACATCGACAGTATCGACCGCGAGGCCGAGCGAGCTGCGCGCCTCACTTGCGGCGAAGCCCGCTTCCGGCTCGAACATCGTGCCATCGAACACCAGCGGACGATCATGGTCGGTAAAGCCGCTCACCGCACCGTCCGCACGTGTCAGTCGCCAGCAGTGGCATATACTGGTCACGGCACGGCCGAGACGGTCAGTCAGCGCGGCGGGCATCGTCACAGGCGCACCTCCACGAGAGGAATGGATGGGATCTGCCCAGCCTTGAAGGCGGTTAGGCTGAGGGACAGCCGCTCGACATCGAAACGCACGGGCACATGGAATTCAAAACCTGCCGTCACCCGCGCACCCATGGCGGGAATCGAACCGGCCGCAAAAACCACCTCGCCGGTCGCGCCATCAAATGAGAACGATGCCGATGACAGTGCGGCGCCGGCCACCGCTATCCGCAGACTGGTCACCACCGGTCTGGAAATCAGGCGCTTGTACGCATTGGCACCGGCGCCATAGGTCTTGATCAGGGAAAATCGCGTTTTGATCCCGTCGCCCGTCCCCAAAACCTGATCCAGCATGTCGGGCGCCTCGCTCGGCCGGCAGGACTTCATGTCGAACGGGTCGCGGAACCTGAAGGCGTGGAGTGAACCGCGCCGCGCTTCGAAAAACGCCAGGACATCGTGAAGATCGTCCAGCGATTTCACACCGGTTCCAGCGTCATAATAGTGCCGTGACTGGGAAAAGCGCAGGTTGCGTTTCTCCCGTCCCGAGGTCAGCGACACGATCTCGTTGCGTCGCTCAGGCCCGCCCGTCGCGCCGAACGAGACGGCGAGCGGAAAGACCTCGTCATGGAAACTGGCCAGTTCGGTCACTACCCCTCCTCAAAATGTTCGTGCGCCACGCGACACCGCGCGTGCCAGCATTCCGGTGATTTGCGCTTCGGACTTGCGGAACGACGCCGCGTCCTGAGCGGTCACGTTGAACACCACATTGACGGAGCCACCACCGCCGGGTGCCGCAACGCCCAAGGCGCCATCAGCACCCCGGCGCAGGGGCAGGATCGCTTCGGCGCCGGCCTCGCCCATCAAGCCAAGGTTCTTGCCGTGCGGGAAATAGGTCGGCGACGACACCACGCCGCCGGATGCGAACGGCACCACGCCGCCCGTCACGCCACCCTTGGCGAAGGGCAGCGCGTTCTGCAGGCCCTGCATCAAGCCCTGGAAGAGTGATCCGCCCAGCGACTGAAGCGGCTTGAGCCCTTGCCCCAGCGCCATGCCGGCGATGTTCATTCCTAGTCCTCTCAGCACGTCCTCGAGTTCGCGGCCACCTACAGTCGCCATCTTCAGCGCGCTGGTGAGATGGGCGCCGAAAGTATCGGCCCGTTTTTCCAGCGACTTCAGCGTCGCAACGAATGCGCTGTCGTCCGCCTCGATCTTGACGTTCACTACCTCAACCAAATTGGATCTCCGCCTGATCGGGAAAGAGTTTCATCAGCTCAGCAAGTTGCGCCTTGCCGGGAGCTTCGCCCTTGGCTGAGCCAAAGTAGCTCACGGCTTTTTCGAATTCGCGCGGCGTCATTGCCCAGAAATCCCTCGGCGAAAGCCGCAGCAGGCCGAACCCGGCAGCCATCACGCTGTCCCAGGGGAATTCCGCGCTGGTGCCTGCTGCGGCGACTAAGGGTTTTGGCCGTCCTCCGCCGTGGGCGAGGAACCGAAGGTCGTGGTCAACAGGTCCGCAACGATCGCGGCGAAACCTGCGACACCGCCTTCAGCGCGCATTTCGCCCACTTCGTCGTCGGAGAGTTCATGTCCGGCGCCGCGCAAGCCAGCGCCAATGACACGGATCATGTCGGTAGCCGACAGACGCCCGCTCGAAAACCGTTCCACCAGTGCCGCAAGATCGGCGGCGGCATAGCTCGCTTCAAGCTCCGCCAGGGCCCCCAATGTCAGGCAAAGCCGATGGCTCTTTCCGTCCAGTTCGGCCGCAATCTCGCCGCGTCGCCTGTTCGCCGTCATCGCGTCACCGTGAAGCCAATGACGCCGGCGGATTCGAGCGCCACCTCGAAGGCCACCTCGCCATCATGATTGCCGGTGTATTCAAGAGCGGTGATCTGGAACGGCCCGTCGACGACGCCGAAATCGGGGACAGCGAGCTGCCACCTCAGAATTTCGCCGCCAAAGAAGCAACTGCGCATCCTGGCGTCGGATTGCTGATCCTTGAAGATGCCGGACCCGCTCACTGCCGCCCGCTGCACCCCGGTTCCGGCCAACAGCTCGCGCCAGCGTCCCGCGGACTCCGCATCGGTAATGTCGACGGTCTCGCTGTTGAAGGCAATGCGCTTGGTGCGCAGACCCGCAACCGTCACGAAGCTGCCCAGACCGTTGATGTCGATCTTGAGCAGAAGGTCCTTGCCCTTCTGTGCGACCATGAATTGGTCTCCTGAATGTCTTGAGAAAGTTGTCGCCGCAATCCGGCGGTCAGGCGCCTTTGGGCTCGGTCACCGCGCGAAAGCGCAACAGCCCGTGATGCAGCGAAAGCCTGTCATCGAAACGCGCCTCGGAAAATTCGAGCCGCATGCTCACAAGATGCTGCGTGCCGAGATTGAGCGTTGCATCGTCAAGCAGCGCACGCACGACCTCCATGATCTCCAGTGCCTCGCGCTTGCCTTGCGACTTTGACCAGACATGAACCGAAAACAGCTGCTCGGTACCGCTCTCGGTATCCGTGCTCCAGTCATAGACGCTCGTCCGGCCGAAGGTCAGATAGGGAAAGATCACATTGGCTGGCGCCTGGTCATGGATCTTCGGTCCGCCCAGGAGCGCCACCAGCGCTGCATTGCCGCGAAGTGTGGCAAACACCGCCTTCTGCAACTCAGCGGCCGGGGCGGTCATCGTCTCGCTCCCTCAACCTGCGCGGATCTACCCGCCTCGGCGGTGCCGCAGCCTCCCCACCGGAAGCCTCGCCACGGTAGCTCTGTTCAACATCTTCCGCCAGTTCATGCGCCCTCCAGCGCAGCGCCCGCTTCAGCCCGTCGAGCGTCAGCTTCATCGTCACATTCATGCGCCTTGCTCCCTTGTGCGACAAACGATGTAGCGCTGCGTTTCATCCGGATCGTGGACAGTAATGATGTCCAGCACACGCTGGTTCCGGCGCAGCCGCATCCCGCTCTTGAGCCCGGCCCGCCATCGCATGGTGACCCGATGCGTCGCGGTTTCGAGCGTCTGGTCCGCGCCAAACACACTTTGCGCCGACACCGGTTCGACCAACGCAAACAGTGTCGCCAGTTCGACCCAGCTTTGTGTATGGCCGCCAAGGGCGTCCGGCGTCGTCACGCATTCTTCCAGCGCAAACTCGCTGCGCAGCGCGCCAGGATCGATGAAGCTCATCCGCATCACAGCCTCCGCGCGCGATAGCTGGAAAGCAAGCGGTCGTACCCAGCGGGATAAGACACCGGCTGATCCTCAGGCCCGAAGCTCGTTCGAAACTCGTACCAGTGTGTCACAAGCAGCAGCATCGCCCGCTTTAGCAGGTCGGGCACTTCCGTCCCTGCCTCGCCAAAGCCGGCGCGGAAGTCGATCTCGACACCATTCATGGTGCGAAGCCGTCCGGGCGCCCGGTCGAAATGGATGCGTGC
The DNA here is from genome assembly GCF_003148805.1 of Aminobacter sp. AP02. Lineage (GTDB taxonomy): Bacteria > Pseudomonadota > Alphaproteobacteria > Rhizobiales > Rhizobiaceae > Aminobacter. The sequence goes on from NZ_QGGX01000003.1 coordinate 321,139, forward strand.
GGGCCGCGATAATGTGTCGAGCTGGTATGCGGCCGGATTGACGACTGACGCCGCACCCTCGCTGCCGAAAACCGTTACCGAAAGCACCTGCCGCACCGGGTGCCGCGCCAGCATCACGAAATTGTCTCTCGGCCACTGATCGAGCACCAATCGCCAGGTTTGGTCGATCAACGCGATGCCCGTCGTGCGCTCGACATCTTCGCGCGCGGCGCGGATCAGGCCGCTTAGCAGCCCGTCTTCGCTCGTATGACTGATACGCAAATGCGCCTTGGCGTCGACCAGCGTCACGGGCTCCAGCGCCGGCGCGACGGTTCTGATCAGGGTCATTCATCACCTGTGTCTGGGTGGAAAGGGAGCGGCCCCGGCGGGGAGGAACCGGGGCCGCGACGGCACTGAGCGGCGAACGGACCCGAGGTCCGCTCAGCCGGCCTACGCAGTGCCGTATTTGAGCAACTTGATCGCGCTGAAGTCCTGGACGCCGCCGCCGACACGCTTGGTGGTATAGAAAAGCACGTAGGGCTTGGCGGAATAGGGATCGCGCAGCACCCGCACGCCCGTGCGGTCGACGACAAGATAGCCGCGGCCGAAATCGCCAAAGGCGATCGGGGTGGCGTTGGGCGCCGCATCCGGCATGTCCTCGGCTTCGACAAGCGGGAAGCCCATCAGCATGGCACGCTGGCCAGGGGCCGAAGGCGGCTGCCAGAGGTAGTTGCCGTCGGCGTCCTTGAGCTTGCGGATCGATGCCTGGGTCTTGCGGTTCATCACCCAGTTGGCGTTCTGCCGGTAGCCCGCCTTCACGGTGTAGACAGTGTCGATCAGGATGTCTGAAGGGCTCGATGCCGGCAGCGCGCCCGATACGCCAGTCACCACATAACCGATGTCGCCCCATGCCCAGCTCGCCTCGGCCACCTTGTTGTAGTCGAGGAATCCCTTGGGCTTGTTGACCCCGTTGCCATTGATGAAGGCCGTGCCTTCCTGTTCGGCGAAGGCCGTCTCGACCTCCGAGGCGATCCACTGGTCGAGATCAACGACGCTGTCTTCGAGCAACGAGGCCGTCGCCGCCGGCATGGCGTACAGTTCCATGGTCGGAAACTGCAGTTCGGCCAACGTCGGCGTGGCCGTCTGAGGTCGCGCTGCCGTCTCCGCCACCCATCCCACCGCTGGCCCTGTGACAGCGAACGGCTTTTTCAGGACTGCGGCTGAAACCTGGCGTACGGAGGCGATCGAACGCATCGGCGACAATGTCGACAGACGGCGCCCGATTTCGGCTTCCGTCTCGTTTGGCACCAGGTAGCCGCCGTCCTGGCCGGAGCCATAAGACATCGCCTTGGTGTCGAGCGAGCGCAGCTGCCGATCGCCGCCGCTGCGTATATAGGCCTCGAATGCGTCCTTGTGTTCGCTCGGCATCGAACGACCGTCGCGTCCAAGTGCCGGCCGCAGCCGCTTCAGCGAAAGACCGTCGAGCGTCCTTTTTTGTTCGTCGAGCGCGCGCGAAATGCGGTCGACCTTGTCGGAGGTCACCACATCGGCGCCCAGCCTGCCTTCCAGCTGCGCCAGGCGTTCGTCGTTGCTGTCCTTGAACGCCTCGAAGGTGGTCATGAACTCGCCAAAGGCATCCTTCAGGTCGAGTGCATCGCCAGCCGCCCCTTTGATGTCGGGTGCGCGCGGCGCGTGGGTCTCATTCATACGCTGTTTCCTTTTTGTTTGATCATGCGCGTGGCCTGCCGAATGCGTTCGGCAAGGCCGCTCTCGGATCCCCATGCGGCGTCCCGCTTGCGCACGAGGCTGGCGAACCCCTCGGCGATGACCGCCCGGGCGTCGCTCCTGGTCAGCCCCGCATCCCGCGTCAGCCAACCTTCGAATTGTCTGGTTGTCGGCAGCATCCCCCGCCCCTTGACCGTGTCGATGCGCGCTTCGGGCAACATGGGAAAGGTCACGATGGAAATTTCCCAGAGATCAGCCTCCAGTATATGGCGCACACCGCTCGCCTGTTCCTTCCGTGCCTTCACGGCGCGAAAACCTATGGAGAGGCCGTCAAGCGCGCCGCCTCGCAAAAGGTTGTGCACGTCACGTGCGCGGGCAACGTCCTTGGCCAGCCTGCCACGAACGAACAAGCCACGGTTGTCTTCCTTCAACTCCGTCCACGTGCCGATCGGCTGATTGGGATCGTGCTGAAACAGCATCCGGATGCCCGCCGCCCCGCGCGTTCGCAGCGATTTGGCAAAGGCGCCCCGCTCGACCACATCCTTGCCGAGGTCAACACGCCCAAACAGGCTCGCATAGCCCGAGAAGGTGCCATCGACGGCGACTTCGTCGAGCACGAGATCGATGAACTTCCGTTCGCCATTCCTCGTCGTTGCCTCATGCATCATGAGCGCCACTCCTCTTGCGTCTTTGGTCTATCCAGCGGCCGAGGCGGTTGCCTTCGAAGGCACGCATGACAAGGCCAAGCGCCCACCACGCGCAGAGGCTTGCCGCAGCAGCCCCCATCATGGTCATCTCGGTTGGGCTGATCAGCTCTTCGATGCCGAGTTCGGCGGCTATCTTCAGACCAACCGTTCCACCGAATACCAGCCCGCAAACCACGCCCACCGAAAAGCGGACAGCGGCCTCGCGCCGCCCTTGCGGCAAGATGTAAGCGAGCGAGATCGCCGAGCCGGCAATCGCACCCGCGCCCTTGGCCAGCCAAAGCCAGCCGGGGTCGGACATGTACGTCATTGCTCTTCGGTCCTGTGTTTCGGATTGTTTAGCCACGCGGCGGGTAGCCGACGGCCTCGCGCTTTTCGTCTTCCGTCAGGAAGTTGGCCCCCTCGACCCTGGACCAAAGCGCGTCGCGCTCGCCGGCAAGGCCCTCGACCTGGTCGGCGTCGTACCAGAGCCGCAGGTCGGCTCCGAAGGCCGGCGAAAGCCAGGCCGAGAGTTCCTTTGCCGTCCGCGCCACCAGCGGCAGAACGGTAAGGCGGTAGAAGGCGCGGTTGGCCTCCTGATAGTTCGCGTAGGTGTTATCGCCAGGGATGCCGAGCAGCATCGGCGGTACGCCAAACGCAAGTGCGATGTCGCGGCTTGCCGAATGCTTGGCCTCGATGAAATCCATATCCTTGGGCGTCAGACCCATCGCTTTCCAGTCGAGCCCGCCTTCGAGCAACAGCGGTCGTCCGGCACGGGTCGCACCGGAATAGCCCTCTTCCAGTTCGGTCTTCAGCCTGTCGAACTGCTCGTCGCTCAGATTGCCGCCATCCTTGGGCGCATAAACCAAGGCTCCGGAAGGCCGCGCCGAGTTGTCGAGCAGCGCCTTGTTCCAGCGCCCGGCCGCATTGTGCGTGTCGAGCGCGATCAAAGCCGCTTCGAGCGGCGGAAAGCCGTAGTGATCGTCGAGCGGATGGAACAGCGTCAGATGCGCCGCACCGCCCTTTTCGCCGAGCCCAAGGTCAATACGCCGCCGCACCCCGCCCTCACGATGTTCGAGCGCTGTCGGCCAACCGCTGGCATCGGCTGCCACGGCAACCCGGTCGGGCCGCAGCAGGTGCAGCTCACGCGTCCCGCCACCCGCTTCGACCAACTCGACATAGGCGTTGCCCGAAAGCAGAAGGTGCCCGTACAGCGTTTCCATGAAGCTGCCGCCTGCCTGCCGTTCGTTTGGCCGCTCGAACAGCTGGAGCAAGGCGTGATCGTCCAGTTCGCTGGCGCCTTCATAGAGCAACCAGGGTATGGCCGACGCCGTCTCCGAGATCAGGCGCACCGAGCGATGCACGATCGGATTGCGCATGAAACCCTCGCGCGCAAGTCCGGCATAATCGCGCCGGGTCCAGCGCGCCTCGCCCTGGGCATGCAAGGCGACAAAGCCCGTCGGGCCGCCGCTCTTGCGTTCAGGTACGACGCTACCCTTCCCGGTCCACCAAGACCAAGGCCAGTTCAAAGCCATATCGTTTCCTGTTCAAAGAAAATCGCGGATTCGCGGTTCAGTCGACCAGTCCGGCATCAGTTCGCCGATTGCCCAGACAAGCGCGTCGACGCGATCGGGAGAGCGGCCATTCGACAGCCCATTCGGGCCGAAATCGCACATCTCGTCTTCGAGTGCGGTAAAGCGCCCGGCATGCAGAACCTTGCCCTGCGCATAGAGTGCGGCGATCGGCTCGGCGCGCAGCCATTTCGACCGCTGCGCCCGCACCGCCTTCACCGGCGCTGCCGGATCGATGGTACGGATGACTGCCGTCACCATATCGCCCCCCTGGTTGGTCTCGGCAACGATGCAGTCGGCTTCAAGGCGGTGAAACAGCCTCACCGCCGTTCCTGCCCAGTCCTGCGGTTTCGCTGCCTGGACCGTGGCATCGGCCAGGACCACCGCCCGGCCCCCGCAATCCAGCCCGACGGCAACGATTCCGCACGCATCGGAGGTTTTTCGAGAACTTGCCGGCGGATCGACCGCCACCACGATGCGGCGCAAGTCGTTCGTCTCTGCCACCAGGGCCGCTTCGAGAACATCGCGCGACCACAAGGCGTCGTCGCGATCCTCGATCAGTTCGCCGTCCAGTTCCTGTCGGCCCAGGACACTGCCGCCATAACGGCCGCGGACCGCCTTCAGAAAACCTGGCGCGAGGTTGGCGCTGTTTTCGTCCGACCTCATGCGAGTCACCATGACCTCCGGATCTGCCAGCAGCCGCTTCAATAGCGGTACCGGGCGTGGCGTCGTGGTGATGATCTGCCTCGGCTTGTCGCCAAGCCTGAGCCCGAACTGCAGCATGTCGAAACAGGCCTCCGCATGTTTCCACTTCGCCAGTTCGTCGCACCACGCCGCCTCAAACTGCGGCCCACGCAAACTGTCGGGGTCTTCGGAGGAAAAAATCTGTGCGACCGCGCCGCTATCCCAGACCAGCCTTTTGCGGCTTGGTTCAAAACGCGGCCTGTCGTGACGCGAAATCGTTGCGATCCCGGACGGGCCTTCGATCATGACCTCTCGAACGTCGGCAAGGGTTTCTCCGACCAAAGCTATCGGCGAATGCCCTCTGGTCGCAAAGGGTGAAAACCCACGCACCATGCTGTTTACCCATTCCGCTCCCAGCCGTGTCTTGCCTGCACCTCGTCCGCCGACCACCAACCATGTCGCCGGCTTCCGCCCGAGCGGGTATTGCCCTATGCGAGCGAAATGAAGCCACTCCTCATCGATCAGCCCCGCCAATCGGCTGGGAACGTTCGTCTGCGACCAGCACCCGTGCATAGTCTCGAGCAAGCTCGACGATGCGTCGGTCGATCCTTGCAAGCACGTCCGCCATTTCTGCATCTCTGTTCGTCTGGCTCACTTTTGCTGCGTCCGCTCCCCGCATCAGCTCGTTGATCTTTTCGACCGTCCTGATGATCGAGCCGACCATGTCCAACTGGGCCTTGTCGAGACCGCCTTCGTTTTCCAGCCGAAGCGTCTCGACCTGTCCGACCAGGGATTCGGCCAACCGTTCCAGCCGGTCACTGAAATCTGCTGTGGCAGGTCTCATCCAGCCATCCCGGGCAACACGCCTGTCGATAGAGGACACCGCGCAACCGCTCGCCGCCGATAGAAGTTCGGCATCGACGCGCGCACCCTCGAACAGAGCGCGCAGTGCTCGCCAGCGTTCGTCCGCTTTCGCGACCAACGAGACCTCCATATTCATGTTTTGGGAACTGCCTGTCAGTGCGCCGCTTCGGCTACACTTCTTTGACGATAGCCAGACACTACCAAAGCACCGTCACGCTGTCAAGAATATATTCCTATTGCCTGATTTTTTTAAATCCCCAGCTGTGTCCAACTGGCCCTTGTCGCGCCGGCAAAAATCGGTGACAAGTCAGGCGTGGGCCGAAGGGACGCGCGCCCTCAAATTCGCCAGCAAAAGTATTTTGGTATAAGCTGCAGTCACGCGCCGGGCTCGTCTCGAATGGAAAATCCCACCGAACCACGCAAGAAGAGAGGCCATGTCGCCGCTAGCCTGCTGGCCGTCGACGCCTGGCTCGATTCAACGCTCTATGAACTGCGATTCCGCACCCAGCAGTTTTGGGAAAGCGCCACGATCTTTTTTCGTCGCTTCCGCGTCAAAGGCTGGCGCCGCGGCGTTATCGAGGTCCTGAGCGAGTCATTCACCATGGCTGCCGGCGGCTCGGTAGTGATGCTCGCACTCGCCATGCCGGCTTTCCAGGAAACTACCGGCAACTGGCGCAACCAGGACGACTTCGCCGTCACCTTCCTCGACCGTTACGGCAACGAGATAGGCCAGCGCGGCATCATCCAGCGCGACTCCGTGCCTGTCGATGAAATGCCCGATCACGTGATCAAGGCCGTGCTGGCGACGGAAGACCGCCGCTTCTTCGAACACTACGGCATCGATCTGTTCGGGCTGGTGCGAGCCATGTCGGAAAACATGCGCGCCAACTCCGTCGTTCAGGGCGGTTCGAGCATCACCCAGCAGTTGGCCAAGAACCTTTTCCTGACCAACGAGCGCACGGTGGAACGCAAGGTCAAGGAAGCGTTCCTGTCACTCTGGCTTGAATCGAACCTGTCAAAGAAAGAGATACTGCAGCTCTATCTCGACCGCGCCTATATGGGCGGCGGCACATTCGGCATCGCGGCGGCCGCGGATTTCTACTTTGGCAAGCAGGTCAAGGATCTCAACCTCGCTGAAGCGGCGATGCTTGCCGGCCTGTTCAAGGCACCGACCAAGTACGCCCCCCACATCAACCTCCCGGCCGCCCGCGCTCGCGCCAACGTCGTGCTCAGCAACCTCGTGCAGGCGGGCTTCATGACAGAAGGCCAGGTGCTGTCAGCGCGGCTTCACCCGGCTGACATCGTCGATCGCGGCGACCGCAAGAGTCCGGACTACTTCCTCGACTGGGCCTTCGACGAGGTCAAGAAGATCGCCTCGAAGTCGGGCACCCACTCGCTGGTCGCGCGCACCACGATCGACATGAACATCCAGAAGGCAGCGGAGGAGTCGATTGAGTTTCACCTGCGCCAGTTCGGCAAGGAATTCAACGTCACCGAAGGTGCGGTCGTCGTCATCGAGACCAATGGAGCGGTGCGCGCCATCGTCGGAGGCCGCGACTACGGCGCGAGCCAGTTCAATCGAGCCACCAAGGCTCAGCGCCAGACCGGATCGTCGTTCAAGCCTTATGTCTACGCCACGGCCATGGAGAACGGTTTTACCCCGGATTCGATCATTTCAGACGCGCCGATCAGTTGGGGCGCCTGGTCGCCGAAAAACTATACGCGAGGCTATTCCGGACGCATGACGCTGACCACAGCGCTGGTCAAGTCGATCAACACGGTGCCGGTGCGCCTTGCCAAGGACCACCTTTCCATTCCACCGATCAAGGCGATGACCGAGGCGATGGGGGTCGAATCTCCCGTCAGTTCCCACAAGACCATGGTGCTAGGCACGTCGGGCCTGACCGTCATGGATCAGGCAACCGGATACAGCGTTCTGGCTCAGGACGGCGTCGTCGGCACGCGCCACGGCATTACCCAGCTCGTCACGCATTCGGGCCAGGTCGTGTACGACTACAGCAAGGATGCGCCGCCGCCGCACCGTGTGCTGTCCGAACAGGCGGTCAGTTCGATGAACTCCATCATGGTGCAGATTCCCGAGGTTGGAACCGCACGCAAGGCCGCCCTTCCCAACATCCGCTCCGCCGGCAAGACCGGCACAACCCAGTCCTATCGCGACGCTTGGTACATCGGCTACACCGGCAATTACACCGCTGCCGTCTGGCTTGGAAACGACGACTTTTCACCAACCAACAAGATGACCGGCGGTTCGCTACCGGCGATGATATGGCAGCGCTTCATGGCCTACGCGCACCAGAACATGGACCTGAAGCCCATTCCGGGCATCAAGAACCCCTTCGTCGATCCGGCCGCGATCGCCAAGGCCAAGGAAGCCGAGAAAGACGGAGCCCAGCCCGCGATGGCTGATACGTCTGATCGCCCTCCAGTGCTGTCGAGCACGACCACGCGTGCGCTGCGCAACATCGCCGATTCCTTCCACAACGCACCGGCCATCGAGCGCTCGGCCGAGCCCGAGACGCTTTCGGCGCTATGACGTTGCTGATGGTCGGCCAGCGATCGCTCTCGCACCGGCTGCAGCCGTTCCCCGCTTGCCTTCCAGTCCTGTGGCGGGATATTCCTCCGCCAACTCCATCCTGCGGCGGCTCATGCTGAAACAATCGCTCCTGATAGCTCTCGCCCTTGCCGTCGCGGTCGGCGGTGGCGCTGCGAGCGTGGGCATGGTCCTCAATTCGCAGGAGGGCATCGGTGCCGTGTCGGTGGGTCCGTGGACCGCATTTCCCGACATCGGCACACCGGATGCCGACCCCTATTCCAAGGCGCGCGTGACGCGCGACGGCGTACTCGCGCTCGGTCGCGCGGAAGGTCTCAGTTTCGTCGCTGAACGCGACTCAAGTGGTGTCACATTGAGAAGCGAGTGTAACTATCGCGTCGAAGGATCGCTGCCGGTTGCAAGGTTCTGGACGCTTTATGCCACCGACAGGGCAAGCACCGCGCTCAAGTCGGGAATGCGACGCGACCCTGCGGTGCATTCGCTCGAAGTTCTCCGCCAGCCGGACAATTCCGTCCAGATTTCGGTTGGCAACCGGCCCCAGCCCGGCAATTGGCTCGCAGTTACGGGCGTGGGCGCCATGAACCTGGTGCTAACGCTTTACGATACCCCCATCGCCAGCAGCACCGGCCTGTCCGGCATCGAAATGCCACGCATTGTCAGGGTGCAGTGCAATGCGTAGGCTGTTTCACGCGCTGGCAATCGGGTTGATCGGCGCTGGCATCGCGCACATCGTCATCCTGCTGCTGGTGCCAAGCTTTTCCGAGCGTGATGCGTGGTCACGCCTTGCGATGGTTGCCGCTCCCAACAAGATCGTGCGCCTCGACCAGGACGTCGGCGGCGCACCCGTGGTGAAGTCGCTGGACCCGTCCTTCTACGATGCCGCATGTCGTTTCGACCTTACCGAAGGTGTCGTACGCATCGACAACGCCGGCAAGGTTCCCTACTGGTCGGCCTCGGTCTATGACCGGAGCGGGCAGAACATCTACAGCTTCAATGACAGAACGGCGACCGACGGCAGCCTGGACTTTGTGGTGCTTACACCTGCCCAGATGATCGACCTGCGCAAGGAATTGCCGCCAGAGTTCGAAAAATCGATCTTCGTGGAAACGCCGATCGACGAAGGCATCGTCGTTGTCCGCGTCTTTGTTCCCGACGAGAGCTGGAAGCCCAGGGTCTCGCGCTTCCTCGACGGCATCAACTGCGAAATTCAGTAAGCGCGCCGGCCCGAGAGCCGGACAGTTCGACAGGTAGGTTCAAAGGCCTGAAGTGTCCTTTGTGCGTCCAGCGGATGCATGGCGCTTCAATGCCGCGGCAGCGGGTCCTTCCGCCGAGGCGCGGCACTGCGTTGCGTGCGACCGCCCGTTGCCGAAGCCGTTCCCGATGTGCGCTCGTAGCGCACGCCTGGGAAGATGATTATTGATGCCGACGTTCCCGGTGCACTTGGCGACCGGTGGGTAGCCGCACGACGCGGCATGAATGACACTATGCTGCCCATGGCTGGCGATTCCCTCTCGGTTGAACCGGAGTAAGCACGCAACGCCTCCAAAGCCGATAAGGCCAGCAGAGAGTTAACAGTCAGTTACTGCCATGCCTTTGATTCAATTCCTGGGGCGATGCGTTTGACACTCTCTTTTTAATCAGGGGGTGTGAAAGGTCCGTGAGCGTTTTGCCAATGTCGGGGCCAAACTGCATTTTTCCTTTGCAACATTTTAGACCCGGGCTCGCCCGACAACGGATGGCAAGGGGCTAAAGAGAAAGAAACCATCGTAACCTTTTGTTAATGAACGTATTTCTTAACAGCAAAGTTAACAGTCCGCTAACAAATCCGCGCTAAGTTTATCTTCATCTTCGGGACTTCAAGGACGGGTACAGCAGTGCCTACCGCTTCCGAGGCAGTGTCTAGTTGTGTCAGGCGTAACCGTTCGTGTCAGCATCGGACTTCAGGCAAATCGCTATCGGACGCGAATTCGGAAAGCCCGAACGGCTGTTCCGGGCGGCAGTCTCTGCATTTTGCGCCCTGCCCCGCCCTTCGCGCCGCGAGATCGCGCAACTTGAAGATCTGACGCTGCCGCTTTTCGACAAGGTGTCAATTGAAGCCCGCCGGTTTGTCGCCGCGGCACTTTCAGATTGCGAATATGCGCCCGTTGGCCTGGTTCGGCGGCTTTGCGACGAAAGCGTCGATATCGCAGCACCGCTGCTTGTCCGCTCGCCCGTACTGTCCGACGTCGCGCTCATAGCGCTGATCGGGCGCCACGGTCTGCCGCACGCACGTGCAATCGCCCGCCGCCCAAACCTCAACACAACAATCGCCGACTTGATCAGGGTGCTCGAACGCCCCCGCCTGGTTCATCCAGAGGGCGCAACCCTTGAAGCGGCATCCGCCGTTGAAACCCGCCCGGCTGTGGCTGCTCCGGCGCCAGACGCCTCGAGCACCTTTGTTTCCGGTCAACTCGCCGAAGCCACCCGCCGCAGGCTGCGGTCGATGATGACGCCCAATGCCCCGCAGCAGTCCAAATCGCGTGATGGGCCACCCCGATCAGCGGCCTACGACAGGCTCAAGACCACCGCCCTTACAGGCAACAGCACGTTCTTCCAGACAGCGCTTGCGGATGCGCTGGAAATCGACTTCCAGACTGCACGTTCGATCACGGAAAAGGCAGGCTACTCTTCACTCATCGATGCGTTGAAGGCGCTCGACCTGCCGGAGGAACAGGCGTTCCTGCTCGCCGCCACGACATTTCCGGGCCAGTTTACCCATGCCGAAGCGATCAGGTTGTTTTTGGAGCGCTACCGCCTGCTGCATCGCGATGTAGCGCTCGATCGCGTGCGCGACTGGAAGGCTGCGTCCATCGGTGCCCGCATCCGCAGCAACGCCGAACGTCTTCGGCCACAGCCGAAGGCTGACGCCTCGCTCAGGGCGTCGTAAGCGAAACCAGGTCCTTGATCTCGGATTTGCCCGGCTCGATTTCCACGACCCAGATGTCGGGATCGAACCGACGCTCGCGCTCAAGCCGCTTGTCGATTGCCGTGCCATCATCGTCGCTTTCGAGCAGGCTGAACTGGCGTTCGTCAGGTTTTGCCATGTCGTAGCTTGTCTGGGGGGCTGGCCCATAGAGATTCTGTTGGCCAAAGCGATCGCGAGTGAGGATAAAGACCGCACCTGCCTCCAACGCACCCCGGTTAAGAATGGCGCCGAAGCCCCCCTCACCGAAGACCCGCTTCAACAAGGCCGATACCCAAAAATCAGTGGTTAAGCGCATTCATCAGGCCCGATCGCGATTTCGATCCGGCCTCTATAACGTCTTGCGGGCAAGGCGCACAGGCTCTCCGGTCCGAACCGGTCGTCAGTTAGTCAGGCCGATCTCGCGCATCTTGGCATAGACCGCCGGGTCTGGCTCGCCCGTTTCAGGTAGACCGAACAGCGCCTGGAATTCGCGGATCGCCGCTTTTGTCCTTCCGCCGGGCACCCCATCGATCTCGATGCCGTCATTGCCGAAGGCCTTCAGTCCAGCCTGAATTTTCATGATCCGGGCGCTGGCGCCGGCATCGCCCATCGGCTCAGCACGAACTGGCGCTGGTGCCGTTTCGGCTCGTGGCGCGGGCGCCGGGGCCGGTGTCGCCTGCGCGCGGGGCGTCGGCTTGGGAGCTATGCCAGCGGTAATCTCAGCTGCGCCCAATTGTTCAAGCAGCGACTGGTCGATCTCGCCGGTGGCCGCCAAACCGACCTTCTTCTGATAGGCCTGGATCGCACCGCGCGTAGCAGGTCCATTCAGCCCGTCGACCGTCCCATCATAAAAGGCAAGGTCCTTCAGGATGCCCTGGACCTGTTCGATCCTTGGGTCGCCCTGCGGCCGCGCAACTTCCACGGCTTCCTGCGGGCGCTCGATCTTGATCGTCGTCTCCGGCGCGTCTTCCTTCATATCGGGGAACTCGACCGTCTCGCGGGTTGAAAAGAATGCACCCTTGTGCGCATAAGGCTGGTACCACAGCGCATTCGCCGAGACGTAAAACAGCGCCACCAAAAAGGCTGTCGAGCCGCCGACCAGGACAGGATTGCGCGCAACCAGCCCGCCAAGCGCAAGCACACCCTCCTGCAACGGGCTGCGGTCATCTACGATGGGCCTAGCCTGCTTTGCGGAGCGAGCCATTGCGCATCTCCCTGTTCCTGCTGGCAGGCAACCGCATCACTTCGCCCTTCGTAGCCTCGGGACGGAATGCCGGACCTTCGATCGGCAGGCTGATGGTCACTGTGGTTCCCTGGCCAGGTGCGCTTTCGATCGACATGGTTCCGTCGTGCAGTGCGACCAGCCCCTTGACCAGCGAGAGCCCCAGGCCGGTGCCTTCGAAGCGGCGGGTGTAGTCGTTCTGCACCTGCATGAAGGGCGTGCCCAGCCTCGGCAGATCCTCCTGGGCGATGCCGATACCGGTGTCGGACACCCAAAAGTGCAGGCGCGATCCCAGCCGCTTGGCGCCGATCTCGACCCTGCCGCCTTCGGGCGTGAACTTCAGCGCATTGGACACCAGATTGATCAGCACCTGCTGCACTGCCCTGCGATCGGCCTTGACCTCGCCGGTGGCGGTGGACACTTCGACGGCCAGGTCGATTGCCTTGGCCTGTGCCTGCAGTGCCAGCATCGAGGTGCACATGTCGACAGCCTCGCGGAACCTGAACGGCTCCGGGTTGATCGCATAGCAGCCCGACTCGATCTTGGTGACGTCGAGAATCGAATTCACGACTTCGAGCAGATGCTGGCCTGAATCGCGGACGATGCCGACATATTCCTTCTGGCGCGGCTCTTGGAATCCACCGAACATCTCGTGGAGCAGCATGTCGGAGAACCCGATGATCGCGTTCAGCGGTGTCCGCAGTTCGTGGCTTACAGCGGCCAGGAAATTGCTCTTGGCAAGCTCCGCACTCTTCACCGCGTCGGCTGCCTTGGCCAACTCGTCGCGCAGGTCTGCAACCGTGTCGTTTTCGCGGACGATCGCAACAAACGACTGGCCTTCGGCCTTGATCAGATCCAGCGCAAATGGCCGGAAATTATCGCCGGAATCGCTTTCATTCTGCCGGGGCAGGCGCAAGCGCAAGTCGACCTGGCGCAGTTGGGCCCCGTCGCGCATGTCGGCCAGGGCGCAGAGATAGGCGACGCGATCCGCAACATGGATGCGATCGAAAAGGGCGGTGCCCAGCATGAGTTCCGGCTGCAGGCGCAATATCGTCCGGGACTGCTCCGACACGTCCGTCACGTCGCCATTATGGGCAACGCGCAGCACAACCGCCTGGAGCAACTTGTCCAGGGCATGGGTAGGCGCGACATCCCGTTCGACACGTTGAACCAAAAACGCACGGGCTCGTGCGGCGACAGTGGCCAGCCAGGCAACGGGCAACAGCCAATGCCATGCCGACACCGCAGCGCCTTCGGCGAATGGCAACGTGCCGAGAAAACCTTGAGACAGCAAAGCGGCAACGGCCGCAGCCGCGCCAAGAAGAGCCGCCTTGCGCGTGCGCCAGACCCACAGCGCTTCGAGTGGCAATGCAGCAACCAGCAGAGTGGCCGGCGAGGTCACCCCGCCCGCAGCAGCAATGATCGAAGCGATTGCGGCTGTTCCGACAACCAGAGATGCCAAGCCAATCTGTTTGGCCTTGCCAGTCGCGGCGACCAAGAGCGCTGCAAGCCAGCTCAGGCTGAAGGCTACGAAAATGACGGCAAAGGTGGCAGCCGCGCCGAAATTCGCCGTGACCAGGACCACGCCTGCTCCGCCCACGAGAAACGGGGCTGCCAGCAGCAAGCCGACAAGGCGCTGTTGCAACGGCCGCCCGGAGCCATCGATCGACGGATGGACCAACCGGTCGCAGCCGGCGGCGACCGCGCCGGAAAACTCACCGTATCTGGTCATGACAAAACTCAACGCTACGCACTCTTCCGTGGCTCGCTTTGCGGCTCTTCTGTAGTTGTCCCTAAAGTCTCACCGAGCCTTTAATGAAGGGATAAGGCAGGGCGACCGAAAGCCGGCCACATGGCGAATATCGGGATTGCGGCGGCGACATTCGAGAACAGTTCTCGCCATGGTAAACGGAGGGTTATTTGCCGACTTGGTGTCCGCGAATCTGCCTTGAACCTGCCGTCGTGATTTTTAGCAATTTAAATCAATTACTTACGAGTCTCGTGCCAAATTGCATGGGCGAACATACCTGCCGGTCGGGGCAGTCCGTTAAACTTTGGTGAAAAGCCTTCTCAAAATGCCATCTTTTGAAGCAAGCGCTCCTTCGCTCCTTCATGCCATTGTCGACCCAACAAGTTGCATGGCCGCCTAAAGACAAACCGGCCCCGCCAGATCACAAGAGGCTTCCCATGGGCTTTCTCATCAGGACCGCATTCTGGTTCTCGCTCGTCCTGCTGCTGTTGCCGCTCGGCACCGGCCCGGATGGCGAAAACAGCGTAAGCCCGCTGCAGGCAATCTTCGCCGCGCGCGAAGCGGTCGGCGACATTGCCGGTATCTGCGAGCGCAAGCCCGAGGTTTGCGAGACGGGCAAGGCCGCCATGCAGACCATCGGTGTCCGGGCACGCGAAAGCGCCCGTATCGCTTATGAGGCGCTCGACCAGCAGTTCGGTCAGCCTGATACCGCCACCCAGACCGGCAGCGTACCGGCGACGGACGACCTGCCGGCCATCGCGGCACCGGCTCCGGCCAATTAGCCCAGGGTTCGAACCATTGCGGCGGCCATTGCCGCTGGTCACCCGCCTCCGTTGGCTCTTTTTTTCGTGACGGGCAGCCGCGCTCCCACTATATCCAAGACATCATGACGACCTCGATCGACACCATCCGCGACGACTTCTCATTTCTGGAGGAATGGGAGGACCGCTATCGCTATGTCATCGAACTCGGCGAAGCGCTTCCGTCGTTCCCCGAAAGCGCTCAGACCGACACGAACAAGGTGCAGGGTTGCGTCAGCCAGGTCTGGCTGGTGACCCACCAGGACGACGGTGCTGATCCGGTCATCCGGTTCGACGGCTATTCAGACGCACATATCGTGCGTGGCCTGGTCGCCATCATGCTGGCGTTGTTTTCCGGTCGTCGCGCCAGCGAGATCAAGGCGATCGATGCCGAAGCAACTCTCAAGGAGCTCGGCCTCAACGAGCACCTGTCGCCGCAGCGCGCCAACGGCCTGCGCTCGATGGTCAAGCGCATCAAGCGCGACGCCGAGGCAGCACTCCACCAAGTAGCCTAAGCCTCAGCCCAGTTTCGGGCGATAGTCTGCCGCGCCCCAGTGCAGGACCTTGCGTCCACGATGGGAACCAGCGCCCGGATTGTAGTGGCGCGCCAGCACGCCCAGTGCCGATTTGAGAACGATCTTGGCCGATCGTACCGGCCAGCTACGCTCCGCCTCCACCAGTTCCAGGCCCTTGAGAAAGCAGCAGACGTCGATCAGCACCCCCGACAGTTCCGGCCCTACGGCTTCGATCGCCAGATCGACGCGTTGGCGCGCAGCAAGTGCCGCATCGGTAAGGTCGGCCACTCCACCGCCCCGCTTGCCCGACGAAACACTCGCCACCCAGTTGGCACCCATGCGCGGCATGATCTGGCCACGAGTATAGTCGGAGCGCAGCCGCTCGCCGGCCGTGAATTCACCATGGCTCAAAAACGGCTCGCCAGCTTTGGTCTTGCGCCTAACGAGTTGGCAAAGTGGCGACTCCGACAAATTGACCAGCGCTGCATGCTGCCCTGAAACGCCATCTACTATGATGGTGTCCAGATCGCGGTGCTGGCCTTGAAACCGATCGACCACGCTCGCTTCGCGCCGTGCGGCCGCCGCCCCTTCCCCCTTCAGCCGCACTATCCGCCCGCTACGGCTCACAAGGCCATCGCTTGCAAGCGCGAGGAGAACCGTCGCATCGACGGCGATCCGTTCACCTCTGTCGTTTTCGAGGATGAGCTTGCCGCTGCCTGCCGCCGAGCCACATTCGGCAGTTCCTTTGCCCAGCAGCTTGAGCACCCGGCTCCTCGCCTTGTCGTCCATCATATCCTTGCTCATCTCAGCGCTCCAACCTGTCGCGAAAGGCTGCGATTGCCACCCGTTCGGCGAGAGACACGATCCGGTCGAATTCGGCATCGTCGCGAAGGTCCTCGACTGTGTGGCAGGCATAAAGCACGGTCGTTCGGTCGCGGCCGAAACCACGCCCGACCTCGCTCATGGAGAAGCGGAAGACGACGTGAGCGACATACATCGATATCTGCCGGAGGCGGCTGATGTCGTTGCCTGTCCGTCCAAGCCGGCGCAACTCCTTGCTTGGCACGCCAAAGAGCGCCGCCATCAGCTCGATCATCGCGTCGCATCGCTCGATGACCTCGTCGCGGCGCAGTTCGGCAAGCAATTCAAGCGACGAACGTTCATCTCTGGCAACAGCTTCCCGCGCCTCGTTCTGCCGTTTTGCCAATAGTGCCGATGTGGATCCCGCCAAACTCGTTCCCCTCCATGGATAGGAATAAGTTCTTATATCTGCGACACCGCTGGGTGTGAACAAAAAATGAACACCCAGACTACAATCGGATGGCCAAGCCGTTGTAACAGTTTCACTTTTTATTTTTGCGCGAGAAAATCGCCGCAAAGTTTTTCCCCACCCTAAAAGCCACCCGCATCATTGTCCCGTCACGTCACAGCAGGCAGGGATCGCGATGCGGGATTTTTCGAGTGAAATTGCAGCGTTCAAAAGAGACAGGCTAGCAGAACTCATGGACGCCAGGCAAAGAGCCGCCTTGCAGCTCTGCTGCGGCATCGAGCTTTCGAAGGCACTGACGGGAGGGCAGAAATCCACGCTGGCCCTACTCAAGCGGCTCGAACGCGCAATCGAACGCGAACGTCTCAGGGGCGTCAATCGGCACTGGAGCTACGACCTCAACCGCCACATCGCACTCAAGCAGGTACGCGACCGGCTGAAGGGCGTGTTTCCCGATCAGCCAACGCGGCTTTCCCTTCGTCCGCGGCAGCGCCGGCCAAAACGCAATGCGGCGCCCGAAGGCGCCGCACGCTAAATAACCCTGGAAGGCCGTTACTTGGCCTTGCGCTTGCGGCCCAGGCCCATCTTCTTGGCGAGCTGCGAGCGCGCTGCCGCGTAGTTGGGCGCAACCATCGGATAGCTGGCGTCAAGGCCCCACTTCTCGCGATACTGGTCCGGCGTCATGTTGTAGTGCGTCATCAGGTGACGCTTCAGCGATTTGAACTTTTTGCCGTCTTCAAGGCAGATGATGTAGTCATCATGTACCGAGCGCTTTGGGTTGACGGCCGGCTTCTGCTTGTCGGCAGGCGGCGTCTCGGCAACATTGCCAACGCGGCCCAAGGCTGCGTGGACATCGGCGATCAGCCCCGGAAGTTCACCCACCGGGACCGGGTTGTTGCTGACGTAAGCGGCCACCACATCGGCGGTCAGTTCAATCAGCGTGTCGTTACTAGCTGCATGCGTTTCGGAAGTATCCATATGCTTCAGGCCCCAATGTGACTGGCTGTTTTTTTGCCCGATATTTCGACCGGGGTGCGACGCGTTCTTGTATCGCAATTTGCCACTACGACTCGCGTTCCAGCACTTTAATGAGCCTGTCTCAATAACAAGTCAATTCACTATTCTTTGCGAATACAAGAACAATGAGTTCAACACTTCTCTAACAAATGAACCTGTTTGATAGGACGATGCCATCAATCGAGATCAAGTTACGCAACGCCGTAAGTTGTCGCGAAGGGTCATTGTCAGCGGTCAGTTACAAGAGGATCATTCTTCTTTGCCGAATGGACAGTTGCCCCCAGATCGTCGCTCACCGAGCCGCCCCACATGCGATATCCGGCAGAATATGCCGCTTTGGCAAGCAAATGAGCAGAAATCGGCGCCGTCAACAGAAGGAACAAGACGCCAGCCAGCGCGCGAAGTGCTGTGGCGGATTCACCAATATGCACGGCAAGTCCAATCAACATCAGGCACGAACCAACCGTTCCCGCCTTCGAGGCGGCATGCATGCGTGTATAGATATCGGGAAGGCGCAACAAACCTATGGATGCCGTCAGCGCAAACAACGCGCCGATCACGACAAGAGTTCCGGCAACATAATTACCAACACCGTCAATCATGACTGCTCCTCCTGAGCTTCCTCTTTCTTGGCGTCGGCGCCACCGCTCATCACAAAACGTGCGAAGGCAACAGTGGCCAGGAACCCGACAAGGCCGAGCGCGATAGCGATGTCGACATAAAGCGTGAAGCCGGTGCGCAAGCCGAGAACGGCAATGAAACCAATCGCTACAGCAACAAGCATGTCGAGCGCGAGGATCCTGTCAGGCAGTGATGGCCCCTTCACGACACGCACCACCACCAGAAGAAACGAGATGGTGATCGCGCCGAGCGCGAAGTTCGCGCACATGTTGAGGAAAGCAGCTCCAGTCATCACCTGAATGCCTCCAGTATTCTGCGCTCGAACCCCTGGCTGATATCGCGCCGTGCCTGTTCGGGGTCCGAGCAATCCATGCCGTGCACGAAAAGCGTGCGCCGGTCGTCGGAGACATCGACCGACAATGTGCCGGGCGTCAATGTGATCAGATTGGCGAGCAAGGTGATTTCGAAATCCCGGTCGACCTTCAACGGATAGGCAAAGATGCCGGGCTTGATATCCATGCGCGGTGACAGGACCAGCCTGGCCACCCGGAGGGCGGACAGGAGCAATTCCTTGATGAAGAGGCCGATAAGCAGAAGCAACGCCCAAGGCCGAATGACTGTCCTTGTCGCTAGTCGCTGATCGCGCACCAGAAACAGGACAATCCAGCCAATCGCAAAGCCAAAGACCAGGTTGGGAATCGAGTAGCTGCCCGAAATGGCGACCCAGATCAGGGCCAGTATCAGTTCGTTGCGGTACGGGATCATGATCCGCCTCCCCCGGGGAAGACCGCGCGAACGTAGGACGAAGCGTCGAGCAGCCCACTCGCCGCAGTCCCCGAGACACGAACGAACGGCTCGGGCATGACGCCCATAGCCAGCATCGCCAAGGTCAGGATCACCACGGCGCAACAACCCATTATCGACATTGATCCGCCGGCCACTGCTTGAACACCGGCAATTTCGGTGCGCCAGAACGCAAGGATGAACACACGCCCGAGCGCGATGGTGGCAAGGAATCCGCTCAGCAAGATGGCCGCAGCGATCTGCCAGGCGCCGCTGTCAAGCGCGGCCCTGACCAACATAACCTTGGGCCAAAGCCCCGATCCTGGTGGCAGGCCGGCCACCGCAAGCGAGATGATGAAGGCGAGCAAGGTGAGAAACGGACTTGCTCCGTACAGACCAGACAGCTGGTGAAGCGAAAAACTGCCGCCGCGCTGGCGCACCAGGCCTCCCAGCAGATAGAGCGCCGACAATGCCGGCATCGAATGCAAAGCGTAGAATATCGCCCCTGAAAGGCCGCCATTTCCGCCGAGCGCGATGCCTGCGAGCATGGTGCCGACGCCCGAAATAACGAGGAAGCCGGCAATCCTGCGGATATCGGACTGCGCCAAGGCACCGAGCGCGCCAAGCAGCATCGTCGCTACCGCGACCCAGCCGATCACCCCTGCGAGTGCGACGCCTTCGACGGCAAAGATCATCACCAGAATGCGCAGCAACGCATAGATGCCAACCTTGGTCAAAAGTCCGCCGAACAGCGCGCCAGTGATCGCAGGTGGTGTGTGGTAGGAGGCCGGCAGCCAGAAATTGACCGGAAAGGCAGCGGCTTTCATGGCGAAAGCGAGCAGGAATAGCGACGCCAGCGTCATCAGCGGGGCTGCATCACCGATCTGCCCGGCCTTTGTCGCCAGATCGGCCATGTTGAGGGTACCGAAGGTTCCGTAGAGATAGCCTGTCGCGATCAAGAACAACGTCGTACCGACCAGATTGAGGATCGCATATTTGGTGGCGCCGTCGATCTGCGACTTCTCGGACCCCAGGATCAGCAACCCGAAGGACGAGATCAAAAAGACCTCGAACCAGACATAGAGATTGAAGACGTCTCCCGTCAGGAAAGCGCCGCTGACACCAGCCATCATCAGAAGCAGGAACGGATAAAAGCCGTAACGCCGGCCGGTCGCATCGACGTCTCGCACGGAACTGACGCAACAGCAGACTGCGACGATCGACGCGGTCAGCGAAAACACCGCACCCAGCGCATCGACCGTAAAGGAAATGCCAAAAGGCGGCAGCCAGCTTCCCATCGTCATCGACACGGGACCTTCGGCCAGCACACGTCGCAGCAAGAGACCATTCGCGCCGACCAGGACCGCGAGCACCGCGACCGACAGCACCGCGTGCCAACGCACGCTGTGCCGGATCATCAGAAGCACCGCACCGGCAAGGATGGGCAGCAAAACAGGAGCAATGACCAACCAGTCGGCCGCAGGCACGGGTGCCGCAATCATCGCCGCGGTCTTGTCGATGATCTCGCCTTGCACAGCCATAGACTCAGTACCCCATCGGCGGCAGGCCGTCAGCGACGGGCTCGGCAACACGCATGCCGTCGGTGTCGTCAGTCCCGATCTGCTGGTAGGCGCGGTAGGCCAGCACCAGAAGGAAGGCAAAGAACGAAAATGAAATGACGATCGCCGTCAGGATCAGCGCCTGCGGCAAAGGATTGGCGACCGCACCCGCCGGCACGTCGAGGCCCTCGGCAATGATCGGCGGCACCCCGCGCATGACGCGGCCATTGGTGAAGATCAAAAGGTTCACCGCATTGCCGAACAGCACGACACCGAGCAGGATGCGGATAATGTGCCGCGACAGCATGAGGTAGATGCCCCCCGCGAAAAACAGCCCGACAAGGATAGCAAGAACGGCTTCCATCAATCGTGCTCCCGATCTTCGAGCGCGAGCGCAATCGATGTGAACGATCCCACCACGACCAGATAGACGCCGATATCGAAGATCATGACAGTCGACAGGTCTACGCTGATGCCGAAAAAGCTTGGCGCGCTCCACAATCCCGTCAGGAAAGGCACGCCGAACACAAGCGACGGAAGGCCTGCAACCGCCGCGACAAACAGCCCGAAGCCGGCAATCGCCATGGGATGGAAGTTAAGCGCACGGCGCACGGCCGGCACGCCGAAGGCGATGCCATGAATGCCGAAGGCCGATGCGGCGATAAGGCCGCCGGTGAACCCGCCACCGGGCTCGTTGTGGCCGCGCAGCAGCACGAACACCGAGAACATCAGCATGAGGCCGGTGAGATAGGGGGCAGCGGTCCTGAAGATAAGCGTCTGCATGCTACGCCTCCTCGGTCGCGGTCGCCGGCGCTTCCGTCTTTTTCGATCGGATGCGCACCAAGGCCAGGATCGCCAGGCCAGTCACCATCACCACGGCGATCTCGCCCAGCGTATCGAGGCCGCGGAAATCGACGATGATGACGTTCACGACGTTGCGTCCGTGGGCGATCGTCTTGGAATAGGCGGCAAAGAACTGCGACAGCCGGTCGTCGAACGGCAGCTGCGTCACCTTCAGGAGCAGCAGCGCGAATCCGGTGCCGCATGCGGCGGCAATTGTCATGTCGAGCAGCTTCTGTCCGAGCGGGCGGTGGTCGGTCGGTGCAAGTCTCAGTCGCGTCATCACCAAGGCCAGGATCACCACCGAAAGCGTCTCCACCATGAACTGGGTGAACGCCAGGTCCGGCGCCCCAAACAGCATGTAGAGCAAAGCGACGGCAAAGCCCTGGATGCCGAGCGAGACGATCGCCGTCAGCCGGCTGCGCGCATGGACAACAGCCGCCACGCCAATCACGGCAATGGCCAGGACACCCCATTCGTAGAAGCGGAATGCCGGCACGCTCGGCATATCGGGCAGTTCGCCAAACAACACCATCGGCACCAACAAGGCTGTAGCCACAGCAACGAAGGTGACGGTCATATAGACGTCGAGACGGCCATTGTGGATGATGCGGGTCAGACCGGCCGCGAGGCGCAACAGGCCGCGCAGCGCCTGATCGAAACCTTGGTCGGGTCCCCAGCCGATAGCCTTGAGCGAAGCAGCCATCGCGGCGCGCAGCCGGTCCTGCACCAGATACGCGGCAATTCCCAATGCGATCGTCACGACCGACAACAGCAGGGGCATGCCAAGGTGCGGCACCACGGAAATCTGCACGTCGATCGCCTTGCCGGCTATGGCACTAGCGGTCGGCGACGACAGCAAGCGATGCGCCAGAGGAAACGCAAGCGACAGGCCTAGCCCCGAGAGGCCCAGAACCACCGGCCCCAGCCACAGCGCCACCGGCCCTTCATGGGCAGGTTTCGGGGTCTTGGTCGGGGCGCCCAGGAACGGCTTCAGGGCGACGACAAAGGCCACGGCGAACATCAGCGCATTGCCGACAACGACAACCGGTATAGCTACGCTATTCCAGGCGTAGGACGAGCCAAGTGCCGCATAAATCTCTTCCTTCGCTAGGAAGCCGAAGAACAAAGGCGCGCCGCCCATCGAAAGTGCCGCCATCAAGGCCGCTGCAAACGTGATGGGCATGGCGCTGCGCAAGCCGCCAAGTTTGGTCACATCACGGGTACCAGCTTCATGGTCGATGAGGCCCGCGACCATGAAAAGCGCGCCTTTGAACATCGAATGCGCGATCAGATAAAGTGACGCCGCCTCGACCGCCTTGTCAGATCCAAGGCCCGTCAACATCACCAACAGGCCGAGCGAAGCTACTGTGGTGTAGGCAAGCATCAGCTTGAGATCGGCCTGCCTGATCGCAAGCAGCGTGCCGATGGCAAGTGTTGCTCCGCCAAACAGTGGCAGGATCGTTTCCCAGGCAGCGGTGTCGCCCATGACGGGGTTGAGACGCATCACGAGATAGACGCCGGCCTTCACCATGGTTGCGGAATGCAGATATGCCGAAACCGGTGTCGGCGCCTCCATGGCGTTGGGCAGCCAGAAGTGGAAAGGAAACTGCGCGGACTTGGTGAAAGCGCCGCCGAGCACAAGGGCGAGCGCTGCGAGATAGAGCGGGCTGTCGCGCAAGATGTCGCCGGATGCGAGCAGCGACGACAGCTCGTTCACGCCAGTCACCTGGGCGATGACCAGAAGTCCGGCGAGCAGCGAAAGGCCGCCGAGACCAGTCACCAGCAGCGCCTGCAGCGCCGCGCGACGCGAAGCCTCGCGCCCATGAACGAAGCCGATCAACAGGAACGATGTGATCGATGTCAGCTCCCAATAGACGAACAGCATCAGGAACGAATCCGAGACCACCAGCCCCAGCATCGCGCCCATGAACAGCAGTATGAACGAGAAGAACCGCCCCTGCTGGGCATGCCCTTTGAGATAGCCGCCGGAATAGATGACAATCAGTGTGCCGATGCCTGAGATCAACAGCGCAAATGTCAATGACAGGCCGTCAAGGTACCAGGAAAATCTCAGACCAAGGCTCGGCGCCCAGTCAAACCCGTTCGAAACAGCAGCTCCGGAGCTCATTGTTTCGAGCATTCCGGCGAAATGTACGAATACAGTCAATGGAACAGCAGCTAGCAACCAGCCGGCATTGTGTTTCATCAAGCGAGTCAGAAGCGGAGCGACAAGCGCGCCGACAAATGGCAGCATGAGGATAAGGAAGGTCAGCGGGCGGGCCCTCTTTGCGTCTCACGTTATTTATCGCTAGGGGCATAAACGCCTAGCCACGTGGGGGCAACCCTGAACCGACCTTGTCAACGACTCGTGTCGTCGAGTTGACCAGCAATGCAACTCTGCCCTTGAACCCGCCTTGATGGGCGTGTTCATTCGCCACTTCAGATTCATCTTTTGCGAGACGCAATGACCAGACCCGCCATTTTCGCCGATATTGCCGCTCCGTCCACCGAGCGCCGCCCTGTTTCAGATACGCGGCACGGCATCACGCGCGTCGACGAATATGCCTGGCTGCGCGCCGACAACTGGCAGGAAGTGTTCCGCGACCCGAGCCAACTCGATACGGCGATCCGCAGTCACCTCGAAGCGGAAAACGACTATCAGGCCGAACTGATGGCGGATACCGTCGAGCTCAGGAAGAAGCTTTTCGAAGAAATGAAAGGCCGCATCAAGGAAGACGATTCGTCGGTACCGATGAAGGACGGCCCCTTCGCCTATGGCTCATCCTACAAGAAGGGCGGCGAGCAGCCACGATACTTCCGAATTCCAAGCGAAGGCGGTCCCGAGGAAATCATCCTCGACGGCGACAAGGAAGCCGAAGGCCATGCTTATTTCCGCTTGGGCGGGCTCGACCATTCTTCCGACCATAGCCGCCTGATCTGGGCGTTCGACGACAGGGGATCGGAGTTCTACACGCTGCGCGTCCGTGACCTGTCAAACAGCAACGAGCTTGACGACATCGTCAGCGACACCGGCGGTTCGGGCGTATGGGATGCAGCCACCTCCGGCTTCTTCTATACTCGCCTCGATCCCAATCACCGGCCTTCCAAGGTGCTTTACCACGCACTTGGCACCGACGGCGGCTCCGATCGGCTGATCTATGAAGAAACAGACCCCGGTTTCTTCATGAGTGTCGGTGGCACGCGCTCCAACGAATGGATCATGGTCTCGATCAGTGATCACGAGACATCCGAGTACCGCATCTTTCCGGCCACCGATCCGCTCGCGTCGCCCAAGCTGGTGGCTGCGCGCGAAATCGGCCTGCAATACGATCTCGAAGAAGGCGGCGACATCTTCTTCGTGCTGACCAATGCCGACGGCGCCAAGGACTTCAAGATCATGACCGCGCCGGCCAGTAATCCGGTCCGCGCCAATTGGCAGGAACTGGTCGCTCACGAGCCGGGCCGCCTCATCCTGTCGGTCATCGGCTTCAAGAATTTCATGGTGCGTCTCGAGCGCAAGGAAGGCTTGCCCCGGATTGTCGTGCATGAGCGCGCCACCGGTGCCGAGCACCACATTTCCTTCCCCGAAGAGGCGTTTTCGCTCGGGCTGTCGGGTTCATATGAATACGACACCGAAACGATGCGCTTTTCCTATTCTTCGATGACGACCCCGTCGCAGTTGTTCGACTACAACATGAGGACGCGCGAACGGGTACTGCTGAAAACCCAGGAAGTGCCATCCGGCCACAATGCGGACGACTACATCACGCGCCGTCTGATGGCCCCTGCTCCCGATGGCGAGTTGGTTCCGATCTCGCTGATCCACCACCGCGACACGGCACTCGATGGCACCGCGCCTTGCCTGCTCTATGGCTACGGCTCCTACGGCATGACCATTCCGGCATCGTTCAACACCAACTGCCTGTCGCTGGTCGACCGCGGCTTTGTCTATGCCATCGCCCATATCCGCGGCGGCAAGGACAAGGGTTATGCCTGGTACGACGACGGCAAGCGCGAGAACAAGGCCAACACCTTCACCGACTTCATCGCCGCGGCTCATCACCTGGTCGCGGAACGCTACACAGCCCACGACCGCATCGTCGCCCAAGGCGGCTCGGCCGGGGGCATGCTGATGGGGGCGGTCGCCAACATGGCGCCGGAAGCATTTGCCGGTATCATCGCCGAAGTGCCCTTCGTCGACGTGTTGACAACCATGCTCGACGACACCTTGCCGCTGACGCCGCCGGAATGGCCTGAATGGGGCAATCCGATCGCCTCGGAGGCGGACTATGAGACCATCGCCGCCTATTCGCCTTATGACAACGTCGCAGCCCTCGACTACCCGCCGATCCTGGCGGTCGCAGGGCTCACCGATCCGCGCGTGACCTATTGGGAGCCAGCCAAATGGGCTGCGCGCCTGCGTGAACGCAAGTCGGGCAACAGTCCGGTTCTTTTCAAGATCAACATGGATTCCGGCCACGCCGGTGCTTCGGGCCGCTTCTCACGGCTTGAGGAGATCGCCTTCAACTACGCTTTTGCGTTGAAGGTGACCGGGCGCGCCTGACCACACGAAGAGAGCCGGGGCGCAATGCCCCGGCCTCGCTCAACCTGTCGGCTTCGGCTGCGACCCCGAAAACCCGTTGGCACGCCCTGGGATCGCCTTGAGATAGGCAGCGATCGCTTCTCGGTCTTCGGCGGTCAGCCTGGCCATGTTCTTCTGCACTTCGACCATCGTGCCGCCGACCGAATCGAATTCCGGCGTGAACCCGGTTTCGAGATAGCTGGCGATATCGCTTTCAGACCAGCCGCTCATGTCGCGCCCTTCCGGCGTGATATTGGGCACGACACCGTCGCCTTCGGCTGCCTTTGCACCCGCCAGCCATTGGGCATTCTCGGGTCCGCCGGCGAAGCTGCGCGGCGTATGGCATTCGCCGCAATGCCCGGCACCTTCCACCAGGTTGCGCCCGTGCAAGACCTTTTCCGGTGTTCCGGCGGCCAAGGCGACGACGGGTTCATCGCTGAGGTAAAGCTGCTTCCAAAGCCCGATCCCCCGGCGGATGTTGAACGGAAAGGCAAGATCATGATCAGGCGCCTTGCCAGCGATGGGCGGCAGCGTCGTCATGAAGGCGTAGAGGTCGGCGACGTCGGCCGGCTTCATGCGGGCGTATGACGTATAGGGGAACGCCGGATAAAGGTGCTGGCCGTCTCGCGCCACGCCCTTGAGCATCGCGTTGGCGAAGTCCTCGAGCGACCAGCCGCCGATGCCGTCTTTGGCGTCAGGAGAGATGTTTGGCGCAACAAAGGTGCCGAATTGCGTCTTGAGTTCGACGCCGCCCACCAACTGCAAGCGCGCGTCGCCCTCGGATTTTGCCTTGGCGTGGCATGAGGCGCAGCCGCCAGCGTCGAAGATGCGCTGGCCACGGGTCGCGTCCCCAGTCCCTAGTGCAGCCAGTGTCTCCGCTCCCAACTTCTCGGGAACTGTCAGCCACCAGAAAGCTGCGGCCCCGGCGCCGCCAAGCGCCAGAGCCGCGATTGCGAGTTTCCTGAGAACAGCCATCCGCTAAAGGTCAGCCCTTCTTCACGCGGAAAGCTTCATGGCAGGTGCCGCAGGTCTGGCCAATCGCGCCGACCTGCGCTTTCAATGCGTCAAGATCCTGGGCCGGATTTGCGACCGCAGCGGCAGTGACGGCCTTGAACTTGTCGACTTGAGCCTGGAACCCAGCTGGGTCCTCCCAGATTTTCGGGGAGGCTGTGGTATCGCCCTTGTCGCTGCCGGCGGGGAATGACGCGGCAACGTCGATCTTTTGGACATTGTTGTTGAGCGCCGTCAAAGCCGCCAGGACGGCGGCGGCATCGAACGGGGTTTCGCCCTTCACCATCTTCACCAGCGTGCCGACATCCTTGGCATTTTCCTTCATGACCGCCTGGCGATCGGCAATCACGTCGGCAAATGCTGCAGTAGTAGCAAGCGCAAGCGCTGCAACGGCAAATACGAGCTTTCTCATTAGGTCCTCTCCGGGTTGCGATAAGCTGCCTAGGGCCAACGGCGAAACTGGCCGAATTCGTCCCGATATTCTCCTCACGCTTCCGTGATCTCGGTAGTTAATTTCGCAACGTCTCCCAAAACGAAAAAAGCCCCGGACGTGCCGGGGCTTTCGTCATTCAATGATTGGGACTCAGGCCTTTTCGTACAGCTCGAGCACATAGTCCCAGTTGATCAGGCTGTCGACGAACGCCTCGAGGTATTTAGGGCGGGCGTTGCGATAGTCGATGTAATAGGAATGCTCCCAGACGTCGACGCCGAGGATCGGGGTCGCGGCGTGGACGAGCGGGTTCTCGCCGTTCGGGGTCTTGGAGATGGCGAGCTTGCCGTCCTTGACCGACAGCCAGGCCCAGCCCGAACCGAACTGCGTCGTCCCGGCGGCGATGAAATCGGCCTTGAACTTGTCGTAGCCGCCGAGATCGGCGTCGATCGCCTTCTGCAGGGCGCCAGGCAGCTTGTTGCCGCCGCCGCCCTTCTTCATCCACTTCCAGAAGTGGACGTGGTTGTAATGCTGGGCCGCGTTGTTGAACAGGCCGGCATTCTTGCCGAAGGACTGCTTTACCACCTCTTCCAGAGACAGCTTGTCCATGCCTGCTTCCGCAGCCAGCTTGTTGCCGTTGTCGACATAGGCCTTGTGGTGCTTGTCGTGGTGATACTCAAGCGTCTCCTTCGACATGAAGGGCTGCAGCGCCTCGTAGTCGTAGGGCAATTCGGGCAATTCAAAAGCCATGGATCATACTCCCTTGCTGGCAATTTCGCGGCATGACTATGCCGTCTACAGATAGGTCGTCATCATCGTGTGACAACAGACGAGAGACGCTGTTTTTTCTTGCTACACTCAGGCCTTAGCAGTCGAGTGCGCCCACTCCCAATATAGCTCGCGCGATTTTTTTGCTACCGGCCCAGGCTGCAGAATTCGATCTTCGATGCGCGTGACAGGAACGACCTTGGAGTGATTGCCGGTGGAAAAGATTTCATCGGCTTCAAGGAATTCGCGCACCGACAGCGTCTTCTCAATGACCGAAACGCCCTGTCCGGCAAGAAGCGACATTGTGCGGCCGCGCGTGATTCCGGAAAGAAACGTTCCGTTTGGAGCGGGCGTGAACACCTGACCATTCTTGACCAGGAAAATGTTGGACGAGCCTGTCTCGGCGACATTGCCCAGCATGTCGAGGACCAGCGCATTATCGAAGCCGCGCATCTTGGCTTCGAGGATTGCCCTGCCGTTGTTCGGGTATAGGCAACCCGCCTTGGCGTTGGTCGGCATTGTCTCCAGGCTCGGGCGGCGGAATGGCGACAGCCCGATCGAAAATCCCGCGGGCGGGAGCATGGGTGATTCGTACAGGCACAGGCAAAAGCGCGTCGATGCCGGATCTGCCGGCACCCCCATATAGCCGCCATGCTCGGCCCAATACATCGGCCTGATATAGACTGCGGTCTTGCCGTCGAACTTCTTGAGCCCATCCCAGGTCAGTCCCACGATCTGCTCGGGACTCATCGTCGGCTTCAGGCCGAGCGCTATCGCCGAAGAGTTGACGCGGCGCGAATGCGCCTCGAGATCGGGCGCCACGCCCTCGAACCAACGGCCACCGTCGAACACGGTGGAGCCGAGCCACATGGCATGGCTGCGCGGCCCGATGAGAGCCACATTGCCCTCGTGCCAGTCGCCGTCAACGTAGGTCCATGTCGTGGATTGTGCAGCCGCCGCGAGCGTCATGATATCGTTTCCCGTCGCATCTTGTTGAGCGCCAGCATGGAAGAGGCTTTGGCATCCCCCGTCAACCGGCACGTCGCCGAAATGTTGGAGCCAGCCGATAGTTGCGCTTGCGCTTGGCGCCAAGCCGTTGGAAAACCAAAGGCATGCGCCACGCCGCCTACATATTCGATGCCTATGGCACGTTGTTCGACGTCCATGCGGCCGTTCGCCGCCATGCCGCCGATATCGGTCCCGACTGCCAGCTTCTGTCCGAGATTTGGCGGGCCAAGCAGCTCGAATATTCCTGGGTGCGCACGCTGATGGGTGCCTATCTTGATTTCT
The DNA here is from genome assembly GCF_003148805.1 of Aminobacter sp. AP02. Classification (GTDB taxonomy): domain Bacteria; phylum Pseudomonadota; class Alphaproteobacteria; order Rhizobiales; family Rhizobiaceae; genus Aminobacter. Next base: position 350,619 of record NZ_QGGX01000003.1, read on the forward strand.
GGCAGCTCACCGAGCAGTCGCTTGATTTCGCCTTCCAAAAGGTGCCCACGGTCGACCCGGCGCTGCGTAGCAAGTTGCTGGACGCCTACTGGCGCCTCGACTGCTATCCCGAAGTGCCTTCGGTCCTTCGCAATCTCAAGGACAACGGGGCGCGGCTTGCCATTCTCTCCAACGGCTCTCCGGCCATGCTCGAAGCTGCGGTGCGCTCGGCTGGGCTCGACCTGATCCTCGATGAAGTGTTCTCCGTCGACAGTGTGAGACGCTTCAAGACGGACCAGGCGGTCTATGATCTTGTCGCCAGCAACTGGCGTCTCTACCCCGAAGCCATATCGTTCCAGTCGTCCAATCGTTGGGACATTGCAGGGGCAGCGAAGTTCGGTTGCCGCACAGTCTGGATCAATCGTTCCGACCAGCCGGACGAGTATCGGGACCTCCCACCCTCGCTGATCCTTCCGTCACTGGAAGGTTTAGTTACAATTGGTTAGCTAACCATAGGTCAGCATTGTTGCCATAACGCAACAGTGATTGGCCTATCACAGCTTCGCCATGCTTTGTCCACCCTAAGGTCAGATTTGGACCCGCCTATCACCACGAGCGTTAAGGGGGACGCAGTCAGTTTCCTTTAAATCCACCTCTTCTTTCGAACTGGAATCCTAGATCGCAGCCATGCCTACATTCATTGATTCATCCCGCCCGGTCAGCCGGCGCGGCTTCTTAAACTTGGCAGCGGCAGGCGCTGCCACAGCAGCGCTTTCGGCCTGCTCGACCGTCAGCGGAGGCAGCACGATCGTTGGCGCCCCGGTGATAGTACCGCCTCCGGCTCCACCGGCCATCGACCCTGCCTTTGGCGATTACGTCAGCATGTATGCTCCCGTCAGCGACGAGGGCTATGAGGTTCCCGGCATTCCAGTCAAGAAGGTGAAGCCCCAGTTCCTTCGCCAGATCGTCGCCGATCCGACGGGCGAGCGTCCGGGTACGCTGGTCGTCGATACCTCGACGCACTTCCTCTATCTCGTCCGCGAAAACGGCCAGGCGATCCGCTATGGTGTCGGCCTTGGCCGTGCAGGCTTTGCCTGGTCTGGCCGCGCCGTCATTCAATGGAAGCGCAAGTGGCCCAAGTGGACGCCACCGGATGACATGATCGGCCGTCAGCCGGAGCTTGAGAAGTACAGCGTCAGGAACGGCGGCATGGCACCCGGCCTGAACAATCCGCTCGGCGCACGGGCGCTCTACATCTTCCAGAACAACGAAGACACGCTCTACCGCGTCCATGGATCACCGGAATGGTGGACGATCGGCAAGTCGGTATCGTCGGGCTGCGTGCGCCTGATGAACCAGGACATCATCGATCTCTACGATCGCGTGCCTTCCAAGACGCCGATCCTGGTCACCAACGGCCTCGGCGTGGCCTGATCAGTTCCGATGGCGGCGCGTCCAGACGCGCCGCCATTGGCCTCGGTCAGAAACCCTTTTTCAAACTTCCAAGAATTCCGCGCACCAGCGCACGGCCAACCGACGAACCGACCGAGCGCACCACCGACTTCAGGGCTGCTTCGGTCACGGTCTGGCGGTTCGAAGCCCGCGGCCTTGGCGCACTGCCGGTCGTACGGCCTCCCGAACCGGCGCCTCCGCCATCATTGCCGAAGCCGGGTATCGTCCATCCGCCGCCGCCGGTATTCGCCTGCTGGGCTTGTTCCTGTGCCTTTTGCGCGTCGAGCGCTTTCTTCTGCAACATTTCAAACGCCGATTCGCGATCGACCGTCTGGTCGTACTGACCAGCGACAGGGCTCTCGTTGATCAGCTTCTGGCGCTCCTGTGGCGTGATCGGCCCGAGCCGCGACGCCGGCGGCCGGATCAGCGTCCGCTGAACCATCGACGGCACACCCTTGGCCTCTAGCGTCGACACAAGTGCTTCGCCGGTGCCCAGCTGCGTAATTGCCTTGGCGCAATCAAAATCCGGATTGGGGCGGAATGTGTCCGCCGCCGTCTTCACGGCTTTCTGCTCACGCGGCGTGTAGGCACGCAGCGCGTGCTGCACGCGGTTGCCCAGCTGTGCCAGTACGGTTTCTGGCACATCAAGCGGATTCTGGGTGACGAAGTAGACGCCGACGCCCTTCGAGCGGATCAAGCGCACGACCTGTTCCACACGATCGACGACGATCTTGGGCGCTTCGTCAAACAGCAGGTGCGCCTCATCGAAGAAGAACACCAGCTTCGGTTTGTCGGGGTCGCCGATTTCCGGCAACACCTCAAACAGCTCGGAGAGCAGCCAGAGCAGGAAGGTCGCGTATAGCCGCGGGTTCATCATCAGCTTGTCGGCTGCGAGCACGTTGATCGCGCCTCGTCCGTCGCGCGTGGTGCGCATGATGTCGGAGATCTTCAGCGCCGGCTCACCGAAGAAATGGTCGCCGCCCTGCTGCTCCAGCACCAGCAGCGAACGCTGGATAGCGCCGACCGATGGTCTTGTCACATTGCCGTAGCGCGCGCCGATTTCTTCGGCACGCTCGGCGACGTTGGCGAGCAGCGCTTGCAGATCCTTCATGTCGAGGAGCAGAAGCCCCTCTTCGTCGGCGATCCGGAAGACGATGTTGAGCACGCCTTCCTGTGCGTCGGTGAGGTTCATCAGCCGCGAAAGCAGCAGCGGGCCCATCTCCGAGACTGTTGCGCGGATGGGGTGCCCCTGCTCGCCGAACAGATCCCAGAAGATTACGGGGAATTCCTGGAACTCGTATGGATCAAGCTTGATCGCCTCGGCGCGGGCAGTGAGAAAATTCTTGGCCTCGCCCATCATGGCGATGCCCGACAGATCGCCCTTGACGTCGGCGCAGAACACCGGGACGCCCGCATTGGAAAAGCCCTCGGCGAGGATTTGCAGCGTCACCGTCTTGCCGGTGCCCGTCGCGCCTGTGACGAGACCGTGGCGATTGCCGTATTTGAGCAAAAGCTCTTCGGGCCGCCGGTAGCTGTCGTCCGGCTTGCGACTGGCACCAATGAAAATGCTGTCGTCCTGCGCCATGGGCTGTCTCTCCGGAAATGCTGCGTCTCGACCACGATTGCGATCACACGCAAGGTATAGTGGCGACGCACCAGTGCGACAATGGCACCCGGTCAAAATGAAGCGCCGGAGCCGACACACACGCCGATAGCGAACGCGCCATGCTTGCCATCACATGCTTGTCTTGGATCGCCGCGTTTCTTATGTTATACGCAAGTTATAACATGGAGGCACTCAATGAACGTGACCGTTCGCAAAATCGGAAATTCCGAAGGTGTAATCCTGCCGAAAGAAGTCCTCGATAGACATAATCTGAGAGCCGGCGACACGCTGGAAATAGTCGAATCCAAGGATGGCCTGACGCTCAAGCCGACTGACGACGTGTTTGAGCGACAGATGGAAGCCGCGAGCAAATTCATGGACAAATATAAGGTGGCGCTCCAGAAGCTCGCCGAATGAGCCCGCAATTTCTGAGCCGACGTGTCGTCGAGGCCATGCATGCTGAACAGCTTCGGCGGCATGGTGGGGCGCAAGGACTTCGCGACGAAAACGCGCTGGAATCCGCACTGGGCCGTGCCAAAAACAAGGCTGCCTATGGCGATCCTACGATCGTCGACTTAGCTGCCGCCTACTTGTTCGGGATCGCACGTAACCATCCCTTTGTTGATGGCAACAAACGCACAGCGATCGTGGCAGCGGGTACTTTTCTGGCAGTAAATGGCTACGAATTGACAGCCAACGACGGAGCACTCTACTTATTTGTCATGGGCGTAGCTGCCGGAGAGATCGACGAGGGCGGTGCGGCCGCCTTCTTCCGTGATCATACAATACCGGTCGAAGCCTAGCCGAGTTCGACGATTTCCCAGTCGTGGCCGTTGACCGAAGCGACATCGCCAACGGACTTGCCAAACAGCGCAATCGCCATAGGCGAAACATGGGAGATACGGCCCTTGGCGGCATCTGCTTCGTCTTCGCCGACGATTTGCCAGACATTGCGCTTGCCGTTGTCATCCTCGACGACAACTTTCATGCCGAAGCGGACGACGGTGCTGCCGGGTTCGGGAACCGAAACTTCGGCCGTTTCCCGGCGGGATTGCCAATAGCGCAGGTCACGCGACACCGTTGCGATGCGTTCGCGGTCGGCGTCGGCTTCGGCCTTGGCAAGGTCCTCGCGCAAGGCCGCCAGTTGGGCCTCGATATGGGAAAAACCCTGCTCGGTAACGAGGTTTCGCGATGCACTGACAGGTCGTTCGCCAATGTCGGCGATCACATTTTCACTGTCGTCTTCACGGGTGAAAGCTCTGCTCATCAACTCAACCTAGGTATTCGTTGCTCCGATAACAAGCCAGCCTATCTGACCGACTGCTTACGCTTTTAGGCCGATTGCGGAGGTAGGCCGAAGGGACGCAACCTCAATGCCGTTCCAGTTTTTCAGCACCGGTTTGGCCAACTCTTGCAACGTGCCTGCCAGTGCCCGGTCATCGGCCAAAAGCCTTGCCAGAACCGCCGAGATCATGACATCCGCAGCCCTACCCGCACCGTCGTCGCATTTCAATGCGATGCCTACCCCAAGCTCCGGCACGGCCGCGCAGAAAACGCCCTCGGCGCCGACCTTGACGAAGATGCGTCCGGGTGCCGCCTGCATCAACTCCGTATCAGCCCTGTCGGTTCCAGCAACAAGAAAAGGTTCCGCCATGCAGGCCGACATCAGCCGCCGCGCCGCCTTGGCCCGCATCGCACCAACCCCTTGGCCGGTAACCATTCGCGCAAATCCCAACGCGAGATTTTGCAGCGGCACGGCGAAAGTCGGGATCGAACAGCCATCAGTGCCGCGGTTGGCTTCGTTGTGGGGTGCCCCGGTCACGGCTTCCATCGTTTCGCGGACCATCTGCTGGAAACGATGTTCTGGCCTGACATAGCCCTGGTGCGCGATGCCGAGATGGCGGCAGGTACAAACAAAACCGGAATGCTTGCCCGAGCAATTGTTGTGCAGCGCGCTCGGAGACGCCCCGTTGCGAGCCAACGCAATCGTGGCCGCCTGGTTCGAGGGCCAGTGCGCGCCACACTCCAGCGCGTCAGCTTCCAGCCCGGCCTTGGTGAGCATGGCCTTGGCGAGTTCGGCATGAACCACCTCGCCGGAATGCGAGGAGCAGGCAAGCGCGAGTTCGCGATCGCCGAAACCATATGCGTCTGCCGCTCCACTTTCGACGAAAGGCAGCGCCTGGATCGCCTTCACCGCCGAGCGCGGGAACACGGCCTGCTGGGTGTCGCCGATGGCAAACACCTGCTTGCCCGACCCGTCGACGACGACGACCGACCCGCGGTGCGCGCTTTCGACGAGACCGCCGCGCAGCATCTCGACCAGAACGGGATTTGTCATTGTATGTGAGCCTTCATGCACCTGCGGTCAAAATAGGTCTGCATTCGCCACCTTAAGCCTCGGTCCGCGTCATGCCCCATCCCCCGATAGCCCGGCTGCGGGGAATCCGCCATCCACGGCGAGTGTATGGCCGTTGACGTAACTGGCCTCGGGAGAAAGCAGGAAGGCGACTGCGGCTGCAATTTCCTCGGGTTCGGCAAGCCGCCCCGACGGCATGTGGCGCCGGTCGATCCCGCCGTTGCCGGCAGCTTCGGCGGCAGTCGGCCCGGCGGCAATCGCGTTGACGCGCACGCCGCGATTGCCGAACTCCAGTGCGAACACCTCGGCCATGAGCTTGAGCCCCGCCTGTGACGAAGCGACAGCTATTTGGCCACGATGAGCGCGCAGGCCCGCAACAGATCCGACGTTGACGATAGAAAGCGAAGCACCCATCCGTTCAAGTGCCGCCTTGGCCGCGATGAAGGGCCCCACAAGATTTACGTCAAGCGCTTCGCGCAGCATTTCGGCACTGGTGTCTTCGGCGCTGGACAGTCTGCCAAACCCGGCAACCGCCACCAGCCCGCCTATGAGACCGAGGCTATCCACCACCTGGTCAAAAGCCTCGGCGACATTGTCTTCGTCGGTCGGATCAGTCTCGATGAACACAACATCATCATTGCCGATGGCGTCCTCAGCGGCGGCAAGCGCCACCCCATCGCCATCGATCAGCGCCACCGGCCATCCATCCGCGATCAAGCGCTCAGCCACTGCAAGGCCGATGCCCGACGCACCACCGATGACCACGGCGGATTGCCTCATCTAATACGGTCCAGGATCGAGACGTAGTTGGCGACCGCGGCACCGCCCATGTTGAAGATGCCGCCAAGCTTGGCATCCTTGACCTGGATACCACCGGCTTCGCCCGTAAGCTGCATGGCCGTCAGCACATGCATCGACACACCTGTCGCGCCGATGGGGTGCCCCTTGGCCTTGAGCCCACCCGAAGGATTGACCGGGAGGCGGCCGTCCTTGGCCGTGATGCCTTCCATCGCGATTCGTGCGCCCTCGCCGCGCGGCGCGAGGCCCATCGCCTCATATTCGATCAGTTCGGCGATGGTGAAGCAGTCATGCGTTTCGACGAAGGACAGATCGTCAAGCGCAACGCCTGCCGATTTCAACGCCTTGGCCCACGCCGCTTCGCAGCCCTCGAACAGGAGGATGTCGCGCTTCGACATCGGCAGGAAGTCCTGGACATGCTCGTTGGCGCGGAAGGCCACCGCGCGGCGCATGCGCAATGCTGTCGTGCTGTCGGTCAAAACAAGTGCCGCCGCCCCGTCCGAAACCAGCGAGCAATCGGTACGCTTCAGCGGACCGGCAACAAACGGGTTCTTTTCGCTTTCCTGGCGGCAGAAGTCGTAGCCGAAATCCTTGCGCATCTGGGCATAAGGATTGTCGACGCCGTTCTTGTGGTTCTTGGCGGCGATCATCGCCAATGCATCCGACTGATCGCCGTGACGCTGGAAATAGGCCTGGGCGATGTTGCCGAACACGCCGGCGAAACCGGCAGGCGTGTCGCCGTCCTCCGGCAGATAGGATGCCTTGAGCAGGTTCTTGCCGATCTCGGGCCCAGGCGTCGTCGTCATCTGCTCGGCACCGACCACCAGCACGATGCGCGAGCCAGCGTTTACCGCTCGGATGCCCTGGCGAACGGCTGCCGAACCTGTGGCGCAGGCGTTTTCCACCCGCGTTGCCGGCTTGAAGCGGAGTCGATCGTCGGCCTGCAGCACAAGGCTCGCGGTGAAATCCTGGGCGGAGAAACCGGCATTGAAATGCCCGAGCACGATCTCGTCGACATCGTCGGGCCCGATGCCGGCATGCTCGAGCGCCTCGCTGGCGACCTTGGTTATGAGGCTTTCGAGCGTCTCGCCCTCAAGCTTTCCGAAACGCGAATGCGCCCAGCCAACGATGCACGCGGTCATTTCTGCCTCCAATCGCAGGGCGCATGTTGCGCCATTTCAACGGTGAATCCAACGCCCCTATTCAGTTCAATATTGAACAGATTCCACCAATTTTCAACGTCGGAAATAGGGCATCAGGCGGCGGAGTTTTTATTGATTGATGGCTCAATTAAAAATAGGCTTGGAGATGGAGGAAGCTGAATGCCCAAGATCGGAATGGAGCCATTGCGCCGCAAGGCGCTGATCGACGCGACGATTTCAGCGATCGGCGAACGCGGTACGCTTGATGTGACCATGTCCGAGATTGCCGGACGTGCCGGCGTATCCGCCGCACTGGCGCATCACTATTTCGGCGCCAAGGAGGACCTGCTGCAGGCGACCATGCGCTATTTGCTGTCCGAGCTGAACGCCGATTGCCGTACGGCACTCAAGCTGGGCACCACCCCGCGCGCCCGGGTTTCCGCGGTCATTTCGGTCAACTTCTCCGAAAAGCAATTCCGGCCCGAGACGATCGCTGCCTGGCTCGCCTTCTATGTCGAAGCGCAAAAGTCACCTGCCCTGCGCCGCCTCCTCAAGGTTTACGCGCGCCGCCTGCATTCCAATCTGATGAGCGGCCTTTCAGCCCTGCTGCCGCGTTCGGAGGCGGAGCGGGTCGCAGAAACCACAGCCGCGCTGATTGACGGGCTCTACATTCGCCGGGCGCTCAAGGACGGCGTGCCGGATGCGACGACCGCCGCGGCATTGATCGAGGATTACCTCGAAACGAAACTCGCTGACGCAAAGGCTGGCTGATGACCGAGCGGCCAAACATCCTAATCATCATGGTCGACCAGTTGGCCGGGACTTTCTTTCCCGATGGCCCGGCCGACTTCCTGCATGCCCCGCACCTCAAGGCGCTGGCGGCGCGCGCGGCACGCTTCCGCAACAACTACACCGCTTCACCGCTTTGCGCGCCCGGTCGTGCCAGCTTCATGACGGGCCAGTTGCCGTCCCGCACCCAAGTCTACGACAACGCAGCCGAATTCGCCTCGTCCATCCCGACCTATGCCCATCATCTGCGCGCCGCCGGCTATCACACCTGCCTGTCGGGCAAGATGCACTTTGTCGGCCCCGACCAGTTGCACGGCTTCGAGGAGCGACTGACCACCGATATCTACCCGGCCGATTTCGGCTGGACGCCTGACTACCGCAAGCCGGGCGAGCGCATCGACTGGTGGTACCACAATCTCGGTTCAGTCACCGGTGCGGGCGTCGCCGAGACCACCAACCAGATGGAATATGACGACGAGGTCGCCTTCCACGCAACGCAGAAGCTTTACGACTTCGCCCGCGTCTCGGATCAGGCCGAACGAAGGCCTTGGTGCCTGACCGTCTCCTTTACCCATCCGCATGACCCTTATGTCGCGCGGTGCCAATATTGGGACCTCTATGAGGGCTGCCCGGCACTCGATCCAGATGTCGGTTTTATCGCAGCCGATCAGCAGGACCCGCATTCACAGCGGCTCTACCACGCCAGCGACTATGCCAGCTTCGACATCACGCCGAAGCAGGTACGCCGCTCCCGGCGTGGCTACTTCGCCAACATTTCCTATCTCGACGACAAGGTCGGCGAACTGGTCTCGGTGCTTGAACGCACGAGGATGCTGGACGACACCATCATCGTGTTTTGCTCCGATCATGGCGACATGCTCGGCGAGCACGGCCTGTGGTTCAAGATGTGCTTCTTCGAGGGCGCCGCCCGGGTGCCGCTGATGATCGCTGGCAAGGGCATTCCGGCAGGATTGATCGAAGCGCCAACCTCCAATCTCGACATCCTTCCAACACTCTGCGACCTCGCCGGCATAGAGCTTGCCGCGATCATGCCGTGGGCCGACGGCCAATCACTTGTCCCCTTGATGCGTGGCGAAGAGCGCACCGCTCCGGTGCTGATGGAATATGCCGCCGAAGGCTCCTACGCCCCCTTGGTGGCCATCCGCGAAGGCCGCTTCAAGTTCGTCCATTGTGAGATCGATCCGCCGCAACTGTTTGATCTGGAATCGGATCCGCTCGAACTCACCAACCTCGCCGCCGACCCGGTCCATGCCGATTTGGTCGCCACTTTCACGGCGAAGGTTCGGGCCCGCTGGGACATGGCGGCCTTCGATGCTGCGGTTCGCGAGAGCCAGGCACGGCGCTGGCTCATCTACCCCGCGCTCCGCAACGGCACCTACTCTCCTTGGGAATTCCAGCCCATGCAGAAGGCTTCCGAGCGCTACATGCGCAACCATATGGATCTCAACGTGCTCGAAGAGAGCAAGCGGTTTCCGCGAGGCGAATGATGACAAAGACGACCGTTCCCACACTCGACCACCTCAGGCAGGCATATGCCGAAACCTCCAAGGCGACGCAACTGACGCCGCTGTTGGAGTCGGCGGCACTCGCCCGCGAAACCGGTGCCAGCCGCGTCTTCGTCAAGACGGAGTCGCTGCAATGGGCCGGCTCGTTCAAGGCGCGTGGCGCCTACTGGCGATTGAAGAAGCTGTCAGCAGAGGAAGCCCAGCGCGGCGTGGTCGCCTATTCCTCAGGGAATTTCGCCCAAGGGCTAGCCGCAGCCGGCCAGGCGCTTGGCATCCCGGTCACCATCGTCATGCCGGTCGACGCGCCAGCAGCCAAGCGCGAAGCGACCAAGGGTTATGGCGCGCGCGTCGTGCTCACCGACCATGGCGACCGCGCCCGCGAGGAAGTTGCCTCGGCCAAGGCGCGCGAGATCTCGGAGACCGAAAACCTCGTGCTGCTCCATCCCTTCGACGATCCAGAGATCGTCGCCGGCCAAGCAGGAGCAGGCCTCGAAGCGCTCGATCAACTGGCCGCCAAGGGCGTCAACGCAGACATCGTGCTTTGCCCGGTCGGTGGTGGCGGGCTGATCGGTGGTGTGGCGCTCGCCTTCCACTATCTGTCGCCCGATACCCAGGTGTTTGCCGTCGAGCCCGAAGGCTTCAACGGCATGGGCACTTCGCTTGCCCATGGAGCCCAGGAGACTATGCCGCTTGGGCCGAAATCCATCTGCGACGGGTTGATGGCGCGCCGGCCCGGCGATGCGCCCTACGCTGCCGTCACCGCAGCCGGTGTGCGCGGCCTGACCGTCGACGATGCTGCCGTGCGGCGCGCCATGAAGGTCGCCTTCGAACGGCTCAAGCTGGTGCTCGAACCCTCCGGCGCCTCCTCTCTCGCCGCCCTGCTGGAAAAGAAGGTCGATGTATCAGGCAAGACCGTCCTCCTCATAGCCACCGGCGGCAACGTTTCGCTCGCCGATTTCATGGTCCATGTGAACAATGCTTGAAGCAGATTTTGTCATCATTGGCTCCGGCTCGGCCGGCGCGGCCATGGCCTATCGCCTGTCCGAGGACGGCAAGCACTCGGTGATAGTCATCGAATATGGCGGCACCGATTTCGGGCCGCTGATCCAGATGCCTTCGGCACTGTCGTACCCGCTCAACATGAGCCGCTACGACTGGGGTTATTCGAGCGAGCCCGAACCGCATCTCGGCGGCCGCGTGCTGGCAACGCCGCGCGGCAAGGTGCTCGGCGGCTCATCCTCGATCAACGGCATGGTCTATGTCCGTGGCCACGCCCACGACTTCGACCACTGGGCCGAGCAAGGTGCGACCGGCTGGGGCTATGCCGACGTGCTGCCCTACTTCAAACGCATGGAGCACGCCAAGGGCGGCGAGGAAGGCTGGCGCGGCACAAAGGGCCCGCTGCACATCCAGCGCGGTCGTCGCAAGAACCCGCTCTACCAGGCCTTCGTCGAGGCCGGAAAGCAGGCCGGTTTCGAGACCACCGAAGATTACAATGGCTCGAAGCAGGAAGGCTTCGGAGCCATGGAGCAGACCATACACCATGGTCGGCGCTGGTCGGTGGCCAACGCCTATCTTCGCCCTGCGCTGAAACGCGGAAATGTACGTATCGTCAATGGCTTCGCCCGGCGTGTGGTGATCGAGAATCAATGCGCGGTCGGCGTCGAGATCGAAGCTCGCAATAAGATTCAGGTCGTTAAGGCGCGACGTGAAGTGATCGTTGCTGCCTCCTCGATCAATTCGCCGAAGCTGCTGATGCTGTCGGGCATCGGACCTGCGGCGCATCTTAGGGCCCATGGCATAGACGTGGTCGCCGACCGGCGCGGCGTCGGCCAGAACCTGCAGGACCATATGGAGCTGTACATCCAGCAGGAGGCGACGCAGCCGATCACCTTGCACTCGGTGTTCAACCCGTTCTGCAAGGCGCTAATCGGCGCTGAATGGCTGCTGTTCAAGACCGGCCTTGGCGCCACCAACCATTTCGAGGCGGCGGCCTTTGTGCGCTCGAAAGCCGGTGTCGACTATCCCGACATCCAGTTCCATTTCCTGCCGGCAGCCGTGCGCTACGATGGCAAGGCGGCGGCCAAGTCGCACGGCTTCCAGGCCCATGTCGGGCCGATGCGTTCCAAGTCGCGTGGCGCGATCACCTTGCGGTCGAACGATCCATGGGCCAAGCCGGAGATCCGCTTCAACTACATGTCCCATCCAGACGATTGGGCTGACTTCCGCCACTGCATCCGGCTCACCCGCGAAATCTTCGGCCAGTCGGCTTTCGACCCGTTCCGTGGACAAGAGATCTCGCCGGGCAAGCACGTTGACACCGACGAGCAGCTCGACACCTTCATCCGCGAACATTCGGAAAGCGCCTACCACCCTTGCGGCACTTGCCGCATGGGCCGCGCTGACGATCCAACAAGCGTTGTCGATCCCGAATGCCGGGTCATCGGGGTTGATGGCCTCAGGGTCGCCGATTCCTCGATCTTCCCACGGGTGACCAATGGCAACCTCAATGGCCCCTCGATCATGACCGGCGAAAAGGCAGCCGACCATATCCTCGGCCGCACGCCACTCGCCCCGTCCAACCAGGAACCCTGGATCAATCCGCACTGGCAGGTCTCAGACAGATAGAGCATCATCCGGCCCGACCGGATATGACCGCCACGACATACAAAACTGGAGCACACGATGCGCGCCCAACCAAAAGCCTCGCACTATATAAACGGCCGCTTCGTCGACGATGAGCGCGGCACGGCGATTCCTGTCATCTACCCAGCGACCGGCGAGGTCATTGCGTCACTGCACTCGGCTACAGCAAATATCGTCGAGCTTGCCGTCGAAGCCGCACGTGCCGCTCAGCCAGCCTGGGCGCGGCTCAAGCCCGTCGAGCGCGGCCGCATCCTGCGCCGCGCCGCCGACATACTGCGCGCGCACAACGAGGAACTGTCGCGCCTGGAAACACTCGACACCGGAAAGCCGATCCAGGAAACACTGGTTGCCGACGCCGCATCTGCCGCCGATTGCCTCGAGTATTTCGCAGGCGCCATTGCCGCCTTCAATGGTGAGTATGTCGACCTTGGCGGACCGTTCGCTTACACCAAGCGCCAGGCATTAGGCGTCTGCGTCGGGATCGGCGCGTGGAACTATCCGATCCAGGTTGCCGGCTGGAAGTCGGCGCCAGCGCTCGCCATGGGCAATGCCATGGTGTTCAAGCCGTCCGAAAACACACCGCTTTCTGCGCTGGCGCTCGCAGAGGTCTATTCGGAGGCCGGGCTGCCGGACGGGCTGTTCAATGTCGTCCAAGGCTATGGCGACGTCGGCGCGGCACTTGCCTCGCATGAAGCGGTCGACAAGATTTCGCTGACAGGCTCGGTGCCGACGGGCAAGAAGGTTCTTTCGCTCGCCGGTTCGCATATGAAGCACGCGACGATGGAACTGGGCGGCAAGTCGCCGATCATCGTCTTCGATGACGCCGACCTCGAAAACGCCATTGGCGGTGCCATGCTCGGCAACTTCTATTCAACCGGCCAGGTCTGCTCGAACGGCACCCGCGTCTTCGTCCAGAAAGGCCTGCACGACCGCTTCGTCGAGCGCCTCGTGGAGCGCACCAAGACCATCCGCATCGGTGATCCGCTCGACCCCGACACCCAGATGGGCCCGCTCGTCAACAAGTCGCAGCACGACAAGGTCACCGACTACATCGCAGTCGGCAAGGCCGAAGGTGCCACGCTGCAAACCGGTGGCGGCGTGCCTTCGCTGCAGGGGTTCGAGGGTGGCTTCTTCGTCGAGCCGACAGTCTTCACCGGCGTCACCGACAATATGCGCATCGCCCGCGAGGAGATTTTCGGGCCGGTGATGAGCGTGCTGTCTTTCGATAGCGAGGACGAGGTCATTGCGCGCGCTAACGATACCGAATTCGGATTGGCCGCCGGCGTCTTCACCAAGGACCTGCCGCGCGCCCATCGCGTGATTGCCGAGCTTCAGGCCGGCACTTGCTGGATCAACACCTACAATCTGACGCCGGTGGAAATCCCCTTCGGCGGCTTCAAGCAGTCGGGCATCGGCCGCGAAAACTCGCTCGCTGCCCTCCAGCATTACTCCCAGCTCAAGTCGGTCTATGTCGAGACCGGCGACGTCGCGAGCCCGTACTGACCCTCCAACTGAGCCGGTGAGGTGATCGGCTCAGTTGGCGAACTCTTCGGTCTTGTCGAGATACTGCGTCAGCGCCGTCACCAGATGGTAAAAGATGCTGGCAGGAACTTCCTTGGCCAGCGAGCGGCCGCGCTCGTCGATCTGGTCGATCCACAGCCCCTGCGGCGCCGGGTCGATGTGCCAGCGGAACAGGCGGCCGACACGTGCCTCGATCTCGGGCTTGAGGTCGGGCCCGCCGGTGCCGTCAAGCGCGACAGCTGCCTTGATCGCCTCGGTCTGCGGCCAGCTGCGCGAGATGTTGTCGAGCGGCAGGCCCTGCCGAGACACCGCCCCATAAGCCAGCCCCGTCGCACGGTTGAGGCCATTGGCGATCGCCGAGGCATAAAGCTTGCGGCCGTAGGCGACCAGATCCTTCTGGCCGCTCTTGTCAGCGAAATCGACAAGCAGCGACGCCCATTCGAAGTGATGCCCGGGCTCGGTCCACTGACCCTTCTCGCCGGGTGCTGGATGCCAGTCGCGGTCGAAAAACTCGCCCAATGTCCAGCTGTCGACCTCGAAGAAATGGCTGCGGAACAGGTCGATGATGCGGGCGGCGCGGCGCAGATAGACGCGGTCGCCCGTTACCGCGTGCCAGGCAAGGAAAGCTTCCAGAAGATGCATATGCGGGTTCGAGCGCCGCACACCCTCTCCATCGGGGCTCTCCATGAAGCCTGTCATGCGCTCGTCTTCAAGATGCTGGTCGAGGAAAACGAATGTCTCGGTCGCGAGGTTCAGCGCTTCCGGGTTGCCGGAGTGATGAGCATGAGCCAGCGCCAGCAGCACACAAGCATGGTCGTAGGCATCCTCCACCGGGTCGGCGACGCTGCCATCCGCGTTCAGCGCACGCACCCATCCGCCGCGTTCGGTGCGGCCCTTGTCGGCCATGAAGCGGATGCCGTGGTCGATCAGCGAGTCGGCTCGACCGTCCCAGCCGCGCTGCTTGGCGACTGAAAACGCGTAGACTTGGCGCGCCATCGTACGCATGCGCTTGGGTTTGGCGAGCGGTCGCCCATCGAAGCCGAGCGCTTCATGGAATCCGCCGAAATGATCGTCGACGCCTGCGGTCGACCACAGCGGCAGCGTTTCCTCCAGCAGCCAGTGCTGCACCCGCTTGCGCCAGGCCCCGTTGGCCAAGACACGGCCATGGGCGGGCGTGAATTTGGTCTCCAGCCGCCCGCTCTTTTCGAGTTGCTCGACGATCTTCTTGACGTTTTGGCTATGGCTGACAGGCGCGACGAACGTCGCGTCCGAAGTCGAAACGATCGCCACGTCCTTCAACCCAATCGCCGACAATAGTCGCCCTTCGCCGCGCAGATAGGAATTCTCGCAGTCGATGGCGACGACGTCGCCGACAATCACGTTTCCGTCCTTGTCGGAGGGGCTGACGTCGAGCAGCGATTGCCACGAACCGAGATCGTTCCAGCGGAAGCTCGCCGGCACCATGGCAATGCCGCTTACGCGCTCCATGATCGCGTAGTCGATCGAGATCGAAGGGATCCCGGCATAGAGTTCGAGCGGCATATAGATACCGGAGAGATCGCTGGTCGCCGCCTCGAAAGCAGCTTCGGCCTTCCGCCAGATTTCCGGCTGGTGCTTGAGGAAGGCGTCGCGCATCGCGCTCGCCTTGAACAGGAAGATGCCGGCGTTCCAGAAGAAGTTGCCCGCCGCGAGGTACCCTTCGGCGGTGGTCAAATCCGGCTTCTCCACGAAGCGGGTTACATCCCAAACGCCGTCGCTTTCGGCGCCAGCTTCGATATAGCCATAGCCGGTCTCGGGCGTCGCCGGCTTGATGCCGAACACGACAAGACGGCCGGCATTGGCTGCGGGCACGCCGCGCTCGACAGTGTCCCAGAACTGGCGCTGTGTGGAAATCTCATGATCCGACGGCACTACCAGCACGATGCCGTCGCCATAGGTCGAGATCGTCTGCAAGGCGGCGATTGCCGCCGCCGCCGCCGTGTTCCGGCCAGTCGGCTCGAAAATCGCGCCGCCGCCGGCCAAATCGATGGCCGCAAGGTCGGCGCGCACACGCGCCGCATGACGTTCCGAGGCGATCAGGTAAATCGGCGTCTCACCCTCGTCGCGGGCAGCCAGACGCTTCAGCGTCTTGACCAGCATCGATCCGTCACCGGAGAGGTCGTGGAACTGCTTGGGATTGTCCTCGCGCGACAGCGGCCATAACCGCGAGCCAACGCCGCCGCTCATGACAAAACTGACGATTCTATCAGCCATATCAGTCCCTCAAAATGTCTGGTTGTAGGCGCCGACCGACGGATTGCGCCTCAACACGGCATCCACACCTTCGAACATTTCGCGTCGCCGCTCGGACGATATGGGGCTTTCCACCACCACCACCAGTTCCGGCTTGTTCGAAGACGCCCGCACCAGCCCCCAGGTACCATCTTCGGCCACCACGCGCACACCATTGACGGTGATCAGATCGACGATCTTCTGTCCGGCAAAGGTTTCGCCATTTCGCTTCATGGCCTCGAAGTCGGCGACCACCTTGTCGACCACACCATATTTGATCTCGTCGTCGCAATGCGGCGACATGGTCGGCGTGCCGTAGGTCAAAGGCAATGCGCGGTAGAGATCAGCCATCGACTTGTCGGGGTTGCGATCGAGCATCTGGCAAACAGCAATTGCGGTAACAATTCCGTCGTCGTAGCCACGCCCGATCGGCGGATTGAAGAAGAAATGCCCCGATTTTTCGAATCCGGCGATCGCGCCCAGTTCGGCGACCCTCCGCTTGAGATAGGAATGACCGGTCTTCCAGTAGTCCGTCTTGGCTCCGTTCGCAGCGAGCACCTTATCGGTGTTGAAAAGACCGGTGGATTTCACATCGACGACGAAGGTGGAGTTCGGATAGAGCGCCGAGATATCGCGCGCGAGCATCACGCCAACCTTGTCGGCGAATATCTCGTTGCCTTCATTGTCGACGACGCCGCAACGGTCGCCATCTCCATCGAAGCCCAGGCCAACGTCAGCACCCGTCTCCAGGACCTTGTCCCTGATAGCATGCAGCATCTGCATGTCCTCGGGGTTTGGATTGTAGCGCGGGAAGGTGTGGTCGAGCTCGATATCGAGCGGGATGACTTCACATCCAATGCGTTCGAGTGCCTCCGGCGCGAAGGCACCTGCCGTACCGTTGCCGCATGCGGCGACTACCTTCAACTTGCGGGTAATGCGCTTTCCGGCAACCAGATCGTCGAGATAGACCTTGCGGAAATTCGGCACGAATTCATAAGAACCGCTCCCGATCAATTCAAAGTCGCCGTTGAGTACGATGTCCCGCAGCGCCGACATCTCGTCGGGCCCAAAGGTCAGCGGTCGCTGCGCGCCCATCTTCACGCCCGTCCAGCCATTCTCATTGTGCGAGGCAGTGACCATTGCCACCGAAGCGGTGTCGAGCGCGAACTGAGCAAAATAGGCCATCGGCGAAAGCGCCAGCCCTATGTCCTTGACCCGTGCGCCGGCCGCCATCAGGCCCGACACCATCGCAAGCTTGATCGACATCGAGTAAGAACGGAAGTCGTGGCCGACGACGATGTCAGGTCCCGCGCCGAGACGACGAATCAAGGTACCGATGCCCATGCCGAGCGCCTGCACGCCGATCAGATTGAGCTCCGGCTCCTTGGTGGAGTTGGGATGACTGAACCACCAGCGCGCATCGTATTCGCGAAAACCAGTCGGCTTGACCAACGGTAAGGTCTCGAACTCTAGGGTATTCGGGATCAGTTTTTCCGCCGGCTTCATACGACTGCACTCCTGGGCGCAACAATTTCGCATAGATTCTCTTCAAGACCGAATACCGCAAGATTGAGACGCTGTCCCCTGCCCCAGCGGCAGCGCAAAGGCTTAAAAGCTCAACAAGATAGCTCACTTGCGAAAAATCGCGCCAGCCAAACCTTTGGCGCTTGCAGGAAGCAAAAGCGGCAGCTATAAGCCCGCCGACTGGTCACGGAGTGTAGCGCAGCCTGGTAGCGCACATCGTTCGGGACGATGGGGTCGCAGGTTCAAATCCTGCCACTCCGACCAGTAAAAGCAAGTAGATAGCTTGCATCCCGAAAGATCACGGCAATGATAGATCATCATTGCCGCAGCTTTCCCCCTCCTCCGCACGCGTAAAACCTTCCCAGGGCTTTCTTGCGCGGCCGATTCACATCGCAATCAACGATGTACGCCGCGGAGAAATATCCCCAGTGCGATCAGCAATGGCGCTAGGTTTCGAGCGTGGGGCTTCACTTCGCCAGGGCGCAATGGTCGAGAGGCCGTCAAGTCTCCACCTGCGAACTGCTGCCGCTCGGCGTTGGACGCTGCCGCCCAGTCAGCGACGATCAGTTGTCCAGCAACTCCGACATCGCGCGAACTGCTGTCGGATATCCGTTCGGCCCAAGGCCAGCAATCACCGCCGTCGCGATCTTCGATACGAAGGAATTGTGATAGTACGCCTCGCGGCGGTGAATGTTGGAGATGTGCAGCTCGATGATCGGGCCCGGGCACATCTTCAGCGCGTCAAGAATGGCAATCGAGGTGAAGGTGAAGGCCGCGGGGTTGATGATAACACCCGCCTGTTCGTCGATCGCCTCATGGATCCAGTTGATGATTTCGCCTTCGAAGTTCGACTGATGAAAACGTAGCGGCCTCTGTCCGGCCGCTTTCCGGCACATGGCCTCCACCTCGGCAAGCGTGGTCGTTCCGTAGATTTCGGGCTCGCGCTTGCCGAGGCGGTTGAGGTTCGGACCGTTGATGACAAAGATCGGCTTGGACATGATGGTCTCCATCTGAAAATCAGCCCTGGTAGCCGAGCAGGCGAGGCAGCCACAGAACGAGTGAGGGGAAGAAGGTGATGAGCGCCAGCGAGCCAATCATCGCATAGAGGAATGGCAGGACGTCCCGCACGATGTCTCTGAGCGGCACCTCGGCAATGCGAGTCATGATGAACAGCAGCAGCCCATAGGGCGGTGTCACCAGCCCTAGCATGATGTTGACCACCACCATCACGCCGAAATGCACCATGTCGATGCCGAGCGCATGCGCGGTCGGGATGAGCACCGGCACGATGACCAGCAGGATGGTCGTGCCTTCCAGCACGCAGCCCAGCAATAAGAGCAGAATGTTGACGAGGATCAGAAAGCCGATCGGCGACAGATCCCATGCGGTCAGGATGACCTTGAGGGATTCAGGGATGTTTTCGACCGTCACGACATAGTTGAATACCAACGCGCCGGCGATCAGCATGCCGATCGAGGCGGTGGTGCGTGCGCTCGCCAGGACCGAGCGGTAGAAATCCGCAAAGCTGACGCTGCGATACAGGATCACCGAAATGATCAGCGCATAGGCTGCGGCAACGGCCGCGGCCTCGGTCGGCGTAGTGATGCCCGAGTAGATGCCGCCCAACAGCACGACCGGCATCATCAACGAGGGAAACGCCCGCCAGGTTATGCCAGGCAGTTCGCGCAGCGGCGTCGGGGCTTCGACGGGAAAACTGTGGCGCTTGGCCTGATACGCGACGATCGCCATCTGCGACGCCGCCATTAAAAGGCCCGGAATCATGCCGCCCAAAAACAGGTACCCGATCGAGGCATCCGACACGAGCGCGTAGATGACCATGGGAATCGACGGCGGGATAATCGGGCCGATGACGGCTGTCACCGCCGTCAGCGCCGCCGCGTAGCTCGGCGTATATTTGCCGTCCTTGGTCATCATCATCTGCATCATCTTGCCGGTGCCGGCGGCGTCGGCGATGGCCGAGCCCGACATGCCGGCGAAGATGATGCTCTGGACGATGTTGACGTGGGCGAGGCCACCACGGAAACGGCCGACAATGGCATCGCAGAAGCGCAGAAGCCGCTCTGTCATCGAGCCGATGTTCATCAGTTCTGCCGCGAGGATGAACAACGGCACCGCCAGGATGATGTAGTTGGAATACATGCCATTGAGGAACTGCTCGGCGGCGGTTCCCATATCGAGGCCGGCAAGAAGCAGATACAGGATCGAGCCGGCGATCATGGAGTGGCCGATGGGCAATCCAAGAAAAGCCAGAGCGGTGATCGCAACGACGGAAATGGAAAACGGACTAGCGAGGTTCATACGCCCGATCCTGCCTTTGTCGGATCGAATTCCTGCGGCGCCTTGCCGAACACGGCTTGCCAGGAGAGCCAGAGGTAGCGGACGATGATGGCTATGACGAAGACGACATAGATCGAAAACAACCAGTCCATGCGGATCTTCAGGTAAGCGGTCTTTTCGACCTTCATGAACATCACATAGTCGAGCACCGCTGGAAGCGAGATGGTGTAAAGCACCAGCAGCGAGAATGCCGCGATCAGGAACATGATGCGCCTGACGCGTGGGCGGGCTGCCGCATAGAAGAGGTCAAACCGTATTTCTTCTTCTTCCCGCACTACGAACGCGGCGCCCCACAGCACCAGCCAGATCCACAACACGACGCTAAGTTCGTTCGTCCAGCCGATCGGCAGGTTGAGGATGTAGCGGAACACGATCTGCAGGAGGAATGCCACGAACATGGCGACCAGCATCGCGGCAAGAACGTTTTCCGCACGCCGATAGAGCCAGCCGCAAAGGCTGCGATATGAAGGGGGCAAGGCGATCCTCCCGCGAAAGCCGAATTTACCGGGGCAAGGCAGTGAAGCGGCGGGCATGGCTGCCCGCCGCGACCAGCAGCCTAAAGCGCGCTGATCTTTTCGGCCATGCCGGCTGGCCAATCCTTGGCGAGATCAGACGCCTGGTATTTCTCCTGGGCGAACTTGCGGAACGCCGCGACATCGGGCTCGTAGACATTGAGCCCTTTGCCCTTGAACAATTCCACCAGTTCCTTTTCGCGGGCGAGGTGCTTTTGCGTGCTGAAGTCGATCGCAGCGTCGGCAGCAGCCTGCACCTTGGCCTGGGCCTCGGGCGACATCGCGTCCCACACCTTGTTCGACACGACCAGCAGGTCGAACCCGACGAGATGCGAGGTCAGCACGATCTGCGACATGACTTCGTAAAACTTCATATTTTCGACATTGGGCAGCGGATTGTCCTGGCCGTCGATCGCCCCAGTCTGCAGACCGGTATAAACCTCGGCATAGGCCATGGCAGTCGGATTGGCGCCAAGCGCCGAACCCAGGAACTGCCAAGCATCGCCGCCGGGCATGCGCAGCTTGATGCCAGCCATGTCGGCGGGCGTCGTGATCTTCTTGTCGGGCTTGAGGCCGACCTGGCGGGCGCCGAAATAGGTCGGGCCGAGAACGTGGATGCCGAGCTGATCGGAGGCCATCTTTTTCAGCTCGCCGCCGAGATCGCTGGCAAAGAAGGTCTTGAGGTGGGCAGCGTCGCGGAACAGGTAAGCGGCGGTTACGATCGACCAGGCCGGGACCTGCTTGGAAATGTCCTGCGGCGCAATGTTGCCCATCTCCAGATTGCCGCGCTGGATGGCGACAAGTTCGGTTCCCTGCTTGAACAGGTTGCCGCCGTAGTAGCCCTCGAAGACGAAGTCGTCCTTGGTGGCATCGGCGAACATCTTCATCATTTCGGCCCGGATGTCCTGCTCCGAAAACACCGCCGAAAAGCGAAGCTTGGGCTTGTCCTGCGCCAACGCCGGCCAAGACGTGGCTACGGCGGCAAGCGCTGTTCCGATCAGAAATTGTCTGCGTGTTGCATTCAGTGTCATGGTTTTCCTCCCTTGAAATCCATTCCGTTGCTCAAGCGCCCTCAAAGCGCATTGATCTTTTCAACCGTCCCCTCCGGCCATTCGCATCTGGCTTGGCAGAACAAACCACTCATGACATGGCCTCGAAGTGGCCGGCCATGGCCGCGCGGTCGGGGGCAATGCCGGTGAACAGTTCGAAGGCTCGGACCGCCTGGTAGACGGCCATGCCGGTTCCCGCGAGCGCGCGGCAGCCCAGCGCCCTGGCCTTTCTCAACAGTTCCGTTTCCTCTGGGAAATAAATGATTTCGGCAACCCACTGCTCGGTTCGCAGCAATCCGGACGGGAATGGCACGCCTGGATATTTGGCCATGCCAACTGGTGTGGTGTTGACGATGCCGTCAGCGGCCATGACCGTCCCGGCCACATCGGTTTCGGCCACAACCGGCTTGCCGAAACGTGCCGTCATCCGCTGTGCCAGCTCACGTGCTCGCTCGCCATCGTTGTCGATGATGTGCAACTCACCGACACCGAGTTCCATAAGTGTATAGGCGACCGCCGCCCCCGCGCCGCCGGCACCGAACTGCAC
The DNA here is from genome assembly GCF_003148805.1 of Aminobacter sp. AP02. Lineage (GTDB taxonomy): Bacteria > Pseudomonadota > Alphaproteobacteria > Rhizobiales > Rhizobiaceae > Aminobacter. The sequence goes on from NZ_QGGX01000003.1 coordinate 372,695, forward strand.
CACGCGCTCCAGCGAGCAATCTGCCATCCCCTCGCAAAAACTCTCGGCAAAACCCCAGGCGTCGGTATTGTGCCCTTGTCGCACACCGTTGGCGAAGACCACAGTGTTGACGGCACCGATCGCTGCCGCCTCTGGTGCCATCCAGCCCAGATACTGGATCACGCTCTGCTTGAACGGGTGGGTGATATTCAGCCCGGCAAAACCCATTTGCTCGGCTGCGGCGATGATGCCGCCCAAATCGCTGTCGGGCAGGCCAAGCCGGTCGAAATCGATCAGAACGTAGCTGTAGCTGATACCGAGGCGCGCGCCTTCGCGCTCGTGCATGATGGGAGATCGTGACAACTGGATGCCGCGCCCGGCCAATCCGATGAGCACTGCAGCGGACGCAGTGGCGTTCGCAGCTTTAGGCTGCGCCAAGAGGCGCCCGAGCATGTCAACGAACGATCCGTCCGAATGCTGCAACCTTAGCTCCCTCGCCTCGCAAGTGGTGCGATCAGGCAGCGGCGGGCGCTGCTCTTGTTTTTGTTCGGGCTTGGCCGGTAAATGGCTGCGCCTGATTTGATGCACAATGTACGAACTGGTTAGTTTAGTCAACGACCAGAACCGAGGGGCGTGATGGATAGTGAGATGAAGGCGGACCAGCCCAAGAGCCGGCGCAAGGCAAAGAGTGCAACGACACGCACCCAGGACCCCGAGGGCACTCGGCAGAACATTCTGGAAATCGCCTCGGAAGAGTTTGCGCTGAATGGGCTGTCGGGCGCCCGTATCGACGAGATTGCCGCGCGCACCCGCTCCAGCAAGCGCATGATCTACTACTATTTCGGCGACAAGGAAGGCCTGTATCTCAGCGCGCTGGAAAACGCTTATCGGCTGGTTCGCGAGGGCGAAGCCAAGCTCGATATCGAAGGCCTTTCCCCGGTCGAGGCGCTGTCGCGGCTCGTCGAATTCACCTTCGATCATCACCATCAGCATGAAGAGTTCATTCGCATGGTGATGATTGAGAACATCCACCACGGCCAGTTTCTTGAGCGATCCGAGGCGATCCGCGAACTCAACGTAACGGCGATCGACCACATCGCGCGCATCTATGCACGTGGCGTTTCCGAAGGCCTGTTTCGCGAAGGCATCGATCCGGTCGAGTTGCACTGGCAGGTCAGTGCCCTGTGCTTCTTCAATGTCTCCAACCGGGCGACTTTCTCCAAGATATTCGGCCGCGACTTCGGCACAGAAGAACAACTGGACCGGCTCAGGCGCAATTCGGTCGACATGGTGGTGCGCTTCGTGACGCGCGGGGCCGCTTGAGGAACCCAGTCGCGGGCCGGATGCTTGGCCTTGATACCTCCGGCAAGCGCGCATAGTGTAAACGAACTAGTTCGTACATTATGCGCGAGGGAGGATCAGGTGAAGACTTCGATCGCTACGGTCTCGATCAGCGGCGACTTTGCCGAGAAACTGGCGGCGATTGCCGCAGCAGGCTTCGACGGGATCGAGATCTTCGAAAACGATTTCCTCGCCTTTGACGGATCGCCTGCTGATGCCGGCAGGATGGCGCGCGATGCCGGTTTGGCCATCTCCCTTTTCCAGCCCTTTCGCGACTTCGAAGGCCTGCCGGAGCCGCAGCGGAGCCGCGCCTTCGATCGCGCCGAACGAAAGTTCGACGTCATGCATGAGCTCGGCACCGACCTGATGCTGGTATGCTCAAGCGTGTCACCGGTGTCTTTGGGCGGCATCGATCGCGCGGCAGCCGACTTTCGCGAACTTGGCGAGCGCGCGGCCAAACGCGGGCTGCGCATTGGCTATGAAGCGCTCGCCTGGGGCAAGCACGTCAACGACCACCGCGACGCATGGGAGATCGTGCGCCGCGCCGACCATCCCAACATCGGCCTGATCCTGGATTCCTTCCACACGCTGGCGCGCCGCATCGATGTGTCTTCCATACGCTCGGTCCCCAAGGACAAGATCTTCATAGTCCAACTCGCCGACGCGCCGGCGATCGACATGGACCTGCTTTACTGGAGCCGCCATTTCCGCAACATGCCTGGTGAAGGCGATCTCCCGGTTCGCGAATTCATGCAGGCGGTTTCGGCGACCGGCTACGACGGCTATCTGTCGCTCGAGATTTTCAACGACGCGTTCCGCGGCGGGGCGCCCAATTCTATCGCCGTCGACGGACACCGCTCCCTGGTCAATCTCATGGACCAGGTGCGTCGGGCGGAACCGGCATTGAAGGTCTCGATGCCCGAGATGCCGGACCGCGTCGCCACGTCTGGCGTCGAGTTTGTCGAGTTCGCCGCCGATCAGGCCGGTGCTGTCGAACTCGACCGTTTTCTGGACTGCCTCGGCTTCAGCAAGGTCGGCCGCCACGTCTCCAAGGACGTCGCGCTCTACCGGCAAGGCGACATCAACGTCGTGGTCAACACCGAGCGGGAAGGTTTTGCCCACTCGTCTTTCCTTGTGCACGGCACCTCCGTCTGCGCAATCGGGCTCAAGGTGGAAGATGCGCAGGCGACAGTGGAGCGCGCACGCAGGCTTGGCGCCGATCCTTTCGAACAGGCTGTCGGTCTTGGCGAGTTGCACATACCTGCGATCCGCGGCGTCGGGGGCAGCGTGCTCTACTTCATCGACGACAAGTCCCAGCTGTCGCAGGTGTGGGACGTCGAATTCCGTCCACTGCGTAACGACGTCCTGCCCGCGTCGACCGGTTTGACGCGCATCGATCACGTCGGCCAGACCATGGATCACGGCGAGATGCTGACGTGGCTCTTGTTCTACACCTCGATTTTCCAGACGCGCAAAGCTCCACTTGTCGATGTCATCGACCCCTCGGGCATCGTACGCAGCCAGGCGATAGAAAGCGACGACGGGGCGCTGCGGCTGACGCTCAACGGCGCCGAGAACCGGCGCACCCTTGCCGGCCACTTCATCGCCGAAAGTTTCGGTTCGAACGTCCAGCACCTCGCATTCGCTTGCAACGACCTGTTCAAAACCGCCGACGCCCTGAAGGCGCGAGGCTTCGAACCGCTGCAGATCTCACCCAATTACTACGACGACGTGGAAGCGCGTTTTGGCCTTGAGCCGGAGCTCGCCGACAGGTTGCGCGAACACAACATGCTCTACGACCGTGACGAACACGGCGAATATTTCCAGCTCTACGCGCCAACCTGGGGCGAAGGCTTCATCTTCGAACTCGTCGAACGTCGCGACGGCTACAAGGGATATGGCGCCCCGAACGCCCCATTCCGCATCGCCGCCCAGAAACGGCATATGCGCCCCAAGGGCATGCCCCGCCTGTGAGGCCTTAACCTTGCAGTTAATGATCAACGACCGTCACCTGACGACACCGTAGTTGAAGCGACTCGCGCGTTCAAAGATGCGAGATTGAGATTTCGTGGGGGAAATGGCGGGGAAACTGGGCGCATGCCTTTTGCTTGCGCATGAATCCAACGAGCCGGGAGGGGTCAATGGATTGGTTCTTACTTGCTGCTGTGTTCAGCGCGTCCAGCGCGGTGATCTGGACGATGAGTGGCAGCCGCTAGCCTGCAGTCCTATGCTTGCCGACTGCGAAAACCAGGCAGAGGGCTCGTCGCACGAAGCATAGAGCCCCCTGCCCAGTGACTGCCGGTACGGCGCGGTAGCGGCGAGTGTCTGCTGCCATTCCACTCCGCTCACCAAAACCGAGCCGGCCGCAGTGGCTGGACCTTCGTTCGGGATGACGGCGTCGCTGTGCATCGACCAGCAAGAAATAGCGGCTTGGTCCCCCAAGCCTCCTCTTTTAGCTGAACGTAAGCATCGAGCGCTGTCGAACTGGAGCTCCCTGCCATTCAGCCTATGCCCTCATTGCAGGTGTCATCGCCAAAAAACGCGCCACAATTGGCTGCGATGAAAGCTATAATTGCCCGAGGTCACAGCGGCTGATTTGCGCCTAGAGGTTAGTCTGGTGAGCTTCCTGAATTTCCGTGCGCAGAACCAGACAGCGAAGCGCGAACGCCTCGAAGTCGACCTGTCCGATACCGTCGTTTACGCTGTCGGCGACGTGCATGGCTGCTTGAGCCAATTGCGCTCGCTCGAAGACAAGATCGTCGCCGATGCCGCCGGGTTGGGCGGACGAAAATTGATCGTCATGCTCGGCGACTACATCGACCGTGGACAGTATTCGTCCAGAGTGCTCGACCATCTTGTGGCATCACCGCCGACCGGGCTGGAGCGCATCTGCCTTGCGGGTAATCACGAGACGCAGATGCTCGACTATCTCGATGGCAGGCTGTCGCTCGCACGCTGGCTCGCGACCGGCGCAAGGTCCACCCTGTTTTCCTACGACATCGATGCCGAGCACCTGGCCGATCTTTACGGCAGCGGCAACAGGCTCGACGACTATATCCGCGCTGCGATCCCGCGCGAGCACATCCAGTTCCTGCGTGACCTACCGATCATGGTGTTCTCGGAGAGATATGTCTTCGTCCATGCCGGCATCCGGCCTGGCGTGCCTCTGCTCGAACAAGAAGACGACGACCTGCTTTATATCCGCGAGGAGTTTTTCGAGGCTTCGCGGCGGCTCGACCGCTGGGTCGTGCACGGCCACACTCCCGTCGAGTTCCCACGCATCGACGGCCGCAGGCTCGGCGTCGACACCGGCGCCTTCAAAACCGGGCGCCTGACGGCGGTGAGGATCGCCGGCAAGCAGGGACATCTCTTGTTTTCCTGAGCGCCTCAGGAAGCAACCTTCACCTTCGCCTCGCTCTTGTCGACATAGTAGCTCGAATATCTGTCGAGGAACTGCTCCGAACTGCCATAGGCGCCATAGCGCGGCAGCTTCTTGAGATCGACCTTGTTGAGCACCAGCCCAAGGATCTTGTTGGCGATCTGGGGTTCGGCATTCAGCGCCGAACGAACCAGCGGACGAGGCGTCGCGCCCCATTCGGCCACAAGCACGAAACCGTCGGCGAGCGGCGCGAACGCTTTTGCATCGACAACCGGGCCAAGCGGCGGCAGGTCGACGATGATGTATTCGAATGTCCCCTTGGCATCCTCGATGAAACGTCGCATGCTGGCCGACGACAGCAGTTCGCTGGTGTGCGAGAAGCGTCCGCGCACCACGGCCGGCACGATAGCCAACTTGGTCTGGCGGTCGACCTTGATCACCGAATGCCAACCCTTGTCGTCGACGACGGCTTCAACGAGGCCCTGATCGGCATCGATCCCCAGGCTGCGGCTCAAGCCGGGATTGCGCAGATCGGCATCGATCAAAAGCGTCTTGGCGCCGTTTGCGGCCAGCAGGCCGGCGAGATTGGCGGCAACCGTCGACTTGCCCTCGCCCGGAAGCATGGAGATGATGCCGATCACCTTGCAGCCGAGATCCTGCAAGACGACGTCGCTGGCAATCTTGGTGCTGCGCAGCGTTTCGGCGAACATCGATGCCGGAGCGTCCACCGCGATGCGCATCTTCGCCCGTCGTCTTGCAGCCTCCGATGCGCGTGTCTGCGACTGGGCTGACGCTGCCCCGTTCTGAGGAGTTTTGGTCTTGCCAGCATCCTTCTTGTCTTCACTCGATCCGAGCAGCGGCAGATAACCGAGGAACTTAAGGCCAAGCCGCTCGCGCACGTCCTCGGCCGTGCGGAAGAAACGCTCGTTGAACTCGTTGAGCGCACCAAATGCGGCGCCCATCAGGAGACCGAGCACCAGCGCCAGCCCGAACACCATCGAGGTTCGCGGGCTCGAAGGGCCACGCGGTGTCGTCGCTTCCGAAATCACCCGCACCTTGGCTATGGGGAATGAACGCTGCTGCGAGGCCTCCTCGTAGCGCGACAGGAAGGTCTGGTAGAGCGTGCTGAGTGCGGTTGCCTGCTGTTGCAACTCGCGCAGGCGCACCTGCGCCTGATTGGCGCTGGAGTTCTGGCCGGTGGCCTCCGAGACGCTGTTGCGCAGTGCGGTCTCGCGCGATTGCGCAACCTCATATGCGTTGCGATAAGTCTCCGACAGCTGGCTGAGTTCACGCAAGATCTGGTTGGACAGGTCCGCTTGCTCCTTGCGCAAGGCGACGGCCTGTGGATGGTTGGGGCCGAAGCCCGACGAAATCTCCTGCTCGCGCTTTGAGACGCTGGAGTAGCGCTGCTTGAGTTCCGATATTAGCGGGTTACCGGCTTCGTCCGCCGAAAGCGTCGAATTGCTGACCGCGGCTTGCGGGCCACTTTCGACGATGGTGCGATACTGTTCGTAGCGTGCGCGCGCCTTGGCCGTATCGGCCTGGGCGAGGGTCAGCTGGGCGTTCAGGTCTGAAAGCTGCTGTTCGGCGATGGTTTCGCCGCGCGCGGCGGCAAGGCCGTTTTCGGCCCGGAACGTTTCAACCTCGAGTGCTGCCTTCTGCGAGCTCGTGCGCAGTTCCTCAAGCCGGCCCTGGAGCCAGACGGCAGCCTTTTCAGTGGCGTCGAAACTTGCGTCCAGCTGGTCCGCGACGAAGGCATCGGCATAGGCCTTGGTGATATCAGCCGCCAATTGAGGATCGTGCGAACGATACCCCATGGAGATGACATAGCTGCGGCCGGATCGATCCGCGATGATGTTGTCCTGCAGCATCGCCACGGCCCGCTGCTTGCGCTGCGTATCCGCCATCTCCTTGCGCTGCGCCTCCGTCAGGTCGCTGCTGCCCGGCGCAACGTCAGGGGTCGAGCGGAACACCTGCAGGAAGCTGCGAGCATAGCCAAACAATGTCGACGCCAGCGACTTCGGCGGATCCATGAAATTGGTGTTCTGGTCGAGTTTCTCTTTCTCCACGACCACAGCGGCCAGCCGTGCGGACTTGATGATCTCGATCTGGGAAAGGATCGCGGCATCGGTCTGCATGTTGACCGGTGTCGCCGAAACCTCATCGACCATCTTGTTCATGCCCTCGTCGATCAGCACGCTGGTGCTGGCGGTGAAGGTCGGCGGCGTGGTTTGCAGGTAGACCAGCCCGAGCAGCAGGCCGGCAACGGCGCCGATACCTACCACCTTGGCTTGACGCTTGCCCATCGCCAGCAGGCGTTCCAGGTCGATGAAGTCGCTGCCTTCCCGTGCGTCCTCCCGAGGCGCAGGAATGCGGTTGTTGAACGAGTAGTTGGCGTAGTTCATCTGCGTTCCAGTTCTTGCTTGAGCGGCGGCGGCCGCCGCTCGAAGGGTTCTGGCGCGAAGCCGATTTCAGCTACGCAACTGGCGTGCCCGCATAGGCACGCGACATTGACAGGCACTGCCGAAACGCCGGCGGAGGCAAGCGGTTCACTTGCCCCAGCGGCGATCAGAATGGTCAGGCCGCCGCGACGTGATCGTGCTCGGCGACCATGTCGCGGATGGCATCAAGCACCGAGCCGCGGATGTCGGCCCGTTTCAGCGCAAACGCGACATTGGCCTGGATGAAGCCTTCCTTCGAGCCGCAGTCGAACATGCGCCCGCTGAAGGGCCGGGCGAAGAAGGCTTGGTTGGCGGCAAGCCGAACCATCGCGTCGGTCAGCTGTATTTCGTCGCCCGCACCACGTTTCTGCGTACCCAGCAGGTTGAAAATCTCGGGCTGCAGTATGTAGCGGCCGTTGATGTAGTAGTTGGAGGGGGCCGCCGCCGGGGTCGGCTTTTCCACCATCTTGGTCACCTCGAAGCCGGTGCCTACTTCGGCGCCCTTGCCAACGATGCCGTATTTGTTGGTTTCGTTCGGATCGCACTGCTCGACGGCAATCACATTGCCGTTCGTCTGCGCGTGCAACTCCATGATTTCGGCGAGGCAGCCGCGCTTGCCGAACGACACCATGTCGGGCAGCAGGAGCGCGAAAGGCTCGTCGCCGATGATGTCACGGGCACACCAGACGGCGTGGCCGAGGCCATGCGGTGCCTGCTGGCGGGTAAAGCTGGTGGCGCCAGGAACCGGGAGAAGGCTTTCCAGCGATCTGAGCTGATCGACCTTGCCTGCCTGTTCGAGCGTGCCGACGAGTTCTGGATGAAGGTCGAAATAGTCCTCGATGACCGCCTTGTTGCGGCCGGTGACGAAAACGATGTGCTCGATGCCGGCTTCCAATGCCTCGTCGACCGCGTACTGCACGACGGGCTTGTCGACCACCGGGAGCATTTCCTTCGGCATGGATTTGGTCGCCGGCAAGAACCGCGTACCCAGCCCCGCCACGGGAATGACCGCTTTCCTGACTTTTTTCATCGTGCCGATCCTCTCGCTCATTTCAGTCTCCTCGTAATGGCCGGGCGAGGCAGGAGCCTCACTTGCCTGCCCGGTATGCGAACTGCCGGGCAACCCGGCGCAGCCGGACCGCTATCGGCATCCGCAAATGGCGAACCGCCGCAGGGTCCCCCAAAGCGGTTCTCATCGCCTTCAACGGCGACCGCTGCTTGATGTGCTCCACCAATGACAGGAATGTGGCAGCCTGCCTGAGGCTGCGGGCACGTCGCGTGAACGCTTTTCGCGCCTGTGGGTCGAGCGGATTGGAAGCCTCGAAAGCAGCATCGGCGCGCTCCATCGCTTCGACGTGGTGATGCTCCAGGACCCTTGAGATGGAACCGCTACGGACATGGTAGGCATAGCCTACAGCCGGTTCCACTGTGCAGCGCCCGCCCCTGGCAAGTGCGCTTGCCAGCAGGATGTAGTCCTCGCCGATGCGCAGGTCCTCGTCGTAGCGAAGGCCACGCTCATCGAGATATCTGCGCGAGAATATCGGCTTCATGTAACCAAAATTGAACGCAGATTCGAAGACGATATTGCCGCCGATGAAGTCGGCGAGCGACAATTCCGCGAGTTTTTCGAGGTAACCGCCCGGGAACATGACCTCCGGTTGTGCTCCATCTTCTCGAATCACTTCGATGTTGTCGACGACCATCTGCGCGTCACTTCGCTCAGCGCGGGATATCATTGCAGCCAGACGGTCGGGTAGCACGGCATCGTCGGAATCGAGCACCGCCACCCAGCGCCCCCGCGCGGCGTCTAGGCCCGCATTGCGCGCGCCGCCGGGGCCGCGATTTGCCTTGAGAGGCAGTACGCGAACCCGATGATCGGCATGGGATCGGGCAAGTGCGAGCGTCGCATCCGACGAACAATCGTCGACGACGATAACCTCTACACTGACGCTGCGTTGCGCCAGTGCACTGTCGATTGCACGGCGAAGCGTCGCTTCGGCGTTGTAGGCGGCGATGATGAAACTGACGTCAGGCTGCATCTTTGCCTCCTTCGCCGCCGTAAAGGGTCAGTTCTCGAACGCCAACCAGCCCACTCAGGACGCCTATGTGCATGACGCCCCTCAGCAGGCTGCGGTTGCGGCTGACCGGCCGGAATGCGGCGAGCCCGGCGGCGGCGAAGCAGTAGCCGGCCTTGGCCGAGGCCCGAGCCAGTTCGCCCGCCAGCCGCATGCCAGGGCGCTTCGAACCGAGCAGCCGGCCATGGGTCTGGCCGACGCGGAAACGTCGCCTGGTGAGCCAGCCGAGCGAGGCGCGCGTGGGGGGTACTGGCTCTTCCACCCAGGCATCGGAGGCATAGGCGATACGGCCACCTGCGCCGAATACCTGGTCGAAGAACTCGGTGTCCTCGCCACCCGACTGGCCGCGCGCCAGAGAAAAGCGACGCTCGGCAATGCTGGGCGAACTCATCCTGAGCAAGGCGTTGCAAGTGTAGCCGGTACGGATTTCGCCCCGGACGAAGACCGGATATGTCGAATGAAAATCGCCGACCTGCATCCAGCCCGGCGCTTCTGCCCCGTAACGTGCCTTGACCGGGCCGAGCACCACGTCGGCGCTTGTTGCCTGCGCCGTTTCCATCAGCCTTGTCAGCCAAGAACCGGTTGCCTTCTCGTCATCATCGATAAAGGCGACGAAGTCGGCCGAACTGGCGTCAAGGCAGGCATTACGTGCGATCGAGATGTTGCGCGCCGGGCAATGCACGTAGCGGATCGGCAATGGCAGTTGCCGTGCAAGATCGGCCACCAGCCTCGCGGCGCTGGGCACCTCGTCGTTGTCGGCCACGACGATACCGACCTCGTATCCCTTGGGCAGTTCCATCGCCGCCAGCGAGCGCAGCGTGTCGGCGAGTTCCCTGCGCCTGAAGGTGCAGACGCAGATGTCTATGCTGTTGCCCGTGTTCATGCGGCTCGCCCCCGGGTTCCGGCATCGAGCAGTTGCAGCCAGAAGCCCAGCGACCAGGCGAAATGCATGACCATGGCCGAAACCCCGGCAAGCGCGCGCTTTGGCGCACCTGAGCGCAGTCCGAGAAACAACCCATAGCCGAGGCAGACGGCGGCCCATTGGACAAATGGAACGGCGAAAACCCAGTGCCATGGCGACAACACGGCGAGCAGTGCCGCCGGAACGACCATCAGCGGCACCATCTGCCTGATCTTGGGGACCACGCGATGCTTGAGGACGTTCTTCGCGCGGCCCCGGCCATAACCGAGATATTGACGATAGAGGCCGGAAAGCGAGTTGCGCGGATAGTAGGTCATGCGCGTACGGCCGCTCATCCAGATGCGGTAGCCGGCCTCGCGCAGGCGGTGATCGAACTCGGCATCCTCGTTGTGGCTGAAGCTCTCGTCGTAGCCCCCAAGCCTGCGGAAAACGCTTACCCGCATCAGCGCGTGATGGCCATGATCGACCCACTCGCCGCTGGAGCTATGCCGGTGCTTGGAGCCGCCGGTACCGAGCTTCGAGTTCTGGGCCGCGGCAACGGCTTGCTGCACCACACCGGCGCCCTTGGTGAGCATCGACACGACAACCGAGTCGGCACCGGTTTCACGCGCCTCATCCAGCAGACGGTCGCAGAAATCGTCGGGATAGCCACCATGCGCGTCGATGCGGATCATATAGTCCACCCCGCTGCCGAAGCGCTCGACCGCGAGATTGATCGCGGCACTCTGGATGCGCTTGGGGTTGTCGATGAGCACGACGTTGGCGTCCTCCGCCGCGGCTTTGGCGGCAATCTCGCGGGTGGCGTCGCTGCTGCCGCCATCGGCAACGATGATCCGCGCGGAAAGCCGCCTCGCGGCCGGCCGGAGCTTGGCGAGCAAGGCACCAATGTGACGTTCTTCGTTGAGGCACGGAATGATGATGATGCAGGAAGGGTTTTCAGGCATTGCTCTGCTTGTTTTGTATGCTGTCAGGCTGCGATGGCGTCGATTTCGACGCCGCCGGCGATGCGCTGGAGCTTTGCCACCAGCGCGCGACAATCGGAGCTGTCGCAGCTCCATGTCCCTTGGTCACGGGCGAGCACGCCCCGATGCAGGGTCTCGTAGCGCTCGGCCGTCATTGGCGAGAGCGTATCCATCAGCGCTCTCACCGACGGCTCGGATAGTACCAGCCCTACCCGCTCCCGTTGCAGGAACCCTGCGGTTTCGGTGTCAGCCATGGCGATCGGCACGGCGCCGAAGCGACAGCCTTCATAGAGCCGATTGGGCAGAAGCCACCTTGAGTTCTGGCCTTCCTCGAAGAAGTCGATCGCCCAGGAGAAATGAACCTCCCGGTAAATCTCGGCCATGTCTTCGGGGTTTCGGTACGGCCCCTCGAAGGTCAAATGGGGCTCGGAGTCGACGAAGCCGTGGAAATCCGGGAATTCGGAAAGTGCCGGCCGACCACGCATGACGACCTCGAACTGCCCTTTCATGCTGCGGGTGAATTTGGCCAGCAGCTCGAGCGACTTGCGGCAACGCAATGCGCCGAACCAGCCAATTCGCCACGGCGGCCCATCGGGTGCCTTCGGAGCCAATGGCAGGCCAGGCGTCAGTTCGAGCAGCTTGTTTTCCACCAACTCAATTGGCGCGTCGATCTGGCCGTATCTGTCGAAATAGTGCCTGACGAAAGCCGGAGAGCTGGTCAGCAACAGCTTGACGTTGCGCCCAAGCAGCCGTTCAGCCCCGCGCATGCCTTTGCCGAGAAGGTCCTCGCGCAGCACCAGCCGATGTATATCGAGGCACTCGTAGACGATCGGCACCGAACCCGCGAACGTGCTTCGCGCACGCTGCGCCAGCGCCAGCATTTCGAGATTGCGCGCGACGATCAGATCAGGAGTCGGCAAGCCTCCAAGCGAGCCCGGCATGCCCGCCGACGCTTTTGCCACCGCTCCGATTCGCTGCGCAAACCGGCCGTCGCGTGTGTAGCCGAGGTCGATCGGCCTCAAGCCTTCAATATCTTTTACCGGCTCATCAGTTCGCCGGAATCCGGCCAACGCAAGACGCGCACCACCGGCCTTGAGCATGATGACCCGCCGGCGAACTGCTGGATCGGAAACGTCATGCACAAGGTACAGCACATGCAGCATGAGATTACTCTCGCTGTTTGGCCCACCGCCCCACAATGCTAGGGAAGCATTTGCTGCGTCGCAACAATTACTGACCCATTCGACCTCAACTTTTGTTGCGTCGCAAAATAGCCCGTTTGATCTGTATTGGTCTGCGTTGGCGGGCTTACGCACGGAGACGCAGTTCCATGAAAAAGATCATTGTCGAAAACACCGTCTGCCTGAACACAGGCGACGCTGCGATCCTCCTTGCGATCCGGCACATCCTGACGTCGGCCTATTCGGGCGAGATCCAGTTCCAGGTGTTCGACAGCCAATCCGAGGTCGCATCGCGTCTCTATCCAAAGCATGCCTATCCCGACATCGAGATCCGCAAGCTGTTGGCCGAGTCGATCTTCAAATATCCCTATGACGACAACCGGCTGAAGAACCTCGCCAAGCCGATCTATAACCGGCTGGCGCAGAGCGCGCTGCGCCACTACGGCAAAAGCACAGCGCTTGACGAAACGATGTTCGACGCTGAGGACCGCCGCAGCCTCGACATGTACCGGCACGCCGACCTCGTCATCACCACCGGCGGAACCTACCTCGTCGAAAACTACAATCTCGAACGCCGGCTCAACCAGTTCCGCATCGACGCTGCCTTCGGCAAGGATCCGGTCTTTTTCACCCAGTCGCTTGGGCCGTTTGACAAGGACTACAATCGCCGCGAGCTGAAGCCGGTCTTCGACCGTAGCCCGCTGATCCTGTTGCGCGACGAACGCTCGCGCGGCCACCTTGCCGGCCTCGTCGACAACATCGACAAGTGCCATGTCGTGGCCGATTCGGTGTTCGCGCTGGCGGACAAGGGGCGTATCGAAACGCTTCTGTCTTCCGGCCCAGCGCCACAGCCTTCTGGCCGCGTCGGCATCTCGGTGCGGCACTGGAACTATGTCAGCGAGGGCGCCGATGGCATGCGCCGCTATATGGATTCGATCCGCGATATTGCCACCTCGCTGGTGCGCGACCACGGCAAGCAGGTGACCTTCGTTTCTACCTGCCAGGGTGTGCCTGAATATGCCCATGACGATTCGAAGACCGCGCGGGCGATTGTTGCCGAGCTGGCACCAGACATCGCAGCAAATGTCAGTGTCGATGCCGACTTCCATACGCCGGAACAGTTGATGGAACTGGTCAAAGGCTTCGATTTCGTCGTCGCCACGCGCATGCACATGATGATCATGTCGCTTTGCGTCGGCACTCCGGTGCTGCCCATCGCCTATGAATTCAAGACCAGGGAGCTTGCCAAGCGCGTCGGGCTCGCCGATCTGCTGCTCGATATCGATACGGTGACGCCCGAGGAAGCCAGCCAGAAGCTGACCAGTTTCACGGGCAATCTCGACCGTCTGAGGGCAACGACACTTGCCGCGGTGCTCGAGGAGCACGCCTCCGCGATGTCGGCGGCAGAGTTGATCAGGCCCCTGCTCCAAGACGCATCAACGGATGTTTCGGGCGATGGTCTTCCAGGCGTCGACAAGGGCGCGGCGCGATTGCGGCACGGCGATCATGAAGGCGAGCGCAACCGCGTAGCTTAGGGTCGCTGCCGTCAACGCGGCGACGAGATTGGACTGTTCGATCAGTGATGCCGGCAGGCAGCCGTAGCCCAACCAGGCTACGGCTGCCGCAACAATCAGCAGCCCCTGGACCATCAGGAAGTCGAGCGCCGAGACCGGCCCCGTCCGCCCCAGCATCACAGCGAGCACCGGCAAGCGCAGTACATAGCCACTGATGGCATAGGCTGCGGCAACACCGACAGCGCCCCATTTCAGCCCGACGACGAACGACAGCACCGTGGTCAGCGCCGAGTAGACGCCCCAGCGAAACATGATTCCGGTCTTGCCCTGGCAGATGAAGATCCAGCCTGTCGTGCTCGACACCGGTTGCATCAGCCCGGCTATGCCAAGCCAGGCAAAGATCGGGGCGACAGCCAGCCAGCGCTCGCCGAACAGTATGGAAACGACGGGCTCGGAGGCAATCGTCAGTGCGGCGATACCGGGCACGGTGATGAAGGCAAGCAGCCAGTTGGTGCGGAGATAAAGCTCGCGGAAGCGCGGCTTGTCGTCCTGGATGCGGCTGAGCAGCGGCACCATCAGGCGCGAGAGCGGCTGGTTGATGTTTTGCAGCGGAAACAAGAGCAGCTTGTAGGCGCGGTCGTAGTAGCCGAGTTCGATCGGCCCCGAAAACCTGCCGATCAGGATGTTGTCGAGGTTGCGCGAGAAGAAATTGACGAGGTTGAAGCCAGTGAGGTTCGCGCCAAAAGACAATATCTCGCGCTCGACCTTGAGGTTCGGTTTATCAGGCTTCCAGCGCGTGGCGAGCCATGCGCCAAGCAATGTCACGATTGCGCCCGCGGCCGGTCCGATCACCAGCGCCCAGTAGCCGAGGCCGGCATAGGCTGCGGCGATCGCGGCCGCGAGACCGGCCATTGCCGTCGCCACATCGTTGATCGCGAGTTGGCCGAACTGCAGGTTGCGGTTCATCAACGCCAGCGGCAGCGCGGCAAGGCTTCCCAACAACAGCGGCATTGCGGCGGCAAGCGTGATGCCGGTCATCCTGGCATCGCCATAAAATGCCGAAACCGCTGGCGACAGCGCAGCGATAATCAACGTGCAGGCCAAGCCGGCAAGCGTACTGATCCAGAACACCTGGTTGAGTTGCGACTGGCCGATCTCCGGCCGCTGGATCACCGCCTGCTGGAGGCCGAGATTCTGGAAAAGCCCGACAAAGGCGATGATCGGCCCGACCGATGCGACAAGGCCAAAATCCTCCGGCGCAAGCATGCGCGCCAGGACCACCACCGAAACGAACTGGATCGCTATCTTGATCGCCTGCGCTGCGGCGGTCAGTGCTCCGCCCCTCAGCGCGATGCGCCCCAACTGCTGGGCTTGAGCCGTCATGCCGCGGCTCTGGTCGCGGCAAGGCGGAAAAGCGTGTCGGCGAAGGCGTCATTCAGCCTGGCTGAATCGAAATCGTCTTCGACCTTGCGCCGTGCGGCCTTGGCAAGCGCCTCGCAGGCGCCGGGGTTTTCTGCGATCCAGATCAGTTTTTGCGCCAAAGACTCAGCATCCCTCTCGGGCGCGAGCAGCCCCGTCCTGCCGTCCTCGATCAGTTCGGGAATGCCCGAATGATAAGTACTGACGACGGTCAGCCCGGCAGCCATCGCTTCCATGAGCGCCACCGGAATGCCTTCGAGATCGCCGTCACTGGCCTTCACGCTGGGCAGGACGAAGACATGCGCCTGGCTCAGGCGCTGCTTGACCTCGCTATGCGGACGCGGCCCAAGAAAGGCGACCCGTTCCGCGATGCCCAACTCTGCAGCAAATTGTTTCATCGCGTCGAGCAGCTCGCCGCCGCCGATGATGGTGTAGGACCAGTCGATGTCAGGACGCACTGACTGCACTTCGGCGAGCGCGCGCAGGGCGAATTCGATGCCCTTTTTCTCGGTCAGCCGGCAGACCGAGATCAGCGCCAAAGCACTGTCACCCTGCCTGCCGATGCGGAAATCGATCTCGTCGGTGTTGACGCCCATATGGTGCACGGCAACGGTGCCGGGGGCGGCACCTGCCCGTATCAACGCGTCGCGGAAGAAGCCGTTGACCGGCAGTTGCAAGGCGCCTTGCCGGAAGACAACTTCGTAACGCGACAGCGTGCCCTCATGCATCGGCGCACCGACATCATGGCCGTGGAAGATGGTCACCAAGGGTGCCGTGATCTGCCGCTGCTTCATCGCCCTCGCGACACGCAGGCCGTTGTTGCCGAAATGGGCGACGATCACATCGTATTTCTCGAGCTTGCCGGCAAAGGCGATGTCGAGCGCCGTGGAAGCTTTGTCCCACAGCCGCCCCGACCATTTGCGCAACGACGGGCGCACCGGACCGAGCGCGCCCCACCATTGCTCGACCCCGCCGGGCAGCTTGCGCCAGCGCGGATCGTCGATGTTGTGCTCTTTTCCGAAGGTCGTCTCGTTGCAGACGACGCCAACCTCGATGCCGCGTTCAAGGCAACCGGCAATCTGGTCGAGAACGAAGGTTTCGGAAAGCGAGGGGAACTTGTCGACGACAAAACAGACCTTCATCGATCCGCCCTCCTGAAACTGCGCGAGCGAAAACCCAAGTCAGGCCGCCCGATGGAGGCTGCCTGCCGCCGCGCGGTCGAGAACCCCCATGAAGGTGGCGAACTGGGCATCCGGGTCGAGTTGCGGACGATGCGAGAATTCGCGCGCGGTCTCCGACAGGCGCTCATATTCCGCCTTGTCGTCCCACAGGCAGCGCACGGCGCCGACCCAGACATCCAGGGGTGCATCGTAGTCGAGGACGACGCCACCCTTGCCGATCGCTTCAGGCAATCCGCCGCGGCGCGAGCCGACGACGGGGATGCCGCTGCAATGGGCCTCGGAGGCAACGCGGCCCCAGGCTTCTTCCCATTTGCTCGGCGCCAGCAGGATTCTGGTCCGGCCGTAGACCGTCTTCATGTCGCTGGTCCGGCTTTCGAGCCTGACATTTCCCAACGGTGCGATGATCTCTTCGATGCGCGAGCGGTGGTCGTCGGCAAGCTTCCAGCTTTCGACAAACAGGAAGGGAATGTCGGGGCAGCGCCCGGCAATGCGCACAGCGAGTTCGAAGCCCTTTTCCTGATAAGGATTGATCAGCGTCACAAACTCGCCTGTCGTCGGCGTGTTGTAATGCGCCGGATTGATCGTCGGCGGAATGACTGTCGATTCGATGCCGAACCGTTGCCCGTAGGTGCGCGCGGTGAAGTCCGAATTGGCGATGTATTGCGCCGAGCGCAGTTCACTGAGATCGCCGCCCAACTCGTGGAACTCGACGTTCCTGAGATAGACGACCAATGGTATGCCTTGGGCCTCCAACGCCTTGCCGATCGGAACAGACTTGTGACACTGGACCACGGCGACGTCGGGTTTGAGCTTCTGCACGGCAAAGCCGGCTGCCTCCCATGGGAACCAGGCGCGAACAACCGGATAGCCGGGAAACGTGTCGATGACGGCACGCTGCCCGAGCAGCTTCATCTTGGCCCTTGCCTTGAAACCGAACATGCCGTCGCCGAACAGGGCCGCGAGCACGGAGGCTTCGTGGCCATGGGCGCGTAGCTGCTCGACCAGGTGATGCGTGCTCGACTGCACCCCGCCGCTGAATTCAGGCGTGTAGCCATTGCCGCCGGCAAAAAGAACCCTCATGCAGCCAGCTCCTTGGTCACTCGCCTGTCCCGCTTGCCTCCCTTTCGTCCGATGGAGATGTAGTCGATGCCGTGGCGGGCGAGCACGCGCGGGTCGTAGAGGTTGCGGCCGTCGAAGATGACGGGTGTGGCGAGCGCCTGCTTGATCATCTCGAAGGAAGGCGCGCGGAAGTTCTTCCATTCGGTGGCGATCAAAAGCGCATCGGCGCCGGGCAGTGC